>NZ_KV795254.1:264235-343558 GCF_001808955.1 Rothia sp. HMSC078H08
AGCACCCGAGAGGGTGGGTTCCCCTGCAGGAGCGGAGGAAGGGTATAGCGTACCCACCCACACCGTCCTGCATAGTCACATGAGGCGGGGGAGGGCGCCTTCACAGGCTAAGCGAGTATCCTAGAAGCTTCGTATCCCCGAACCGAAACGAGAAAAAGCGTGGAAATCCTGCTGTACGCTGTGGGCATTATCCTCATGGCAATTGCTATTGCCGTCTCGATTGCCCTGCACGAGGTGGGGCATCTGGTGCCCGCGAAGCTGTTCAATGTGCGCGTTCCGCAGTACATGATTGGCTTCGGTAAGACCGTATTCTCTTTCCGCCGCGGCGAGACTGAGTACGGTTTCAAGGCGATCCCGTTGGGTGGTTACATTTCGATGATTGGTATGTACCCGCCGAGCCCTGCTGAGGTGAAGGAGCACCATGAGGAGGGCCATTCGGGCAGTACCAGCCCGTTTGCGTCCATGGCTGAGGAGGCGCGTGCGGCGGATGCTGAGCGTCTGAAGCCCGGTGATGAGGACCGCCTGTTCTATAAGTTGCCGGTGCTCAAGCGCATGGTGATTATGCTGGGCGGCCCGACGATGAACCTGCTGATTGGTGTGGTGTGTACTGCTGTGCTGATTTGTGGTTTTGGTACGGCGCAGGTGACGAATAAGGTGTCGGCGGTGTCTGAGTGCGTGCCGAGCGTGAATGTCACTCATGATTCGATTAGCTATGGCGAGTGTACGGATAAGTCCACTCCGTCGCCTGCGAAGGCTGCTGGTGTGCAGGTGGGTGACCGTGTGGTTGCTGTGAATGGTGCGTCGACGGGTTCGTGGGAGGCTGTGTCTTCGGCGATTCGTGCGGCGGGTTCTCACCCGAGCACCCTGACGGTGGAGCGTGATGGTCAGCGTCTGAATTTGTCGGTGACTCCGGTTGAGATGATCCGCCCGGTTTCTGACGGTAAGGGCCAGTATGCGCGTGCCGCTGATGGTTCGATTGCGACGACTCGCGGCGGTTTTGTGGGTGTTTCCCCGTCGAGTGAGTTGGTACCCGGTTCTATTACTGAGGTGCCCGCGATGGTGGGCGATACGCTTTCGCGTGTGGGTTCGTCGATGCTTTCGTTGCCGCAGCGTGTGTGGGAGTTGACGGTGACCCTGGTGACCGGTGGCGAGCGTAGTGCTGAGTCGCCGGTGTCTGTGGTGGGTGTGAGCCGTATTGCCGGTGAGGTGACGGCTACTGACCGTATTGATGTGAAGGCGAAGGCTGCGATGTTGGTCTCGCTGGTGGCGAATATGAATCTGATGCTTTTTGCGTTCAACCTGATTCCGCTGTTGCCGCTGGATGGTGGCCACGTGTTGGGTGCTCTCTGGGAGGGTGTGCGTCGCTTCTTTGCACGTCTGACTGGGCGTAAGGATCCGGGTCCGTTTGATCCGGTGAAGTTGCTGCCGTTGACGTATGTGGTTGCGGGCGCATTCATTGTGATGTCTGTCATCCTAATTGTGGCGGATATTGTTAAGCCCATCACCCTGTTTTAGTGTGTTGTCACGCGCGGTAAGGGTACCCGTATTAGTGCTTTCTTTCGCGTCAGTGGCACAATAAAAAGTTGAACGAAGGATGCGTCGTACGTCCTTCACAACCCATGTATGGAGGAAAACCTTGTCGGTCAGCCTTGGTATGCCGAAGCCCGCTCCTGCGGTTCTGTCGCCGCGTCGTAAAACCCGCCAGTTCAAGGTGGGTTCTGTCGGTGTTGGTTCTGAATCTCCGATTTCGGTGCAGTCGATGACGACCACTAAGACCCACGACATTGGTGCGACTCTGCAGCAGATTGCTGAGTTGACCGCTGCCGGTTGCGATATTGTGCGTGTGGCGTGCCCGACCGATAAGGACGCGGAGGCTCTGCCGATCATTGCGAAGCAGTCCCGCATTCCGGTGATTGCTGACATCCACTTCCAGCCGAAGTACGTGTATGCGGCTATTCAGGCTGGTTGCGGTGCTGTGCGTGTGAACCCGGGTAATATCCGTAAGTTCGACGACCAGGTGAAGGAAATCGCTCAGATGGCTTCGGACCACGGCGTTTCTCTGCGTATTGGTGTGAACGCCGGTTCGCTGGATAAGCGTCTGCTGGAGAAGTACGGTAAGGCTACTCCGGAGGCTCTGGTTGAGTCTGCTGTATGGGAGGCTTCGCTCTTTGAGGAGCACGGTTTCCGTGATTTCAAGATTTCTGTGAAGCATAACGACCCTGTGGTGATGGTGGAGGCGTACCGTCAGCTGGCTGAGCGCGGTGACTGGCCCCTGCACCTGGGTGTGACTGAGGCTGGTCCGGCGTTCCAGGGCACTATTAAGAGCTCGGTGGCGTTCGGTACTCTGCTGTCTCAGGGTATTGGCGATACTATTCGCGTGTCGCTGTCTGCTCCTCCGGTTGAGGAGGTGAAGGTGGGCACCAAGATCCTGGAGTCGCTGAACCTTCGCCCCCGCAAGCTGGACATCGTTTCGTGCCCGTCCTGTGGTCGTGCGCAGGTGAACGTGTGGGAGCTTGCCGAGAACGTGACTAAGGGCCTGGAGCACATGAAGGTTCCGCTGCGTGTTGCCGTGATGGGTTGCGTGGTGAACGGTCCGGGTGAGGCTCGTGAGGCTGACCTGGGTGTGGCGTCCGGTAACGGTAAGGGCCAGATTTTCGTGAAGGGTGAGGTCATTAAGACCGTGCCCGAGGATCAGATCGTTGAGACTCTGATTGAGGAGGCAACCCGCATTGCCGCCGAGATGGAGGCTTCGGGCGAGTACGTTCCCGAGGGTTCCCCGGCTGTTTCGGTGAGCTAGTTAGCTTTTGTGCGCGGAGGCGCCCTGCTGAGGGCGCCTCCGCGCTTTTCCGGTTATGTCCGGTTATGGTGGTGGCAGGTCCGGTGCTTGTCGCCGCCGGCTGTGGCCGCATAATTCGGCTACTTTTCGGGGCACGCCCCGTATCGTCACTCATCTGTCTATCGCTCATTCTCTATCACTCAACACAGCATGCTTAATCTTTTATCTTCTCTTCGCCCAAGTTCTTTCCGCTCTAAATCCAAGCGCGGCAGGCGGGCTGCTTCATCGATGGATTCTTCCCCTATGCTTGATCGCGTGAAGGAACACGTTTTTGCTCTGGATGCTCGGTGGTGCGATGAGCTGGAGGAGGTCCTGTTCAGTGACCCGGTCCCGAATCTGTACTCCATTGAGCATTATTTGGCGTGCCCTCTTCCGGTGAGGTCCCCGCGTATTCCGCTGCACTACTATCAGGGTTTTGTGGGTTGTGAGCGTGACGGGCAGTTGTGCTGTGTGCTGCTGTTGGGTTCGAATGTGGTGCCGGTGCGGCTGTGCGGTGTCGCGGTTGAACATGATGTTGCCGAACGTGTAGAAACCTCTGATGCCACCACCCTGGATGCTACGGCGCTCGCGCATCGTGATGCGCTGGCTCAGCTGCTGCTGCAGGTGGGTTCTCGCCTGGATTCCATGTTCGGTGAGAGCGTCTTCGTAATGCCCCTGTGGACGCGCATGCAGGAGCTGTGCGAGCAGACTCGCGGCGATAAGAGCCCGCTACTGCAGATGCTGCAGCCAAGCCTGGGTGACGGTTGCGATCACCGTGCGCGGGTTCTGTCGGAGCGTCCCAATCAGCCGCTACTGTATCTGCCGCCGGAGAAGGACCTCGCCCGCTTCTACGCCGTGGAGCTTCCTGAGCTGCCGGCGCACCTGCCCGCGCCTCTCAAACCCGTGCCCATCAAACCCGAGCCCCTCAAGTCGGGGGAGAGTCCCGCCGGCGCTTTTCAACTCAGTGGTGAGGCTGCCGGGTATGCGCGCCTCGCCACCTCCGCGGACCTGGGGGAGCTTCTGCCCGCCGCAGCCGCCATGTTCACCGAGGAGGTCGGCTTCGACCCGGTTGCTCGCTACGGTGACGGCTATGCGGCGCGCCTGCGCACGCTCATTGCCGGTCAGCGCAGCGCCATTGTCACCGATGTGAATGGGCGGGTTATCTTCAAGGCGGATGCGGGCATCGTGAACCTGGATGCCGCGCAGGTGCAGGGCGTGTGGCTGCACCCGGATTACCGCGGCTACGGGCTGGCTAAGCCGTTCTTTGCCGCCGCCGCGCAGATTCTGCAGCGCCGCTACTCGCACCTGAGCCTGTACGTGAACGACTACAATGCCCGTGCTCTTGCCATGTACCGGGGGACCGGTTGGGAGCAGATTGGGCAGTTCTCGACCATCATTTTTGAGCGCTAAACACGCCGAATCCTAAAACGCTATAAAATTAAAGACGACTGTGCCTATTTACGGCTCACCCGGTGAGCCTCGGGCACCCTACCTAAACCTATCGACCTTTCAAGGAGAATCGTGGTACTTCGCCTTTCCAACCTCTTCGTGCGCACTCTGCGCGAGGACCCCGTAGACGCTGAGGTCGCCAGCCACAAGCTGCTGGTCCGTGCCGGTTATATCCGCCGCGCAGCCCCCGGCGTGTACACCTGGCTGCCCCTGGGCCTGAAGGTACTGCGCAAGGTCGAGAACATCATCCGTGAAGAGATGGACGCCATCGGCGCGCAGGAAGTTCACTTCCCCGCACTGCTGCCCCGCGAACCCTACGAGGCAACCAACCGCTGGGACGAGTACGGCGATAACCTCTTCCGCCTCAAGGACCGCAAGGGTGCAGACATGCTGCTGGCACCCACCCACGAGGAAATGTTCACCCTGCTGGTGAAGGACCTGTACTCCTCCTACAAGGATTTGCCGGTTTACCTGTACCAGATTCAGACCAAGTACCGCGATGAGGCGCGCCCCCGCGCGGGTCTGCTGCGCGGTCGCGAGTTCGTCATGAAGGACTCCTACTCCTTCAACATTGACGATGAGGGCCTGAACGAGGCGTACATGGCTCACCGTGCCGCCTACCAGCGCATCTTTGAGCGCCTGGGCCTGGAGATTGTCATTGTGACCGCACAGTCCGGCGCGATGGGCGGCTCCCGCAGTGAAGAGTTCCTGCACCCGACCCCCATCGGTGAGGATACTTTCGTGCGTTCGGCTGGCGGTTACGCGGCAAACGTTGAGGCCGTGACCACCGTGGTTCCCGAGGAAATCGAGATCACCGAGGACACCCCGGCGGCAATCCTTGTGGACACCCCCGACTCCGCCACCATTGAGACCCTGGTGGAGCGCATGAACGAGCTGCACACCGAGGTGACCGGCGGCGCCATCGAGGCTTCGCAGACCCTCAAGTGCTTCCTGGGCACCGTCATCACCCCCTCCGGCGAGCGTAAGGTCTTCGCAGTGGGCGTTCCCGGCGACCGTGCCGTGGACCTGGGCCGCGTTGAGGTCAACATCGGCGCCCTTCTGGGCATCGGCGGCGAGGTTGAGGTTGAGGCAGCCAGCGAAGAGGACCTGAAAGCATACCCGCAGCTGGTCAAGGGCTACATTGGCCCCGGCCTGAGCCTGGACGCGCCCCTGCTCGGTGCGCACACCGAGGACGAGGACGCGGTAGCTTCCGCAACCGGCATTCCCTTCTTCGTTGACCCCCGCGTGGTGCGCGGTACCCGCTGGGTGACCGGCGCAAACGAAGAGGGCAAGCACGTGGCGAACCTGGTCTTCGGCCGCGACTTCACCGCCGACGGCGTGATTGAGGCGTGCGAGGTGCGCGAAGGCGACCCGGCACCGGACGGCTCCGGCGAGCTGGTCGCAGCCCGCGGCATCGAGATGGGCCACATCTTCGCCCTGGGCCGCAAGTACGCTGAGGCACTGGGCCTGAAGGTCCTGGACCAGAACGGCAAGCTGCAGACCGTGACCATGGGCTCCTACGGCGTGGGCGTGACCCGCGCACTGGCTGCCATCGCCGAGGGCAACCACGACGAGAAGGGCCTGATCTGGCCGCGTAACCTGGCACCGGCAGACGTGCACATCGTCATCACCGGCAAGGACGCAGCATCCCACGAGTACGCTGAAGAGCTCAGCGCATCCCTGGAATCCGCCGGCCTGCAGGTCATGCTGGACGACCGCCCGAAGACCAGCCCCGGCGTGAAGTTCGGCGACGCCGAGCTGCTGGGTGTGCCCACCATCCTGGTGATTGGTCGCGGCTTCAAGGACGGCGTGCTGGAACTGAAGGACCGCCGCAGCGGTGAGGCTCGCGAGGTGTCCGTCGAGAACGCGGTGGCTGAGGTCATCGCAGAGGTGCGCGGCGCCTAAGGTGCGCCACTAGCCCGCAGAGACGTATAACCGTTGCCACCTGCCCCGCCTCCTAAGAGGTGGGGCAGGGTAGGCGGCGGAAGAATGAAAGAAGAGAACTATGGCATACAAGCCGAAGCGTTCTGGCTCTAAGAAGAGCGCCCCGAATGCGCGCGCGCGCCGTGCCGCATCCCGCGTGGCGAATGGTGTGAACACTCCCCGCACTCGCGTTGAGAGCGAGCCCGTGGTGGAGGCACCGGTGCGCGTGGGTACCCGCGCAATTCGTGAGGAAGAGGTTGCCGAGGCGATTGCCCCGGTTATCTCCGAGTTCTCGCTGGTGCTGGAGGGCCTGAAGATTTCGGGTCCGGCGGCGAACCGCACCGTGAAGATTACGGTGGACTACACCGCTGAGCGTACCGATTCGCTGTCGCTGGATTCCCTCGCGGAGATTTCCGGTGCGATTTCGAGCGCCCTGGACCGTGCGGATGAAAACGACGAGTTCTTCCCCTACGAGCTGGAGGTGTCCTCGCCCGGCGCTACCCGCGCCCTGACCGAGCGCCGCCACTGGGAGCGTGCCCGCACCCGCCTGATTGCGGTCACCGCACCCGATGGCACCGAGTACCTGGCGCGTCTGCACGAGGTGCAGGATGACGGCCCGGTGCTGGCTCGTAAGAAGAACACGAAGAAGGGCCAGAAGGAGTCGTACCACGAGCCGAGCTTGCTCCCGTGGGAAAATATTGCTTCTGCTCACGTCGAGATTGACTTCAATTCGCCCGCTGAGCCGGTAGAATAGAGTTATTAAAGCTTCAGGCACGGGGTGTTCCGTGCCAGGTATATACCGTTCGGGAGCCGGGGCGCATTGAGCGTCCCGGCGCCGTGCTAACTGGGAAAGGCTGAAAAGCGTGGAGGATATTAAAACTATTGACCTGGGCGCACTGCGCGCATTGGCGAAGCAGCGCTCTCTCGTCATGGAGGAGCTCTTCACCCTGGTTGAGAACGCCCTGCTGCTCGCGTACATGAAGCAGCCCGGCGCCATTAAGGGTTCTCGTGCCGTCATCGACCACACCACCGGCGAGTTCGTCATTCTGGCTCCTGAGCTTGATGAGGATAACCAGAAGATTGACGAGTTCGACGATACCCCGAACAACTTTGGCCGTATCGCTGCCGCAACCGTCCGTCAGGTGCTTTCGCAGCGTCTGCGTGACGCTGAGGACGCATCCGTTCTGGGTGAGTTCAAGGACCGTGAGGGCACCCTGGTGTCCGGCGTGATTCAGCAGGGCAACAACCCGCGTATGGTTCAGGTTGACCTGGGCACCGTTGAAGCTGTTCTGCCCAGCAACGAGCAGGTTCCGGGCGAGAAGTACCCGCACGGCTCCCGCCTGCGCGCCTACCTGGTTGAGGCTCGCCGCGGCCCCAAGGGCCCCTCGATTGTGGTTTCTCGTTCGCACCCGAACCTGGTTCTGCGCCTGTTCGAGCACGAGGTTCCCGAGATTTCTGAGGGCCTGGTTTCCATTAACTCCATCGCCCGTGAAGCTGGTCACCGCTCCAAGATTGCGGTGTCCGCGAAGAACCCGACCATTAACGCTAAGGGTGCGTGCATCGGCGATATGGGTGCCCGCGTGCGTGCGGTTGCTGCCGAGCTGAATGACGAGAAGATTGACATTGTCGACTACTCGACCGATCCGGCAACCTTCATCGCTGCGGCGCTGTCCCCGGCGAAGGTCACCGAGGTCATTATCGCGAACCCGCGTGAGTACTCTGCTCGTGCCGTGGTTCCGGATGACCAGCTGTCTCTGGCTATCGGCCGTGAGGGTCAGAACGCACGTCTTGCAGCGAAGCTGACCGGCTGGCGTATCGATATTCTTTCCGAGTCCAAGTACGCTCAGGTTCGTGCCGAGGAAGAGGTTGCAGCTCGCGTGGCTCGTAGCCTGGCTGAAGAAGCTTCCGCTGAGAAGGCAATTGAAGAAGCAGCAGAAGAGTCCGCACAGGACGCTGAATAAGCATTAGCCCCGGTGAGGGGCGTATCCCGCGGCATATCCTTTTGATGCAGGCGCAAGAGATCGGGCAGTAACGTGCCCGGTGTTCTTGCGCCTGCGTCACAGTTTTGCCCATGATTCTTAAAAACGGGATACACTATTAAGATGTGCCGGTGTGTAACCGGGCGCTTTAACGCGCCCTCGCATACACCGGATGGAGCATCACGAATGTACTGCGAACGCGGTTCTACACACGCTAGAGAGGGGAGAGGACCATGAGCGATCACGACCTCACCGCAACCTCCGAAGCGTTTGAAGGACCGGTCCGCACCTGCATCGGATGCCGTGCCCGCGATGAACAGCGCAACCTGCTGCGCATCGCCCGCACACCCGTCACGTCTGCTACCGAGCAGGCGGACACTCCGCCCTATCAGCCCGATGTGGCGGGAACTATGCCCGGACGAGGCGCTTGGATCCATCCGAGTGAAAAGTGCGTAGCCGCTCTGCAGAAAAAGAACGGTCTGGCGCGCGCCTTCAAAAAAGCGGTCCCTGCAGCCCAGCTGCAGGCGTGCTGCGAGCAGATTCGAGCCGTGATTGCGGACTCGACCCCCTCGTAGACGCTTTTCGGGTATATGCCCTCTGTAAGTCAACGAGTTTGACGACTTCTTATCTGAAAGCGAGTCAGAAAACTGATGGATATCTAATGAGTGCCGCGAAATGAGTACCCTTTCGTGCTCACCCACCGGCAATTTCACGAATTGGCGCGCCTTCGGGCGTGCACCCCGTAAACATTAGTGTCCGCACCATTCCCGGTGCGGACCGGGAATGGAGAAAATTTGGCTCAGCCTCGAGTACACGAGTTTGCTAAAGAAGTAGGCGTACCTTCCAAGGAAGTTATCGCCAAGCTCAAGGATATGGGCGAGTTCGTTAAGAGCTCCTCTTCCACCCTGAACCCCATGGTTCTGAAGAAGTTGCGCGCGGAATTCCCCGCCGCAGCCGCTAAGCCTGCCGCAAAGGCAGCACCTGCAAAGGCAGCAACGGAGTCGGCGGCTAAGCCGGCACCCAAGCCCGCAGCGGCTAAGCCCGCCGCTAAGCCTGCGGCAACCCCCAAGCCCGCAGCGGCAAAGCCTGCCGCTAAGCCGGCACCCAAGCCTGCAGCTAAGCCCGCAGCAGCTGAGAGCGCAGCTCCCAAGCCCGCAGCAGCTAAGCCCGCCGCAAAGCCGGCAGCAGCACCCAAGCCCGGCGGCCCCCGCCCGGGTAACAACCCCTTCGCATCCCAGCAGGGCATGGCACGCCCCGAGGCTGCACCGAAGCCTGCCGCTCCCAAGCCTGCCGCTCCGAAGCCCGGCCCCAAGCCCGGTCCTCGCCCCGGTAACAACCCCTTCGCATCCCAGCAGGGTATGAAGCGTAACGGCGGCGACTCCCAGCGTTCCGGCGGTCCCCGTCCGGCACGTAACGGTCGTCCCGGTGGCAACGGTGGCGCACGCCCCGGCGGTAACGGCGGTCCTCGCCCCGCAGGTGGCGCACGTCCCGGTGGTAACGGTGGCCCCCGTCCGGCAGCTGGCGCACGTCCCGGTGCACCCCGTCCGGCTGGTGGCGGCGGCGCACGCCCGAACCCCTCGATGATGCCCAAGGTTTCCAACGTTGGTGGCGGCGCGTCCGGTTCCAACAACGGTGGCGGTAACGGTGGCGGCGGCGCACGTCGCGGCGGCGGTTCCGGCGGCTTCAACCGCGGTCCGGGTCGTCCCGGCCCCGGCGGTCGCGGCAACGCACAGGGTGCATTCGGTCGCGGTGGCTCCAAGCGTAAGGGCCGCAAGTCCAAGGCAGCTCGCCGCCATGAGCAGGAGCAGCTGAACGCACCGGCACCCGGTGGCGTGGTTGTTCCTCGCGGCGACGGCTCGACCGAGATTCGTCTGCGCCGCGGCGCGTCCATCATGGACTTCGCTGAGAAGATTGGCGCAAACCCGGCATCGCTGATTACGGTTCTCTTCCACCTGGGTGAGATGGCTACCCAGACTCAGTCCCTGGACGAGGAGACCTTCGAACTGTTGGGTGCCGAACTGGGTTACGTCATCAAGATTGTTTCCCCGGAGGATGAGGAGCGCGAGCTGCTCGAGTCCTTCGACATCAACCTCGAAGCCGAAGCAGAAGCTGAGGGCGAGGACGTCCTGGAGGTTCGTCCCCCGGTTGTTACCGTCATGGGTCACGTTGACCACGGTAAGACCCGCCTGCTGGACGCTATCCGTAACACCAACGTTATTGAGGGTGAGGCCGGCGGCATTACCCAGCACATTGGTGCATACCAGGTCCACACCACCGTTGAGGGTGAAGACCGCGCGATTACCTTCATCGATACCCCCGGTCACGAGGCGTTCACCGCTATGCGTGCCCGTGGTGCGAAGGTCACCGACGTGGCAATCCTCGTGGTCGCAGCGGATGACGGCGTTATGCCCCAGACCGTTGAGGCACTGAACCATGCACAGGCAGCTAACGTGCCGATCGTGGTTGCTGTGAACAAGATCGATAAGGAAGGCGCGTCCCCGGACAAGATCCGTGGCCAGCTCACCGAGTACGGTCTGATCCCCGAAGAGTACGGTGGCGACACCATGTTCGTGGACGTCTCCGCTCGCAACGGCACCAACATCGACGAGCTGCTTGAAGCTGTCACCCTGACCGCTGACGTGCTCGAACTGACCGCTAACCCGAACAAGGAAGCACGCGGCGTTGCTATTGAAGCAAACCTGGACAAGGGCCGCGGTGCGGTTTCCACCGTCCTGGTTCAGTCCGGTACCCTGCACGTCGGTGACGCTATCGTTGCCGGTGTTGCTCACGGTCGCGTTCGTGCAATGTTCGATGAGAACGGTCAGGCTGTGAAGGAAGCTGGCCCGTCCCGCCCCGTTCAGGTGCTGGGTCTGTCCACCGTTCCTCGTGCAGGCGACACCTTCCTCTCCACCGAGGAAGAGCGCACCGCTCGTCAGATCGCTGAGAAGCGTGAGGCTGCTGATCGTAACGCTCAGCTGGCTAAGCGTCGTAAGCGCGTGACCCTCGAGTCCTTCGATGCCGCTGTGGCTGAGGGCAAGATGGACACCCTGAACCTGATCATTAAGGGTGACGTCTCCGGTGCTGTGGAAGCACTGGAAGAGTCCCTGATGAAGATCGACGCCGGTGGCGACGAGGTTCAGCTGCGCGTCATCCACCGCGGTGTGGGTGCTATTACCCAGAATGACGTGAACCTGGCTACCGTGGACAACGCGGTCATCATCGGCTTCAACGTCCGCCCGGCAGAGCGCGTTGCAGAACTTGCCGACCGCGAAGGCGTCGAGATGAAGTTCTACTCGGTCATCTACCGTGCGATTGAGGAAATTGAGCAGGCCGTCAAGGGTATGCTCAAGCCCGAGTACGAGGAAGTGGAGCTCGGCTCCGCAGAGATCCGCGAGGTCTTCCGCTCCTCCAAGTGGGGCAACATCGCAGGTTCGATCGTCAAGAACGGCATCATCAAGCGCAACGCCAAGGCACGCCTGGTGCGCGACGGTTCCGTGGTGGCAGACAACCTCACCATCGAGTCGCTGCGTCGTTTCAAGGACGACGCTACCGAGGTTCGCGAAGGTTTCGAGTGTGGTATTGGCCTCGGCTCCTTCAACGACATCAAGGAAGGCGACATTATCGAGACTTGGGAGATGCGCGAAAAGCCGCGTGTCTAAGACTCACACGCTGATGCGCCCGTCACCCGCTAGTGTTCCCGCACCCGCAGGCTTCTAAAACTGGAGCCTGCGGGGCGGGTGCTGGCGGGGCGGGCGCTTCCGCATTACCTGGAACGCCTCCGTAACACCCCGAGTGTTCGCGGAAGCACCACGAGATTTCAAGGAGAAACACATGGCTGATGCAGCCCGCGCGGCACGACTTGCCGACCGCATCAAGGTGATTGTGGCGAAGGCGCTGGAGCGTCGTGTTAAGGATCCCCGCCTCGGTTTTGTGACCATTACCGATGCCCGCGTGACCAACGACCTGCAGCACGCAACCCTGTACTACACCGTGTTCGGCTCCGAAGAGGACGCCGCAAACACCAAGAAGGCGCTGGAATCCGCTAAGGGCATTCTGCGCGCCGAGGTTGGTAAGAACATCACTGCCCGCCTGACCCCCACCCTGACTTTCGTCGCTGACGAGGTTCCCGAGAACGCCTTCCACATTGAGGCGCTTCTGCGTGAGACTCGCGAGCGCGACGCCGCCCTGGCTGCTGCAGCCGAGGGTGCCGAGTACGCTGGTGAGGCTGACCCCTACAAGAAGGATGAGCCTGCCGAGGGTGAGGACGCCTAAGTGGCGAAGAAACAACCTCAGGGCCCGTCCGGCCTGATGGTCATTGATAAGCCCGCCGGGATGAGCAGCCACGATGCGGTCTCTCAGATGCGTCGTATTGCTGGCACCCGGCGGGTTGGTCACGCCGGTACGCTGGATCCCGCCGCGACCGGTGTGCTGATTTTGGGCATCAATAAGGCGACGAAGCTGCTGACCTACCTGGTCGGTCAGGATAAAACCTATGACGCGACGATTCGCCTGGGCATTGAGACGCTGACTGAGGATGCCGAGGGTGAGCACACAGCCGCGCATCCGGATGCCGTTGAGGCGCTGACCGGTTTGAACGCTGAGCAGATGCGTGCGCGCATCCTGGAGGCTGTGGCGCAGCTGAGCGGCGATATCCTGCAGGTTCCTTCTGCGGTGTCTGCTATCAAGATCAACGGTGTTCGCTCGTATGCGCGTGTGCGTAGCGGTGAGCAGGTTGAGTTGGCGGCGCGTCCGGTGACGATTAGCGAGTTCACGGTGCATTCTGTGACTGCCGGTTTTGCCGAGTACGTGATTGAGGACCCCGAGAACGAGGGCGAGCACGCGGCAACCTCGGTTCCCGTGATTGACTGCGACGTGACGGTTTCGTGCTCTTCGGGCACCTACATTCGTGCTCTGGCGCGCGATCTGGGCAAGATCCTGGGCACCGGTGGCCACCTGACGGCTCTTCGCCGTACCCGTGTGGGTGCGGTGGTACTTGAGGACGCCGCCGACTTGGCGCAATTGAAGCAGCGCCGTGAAGAGTCGGAGGCACCGCTGGAAGATCTGCCGCTGCTTCCCCTGGAGGAGGCGGCACGCCGCATCTTTGGTGCGCGTGAGCTATCTGCCGCGGAGGCGAGCGATATTTCCTACGGGCGCCGTATTAGCCCCAGCGGTGACGGTTCCGTGGTGAAGCGTTCCGTGCACGCGAGCGCGGATGAGTCCGGTGCGGTGCAGCATGCCAGCGTTGAGGGTATTGTGGCGGGCTTCGCCCCGGACGGTACCCTGGTGGCCCTCCTGGAGAATAAGAAGCAGCGCGGGAAGGTTCAGGCTGCCCCGGTGCTGGTTTTTGAGGCGAATCGTTCCTTCAACTAGGCGTTGAGGGCTTATGATGGGCGAAGAGGGTTCGGTGTTTGTGCCTACCCAAAGCTGATTCCTCACGCCTGATTGATTCAGCGCCTGTTGAACGTGAGCCCTTATTCATTCAACACGCTAACGTAATACAACCCCTGAACACACATGACTACTCGTGCGGGTGCCGCCCGGCCCTGCTGAAGGAGAGAAGATGAGCGAGAACCAGAGCTCTGCTAAGAAGGCGAGTGAGCCTCGTACCGCGCCGGTACCCCGCGTGGAGTCTGCACAGGCTGAAGCTACCGTAACCGGGGCTGCTGCGACCGGAGCTGCTGCTCAGAGCGGTGCCGCGAAGGCTGCCGGTGCTAAGACTGCTGAGCCTATTTCTGCGGCGAAGGCACCTGCGGGTGTTCGCGTAGCCGCACCGGCGTCCGGCGATAAGGCGTCGCAGAAGGCAGATAAGAAGGCTGAGAAGAAGGCAACCCGCGAGGCGTTTGCCCGCCCCAAGAGCATTGAGGAGGCGGCTAAGCCTCAGAACCGTGCGGCGTTCCGTGCGGCGGTGGCGCTGTACGGTCTGTTCATGATTGCATACGGTGTGTGGCAGGTTTTGGGCGGTATCCGTGTGATTCCGGATGCGCCTCAGGATTTCGCGAATGCCTCGGTGCAGTCGAACTACGTGTTCTTCGCGGCAGCCTATGTGGGTGTGGGTCTGTCCTTCGTGTTCATTGCCCTGAAGTTCAAGTGGGTGAACATGCTCGTGTTCTCCTGCCTGGTGGTTTTCCTGGGTGGCGTGGGTCGTATCCTGTCGTGGGCGTTCTTCGGTACCCCGCACTGGTCGCTGATTGTGCTGATGGTGACTGAGCTTGTGATTCCTCCGTGCCTGCTGGTGTGGTACGGCTGGATCAACAAGTCCAACGCAATCCGCCAGGAGATGCTTAACGCATCCCGAACCCAGCCCGCCGCGGCTGCCAAGGGCCGCAAGTAGGCTCGTATGCGCCCGGGAGGGCCCCGAGAGGGGCTCGTCCCGGGCTTTTTCGGGGCGCTTGCCGAGTCCCCGTTCCATTCTCTAGCGATGAGTGCCCGCTAATTCTTTATCCTGCCGCCCGTGGTCTAGGATGGAGAGGTACATTTAACTTTTCAGGAGAGCCCGTGACCCTCTACACCGCTTTGAGCGACGTCCCCGCCGGCTATGGCCCCTCGGTCGTGACCATCGGCAACTTTGACGGCGTGCACCGTGGGCACGCCCGCGTGATTTCACGCGTGGTGTCCCTCGCTGAGGAGCACGGTCTGCGCTCCATCGCGGTCTCGTTCGACCCGCATCCCATTCAGGTGCACCGCCCCGAGGTGGCCCACCACGACATCATGAGCCAGGGCGCTCGCCGCCACTACATGTGCCTGCTGGGCCTGGAGGACTACCTGCTGCTGCACTACAGTCTGGAGTTCGCGCAGCAGACCCCCGAGGAGTTCGTGAAGACCACCTTCGTGGACGGCCTCAACGCCCGCTACGTGGTGATTGGCGACGACGTGCGCTTTGGCCGCAACAACTCGGGCGACCTGAACACGATGCGTGAGCTGGGGGAGAAGTACGGCTTCGAGGTCGTGGTCGTGGAGGACCTCATGGTGGATGAGAACACCCGCTGCTCCTCGACGCGCATCCGCCAGCTGCTGCTGGAGGGCGACATGCCGGCCGCGACCGAGCTGCTGGGCCGCCATCACATGATGGCCGGCGAGGTCGTGCACGGTCTGGCGCGTGGCCGCGAGCTGGGCTTCCCGACCGCGAACCTGGACTTTGAGGCGCGAGGCTTGCTGCCCGCGGACGGCGTGTACGCCGGCTGGCTCGTGGATGAGGCGGGTACCCGCCACCCCTCCGCCATTTCGGTGGGTACGAACCCGACCTTTGACGGCATCGAGCACCGCCAGGTGGAGGCGCATGTGATTGACCGCCCCGAGGAACGCGTGGAAGACTTCAACCTGTACGGTCAGCACGTGCTCATCGAGTTCGTGAAGCGACTTCGCCCCATGGTGGCCTACACCGGTGTGGAGGCGCTGATCGAGCAGATTAACGATGACGTGGCCAAGACCCGCGAGGTGCTGGCTGAGGACGCTAAAAGTTACTGCCCGCCGGAGTGCCCGGTGCAGGCGGAAGTGAAGCATCCCCAGCTCTAACCCCACCACGGGTAACCCAGCCACAGGGCGCCGCAGCCTGCGTTTTCTGCGGTGATGACGTGTGATGCCCCGGCGGTAGATTTTCGGATCTGCCGCCGGGGCTTCGCGTACCCGTCCGGATGTGCCACCCGCGAGGCATCCCTGTTTTAGTCGCCCCCGTTTTAAGAGAAGATAGAGTCATGGAAAAAATGAACGTCGAATCCTTCAACCTCGACCACCGCGCCGTAGCAGCACCCTACGTGCGTATCGCAGACCGCAAGGTCCTGCCCGGTGGCGACACCCTCATCAAGTACGATATCCGCTTCACCCAGCCGAACACCGCGCACCTGGAAATGCCGACTGTGCACTCCATCGAGCACCTGAGCGCCGAGCACATGCGCAACCACACCGACCGTCTGATTGACTTCTCCCCGATGGGCTGCCAGACCGGTTTCTACGCGCTGACCCTGGGCCTGGAGCCCGAGGAGTTCTTCCCCATCCTGGAAGCAACCCTCAACGATATCCTCAACGCGACCGAGGTTCCGGCAGCGAACGAGGTGCAGTGCGGTTGGGGTGCCAACCACACCCTCGAAGGCGCGCAGGCTGCGGCTCGCGAGTTCCTCGCGGCACGCGATGAGTGGGCGCAGGTGATGGCGTAATGAGCGCACAGATCCCTGACGCTTTCGCATCCGCCTTCAACCCGGTGGACTTTGACCCGAACGCTTTCGACCCGGCTGAGGCGTTCAACAGCATGTTTGAGCTGATGGACGGCATGTCCAACGCCATCATTATTCAGGTGGCGATGGATGAGGAGCTCGCACCCTTCCTGAAGGTGACCGAGGAGCTGCAGCCGTCCTTCACCGAGGGCGCGGCAGTATTCCACCCGCGCTACCTGCAGGTGGGCGAGGACCAGGTTCCGCTACTGTTGGTTCGCTCCAAGATTGGTCTGGTGAACGCGGCGAGCGCCGTCACCGAGGCAATCAGCTACTCCTCGAACTGCCTGGGCGTCATTAGCGCAGGTACCGCCGGCGGTTTGGCGCGCGGCATCAACGTGGGCGACGTGCTGATTGGCGAGAACTACACCTACACTGACGCCGACGCGACCGCGTTCGGTTACGCGCGCGGCCAGGTTCCCGGCATGCCCGAAAGCTACGACGGTCAGGCGGATGAGTGGCAGGACGCTCTGGAGCATGCGCTCGCCGCACTGGAGCCGGTGCGTGAGCAGGCTGAGAGCGCGTGGGAGGTGCGCCGCGGCCAGATGCTGGCGGGTAACTCCTTCGTGACCGCCCACAACGTGAAGGACACCCGCGAGGCATTCGAGGGCGCCATCAGCACCGACATGGAGACCACCGCTATTGCGCAGGTCTGCCACAACTACGAGATTCCGTTTATCGGTGTGCGTTGCGTGTCTGATCTGTGCGGCCCGGAGGCTGACCAGGACTTCCACCTCTCCATGGACGTAGTGGCTCCTCGTTCGGCTCGTTACGCTCTGCAGCTGGCTGCTGAGCTGTGGACCGAAGCGCAGCTGGAGGCGCTGGATCTGGCTCTCTAAACCTCTAGAACACGCGGTAAGACTGCGGCGGGATACGAATCTGAGCCCGCTGTTTGAAATGCCGGAGGAAGTGCCGGGGCGTGAACCGATGGGTTCACGCCCCGGTCTTTTTGTACCGGTCTCTGCGCCCGGTTTTACGCCTGAACCGCGAGAAACGCAGAAATATTAACCGCGGTGAATATACATTCTGTGTGTCGTGGAGTACTATGAATGTGGAAACTGTCCGATCTCACAGAGGAGTACGTCGTGAAGTTCTGCCCGACTCTCGCCTCCGTCACCGGTCTGCTCGGTGGCTACAAGGTTGCATCTAGCACCGGCATCCGCCCGCTCGGCGGCGCTGTCCTGGCACTGTGCGGTGCCGTGGCTTACAAGAATTGGAAGCGTAAGGCTGGCGCAGGCCGTGCCACCTTCCTCACCGCTCTCTACCTCGGCGCGTTCGGCGCCGCTCATCCGCTCGCCAAGAAGCTTGGCGCGTGGCCTGCAGTCTACACTGTGACTGCTGCAACCGCTCTGTGCTCTATCGTCATTGGACGTAAGCGACAGAAGTAATCTTTGACGAAAAGACGGCGGAAAGGCAACGTTGCCTTCCCGCCGTCTTTTGCGTTCCCTCCCACCGTACCGGTTGGGAGCGGATGCGCCGGGGCGACGCGCGAAGGCAACACCTTCCGCGCAACGCCCCATCACTCGATGGGGAGTGAATCAACCGGTACCGCTCTCAGTCACCTGCTGAGCTGCGGCACCGCCCGATACGTTTCCCCGCCACCGGCGGGTACACCCCACGAGGTAAAGGAAAAGAAGAAGATGAATACCACTCCGGACTCATCCCCGGTACAGCAGGGCGTAGCTGAGGCTACCTCCGAGAGCCCGCAGCTAGCGCGTGGACTCTCCCTGCGTCACATCATGTTCATCGCCCTCGGCTCCGCCATCGGCACCGGCCTGTTCTACGGCTCGGCATCCGCCATTCAGCTGGCGGGCCCCTCCGTGCTGCTTGCCTACGTTATTGGCGGCGCGGCAGTGTTCATGGTGATGCGCGCAATGGGCGAACTCGCCCTGGCGCACCCGGTCTCCGGAGCGTTCTCCGAATACGCTACCCGCTACCTCGGACGCTGGGCTGGTTTTGTGACCGGCTGGACCTACGCCCTGGAAATGGCGCTGGTTGCCATTGCGGACGTCACCGCCTTTGCCGTGTACATGAAGTTCTGGTTCCTGAACAGCCCCTCCTGGATCTGGATCGTCTCGGTTCTGCTGATTCTGCTCGCCATTAATCTGGCGAAGGTCAAGGCGTTCGGCGAAACCGAATTCTGGTTCACTCTCGTGAAGGTCAGCGCCATTATCGCCATGATTGTTGGCGGCGTGGTTCTGCTCTTCGTGGGTGTGCAGGCGCACGACTCCGTGGCGCCCTCCGTTACGAACCTCTGGGCTCTTGAAGGCGGCTTCTTCGCGAACGGATTTACCGGCTTCCTCGCCTGCTTTACCGTGGTGATGTTTGCCTTCGGTGGTATCGAGAACATCGGTATTGCCGCCGGTGAGGCGAAGGATCCGCGCACCTCGATTCCCAAGGCGATTCGCACGGTGCCGTTCCGCATCCTTATCTTCTACATTCTGACCCTGTCGGTCATCATGTCCCTGTACCCCTGGTACTCGGTGACGAAGGCGAACTCGCCGTTCGTGCAAATCTTTGAGGGCCTGGGCATTCCGGCTGCCGCTTCGATTCTGAACGTGGTCATCATTACCGCCGCCATCTCTGCGCTGAACGCGGACGTGTACGGTGCCGGCCGCATGATGTACGGCCTGGCGAAGCAGAACCTGGCGCCGGCTTCCTTTGCGAAGGTTACGAAGAACGGTGCGCCCTGGATGACCACCCTCATCATGGTGCTGGTTATGGCAGTCGGCGTGATTGTGAACGTGCTCTTTGAGAACGCGTTCGAGGTGGTCGCCTCCCTGGCGACCTTCGCGACGGTGTTCGTGTGGGTCATGATTCTGCTGGCGCACATTGCGTTCAAGCGTAGCGGCGCCGATACTGACCCGCAGCCGGTGCGCCAGCCCCTGTGGCTGAGCTACCTGGCGTTGGCGTTCATGATCTTTATCGTGGTGCTCTTCGGTTGCTTCGCCGATACCCAGCTGGCGCTGGTGATGGGCGCAATCTGGTGCCTGTTCCTGCTGGGCTACTACCGCCTCGTGGTGGTCCGCGCTCGCGTTGAAGTATAGAGAACAGAAGCGTAGAGAACAGAATCACAGAGAGCAGAAGCATAAACGCTGAATCCTCAACGTAAAGCCCGGTGCGAGAGCCCTGCGTGAGAGCCCGGCTGTGAAGCCCGGCGACCGGTAGTGTGATGAGCTACCTGTCGCCGGGCTTCTGCTCACCCTTCCACGAAAGCGCCTCGGTAGCGTAGAATGGGAAGAACGCGTCTGCAGTCCGCAGTAGACGACGTGTATTACAGGGCGTAAGCCCACCACCCGGCGGCAACCGTCCGTACGGGACGTATGCGGTACTAACTCTAGGAGTTAAAAGTGGCACTGGATCCCGCTGTCAAGCAGGCAATCATCAAGGAATACGCAACCCACGAGGGCGACACCGGTTCGCCCGAGGTTCAGATTGCAGTTCTGTCTCGTCGTATCGCCGACCTGACCGAGCACCTGAAGTTCCACAAGCACGATCACCACTCCCGTCGTGGCCTGATGATCCTCGTTGGTCGTCGCCGCAACATGCTCGGCTACCTGAAGAGCGTCGACATCGAGCGTTACCGTTCGCTGATCGAGCGCCTGGGTCTGCGCCGATAAAACAGGAGCGTCTTGACGCTTTTGTGGTGATTAATCGCCTTTAGGCGGTGTGTGCGGACGTGCTGTCAGCACTACCAGCCCTCCATTTCGGAGGCGGGTAGCGCCAGCGCGTCCGTACTGCCGCGTTGAGGGGCGCATCTTCCGCTAGCTAGATTCCTGCGCTAGGTTTTTGGGCTAGATTCCAAAGCTGCGCGAGAAGATGCCGCCTCACCTGAAAGAAAGAACACGGGCCGTACCGGCACACACGCCGCGGTCCTCGGTAGCGAATTACGGAACAACACCACCCCCACAACCGTGCCGACACACGTCGAGCACACGAAAAGGCGGGGGAGAGGTGCCGTGGTTTCCTATCGAAGGCCGACTCGTGCGCCGTACGGCCTGCCAAGAAGAAAGAAGGAACCGTGGAAGGTCCCGAAATCAAGTTTGCTGAAGTCGAAATCGACAACGGCATTCACGGTAAGCGCCACGTGCGCTTTGAAACCGGCCGTCTCGCCAAGCAGGCTAACGGCTCGGTGCTCGTCACTATCGATGACGAGACCACCCTGCTCTCCGCAACCGTGGTCGGCAAGTCTCCCCGCGATGGCTTCGACTTCTTCCCGCTGACCGTGGACGTGGAAGAGCGCATGTACGCAGCCGGCAAGATCCCGGCATCCTACTTCCGCCGCGAAGGCCGCCCCAGCACCGAGGCCATTCTGGCAGCCCGCCTGATTGACCGCCCGCTGCGCCCCGCCTTCACCAAGGGCATCCGCAACGAGGTGCAGGTCGTCGTGACCGTCCTGACCTACAACCCGGACGAAATCTACAACACCTTCGCGATCAACGCGGCTTCGGCATCGACCACGCTCTCCGGCGCGCCCTTCAGCGGCCCCATCGGTGGCGTGCGCATGGCACTGATTGACGGCCAGTGGGTCTGCTTCCCCAAGTACTCCCAGCTGGAAAACGCCGTGTTCGACATGGCTGTTGCCGGTCGTATCGTCACCAAGGCTGACGGTACCGAAGACGTCGCGATCATGATGGTCGAGGCTGAGGCCACCGACAACTCCTGGAAGCTCATCAAGGAAGACGGCCAGACCGCCCCCACCGAAGAGGTCGTCGCCCAGGGTCTGGAAGCCGCTAAGCCCTTCATCGCCGCCCTGTGCAAGGCCCAGGCTGACCTGGCCTCCCGCGCCGGCAAGCCCGCTCTTGAGTTGCCCTTCTTCGGCGGCCACGGCGAGGACGTGGACGCAGCCGTGAAGGAATTCGCCGCAGACCGCCTGGTCGAGGTGTACTCCATCGCTGGTAAGCAGGAGCGCGAAGCAGCAGCAGCTGAGCTGAAGGAAGACCTCAAGGAGGCCCTGACCGGCGAGGGTAAGGAATTCGAAGAGCGCGCCGACGAGGTTGACGTGGCATTCGCCGCCCTGACCAAGCACATCGTGCGCCAGCGCATCCTCACCGAGCAGGTCCGTATTGACGGCCGCGGCCTGACCGACATCCGCCAGCTCACCGCTGAGGTTGAAATCCTGCCCCGCGTGCACGGCTCCTCCCTCTTCGAGCGTGGCGAGACCCAGATCATGGGTATCACCACCCTGAACATGCTCAAGATGGAGCAGCAGCTGGACTCCCTGCACCCGCTCAAGTCCAAGCGCTACATCCACCACTACAACTTCCCGCCGTACTCCACCGGTGAGACCGGCCGCGTGGGTTCGCCCAAGCGCCGCGAAATCGGCCACGGTGCACTCGCAGAGCGCGCAATCACCCCGGTGCTGCCCTCCCGCGAAGAGTTCCCCTACGCAATCCGTCAGGTCTCTGAGGCTCTGGGCTCCAACGGCTCGACCTCCATGGGCTCGGTCTGTGCATCGACCCTGTCCCTGCTGAACGCCGGTGTGCCGCTGCGCGCACCCGTTGCAGGTATCGCAATGGGCCTGGTCTCTGACGAGGTTGACGGCGAGACCCGCTACGCAGCCCTGACCGACATCCTTGGCGCGGAAGACGCACTGGGCGATATGGACTTCAAGGTTGCAGGTACCTCCGAGTTCGTGACCGCTATCCAGCTGGACACCAAGCTCGACGGTATCCCCGCATCCGTGCTCGCTGGCGCACTGACCCAGGCACGTGAGGCTCGCCTGCACATCCTCGAGGTGCTCGTCAGCGCGATTGACGCACCGGATGAGATGAGCGAGTTCGCACCGCGCATTATTTCCGTGAAGATCCCGGTTGCCAAGATCGGTGAGGTCATCGGCCCCAAGGGTAAGATGATCAACCAGATCCAGGAAGACACCGGCGCAGACATCTCCATTGAGGACGACGGCACCGTGTACATCGGCGCAGCTGACGGCCCCTCCGCAGAGGCAGCACGTTCGGCAGTGAACGCTATCGCTAACCCGCAGGTTCCCGAGGTTGGCGAACGCTACCTGGGTACCGTGGTGAAGGTGACCGACTTCGGTGCGTTCATCTCCCTGACCCCCGGTAAGGACGGCCTGCTGCACATCTCCGAGATGCGTAAGCTCAACGGCGGCAAGCGCGTTGTTGACGCTGAGGACGTTGTCTCCGTGGGCCAGAAGGTCCAGGTGGAAATCACCAAGATTGATGACCGCGGCAAGCTCTCGCTGGCACCGGTCGTTGAGGGTGGCGACGACGAGTAGTCGTAACCCCCGCTAAGTGATGAGGGGCGCCCGGCGCACCCGGTGCGGTTCATTCCCCGCCGGATGCACCGGGCGCCCCTTGTTCGCGAGTAAGAGAGATAAGATTAATATATTTCTCTTGCACTGGAAAGAAAGTGAGCGAATGCAGACACGACGTGACAGCACAATTGATATTGCTAAAGGCATCGCAATCATTGCAATTGTGTTTGGGCACATTCATCGAGGGATGTGGGCATCTGGACTGGGGACGGAAGCCTTCCGCCCCTACAAATATGTGTTTGACTACGGTGTCTATTTTTGGCACCTGGTAGTTTTCGCTTTTCTGAGCGGCCTTTTTGTCGCACGAGGAGCCACGAAGACTACCCCCTCCTCATACCTGACAAAGCGTCTGATCCTCTTCGGATACCTCTACGTTATTTGGCAGGTTCTGCAGGTGGGCATGAAGCTTGTGCTCCCGTCTAATTCTTCCGATAAGACGACTGTTATGAGCCTGCTCGAGCTGTGGAAGCCCGAGGGTCAGCTCTGGTTCTTCCCTTGGCTCATGATTGTCACCATTATTGCTGTGGTGACGCGAGTATGGCAGAAGAACGCTATTGCTGCCCTAACGATTGCTGGTTCAGCGATTCTTGCGCTTGCCTCGTGGGGCTACATCGGCGAATATGTCGGCACGCAGGGTCTTTCGCTGCTCTTCTTCTTCCTCGTTGGTGTAGCCCTTGGCTATGAGAGATTCCAGCGCATTATGAGCTCCATTCCTTTGGCTGCTCACGCGGGTATCGTTGCTGTTGCCCTGTTCGACTACATCTATCTTCTGATGAACTTTCAGGCTACTCCGCCTACCGTCATTCCTTACTTCACGAATAATGTCGGTGCGGTAGCTATGGGTATTCTTGCAACGGCGATGTCCTCGCTGGCGGTGCTTTCGCTCTCCTACCTGCTGGCGCGGGTTCCGTGGAGCGGATGGCTCGCCTACCTGGGCCGTCACTCCCTGGAAATCTTCATCGCGCATATTGTGTGCGGTGCAGCTTTCCGTTTCGTACTGATTAAGTCCGGTTTCTTCTCGGTGCCCCTGTTCTTGGTGGGAGGAACGATCTTCGCGATCCTCGCCTCGCTCCTGATGGGGTACTGCGCTCAGAAGCTGCGGGTTCCGCTGTTTGCGTTGCCTCGCCCTCTTGAACGAAAAATTAGCTAATCGAAATATCGAAGGACGCTGAATGTCTATTTCCCTGCCCGTCGAGCTTGAGGCCATCGCCGAAGAGCTCAACTATGAGCACGGCCGCCTCATCTACGAGGGTGTAGGCGGTAACGAGGTGCGCCGCTCCATCCTGCCCGGTGGTGTACGCGTGATTACCGAAAAAATGCCCGGTACCCGCGGCGTATCCATCGGGTTCTGGGTGGGAGTCGGCTCCCGCGACGAAGCCCCCGGCATGCTCGGCTCCACCCACTTCCTGGAGCACCTGCTGTTCAAGGGCACCGGAACCCGCACCGCCCTGGACATCGCATCCTCCTTCGACGCGGTAGGCGGCGAATCCAACGCCCTGACCGCTAAGGAGCACACCTGCTACTACGCGCGTGTGCTCGACGATGACGCACCCATGGCGGTGGACGTCATCACCGATATGGTCACCAACGCCCTGCTGGACCCGGCTCATCTGGAACAGGAACGCGGCGTGATCCTCGAAGAGATCGCCATGGACCAGGACGACCCGACCGACGTTGCTTTCGAGAACTTCGTGGAGCAGCTCATGGGCGAGAACCCGCTGGGCCGCCCCATTGGCGGTACCCCGCAGGAGATTACCGAGGTGCCGCGTGACGCCGTGTGGGAGCACTACAAGCGCTACTACACCCCGGACCGCCTGGTCATTTCTGCCGCCGGTTCGCTGGAGCACAGCACCATGGTCCGCCTCGTGCTGGAGGCGCTGACCCGCTACGGCTGGAACCTGCAGGAGGGCGTGGCACCGGCACCGCGTCGCGTACGCACCGACAGCGGCATCGTTCCGCTGAGCGAGCTGCGTGAGGTGGAGAAGGGCTTCGAACAGACCAACATTGTGATGGGCTGCCCGAGCATTATCGCCGGTGACGACCGCCGCTACGCAATGAGCGTGCTGACCAGCGCGTTCGGTGCGGGCATGTCCTCGCGTCTGTTCCAGGAGATTCGTGAGAAGCGCGGTCTGGCGTACAGCACGTTTGCGTTCTCCGGTGCGTACTCGGACGCCGGCTACTTCGGCATGTACGCGGGCTGCCTGCCCGCTAAGACCGAGCAGGTGCGCGAGGTCATGGGCTACGAGTTCGATAAGCTCGCCACCGCCGGTATTACCGAGGAAGAGCTGACGAAGGTCCGCGGCCAGCTGGCTGGCTCCACCGTGCTCGGTAGCGAGGATTCGGGTTCGCGCATGTCCCGCCTGGGCCGTGCCGAGCTGGATTCGGGACTGTTCACCAGCACCGATGAGCTGCTGGAGAAGATCCGCGCGGTCTCCCTGGAGGAGGTTCGCGACCTTGCGGCGTACCTGGGGCAGCAGCAGATGATTACCACCATCGTGCGCTAACCCCTGAACATCCCTAACGCACAACGCTGATAAGGCATAAAAACGCCCGTTCCCACACCCCACCAAATCGGGGGAGGGAACGGGTATTTTGTATGTATCGGCACCTATCAAAGAGATGCCTCCAAGTCAAAGAGATGCCTCCAAGAAGTGCTTCCGGGCGCTCTGCTGCCCATGCTCTTGACGCTCAGCATGAGCGGCAGAACCCGAAAAGCTACTGCTGAGAGCTACTATTTCTGCGCCTTGGCAATAGCCTCCATCAGCACCTGGGCGTAGAGCTCCTGACCAGCAACCTCAGGGTGAACACCGTCAGAGGCCAGCAGACCACTCTGAGTCTGCAGAGCCTGGCGGATCGTAGAGTTCCAATCCGCAATAATCACACGATCAGAATGCTGAGCCGCAAACTCACGAATCTTACCGTTCGAGTAGTCAATCCAGGTCAGGTTGCGCGGGCCGTAACCGGTGACCAGCACCAGCTTAGAATCGGCGGGCATAGCCGCCAGAACCTCGTCGAGCTGACCATCCAGAATGGTCGAGTTCGCGGTCACCGACAGCACGAAGGTTTTACGAATCTGGCCGTTGGCACCCATGGACTTAATAATCGGCAGGGCCTTAGCAATGGTTCGTCCCTCAGCCGCATCGATAGATGCCTCGGGCATCTTGTCGTACAGCTCGGGGGATACCGCCACCACAATGGAGTCACCCACAATGGTCACCTGCGAAGAATCCACCGAACCGGTCGCGGCCTTCGACTCCGAGGGACTTGCCGAAGGCTTCGCGTCCTTACCCGCAGCGCTCGGGCTTGCCGATGCGCTCGCAGCCTGTGCCTCCTGACGAGCCTTCAGGCGTTCAGCGGCGGCACGCTTGCCGTCCTCAACGGACTGCTGGGCGGTAGTCATTGCCGGAGCGGTGTGCACCGCCAGGCCGGTCGAAGCAGCAGCCACAACAACGGCAAGAGCCACCGAAACCGGCAGGAACTTAGTGCGCGAGGACTGGAAAGCCGCCACCACACGGTTAGCGCTACCGCGGAAACCGTAGCGGCGAATCGGGGTCTCAACCCAGCGGTACGACATCTCCGCAATCGCGAAGGTCGCCACCAAAACGCCCACATTTACCAGCGGGGAACGGTCCGCACCCATCAGGTAGTGCATGACCACGGCGAGCGGCCAGTGCCACAGGTACAGGCCGTAGGAGCGCTCACCCACCCAGCGTAGGGGAGCGAAGTTCAGCAGGCGGCGCAGCACCTCGGAAGCGCCAGCAAGCATGTCCGGAAGCATGCCCTGAATCACGCCCAGCGCCAGCAGGGAGGCGCCGAACAGACCCCAGGGAATCGCACCGGGAGCCGACTCGGGAACCAGAATTGCGTAGGGAATCAGAGCGAACAGGGACAGCCAGCTGATCATGACGCGGGCGAAGGCAACCAGGCCGAAGGGCTGAGCCACGCGGTACAGCACGGACTGCTGCAACGGCGGGTACAGCGACCAGGGGCGCGCAAACGCCAGCAGGGCGCCGAGCAGCAGGCCGTACAGGTGAGTGTCGGTGCCGTAGTAGACGCGGCTAATGGGGGAGCCGGACATCAGCAGTGCGGTGGCGGTGCTCAGCGACGCAATAATACCCAGCACCATGACCACGCTAAAACGACGCCAGCGGCGGCGCAGCAGCACGCCGGCGCCAACAATCAGCAGCGGCCATACCACGTAGAACTGTTCTTCCACCGCCAGGGACCAGAAGTTCGTGAAGAGCTCCGGGGAGGTCTGCGCGAAGTAGTCGTTACCGGCAAAAATGGAAATCCAGTTGGACGAGAAGGTCGCCGCACCGGCGAGCTGACGGCCCAGGTTCACCTGAATATCGCCGCCAATGAGCAGACTGACCGGTCCCATGACCAGAATCAGCAGGGTAATGGCGGGAAGCAGACGGCGGGCACGTCGGATCCAGAAATTGCCCAGGGCAATTTTGCCGGTGAGAGCACCTTCACGCAGAAGCAGGGAGGTAATCAGGAAACCGGAGATGACGAAGAAAATATCCACGCCAATCATGCCGCCGGGTAGTACGGTGGGCCAGAAATGGTACACCATCACGAGGAGCACGGCGATTGCTCGCAGACCGTCCAGACCCGGCAGAATATAACGCCGGTTAGCCTCATCTGGACGCACGGAGGAGGTAAAGAGGGACTTCATACTGTCAAAGCACTCCGTAGGATGGAAATTATAGAAATACTTCCTAATTATATGGTTGCTAACTTTAGATAGCGTATTAAACGGCTTGTATGACGGTTAGATTACTTCGCTTTTTAGACCGCTGAGGTTCCGCGGGGTATCTCACCCAGCGTGTGCGATGGCGTGCACCGCGCCCACACGGGGGATAATAGAGGCTGTACGTCACAGCGTCTGCCCCATAGTCGGGGTGCACAAAAGCTACGGAGGAGAGAAGATGGCCCACGAGGGCGACGAAAAAATCTGGAAGGTAGCGGTACTCGGTGCCGCAGGCCGCATGGGCTCTGAGGCGGTGCGCGCCGTCAACACCTCCGCAGACATGGACCTGGTGGCGGCACTGGGCCGTGGCGATGACCTGCAGGAGCTGGTCGATGCCGGCGCAGAGATTGTTATTGACCTGACAGTTCCCGAATCCAGCGAGGCGAATGTGCGTTTCGCGGTGGAGCACGGTATGCACGCGGTGGTTGGTACGACCGGTTGGACCCCCGAGCGCCTGGACTCCCTGCGCGAACTGCTGACCGAGCACCCCGAGGTGGGTGTGCTCATCGCCCCGAACTTCGCGATTGGTTCGATTCTCGCCACCGAGTTCGCGGCGAAGGCGGCACGCTACTTCGAATCGGTAGAAATCATTGAGATTCACCACCCGAACAAGGTGGACGCCCCCTCCGGTACCGCTGTGCACACCGCCCGCAAGGTGGCTGCCGCCCGCGCGGAGGCTGGCGTGGGGGCAAGCCCGGATGCCACCACCTCCGATCCTTTGGGCTCGCGCGGTGCCGTGGTCGACGATATTCACGTACATGCAGTACGTCTGCGTGGTATGGTGGCGCATCAGGAGATTCTGCTGGGTGACCCCGGTCAGCAGCTGGTGATTCGTCATGATTCTTTTGACCGTACCTCCTTTATGCCCGGTGTTCTGCTGGGTGTGCGTGAGGTGGCGGCGCATCCCGGTTTGAGCGTGGGCTTGGACGCCTACATGGATTTGTCGTAGGGGAGCGTTATGTCTGAACAAACTTCACCCGACGCCTCGCAGGTATCTTCCGAGGCTCCTAGCCCCTGGTGGACGTCGCTGCGCCTGTGGACCGTCTGTGCCTGCGTGCTGATGGTTCTGACCGTGCTGATTCTGCCGCTGCCGCTGGCGGCGCGTGCATCTATTCTGGGCGTGCTGATTTTTAGCGCCGTCTTCGTGACGGTGGATGCAGGCGGCTGGGGTAAGACCTTCGCGGCACTGACTTGCGCACTGCTGACCCTGTACCTGGTACACATTGCGCAGCAGGGGTTCGTGATGCTCACCTCCGGTTCGGTGGCTGGCATTGTGCTTGGCGCGGGTATGATTCTGCTGCCGATTCTGGGTGCGTGGGCGCTGGTGCGTGAGGTGCTTTTCGGTGCTCGTATTCAGCGTATGGCTCAGGAGTTGGCTGCTTCGGGTGAGCTGGCGGAGGATACCCTGCCGCGCACCCCGGCGGGTCGTGTGGACCGTGAGGCGGCGGCGGTGGAGTTTGAAGGCTTTGCGGCGGCGGTTGAGCAGGAGCCGAATAGCTGGAAGGCGTGGTTCAACCTGGCGTGCATGTACGATGCGGGCGGCGAGCGTAAGCGTGCCCGTGCGGCGATGCGCAACGCGTGGGCGTTGCGTTCGGGCGGTCAGGCGAAGGGTATGCGTTAGGCGCAAGCGCTGCGCTCCATCCTCAGTCCCGCATTTATTTTCGGTGTGGGGTTGATGGATAGTACCGAGGATATGTGCCCGGTTTCATAGGCTCTCGCGGAAGTACCGCGGGTTTGAAAGAGTCCGAATAGTAGAACACGCATGAAAACTTATGCGTCCTGTAGCAAAAATCTGCATTTCGGGCGTACTCTGGACATATGTCTGAGAACCTTTCGAACCCCGGTACTTTTGTTGAACCTGTCTTCGGTCGCCTCCTGACCGCAATGGTGACCCCCTTCGCGAAGGACGGCTCCGTTGATGAAAAGCAGGTTGCAGACCTGGCGAACTACCTTGTGGAGAACGGCCACGATGGTCTGGTGGTCTGCGGTACCACCGGTGAATACTCCACCATGACCGATGACGAGAACGAGCGCGTCTTCCAGATTGTGAAGGATACCGTCGGTTCTCGCGCGAAGATTATTGCCGGTGTTGGTTCGAACGATACGGCGCATACTATTGAGCTGGCGCACCGTGCCGAAAAGATTGGTGTGGACGGCCTGCTGGTTGTGACCCCCTATTACAACAAGCCGACTCAGCCGGGTGTCTACGCCCATTTTGCGACCGTTGCGCAGGCAACTGAGACCCCCGTCATGCTTTACGATATTCCGGGTCGTGCGGGCATCCCCATCGCACCCGAAACCTACCGTCGCCTTGCAGAAATTGATAGTATTGTAGCGGTGAAAGACGCCAAGGCAGACTTCGGTGCCGCAACCGAGGTCATGGCAACCACCGACCTGCACTACTACAGCGGCGACGACGGACTGACCCTTCCCTGGATGGCAATGGGCGCCGTCGGCCTCGTTTCGGTGACCGCACATGTGGCACCCGCACTCTTCCGTGCCCTGATTGATGCTGTCGTTGCACAGGACCTGGTGGAGGCTCAGCGTCTTCACCTGGAACTGACTCCGATTGTCCGAGCAACCATGGGCCGTGCCCCCGGTTGCGTTGCCGCCAAGGAAATTCTCTCCTGGCAGGGTGTGCTGGATGAGCCTGTCGTTCGCCTGCCGCACGTACTCTCCGAACCGGAGGTTGCCCAGGCTATGCGAGCTGACCTGCTCTCCTCGAGCATCGCTCACACCCTAAAGAACGCCTAAACTTTAACGCAGAACCTGCACAACTTATCGTACAGAGCGCGTATATATAGAGGACTTCGGCTACCGTCACACCCCGACTTCGGGGCGCATGATGTAGCCAACGGACGCGGACTCCACACCTAACACTAGGTGAGGGGTCCGCTCTGGCGTATTGCCGCGGTTTACCGTCGATGATTCGGCCCACCCACTCAGACAGGGGCCCAGCTTAGGTAGAAGCACCCGCGCACTACGCCCCCGAATACTTTTGAATACTTTCGGTGATTTGGACGCACCGGCAGCACCCCACCTCCTCGGCATGTGAGAGCCGAACCGGCGGGAGCGCTTGCGGTACGAAGCGTCACCTACGAATCACAGACATCACAAGAAAACATAGAAGAAAGAGGAGACACACGATGAGCGTCTTTGAAGCGAATCTTCCCCTCCCTCCCCGCCTGAAGAAGGACACCCTGCGCGTGGTGCCCCTGGGCGGCCTGGGCGAAGTCGGTCGTAACATGACCGTGTACGAAATCAACGGCAAGCTGCTGATTGTTGACTGCGGCGTGCTCTTCCCCGAAGAGTCCCAGCCCGGCGTGGACCTGATCCTGCCCGACTTCAGCTACATTGTCGACCGTCTGGACGACGTGGTCGCCATGGTGCTGACCCACGGCCACGAGGACCACATCGGCGCGGTTCCCTACCTGCTGCGCCGCCGCCCCGACATCCCCCTGGTCGGTTCCGAACTGACCCTGGCACTGGTTGAGGCGAAGCTCGCCGAGCACCGCATCAAGCCCTACACCCTCGCGGTGAAGGAGCACCAGGTGGAGCGTTTCGGTCCGTTCGAGTGTGAGTTCGTTGCTGTGAACCACTCGATTCCGGATGCGCTGGCTGTCTACATCCGCACCAAGGCAGGCAAGGTTCTGCACACCGGTGACTTCAAGATGGACCAGCTGCCGCTGGACGGCCGCATCACCGACCTGCGCCACTTCGCTCACCTGGGCGAGGAGGGCGTGGACTTGTTCCTGCCGGACTCCACCAACGCTGAGGTTCCCGGCTTCACCCCGACCGAGAAGCACATCGGTCCGGTGCTGTCGAACGTTTTCCGTGACGCAAGCGGCCGCATCATTGTGGCGTCCTTCTCCTCGCACGTTCACCGCGTGCAGCAGGTACTGGACGCAGCCGCTGAGCGTGGCCGCAAGGTCGTGCTCGTGGGCCGCTCCATGGTGCGTAACATGACCATTGCTGAGAAGCTGGGCTACCTGAAGGTCCCCGCCAACGTGCTGGTGGACCTGAAGAAGGTTGACGACTACCGCCCCGACCAGATCGTGATGATGTGCACCGGTTCGCAGGGCGAGCCGATGGCGGCACTGTCGCGCATGGCGAACGGCGACCACAAGATTCAGATTGAGCCCGGCGACACCGTGGTGCTCGCCTCCTCGCTGATTCCCGGTAACGAGACTAGCGTCTTCCGCATCATTAACGCCCTCATGAAGCTGGGCGCTAACGTGGTGCACAAGGGCAACGCGAAGGTTCACGTTTCCGGTCACGCTGCCGCGGGTGAGCTGCTGTACTGCTACAACATTCTCAAGCCGAAGAACGTTATGCCGGTTCACGGCGAGGTTCGCCATCTGATTGCTAGCGGCGACCTGGCGATGGAGACCGGCGTTCCGAAGAAGAACGTGCTGCTCTGCGAGTCCGGCACCGTTGTGGATCTGCGCGATGGCGTGGCGTCCGTGGTGGGCGAGGTTCCCTGCGAGTACCTGTACGTTGACGGCCGCTCCGTCGGTGAGGTTACCGAGAGCGACCTGAAGGACCGCCGCATCCTGGGTGAAGAGGGCTTCGTGTCCATCGTGACCGTGGTGGATCGTGCCACCAAGCGCGTGGTGACCGGCCCGGATATTCACGCTCGCGGTATCGCTGAGGACGACTCGGTCTTCGACGAGATCGTTCCGAAGATTACTGCCGCCCTGGAGGATGCTCTGCACCGCGCACCCGAGAAGGTGCACACCGTGCAGCAGCTGCAGCAGATTGTGCGCCGCACCATCGGTGCCTGGATTTCTCGCCGTCTGCGCCGCAAGCCCATGATTGTTCCCGTGGTTGTTGAGAACACCTCGAAGGCTGCGAAGAACTAATACTCTGCGCGAGGCTAACTGCCTGGCATAGCGAAAGGCGGGGTCGATACTTGGTGTCGGCCCCGCCTGCCGTGTATCTGCGCAACGTACGCGTGAAAGCTGCGCGAAAGCTGCGTGAAAGCTCGGCGAAAGCGAACGCAGTAGGGGAGAAGCGCCTCATCAGCGCCCTATCAACACCTCTATAGGCACCGGGCGGGGCGCACTTTTTAGCTCACTGATAACGAAAGAATCGGTACATTAACGGGAAGGTTGATACCCTAAAAGGTATGGCTCCACGGACCACGAAGGGTCGTAACACGACCTCTACTAAAGCAAACACTAAGAAGACCACCCGCAAGCGCACCACCTCCCGAGGCGGTGCCCAGCGCGGTGCCAACGCGGCGAACCCTGTAGCGGGCGCTATCTCCTCCGTCTGGCTGAGCATCGCTCACGCTATCGGTGGGCTCTTCCGCTCCATTGGCGCGGTGCGCACCGACCTTGCGCCCGAAGACCGCCGTGACGGTGGCGCGCTCACCATCCTGCTGTTCGGCATGATTAGCGCCGGAGTGGAGTGGTACAACTGGCGTGCCCACACCTCCCTCGGTTTGTTGCGCGCGCCCCTGGACGCCTGGCACACCATGCTGGGTGGTATTTTCGGTCAGGGCGCCCTGTTGATTCCGGTGTTCTGCCTCATCATGGCGTGGTGTGTTTTCCGTGGGCCCGACCTGATTAAACGTAATAACCGCGTGGCGGTGGGGTCCTTCATCATGCTGATGGCGGCATCCCTGTTCTTTGCACGCCATGCGGGTCACCCGACGTTCGCGGATGGTTTTGACGCCGTCTGGGCTGGTGGTGGTGTGGCTGGCGTGCTGCTGGGCACCCCCATTGTGCGTGTGAGCGGCGGTATTGCGTTCGTTGAGATTCTGATCCACCTGCTACTGGGTATTGCCGGTCTGATGGTTCTGACGAACACTCCGATTCGTCAGGTGGTGCCGCGTACTTTGCACCTGGTCGGTTTGGCTCTGGGGGAGAAGCCGAACGGCACGACTCGAACCTCCGCGAAGGATAGCCCTTCGGATGCGACTCAGACCGTGGACCTGAACGCTGAGGAGCACGACCGCAGCTACCTGTACGGTGACGATGAGAAGCCGGCGCGCTCGGCTCAGAAGTCTGGTGGCCTGTTCGCTCGTCTGCGCGGCTGGTTGGGCATTGCTCCCGCTGCGTCGACCGATTCTTCCCTGGACGAGTACGCCGGTGATGAAGCATTCGTGAGCGCCGTGGTGGATGAGACTCACCCGGAAACCACGCAGATGCCGGTACAGCCGGAGGACTCTGCACAGGATTCTGCGCAGGGATTCGCTCAGCAGACGCGCTCGGCGGCTAAACCGAACCGCCTGTCCCGTCTGCCCGGTCGCCTCAATCAGGCACCGGCTGCGCAGGGTGTGTCCGCCCAGGGTGCTTCTGCGCAGAACGGCGCTTATTCGAGCAGCCCTGACCTCTTCGACGTTGAGGCGTCGGATGCACCCGCAGCCCGCCTGGATCAGGTGCAGCGTGCCGCCGTGGCGAACGGCCGCGTGAACCGTATTCCTGGCGAGGAGCCTCTCTTTGACGTTGAGGCATATGACGGATTCGGCGCTTCTGAGGAAGCTTCACCGCAGACGAAACCGCACCAGGTGGTGAACCCTGCACAGTCTGCGGCACAGCCCGCCGCCTCGGCTTCTGCATCCCAGGCTCCTGCCGCACCCGCGGCGCAGCCGCCGATTCCGACCCGCATGCACTCGCCGGGTGCGCACCCGAAGAACGCGGCTCCCGCGGCTTCGCGAGCGCCCGAGGCTGGCGCATCCCGCCCGCTGCAGAACAACACTCAGGTGGCGACCACCGAGCAGGCGCGCGGCGAGCAGGTTGTGCAGTCCTCCCGCGGCACCTATGTGCTGCCCTCGGAGGAGATACTGGTTGCTGGTCCTCCCGCCAAGGAATCTTCCGAGGTCAACGAGCACGTGGTTGAGGCTCTGACGAATGTGCTGGAGCAGTTCAAGGTGGATGCGCAGGTCACCGGCTTCTCGCGCGGCCCGACCGTGACCCGCTATGAGATTGAGCTGGGTCCCGCCACGAAGGTTGAGCGTGTGACGGCGTTGAGCAAGAACATTGCGTACGCTGTGGCGAGCCCGGATGTTCGTATTCTGTCCCCGATTCCGGGTAAGTCCGCGATTGGTATTGAGATTCCGAATACGGACCGTGAGACCGTTGCCCTGGGTGATGTGCTGCGTTCCCCGCAGGCTCACGCGAACCACCACCCGATGGTCATGGGTGTGGGTAAGGACGTTGAGGGCGGTTTCGTGCTGGCGAACCTCGCGAAGATGCCGCATATGCTGGTCGCTGGTGCGACCGGTGCGGGTAAGTCTTCGTTTGTGAACTCGATGATTACCTCGATTCTGATGCGTTCGACTCCGGACCAGGTGCGCCTGGTGATGGTTGACCCGAAGCGTGTGGAGCTAACCGCCTATGAGGGTATTCCGCACCTGATTACGCCCATCATTACGAACCCGAAGAAGGCCGCTGAGGCCCTGCAGTGGGTAGTTCGTGAGATGGACGCCCGCTACGATGACCTCGCCCACTACGGCTACAAGCACGTGGACGACTTCAACAAGGCGGTGCGTGAGGGTAAGATTCAGCCCGATCCCGGTAGCAAGCGCACGGTGCATGAGTACCCGTACCTGCTGGTGATTGTTGACGAGCTCGCCGACCTGATGATGGTCGCTCCGCGCGATGTGGAAGAGGCGATTGTTCGTATTACCCAGCTGGCGCGTGCGGCGGGTATTCACCTGGTGCTGGCGACCCAGCGTCCTTCGGTGGATGTGGTGACCGGTCTGATTAAGGCGAACGTTCCGTCCCGTATGGCGTTTGCGACCTCCTCGGTTACTGACTCTCGCGTGGTGCTGGATCAGCCCGGCGCGGAGAAGCTGATCGGTCAGGGCGATGCGCTCTTCCTGCCGATGGGTGCCTCGAAGCCGATGCGTGTTCAGGGCGCGTGGGTGTCTGAGTCTGAGATTCACGCCGTGGTTGAGCACGTGAAGAAGCAGGCGCCGACCATCTACCGTGAGGACGTGATGGTCTCTGCCGCGAAGAAGCAGATTGATGAGGAAATCGGTGATGACCTCGATGATCTGCTGCAGGCGGCGGAGATTGTGATTACGACCCAGTTCGGTTCGACCTCGATGCTGCAGCGTAAGTTGCGCATGGGCTTCGCGAAGGCTGGCCGCATCATGGACCTGCTGGAGTCGCAGGGCGTGGTGGGCCCCTCGGAGGGTTCGAAGGCACGTGAGGTGCTCATCCGCCCGGATGACCTGCAGGCGACCCTGGCGCGTATTCGCGGTGAGGAGCCTCCGGCTGCCGACCCGTACGCGAATGCGGTGGACCCGGGCGAGGCGGTCACCGACTACTTCGATGAGCCTGATGATGAGGGCTCGGAGGACGCCTGGCAGCTGACCGGCCGCTAGTGCCTCAGCGCCCTGCCCGCTCGGCTGACCCACTCAGTTGAGTGAGCGCGCGACATGCACCCCGCATCGTCCCTGTGATGTCTGCTACGGCACACGTATAATGGACGGTACGGGGTGTTTGCGTACCCCCGATACGTTTAGGTGTCGGTGCGTACGCGGTCTCTCACCGTCGAAAGCCATCTACCCGTAAGGAGCCGTTATGAGTGAAGCTCGCAATTCCGCACCCGCAGGTGCGGTCAGCACAGCGAAACCTTCGAACTGGAATGTGCCGAATGTGTTGACGGTTCTGCGTATTATTGCGGTTCCTTTCTTTATCGTTGCCCTGGTTGCGGGCGGTACTTTTGGTGCCGCTGATCCAACGCACCGCTGGCTCGCATGGATTATTTTCATTCTTGCCATGCTCACGGACTGGGCGGACGGCTACTTGGCGCGCTCGCGTAATCTGATTACGAGCTTCGGTAAGATTGCTGACCCGATTGCCGATAAGTTCCTCACCGGCGCGGCGTTTATTGTGCTGTCGGCGCTGGGCGAGCTGTGGTGGTGGGTCACGATTGTGATTCTGCTACGTGAGTGGGGCATTACGATCATGCGCCTGTTCGTCATTAAGTACGGTGTGATGGCCGCTAGTAAGGGCGGCAAGATTAAGACCGTGCTGCAGACGGTGGCGCTGGTGCTGATGCTTCTGCCGCTGGGTCAGCTGGGTCTTGGCTGGCTGATTCCTGGTTGGGTTCTGATGGGCGCGGTCACCGCGATTACCGTGTGGACCGGCCTGGTGTATGTGCGTGATGCGTATATTTTGCGTCGTAACTGGTTGCAGGCTCAGGCCTCCCAGGGCGGCGGTAACTAGAGGCGAGGGGAGTGGCGTGTGCTGCTCCCCTTCGCTGTACCTGCGGTGCGTTGTACGCCGCGTGAGGTTTTGGGCGGCGGTGCGCCGCTGAAAGGAGAGAATGATGGTTCCCCTCGTACTTGAAGATGCTCTGTCCCTTGAGCTTTCTTCCGCTGAGGTTTTCTCCGGCACCCCGGAGGCAGCGGCGCTGTTACTGCGTGATGCGGTGCAGTTGCGCGCCGCCCAGGAGGGCCCGGTGCAGGTGGCGACGGCTGAGTCGCTGACCGGCGGGGACGTGGGCGGCGCGATTTGTACGGTGCCGGGTGCATCCGCGTATTACCGCGGCGGCGTGATTTCCTATGCCTACGAGGTGAAGGCGCAGGTGCTGGGAGTGGATGCTCAGCTGCTGGCGCGTGAGGGTGCGGTGCATCCTGCGGTGGCGGTGCAGATGGCTGTTGGTGCGGCGCGTGTGTGCGGTGCCGATTATGCGGTGTCGACTACGGGTGTTGCCGGTCCTGATCCTGCGGATGGCCAGCCGGTGGGCACGGTCTATATTGGCGTGTGTTCCCCGTCCGGTTCTGAGGTGTTTGAGCGGCACTATTCGGGGGACCGGGCGCAGATTCGTGCGGCGGCGAGTGCGGATGCGATTGCTCTGCTGGCGCGTGCGGTACGCGGCGGTGCCGGTGGGGTTCTGGAGAACGAGCAGGCGTAGCGTGCTGGGCTAGACTGTGCTGTGCTGTGCGGCGCCTGGAACGGCTGTGTAGTCGTCTGTGCAGCGCCTACCTGAGAAAAAATTTTACGGTTCAAATATATTCACAGGGTTCTTTCAGCTCCGAGGGAATAAAGGCATAGGTTCGTCTGTTTGAATAGATACAAGCCGTAAGAAGAAGACAAAAATGGCGGGGCTCCTAGCTCACGCTCCAAAAATCAGTTAGGCTTAACTATGTACAGTCCCGCGCGTCGGGAATACCTACTCAGGAAAGTGATATAGAAGCTCATGGCTAAGCAGCGCGTATCGATTAATGGCATTACTAAGTGGAAGGAAATCGAGGAGACCCCCCGACAGGCCGCCCCGGTCGTTGAGGAAGCTAAGGTTGTTCCCCTGCGACAGGCAATCGGTGAGGTCCTTCGCGACGTTCGCCAGCGTCAGGGCCGCACCCTGCGTGAGGTTTCCCAGCGTGCCCGTGTTTCCCTCGGTTACCTGAGCGAAGTTGAGCGCGGTCAGAAGGAAGCTTCCTCCGAACTGCTGGCGTGGATTTGCCAGGCTCTGGACATTCCGATGTCCCAGATGCTGCGTGAGGTTGCCGACCGTATGGCGGTTCTCGAGGGCGTTCAGATCCCGGATACTGTTCCGGCTGAGATGTCTGAGCAGTACAAGAGCGATTACTACATTCTCTCGAAGTAACGCGAGGCGGCACATGCCGCGCTAAACGTGAAGCGATGCCGTGCATCCCCGTAAGGTGGGTGTGCGGCATCGCTTATTCTCGGTTTATTACCGAGCGATGTGACGAATTATGAAGCAAACTAGCGGTGAAGCGGAAGGAGCGCTTGTGAAGCTGAGCGAATTTTGGGCGTGCATGGAGTATGAGTTCGGTGCCGGGTATGCTCCGGTACTTGCGCGGGACCTGGTGCTGGGCTCGCTGGGTCATGTGACCGCTGCGGAGGCGCTGGACCAGGGCGTTAACCCGAGGGATGTGTGGCTGGCGATCTGTGATGAGCAGGAGATTCCGCAGGAGCGCCGCCTGGGTCCGGATAAGGAACCGCTGCGCTAGGTAGTGAGCCTGGCGTGTTCTAGCGTATGGGCGGTGCCCACCGTCTGTTCCCTAGCGTTTGTTCGAGTGCTGGCGCCTGTGCGGGAGGTATTTTCGAATAATTAGCCGAGAATCCGGGGTTTTTCGAAAATATATGCCGAAACCCTATCCGATTTATTCGAAACCGGGTCGTAATTTTGTTCGACTCATGCTAGACTTTCCACATCAGGAATTTTTCGGAAAAATCTTCAAAGTTTTCCACAGATTTTAAAAAATGGCCTTATCCTGTCAGGCTGTGACCCTAGAGTAGTCTCAGAAGGAACCGGTAGGCCAAAACCTTCAAGGTCTCGATTACGAGTCCCACCGATTCCGAAGAAACATTACTCCCGTCAACCACTGACAACACAAAGAACGAGGTACTACCGTGGCTAAGAACACCAAGTCTCAGAGCGTAGCTCGCGTTCCCGAAGAGGGTCGCGCCAAGGCACTTGAAGCCGTGATGGCACAGATCGACAAGAACTACGGCAAGGGTGCAGTCATGCGCCTGGGTGATAAGGAAATCACCAAGACCGAGGTTATCTCCACCGGCGCTATCGCCCTGGATGCCGCTCTGGGTATTGGCGGTCTGCCCCGCGGCCGCGTCATCGAGATTTACGGTCCCGAGTCCTCCGGTAAGACCACCGTTGCGCTGCACGCTGTAGCGAACGTTCAGAAGGCAGGCGGCGTGGCGGCGTTTATCGATGCCGAGCACGCACTGGACCCAATCTACGCGGCTAAGCTGGGCGTGGACATCGACCAGCTGCTGGTCTCTCAGCCCGACACCGGTGAGCAGGCGCTGGAAATCATGGACATGCTGGTTGGTTCCGGCGCTGTTGATATCGTGGTCGTCGACTCCGTCGCCGCGCTGGTACCCCGCGCCGAAATTGAAGGCGACATGGGTGACTCCCACGTGGGTCTGCAGGCTCGCCTCATGAGCCAGGCGCTGCGTAAGATTACCGGCCGCCTCTCTGCAACCGGCACCACCGCAATCTTCATCAACCAGCTGCGTGAGAAGATTGGTGTCTTCTTCGGCTCTCCCGAAACCACCACCGGTGGTAAGGCGCTGAAGTTCTACGCTTCGGTCCGTATCGACATCCGCCGCATTGAGACCCTCAAGGACGGCGCTAACCCGATCGGTAACCGCACCCGCGCCAAGATCGTGAAGAACAAGATGGCTCCGCCCTTCAAGCAGGCTGAGTTCGACATCCTCTACGGTGAGGGCATCTCCGTTGAGGGCGGCATCCTGGACCTGGCGGTGGAGAACGACATCGTCAAGAAGTCCGGCGCATGGTTCACCTACGACGGTGAGCAGCTGGGCCAGGGCCGCGAGAACGTTCGTAAGCTGCTCAAGGACAACCCCGAGCTCACCGAGGAACTGCAGTACAAGGTTCTGGTGAAGCTGGGCATCATTGAGGAAGAAGTTGAGGAGCAGGCAGTTGCTGAGTCCGAGGGCAACGACCCGCTGGACGAGCTGGCTGAGGAGTTCTAAACCCGCCCGCGTAGCTTCTTGCTAACGCCACGACTGATTGCCGTGTGCTGTGCATTCCGCACGGTGCACGGCAATCTGTCGTTAACGGGAGCCCGTTAACGGGCGTATCGGGGGTGCCGAGACAACGCCTCGTTACAATGGGGGAGCGCCGTATAGCCGGGCGCACGGGTCATCAAGCGAGCCAACACAGGGGAGAGGAGGAACTGAACATGACGGAACAGAACGGTCATGAAGAGCGTGAGCAAAACAGCGCGCGTGACGGCGACGCCGGTTTTGCGGCGCTGGATGCGACCGAACCACACTTCGGTCCCTCAACTATGCAGGGGTCAGCCTTCCATGACCCTGCATTCCATGACTCGACTTTCTCTGCGTCTGTTTCCTTTGAAGCTACTGGTTCGTTTGAATCTACCGCCCCGCCGGTTGAGGTAGGCGGCTTCGAGGCGCTCAATTTTGAGGCGCCTGCCGCCCTGGCGGAGCCCATCCTCAGCTGGGAGGCGCCTCCTTCTGTTGAAGAGCCCCCGTATGAGGATGAGCCCCCATACCCTGATGAACCCCCATACCCTGATGAGCCTCCCTACGAGGACGAACCTGCGTATCCGGTAGAGCCTTTGTACCCTGAAACAGAGTACCCTAAAGCAGAGTACGCGGGGGAATATTGGGTACCCTCGGACGAAGCGGCACCCCCAGAAACGATAGCGGAGCAGCGTGGGGGCCAAGAAACCGCATCCCAGAAACCTAAGCCGAAAGCACGGCAGGCTGAAAAGCTCGCGCATAAGAAGAAGCCAGCGCCTCAGAAGAAGTCAGCGGCCACAGAAAACGCATCCAAAAAATGGGTGCGGAACAGGACCGCGGATTCGGTAGCCGCTGAGGAGTTCCCGGACTGGCACCCCGCCTCGCACGGCTTTGTTGAAGAAAGCATCGCCCGCGATAACGGCGGTGACTACGCCGGGGAGTTCCGCGTACCCGAGCTGCCCCTGCAGGCTGTGCCCGCCAGTTCTGAAGGTGGCAGTTCTGAGGAAGACGGCGAATCCCCGCGCCGTAGCCTGCTCGTTGACCCGAACCTGCCCGCCGTCTCCATTGACGAAGCGCCCGCTCGTGCCTTCACCCCCGGCGGTGCCGAGCCGCGCCCTATGGCGGCGGGGCGCATGAGTCGAGCGGGTGCCGCCTCCATCGGCTCGGGGCTCACTGCCGAAGAGAAGGAAGAGATCGAGAGGCAAGCCGCTCAGCGGGATAAGCAGAAGAAACGCAAGTCTTCGCGTGCCTCCAAGAACACCGACTATAAGCGTGGGTTCCGCCGTATGAGCGCGGCGCAGCAAGAGAAAATGCGGAGCCGCTCGCCCTACGCGCCCGCCTTCGGGGCTCGAAGCGACGACGAGGAAATCCGCAAGAGCCCCACGCGCCGCGGCTCGGGGAGCAACCTATTTAGGGAGGGAAGCGCCTTGAACGAAGAACTCACCCCCGCCGAAGAAGCACTCATTCGCGGTATCGCTGAGGAAGAGGCGCAGGGCGTCGGTACCGGAAAGCGCCGTGCCGCTTCGGTCGGTTCCCCAAAGGGTGGTTCTCGAGCTCGGGTCTCCCAACCAGGCGGCTCTCAGATGGGACATGCTTCCTCACCGCCGGAAAGCAACGTGCCTTCCTGGAAACAGAAGGTGCGTGCCGCCCGCGCTGCGAAAGAAACAGACCCCTACACGCGCGCTAAAACCATCGTGTACAACCAGCTGGCGTACTCGGCAAAAACCCGAGGTCAGCTGCGTAAGAAGCTGCAAACAGAAGGATTCGACGCGGAGCTCATTGAGCCGCTACTCGATAAGTTCGAGGCAGCAAAACTCATTGACGACGCCGAATACGCCCAAAGCTTTGTGGCGCAGAAGAGCCGCACCAAGAAGCTCTCCCGCGCCGCGCTGCGCCGTGAGCTCGCCGAACGCGGGGTGCGCGGTGAAGAGGCGGAGAACGCACTGGCTCAGCGCACCGACGAGCAGGAACGTGAGGATGCCGCCGAGCTGGTGCGTAAGAAGCTGCGCCCCGGCATGGATCTGAGTGACCGCGCCGAAAAGGATAAGGTGACCCGCCGACTGCTGGGGATGCTGGCTCGCCGCGGGTACTCCTCCTCGGTGTCGATGTCGGTGATTCGTGAGGAACTCGCCGCCTACGGTGCAGAGGACGAGCTCTGGTAGAGGGCGAATAAAGACGGTCCGCACGCACAGATAGACCCATGCTGGGGTGACCATAAAATAGGCACAACAAAGGGTGAGCCCGCTACAGACATACTCTGTGGCGGGCTCACCCTTACGTTTTTGAGATTTATAAAATACCTTGTCGAAGGCCATATCCGCTGGTTACTCGACCGCTCCCAGACGGTCCGCGAAATCGGCGAGGGTTGCATCCTGAGAACCAGCGATTTCCAGCAGCAGGCGCATCAGTTGCGCACTCTCACGGCGAATACGAGGCAACAAGCCGGCACGCGCCGAAGAAGAGTACAGCTCCAACAGGGCGCACACGGTCACCGCCGTGCACACCGCCAAATCCTCCGCCAGGTGCTCATCCAGCGGGGCGTCCTCGAACAGTGCAGAGTACAGCGCCGGCAGCGCCTTCTTACGGTCCACCCGGTAGCGCGGGTACTCCGGCGAGGAGGGGAAGCCCAACATCGCCTCAACGAAGGGGAAGCCGCGGTGGTGCAGGCAGGTGCCCTCCGCATCGACCATGCGCACCTGCGCCCCGTCCGCCGAACCAATCAACACGTTCTGCGGCGAAAAATCGCCCGAAGAGAGCATATACACCTTGCCGCGGTTGAGCTTGAACTGCTCGGGTACCGGCGGGCGCTTGGTGAAGAAGGGCTGCAGAACGCGGCGGAAACGGAAGGACAGCTCCTCAACAGCGGCGGGAAGAACGGGGGCGTCCTCATGCGCGGCAGAGCTGGAAGCCGGGCTGTCAGCACCGTGCTCGGGGGCGCGCGCCTCGTCAGCCACACCGTACAGCTTCTTCAAACCGCGCTCAGCCAGCCCCGGCGAGGCGATAGCACCCGGGAACTGCGCCTTGCGGTCGGCGCGCGCCAGGTTCAGGCGGTAATCCTCCACCGCCTCGCCCATGATGCCGCTGGCGGCAAGGGAACGGTACGCCTCAATGTAGTAGTTCAGCGCATCCAGCGCCTGCTGTTCGGTGCCCTCCAGTAGGGCGTGGGCGACCGAATACTGCTCGCCCTCAACGGTTCCGGCGCTCACATCTTCCAGCGCCAGCACGCGCAGCTCAGCGTCCGCGCCATAGAGCTGCGGGAACAGACCCGGAACCTGCCGGTTCAGCGCCTCCAAACCGTAGCGCTCACGCAGGTACCCGAAACCGCCCGCGTTCACCGTCGAATCCTTACGGCGGTAACGCTTCACAATAATCGAGGTCGGCAAAGACTGTGTAGACTCGAAAGACTGTGCAGACTCGGCGGCAGGCTCATACACGACACGCACCACAACGGAACGCATGCCGGTGCCCAGAATCTGCACGCGCTCAACCGCACGGGCAGCTACCTGATCCAAAGAATGCGCCCAGCTGAGCAGCTGCATCAGGGTCTGACGCATCGAGGCAGAATCAGCGCTCGCCTGAGGCGGCACGGGAGAGTAGGCGGCAATCGCCTCCTCGATGAGGGTGTTTAGAAGCTCCCCGTCAGGGGCGGGGGCGGAAGAATCGTTCGGTGACAGAGCCGGAAAGTTACTACTAAGGGAAACCTGCATAGAGCCATTATCCCCTATCGGATACCCTATAGGGCATGACTTCGACCCTCAGCGATTCCGCCCAGACCCCCGAAACCAGCCCCCGCACCTACGAAGTGCGCACTTTCGGCTGCCAGATGAACGTGCACGACTCCGAACGAATGTCCGGCCTGCTGGAGGCTAACGGCTACGTTCGCGCTGAGGAAGGCACCCAGCCCGACCTGGTGGTTTTCAACACCTGCGCGGTCCGCGAAAACGCTTCCAACCGCCTGTACGGCAACCTCGGTCAGCTGGCACCGGTCAAGCGCGCCCACAAGGGCATGCAGATCGCTGTGGGCGGCTGCCTGGCGCAGAAGGACCAGGATGCCATCATTGAGAAGGCACCCTGGGTGGACGTCGTGTTCGGTACCCACAACATTGGTGCCCTCCCCACCCTGCTGGAGCGTGCCCGCCACAACCACGAGGCGCAGGCAGAACTGCTCGAATCCCTCGAAGTTTTCCCCTCCACCCTGCCGACTAAGCGCGACCACGTGTACTCCGGCTGGGTGTCCATCTCGGTTGGCTGTAACAACACCTGCACCTTCTGCATCGTGCCGTCTCTGCGCGGTAAGGAGAAGGACCGCCGCCCCGGCGACATTCTCGCTGAGGTTCAGGCGCTGGTCGATGATGGCGCTATTGAGGTGACCCTGCTCGGCCAGAACGTGAACTCCTACGGTGTGGAGTTCGGCGACCGCCAGGCGTTCTCCAAGCTGCTGCGTGCCTGCGGTGAGATTGAGGGCCTGGAGCGTGTACGCTTCACCTCCCCGCACCCGGCAATGTTCACCGACGACGTGATTGACGCGATGGCGGAGACCCCGAACGTCATGCCCGTGCTGCACATGCCGCTGCAGTCCGGCTCCGACAAGGTGCTCAAGGACATGCGCCGCTCCTACCGTTCCAAGAAGTTCCTGAACATTCTGGACAAGGTGCGCGAGCGCATCCCGAACGCCGTGATTACCACCGACATCATTGTGGGCTTCCCCGGCGAGACTGAAGAGGACTTCCAGGACACTCTGAAGGTTGTGGAGCAGGCTCGTTTCTCCTCCGCGTTCACCTTCCAGTACTCGATCCGCCCCGGCACCCCGGCGGCGACCATGGAGAACCAGATTCCGAAGGAGGTCGTGCAGGAACGCTACGAGCGTCTGATTGCCCTACAGGACCGTATCGCCGGTGAGGAGAACCGCAAGCAGCTCGGTAAGACCGTTGAACTGATGGTCGTTGCGGAGGCCGGTCGTAAGGCTGAGCAGACTCACCGCCTCTCCGGTCGTGGCCCGGACCAGCGCCTCGTGCACTTCTCCGTGCCCGAGGGCTGCGAGACTCCCCGCCCCGGCGACATGGTCACCGTGCCGATTACCGAGGCTGGTTCCTTCCACCTGATTTCTGACCCGACCGCCGAGCAGTACCACCTGCGCCGCACCCGCGCCGGCGACGCGTGGGACCGCTCCCAGGCTGATTCCTGCGGTACCGGCACCACCCAGGTGCCCGGTGCGCCGGTGGGTCTGGGCATGCCGACCATCGGTCTGCGCCCCTAAAACCTAGATTCGAATCATGCGCCCTGTTCTTCGGGCCCTCATCCTCACCGCGAGTGGGGGTGAGGGAACCGGTAGAATGGGGCGCATGACTATCTCCGAAACTCTGCCCGTTATCGCTATTGTGGGCCCGACCGGCACCGGTAAGAGCGCGCTCGCCATTGAGCTGGCTCTGCGCCTGAACGGTGAGTGCATTAACGCTGACTCTATGCAGTTCTACCGGGGCATGGATATTGGTACCGCGAAGGTCACCGCGGAGGAGATGCGCGGCGTTCCGCACCACCTGCTCGACATTATGGACGTGCGGGATGAGGCGTCCGTGGCGGAGTTTCAGGAGCGTAGCCGTGAGCTGATTGAGCAGATTCGTGCCCGTGGACGCTACCCGATTCTGGTGGGTGGTTCCGGTCTGTATGTGCGTGCCGCCCTGGATAAGTTGGAGTTTCCCGGCACGGATGCGCGGGTGCGTGAGCGGCTGGAGGAGCAGGCACGTACCGAGGGTATTGGTGTTCTGCACGCCCGCCTGGCGGAGGTCGACCCGGAGTCGGCGGCGCGCGTGAAGGATGAGCGCCGCATTATTCGAGCCCTGGAGGTGTTCGAGGTGACGGGCCGCCCGTTCTCGGCGTTCATGCCGGTGCGCGAGTACGTGACGGAGAGTATTCAGATTGGTCTGGATATGGATCGTGCCCTGCTGCACGAGCGTCTGCACCGCCGTGTGGAGCTGATGCACGAGCAGGGTCTGCTCGATGAGATTCGTACCCTGAACGAGCAGGGACTGCAGGAGGGTAAGACTGCCTCCCGCGCGATTGGTTACGCGCAGTTCGCTCGCGCCCTTGAGGATGCAGACTACAGCGTGGAGCAGGCGATTGAGGATACGACCATTGCGACCCGCCAGTTTGCGCGCCGCCAGCTGACCTGGTTCCGTGCGGACCCGCGCGTGCACTGGCTAGATGCGCTCTCACCCACCCTTGCCGATGAGGCGGAAGCCATCATCTGCGAAAGCACCCGATAAGCCACAATAACGAGCCGTCGCCGAACCGATACCTCGTCGAGTCGGTCGGCGCGGTAAAATCATAAACGGACAGGTCACCAACCTTAAGGACAGCATATGAGCGAGAACCCTTCCACCTGGGGCGAGCTGGCAGGCCTGACCCTCACCAAGGGTCACGGCACCGGTAACGACTTCATCTTTCTGACGGACGAGAACGCAGAAATTGCCCTCACCCCCGAGCTGGTAGCCCGTGCCTGCGACCGACACTTCGGCATTGGCGCGGACGGCTTCATTCGCGCTGCCCGCAGCACCGCCTCCCGCGCGGGTCAGAAGCTGCTCGAGGAGCACCCGGACGCTGTCTGGTTCATGGACTACCGCAACGGTGATGGCTCTATCGCTGAAATGTGCGGCAACGGTGTGCGCGCGTTCGTGGAGTACCTGCGCACTGAGGGCCTGATTGAGCTTGAGGTGGGCGAGACCGTCAAGATTGGTACCCGTGCCGGCGTGAAGACTGTGGCGCGTACCGAAGAGGGCTACGCGATTGATATGGGTCCGTGGAGCTTCATTCACGGTGAGGCTGCCCGCGAGGGTGGCGAGGACTGCCTGGTGTCTGCTCGCGGCCTGAAGACTCCGCGTGCTGGCCTGTCCATTTCGATGGGTAACCCGCACACCGTGGTGATGCTCGGCTCTGACGGTAAGCTGGACGGCCTGGACCTGCACAGCCTGCCTCAGGTGAGCCCCGCCCCGGTCAACGGTACGAACGTTGAGTTTGTGGTGCCGGTCGACCTGGACGTTGAGAGCGGCGCGCATGTGGGCGCTATCCGTATGCGCGTGCACGAACGCGGTGTGGGCGAGACTCTGTCGTGCGGTACCGGTGCGTGTGCGGCGGCTGCGGCGACCCGTTTCTGGGGCGGCGAGGAAGCACCGGATGAGTGGCTGGTGCATGTGCCCGGCGGTACCCTCGCGGTGACTTTCGTGCTGGGCCCGGACGACCTGGAGCATGTTGTTCTTGCCGGTCCGGCGCAGATGGTTGCGACCGTCGTACTGCGATAGCCTGCTGCGATAGCGAGCAGTCCTAGACCAGAGATTTTATAGACAAAAGCGGCGGGTGTTTTCTGACAACACATTCAGAAAACACCCGCCGCTTTTATATTTTTAAGCAATGAGCGCCAGAGGATTTAGCGCCAGAGGTTTTAGTCCTCGTAGCGGTGCACCTGCAGAATACGGAAGCCCTTCGAGGTCGCATAGCGCGACACCTCAAACTCGCCGGGGTGCAGCTCCTCAAGCTGCGCGTCCATCCACTTCTGCAAAGAATCGGAGCCCAGGTTCTTCTGAACCACCAGGTAGGCGTCACCACCGGGCGCCAGGCGCGGCAGCCAAGTCAGCAGAATCTCGTGCAGAACCTCCTTGCCCACGCGAATCGGCGGGTTCGACCAGATGGTGTCAAAACGCAGTTCGGGGTCAACCGACTCGGGGGTTCCCACGGTGACGTTCGACAGGCCGAGAGCGGCGGCGTTGCGTTCGGTCAGGCTGATGGAGCGGGAGTTCACATCCACCGCGTGCACCTGCGCCTGCGGGGCGAGCATCGCCAAAGTCAGGGTGATAGGGCCCCAACCACAGCCGATGTCGAGCATGCGTTCGCCTTGCGGGTCGGGTGCTTCCTGCAGCAAAATAGCGGTGCCCTTATCAATACCGGAGGGACTGAAAATGCCGTTAGCTGTGATGACGGTGACCTTGCGGCCGGCAAGCTCCACCTGCACCGGGCGGGGCTTGAATTCGGTCTCGGGGGTTTCAGAGAAATAATGCTGCTCGCTCATGCTATCCAGTGTACCGGTAGGGCAAGAACCCGCCGCACACGGGCAGAGAATGCACGGGGCGGGTCAGCAGCTTACACGCCCTGAGCGCACAGGTGACCAAACCCCCTACCCGAGCGGGGCAACGGCGGTAGAATTAGAATCGTATGAATTCTAAGAACACCCCCGTATCTGATACCGAAAAGCTGCCCAGCGATGAGCAGCTGCGCCGCACCGTAGACCGCGTTCTGGGGCGCTCCCAGGCGGCCGCCTCCGTCACTACTTATGACGCCGCCGGTACTGGGCACCACAGCGACAACTCTTCCAGCACTCACGGCAACAATAGCCGCCGTGTGCTGGATACTCGCGCGCGTGAAATTTCTGACGTTCAGCGTGAGCACTCCGAATATGACGGTGATCAGGAAGATCTCGCTGAGCGCCGCGCCCTGCGCCGTATCGCGAACCTCTCAACCGAACTTGAAGACGTCACCGAGGTCGAGTACCGCCAGCTGCGCTTGGAGCGCGTGGTGCTGGCTGGTCTGTGGACTGAAGGCACCGTAGAGGACGCAGAGAACTCCCTGCGTGAGCTCGCGGCACTGGCTGAAACCGCAGGTTCCGAGGTTCTGGACGGCCTGGTTCAGCGCCGCCTCAAGCCGGACCCCGGCACCTTCCTCGGCTCCGGTAAGGCGCTGGAACTCAAGGACATTGTGGAGGCGACCGGCGCCGACACCGTCATCGTCGACTCCGAATTGGCTCCCTCGCAGCGTCGTGCCCTCGAAGACATCGTGAAGGTCAAGGTCATTGACCGCACCGCCCTGATTCTCGACATTTTCGCTCAGCACGCTAAATCCCGCGAGGGTAAGGCGCAGGTTGAGCTGGCTCAGCTGGAGTACATGCTGCCGCGTCTGCGTGGTTGGGGTGCGTCCCTGTCCCGTCAGGCGGGTGGCCGTGCCGCAGCCGGTGAGGGTATCGGTTCGCGTGGTCCCGGTGAAACCAAGATTGAGATGGACCGCCGCCGCCTGCGCGCTCGCATGGCGAAGCTTAAGCGTGAGATCGCTGCGATGGCGCCGGCGCGTGAGACGAAGCGTCTGAACCGTCGCCGTAACCGCGTGCCTTCGGTGGCTATCGCCGGGTACACGAACGCGGGTAAGTCCTCCCTGCTGAACCGTCTGACCGACGCCGGCGTGCTCGTGGAGAACGCCCTGTTTGCGACCCTGGACCCGACCGTCCGTAAGGCGCAGACCCCGGACGGTATCGGCTACACCCTTTCTGACACGGTGGGGTTCGTGCGTTCGCTGCCGACCCAGCTGGTCGAGGCGTTCCGCTCCACCCTGGAAGAGGTCGCTGACGCTGACGTCATCCTGCACGTGGTGGATGCTTCGCACCCGGACCCGGAGGGTCAGATTCGTGCTGTCCGCGAGGTCATCGCGGAGGTTGACGCCCGCCATATCCCCGAGATCATTGTGCTGAATAAGGCGGATGCCGCCGACCCGTTCGTGCTGGAGCGTATGCGCCAGCGCGAGCCGGAGCACGTGATTGTTTCGGCGCGCACCGGTGAGGGTATTGAGGAGCTGAAGCAGAAGATTGCGGACACCATTCCGCGCCCCTCCATTGAGGTGAAGCTGCTGATTCCGTACTCGCACGGTGAGATTATTTCGCGCCTGCACGAGTGGGACGCCGAAATTAAGAGCACCGATTTCGTATCGGACGGCACCTTCGTGGTGGCTCTGGTGCGTGAGGATGTCGCCTCCGAACTGTCCGAGTATGTGCTGGAGGGCGACCTGCTGGAGGTTCTGGAAGAGGAACTTGCGGAGGCACGCGCCCTCACCGAGGTGACCGCATCTGAACCCGAGCAGCCCTCTACCTCTGAGGCTCGCTAGGAGCGTATGAGCGTGACCGAGAGCATCAACGCGCCCAAAAACACCCCGGGAACTGTACCCGGACCGGCAACCGACGGCACCCGATTCACCGGGCAGGAGCTTGAGACCCTGCCCGGTGCGAAGGATGCCCTGACCCTGCTGGACGAGGCGGTTGCCGCCACCGGCGGTCAGAACCGTGCCGGTCAGCGCATCATGGCGGCGCATGTGGCGCAGGCTCTTGAACTGCAGCGTCACCTGTTGGTCCAGGCGGGTACCGGTACCGGTAAGTCCCTGGGCTACCTGGTTCCTGCCCTGGCGCGGGTGGGGGAGTCGGACCAGCCGATTGTGGTTGCGACGGCGACTCTTGCCCTGCAGGCGCAGATCGTGAACCGCGATATTCCGCGTCTTCTACAAGCGCTGGAGCCGCGCCCGGAGTCGCAGGCGCAGGTGGCTCTGCTCAAGGGCCGCAATAACTACCTCTGCCTGCACAAGCTGGAGGGCGGCTACCCGGAAGACGAGCCGGATGCTCTCTTCGACATGCCTTCTTCGACCTCGCGCGTGGGTGAGGAAGTGGTGCGCCTGCGCGAGTGGGCTGACCGCACGGAGACCGGAGACCGTGACGAGCTGAAGCCCGGCGTCTCTGACCGCGCCTGGGCTCAGGTATCGGTCAGCGCCGCCGAGTGTTTGGGTCGCCGTTGCCCGCTGGTGGAAGAGTGCTTTAGCGAGATGGCGCGTAGCCGTGCCGCTGAGGCTGACATTGTCATCACGAACCACGCCCTGCTGGCGATTAATGCTTTTGAAGGCATGAAGGTTCTGCCCGAACATGAGACGGTCATTATTGATGAGGCTCATGAGCTGGTGGACCGCGTGACCGGTGCCGTGTCTGGTTCTTTGACGGTTGCGATGGTTCGCCGTGCGGCACGTAGCGTGAAGAAGCATTCGAAGGCTGATTCCGGCGCACTGGAAATGGCAGCCGGCACCCTGGAGACCGCGTTCGAGGGTCTTGCCGAGGGCCTGCTGAAAGGCCTGGACGGTCGCCTTTTGACCGCTATTTCTGCGGTCAACGATGCCGCCCGCACCGCCCTGTCCGATACCAAACCGGACGGTCAGGACGTTGACGCCGGCCTGCAGATGGCGCGCTCGCGTGTCTCTGAGGTGCACGATATGAGCAGCCGCATTCTGGAGGCTTCGGGCGAGCAGGACGTTCTGTGGATTTCTCGTCAGGGCGGTTGGGAGAACGGCCGCTACGTGGCTGCTTCCGATACCGACCCGGCGACCCTGAATATCGCTCCGTTGAGCGTTGGCCTGCAGTTGCGTGACGGCCTGTTCGCTGACCGCACCGTGATTTTGACGAGTGCGACCCTGACGGTGGGTGACTCTTTTGATGTTGCAGCCGCTGCCCTGGGACTGCAAGGGGAGGGTGCGCCGCGCTGGACGAGTATCGATGTGGGTTCACCTTTCGACTACCGCAAGCAGGGCATCATGTACGTTGCCGGAGATTTGAAGCCTCCGGGATTTGGTGTGCACGAGGGTCAGCTGGAGCGTCTGCGTGAGCTGTGCGAGGCGTCGGAGGGCGGCGCCCTGGGCCTGTTCTCCTCGAAGCGTGCCGCTGAGCGTGCCGCCGAGTACATGCGTGAGCATAGCGACCTGAACATTCTTCTGCAGGGTGAGTCTTCGCTCAAGGCTCTGGTGGAGGAGTTCAGCGAGGACGTTGACTCATGCCTGTTCGGAACGATGAGCCTATGGCAGGGCGTGGATGTTCCGGGTGACTCTTGCCGCCTGGTGGTGATGGACCGCATTCCGTTCCCCCGCCCGGACGACCCGATTGCGCAGGCTCGTACGGAGGCGGTGAACCGTCACCGCGGTAACGGCTTTATGGCGGTTTCTGCTCACCATGCGGCGATTCGTATGGCGCAGGGCGCGGGCCGCCTGATTCGTTCGGTGTCTGACCGCGGCGTGGTGGCTGTACTGGATTCTCGTGTGGCGACTAAACGTTACGGCGGTTTCTTGATGAAGGCGATGCCGCCGATGTGGTCGACGCAGAATAAGGCAGCCGTGATTGGTGCGCTGGCTCGTCTTTCGGCGAGTATTGAGCGTTAGCTCGGGCGAGATCCATTCCTTGCCGCGCCGCCGCCCCGTTTTGGGCATATAAATTTAGACATATAGAAATCACCCCGGTGATACGTGAACGTTTACGTATCACCGGGGTGATTTCTATAGAGAGCTAAAAGCCTCGTAGCTATGTCTTTTAGAGGCTGTGTTGTTTAAAACAGCTTCTTTGAGATGCTGTGGCTGTTTAGAGCCCGCGTCTTTCAGAGACTGCATCTTCTAGAGGCTGTGGTTTTCTAGAGACTACGCAGCACGGAGACGACCTTACCCATGACGGTTGCGCGGTCACCCATAATCGGCTCGTAGTTGGAGTTGCGCGGCATGAGCCAGGTGTGGCCGTCAACCTGACGGAACACCTTTACGGTTGCTTCATCGTCGAGCAGAGCAGCAACGATATCGCCGTTGTCTGCGGTGTGCTGCTCGCGGACAACCACCCAGTCGCCGTCGCAGATTGCGGCGTCAATCATGGAATCGCCCTTGACCTTGAGCATGAAAAGCTTGCCGTTACCGACCAGCTGGCGGGGCAGGGCAAGCACATCCTCCACGGACTGCTCGGCGGTAATGGGGCCGCCCGCTGCAATTCGTCCAACCAGGGGAACGGGTACGAGGTCCTCATCGCCGACTTCGAAGTTCGGCAGCTCGGGCAGGGAAGAGGAAGCGCTACCGTGGATGCCGACGCCGTTCTCATCCAGCACCTCAATGGCGCGGGGGAGCTTGGGGTCGCGGCGAATGTAGCCCATGGTCTCGAGACGGCCGAGCTGGTGAGTGACCGAAGACAGGGACGCAAGACCCACCATGTCACCAATCTGGCGCATGGACGGCGGGTAACCCTTTTGTTCAATCTCGGTGCGGATCGCGTCAAGAATCTTCTGCTGGCGCGCGGTCAGCGCCGGACGGGGTGCTGTTGCCATTTCTTTTCCTTCGGTCTGTGCCCCGATTTCTGTATTCCGGTCTCTGCAGTCTGTTTGAGACACAGTCCGGTCGGGGCACGGATGGGTGCTTCACACGTTTTCCGATGGTGTCCTAAAAATTTTTTGGTTCTGCTGAAATTGGTCTTATCTCGTCAGGGGGTGGAGGAATTCTATCCGTGCCGGAGCGATACGCGGGCAACGAGTATGCGCCTCCGCCCTATAAAACTCAGTCAGCAGCACCTGCATTTAGATACAGAACCAAGCTGTAACGGGTACAGAAACCTGCTGTGAGTAGGACTCATCAGGAGCGTGTGGAACGTCTCTTGACACCAGTGTAGAACACTACACCGAAAAACTCAAACAAATATTCTAGATTTTTTCTTCGAAACTCGAAGAAATTTTTAGTACATCTCTGCTAGACTTTAGAACAAGAGTTCGTATATACTCTTGAATCTCTCCTGAAATTCAGGATTTACGGGTGAATGTTCGAAAAATATTCGAAGATTCGACCCGGAGTCTTCCAGGAGGGGCGAGTGAAGGAGTGTTCGAATGTATTCGAATCCTCTGCCTCTCTCTTCGCACGATCTACCCCGGATGCTCTAGGGAGCATCCGGCGAAGAGAGAGCGCAGGGGATGGGGTGTTGGGGCGACCCAGCGCAACCCGGTGCATCCGGCGCTCTGACCTAACTAGAGAATAGCTACCCAATAGTTATCGCCTAACAATCACCACTCCATAGTTATCACTCAACTAGGACCTCCGAGCGGGTATCGCTCGGCATTGCTAGACCCGCGAGGTAACCCCGGGGCGAGCTAAGAGAAAGGAACCACAATGACTACTGCAACACCTCTTGCTTCTCGTGACACTTCTGCACACCTTCCGGCAGGTTTGGTGGTACTTCACCCCGCCCGCACTGCGTCCGCCAGCACCGTGCAGGGGCGTTCTCGTGTGCCTGCGTCTTCGCAGTCTGTTCGCTCTTCTCGTGCGGCTCATGCGCCTCGCCCCGCTCAGGTGGGTCAGCCTACTCGTGTTCCCGCCGCTTCTGCCCCTGCTGGCTCTATTCAGGCACCGGTTCGCTCTGTAGCTTCTGGCGCGCAGACTGCTTCTGATGCGCAGACCCCTAGCGTGAAGAGTGTTCTTCTGGCTAAGGGCGGCGAGTTTCTGCGCGCGGTTCCCGCTTCTATTCGTCGTCTTGGTACTGTGCGCGGTTTCCTGAAGGGGCTGCCTCTGCTGACTTTGGCGGCGCTGATTGTGCTCGGTGCTATTAGCTTCTTTGGCCCGGCGGCTTCTGCTTCTGTGGAGAACGCTTCGGTGACTCGAACCGTCGTTGTGGTCAAGCATGGCGAGACCCTGTGGGATATTGCTCAGGCGGTGGATCCGCAGGGTGACACCCGTGATACTGTGGTTCGTATTATGGAGTTGAACTCGTTGACCAGCACCTCTGTTGATGCCGGTCAGCGTCTGGAAATTCCTCAGACTCAGCGCTAAGCATGGACACGTACGTGGTTGGCTTCTGCATGAGGTTGATGTCTTGACTCCGAACCCGCTATCTCTCAAGCTGAGCGCTTGAGTCGAATTCTTGAGCCTATGAAATAGGAGCGCACCGATGCCTGTTCCCGCTGAACCCACACCCGCTGCAACCACACCCGTCGAAACTGAATCTGTACAGACCACTCAGCCCGCTCGTCCCGTGGTTGCCGTTTTGGGGGATCCCGGAACTCGTGGTCCTCTGGTGAAGCTTCTTCAGGATGCGGGGGCGGACGTTATCGTGACCGCTGTGCCCGACCAGTTGCGTGAAGCTGACGGCATGGTGGTGACCGGCGGTGTGAGCTCTCTCGAGGCGTACGAAGACCTGAAAGCTAAGGACGCTGAGCGCGTGATTGGTCGCCGTGTTGCTGGCGGTCGTCCGGTGCTGGTTGCCGGTGCGGCGTTGAGCTGCCTCTTCGACTCGGTGACGGTGGAGCATCCGCAGATGGGGCAGGTTCAGGTGCAGTGCATGGGGGAGTGGCCCGGTGAGAGCGTGGAGCTTTCTGCCCGAGACCTGGCGCCCGGTGCTTCTGCCCTGCGTTCTTCCTCCGATAGTACGTTGCTCAAGGATCTTGAGGGTGAGGCTCACTTCAAATCTGAGCACGGCGTTTTTGAGTGGGCTTTTGATCAGAGCATTGAATATATTGCCCCTCCGGCGGTGACTTGGACTGTCACCGAGCCCGCCTATATCGCGGCGGTTGAGAACGGTCCACTGACGGCGGTGCAGTTCTGCCCGGTAGGTTCTGGCGAGCTGGGGGCGGAGTTTATGCGCCGCTGGGTTGCGTCCCTGGCGGCGACCGGTCGCCTGTCTCCTGGCGACTCCGCTACTGCTGCGGGAGGTAACTAATGTCTGTGCCCGTTCTTGAACTTCTGCCCGCCGTTGATATTTCTGAAGGCTACGCGGTGCGCCCGGTGGGCGGCACCCTGTCCGGTGGTGAGCAACGCCTCGACCCTGTTGAGGCGGCTCTGACCTGGGTGAAGGCGGGTGCCCGCTGGATTCACCTGGTTGACCTTGACCTGGCGTTTGGTCGCGGCACGAATACCGAGGTTCTGGCTGAGGTGGTTGCCGCAGTCCGTGCCGAGAACACCCGAACCGGCTCCGCTCCGGTTCGTGTTCAGGTCAGTGGCGGTGTGCGTAATGCTGAGAGTCTGGAGCGCGCCCTGAGCCTGAATCCGGACCGCGTGAACGTGACTAGTGCGGCTCTGGCGGATTCTTCCTGGCTTGAAGGTGTTCTGGCTCATTATGCCGATTCTGATCTTCTGGCTCTTGGCCTCGATGCCCGTTATAACCCCGAGCGGGGCTGGGTGACGGTGGCTCGCGGTACCGATTGGTCGGGGCCTGATTTGGCGGAGGCGCTGGCGTGGCTGGAGAGCGCGGGTGTGCGCCGCTATATCGTCACGGATGTGAGTAAGGACGGTTCTCTGGCGGGCCCGGGTGCGGAGCTGCTGGATGAGGTGCTGGCTCAGACTGCCTGTCGGGTGGTGGCGTCCGGTGGTGTGGCGTCGCTGGCTGATCTTGTGAAGCTGCGTTCTATGGTGCCTTATGGTTTGGAGGGCGTGGTGCTTGGCAAGGCGCTGTATGTGGGTAACTTTAGTTTTGAACAGGCTCTTGAGGTCGCTGGCTCCCGCTAAAGCTACCGCTCTGCTTTAGCCCGCGTAGATTTCTTATCCGCATAGGTTTTATATATGACGAAGCCCCGTCTTCCTCAATACGAGGGATGCGGGGCTTCGTGATGGCATACACCAGATAGTAGGCCTGCTGGTTTAGCGCACGTCCTGGCTTAGTACACCAGTTGGTTTAGTACACCGGGCCGGTGAGCTTTTCACCGGGGCCCTTGCCGGGTTCGTCCGGGAAGGGAGATGCTTCGCGGAATGCGAGCTGCAGGGTGCGCAGGCCGTCGCGCAGGGGTGCTGCGTGCTGGGAGCCGATTTCGGGCGCTGCGGCGGTGACGAGGCCTGCCAGTGCGGTGATAAGCTTGCGTGCTTCGTCGAGGTCCTTGAGGTCGTCGGCGTTTTCGTCTGCTGCCAGGCCGCACTTGACGGCTGCGGCGCTCATCATGTGGATGGCTGCGGAGCTGATGATTTCGATGGCGGGTACGTCTGCGATGTCGCGCAGCTGTTCGTTGACGGCTTCGACCTGCTCTTCGGTGAGTTCGGTGTGGCCGTGTACGGGGGTTTCTTCTTCCGCGGTGAAGCGGAAGTTCGTGTTTTCAGTGCTCATAGTCTTAGAATCTCATATTTCGTTTGTTTCGGTAAATGCGTCCTTAAGAGTGGGTGCTTCTGTGGACTTTCTGGGGGAGTCCCCGCAATTTTTATGGTGTTTTGCGTCTAATTCCTTGCGTCTGTCGGGGATTCTGCGGTATGGTTGTAGGCAGTTTGCAAGTGGAGCATGTCTCCCACCCGGTTGACCGCCGTAGACGTTTGTTTGCGAGTTTTGAGGTGAACGGGTTCGTCCGCCGCTTTCGGCGTACGCTGGTTTGTGCCTCCGCTTGTGTAACTGCGGGGGCTTTTTTAGTGCCCGCAACGGATAGTATTCACGGGGAAACCCACAGAGCACAGGAGCTAGTCATTAGCGAACCACGCATTAACGATCGTATCCGCGTTCCCGAGGTCCGTCTTGTCGGTCCCGGTGGCGAGCAGGTAGGCGTTGTCCCTCTGAAGGACGCTCTGCGTCTGGCTGAGGACGCCGAACTCGACCTGGTCGAGGTTGCCCCGAACGCGAAGCCGCCCGTGTGCAAGCTCATGGATTACGGTAAGTACAAGTACGAAGCCGCGATCAAGGCTCGTGAATCCCGCAAGAAGCAGGCTAATGCCGTTCTGAAGGAGATCCGTTTCCGCCTGAAGATTGATACCCACGACTACGAAACCAAGGTTGGACACGCTCGTCGTTTCCTTTCCGGTGGTGACAAGGTCAAGGCAATGATTCAGTTCCGTGGTCGTGAGCAGCAGCGCCCCGAGATGGGTGTGCGTCTGCTGGAGCGTCTGGCGGCTGAGCTGGCTGAGGTGAGCACCGTTGAGTCTCGCCCCCGTCAGGATGGCCGCAACATGGTGATGGTTCTGGCTCCGCTTCGCGGTAAGGCAGAGGCTCGCCGTGAGCAGGGCGCCGGCGGTCGCAAGGGTCGCGAGCGTATTGACACGACCAAGGCGAAGCCCGTAACTAATTCTCTGGCAGACGCTATGCCTGCCGAGCTGAAGGCACAGGCTTCCGCCGAGTAGGGAACCGGGTCGTCACTTTAGGATGGGCACGCGCCTCCACCGTTGGGTGGGTGTTGCGGGTTCACCCGGTGCCGGTTCCGAGGCACCTCGTCAGGGGTGCCTCACCTTTGGTCCTTGGGGCTGATGCGTGTATCGCTCAACCCCACTAAGCTCCCCCGCCGTTGTGGCGGGGGATGAATGTAAGGAGAACGGCAGCTATGCCGAAGCAGAAGACCCACTCTGGTGCTAAGAAGCGCTTCAAGCTCACCGGTAGCGGCAAGGTTAAGCGCCAGCAGGCGAACCGTCGCCACTACCTGGAGCACAAGTCCTCTCGTCTGACCCGTCGTCTGGCTTCTGACCAGATCGTTACCGGCGGCCAGGCAAAGGTTGTCAAGAAGATGCTGGGTAAGTAAGCAACGCTTACTCTCTGCACCTGGCGCACCGATAGTGGTGCGCACTGATTAAAGACTCGCTCCTGTTCAGCGTGATATGTGAGCTGTTCAGGACATAAGACGAAGGAGACACACGTGGCACGTGTGAAGCGCGCGGTTAACGCGCACAAGAAGCGCCGTACTATTCTCGATCGTGCATCCGGCTACCGCGGTCAGCGTTCTCGCCTGTACCGTAAGGCTAAGGAGCAGGTCACTCACTCGCTGGTTTACAGCTACGACCACCGTCGTAAGAAGAAGGGTGACTTCCGTCGCCTGTGGATTCAGCGTATCAACGCTGCTTCCCGCGCACAGGGCCTGACCTACAACCGCTTCATCCAGGGCCTGAAGGCTGCTGGTGTTGAGGTCGACCGCCGTATGCTGGCTGAGCTGGCTGTTAACGAGCCCGCTGCCTTCAACGCACTGGTTGAGATTGCTAAGAACAACCTGCCCGAGGACACCTCGGCTCCCAAGGCTTAATTAGCCTAGGTTGTGTTCTTACCTCGAAAATCTAGGTTCGGGGTAGGATGCTTAAGCGTCGTGAGCGGCCGTCTGCACTTTGAGTGTGGGCGGCCGCTTTCTGCGTATCTGGGGTTGTGACTGTTCTGCGTTTTTGGGTGCGTCTTTGCCTGTACCCTTTAAGAGTGAACTTTTTTGAACGTATTAGTACCCCCGTTGTGATGTCCAACCCGCAGGCTGACCGTGTGCGCGATATTGCGAAGCTGCGTACCCGTGCTGCTCGCACGAAGAAGGGCCAGTTCCTGGTGGAAGGCCCGCAGGCTGTGCGTGAGGCGTTGAAGGCGCATCTGAAGAAGCCGATTCTGGATGCTGTCTACGTTACGGAGGCGGCTTTTGACCGTCATGAGGATATTGCCGAGCTGCTGGAGCAGGTGTACGGCACCCCCACCCCCGAGGAGGGGCGCCGCGTCTTTATGCGTGTGGTGACCGAAGAGGTGTTGGCGGCCATGGCTGATTCTGTGTCGCCGCAGGGTATTATTGCGGTTTCTTTCATGGTGGATGCTTCCTTCTCGCTGCTGTGGGGTGAGGGCGCGTTGAACCCGAAGTTGATTGCTGTGCTGTCTCGTGTGCAGGATCCGGGTAATGCGGGCACTATTCTTCGTGTGGCTGATGCGGCCGGTGCTGACTTGGTGATTACGACTAAGGGTTCGGTGGATTTGTATAACCCGAAGACGGTGCGTTCTACGGCGGGTTCGCTGTTCCACGTGCCGATTATTCAGGGCGTGCAGCTGGAGGATTTCGCGGAGGATGTGAAGTCTCAGGGTACTGCTGTGCTGGCTGCTGACGGCTATGGTGCGGTGAATCTGCAGGAGCTGAGTGAGTACACTGCGGCTCGTCGTGCCGGTGTAGAGGCGAGTGCCCCGTCCGGCGTGAAGGGTAATTTTGATCTTTCTAAGCCGACCATGTGGCTTTTCGGTAATGAGGCGCAGGGCTTGAACGCTGAAGAGAAGGCAGCGGCGACGATGCGTGTGGCTGTTCCTGTCTATGGTTCGGCTGAGTCTTTGAATGTGGGTACGGCTGCTGCTGTGTGCCTGTATGCTTCGGCGATGGCTCAGCGCGGCGTTTCTCGCTAGGTTTTGGGCGGTTCACGGCTTGTGGTACAGCGGTGGGCCGCTTTAGCATCATGGGTTTTAGAGTTTTAGTTTAGGGCTGAGAAAGGGAAATTATGTCTGCTCCTTCTGGTCATTCGGGTTCGGGCGCGATTATTGCTGCGCTGGGTGCGAACCTGGGTATTGCGGTGCTGAAGTTTTTGGCTTTTGCGCTGACTCGTTCTTCGTCGATGTTGGCGGAGGCTATTCACTCGGTGGCTGACTCGGGTAATCAGCTTCTGCTTCTTTTGGGCGGTCGCGCTTCGCAGAAGCAGGCTGATGAGGAGCACCCGTTTGGTTATGGCCGTAACCGCTATATTTACGCGTTTATTGTTTCGATTATTATCTTTGCCCTGGGTGGCTTGTTCGCTCTGTATGAGGGTTATGAGAAGCTGCATGACCCGCACGGTATTACTGAGTGGCAGTGGGTTCCGGTGGCTGTTCTGGTGGGTTCGATTCTGCTGGAGGGTAATTCGTTCCGCGTGGCGGTGAAGGAGTCGCGTGATCTGAAGGGCAAGCAGAGCTGGATGCGTTTCTTGCGTACTTCGAAGAACCCGGAGCTTCCGGTGCTTCTGCTGGAGGATGCGGGTGCGCTGCTGGGTCTGATTTTCGCGCTCTTTGGCGTGGGTCTGACTCTGTTGACCGGTAATGGTCTGTGGGATGCATTCGGCACCCTGGCTATTGGCGTGCTGCTGGTCTTTATTGCCGTGTTCCTTGCGGTGGAGATGAAGTCTCTGATTTTGGGTGAGGCGGCTTCTCCGGAGGATTTGGCGAAGATTCGTGCGGCGATTGAGGATGGCGATAGCGAGCGCATTATCCACATTAAGACCGTGCACTTGGGTCCCGAGGAGATTCTGGTGGCGGCGAAGATTCGTATTCACGATGCCGACACCGGCCGCGCTGTGGCTGATGAGATTGACGCGGCTGAGGTTCGTATTCGCGAGGCTGTTCCTGCGGCACGCATCATTTATCTGGAACCGGATATTTTCCGGGCCTAGCTCTAGGAGATTTTTGTTATGACCGTTGAGATGATCGTTGATGGTTTGCTAAAGATTTTCGTTGGCCTGATCATTCTTTTGGTGTACCTGCGTCTGACTCACCGTTCTCAGGCGGGGCACCAGACCCCGATTGATACCATCGGTAACTTTGTCATCGGTGGTGTGTTCGGTGGCGTGTTGTACAGCAAGCAGATTAGCCTGTTCTACTTTGTCATCTACATGGTGTTTACGCTGTGCATGATTCAGCTGCTGAACGTGGCGACCACGAAGATTCGTTTTCTGCATATGGCGGTGCGTGAGCAGCGCGTGCCGGTCATTACGGATGGTGATATCGATATTAAGAGCTTCCAGCAGGCAGATGTGGTTCTTGATCCGATGCGCCTGATTGCTGACCTTCGTGCGCAGGGTATTTACGACCTGGAAGACATTGAGTTCGCTCAGATTGAGCCGAATGGTGTGCTGAGTGTGATTCGTAAGGGCGACGGTGTGCCGAACTTTGCTCTGATTGTGAAGGGTAGCTTGGTTACTCGCGATATCGCGGATGCGCACAAGACCGAGGATTGGGTGTACCTGCAGTTGCGTGCGGCTGAGGTCGAACTTGAGGATGTCTTCCTCATGGAGTTCAAGAACGGTAACCGCCTGCTCATTCTGCTCAATGACGGCACTACTATTCGCCGTGAGGTGGCAGAAGCCTCGAATATGAATGATAAGGAAGAAGAGTGGCAGGAAGGCGTGGAGGACGCTCCTGAGCCGGAGGATACTGAGGATGCTAAGAAGGAAGTAGCGGAGCACGCTGCTGAGGATGCGCATCCGACGAAGGATTCTAAAGCGTAGAAGAAGGTAGAGAAAGATGAGTGATATGTTGCTCTCGTTTGAGGTTCAGGTGGTTGGCGCCGCCGTGGTTGATTCTTTGGAGGCTCCGACCCGCATGCTGGTGGCTCAGCGTTCTGAGCCGCAGACAGTTGCTGGCATGTGGGAGTTCCCGGGCGGTAAGGTCGAGCCGGGGGAGAGCTGCGAGCAGGCGCTGGTGCGTGAGCTGAAGGAGGAGCTGGGCGTGCAGGCCCGTCTGGGTGCTGAGGTGCCCGGTGCGTACCCGCAGGGCTGGCGTCTGAGTGAGCGTCTGGCGATGCGCGTGTTCTTCGCGGAGATTCTTTCGGGTACTCCGGATACTCTGGAGGATCACAGCGCTCTGCAGTGGATGCCGCTGCCGAAGTCTAAAGATGACGCGCAGGCGTATGATGACCTGCTGGGTTTGCCGTGGATTCCGGCGGATTTGCCGATTGTTGTGGCTCTTCTTCAGCAGCTGCAGGATGCAGGTGTTGGCGAGGCATAATCCTAATGCTGTAGCGCTAAGACCCTGTATTAGTTCTCTGCGTTAGTTCGTTGCGAGGCTAAGTCACCGTTATGTGACACGTTCGCGGCGGTAACAGGATAAATTTTCTCTATCTTTTTCGACACTGTTTGAAGGCGGGATTTCCTGTGGGGAGTCCCGCCTTTATTCATATTTTGAGGGTGAGTTATGCGCCAGGTGATCCTGACTTGCGTGTTTGTTGGGGTGTTTATTCACAGTGCGTAAAGTTATGGCGACAGGTCGTGTCCAAGAGCCTGCACCGTAAAGATATAGGCGATTTTAGGCATGTTTTAGGCGTGCGCAGCCCCATAACCCGGGATGAAATCCGGCGCCAATCACCGTATGTTTATTAGGTAAGGAAAAACTGTCTAATTGGTGATACTGAAATGAACTTTTGGGGAGCCTTCCTCGGAAACTTTTTGATTGGCCTGCGCGAGGGCCTCGAAGCGGCACTGGTCGTAGGTATCCTCCTCGCCTACATCCGCAAAACGCAGCGTACCCACCTGCTGGCACCCATGTGGGCCGGCGTCGGTGTGGCGGTCCTACTGTCCCTCGGCTTTGGCGCTCTGCTGACCTTCGGTCCCCAAACCCTCACCTTCGAAGCGCAGGAAGCCATTGGCGGTTCCCTGTCTATCATTTCGGTTGGCTTCGTCACCTGGATGATTTTCTGGATGGCTGAAAACGCCCGCATGCTTTCTGCCGAACTCAAGGGCAAGCTGGACGCTGCACAGACCAGCGCCTGGGCTGTGGTTCTGCTGGCGGCGCTTTCCGTGGGCCGCGAAGGCCTGGAAACCACCCTGTTTATCTGGTCGGCTACCCGCACCGCCGGTCAGGAGGCGAACGCAACCCCCATGCTCGGTGCGCTGGTCGGTATCGCCATCGCCATCGTGATGGCGTGGGGCATGATGCGCGGCATGATGCGCATTAACCTTTCGCGCTTCTTCACCATTACCGGCGCGTTCCTGGTCATCGTTGCCGCCGGCGTGCTCTCCTACGGTATTCACGACCTGCAGGAGGCGGGTATCCTGCCGGGTCTGAACAGCACCGCGTTCGAGTCCTACCGTTACATCGACCCGAGCGGTTTCCTCGGCACCCTGCTCAAGGCTGTGTTCAACCTGTCCTCGACCACTACCTGGCTTGAGGCGGGCGCCTGGATTCTGTATGTGGGCATTGTGATGCCGCTGTTCATCCGTGCCCAGCGCCCGGGTCTGAAGGCGGCGGCTAAGAAGCCGGAAACCGAAAAGGCTACCGCCTAAACCAGGTTGCGTTCTGCCTCCACGGGAGAACCAGCACGGGAGAACCAGCCCCCTAGATTTTTGCGGCAACGATTGTCCGCGAACCCTAACTATTCATACATTCACCCTTCACGGGACCTCTACATAAGGAGAACCTATGCGTAAGACTCTCGCCTCCGCCGGTGCACTGCTTTCGGTTGGCGCACTCGCCCTGACCGGCTGCACTCCCAACAACCAGAACGTGGCGTCCTCCGCTTCGGGCGCGGCATCCTCCGACGGCGTTATTAACGTCAGCGCTAGCGACGATGCCTGCAAGCTGTCGGCGACCACCGTGAAGGCTGGCAAGGTCACCTTCAAGGTCAAGAACGAAGGCACCAAGGTCAACGAGTTCTACGTGCTCGGCTCCGACGGCCTGCGTATCGTTTCTGAGGTGGAGAACATTGGCCCGAACCTCAGCCGTGACCTGACCGTGGAACTGGCAGAGGGTAGCTACAAGACCGCGTGCAAGCCCGGCATGGTTGGCGACGGTATCCGCGGCGATTTCACCGTGACCAAGAACGAGAACGCGGCAACTATCTCCGCCGATGAGCAGGCACTGCGCGACACCGCAGTCACCCAGTACACCGCTTACGTCAAGGATCAGGTGGAGGCGCTGAAGACCAAGACCGAGCAGTTCGCTGAGCTCTACACCGCCGGCAAGGTAGAAGAAGCGAAGGCGCTGTACTCCTCCGCGCGCCTGCACTACGAACGCATTGAGCCGGTCGCTGAGTCCTTCGGTGACCTGGACCCCGCACTGGATGCACGTGAAGCAGACGTGGAAGAGGGCAAGGAATGGACCGGCTGGCACAAGATTGAGAAGGACCTGTGGCAGCCTACCGCTGAGAAGAACGGCGGCAAGGAGTACACTCCGCTGACCGCTCAGGAACGTGCAGAGCTGGCGAAGAAGCTCGTTGAGGACACCCAGAAGCTCTACGACGAGGTTCACTCCTCCGAGTTCAAGCTTGAGGCATTCCAGATTTCTAACGGCGCTAAGGAACTGCTCGACGAGGTGGTAAACACCAAGATCAGCGGTGAGGAAGAGATTTGGTCGCACACTGACCTCTCGGACTTCCAGGGCAACATTGATGGTGCTCGCGTGGCGTATGAGGACGTTCTGCCGATTCTGAAGCAGAAGGACCCGAAGCTGGCTGAGGACATCGCGAAGAAGCTCGACGTCGTTCAGAAGCTGCTCGACAAGTACAAGAAGGGCGATAGCTTCGCTGCGTACGATGAGCTGACCAAGGAGCAGGTGCGCGAGCTGTCCGATGCTGTTGAAGCTCTGTCTGAGCCGGTTTCGAAGATGACTGAGGTTGTGACCGGCGCGGGCACTAAGTAGCATCCCGCCGACGCTCACCTGCCGCGGTATGTGATATCCGCGGGGCTTGCCGGGTGGGGACTACGGTTGATTCGTGTCTCCACCCGGCACAGGTGCATTCTTCATGCAGGGCGCATATAGCCGCTGCATTCTTCAATCATTCACACATCACACGAAAGGCCTTCCCATGCCTACCGAATCCAACCACCACACTCCGGAAGTAGCCCCCGACGCTAAGCCTGCTGGCACCTCCCGCCGCGGTGCGCTCGGCGCCGCACTGGCGGGTGCCGGTGCTCTGGGCGCCCTCGGCGCGCTCGTCGGATGCTCCTCTAACTCCAGTGCGCAGGCTTCTGCGAGCGCTTCCTCGACTGCCGCGAAGGATTCCCACTCGTTCTACGGTGAGCATCAGAGCGGCATTTCGACTGCGGTTCAGGACCGCATGTATTTTGCGGCGCTGAACCTGAAGACTACCGACCGTGACGAAATCCAGTCCCTGTTCAAGGAATGGAGCGCCGCTGCTGCGAAGCTGCAGGCGGGCGAGCTGGTGGGGGAGGACCGCTCCTATGAGGCGCCTCCTAAGGACACCGGCGAGGCGATGGACCTGTCCGCCGCGAACCTGACCCTCACCTTTGGTCTGGGCCGTAGCTTCTTCGTTGACGATGAGGGCAAGGACCGCTTCGGCTTTGCTTCTAAGCTCCCGGAGGCACTGGTCCGCATCCCTCATATGACCGGTGATGCGCTGGAAGAAAAGCGAAGCAACGGCGATATCTGCATTCAGGCGTGTGCGGATGACCCACAGGTGGCGTTCCACGCGATTCGTAACCTGATTCGTATTGCTGGCGGTCGTGCCGTGGTGGCGTGGAACCAGCAGGGTTTCGGCCGTACCTCTTCGACCTCGACGAGCCAGGTGACGGCGCGTAACCTGTTCGGTTTCAAGGACGGCACGAATAATCTGAAGGTGGAGAGCCCGAACCTGCTGAAGAAGCACGTGTGGACTTCCTCTGAGAATTCGGCGAATAGCCCGGCGTGGATGGAGGGCGGCAGCTACCTGGCTGCTCGCCGTATCCGCATGAATATTGAGACGTGGGACCGCACCCGTCTGCGCGAGCAGGAGGAGATTGTAGGTCGTACGAAGGTGACTGGTGCGCCGCTGTCCGGTGGTGACGAGTTCACGGCTCCTAATTTTTCGGAGAAGGGTCGCTCGGGTCCTCTGATTCCGGCAGACTCTCATATGCGTCTGATGCATCCTGATCAGAATCAGGGTGTGCAGATGTTGCGCCGCGGCTTCAACTACACGGATGGTACTGATGAGCTGGGCCGCCTGGACGCTGGTTTGTTCTTCATTGCGTATGTGTGCGATCCGCGCACGCATTTTATTCCGATGCTGAGCACGATGACTTCTTCGGACGCTTTGAGTGAGTATCTGCGTCATACCGGTAGTGCGCTGTTTGCGGTGCCGCCGGGTGTGAAGGATGAGAACGACTACATCTGCTCGGGTCTTTTCAGCTAGTGGATGTGTGGGACTAGCGCCTGCTTAGGCTTGCTAAGCGGCGTGTTTGTGTTGTTGAAAGCAGGAGGTGTTGTCACCTCCTGCTTTCTCCTGTTAAGGCGTGCGCAGCCGCTATTTTGCGGGTGTTGGGGGCGCTTAGGCTGTCTCTTTGTGGGTTTTTGTGGGGGAGGGGAATTTGTCACATATGGGTTCGACACGGGTGCATGCTTTGGAAACCAATCGGTAGGCGGGTAGTATTGAGGGAGAAATCACATACGTATTGGGAGACAATGATGACTGCTCAACCCCCGTTTGATCCGGGTGCCTACCGCTCCGACGCGGTTCCCTCGGACACTCAAGCTATTTATATTCAGGAAGGCGGCGCTGAGCCGCGCGGAATTCTGTTCCACTCGCCGACCAAGCACCCGAAGATTCTGCGTCTGCAGGAGATTATGATTGTCTCCGCGCTGCTCTGCTTGATTCACGGTGTTATTTCCTCGTTCGCACCGGATAACCTGTCCCCGCTGAAGGGTCTGCCGGAGGTCGGCGTTGCAGGCGGTATCGGCCTGCTGGTTGTTTCTGCGGTTGTGTACATCTGGGTCTACTTCACGATTCAGAAGGGCAGGCGTCTGGGCCTGACTGTTGGTCTGATTTTTGCGATTCTGGGTGCGTTCGTGGCGATTCTGTCTCTGATTGGTAATGTCATTGACGCTCAGCGCTACGGCTTCGTGCCCCTGTACGCGGCATGGTTCATTGCGAACGTGCTGTGGATTCGTGCTTCTTTCGACCCGGCTGTGAAGCAGGCTCTGAAGTAGAAGTACCCTCTTCAACGTTGTTGTTGAGGCTATATACCTAAGAACGCCCGGATGGACTATCCGGGCGTTCTGCTGTTTGCGCTTCGTTCTCTGGTCTAAAATGGATAGGATATGCGCCCGTCGCCAACCCTGCTCCGCACCCTGTGCGGGTAGCCGGGGGAGAGCAGATGGTGCTGCCTAAGGTGTATAACGAGCCAGCCGGTATAGTGCCGGTGGTATGCAGAGAAGAGTGACAATGACCGATTCCGTGCAGGAACACGAGGGTCTTAACGGCCCGGCTCAGGTTCTCGCCCGCATTGCGCAGGTTCTGGAGGAGAACCCCGAGAACGGTTTGGACGCTATCCGTGAGGCTTTTGAGGCTGAGCGTGAGCGTGCCAAGCAGGAGATTCGCGAGAAGGCTAAGGACTTTGACAGCCTCAAGGAGGTGCGCCTGAGCTTCTTCGGTGAGAAGGGCATCATGAGCATCGCGAACCGTCAGATGCGTGATCTTCAGAACCAGCACAAGGGCCCGGTGGGTAAGCTGATGGGTCAGGCTCGTGCAGCCCTGACTGAGGCTATTGAGGCTCGTACCGCCGAGCTGGAGGCTGAGCGTGAGGCTCGCATCCTGGCTGAGGAAGCTGTGGACGTTTCTGCTGCTTCGCCTCGCCGTTCCCTGGGCGGCCGCCACCCGATTGCTCTGATGCAGGAGCGCCTGACCGACATTTTCGTCGGTATGGGTTGGGAAGTTGCTGACGGCCCGGAGCTGGAGTCTGAGTGGTACAACTTTGACGCTCTGAACATTAAGCCGGATCACCCGGCACGCGAAATGCAGGACACTTTCTACGTTGAGCCGAAGAACGCTCACCTGCTGCTGCGCACCCACACGTCGCCGGTGCAGATGCGCTCGCTGCTTTCTCGCGAGCTGCCGCTGTACATTGTGTGCCCGGGTCAGGTGTACCGTACCGATGAGCTGGATGCGACCCACACCCCGGTCTTCCACCAGATCGAGGGTCTTGCCGTGGATAAGGGCCTGACTATGGCTGATCTGAAGGGCACCCTGGAGTACATGGCACGCGCCATGTTCGGTGAGGACGCTAAGATTCGCCTGCGCCCGAACTTCTTCCCGTTCACTGAGCCTTCCGCTGAGCTGGATTTGTGGCACCCGAACGCTAAGGGCGGCCCGCAGTGGATTGAGTGGGGTGGCTGCGGCATGGTGAACCCCAACGTTTTGCGTGCTGCGGGTATTGATCCTGAGGAGTACTCGGGCTTCGCTTTCGGTATGGGTATTGAACGTACCCTCATGTTCCGTAACAACGTCGCTGACATGCATGACATGGTTGAAGGCGACATCCGTTTCTCTGAGCAGTTCGGGATGGAGATCTAAATTATGCGTGTACCCCTGTCATGGCTGCGCGAGTTCGTGCCTGTAGCTGAGGATGCTTCGGCTGAAGATTTGATGGCAACCCTGGTGAAGGTTGGCCTGGAAGAAGAAGACGTTCACCGCCCCTCTGATGAGCTGTCCGGACCAATTGTGGTTGGCCAGGTGCTCTCCATGGAGCCGGAGACCCACTCTAACGGCAAGACCGTGAACTGGTGCCAGGTGCGTGTGGTTCCGGAGGGCCAGGAGCAGACTCTGACCGGTAAGGGCATTGAGCCTTCCGGCGTGCAGGGCATTATTTGTGGTGCCCACAATTTCAAGCCCGGTGACAAGGTTGTTGTGACCCTGCCCGGCGCTGTTCTGCCCGGTGGTTTCGCGATTACTGCCCGTAAGACTTACGGTCACAAGTCGGCTGGCATGATTGCTTCGACTCGTGAGCTGGGTATTGGCGATGATCACGGCGGCATCCTGGTGCTTTCGACCCTGGGCCTGGACCCGGAGCTTGGCACCGATGCGATGGAGCTGCTGGGCCTGTACGATCAGGCTGCCGAGGTGAACGTGACCCCGGACCGCGGTTACGCGTTCTCTCTGCGCGGTATTGCTCGCGAGTGGTGCCACGCTACCGGTTCTTCCTTCGAGGATTTTGTGCTGGCGTACGGCGAGCGCGCCCCGGAGGCTAACGAGTCCGGTCACCCGGTTGCTCTGCGTGATGACGCCCCGATTCACGGTAACCCGGGCTGCACTCGTTTTGTGATGCGTGAGGTTTCGGGCGTGAAGGCGGATGCGCCGGTTCCGACCTGGATGTCTTCGCGTCTGCGTCTGGCGGGTGTGCGCTCGCTGTCGCTGCCGGTGGATATTTCGAACTACGTGATGCTGGAGACCGGTCAGCCGCTGCACTTCTACGACGCTGACAAGGTTCAGGGTGAGATTGTGGTGCGTCGCGCCGCAGCTGGTGAGAAGCTGGTGACCCTGGATGGCGTTGAGCGTACTCTGCACCCCGAGGATATTGTCATTGCTGATGATTCCGGTGTGATTGGTCTTGCCGGTGTGATGGGCGGCGCCTCCACTGAGGTGACCGATTCGACCACCCGCATTCTGGTTGAGGCTGCTCGTTTTGATGAGGTGTCGGTGGCTCGTACTGCTCGCCGTCACAAGCTGATTTCTGAGTCCTCGAAGCGTTTTGAGCGTGGCGTTGATCCGCTGATTCAGGCAGCGGCTGCTCAGCGTGCGGTTGAGCTGCTGGTTGAGCTGGCTGGTGCTCAGGTTGAGCCGGGCGTTACTGACGTATCCCTCGGCTATGAGCCGGTCGTGATTGACCTGCCTGCTGATTACACTGCTGGTCGTATCGGCGTGGATTACTCGCCGGAGCAGATTGAGTCGTGCCTGCGTGAGATTGGTTGCTCGGTGGAGCGTACCGAGTCCGGTTACGCTGTGACTGTCCCGTCGTGGCGTACTGACCTGCGCGCGAAGGAGGACCTGACTGAGGAAATCGCACGTATTGACGGTTACGAGAACATCCCCTCGACTCTGCCGGTGGCTCCTGCGGGTCACGGTTACACTCCGGAGCAGGCGGGTAAGCGTCGTGCGCTGAATGCGCTGGCTGCTTCCGGTCTGACTGAGGTGTTTGCGTACCCCTTCGTGTCGGCTGATGCGAATAACCTGTGGTCGGCTCCGTGGGCGAGCACCCCCGAGAACCCGGTGACTGAGGTTCCTTCGATTCGCCTGGAGAACCCGATTTCTTCGGCTGAGGGCTGGATGTGCCGCTCGCTGCTGCCGGGTCTGGTTGAGGTTCTGAAGCGTAACCTGTCTCGTGGTTTCAAGAACTTGGCTATTTTTGAGTCGGGTCATGTGTTCATTCCGGGTGAGCAGCTGGGCTCCGAGTCTATTCCGCCGCTGGGAGCTCGCCCCTCGGATGAGGTTCTGGCTGATCTGAATGCCGGTATTCCGCAGCAGCCCACTTTCATTGCTGGTCTGTTTGCAGGTACTGAGCACGAGGCGATGCCGGGTGCTGCTCCGCGCGCTTACGACTGGCGTGACGCTCTGGACGCTGTGCGTCTGGTGGCTGCTGCTGTGTCGGCTGAGATTCAGGTGCGTAATGGTGTGCACACTGCGTTCCACCCGGGCCGTGTGGCTGAGGTTCTGAACGCTGCCGGTGAGCGCGTTGGTTTCGCTGGCGAGCTACACCCGAAGCTTCTGCAGGAGCTGAACCTGCCGGAGCGTACTTGCGCGTTTGAGCTGGATTTCTCGGCTCTGTTTGCTGGTCGTGTTGAGGCGCATCAGGCTACTCCGGTGCTGACTTTCCCGGCTGCTACCCAGGATGTGGCGCTTCTGGTGGACCGCGATCTGCCTGCTTCTGAGGTGGAGCGTGTTCTGCGTGAGGGCGCTGGCGAGCTGCTGGAGGACATCCGCGTCTTTGATGATTACCGCGGTGTCGGTATTGATGAGTCGAAGAAGTCTTTGGCGTTTGCTCTGCGTTTCCGCGCGCCGGATCGTACGCTGACTGCTGATGAGGCATCGGCTGCTCGTGAGGCTGCTGTGGCTGCGACTGTTGAGCAGCTGGGTGCGGAACCGCGTGTCTAACCGGGTCTAACCCTAAGGCGTAATGCCTAGTGCTGACGGGGTGGGAGTTGTTGGCTCCCACCCCGTAGCTTTTGGCGTTGCGTGGTGGGTTTACCTGTTGGGTTGGTTTATGAAGCGTTGATAAGCGCTTTCAGTGGTGAACTCATGTGGTTATGGGTACCCTAGAAGATAGATGAAGTGAGGGAGAGAGTAATGGCTAATCGAGAGAACTCGCGCGAACAGGATGAGCTGTCGCAGTCTACTGAGGTCGAAGAAACCTACTTTGAGGATTCTGAGTACGAGGATTCTGAATATGAGGAGTACGACGAGTACGAGGATTACGACGATGAGGAAGAGAACTCCTCCCTTTTCGCGATGAGTGAGGAAGAGCTGGATGACCGCCCGGGCGTAAACTGGCTGTCGGTTCTTTCTGCTGCTGTCGCGGTTATTCTTTCCATTGTTTTGGCTATTGCGGGTGTCCGTGCTTTTGCGTCGGTGAATAATAACGCCGAGTATGCCGGTAAGAGCTGGGTCATTCAGGGCACCTACCAGGATTTGACTCCTGACCTGATTACGAAGGGCAATGTTGCTCGTTATAAGGGCAACTTGCCGGCTGATGACGCGCTGAACGGTAAGACGTATGTGTCGAACCTGAAGGATAAGTATCAAGTGACTTCGGGTGCTCCGATTGAGTTCCGTGGTTCGCAGACTGGTGACGTTCCTTCGGAGTTCCCGCGTGAGGTAGACGGCCTGTTGGTGGAGAAGGGCGGCACTCTTGAGGTCGTCTACACCGCCGAGAAGGGCACGTTGAAGCCTGTGACTGAGGACAGCGTGAACGCCGAGCGTTTTGCCGGTATCGCAAGTATTGTTGGTGCGGTGCTGGTGCTTCTGCTGGGTCTGGGTTTTGCTGTGTGGCTGAACCGCCGTTCGCGCGATGTCGAGTATGAGGACCTGGATGGTCTGGTGGAGGATGAGCGCTAGGCGTTCTGAGTCCTGAGGATTCACCTCGAAGTTTTGTTGAAGGAGCCTGTTTCTGGCGCACATGATGTTGCTGGAGGCGGGCTCCTTTTGCGCGCTCGCCTGAGGTAGGTCGCTTGCTCGATTCGGCGCGCCAGCCCAGAATGTTCTTGCACGCTATGCATTCATTGCGAGGTTATGCGCTCGAATGTGTAGATACACGCTACACTCGCGGCGTTTTGTGTGACAGTTGGTGAGATAAACCCTGAAAATTCCCCCATATCTTGGAATAATCCATATTTGGTGCGCATATTTATGTGCATATGTATTATCTTGGGTAGTAAAGAATGTTGCGCTGCGCCACCGTTGGGCAGCTCCGTTCTGAATTCGTGATTGGCACCGTAGGAAGAAGAGATATTATGCCTTTCCCCTCGACCAAGATCGCGCGTCAGGCACGCATCGTTGAATTGCTGCAGACCCGACGTGTCCGCTCCCAGGCTGAACTGGCGCAGTACCTGGCCGATGATGGTATGAAGGTTACTCAGGCGACCCTTTCCCGTGATCTTGTTGAAATTGGCGCTGAGCGCATCCGTGATGAAGGCGCTGGCTTGATTTATGCTGTGCCGAATTATCCTGCTCGTCGTGGCGGCGGTACTGCACCTGATGCCCGTATGATTTCCCTGTTTAAGGAACTGCTGATTACCGCTGAGGGTTCGGCAAATATTACGGTTCTGCGTACTCCTCCGGGTGCTGCGCAGTTCTTGGCGTCGTCTATTGATCAGGGCGGTCTTGAAGCGATTATGGGCACTATTGCCGGTGACGATACGGTAATAGTGATTACTCGTGACCCCAATGGTGGGGCTGCGCTTGCCGAGAGCTTCTTGGATTGGTCTGCTGCTCAGTAGTAGCTGGGGCGTATCTTGCGCTGTTCTTCTGATATTTCGGGGGGGAGCGGTTGAAGGTACGCCCTTCTGCTGTCTTCGGGTTCTTTGCCGGGCTTCTAGCTCGTCTTCTCCTTTTCTAGATATACCGATTTTTCTGTGGTGAGAGTTTTCTATCATGTCTGAAATACACGATTCAGCGAACAATATTGCCTACCTTTTGGCTGAGGCTGCTTCTGGTTCGGGGACTAAGACAGCTTTGGCGATTCCGGCTTCTGAATCTGCTGATATGCGGGTGGTGAGCTACGCGCAGTTGGCGTCTGCGGCCGCGCAGGTTCAGCGTCATTTGGCGGCGCTCGGTGTTGAGCGTGGTGACCGTGTGGCGTTGTCTATGCCGAATGTGGCGTTGATGCCTGCACTGTATTACGGCATTGTGGCTGCGGGTGCGATTTGTGTTCCGTTGAATCCGCTGTTGTCGGGTGCTGAGCTGGAGTATCATCTGCGCGATAGCGGGGCGAAGGTGCTTTTTGCGTTTGCGGGTACTCGTCTGGCGTCGGAGGCATCCTCGACGGTGCTGGTGAAGAACGGTTCGGTTCGTTGCGAGATTTTCACCGGGGGAGAGGGCTCGCCGGTGGCTCCTTTTGACGTGCCTGCCGATAGCGCGCTGTCGGCTACTGATTCGTCGGATGCTGTTCTGGAGCCTGTCCCGGTGGCGGCGAGCGACCCGGCGATTATTCTGTACACTTCGGGTACGACGGGCAAACCGAAGGGTGCGACGCTGACCCACGCGAATATCCTCTCGAATGCTCGTAGCTGCGTGAGCGTTTTTGGTTTTACCGCTGAGGACGTCATTTTTGGTGGCCTTCCGCTGTTCCACGCGTTTGGTCAGACGGTGTCGATGAACGCGGCGTTTGCGGCGTCGGCTACGGTGGCTTTGCTGCCGCGTTTTACCCCTGATGGTGCGCTGAATCTGATTGAGAGTGCTGGGGTGTCGGTGTTGGCTGCGGTCCCGAGCATGTATGTGTCGTTAGCGGCGGCGCTGGAGGCTGAGCCTGAGCGTGCGCGCTCGCTGCGTGGTCGCATCCGTTTCGGCATTTCGGGTGGTTCGCCGTTGCCTGCGCCGGTGCATTCTGCGTTGAAAACGCTGATTGAGTGCCCGGTGTATGAGGGCTACGGTTTGAGTGAGACGTCGCCGGTGGTTTCGTTTAATCAGGCGGAGTTTGGCATGGTGCTCGGTTCGGTGGGTCGTGTGCTGCCGGGTGTGCAGGTGCAGGTCCGTTGCCCGCAAGGTTCCGAGTGCGCGCCGGGTGTGAGCGGTCAGCTGTGGGTGCGCGGTGAGAACGTAATGGCTGGCTACTGGAATAATCCGGCGGCTACTGCTGAGGTTTTTGACGGCGAATGGTTTGCGACCGGCGATGTTGCTCGTGTTGATGAGCAGGGCAATATTTTTATTGTGGATCGTATTAAAGACATGGTTCTGCGTAACGGCTATTCGGTGTATCCGCGTGAGATTGAGGATGTTCTCTATACCCATGAGCATGTGCAGTCGGTAGCGGTATTGGGTGTGCCGGATGAGCGCGTGGGCGAGGAGGTTGTCGCCGTGGTGATGCCGCGTCCGGGTGCTGATGAGGGTGTGTTGCATGCGGAGTTGAATGCGCTGGCGCGTACTCGTTTGGCGGCGTATAAGTATCCTCGCCGCTACGTGATGGTGGAGAGCATGCCGCTGGGACCGACCGGCAAGATTCTTAAGCGTGACTTGCGGGTTTTGATTCAGCGGGGCTAATTTTGGCAGACGGTTCTTAGCGCTAATCTGAGGACAACCGCGGGTGAAGGGGGTAGAATCTTGTAGGCGGCTTCTACCGCGTTATTGTTCCCGGGTAATTTTTCCGGGGCTATCCCCTTCACGAAAGAGAGAGCATGAGCGTTCCCGCTTCTGAGGCTTCGCGAACCCCTATTGAGCAGTTGATTCCGACTGCTTGCGCTACGATTCCGAATTACCCGCATGAGGGTATCCTCTTTTACGATGTGACCACTCTCTTCGCTGATGCTGAGGTGTTCAAGGCGTGCATTGATGAGCTGGCTGCTCGTTTTGATGGTCAGTTTGATGTGGTGGCTGGTGTTGAGGCTCGCGGTTTCTTGCTGGCTTCTGCGCTCGCGTACGCTACGGGCACCGGCATTATGACGGTTCGTAAGGCGGGTAAGCTTCCGCGTGAGACGTACCGTGAGGAGTATGCGCTGGAGTACGGTAGCGCCGCGATCGAGATTCACTGTAGTGATTTCGCGCCGGGCACCCGTGTTCTTCTGCTGGATGATCTGCTGGCGACTGGCGGTACTCTGGTGGCTGCCGCGAAGTTGGTGGAGCGCGCGAACCTGAAGGTTGCCGGCGTTGGTGCTCTTCTGGAGCTGGAGGGCCTGGGCGGTCGTGAGGCGCTGGACGGTTACCGTCTTGAGACGCTGAGCTTGGTCTCTGAGTACCCGCTGCCGTCGAAGTAGTTTTATAGAGTTTGAGGCGTACCGTCCTTTGGGCGTGTGCAGCTGATATTGATGAGGGGTGCCCCGCCGGTTGAGCCGGTGGGGCACTTTTCTGTGGGGGTAATATTTCGGCGCTACGGAGCCTGTCCTGTAAAATAGTGACCCGTATTTTTGGGTGCCTGTCGCACCCTGTCTTTGAGACACCATAGGTTTAAGGAGCTTACGTGTCATCTGAATCTTTGCCCCAGCAGTCTGCTGATTCTTCGGCGGCTGAGAAGCTGTTTGCTGAGCAGATGGCTGCGGAGCGTGAGTATGTTGCTCGCGTATATGCCCGTCTGGATGAGCTCCGTGAGGAGACGGCTGAGAAGCTGGCTGCTGTGCGTAAGAATCAGGCGGTGGGCGGTCATCAGAACCGTTCGGAGCGTGACTCTTTTGCTACCCACTATGAGGATCGTTTGGCGCAGCTGAATGCTGTGGATTCTCGTCTGACCTTTGGACGCCTGGATATGGACCGTGAGGGTGCTGATGCGGTGCGCTATATCGGTCGTATCGGTATTACGGATAGTAATCAGCAGCGTCTGCTGATGGATTGGCGTGCCCCGGAGGCGGGTACGTTCTATCAGGCAACTGCTTTCCACTCGATGGGTGTGCGCCGTCGCCGTCACCTGATGCTTGAGGGCCGTACTGTCGTCAATATTGAGGATGAGGTCTTCGATTCGGAGATGCTGCAGGATGAGGATTCCCTCCACGGCGAGGGCGCTCTGCTGGCGGCGTTGAATAAGAAGCGTACCGGCCGCATGGGCGATATTGTGGCGACGATTCAGGCTGAGCAGGATGCGATTATCCGCTCGGAGCTGCCGGGTGTGCGTGTGGTGCAGGGTGGTCCCGGTACCGGTAAGACAGCTGTGGCGCTGCATCGTGCGGCGTATCTGCTGTACACGAACCGTGAGCGCCTGTCGAAGGCTGGCGTGCTGGTGGTTGGCCCCTCGAATTCGTTCATGTGGTACATCGAGCGTGTGCTTCCGTCGCTGGGTGAGACCGGCGTGGTGATGTCTTCGTTGGCGACCCTGTATCCGGGTCTGCGTGCTGTGCCTGAGAAGGACCGCGCGGTTGCCGCGTTGAAGGGCGATTTGCGCATGGTGAAGGTTATTAAGTGTGCGGTGGCGGATCGTCAGAAGGTGCCGGCTCAGGTTCAGCGTCTGAATGTTGAGGGTACTGATGTTGAGCTGACTCCGGAGATGGTTCGTTCGGCTCGTTCTCGTGCTCGTTCGACGGGCAAGCCGCATAATGAGGCTCGTGAGACGTTCGTGAAGATTCTGTTGAAGGAGCTGACTGCGAAGCTGGATGATCAGCTGAACCGTGCGGCGGGTCGTGTGGTGGAGCGTCCGTATCTGCAGGATGATGTGCGTGCCTCGATGGATGTGCGCCGTGCCTTGAATCTGGCGTGGATGCCGCTGTCGCCTGAGACTCTGTTGCGCTCGCTGTTTTCGAAGCCGCACTATCTGGAGTCTGCGACTCGTGAGCTGTCGAAGGCTGAGCGTGAGCTGTTGGCTCGCCCGGCGGATGCCCCTTTCACGGAGGCTGATGTTCCTCTGTTGGATGAGGCTGCTGAGCTTTTGGGTGATTTTTCGAAGGTGACCGGTGCGGCTGCTGCGGCTCGTGCTGCGGCGGAGCATCGCGCGAACCTTGAGAACGCTGCGAAGGCGCTGGAGAATGTTCACCAGTCGCTGGAGGATATTGGCGCTGATGGCGTGATTACTCCTGAGCAGATTGCGATGATGAATGAGGTTCGTGGCGAGCGTATGACTGCTGCGGCTGCGGCGTCGGCTGATCGTACGTGGGCGTATGGCCATATTGTGGTGGATGAGGCTCAGGAGCTCTCGCCCATGCAGTGGCGTCTGCTGATGCGTCGTTGCCCGATGAAGTCGTTCACGATTGTGGGCGATATTGCTCAGGCTTCTTCTGCTGCGGCTGCTTCCTCGTGGTCGCAGGCGTTGGAGCCGTTTGTGGGTGAGCGCTTCACTCTGGAGGAGCTGACGATTAATTACCGTACTCCGGCGCAGATTGCTGAGGCGGCGGTGTCGGTTGCGCAGGCTGCTGGCTATGAGGTGTCTGCGCCTCGTGCGGTGCGTGAGGGCCAGTGGCCTCCGCAGGTGCATGAGGTTGCCGCCGAGTCTGTTGTGGAGCAGACCGTGTCCGTGGTCAGTGAGGAGGTCGCTCATTCGGGTGGTGCTCTGATTGGTGTGGTGTGCCCGCCGAGCCTGTATGTTCAGACGGCTCAGGCTGTGGCTCGTGCTCATGCTGATCGTACGGGTACCGCGCAGACTGCGTTGGAGAATCAGGTGCTGGTTCTGACTCCGTGGGAAGCGAAGGGCCTGGAGTTTGATGTTGTGGTGATTGTTGAGCCGCAGCAGCTGATCGATGATGCTGGTGGTGCTGTGGGCGACTTGTACGTGTCGATGACTCGTCCGACTCAGCGCCTGCACATGGTGGGTTCGCGGATGCCCGCGGGCCTGTAGCCTTCATAGCTCTGTAGCCTCTTTCTGTTATTTCTTTGGGCTGGTGCCGTAGCGGTTTGGGCGCTCGCTTGGGTTTTTCTGAGCGTTTGGGCTGGTGCGGTGCTAGGCTTGTTACATATTTTGTTCGAGCGCCTTCGGGCGTTGTTACCTTGTGAATGGGAGAAGCATGTCTGCCGAGATCCTCAACGCGCAGCATAATGACGATACCTTCGAGAATATTTGGCAGGAACTGAAGTGGCGCGGCCTGGTGCACGTGAGCACTGATGAGGCTGCTCTGGAGAAGGCGCTGAGCGAGGAGAGCCTGACTTTCTATACGGGTTATGATCCGACTGCGGCTTCTTTGCACCTGGGTCACTTGGTGCAGCTGCTGGTGATGCGTCGTCTGCAGCTGGCTGGTCACAAGCCGCTGGGTCTGGTGGGTGGTTTCACCGGTTTGATTGGTGATCCGCGTCAGACGTCTGAGCGTGTGCTGAACTCTCCTGAGGTTGTTGCTGAGTGGGTTAAGTCTCTGCGTGCTCAGATCGAGCGTTTCCTCTCTTTCGAGGGTGAGAATGCTGCTCGTATGGTGAATAACTTGGACTGGAGCGGTCAGATGTCTGCTCTGCAGCTGCTGCGCGATGTTGGTAAGCATTTCCGCGTGGGCACCATGGTGAAGAAGGAGATTGTTGCGAAGCGCCTGAACTCTGATGAGGGCATTTCGTACACTGAGTTCTCGTACCAGATTCTGCAGGGCCTGGACTTCTTGGAGCTGAACCGTCGTTTCGGTTGTACTCTGCAGACCGGTGGTTCTGATCAGTGGGGTAACCTGACGAGCGGTACTGAGCTGATTCGTAAGGTAGAGGGTAAGAGCGTTCACGCTATTGGTACTCCGCTGATTACTAACTCTGATGGCACTAAGTTCGGTAAGAGCGAGGGTAACGCTATTTGGCTGAACCCGCAGATGTGCTCGCCGTACGCTTTCTACCAGTTCTGGCTGAACACTGCGGATGCGGATGTGCTGGATCGTCTGAAGGTATTCACTTTCTTGACTCGTGCTGAGATTGCTGAGTTTGCGCAGAAGGTTGAGAAGGAACCGTTTAAGCGTGAGGCTCAGAAGACTCTGGCGTACCTGGTGACTTCGCTGGTTCACGGTACTGAGGCTACTGATCAGGCTGTGGCTGCTTCGGAGGCTTTGTTTGGTAAGGGCGATTTCGCTGCTCTGGATGAGGCTACCCTGGAGTCTGTGATTGCTGAGCTTCCTTCGGCGAAGCTGTCTGAGGACCGTCTGGACATGATTTCTGTTCTGACTGAGCTGGGCTTTGCGAAGTCTAACTCTGAAGCTCGTCGCATTCTGAAGGAGGGTGGCGCTTCGGTGAACGGCGTGAAGGTTCAGGGCGAGGACGCAGCTATTTCTAAGGATGATCTGCTGCACGGTCGTTTTGCGATGGTTCGCCGTGGCAAGAAGAACCAGGGCGCTGTAGAGCTTGTTTAGTCTTTTCTGACTTTCTCTATACATATAGAGGGGAGGGGTTCTTCTCTGCTGAGTGTTTAGTGCTGAGTGTTCGGTACTGAATGTTCGGTGGGGGAGTGCCCCTCCTTTTCTATTCCACCTATATATCTCTATATACAGAGTCTGTTAGAGAGCCCCTCCGTCAGGAGGGGCTCTTCTTGTATCGTTCTGCTACCCTCTGGCTCTGGGGTTTCTTGGTTTGTCTTTGTTGGCGAGGGCTTTGGGCGCCTTTCGACCCTGTTTTGGGGGTCCAGAGAGGGGAATTCGCAGATTTTTGAGGTTTCTAGAAGTTTTTTAAAGATTTTTTAGCACCCATAAAA
>NZ_KV795255.1 GCF_001808955.1 Rothia sp. HMSC078H08
CCTGGTCACCCACACTCAACTCGGAAGAGCCAGATTAAGTATCTTTTTCTGGGCATTTGTATCCGAACAGACACTAAGAACTTTTCGCTCCCACACAGCTCGTTCAAGAGCAGCTTTTCGAGATGCTTCAATCTCCCTATATTCTTCAGAAGCTACAGAAAGCGCATCTACATTTCCAAACTTGACAAGCTCTTTATATTTCTCTGACACTTCGAGCCAGGTCTTATAACGAGTTAACTCAGGTGGCATCCCTTGTTTGGAGAGTTCCATCTGCTTAGTCTCCCTGCGAGCAGTCAGTATAAGACTCAAAGCGGCGATAACTGCCGTTGCAATTGGTGCGACGGCGGAAATCAGTACTTTGCCAAGATCATGGTCGTGGGTCCAATGCCAGAGATAATCCCAGCTGAATCCCTCAGCCAGCACCTGCGCTAACAGTAGTTGGTTTATCATCAGTGATTGTTCCTTTCTTCGTATTGTCGATTAATTACCTAGCGAAAATTTCACACTTCTCATAGCCTCCTTATTAAATTTACCGAAGCCCTACCCATAAAAAATATTTTCATTACTACATAAATTCCTGCCCATCTGTAAACCCAAAAATATTTAAGGCCACATGTGGCGGAGAGATTTTGAAGGCCTAGAATTAGATGCCCTCGAATACCGATAAAGTTTTTTCCTATTGCAAACGGAAGATAAGCTATCTTCCCCCAATTCAGATTTATATACTGCATAGTAATCACTAATTTTCCGCACTGACATATAAATATAAGCTATAGCTAAATAATCCAGAGGTTTACCAGCTTTAGAGTCTTCAATATAGCAGGGTATAAACTTATCAGAGTACAATTTAAGTTCTTTGTCAAAAATGCACTTTATATCATACTGCCATAATTTCATTACCAAGTAAGCACTAAATATTGAGATTATAAATATGACCATGAGAGCTACTAGGCTAGACTTCACTGATTTATCAGCAGATTCCAAATATAACTTGTACAAATAGGCCAATATCAGAAAAATAAATAGAATATACGTAGTTCTATATAGCAGCTTTCCAACTAAGTCAACCCAAAAGTACCTGACCCAAATAAAAATCCTATGCCGCCAACTCAAATCTGACGTTTCCGTAATATACAGTCCCTTATATAAATGCCCGCTTTCAAAAATCCTAATAAGCAACTCAACTAGAAAAATACCCAGAATAACACCAAAAACCGAGCTAGCAAATTCAAATGACCCAGTGACAAGAAAAACTGATAACGGGCTGAATAATAAGCAAATGATACACAAGAAACTCAGCCCAGGACTTCTAAGCAGTTCACCAAGACCCTTGAGGTATAGATTTGTTTTTACTTTGAAACTAAATCCAATATGGCTAATCTCAGATACAAAACGGTCGCCATATTTACAGCCTAAATCAATATGTCTATCTGTAGCATCAGAATCATTCGATTCAATCTTTGGCTCTGCAAGCAAAGAGTCCACCACGAAATACTCATCGACATGAGATTTGTTGATCTTTTTATATATATTATTAAATTTTTTCAGTCTAGATACATTTTCAATCAGAATATCCTTTTCACTGTAAGTTAACATCAATCCAGAAGATAGTGTAAACCAAGCAAAAAATACAATGAGCCACTGAGGAATATCTCCATACCTTGAAAGATCAATTTCAACAGGAACGAAATAAGTACCCCACCCAGGACCTACACGCCATGGTCCAAAAAACTCAGGAGCATACGATGTACCCTGAAGGTATCCCGCAAAAGCAGCATACCAAAAATTTATAATAAACACCATAGAAACAATGTAACTAACACATTTAGCAAATTTTCGATAGGCTGCACGGCGAGCGTCACCCAAAGGGCCCTCTACCCCATCTGCAAATTTACCTACACTAACATATAGACTCAAAAGAAGACTAGCCAAGGAAGCAAGAATTCCAATCCGTATATCAAAGATATAATACGGAACATTAAATACAACCTGAAATATCAAACTAATTGAACTACCTGTTTTTTCAGGATTGGAAATAAATGCCAAAATTGCTGGAAATATTACAAAGAAATAAGCTATAGTTACGATACCAAAAAGATTAAAAGGGGCATTAATAATATATTTTCTAAATATTTTTCTCCGTTTTTCTTCATGCTCTTCGCCCCAGGCTTCGTTGACCTCGTCAATAACTTCTTGGATTTTCATCGGTGATTGTTCCTTTCCTACATCGTTGTCGGCGGGTTATATACAAGAAAAGCGTTGACCCCGCAGACGGGTTCACATTACGCACCAACCTGCGGGGGTCATCATCATGTTCTACTCACCCAGGAGGGTCTTCGGGTTGACCGGAGTACCCGTACCCTCCGCCAGGTGCTCAATACGCTTCAAGATCAGGCCCTCACGCAGCGCCCACGGGCACACGCGCATCGTCTCAACCCCGAACGCCTCCATCGCCGCCTCCGCAGCGATAGCGCCCGCCAGCATCTGCTCCGCACGAGCCTTCGAAACACCCGGCAGGTCAGCACGCTCAGACACCGTCATCGCCTCCATGCGACGAGTCCACAGGAGCAAATCCTGCAAATGCATCTCACGCTTCACATGCGGGCCCGCCGAATACGGCGCCGCACCACAAATACGCGCCAACGAACGGAACGTCTTCGACGTACCAACCGTCATATCCGGCGCACCATACTTCAACAGGTTCTCCGCGACCGGGGCGATCTGCTCACGCACATACTTACGCAGACGCTTCACCTGCTTCGGGCTCGGCGGCTGCTCATCGAAAAACTCACGCGTCAAACGGCCCGCACCCAACGGCACGCTCATCGCCGCATCCGGCAACGCATTCGTGCCCGTCGAGAACTCAAACGAGCCGCCACCAATATCAAAATCAAGGATGCGGCCCGCACCCCAGCCCTGCCAGCGGCGCACCGCAAAGTACGTAATCGCCGCCTCCTGATCACCCGAAATACCGTTCAGGCTCACGCCGGTCTGCTCACGCACCTGATGCAGCACCGCCGAGCCGTTACCCGCCTCACGGATAGCGCTCGTGGAGAACGCCAGCAGGTCCTCCGCCTCATTCTCGATCGCGAAGTCGCGGGCGCTAGTCACGAAGCGGGTCAGCGCGTCCGCGCCCTCCTGCGAAATATTGCCCTCAGCGTCGAGGTACTGCACGAGCTGCAGCGGAATCTTGTGCGACGCGTACGGTTCGGGGCGCGCTCCAGGGCTGCCGTCAATCAGCAGCAGGTGGACCGTATTCGACCCGACATCCAGAACTCCCAGGCGCACGATGCGCTCCCCTCCCCCGCCCCGCGGCGGGATATCGTCTGTGTGCGGTACCGCAGGTGCGGCGCCTCTTCCAGTCTGTCAGAGGCGCGGCTCACTCCGCAAACAATCCGGGCGGATGCCCAGCATCAGCACAGCGAGGCCATAAAAACACGGCGCAAGCCTAAGAAACATAGCGCGGGTATAAAAACGCGCCGAACCTCCGAACGCGCCGGGCACGCAAAAGGCGCAGGAGGCACCCCACCCCACTAAGGGGTTCGGGACGCATCCTGCGCCTTTAGGTAGAAGAGCTACTCGGCGGTCTTCTTCGCCGCGGTCTTACGAGTGGTCGTCTTCTTCGCGGTAGTAGACTTTGCGGTCGTCTTCTTAGCAGTAGTCTTCTTAGCCGTGGTGGTCTTCTTCGCGGCGGTCTTACGCTTGACCGGGCCCTTCGCGCGCTTGTCAGCAAGCAGCTGCACCGCACGCTCGTGGGTCAGCGACTCGACCGACTCCGCACGCGGAACCGTAATGTTCGTAATACCGTCGGTGATGTACGGGCCAAAGCGGCCGTCCTTCACCACGATCTTCTTCTCGCTGACCGGGTCCACGCCCAGCTCAGCCAGCGGAGGCTTAGCCGCCGCACGACCGCGCTGCTTCGGCTGGGAGTAAATCTCCAGGGCCTGCTCCAGCGTAATCGTGAAGATCTCGTCCTCGCTGCCAATCGAGCGGGAGTCCGTGCCCTTCTTCAGGTACGGGCCAAAGCGGCCGTTCTGCACGGTAATCTCCACGCCCTCAGCGTCGGTACCGAGCACGCGCGGCAGGCTCATCAGCTGCAGTGCCTGCTCCAGGGTCACGGTCGCCAGGTCCATGGACTTGAACAGGGACGCGGTACGAGGCTTGGCGGGCTTCGGCTTCTTCTTCGGCTTGGGCTTACCGTTCTTGTAGTATTCGGTCGGCTGCGCGTCCAGGTATGCCTGGATCTGCTCCTCGGTCATCTCCTCGATCACCTCGGTGACGTAGGGGCCGTAGCGGCCGTCGCGTGCCACGATCTGGTTGCCGGAGACCGGGTCCACGCCGAGTACGCGGCCGTCGGACTTGCCCTGTTCGAGCAGTTCGCGTGCCTTCGCTTCGGTCAGTTCGTCCGGTGCCAGGTCGGCAGGTACGTTCGCGCGGATCGGTTCGGTCAGTTCGCCGGTCTCGGTGTCGAGGGTTCCTTCGGCTTCCAGGTAGGGGCCGAACTTGCCCACGCGTAGCACAATGCCGTCCGCGATCGGGATGGAGTTGATGCTGCGGGCGTCAATCTCGCCGAGGTTGTCGACGATGGGCTTCAGGCCGCGCTTGGAGCCGCCGCCGAAGTAGAACTCGCCCAGCCATTCGACGCGGGATTCTTCGCCGCGTGCGATGCGGTCGAGGTCTTCTTCCATCTGCGCGGTGAACTCGTAGTTCACGTAGGGACCGAAGCTGGATTCGAGCAGGCGCACCACGGAGAACGCGATCCAGGACGGGATCAGTGAACCAGAACGAACGTTCACGTATCCGCGGTCCATAATGGTCGAAATAACCGCCGCGTAGGTGGACGGGCGGCCAATGCCCAGCTCGTCCAGGGTCTTCACGAGGGACGCCTCGGTGTAGCGCGGAGGCGGCAGGGTCTCGTGGCCGGCGGGTTCAATCGCCTCGGCGGTCAGTGCCTCGCCGGTGGTCAGGTTCGGCAGGCGCTTCTCAGCGTCCTTCGCCTCACGCTCAGCCACGCGGGATGCGTCAACGCCCTCCTCGTAGGCGGCGAGGAAGCCTCGGAAGGTGATGACGGTACCGGATGCTGCGAACTCGGCGTCCTGGCCGTTAGATGCCACGGCGCCCAGGCGTACGGAGGCGGTGGAACCGGTCGCGTCAGCCATCTGGGAGGCGACGGTACGCTTCCAGATCAGCTCGTAGAGGCGGAACTCGTCGTTGGACAGAGAGCCGCGCACGGCGTCCGGGGTGCGGAAGGTGTCACCCGCGGGACGGATTGCCTCGTGGGCTTCCTGCGCGTTCTTGCTCTTGGAGGTGTACACGCGCGGTGCGGAGGGCACAAACTCGGCGCCGTACAGCTCGGATGCCTGGCGGCGTGCGGCGGAGATTGCCTGCTCGCTCAGTGCCACCGAGTCGGTACGCATGTAGGTGATGTAACCGTTTTCGTAGAGGCGCTGCGCCACCTGCATGGTCACGCGGGAGGAGAAACGCAGCTTACGTGCGGCTTCCTGCTGCAGGGTGGAGGTGGTGAACGGCGCTGCCGGGCGGCGCTTGTACGGCTTGGTCTCAACGGAGCGCACCGAGAACGCGGCGGACTGCAGGGATGCAGCGAGCGCGCGGGCGGCTTCCTCGTTCAGGTGGGTGACCTTGGAGGTGTTGAGGGTGCCGTTGTCTGCGAAGTCCTTGCCGGTGGCGATCCGCTGACCGTCTACGGCGACCAGCTTGGCGTCAAAGCCCTCGGAGGCTGCGGTCAGGAAGCGTCCGGTCAGGTCCCAGTAGTTGGCGGCAACGAATGCCATGCGTTCGCGTTCGCGCTCAACCACGAGGCGGGTTGCGACGGACTGCACGCGGCCTGCGGAGAGGCCGCGGCCGACCTTGCGCCAGAGTACGGGGGAAATTTCGTAACCGTAGATGCGGTCGAGGATGCGGCGGGTTTCCTGTGCGTCGACCAGGTGCAGGTCGATGTCGCGCAGTTCGCCGAAGGCACGCTGAATGGCTTCCCGGGTGATTTCGGGGAAGGTCATGCGGTAGACGGGTACCTTGGGCTTGAGGACTTCCTTCAGGTGCCATGCGATGGCTTCACCTTCGCGGTCACCATCGGTTGCCAGGTAGAGCGCGTCTACTTCTTTGAGCTTGCGCTTGAGTTCGGCGACCTTTTTCTTCTTGTCGGGGTTGACCACGTAGTAGGGTTCGAAGTTCTCTTCAACGTTGACAGCGAACTTGCCGACGGGGCTCTTCTTGAGGTTCTCGGGCAGTTCGGAGGGCTGCGGAAGGTCGCGGATATGGCCCATGGACGAGTCGACAAGGTAGTCCTCGCCGAGGTAGCTACTGATGGTTTTGACCTTGGAGGGAGACTCCACAATCAGCAGGGCTTTTCCGTTCTTTGCCTGAGCGGGCACGGCACTCCTCTATCTGTGTGTTGAAAAGCTACGTATTCAACCATAACCTACGCTGGCGCTTGTGGGCGCCGACTGGTTGTGGTGTACGCGGGTGAGGTGATCGGTGGGGGTGTAGTTTATGTTGGGTTGATGTGGTGCGCTCGGTGCGTTTCATGCGGCGAGCGCGCGGTGACCCGGCGCGAGGCGAGCTGGCACGGTTCTGGTTGATGAGGACCGGGCGTGTTGAGCTTGCATGAGCGCGCAGGGTACTCGGTACATCATACGGTACCGGAGCGGTGGTGTGTGCACGGGGTACATGGGGGCGGGTGCTGGGGCGCACCGCACCCGCTCACCTGCGTTTCTAGCTGGTGAGGGTGTCCGAGTCGGGATGGGTGCCGTCCAGGTATGCGGGCAGCAACGGGTATTCGCGACCGTACACGGTCTGCGGCGCGATGCGCACCCACTGCATTTCGTGGGTTTCGGAGTCGGGCAGGTCGAAGGTGCGCACAATCTGCGGGGTCATTTCCGGCGGCAGCCAGTGGGCGATACCGACCACGATGACGGAGCGGATGCCGTCTTCGAGGGTTTCGTCGATTTCGAAGGCGACGCGGCGGCTGACCACCACGGAGGAGAACTTGTTGCCGCGGGTGGTGCGGATATAGATTTCCTGCTTGTCGTCTTGGCTGGCGACGGCGTAGAGCACGGGCAGCACATCGACGTGCTGTCCGTCAGTGAGGATGAGGCGGCCGAGAGTGTTTGCGTGCAGACGCTCCCAGCACTTGTCGACGCTGATACTTTCATCGGGGTACAGGTTACTCATGGTTTCAGTGTATGCGATGGGGTGGGCGCTCTTGCGCAGATGACGGTTTTGGTCAGTGGGTGGGTCGGGACTGTGTCATTGCGCTGCCGCCTATACGCGGTGGGCGCGCCCGGGCAGATGCGGCGGGTGCGTAGAATGGTGTGCATGACTATTTCTGCCGCCTTTTTCGCTCCCGAGTACGCCGCCGTTGCGGATGCTCCCCGCAGCGATGATTACGCCCGCCTGACCCGCATCCGTGAACGCCTGCTGGCGTTGAACTACAGCTATGACGCTGTGCAGGAGCTGCTGGGTGTTGAGGCGGCTGAGGCGATGGCTCGCGATCAGGTGGTTCCGGGCTTGTGGCGTGTGGAGCATATTCTGCGCAGCGATTACAGTGCGGGTGAGAAGAACCTGGCGCGTCTGCTGGCGTTTTTCCTGCTGGCTCGTCCGCTCACTGAGGCGGAGGCAGCCGAGGTTTTCGGCGATGCCCTGGTTGATTTCGAGAATGCCGCGCTGATTGAGCGCGACGCCGCGGATTCTACCCGCTGGTCCGCAAGTGTTGATTTGCGCCCGCACGCCGCCGATGACGGCACCGAAATCTTTGTTGCCGCTGACCTGGGTGCGCATCAGCGCCCCGGCGTGCTCCGCAAGGATCACGTGCTCGGTATCGGTCACGCATCCCTGACTCTGGCGCAGATTACCGAGCGCACCCCCGTCAAGCGTGCCCTGGATGTGGGCACCGGCTGCGGTATTCAGACCTTCCACCTGCTCGCCCACGCCGAGCACGTGACCGCCACCGATATTTCGGAGCGTGCCCTGGCGTTCACCCGTTTTAACCTGCTGCTGAACGCGCAGACTCTCAACATTGACCCGCAGAACCCGCAGGCGCGCGTGAGCCTGCGCATGGGTTCCCTGCTGGAGCCGGTCGCTGGTGAGCTTTTCGACCTGGTGGTGTCGAACCCGCCGTTCGTGATTACCCCGCGCGTTGCCGGTGAGAGCGCCGAGGAACAGTTCACCTACCGTGACGGTGGTCTGCCCGGTGACGAAATTGTGAGCACGATGGTGCGTCAGCTACCGTCGGTGCTGGTGCCCGGTGGCCGCGCGCAGATGCTGGGCAACTGGGAAATTATTCGCGATTCGGCAGATCCGGACGCACCGCGCCCGTGGGATGAGCGTCCGCGTGCCTGGGTTGCCGACGGCGGCGCGGAGGCGTGGTTTATTCAGCGTGAGGCGCTGACCCCCGCCTCCTACGCGGAGACCTGGTTGAAGGATGCGAGCGAGAACCGCGACCGCAGCCACTACGAGCAGACCTACGTGGCGTACCTGAACGACTTCGCTTCCCGGAACGTTCATTCTATTGGTTTCGGCATGATTTGGCTGCGCCGCCCGACCGAGGCGACCGCGGCAGGGGTGACCGAGCCCCTGCAGCGTTTCGAGGAGATCACCTACCCGATTCAGCAGCCCATCGCCCGCGCCCTCACCGAGTCCGTGCGCCGCTACGACCGCCTCGCCGCCATGGACGATGAGGCGATCCTTACCGCACACCTGGAGGTCGCCGAGGACGTCACCGAGGAGCGCCACGGCCGCCCCGGGGCCGAGCATCCCAGCGTCATTTTGTTGCGTGCCGGTTCGGGTCTGTGCCGTACTCAGCTGCTTTCCACGGAGACCGCTGGTTTTGCGTCGGCGAGCGATGGTGAGCTTGCCGTGGGTCAGATTGTGGCGGCTCTTGCCATGCTGCTGTCCTGGCCCGAATACGATGAGGCTGCCGCTGCGGCACGCGGTACGCAGGAGCAGCATCCGCGCGACACCCTGCTGCACGCCGTGCGCGAGCTGGTGCTCAAGAGCTTCCTGCACTTTAGCGACGAGCACGCGGGCGCAACGTCGGCTGGCGAGAGCACTGCAGAAGCGCAGGGCTAGGCGTGCGCATTTGGTCCCTTCATCCCTGTCTGCTCGATCGGCGCGCCCTGGTTGCCTGCTGGCGTGAAACTCTGCTGGCGCAGAAGGTTCTGCGGGGTCTGACTCGCGGGTACACGAACCATCCGCAGCTGATTCGTTTTCGCGCTCATCCGCAGCCGCTGGAGGCGGTTGCCGCCTACCTGTCCGGGCTGGCGGATGAGGCGGATGCCCGCGGCTACTCGTTCAACCGTGCACTGATTGGTGCGGGCAAAGATGATGCGGGCAAAGATAGCACAAACGAAAATAGCGTAGGCAAAAACGGTACCGATAAAAACTGCGCTGACAAGGCGGAAGACCCGTACGCTTCGGTCGCGCGTATTCCCGTGCCTTTGGGTCAGTTGGAGTACGAGCTCGCCTTTCTGCGGCACAAGGTGGCTGGGCGTGACCCCGAGTGGGAGCACCGGTTGAGCGAGCGCCTGGCGGCGCGCGGCGAGCTGGCGGCGTGTGCGCATCCGCTCTTTGAGGTGGTTCCGGGCGCTATTGAGCCTTGGGAAAAGACGAAAGATTTTTAGACAGAGGGACTTCTAGATAGAAGGATTTCTAAGAATGTGAGCATAGTAATGCCCCGGCGGAACCCTTGCGGGTGCCTGCCGGGGCATCGCTGTATATGTGGCTCAAGCTGCATGGGAACAAGCATCTCAGCGCGTTACAAAGCGCCGGAAACATCTTGGCACGGGGTCTTTACCCCAGGACCTTTACCCCAGGATCTTCACCTCAGGACCTTTACTTGGTGGTCAGCGCGGGCTTAATTTCCTTCACGATTGCGTCAAACATCTTCAGGTTGAAGTCCACGCCCAGCTACAGTCGACCCGCCGCAATGAGATCGGCCATGGCGGCAAGTTCAGCCATGTAGAGCGGGTTTTCGTAGCGCATGTCTGGGTTGCAGCACTGGCTCTTCATCGTCGGGTGACGGGTCAGTCGTCTTCGAGGTCCTCTAGCACTTCGAACGGCGACTCGACGTCGCCGCGCCAGGCCTCCAGGCCTTCGCGCACCGCGAGCACCGCCACGACCAGCGCCGCGGACGAGGCGAGGACGCCTGCCCAGACTGCGACGATTGCCTCGATTACGTTGTACGTGATCGTGAAGCCGACGATGAAGCGGACGCGCCGGTGCAGCATCGCGCGGCGCGCGGTGGTCAGGGTCTCGCTCATGCTCCCGCCGCCGTTCCACAGCAGCCCGACACCGAGCATGCCGGGTCGATGCACGGCGCGGCCTCGTCCACCGCGAGCGTGACGTCGATCAGGGACGTCAGTGCCGCGGCGAGGTGCGGGTCGGCGATCTCGTAGCGCGTCTGGCGGCCCTCGGGCTCGGCGACGACGATTCCGCAATCGCGCAGGCAGGTCAGGTGGTTGGACACGTTCGAGCGGGTCAGCTCCAGCTCGCGCGAGAGCACGGCTGGATAGCTCGGGCCGCCGAGGAGGGTCATCAGAATCCGGGAACGTGTCGGGTCGGCCATGGCGCGGCCGAGCCGGTTCATGACGTCGAGGTGTGAAGCAATAGTCAGCATACGATGACTATACAGTGATAACTGACCAATTGTCCACTTGTGCGGGCTGCCGCACGTGCTCCGCGCCCTTGCCCTCGGGAGGCGGCAGAGTTCGCGCTCATCAGCGACCACCGCCCATCACGGAAGCGACGGCGGCACGCTGGCGGCACGCGGCGAGCTGGCGGCGTGTGCGCATCCGCTCTTTGAGGTGGTTCCGGGCGCTATTGAGCCTTGGGAAAAGACGAAGGACTTTTAGACAGAGGGATTTCTAGTAGGCAGAGGGATTCTAGAACTTCTGCATCTGAAAACACTTGCGAAAGCTCTAAAGCGCGATAAAGCCCCGCCCCCGAACTACGGGGGCAGGGCTTTACTGAGGTGGCTGAGGGCCGTCTTCTACACCGGGTAGCACCGCAATAAGCCACGTATAGCACGGGATTGACCCCGAACCCTATCGGCAGAATTTGAAGACTACAGGGGTTAAAAACCGACGCATCTGCACGTTATCTAAAAGACTCCTCGCAGTGCGTCATGAAACCAGGGTAAGGCGTGTTCTTCCTCTAAGCTACCTCAACCCAATTTTTCATTTCACTCGGGGTGTCAAACACCGTTTGCCTGCTCTGATATGCTCCGTGCGGTCACTCTCATCCACAGGGTGCAACTTCTACAGGGGCGGTGCATATACCGTCGTCCGCGTAGCGCTTGATGTACCATCTGCGCCGAACATCGGCGCCAATATATTCCCTGTTTTCTTCCTCTCAACTGCCTAATGTAGAAGACTTATCCTTGGGATTAGCAGCTACGAATAGTAGCGGTGGTCTGCAGCTCGTTATTCAGCTGAACGTTCGGCACCTCAGCACCCGAGTAGGTGATGGTAGCCGATTCCACCTGCGAGGTCAGGGAGAAGCTCTTAAAACCGTATGCCGGGTAAACTTCAATCACACCGGGCAGAATAACAACCTGACCGTAGTACTTAGAACCGGTCTGAGTCAGAGTGTAGTCTCGGCTGGTCGTGTAAGTAATCGTGCCGGTAAAGGTTGCGGTGCCGTCGCCGTTATCCTTGATGGTCGGCACAGAAGCATTCCAGGTGCCAGCCACGTTCGCGGTACCCAGGTACGGAGCGGTAGCATTCAAATCGCCCATGCGGCCGGTGAGAGTCTTAGTCCACTTCTGAGCGGATCGCTGAAGGGCAATATTGTTGAGAGTCCACTTCCAGTTGGAGGTAGTCGGGACGACCACGGTCACCAGGGTGCTGAAACGCGCACCCGCCTTCAGAACTGCCTTAGAACCAGAGACGTAACCGGTACCGGTCTTCACCGCAGTGGTGGGTACAGAGAACCAGAAGCCGGTCGAGCTAACATAACCACCGTTAGAACCGCTACCAGAGTTGGTCACAGGAGTGTAGCTACCCGCGCCAACCTTTGCCATACCATCGGTGAAGCAGCCTTCAGAAGTAACATTCATGGTCGGGGTATAGGTGCCACCGTTAGCCCAGTATGCCTGGGGGCTGGTGGGGCCGTTAAAACCAGCGTCATCACTGTGGGTATAACCGACAAAACCACCGTTATAAGCGGTGGTCACGAAGAGACCGTATTCGCTACCGGCAGTATCACCGGTGCTGGCAGCATATGCCGGAACGACAGCGGATGCGGCGATAACGGGGGTTGCCCAGGCTGCACCGGCTGCCAACTGGCGGCGGCTCAAACCGGGCTGCTGAGCCTCGATGGAGGATTTTTCAGAAGTCATGAGGACTAGTCCTTATCTCGTATGTTGAGTGATAATTCACGATGCACTACCGAAGATGCTCTGAAAGGGTCGGTACAGGAAGAAGTATCCACCTGGAAGAACGCTCTTATCTCCGGGCTTTCCGGATGAGCACTCGATCTACCCTTTTCACGACGGTTCATCGTCGTTGGAAAATCCTGGGTGGCGTGTTAAGACTAGGCATATTCAAAAGATAATAAAAATGCATTGAGATGCATTAAATAAAATTTTTAAATAAATTGCATTTATACGCTTTGAATTATTTATTTTCAGTGCGGAGAAATATGTGGCTTTAATATAGCCCACAACAGGCAATGCCCCTTTTTCCGGGTATTCATTCTTGCAGAAAGCCACAAAAAACCACACTCTTCACCCCCGAAGCCAACACTTACCTTCAGGCAGAAGAAGAGACTCGCCGCTATTATCGTGACGTTTATCACCTTTGCCTACCCAACACAAATATTACTCGAAAGTGCCGCCCTGCACCGTCAAATCAACGAGTCGGACGACTTTATGAAACGCAGGGAAAAACCCACTCCCCCACCCTTGAAAGGTTCAGGACGCAAGGCAACAGACCTTCCACCTAGGATGCGCCTCGATAGGATGTGCCCCGACCCCACATATTCTCAACCCTCACATGCGGATTCAAATAGCCCGATAGTACACAGATCGCCCCGGAATCATAGCTCCGGGGCGATCTTCATAATGAAAATTAGTTTAGGGAATAAAGTGCAAACTTACACGTGGACGATACACCCAGACAGCATGCTGTTTTTACACCGTTCTGCACCCTATTTATTTACCAATAAATATTTCTAAAATAACCAATAAATTCAATAATTTTATGATATTTACTTGGTGGTCAGCACGGGCTTGATTTCCTTGACGATGGCATCCAGCATCTTCAGATTGAAGTCCACGCCCAGCTGGTTCGGTACGGTCAGCAGCACGGTGTCCGCTGCCTGAACCGCCTCGTCACGAGCGAGCTCCTCGGCAATCTCCGCCGGGTCACCAATGTAGCTACGGCCAAAGCGAGAGAAGCTGTTGTCGATAATGCCGGTGTAATCCTGTGAATCCTCCGCGGCGCGGCGACCGAAGTAGCGCGCCGAGGTCTCATCAATCACCGGCAGCACCGAGCGGGAGACCGAAACACGCGGAACACCCGAGTTACCCGCCTTCACCCATTCGGAGCGGAAGAGGCGAATCTGCTGTGCCTGCTGCTGGTCGAAGGGAATACCCTTATCTTCAAGCATCAGAGTCGAAGACATGAGGTTCAGGCCCTTCTGCGCGGTCCACACGGCGGTGCTATCGGTGCCCGCGCCCCACCAGATGCGGTCACGCAGGCCCGGCGACTGCGGCTGGACGGGGGCGTACTTGCCGGGAACGCGAGCGCTGGGTGCCATACCCTCACCCTCGATTGCCTTGAGGAAGATGTCGAGGTGACGGCGCGCCATGTCGCTCTCGTTTTCACCCTCTGCCGGGTAGTAGCCGAAGCTCTCAAAACCGCGAATCACGGATTCGGGCGAACCGCGGGAGACACCGAGCTGCAGTCGGCCCGCCGCGATGAGGTCAGCCATGGCGGCGAGTTCCGCCATGTAGAGCGGGTTTTCGTAGCGCATGTCAATCACGCCGGTGCCCAGCTCGATGCGTTCAGTCTTCGCGGCGATGGCGGAGAGTAGCGGGTAGGGGGTTGCCTGCTGCTGGTCGAAGTGGTGCACGCGGAAGAACGCGCCGTCCAGCCCGATGTCTTCGGCGCCTACGGCGAGGTCGATGGCCTGATGCAGGGATTCTGCGGCGGAGGGTACGCGGGAGCCGGGAACTTCAGCCCAGTGGCCGAAGGAGAGGAAGCCGAGCTTCTTTTCGGTGCCAGCCTTGGGTTCGAGGTGGCTGATGCGGATGGACTCGTCGAGCTGCGGATCGAATTGCGGGGTGCCGGGGTTGGTGGGGGTGCTCATTGTTTTTTCCTTTGCGGGTTGTGCCCGATTCTCTTGTAGTGCCGGGCTGGTGATTTAAATCTAAACCCAGATATTTTACATGTCAAGTATTTTGTTTCGGAGTGTTACGCCCAGAGCACCGCTCCCCCGCTTTCGCCGCACGTGTCACCCACTCCGGAGCACAAAATATAGGCCACAAAAGGGCGCAGAAAAGCCCGGTGGCACGAACGCATCGCACCACCGGGCCCTTCTATTCAACAGCTAAAACTGCAACTATAACCGCAGAAACAAGCTACATTAGGAACGCTTCGCCAGCGGAACCCACAGTTCCATACGGTAATCAGCCGCCTGCATATCGCCGCGGCCGTACACCTCAAGGCCACCCACCGGGCGGTACTGCGGGTTCTTCGCGAAGAACGCTTCCTCGAAGCTCGCAAAGCCAGCCGGAATGGACTCCGAAATCGGGCCGGTCACCTCGACCACCGCGTAGGTGCTCGCAGGCAGCTCCAGCACGCCCAGGCCGAGCTTCGCCGCGCTCGCCGGCTCCGACACCAGGAAGCCCGCCGTGTAGCGGACCTGACCCTTCGGGTTCGGCTGAGTGCACACGCCCAGGTACTGGGTCACGTTCAGAACGTCCAGCATTGCCGGGGAGGCCTTCTGATTCAGCTCATCCCACAGCGGGGAGAAGTCCTCATCCAGGGAAAACACCCGCGAAACGCCGGCAACGACCATCGCCGGGTGTTCCTCAACGCGGGGCTCTGAAATCTGAACCGCGTTCTCCTTGGCGGAGGCCATTAGGCCCTCACCTCGGCGGCTTCGCGGTCCACCGAGCACTCGGGCACGCAGTGGCGCTTCGCATCATCAGCTGCGCACTCGGGGCAGAGCAGAACCAGCTCACGGCAGGAATCGTTGGAGCAGTTCTCGAACTTGTTCGAGGGGGCGCCGCACTGTTCGCACTTGCCGATGGTGACGGTGTCCGGGGTGAACTCCATGTGCATGCGCTTGTCGAAGACGTAGAGCGAGCCTTCCCACAGTTCCTTGTCGCCGTACTTCTCGCCGTAACGCACGATGCCGCCGTCGATCTGGTAGATTTCCTTGAAGCCGCGGTTCTTCATGAGCGCGGAGAGAATCTCGCAGCGGATCCCGCCGGTGCAGTAGGTGACGACCGGCTTGTCCTTGAGGTCGTCGTACTTGCCGGACTCAATCTCGCGGATGAAGTCGTGGGTGGTGCGCACGTCGGGGACAATGGCGTTCTTGAACTTGCCGATCTTCGCTTCGAAGGCATTACGGCCGTCAAAGAAGACCACCTCGTCGCCGCGCTCTTCAACAAGCTTGTTGACCTCTTCAGGCTTCAGGTGCACGCCGCCGCCAACGACGCCGTTCTCGTCCACCTGCAGCTCGTCGGGAGCGCCGAAAGCCACAATCTCGTCGCGAGCCTTCACGGACAGGCGAGGGAAGTCCTCCGCACCACCCTCGGACCACTTGAACTCCATGCTCTTGAAGCCGGGGTACTTGCGGGTTTCCTTGGTGTACGCCTTGACCGCGTTAATCTCGCCGCCGAGGGTGCCGTTAATGCCGTGCTTGGAAATCAGGATGCGCCCGCGCAGGCCGAGCTTCTCGCAGAGGGCACGCTGCCAGAGCATGACCGCCTGCGGGTCGGCGATGGGGGCGAACTGGTAATACAGAATAATCTTATTTTGAGCCACGAAACTATTTTAACGTGCGATACCCCCAATACATACAGAATCCTTGATGCGTGCGAACCCTCGGCACAAAAATACGCCCGATACCCCGGAACGCCCCCGACTGAAGACGGATGGGCCCGTAACGAACGAGGGAGTTCGCGCGCGAGCCGAGACCTACAATTGAAGCCATGCCCCAGCACGCAGCTCATCACCCCGCAGACCCCCAATCCGCGAATGTAGACCGTTCGGGCCCACCGGCGGCACCCGGCGTTCCCCGCCGCCTCGGCGACCTTCCAAACGCCACTCAGCAGGCTCTGAGCGCCCTCCTCCCCGAGCTGTCGCCCGCCTCCGCCCTGCCCGAGCAGATCACCCACGTGCACACCATCCCGGCCCGCGAGGCGGAGCACGCCCCCTGGCCGCAGTGGATGCATCCGCGCGTGGTTGAGGCCTTCGAATCTCTCGGCATTTCGGAGCCATACGCTCACCAGGCCGCCGCCGCGCAGGCGGCCCACGCCGGTCTTGACGCCGCCCTGGAGGCGAGCGCCGCCCGCTACGGCTGGCGGAGCGGGCACCCCACAGCTTCGCCCGGCGACCAGATGTCCGCGCCGGGTCGCGCGCACGCGGAGGGACCGGGTAGCGGCGGGCACGTTATCGTTGCCACGGGCACGGCATCGGGCAAGACCCTGAGCTACCTGATGCCCACGCTGGACGCCGTTTACCGAGCTTCGTGCGGCGAATCGGTGAGCTCAACTTCCGCGTATTCCGGGACTGAGAACCTCAATAATAGAGCGAATATTCTTTATATTTCTCCGGCGAAGGCACTCTCCGCAGACCAACTCACCGCCCTCACCTCCTACAATCTTCCCGGGCTTTACCCGGCCAGCTACGACGGGGACACCCCCACCGGCGAACGCCGCTGGATTCGCGAGCACGCCAACTTCGTCCTCACCACCCCGGACATGCTCAACTACTCGATTCTGAGCAACCACCGGCAGTGGGCCTCCTTCCTGCGCGGGCTGCGCTACGTGGTGCTCGACGAGGCCCACAGCTATCGAGGGGTCTTCGGCGCGCACATCGCCAATCTGATGCGCCGTCTACGGCGCGTCTGCGCCCTTTACCGCAGCGTGCCCGTGTTCTACGGCGCCTCGGCCACCAGCTCCAACCCGGTCGAGTCCTTCGCCAAGCTCATTGGCGTGCCGCAGCGGGCGGTCACCGCCATCACCGAATCCACGGCCGCCAGCGGCGAGACCGCCGTGGTGCTCTGGGAACCCGAGCTACTCCCGCCCGCAGCAACCGACCGCCTGGCCGCCGGTGCCCGCAGCACCCAGCAGGAAGCCCTCAAATCCGAAGCCGAACAGAACGCCCCGCGCCGCCTCTCCCCCATCGAGCAGGGTGCGCAGATGCTCACCGACCTGGTGCTATCGCGCACCCGCTCGCTGGTCTTTGCGGGCTCCCGTCGCAGCGTGGAGGTCCTCTCACAGAAGACCCAACGCTACCTCGACGAAGTTGAGCCCGGCCTCGCCCACCGTGTCGCCGCGTACCGGGCAGGGTACACCCCCGAAGAGCGCCGCGAACTCGAACGCAGGCTCCGCAACGGCGAGCTGCTGGGCCTGGCTAGCACCTCCGCACTGGAGCTGGGTATCGACATTTCCGGGCTGGACGCGGTCATCGTGGCCGGCTGGCCCGGCACCCGCGCATCCTTTACCCAGCGCATCGGCAGAGCCGGACGAGGCGGCCAGGACGCACTCGCCGTTCTCATCGCCGACGACAACCCGCTCGATACCTACCTAGTGCACCACCCGGAGGCGATTTTTGGGCAGGACGTTGAAGCCACCGTTTTCGACCCAACCAACCCCTATGTGCTCTCCCCTCAGCTCTGTGCGGCCGCCCAGGAGGCCCCCATCCGCGTTGAGGAGCTGAACCTTTTCGGCCCGCACACCGAGGCGCTCCTGGATCGCCTGGTGCAGCAGGGGTACCTGCGTCGCCGCCCGGACGGCTGGTACTGGACGCACGCCGAATCAGCCGCCGACCTGGTCGATATCCGCGGCACCGGTGGCGGCCCCTACCAGCTCATCGACGCCGAAGACGGCACCCTGGTTGGCACCATGGACGCCGCGCACGCCATGAGCCAGGGGCACCCGGGCGCGATCTACATTCACCAGAACGCGCAGTATGTGGTCGAGTCCCTCAGCGAGGGCGAGCGCGTGATCCTGCTCAGCCGCGTCTACCCGGACTACTACACGCGTGCCGTTGAGAGCACGGAGGTTCGTATTCTGGCAGAGCGTGCGCGGGTTAGTTACGGTGCGCATAACGCTGTTGGGGAAGCGGCTCCCGGCGAGGCTGCTCCCGGCGAGGCTGCTCCCGTCGAGAGTGCTTCTGGAGAACAGCAGCTCGCCCCGCTCACCATGCACCGCGGGCAGGTTCAGGTCACCGACCAGGTCACCGGGTACCGGCGCTTCTCCGTCTACGGCGGCGAATACCTGGGCGAAGAGGCGCAACCCATGCCGCCGGAAGTGCTCATGACCGAGGCGGTCTGGTTCACCTTCGAGCCCAGCTACCTGTTCGGTGCGGGCGTGACCGAAGAGGACGGCCCCGGCACCCTTCACGCCGCCGAGCACGCCGCCATCGGGCTGCTGCCGCTCATCGCCACCAGCGACCGCTGGGATTTGGGTGGACTCTCCACGCTGCTTCACGTGGACACCGGCAGGCCCACCATTTTCGTCTACGACGCCGCACCCGGCGGCGCGGGCATTAGCGAGCGCGGCTTCAACGCGGTTGCGCAGTGGCTGAGCGCCACCCTTGAAGCAATCGAAAGCTGCGGATGCGAAAACGGTTGCCCCTCCTGCGTGCACTCGCCCAAATGCGGCAACCGCAACGAGCCGCTCAGCAAACACGGCGCACGGGCGCTACTGCAGGCGATGCTGCAGAGCATGGCGGAGGCGTAGGTTACTGCAGAAGGCGTAGAGCGGGCTGGGAGCGCGGGGCAAGCTGGGATGACAACTCCCGATGAGCGTAAATAGCCTAGTCGGCTGGGCTTTCTGGCTCAGGCGGGTTTTCTGGCTCAACTGGATTCTCTGATTCTGCGGAGCTTTCTGGTGCGGGAGGCTCGGGCGCTGAGTCCTGCGCAGCTTCCAGCTCTTCCTCCAGCTCGGCTACCTCATCGGGGCTCAGCTCCTCCACGTTGCCCGCCGCGTGCTCTTCTTCGGGGCGCCCTTCTTCGAGATGCTCAGCCCCGGCGCGGGCACGCACCCTCGCCGGGCCCAGCGCACCCATGGGCCCCGCGACCGGGACGGCGACCGTCACCTCCACCGTTTCGGGGCGATCCGGAAAAGTGCAGGATTCCAGGTGCGCGCCGTGGCGTTCGGCAAGATCCGCCGCGACCGCGCACGGGTCCCCCTCGGTGAGCCCGCGGTAGGCGTCTGCCGCCGCGAGCGCACTCAAATCGGCGGCCGCGGAAGCCCTGCGGTTTGCGGACACCACCCCAATGAGCCCGGCAATCACCACGGTCACCACCAGTAGCGCGGCAATAATGGTGAGGGCAAGGACGGTGCCGCTACCCGCTTCGGGGTATTGATTCTCGGAGGCTGTTTTCGGGGTGGGACCCATAGCGACTCTACTCACCTTCATGACCCGCACCGTTTTCAGCATCGTTTTCAGCGCCGGCTTCAACGCGGGCGTGGGCGTCCGCCCGCAGCACCCAGCCGGTTGCCGAACCAATCACACCGGGGGCGGGGCGGCTCACCCGCACGTGCACTTCCCGGGCGCGCCCCGCCTCTGTCACGACTACATCATCAGGAGAAACAGAAATCTGCACGCTCTGCGCCGGGTCGATGCGGCTGACGGCGGAGCGAATCTGCGCCTCGGAATCTCCGCGGGCGGCGGCTCGTGCGGCCGTTCGCGCGGACTCCTCCACCTTGAGCTGCGCAACCCCCGTGGAGGCGGCGCCCAGGCAGAGGGCAAGCACCACCGTCACGGCGGGTAGGGCAACCGCAAATTCGGCGGTAATCACCCCCTCTTCTGCGGGGCTTTTGTGCGGGGTCGAGGGTGCCGGTTCCGCACCGGTTTTCCCCGCGGAGTAGGCGCGCCACAAAGCACCCAAATTCACATGAGCGTTCATTCTTTATTCCTCCCTTCTGGCTTGATTTTCCAAAGAACCTAGCATCTAGGGACAAAACCCTACGGCGGGTTTTCCAATACCTCTAGACTAAGGCCTCTAGAGCAGTCCCGTATTGCCCGCAATGGACAGGGCGTTACGCACAATATCCAGGAGCATGGAACGCACCTCATCCGACTTGAGAATCAGCACCAGCAGGCCCGCGAAACCGACCGCCGCGAGCATCACAATGCCGTACTCCGCGGTGGAGGCGCCCTCCTCCGGATCGCCCGCCGGGGCGTAATCTTCGAGCGCCTTTTCGTGCCCCTCAGCGGGTACATATTCGGTGCAGCCGGGCACGTGTTCACCCAGGCTGTGGCAGGTGGGGCCACATTCGTCCAGGGTGCAGCCCTCGGCGAGCGCGCGGGCAATGGTCAATGCCTGCTCGGGGTTCAGGTGATTCGTGTTCATATCAATCTCCATTTCGTTAGGGTCAATCCTGGGGCCGGCATGCTTCTGTTCAGCGCCGGCGGAAAGTTCAGCATCATTGAAAAACTCGGCATCGCTGAAGAGCCCAGTATCGGCGAAAAGCTCGGGGCATTCTTCGCGCAACTGCTTCATGGTGGTTGCGATGGCAACGGACAGCGGCACGGGGCCCAGAATGGTCTGCGCCTCTGCGCCGGGTGCGGCGGGCTGAATTTCGCTCGGAATGCCACCCGGAGCACCGGCCGGGGCGTTGACCGGAGTGCCGACCGGAACATCGGCAGTGTGCAGGTCGTGGCGGATTGCTTCGCAGAGGGTGTTCGTCATTGGTTTTCCTTTCGTTGTGCCCCGTTCATTCGGGGCGGGGTGGGTACTCATCCGCGTTCACGGCAGATGAGCAAAGGTCTAAAAGCGAAGGTCTAAACTTTTCAGCATTTCGGCTAATCGACAGCGCTTATGGACATGGTTCTTTAGCCGGTCAGCGTGGGTAGTAGCGAAATGAGGATGGGCACAATACCCAGACAAATAAAGGCGGGTAGCGAGCACAGCCCGAGGGGTACCACGAGCGCTACGGAGAGCTTTCCGGCGGCGCGTTCTGCCGCGCGGCGTTCGCTGAGGCGGTGCGCATCGGCAAGGGAGAGCAGCAGTGCAGTGCTGGGTGCGCCGCCCGTGTAAGCGGGGGCGAGTGCATCCCGCAGCTCACCGAAGGTTCCCGCAGCGGAGCCCGACCAGGCACTCCCCCAGCTGCTGCCCATTTGCAGGCGCTGGCAGACCGCGTGTAGCGGTCGGCTGTTGAGCGCCTCGGCAAGGGCACCTAGGGCGGCGAGCGGTGCGAGCCCGGCGCGTAGTTGCGCGGCGAGTAGTTCCAGCACGAGGGCGGTATCAACGGGCGCGGCATCTGTTGGAGAGGCAGGCTTTTCCGTCTCAGATTCTGCATTCGCCGTCCGCAGGCTCTCCACCTCCGCCCGATGCACGAGCGCAGCGGTCCAGCGGCGCCCGGCGAAGGCGAGCCCCAGCCCGAGCAAACCGGTGAGCGCCCCGAGAATAGATCCGGTCAGCACGCTCACGGGGTCACTTCCCATGAGCACGCCCAGGCCCAGGCCGAGCAGCGGTAGCCAGGAGAGGATCCTGCCGGTGGCGCGCGGTGCGGCAAGGGCGCTCTGCCTGCCCAGAAGCGCGTCGATGCGTTCTTCGGCGTGTTCGGCGGCGCGTTCCAGGCTCGTGGCGAGCGGCGCACCGGCGCTCTCGCTCATGCGCAGGCTCAGCTGCAGGTCGTGCAAGCGCTCGCGGCTGTGCGGGCGCATCCGGGTGTTACTTTCGAGTAGCTGCGAGCAGGCGATGTGCGCGGGGGCACCCCAGGAGGTGACCGTGGCGAGCGCCTGCGTGAAGCGGCGAATATCTTCGGCGCACCGCTTCTGCCCGTACTCTTCGGAGAGGGGCGAGAAGCCTCGTGCCCGTCGAGCTTGGGCGCTTTTCCCAGCGCTTTTCCGGGCTGTTATTTTCTTCGCGTGCATTTTCCCCGCATCCGGCACCGGTTCGTTTTGCCCGAACTGTGCAAACTGCCCGGTGCCAGGGTCGGCGTGCACCGCCTCCTGCAGGGGAATACCGGCGCGCAGGTTCAGGGCAAGGGTGCGTAGCATGAGCGGCCACATGCGCATTTCCTCGGCGCTGGCGGGTCCGGCGAGGTGCTCAGCCCAGCGTTCGCGAAGGCTTCCTCGACTCGTTTCTTCCCTTTTCATGGTTCCTCCTTTCACGTTTTCCGTTTCCCCTTTACGGGGGCTAGTACCCAACTTCGGAGCCCACAGAAATACGCCTGACCTGCAGATACTCTTCGCTCCCCTCAACTGCGGGGTGCAGGCTGTAGATACCCTCGATACGGCGGTGTCCGTCCCGGTGTTCCAGGTGGATAATGCATTCAAAAGCCGTCGCCGTATGTAGAGCGACCGTTCTACTATCCAGCCCGGCGAGCGCACCCAGGGCGCACAGACGCAGGGGCACCGCCTGCGCACTATTGGCGTGCAGGGTCGTTCCAGCTCCGCGGTGACCGGTATTCATGGCGGTCAGCAGGTGCACCACCTCCGCACCGCGACACTCGCCGACCACGAGCCGATCCGGGCCCATGCGCAGCGCCTGCACAATCAGCTCACCCAACCCGATTTCACCGGCGCCTTCGGAGTTGGCGGCACGGGTTTTGAGGGCAATAACCTGTTCATGCTGCGGCGCGAGTTCCGGGGTGTCTTCGAGCAGAATGAGGCGCTCCTGCGGCGTGCACAGCCCCAGCAGTGCGTTGAGTAGGGTGGTTTTGCCGGTGCCGGTGCCCCCACTAATGAGGAACCCGCGGCGCTCGGCAATCATGCGGCGCAGGTAGGCGGCAGTCGCCTCATCGCACAGCCCGGCGGCCTGTAACTGCGCCAGGGTGGGGCGCTCGCGGGCGGGTAGGCGCACGGAGAGTCGGGTGCGTTCGCTCAGCGGCGGGATAATCGCGTGGATGCGCCTGCCGTGCTCGTCGCTGATGTCAGCCGCCGGATGCGCGGCGTCCAGCTGCCCGCCGTGCCTGCGGATGAGCCGCTCGGCGAGGTCACGCACACGCCGCTCATTACCGAGGCTCAGCGCCACGGGGCGGACGGTTCCGTTGATGCCCACCCAGATATCGCAGGGCGAGTTCACGTAAATATCAGTGATGGTTCCGGCGCGTTGCCCCTCGTCAAGGAGCAGGTCGAGGGCACCGAGGCCGTAGAGTTCCGCGGCAAGGTAGCGCAGCGCGGTCTGCCGGTTGACGGGCACGTATTCCACGCTGGGGTAGCTCCAGGAGGCGGGCGCGGGTTGCACCGTTTTGGTGCGGAATTTTCGGGGCTTCGCCACGCCCGTTCCTTCTGCGCTCGCGTTCCCCAGGTGTCCGCCGTCAATGGCGCAGATTGCCTCGTCCACGGCGTTTTCGAGAATCTCGCGGAGGGGCTGGGATTCTTGGAGTAGCCCACCGCCCGCGGCACTCGCAGCGTTTGCACTGCCCGCGGCAACCACGCCCTCTGCGGGCGGCCGCTCCCCTGCCCGCTCGGCCCCGGCGCTGAATCCGTTACTGGGTCCGCCACAGAACCCGGCACTGAACCCGGCACTAAAACCACCCAGGGCGATAGCGCTCATCTGCGGCGAGCGCAGAATCAGTTCGCGGGCGTGCAGGGCGACGGCGCGGGCGCGATAGTCTTCGGGAATGAGCAGGGCGGGTAGCGAGTGCGTGCGGGTGTTCTGGACGCCCGTATTCTGTGCGCCCGGCTGATTCGCGCCCTGTGCGGCACGCGGCGGGCAACCGTTGGGGCTGCCGGGATTGTTGGCAGGGGGCCCGGCGGGATTGCTGGAGGGGTTCATGGCGGGGTTCATGGCTCTAGGAGAGCATTGCACCCACCCCGAACTTTTAAGAGAATGAGCGTTCTGTGGATAACTCCTCGTGCACCCCGAAATATCCACGATGCACGCACCTCAAACGAACAAAACGCACGCATCCGGCGCTTTTATGACAAACCACTCGTACATTCTGGTGATAACCACGCACCACCCGTTCTACCGGCACATCCTCGATAATGGAAGAATGTACGTTCTGCTCAGTCCTGCCACCGGCGCGGGTATTACCGCCCAGACCGGCACCTCCGCGCACCCGGTCACGTCGGCTATTGCCGCGGGTGCGTCCCCGCGCGGTGCTCAGCCGGTGACCTCGTGGGGTGCTTTTCATTTTTCGGCGCCGACCGCTGAGCAGTTGCAGGACCCGACCTTTATTCCGCGGATTACGCGCGCGGATCGGGTGAGTGCGGCGAATCTTCCGGCGTATGTGCGAGAGGTAGAGCGGCAGGCGGCAGATTCGGCACAGGTGCGTTTCCCCCGCTGGATTTGGGCTGATACCCGCCACGTTGACCCGTTGCTTCTGCGCCGCGGGGTGCGGGTGCATCTGTGCCATGATTTGCGTCTGGTGCAGCGGATTTTGGTGACTGCCGCTACGCATCCGAGCGGTTTTGTGGAGTACAGCCCGGTGTTGGATCTTTCTGATGTGCGTGAGGCGGTGGAGCCTCAGGGGTATCTGCCGGTGGCGCGGCAGATTCAGGGTCAGGAGGAGCTGTTCGGCGCCGATTTTTTGAGTGCGCCCGCTACCAACGCCACCCAGTCCCCCGCAGATTCCTCCCCCGATTTCCTTGAAGCGGCGCCTCATGAGCCTTTTGCCCCGCAGCTGGCGGCGGGCCCGGTGACCCTGCTTCCGGAGCATCCGGTGGTGCGTGTGCTGATGCGTGAATGGTTGGCGCAGGCGCGCGCTATCGGTGCGTCGAGGCACCCGGAACGGCTGCGTCTTTTGGCGGCGGCTGAGTCTGCCGGTGCGTTGGTTGCGGCTGAGATTGGCTATTACGGCATCCCGTTTAATGTGCAGGCGCATCATGAGCATCTGTGCGAGTTGTTGGGTCCGCGCCCGGTGCCTGGGGAGCGTCCGCAGAAGATGCAGGAGTTGGCGGAGCAGATTCAGCGCATGCTGTTTATGCCGTCGTTGAATCCGGATTCGCCGCAGGATCTTTTGCGTGCTCTGCAGTCTGCGGGGGTTTCGGTGAAATCTACGCGTTCGTGGGAGTTGAAGAGTTGGGCGGATGCGATTCCGGCTCAGCGGGAAAAGCGTTGGGCGCTGATTGACCCGATTCTGCGCTATAAGAAGCTGTACCGCATTTGGACTGCTAACGGCTGGACGTGGGCTGATACCTGGGTTTCTGAGGGTGCGTTCCGCCCGCATCTTGAGGTGGGTGGCGCCGCGACCGGGCGCTGGGGCGCTTCTGGCGGTGGTGCGTTGCAGCTGCCTGCGGAGATTCGTCAGGCGGTGCAGGCGCCGGAGGGTCAGGTGCTGACGGTGACGGATGGATCGCAGATTGAGCCGCGTATTCTGGCGGCGTTGAGTCGTGATGAGGCGCTCGCTTCGGCGGGTCGTGGCGCTGACCTGTATGCGGGTATTGCCGAGTTGGCGCGCCTGAAGGGTGTGGGTTTGACGGAGCGTTCCCACGCGAAGGTGGGCATGCTGGCGATTATGTATGGCGGCCGCAGCGGTGAGATTGGTGCCCTGTTGCCGCATGTGGCGGCGCTTTTTCCGCAGGCGATGGAGTTTACGGAGCGTGCGGCTCGTATTGGTGAGTCGGGCGGGCAGGTGACGACTTTTTTGGGTCGTACGTCCCCGCCGGTGGATGAGCGTTTCCGTGAGATTGTGGCTGATCGGTCTTCGCCGGCGGCTGAGTCGCGTGCGGTGTCGACTGCGCGTGCGCACGGGCGTATGACCCGCAATTTTATTGTGCAGGGCACCGCAGCTGAGTGGGCTCTGTGTTGGATGGGCGCGGTGCGTTCTCGCCTGTTGTCGGAGCGGATTTTTGGTATGCCGATGCGCACCCGCATTGTGTATTTTTTGCACGATGAGCTTCTGCTGTGCGGTCCTGAGCTTGAGGCCGATCGCGTGGAGCGTATTGTGCGTGAGGGCGCGGCGGAGGCGGCGCGCCTGCTGTTCGGTCGGGTGCCGGTTGATTTTCCGGTGTCGGTGGCGCGGGTGCGCAACTATGCAGATGGTAAATAATCAGCGGTAAATAATTTGCGGGCGGATTAAGACAAAAATAGGGGCGGCAGGTAGCTTCATTCAAGCTATCTGCCGCCCCTATATGCGCACTATCTGCACCCTATATCCGCTGGTCAGGCACTTATTCCAGTCGGTTTTTATTCCTCGTAGCCGGGTGCCGGGCGCATCTTTTTTGTATCCCAGGGCACGGTCCAGCCGAGCGAGTCGAAGATCCGGTCCAGTAGAATCGCGGTGAATCCCCACACGGTGAATTCTTCGCCGCCGGGCATGCGCACCTCGAAGGCGGGGGTGCGGTGTAAAGTGCGGCCGTGTTTGACGTAGGCGGTGTGCCGGTTGGCGGGGTTGAGCAGGTCACGCACGGGCACGCGGGCGATGAGCGCGGACTCGTTGTGGTCGACGACTTCGACGGGCACGGGGCTGTTCCACCAGGCAAGCACGGGGGTGACCATGAAGTTGCTGATGGGTAGCGGCAGGGTGTGCAGCTGGCCGAGGATCTGCACGCCGGCGGGGTCTAGCCCAGTTTCTTCGACCGCCTCGCGCAGGGCGGCAATGTGGGCGACGGGTTCGCCGGTGGTTTCGGCGTGCGCGTAGTCTTCAGGGTCGATTTTGCCGCCGGGGAAGGCGGGCTGACCGGCGTGTGAGCGCAGGGTTGCGGCACGCACGAGGAGCAGTACATCCAGGTCGGCGCTGACGTTCTCGGGGCAGCCTTCAAATTCGCCGGTGGATGGCGAGTTGTCGAGCACGCCGAAGAGAATCAGCACGGCGGCTTCTTTGTTCAACGGGCTGGCGGGTGCGCTGCTTAGCAGGGCTTGGACGTCGAATTCCACGCCGCCCTCTGCGAGAGCCGCCAGTGCCTGCTGGGCGGGGTGCTGTGCCTCCTGCCCCGCCTGTTCGGGTTGTACCTCGGGTGCGCTCATCTGTGTACCTCTCTTCTGTGCGGCTGCATTCCGGTTTGGTTCAGTCGCCGTTAGGCGCTGAGCGGGTAGCCTTCTGCCATGAGTTCGCGGCGGGTTGCGCCCTGCAGGAATCGCAGGTGCAGGTCTTCTCGACCGGGTGCCATTTCGTATTTCATGAGTTTACGTGCTGTTTGTTCGTTCGTCTCCCCGGCTCCATAGGACGGGCAGAGGTCGGCAACGGGGCATACACCGCAGGCGGGCTTTTTGGCGTGGCAGATGCGGCGGCCGTGGTAGACCATGCGGTGTGAGAAGAGCGTCCAGTCTTTGCGGTCGATGAGTTCGGCGACGTCTTTTTCGACTGCTTCGGGGGCGTCTGCGGTGGTGAACCCCATGCGGCGGGCGAGGCGGCCGAAGTGGGTGTCTACGGTCAGTCCGGGCACGTCGAAGGCGTTTCCGAGGACGACGTTCGCGGTTTTGCGGCCGACTCCAGCGAGTTCTACGAGCTCTTCGAGGGTTGAGGGAACCTGCCCGTTGTGGCGTTCTACAAGCTGCTGGGAGAGGGTGATGATGGAGCGTGCCTTGGCGCGGTAGAAGCCGAGGGACTGAATATAGGGTTCGACCTCTTCGGTGCGTGCGGAGGCGAGCGCGGCAGCGTCCGGGTAGCGTGCGAAGAGAGCACCGGTGACGGAGTTGACGCGCACGTCGGTGGTTTGTGCCGAGAGCACGGTGGCGATGAGTAGCTCGAAGGGGTTGTCGAAGTCGAGTTCTGCGACGGCGTAGGGGTAGGTTTCGCCGAGGATGCGGTTAATCTTTCGGGCGCGGCGCACAGTGGCGAGGTGGCTTTCGGGTGCGCGGGCGTTGAGGCGGCGTGCGGCGGCTGCGGCTTTGAATTCGGGAACGAATCGGATCTGTAGGAGCGATTCGGCGTTCTCTGCCGCGGTGTTCTGTGCGCCCGCTGCGGGCTGGGTGGCGTTCTCGGTCATAGCGCGAGGGTACCGGGCTTAGGTGTGTGGGCGGTAGCGAGGTTCACCGTACTTGGCGCGCGTCGCCCCCCGTATGCGGGGATGCGCATCCGCCACGCGCCTGCGCTCTCCCCTCCTCCGCATCATTTTCTGGGCAGTTCGCGTCGGCTAGCGCTCAGCGGGCGCTCGCTGTGCCACACTGGTTTTATGTCAGATACGATTTTTGTGCTTAATGGACCGAATTTGAACCTGCTTGGGCAGCGCCGCCCCGAGGTGTACGGCTACACCACTCTGCACGATATTGAGCGTATGGTGCGTGAGCGCGCGGCGGATCATGGTTTTGATGTTGAGTTTATGCAGTCGAATCATGAGGGCGCGCTGGTGGATGAGATTCAGCGTGCTCGTACTCGTGGCGCGGCGATTATTATCAACCCGGCGGCGTACACCCACACGTCGGTGGCGCTGCATGATGCACTGGAGGCGGCTGAGCTTCCGGTGGTTGAGGTGCACCTGTCGAATGTGCATCGCCGCGAGGAGTTCCGTCATCATTCGTTTGTGTCGCCGCAGGCTACCGCGGTGATTGCCGGTGCGGGTGCGTACGGCTATGTCATGGCGGTTGATTTCCTAGCGCAGCACCTTGCGGAATAGCAGCGCAGCATTTGGCAGAATAGCCCCGCCTATCCCCCTCGCTCAACAATTCAGCGTTAAATAGTTCAGGCTCCCGTTCCTCGCTAGAGGTTCGGGAGCCTGAATGTTTTTACTCGTTACTTGCGGCAGGTGCCGGTGGAGACTGCGGCGGTGTTGTCGCCGCCTTCTGCCAGTGCCTGCTTGAGGGTGCTTGCGGTGATGGCGTATCCGGCCTGGCCGGTGGTTGCCTTACCGAAGATCACGCCGACCACGTTGCCGTTTTCGTCGAGGACGGGGCCACCGGAGTTGCCGTGCTGCACGTCGGCTGCCAGCTGGTAGACCTGGCGCATGGCGTTGGCGCGGCCGGTGTCGGCATCGATGGTCTGGGTGTTGCCGATGCCCTGCACGGTGGCGGGTAGTGCCTTGAACGGGCCGCCCTTGGGGTAGCCCATGAAGGTTACGAGGCTACCTGCGGTGGCGTTGGAGCCGATGGTCAGCGGTTCGAGCGGCAGCTTGGGGACGCTGATGAAGGCGATGTCCTGTTCGCTGTCCATGTAGACGACGGTGCCGGGCCAGGTGCGGCCGCGGGAGTCCTGTACGACCGGGGAGGTAACGCCGGCGACCACGTGGGCGTTGGTGACGACCAGGCCGTTGTCCGCCACGAAGCCGGAGCCGGTGGAGGTGTAGCCGCACTGCTCTGCGGCGCCCAGAATCTCAACGACGGAGGCTGCCGCCCGGTCCAGTGCCGCAGATTCTACGGTCTCGGTGGGGGCGCTGGTTTCGGGGGCGATGAGCTGGCTGACTTCCGGAATGGTTCCGAAGGCGAGCACGTCATTGCGTACCGTGTTGATGCGGTCCTTGACGACCTCGGGGGTGGAGGCGACCATCCAGGAGAGGGTCTTGGAGTCGCTGAGCGCAGTGTTGAGCTGCGGGATGGGTACGGTGCGCATGGAGATGGTCAGCACGACCATGACCAGGGCGCAGGCGGCGAGGTTCAGCACGCCGCCGAAGAAGCGTTCAATGCCCTTGAGCGGGGTGATATCGGTGACGCGGCGGATGGTGCGTCCGGCAAGGAGGCCGAGCCACTGTCCGATGGTCAGGCAGATGATGAGCACGCCGACGGCGGTAATGAGGCTCCACTGTGATCCCACGGATGCCACGGCGAGAGGCACGAGCCAGGCTGCGGCGCAGACGCCCAGGCCCAGGCCGAGGAAGGTTCCGAGGGTGGTGAAGAATCCGCTGCGGACTCCGGCGAGGAAGTAGAGCAGCAGGATGATGGGGATAGCAATATCAAGCAGGTTGATGCCAGTCGTCACGACTAATTGCCTCCTTGGTGGGTAGAAGTGGTCACGGTGTGCCCATTGTGGTTGGTGCGGGCTGTGCCCGGTGAGTGTGGTGGCGCGTTAACACCCGGTGGTGGGTGCGGCGGGCTTGTGTACCCGGGGTTTGGGGTCGGGTTTCTGTCTCGTCGCATCGTACCGCGTGTGGAGGCGGGAGCCTCCTTGTCATGAGGGTGTCTGCGTGCTTGGTACCGATAAAAGTACACACCTGAATGCCTGATATTAGGTGGTGAACCTGTGGGGAAGCTTTGAATTTACTCGAAAGAAATAACTTTTGTTGTAAAGCTCGCTGTATCGGAATGCATAAAGCGCTTTTTTAGGGTACGCTCATATCAGTTGAATATGTCACACTAGCTTGAGCCTTCTCACATTTCAGATGTTGAGACACATGGCACCGGTTCGGGCTCACTCACTGAACATTTACGAGTTTCGGCTCATCACCTCATATCTAGGAGAACTTTATGGATCTCGAGATCCTCCGTCGTACCCCTCTCTTTGCTAACCTCGACGACGCAGCATTCGCTCTGCTGACCGATGACATTCAGGAGATTGACCTCTCCCGCAACGCTGTCCTCTTCTACGAGGGCGACCAGGACGACCAGCTCTTCGCGGTGCTCTCCGGTAAGGTCAAGCTGGGTCGCACCGCCGCTGACGGCCGCGAGAACATGGTCGCAATCATGGGTCCCGGTGACGTCTTCGGCGAGATGGCTCTCTTCGATCCTTCGCCCCGTTCGACCAACGCTGTGGCTGTCTCTGAGACTCGCCTGGCTGCCATCAAGCACGAGTCCTTCAAGCGTGCACAGCAGCTCGATCCCACTATCTCCGATCAGGTTATTAAGACTCTGGCTCGCCGCCTGCGCCACGCTAACGAGGCACTGGCTGACCTGGTCTTCTCCGACGTTCCCGGCCGCCTCGCTAAGGCACTGCTGGACCTGGCTGACCGCTTCGGCCGCCCCGCGACCGACGGCGTGCTCGTTGCTCACGAACTGACTCAGGAAGAGCTAGCACAGCTGGTTGGCGCATCCCGCGAGACCGTGAACAAGGCTCTTGCCGAGTTCGTTTCCCGCGGCTGGATCCGCCTGGAGGCACGCGCAGTTGTCATTCTGGACCTGCCCCGCCTGCGCCAGCGTTCCCGCTAAAGCCTCTTTGAGTTAGGGTATTCTAGGTCGCCCTCGCTGAAAGACACGCGGCTTAAAGAAATCAGGAGCCGTTTCCCTCTGCATGGGGAAACGGCTCCTGATTTCTTTAACGCTTCATCGTACGGGCGAGCATTGCGGCAGCTCGTTAGAGCACGCCTGTTAGTGCACACCCGCTACGCCGGTGTACACGCTACCGGTGGTTGCCGGAACCACCTCGGTGAAGGAGAGCATGCACGCGCCATTGTGGGTCACGAGCACGGGCTTCTTCACCTCAATATTGCGGCGTTTGGACAGCCATGCCACGGAAGTCTGTGCCTTCGCCAAAGATTCGAGCAAGCTCATCACGCCGGGGGTGATGAGCTGGTCGAGGGTACGGCCCACCGTGTTAGGCTGGCCGATGCGGTCACCCAGTTCGCTGGTGTCCTTGGCTTCGAGCAGTTCACGCACGTTCAGCCAGTCACCCCACACACCCTTGCCGAGCAGTAGCTTCGGGTCCTGGCCCACGGGCAACGCCGCGGTGAAGTAGGCGATATCGTAGCGCTTGAGGAAGAAGTCCGGGGACTGCCAACGCGCGACCGGGCGTAGCAGGTCAGCGCGCACGCTCAAACCGCTGGAGGTCAAGAAGTCAGAGAAGCTCTTGTCCTGCTCGGCAACTGCTTCACGCCACGCCATGAACTCAGGGGTGCTGGAGCGCTCCACGACGTCCTGTTCGTCCTCGCCGGCAAGCAGAATGCCGGTCTCTTCAAAGCATTCACGCACGGTAGCCATGACGCTACGGCGTGCCTGCGCAATATCGGAGAAGTGGAATTGGTCCTGCCAGTAGTCGGCGCCGGGACCCACCCAGGAGGCGGACTCATCATCACCGGGAAGAGCCGTGCCGCCGGGGAAAGCCACCACGCCCAGCGGAGAGGTGCCGGGGCGGTAGGTCAGAATCGTTTCGAGGCCGTTGTCGCCGTCGCGCACAAAAATTACGGAGGCAGCCTGACGCATCGTGCAACCGGTCGCACCTTCGTTACCGCCTTCACACCAGCTTTCGGCGGCAGTGCGCATGAACTCAGGAATCGCGTAGAGACGCTGAATGGCTGCGGTGCGCGGACCTGACTGGCGGCCGGTAAACATGCGGGGGCGCTCCACGCCCTCAGCCGGGGTGGGAGTGCCGAAGCGGCGTTCCTGCACCGGCAGGGGTAGAGTCTTGATGTTTTGGGCGGTGCCATTATCCTGTGCGGATTCGGTGCGTGCAGTCTTCTCAGGAGCGTCCTGCGCTGCCCGCTGAGCCTGGGCAGCACGAATAGCAGACAGCGGCAGCGCGCCGGTGTACAGATTAGACATATTCAACAATGATCTCGACCTCTACGGGCGAGTCCAGGGGAAGAACGGGAACGCCGACTGCGGAGCGGGCGTGCTGGCCTGCCTCACCGAAGATTTCGCCGAGCAGTTCGGAGGCGCCGTTAATGACGGCGGGCTGAGCGGTGAAGTTCACCTCGGATGCCACGAAGCCGACAACCTTCACGACGCGCTGCACGCGGTCCAGGTCGCCAATGACGGACTTGACCGCTGCCAGGGCGTTGAGCAGGCTGATACCCGCGTACTTCTTCGCATTCTCGGGGGTCACGAAGCCTTCAGCACCGGAGTCGGACACCTTACCGGTTTCGGGCAGGGCGCCCTCAACGAAGGGCAGCTGACCGGAGGTGTACACGTAGGAGCCGGACGTAACAGCCGGAACGTAGGCTGCAACGGGGGCGGGTGCTACGGGCAGTTCGTAACCGAGTTCGCGGATACGTGCTTCAATACGGGATTCAGTCATGATTACTCCAGAAGGATGGCGGGTGCTGGCACCCAAACGGTGATAGGGGAAATGCCGTAAATCTAAACGCTACTGATATTCAGGCAGCTGTTAAATGGCTAACCGGCGGTCTTCCTCATCTATTCCCGCGCTCCCCTAGTTATAGGAGGGCCGGGATAGCGAGGTGACCGCCGGGTACGCTGCTCTTAGTCAGCCTTCTCGCGCTTAAAGTAGGCGATGGGGTTGCCCTGAGTCGGAGCGACCATGTTCGATGCGGGGGTTGCACCGGCAGGTGCGGAGGCACCGGGCAGCACGGTGACGAGCTCCCAGCCATCTTCACCCCAGTTATCGAGGATTGCCTTGGTCGTGTGGATCATCAGCGGTACAGTTGCGTATTCCCATTTCTTCATACCCTCTAGCCTAGCTTTCAGGGTCGAATAAGTAAAAGGGATTCACTATGGTTTCGGTCAATGTCCGGGGCTTTTTGGGGCTTTATTCTCAGCGCTGAGGCGCCCACCTCCCTGTGGGGTGCCGACCCGGACTTCCTCTCACAGCTTCATGGGATAAACTGAATGAATGGCTTCATCTAAGAAAACCCGTGCGCGTCGCCGCCCGGGAGATTTTTTGCAGTTCCTCGCGTTCAGCGTGATTGCCGGTTTCCTTGCGGCAATTATTGTCGTACCCCCTGCCGTGAGCTTGGGTATGGTCACGAACGCGTCGATGTCATGGTTCCAGGACCTTCCTGACGACATTGCCGATGGCATCTCCTCCCGTCCTTCTACTATTTACGCTGCTGACGGCAAGACCGAAATCGCGACCTTCTTCGAAGAGAACCGTGAACCGGTCAAGCTGGATCAGATTTCTCAGCACATGAAGAACGCTATCGTCTCGGTGGAGGACCGTGACTTCTACAATCACGGTGCTGTCTCCGCTATCGGTATCGGTCGTGCGTTCCTGAACAACATCATTAACTCCAACAGCGGCCGCCGTCAGGGTGCATCCACCCTGACCCAGCAGTACGTTAACAACCTCATTGTTGACTCCGCTGTGGCTCGTGGTGAGGACGCTACCGCAACCCTGAACGGTAACAAGACCTACGCCGCAAAGATTCGCGAGATGAAGCTTGCGATTTCTATGGAGCAGAACAAGTCCAAGGACGAAATCCTTGAAGGCTACCTGAACATCGTGAACCTTGGTGGTTCGAACTACGGTGTTGAGGCTGCTGCACAGTACTACTGGGGTATTTCCGCTAAGGACCTGAACGTGGCACAGTCCGCCCTTCTTGCCGGTCTGGTGCAGGCACCGAACGTGTACGACCCGACCGTGAACCCCGAACTCGCCCGTGAACGCCGCGACATCGTTCTGGGCACCATGCTCCGCGACGGCAAGATTTCCGACAAGGAATACAGCGACGCCATCGCCAGCGACATTAAGCTCAACGTCCACACCAAGTCCCAGGGTTGCTCCCTGGCAGGCGACAAGGCGTTCTTCTGCCGTTATGTGGTCAACTACCTGCTGCAGGATGAGTCCCTCGGCGCAACCGCTGAGCTGCGTAACACCGCTATCAAGCGTGGCGGCCTGAAGATCGTGACCACCCTCAACCCCGAGGCTCAGACCGCGGCTAAGCAGGCAGTTGACTCCACCCAGCCCGCAGCAACCAACTGGAACGACGTGAACTCCGCCCTGACCAGTGTTGAGCCCGGTACCGGTCGCGTCATCGCGATGGCACAGAACACCGAGCTCGGTAGCCCCGCAGACGCAAACGACCACTCCAAGACCGAGTACAACTACAACGTTGATAGCGCCTACGGTGGTACCCGCGGCTTCCAGCCCGGTTCGACGTTCAAACCGATTATTCTGGCTCAGTGGCTCATCAGCGGCCGCGGCGCTAACGCTACCGTGAACGGTACCCAGCTGTTCTGGCCCACCAGCTTCGGTTGGAACGCCAAGTGCTACGACGGCGGTAAGTACTACTACACCGGTCAGCCGAACGGCTGGTCCTATAAGAACGCAGTCAACGGCGGTCTGACCTACGGTACCGCTGCGTACGGTATTCGCCAGTCGTTGAACTCGTACCTGTACGGCATGCTCTCCCAGATTGACCTGTGCGATGTGCACGACCTGTCCATCAAGATGCACGCCCTGGACGGTACCGGCGAACCGCTGCACAGCATCCCCGACCTGGGTACCAACATTGGTGGTACCAAGTACGGTATCTCCCCGCTGACCAGCGCATCCATGTACGCTATCTTCGCTTCTGAGGGTAAGTACTGCACCCCGCGCCCGATTGAGAAGATCACCAAGACCAACGGTGAAACCATGAAGGAATACCAGAACCAGTGCGAGCAGGTCCTGGATCCGGACATCGCGAACGGTGTCAGCTGGGTTCTGAAGGGCGTTATCCAGCCTGGCGGTTCCGCTTCTCAGCGCGGTATTGGTCTTCCGAACGGTTCGGCTGCGAAGACCGGTACGAACGATAACTCCTCCCAGACCTGGCAGGTTGGCTACACTCGTGGCCTGTCCACCGCGTCTTGGGTTGGTTCTAACAACCTCGGCTTCCGCTCCCTGAACGGTGTGGGTATTAACGGTCGAGTCCTCGAGTACGTCGATGGTGCAACCTATGCGGGTGCACAGTGGCAGTCGTTCATGAAGACGATCGCACCGAAGTACAACACGAAGGACTTCACCACCCCCAGCGATAAGATTCTGTCGTACAGCTAGAATCACAGCTCATCAGCTGAAGCCTGAAAGGCGATTGATAATGTGTGAAAACGCAGTCAACGCCCGCGTCCCCGTGGCGGTCCCCGGCGCACGCGGCTCCTCCCCGCTCCTGAAGAAGGTAGCGGGGGCGGTAGCCGCCACTGCAGCCTTGGGGGCCGCCACGGCGGCGTATGGGCACTTTATTGAGCTGAACAATTTTCAGCTCCGCACCGAGTCCCTGCCGGTGTTGCCCGCCGGTAGCCCTGACTTTAGGATTCTGCATATTTCGGATATGCACATGATTCCGGGCCAGCAGAAGAAGATTGACTTCATGCACTCGCTGGCTGCCCTGGAGCCGGATTTGGTGATGAACACGGGTGATAACCTCTCCCACGTGGACGGTATGGGCCCACTGCTGGAGGCACTCGACCCGCTCATGGACTTCCCCGGCGTGTTTGTGCCCGGCTCGAATTGCTATTTCGCGCCGGTTTTCAAGAACCCGGCACGTTACCTGTGGCAGCCGCGCACCCCGCAGATGATTGAGGAAGGCTCGCGCGTAGCCCTGCCCATTGAGCGGATGCACGACGCCTTCGAGTCGCGCGGCTGGACGGGCCTGGTCAACCGCTACGATACGCTGAACCTTAAGGGTCTGCGTCTGGAATTCTCCGGCGTGGATGACCCGCACCTGCGTTACGATGAGCACCCCGGGTTCGCCCCCGGTGCCTTCGATGAGGGTGAGGAGCCGAGCGTCCGTATCGGCGTGGCGCACGCCCCCTATATGCGTACCCTGCACCGCTTCGTGCAGGACGGTGCGCAGGCTATTTTTGCCGGTCATACGCACGGCGGTCAGGTCTGCCTACCCGGCGGTCACGCCCTGGTCAGCAATTGCGATTTGCCGCCTTCGCGTGCGAAGGGTGTCAGTGAGCAGTCCGGTATTCCGGTTCAGGTTTCTGCCGGTTTGGGCACCTCTCGTTTTGCGCCGGTCCGTCTGTTCTGCCCGCCGGAGGCAATCCTGGTGACCCTCACGGCTCGCGATAAGGGTGAGGCCGACGCTTCGAAAGGTGGCCGCCGCTAATGTCTGAGGCTTCTACAGCACGCACGACTAAGCGCCGCCGTAACCCCTTCTTGGAGACGGCGAGCGAACCGACCCCCGCCCCGATCGACTACGCGCACGGTCAGCGTGCCCCGCACACCCTCGCCGCGTATGCGCGTCCGATTCGTGTGCGCTGGGGCGTGGGTCTGCTCGTGGCGTTCGGTGCCGGTGCCCTTGAGATTTCCATCCCGCAGGTACTGCAGATTATTGTGGATCATCTCTCGCAGAGCACCACCGAGAGCGCCATCTGGATTGCCGGCGGCCTGGTGCTTCTGCTGGGTATTGCGCATGCCTCCTTCATGTATTGGAGGCGCTGGCTGATTGTGGACCCGACCTCCACGATTGAGCTGTCCATGCGCATGAATTTCTTTGACCGCCTGCTCAGCGCCCCGCTTTCTCTGCTGGATCGTTGGCCCTCCGGTCAGTTGCTGACCCGCTCCATGAGCGATCTGGGGACGATTCGCCGTTGGTTGTCTTTCGGTATCGTTCAGATGCTGACTGTTGCGGTGATGTTCCTGGTCGGTGGCTTCTTCATGCTGCGTTCTTCGCCGTCTCTGGCGCTGGTGTTCGTGGTGACCGTGCCTATTCTGGTGCTGTCGCTGGTGAACTTCACCCGCAAGTACTACCGCGCTTCACATGAGATTCAGCAGATGACGGGCGACCTCTCCACCCGTATTGAGGAGTCGGTGCGCGGCATCCGCGTGATTAAGGCGCTGGGCCGCTCCCCCGAGCAGATTCAGGAATATTCCGAGTCGGTGGACGCCCTGCAGGTGCGCGAGTACGGCAGGTCGATGCTGGTGGCTCGTGTTGCCCTGTACCAGGGCCTGATCGTGGGTGTCTCTACGGCGGTGGCGCTGGCTGTGGGCGCTTCGCAGGTTGCGGCAGGCACCTTGAGCCTGGGTGCGATGACCGCCTACTTTGCGGTGCAGACGACCGTGCTCAGCCACGTGACGCGCTCGACCGCGCTGATGTCTGCCTATTTGAGCTATAAGGTGGCGTTGGAACGCCACAACGAGGTCATGGACGAGCCCGGCTTTGAGGCGGTGCCGCTGGTTCGTGGCTCCGCGGCTGTGTCTGGGCCCGAGCATCCGCAGGGTGCTTCTGATTCGTCAACAGTAGCTGGAGTATCTGCCGAGGGCGGCTCCGGGAAGGAAACTATGCACCCCAGCGGTGGCGCAGTATCTGTCACTTTCGATCACGTTCAGTTCAGCTACGACGCTATCAAGGCGCCGGCGGAGGCTACCACTGAGGCGAATTCTGAAGTTGCTTCTGAGACGAAGGCACCCGAGGTTTCCGTGCTGAAGGACGTAAACTTCAAGGTCTTCCCTGGCGAGATTCTGGCGCTGGTGGGCGCAACCGGTAGCGGCAAGTCCACCGCGCTCTCGCTGGTTCCGCGTTTCTACGAGCCGACCTCCGGTTCCCTGCGTTTCGGCACCCGTGATACCGCCGACATGTCTATTGAGGAGGTGCGCGCCCAGACCGCGTTCGTCTTTGAGGAGGCGGTGCTCTTCTCCGGCACGGTCCGTGAGAATGTGCTGATGGGCGTTGCCGAGCAGTACGAGCGCGGCACCGAGGATGAGGACTACCCGAGCCAGGAAGAGCTGGAGGCGACCCTGAACACCGCGTTGCAGCTGGCTGCCTGCGATTTCGTGGCGGAGCTGCCGCAGGGGCTGGACACGATTATCGGTGAGGAGGGTCTGAGCCTTTCAGGTGGCCAGCGTCAGCGTCTGTCGTTGGCGCGCGCTTTGGCGAAGCGCCCCTCCGTGCTGCTGCTGGATGACCCGTTCTCGGCGCTGGATGTGAACACCGAGGAGCGTATTATTACCGGTCTGCGTGAAGGCTTGGAGGGCCTGGGCGGCGCCACGACCCTGCTGACGGCGCACCGCCCCTCCACGGTGGCTCTGGCGGACCGTGTGCTGCTGATGGTTGATGGTGCTGTGGTCGCCGAGGGCACTCACGCTGAGCTGATGGACTCTTCGGAGCAGTACCGTCAGCTGATGACGATGGAGGAGGGCTAATGGCCCATCATCGTCCGGCGGAGCCGCGGGATCAGATGAGCCCGCAAGAGCGCGCGGAGACCCGTGAACGCTCGATGGCTCTGCTGCGCCAGATGTTGCGCCCGCACCGTGGGGCGTTGGCTCTGTCGATTATTTCGGTGCTTTTGGTGTCGGGTTCCTCAGCGGTTGCGCCGATTCTGATTGCCCGCGTCCTGGATAGTTCCATTGAGCCGCTCAGGCAGGGTGATGCCTCTCCCCTGTTGACCCTGCTGGTGTTCTTTGTGGTGGCTACCGCGGTGACCGCGATCTTCTCATGGGTCAACGTGGCGTACACGGTGCGCGTGTCGCTGGGCGTGGTGGTGTACCTGCGTAAGCGGGTGTTCCGTCACGCGCAGTCGCTGAGCGTGTCGTTCCATGAGCGGTACACCTCGGGCAAGGTCATTTCGCGTCTGACTAGCGATATTGATACGATCCGCAGCTTCTTGGACAGCGGCATCAGCCAGTTGGCGATTACTTTGCTGTCCATGGTGATTTCTGCGGTCGCTATTTTCCTTCTGGATTGGCGTATTGGCCTGTTCATGCTGGTCATGGGCGTGCCGATTTACTTCTTGACGCGCTGGTTCCAGAAGACGGCGGTGCCGGTTTTCCGTACGATGCGTACCGAGTCTGCGCATTTGACGAGCCGTTTTGTGGAGACTTTTACGGGTATCCGCGCGGTGAAGGCGTTTGGTGCGGAGGCGCAGATGCGTTCTGAGTACGCTCAGGCGTCGGAGCGTTACCGCCTTGCGGTGATGGATTCCATTAAGATTTTCGGCATCTATTCGCCCGTGCTGATGCTTTTGGGCAATGTGTTTATTGCCGGTGCGCTGGTGCTGGGTGGTTATGCGGTGCTGGGCGGCACCATGCAGATCGGTACCCTGCTGGCGCTGGTGATTTACGCGAACCGTGTGTTTGAGCCGGTCATGCAGCTCTCTGAGTTCTACAACATGTTCCAGTCGGCGATGTCAGCGCTGGAGAAGCTGTCGTCGTTCTTGGCTGAGGAGCCGGAGGTTGCTGAGCCGGAGCATCCGCATGAGCGGGCTGTAGAGTCTGTAGCTGAATCTGCTACTGGCGTTACTGAGGGCGCGTCCGGCACGGTTCAGGGCGCTCTGGTGGAGCTGGATTCGGCGGTCTTTGGGTACACCTCGGATCGTCACGCGCTGAAGGAGACGAGCCTGCGCATTGAGCCGGGTACGACCGTGGCGCTGGTGGGTGCTACGGGTGCCGGTAAGTCGACGATCGCTAAGCTGGTGGCTCGTTTCTACGATGTTTCAGCCGGTCAGGTGCGTATTGACGGCGTGGATGTTCGCCAGCTGGCAGATGCTCAGCTGCGCCGTGAGGTGCTCATGCTGACCCAGGAGGTGTTCCTGTTCTCCGCGTCGATTCTGGAGAATATCCGCATGGGTAACCCACAGGCGTCCGATGAGCAGGTGAAGGCTGCCGCGAAGGCGGTGGGTGCTGACGCGTTCATTGAGCGTCTGCGTGACGGCTACGAGTCACAGCTGGGCCGTGGCGGTATTACCCTGTCGGCGGGTCAGCGTCAGCTGGTGTCCTTTGCTCGTGTGTTCTTGGCGAATCCGCGGGTGCTAATTCTGGATGAGGCGACGGCTTCGCTGGACATTCCGAGTGAGCGTGCGGTGCAGGCGGCGCTGCGAACTATTTTGGCGGGGCGTACGGCGCTGGTGATTGCGCATCGCCTCTCGACGGTTCTGGGTGCTGATCGTGTGCTGGTGATTCATGAGGGCTCCGTAATGGAGGATGGCTCCCCGCAGCAACTGATTGCCTCCGGCGGTCGTTTTGCGGCGATGTACGCCTCCTGGGATGAGCTGAATCAGGTTCAGGAGACTGAAGCCTAGAAGCTTTATCTGCCCCTCCTCCGAGCGGTGGTGTGCCGCTGTGTTGCGTTCTGAATTTTTTTGGGTTATCCTAGGTGAGTTGCCTACGGTATTCACTGATAGGTCAACATCGGGATGTGGCGCAGCTTGGTAGCGCGCGTCGTTCGGGACGACGAGGTCGCAGGTTCAAATCCTGTCATCCCGACAGATAGCCCCGGTCCTCTGGACCGGGGCTTTGTCGTACCCGCAGTATTTCTGTTGCAGATGTTGAGCACATAGAGGCGACCCCCTACCCGCGCAGGAACTCGGGCGAGGGGGTCGCTTTCGTATCGAGCTCAGTTCCGTTTAGCCGCGCCCGGAGATGAGGGCGAGAATCGCCTCCAGAGGGCCGCGTCCGGCAATGGAGCGTGCCATGCGTGACCAGAGGGTGCAGAAGCCCAGGGCGATAACAGCGCCGAGTAGCAGGAAGGCGCTCCAGTACACGGCGGTGCCCCAGCCTCCGGTGGCGACGTAGTGCTCGCCGACGGTGAATGCCTTGATGGTGGGTCCGGCGTAGATGATGATTCCGCTCAGCACAATGGAGGCGCTCAGCGACATCTGGCCCAGGCGGGCGATGGGGGTGAGCATTCCCGCCTGTGCGGAGAGCAGGCGCGCGCATTCGGCCCAGAAGTAGAGGGTTGCCGCGAGGTTTAGGGTTAGCAGCACCTGCGGGCTGTTGAGGAAGCCGAGCTCGGTGTAGGGGTTGAAGGTGCGGTAGACGGCGAGCGCTAGCACGGCGAGTACTACGGGGATTGCGAGCTTTGCCTGCAGGTTGTCGTAGAGGCGCACGAGCACGATGCCCAGGCACAGGACCCAGATGAGCTGTGCACTCTGAGCGTGGTTGACGCCGTGGCTTGCCAGGAACGGCAGCTGCACGGCGGTCCACTGGTCGGCCCGAGCGGCTACGTCCATGAGGAGGGTGTAGGTCCAGGTGATGAAGGGGCTGGTGACCACCGCTAGCACTGCGATTGCCCACAGGGGCAGGTGCACGACGAGCAGGGTGAGCAGGGTCAGTAGCGCCAGGTGCACGAGCATGTCGAAGGGCAGAGAGTATGCGAAGCCCTGCGCCGGTACGGTCACGCCAGCTTGCGGCAGGTAGGTGATGCCCTGCATGAGTGCCACGCCCAGCAGAAGCAGCGCAAGGAATCGCACGATGGTTCCGGCGAAGAGTTGTGGGAAGTTCGCGGTGCGTGCGTAGCGCCAGGCGGCTGCGCCCAGGATCGCGGCGAAGAGCGGTTCAGCGGGTACGAGGGTCTGCGGGATCCAGAACGTCCAGGACACCGGGATCAGCTGCAGCCAGTATCCGAAGGGGATGAGCAGGCTGAGCACGGCGAAGGCGCGGGCTAGGTCGAGCCCGAGGTCGCGTCGGGTTCCTCCGAGGGAGGCGGCGCGTGCCCCGCTGCTGACGGTGGGGATGGGTTGAGTGCGCCCTGCTGCCATGTCCTCGCTCCTTGTAGTGCCGTGTTTGAGAGTCTGTGCACCCTGCCGGTGGTGTGTGCCCTGCCAGGGTATCTGCCGCATCCGGTGGTGTGTGTCGGATGCTCTGGCATAGGTGTTAAGTGTAACGGTGGAAGCTGTGTCTGCTCGGGTGGTGGCGCGGAGGTTTTGCTCTCATACTGCCTCTCTGTCGGCTGCTGGCTGGAGCTTCTTGCCCTATTGGTGAGTGCTGTTCAAGTGTTGTTGCACGAGGTTAGGTGTGTACCATTGGTACGTTCTTAAAGGTGGAGCAACCCCGCGGGAGCATGATTTCGCTCCTTTTACTGTCCCAAACGCGCCCCACCTGCACACACCACGTTGAGGTTTTATGTTTTCGACTTTTTCCCCGCTTTTCTTGACGGATTTGGGGGCGTCTGGTGCTCTTCTTGCCTCGGGTACGACCCTCTCGGAAGGGTCGAGCCACGATAGCGGCCAGTTTGTGTCCATTTTCTGGATTACGTTGGTTGCGTTGCTTTCCCCGATTCTTTCCCGCGTGACGGGTAAGAAGATTCCGGATGTGGTCTTCCTGCTCATTTTTGGTCTGCTCATTGGCCCGAATATGTTCAATCTTGCCAGCAGTGAGGGCGGCATCCCGCTGCTGAAGGAGCTTGGTCTGGGCATGCTCTTTTTGATTGCGGGCTTTGAGATTAACGTGTCCTCGCTGCGTAGCCGCCAGGGTTATAGCGCTATTGCCACGTGGTTTGTGTGTTTTGCCTTGGGTATGGCGGGTGCGGCGGTGATTACGTCGTTCTCGCGTGAGCTGAATACGTATGTTGCGGTGGGTGTGGCGCTGAGTTCTACGGCTCTGGGTACGCTGCTGCCGATGTTGAAGTCTCATGGTGCCGCCGGTACGCCGGTGGGTAATGCGGTGCTGGTGCACGGCGCTGTGGGTGAGCTGCTGCCGATTTTCGCTATTTCGCTGTTGTTGTCGTCGCGTTCGCCGGGTATGGCGTTTGTGGTGCTGCTGGCGTTTATGGTGGTTGCGGTGATTACGGCGTTGATTCCGCACCGCCTGTTTGCGCATGTGCCGGGTCTGCGTCAGATTATGGCTGCGGAGGCGAACACTACCGGTCAGACGGTTCTGCGTCTTGCGATGTTCCTGCTGGCGACCCTGATCATGTGCACCGCACTCTTCGATTTGGATGCGGTGCTGGGCGCGTTCGCGGCGGGCCTGATTCTGCGTACCCTGACCCCTCCGGCGGCTCTGCACATGATGACTCGCCGCCTTGAGGTGGTTGGTTTTACGTTCATGATTCCGCTGTTCTTTGTGGTCAGCGGTATGGGTATTGATGTCTCTGCCGTGGTGGCTAAGCCTTTGGGTCTGCTTGCCGTGGTGGTGGGTATTCTGCTGTGCCGTGGTGTTCCGGTGCTTTTGGCGGAGCATTTCTTCGATACCCGTTCGGGGTTGACCACTCGCGCGCAGAAGGCGCAGTTGGCGTTGTATTCGGCTGCGGGTCTGCCGATTATTGTGGCGGTGACGGAGGTTGCGACCAGTTCGGGTCTTCTGGAGGAGTCCACGGCGTCGCTGCTGGTTGCCGGTGGCGCGCTGACGGTTCTACTGTTCCCGCTGTGGGCGTTGGGTATTCGTCAGGCGTTTGGTTCTGCTGGACCGTCTCAGCAGGCGCCGAGCCGTAAGGAACAGATGAATGCTCTGAAGGCTCAGCGTAATGCTCAGACGAAGCTGACTACGGGTATGATTCCGGTGGTTCGTTTGAAGTCTCAGGCTGAATCTGATTCTGTCGAGGTTGAGGTTGCTTCCTGTACTGCGTCTCGGGATGCGGCAAAGAAGCGCAGGGGCTCTGTAGAGAATACGGATGCTGCGCAGAAGTAGCTGCGGCTATGTGGTGGTTCGATCTTTCATGGAATGAACTAGTTTGGACAGGTACCCCGCATACAGTCACAGCAACCTTATGTGGGATTACCTTAATAAAAACCACATAATAACAGGTAGCTACGCTATTCAATTTCACAAGGCATCCCACATATAGGCTCAAAACTCGCCACGCCCTCATCGTAGGGTGTGGCGAGTTTTTGCATCTGAATCTCCTTATAAATCAGGGGGAGGAGGCAAAAAATCCTTAAATTCGGATTTTTTATGCAAATATTACAGAAGATGACGTGTCTTAGCTTTCGCGACTGACACTTTGTCCTATAAAATTGAAAGCACACAGGGTATTTCCCTAAAACACACATAAACCAACATACATGCACAGAGCCGCTTCCGCCCCAGCGGGAGCTGGTGTACCTCCCCATTCACACACGGGAGGCGCCCCTTTCGGGAGTATCCGCGACGATACCCCGGCGGCTCCCAACCACGGAGGAGGATTATATGGGTCAGAAAGGTAATTATTTCTAACCTCACATCTCAAGGCCTCGCACTGAATCCTAACGATTGTCTGCACACACAGTCATTTCCGAAGGAAAAATCATGCACCAACTACTCCTCACCGCGAGCACTGGTGGCGTAGAGCTAGACTTCCCGTCATGGCTCCGAATTACGCACTTCATCAACTTCATTATGATGGGCTTCCTGATTCGTTCAGGTTGGGAAGTTCTCGCCTCTCACCCCCGTCTGTACTGGAACAACCAATGCACCCCGGGTTCCGAGTGGCTCAAGTTCACCAAGGACAAGGTTTCGACTGTCCCCGGTGAGTTCACTGCCCGCGACGACCAGCGTCGACTGTCGCCGCTTATCTCCCTACCCGGTAACGGCCAGATTGGTCTCGGCCGTGCATGGCACGCTCTAGTTACTTTTATCTGGATTGCTAACGGTCTCGTCTACGTCTCCTTGCTATTCCTGACCGGCCAGTGGCGCCGCATCGTCCCGACCAGCTGGGACATCATCCCGCAGGCGTGGGAATCCATCCAGATTTACGCTGGCTTCCAGATTCCCTCCATTGAGCATTTCCAGCCGTACGACGCTCTGCAGCAGATTATGTACTTCACCGTGGTGTTCATTGTGGCACCGCTGATGATTGCAACCGGCCCGATTATGAGCCCGGCATTCTGCGGCCGCTTCCCCGGCTACGTGCGCCTCTTCCGTAACCGCCAGACCGCACGTTCCATCCACTTCCTGGGCATGGCGTTCTACTGCGTCTTCACCGTCATTCACGTGGCGCTGGTGTTCGTGGTTCACCCCCAGTACAACATCGCCCACATGATGCTGAACAAGCCCTACAACGAGGTCGACGCAGCACAGTTCGCTCAGGCAGTCACCATGCTCATTGGCGGCATTGTCTTCGCTGTGGCTCTGTGGATTTTCGCTTCGTACTGGTCCCTGCGCGACCTGCGATTCACCCAGACCTTCATTTGGGGTCTGACCCAGCCGATTCGTAACGTCCTGCTGGACCGTATCACCTCCCGTCAGGTGCAGAAGAAGACCTTCACCGATGCCGACATCTCGCCCTTCCACTGGGTTAACACTCGCCCGCCGACAGAGCGTGAGAGCACCGAGTGGAACCGCCTGAAGGAGCACGAGTTCGTTGACTACCGCCTCGAGCTGGGCGGCCTGGTGAAGGAATCCAAGTCCCTGAGCATTGACGAGCTCAAGCAGCTGGGCAAGGAAGTCAACATCACCATGCACACCTGCATGCAGGGTTGGACCGGCATCGCCAAGTGGGAGGGCGTGCGCCTGCGCGACGTTCTCGCACTGGTCGAGAAGACCGACGAGGCTCGCTACGTTATGGTGACCTCCTTCGGCCACGTGGGCCACACCTACGACGGCCGCCCGACCGAACCTTACTACGAGTGCCTGGACATCTCCATGGCAATGGAGGATGAGACCATCCTGGCATGGGGCATGAACGACAAGCCCCTGCCGGATGTGTACGGTGGCCCGCTGCGTCTGCGTGCGGACTCCATGCACGGCTACAAGATGGTCAAGTGGGTTCAGAAGATCGAGTGGATCAAGGACTACCATGATGTTGGCGACGGCCAGGGCGGTAGCCGCGAGGACTCCGGTCTGCAGCACTTCGACGCACGCGCCTAAGCACCCTTACGGGGCGCTACGACGCTAACCGTCGATACACCACCCTATAAAGCGCTGAACATATAAAGCACAGAACGGTGGCGGGAAACATGGGCCCGCCACCGTTCGCGTATCTTCTCCGCCGCTCTCTAGCTCTGAAAGATGCAGAAGCCGCGAGGGCATAAAGAAACCGCCCGGGAGCCTTAGCTCTCGGGCGGTTTCTTTAGAGGTTTGCCTTCTGGCGCTGCACCTTAAGCGTCGTAGATGATGACGTCCAGGGTACGGGGGCCGTGCACGCCCTCCACGCGGATCAGCTCGATATCACTGGTTGCCGACGGACCGGAAATCATGGTCACAGGGCGGGTGTAGGTGATACGCTCGATCGACTCGGGAACCAGCTCCACCACGGTGGAACGGGGAACCACGCAGATGTGGTGGTCGGGCACCAGGGTGATGGCGCGGCGACCCTCATCGGGGTTGGTGTTCAAGAAGATCGTGCCGGTCTCTGCGCAGGAGACGGTCGAACCGGTCACCACAGCGTCAACTGCGTCCAGTTCCTTCAGGCTCAGGCAGCCGGGTTTGAGGGTGCTACCGGAGTCGGTGACGCGCTTGCGGTCAGCGGTGTCAGCCGGTAGCCACTCCATGTTCAGGCCCTCGGGAACCACGTAGGTGGACTTTTCACCCAGTCGCTCTGCGATGACCTTGGAGATGTTCTCCTTGTTCGCGTGGAACACGTTTGCCTTGTAGTCAATGAGGCGGTCGACGAGCATCTCAATGGTCTGCTCTTCGTTCAGCTCGCTGACGCGGCGGTAGTTACGTACGGGCTCGGGGGCGACGGGTGCGTCAGCCAGGGACGAGCGGATACGTGCGAGGATATCTTCCTTAGCAGAGGACATTAGTTGTTCTCCTTAGCTTCACGGGCTGCCTGGGCGTCCATAGCTGCCTTGGCGTTTGCTGCCGCCTCAGCGACCTTACCCTTGTTTGCCTCGATGAGGGCCTGAATGTCAACGCGCTCAGCGTTATCGCGTGCCGGAGCCTGACCCTTCTCCTTCTTCCACCAGTTGCGGAAAGATTCCTTGGGGGGCTCGGGGATGTCGCGGTAAGCGGTCCAGCCGCTGACGATACCGGGAACAGCGGTGATCTTGTGCTTGCGGCCGCTGATAAGGCGGGACATGGGCAGACCACGCTCTGCAATCGACATCATCTTGCCGGAGGTGAAGAGCTTCTTCGCACCAAGCATCATGCCGTCCATCTGCGAGAAGGGAGCCTTCTTGTTGCCCTCGAACTCGCGGACAGCGTGCTGGGACTCAACATCCTTAGCGCGCAGATGCACGAGGACCTCAGGGAAGTTAATCTTCACGGGGCAAACTTCGTAGCAAGCGCCACAGAGAGAGGATGCGTACGGCAGGGAGTTGTTCTCTGCAGCCTCGATACCGGAGAGCTGCGGGGACAGAATCGCGCCGATGGGGCCCGGGTAGGTGGAGCCGTAGGCGTGACCGCCTGCGCGCTCGTACACGGGGCACACGTTCATGCAAGCGGAGCAGCGGATGCAACGCAGTGCCTGGCGACCCAGCTCGTCGGACAGAACGGCGGTACGGCCGTTGTCGATGAGGATGACGTGCATGTTCTGCGGGCCGTCACCGGGGGTCACACCGGTCCACATGGAGGTGTAGGGGTTCATGCGCTCACCGGTGGAGGAACGGGGCAGCAGCTGCAGGAATGCCTCGTAGTCCTGGAAGGTGGGCAGAATCTTCTCAATACCCATGAAGGTAATGAGGGTGTCGGGCAGGGTCAGGCACATACGGCCGTTACCTTCGGACTCCACGATGGTCAGGGTACCGGTCTCAGCAATACCGAAGTTGGTGCCGGAGACTGCCACGGTGGTGTTCAGGAACTTGTTACGCAGACGGTTACGCGATGCCTCTGCCAGTTCTGCCGGCTCATCGGTGATGTCCGGGTTAATACCCTCAATTTCGCGCAGGAAGATGTCGCGGATTTCGCGGCGGTTGCGGTGAATTGCGGGCACCAGAATGTGGGAGGGGCGGTCGTGGCCGAGCTGGACGATTTCTTCCGCGAGGTCGGTCTCAATAGCGTTGATGCCGTTTTCCTCGAGGAATTCGTTCAGGCCGGTCTCTGCGGTTGCCATGGACTTAATCTTGATGATTTCGTCCACGCCCTGCTCGCGAATCAGGTCCAGAGCAATCTGGTTCGCCTCGGTGGCGTTGCGTGCCCAGTGCACGTGGCCGCCTGCGGCGGTGAAGTTACGCTCGAACTGTTCGAGCAGCTCGGGCAGGTTCGCCAGAACGTAGTTCTTGACGGACTCACCGGTGTTACGCAGGTCCTGCCAGTCGGGCACCTCTGCGGTGACGCGTGCGCGCTTGTTACGGATCGCGTGGGTCACGAAGCGCAGGTTGGCGCGTAGCTGCTCGTTCTTGAGCTCTTCCTTCGCGTACTTGGGGAAGGGGGTTTCTTCGAAAATGTTGCCCTCGCCGTAGTGAACGACCTTGGGCATACCAAGCTGAATAGCGGTCATGAGGTCTTATCTTTCCTTAGCCGATCGAGAGCTCAACACGCTCGGAGTTAATCTTGAGCGGGTTTTCCTTGGTGGATGCGAGGATCTCAGCGAAGTGGATGGTCTGAACGTCCGAGCCGCGACGCATCAGCGCACCGCCGATGTTCATCAGGCAGGAGCAGTCGCCGCCGGTGCAGACGGAAGCACCGGTTGCTTCAACGTTGTCTGCCTTGTCGTTGACCATTGCGCCGGAGACGTCAGCGTTCTTGAAGGAGAAGGTACCACCGAAGCCGCAGCACTGGTCCATGCCCTCGAGCTGGGTGTACTTGATGCCTTCGACGGTGCGGACCAGGTCCTGCTGGCGGGTGCCCAGGCCGAGCATACGCATACCGTGGCAGGAGCTGTGGTAGGTGACGTGCTCGGGGAAGTAGGAGCCGAGCTGCTCGGCAGCGTTGGTGATGCCCAGGATGTCGATTAGCAGCTGGGAAAGCTCGAAGGTGCGGGAAGCAATCTGCTCTGCCTTCAGAGCCAGCGCTTCGTCGCCGCGGCTACGTGCGACCATTGCCTGCTGGTGACGCAGGGAAGCAACGCAGGAGCCGGAGGGTGCAACAGCTACGTCCCAGTCCCAGGAGTCGAAAGCTTCAACGTGGTTCTTGATGACTTCGTAACCGTCATCGAAGTAGCCGGAGTTGACGTGCATCTGAGAGCAGCAGGTCTGGTTCGGGGGGAAGACAACCTCGTGGCCCAGGCGCTCAAGAATTTCGACGGTGGCGCGTGCTACGCGGGGGTACATGCCGTCAACGATGCACGTGGAGAAGAGTGCAATGCGCATGACTTGTCCGTCCTTTCCTCTGTGTTCAGAGTTTCTCGGTCTCACCGCCTGCGTCTGGGGCAGGCGGGGCACAGTCCGAACAAGTTCGGTCTTCCAAAGAAGCGACTCAGATGTATTGAGTCGGGGAAGCTGGGCCGGATGGTTCCGGCTAATGTGCGCGCCCCAAGTGGAGGTGGGATGCGGTGGGATCAGAAACCGTGGTGATGTCTTTTATCTTTCTAGCCATTTAACACCGTTGGGCGGCTTTTCTCTAGTTGGAATAGCACATACTTTCCTTGTTAAATAACCGGTTAGGTCGACCTGACCTTAAGGTATATTTCCCTACCTTCCGGTACATGTGACCTCATCTCCCATACACCCCCCGTAAGACCCCTATATTCTTTTCGCAGATTGAACATTTATCAAACACACAGAAGTGGACCATAAACCCCCTAGAAATCCGCCGTTCTGAAGATTTTATGGTTGTTTTATGGGGCTTTTCCTTTTTAAAACAACATTCTTTTCGGGTATATGCGTCCAAATGAAGACTCTCCCCTGGGTAAACCAATGACCCATACACCCAACTCGTGATGTATCTGAAAATATTCGAGTTTCAGAACCTGGAATTAACTATCAGAACCGCAATATTTCGGCAGTTTCACTGGAAGCGAGCCCAGGTTCCGGTCGCCTTCCACAAAAATGAGTCAGGTCACTTTTGGTGAAACACCACATTATCCGGTACTCTTCTAAACATGCGATCAATGGTCTGACCACATCCCCGCATGGGAAACAATGACCCGTTCCCCAGCGGGATTATCTATGGTCTGACCACACACAAGACACACCCTGAACCAAAGGAGTTCCAGTGGAAACTTATACCGCTGTAACCAATGCAGTGGGAGGTAGCCTCGGCCTCAGCGCACTCGTGGCAACCATTCCCCTCCTCACCTTCTTTGTGATGCTACTGGGCGTTAAGGCACGCGCTCACTGGTCCGCACTCGTGGCACTGGCAGCATCCATCCTCGTAGCAGTCCTGGGCTTCCACATGCCCGCTGACCTCGCCGGTCTGAGCGCCGTCCGCGGTGGCATCTACGGCCTGGTCATCTGCTGGGTTATCCTCGGTGCAATCTGGTTCTACCAGCTCACCGTTCTCTCCGGCCGCTTTGAAGACCTGCGCCGCGTCTTCGACCGCCTCGGCGGCGGCGACCTGCGCATCCAGGCTATCCTCATCGCATTCTGCTTCGGCGGTCTGCTCGAGGCACTGGCTGGCTTCGGCGCTCCCGTTGCAATTACCGCAACCATGATTCTCGCCCTGGGCGTTAAGCCCCTCAAGGCTGCTATTACCGTTCTGCTCGCTAACACCGCACCCGTGGCATTCGGCGCAGTTGCTGTCCCGATTACCACCGCAGCTGACGTCGGCGGCAAGGACGCACACGTTATCGCAACCATCGTTGGTCACCAGGCTCCGTTCCTGGCAATGCTCGTTCCGCTCATCCTGCTCGTCATCCTCGACGGTATGAAGGGCCTGAAGGACGCTTGGCTGCCCGCACTGATCATCGGTGTTTCCTTCGCAATTACCCAGTGGGTCACCGCTGCTACCCCCGCGTTCAACCTGACCGACGTTGTTGCTTGCATCGTCTCCATGGGTGTTGCTGTTATCTTCCTGCAGTTCTGGAAGCCGCGCGGCGTCGAGGGCGTTCGTGAACGCTACGGCCTGCCCGCACAGGCTGAAGAGAAGGAAGCTCTGCCCGCCGTTCGCGTCTGGATGGCACTGCTGCCCTACGTCATCGTTGTCGCGATCTTCGGTGTTGCTAACCTGCACGCTGGCCTGAAGGCATGGCTGAAGAGCTTCGTCATCAAGATTGATATCCAGGCTCTGAGCTCCCGCCTCGTCACCGCTGACGGCAAGCCCGTCAAGGACGCTGTCTACAACTTCGCGTGGATGTCCAACCCCGGCACCCTGCTGATCATTTCCGGTCTGGTTGTTGCTGTGGTCTACTTCTTCTTCAACGAGAAGGGCCGCTACGCCTTCAAGTTCCCGGCGATCTTCACCGAATTCGGTTCCGTTGTCTACCGCATGCGCTGGTCCATCCTGACCATTGCTTCGGTTCTGGCACTGGCATACGTCATGAACTTCTCCGGTCAGACCATTGCTATGGGTACCTTCCTGGCAGGCCTGGGCACCGTCTACGCGTTCCTCGCACCGGCTCTGGGCTGGATCGGTACCGCTGTGACCGGTTCGGACACCAGCGCGAACGCACTGTTCTCCAAGCTGCAGGTGTCTGCTGCTGAGAACCTGCAGCACGCAGGTATCCACGGCGCAACCCCCGAGCTCATGCTGGCTGCTAACACCACCGGTGGTGTGGTCGGTAAGATGATCTCCCCGCAGTCGCTGGCTATTGCTGCTACCTCCGTGGACATGGAAGGCAAGGAATCCGACATCCTCAAGGCTGTCCTCCCCTGGTCCTTCGCTATGCTCCTGTTCGTCTGCGTCCTGGTCTTCCTGCAGACCAACGTGCTGTCCTTCATGATTCCCTAATCTGAAGCTCAGGTTTTAGAGAGTTCCTGAAGCATCCGCTTCACGAACAGTAGGACATTCGCCCCGGTTTGACCGGAGGCCACAGCGGGGCGGCGTACCTTTCCGGTATCGCCGCCCCGCTTTTTATGCCCCTTATGACTCGATAGGTTGCCCCAATAGTTTGGGAGAACATGCTGAGTCGAGACTTCTTTTCGTTATCCGCCTCGTTATCAGGAGAGAGTATGCCTCGTTCTTTTGACGACACCCAGCCTGCAGAGGCGCCCCCTGTGGTTGAGCGCCAGCCGATTCTGGCGGACCGCAGCTACAGCATCATTCTGGAGACCTTTGAGCGGCGCCTGCGCCTGGGTGAGTTGCGTGTGGGCGATAAGCTCCCCTCCGAGCGTGAGCTGGCGGCACGGCACGGTATCTCCCGCCCCTCGGTCCGTGAGGGTTTGAGGGTTCTGAACGCGCTGGGTCTGATTCGTTCCAGCACGGGTTCGGGACCGAAGTCGGGCGCGATTATCATTTCTGAGCCGTCGGATGCGCTCAGCTGGGCGCTGCGCATGCACATTGCGACCCGTAGCCTGCCGGTGAAGGACGTTGTCTCAACCCGCTTGCTGCTGGAGGGCCCTGCGGCGCGTGCGGCAGCTGCCGCGCCGGACACTCCGGAGCGTGCGGCGGCGCTGGAGCGGGCGCGCGTGCATCTGGCAGAGATGGATGAGCAGATCAGCGATGAGCGCTTCCACTTCTGCGATACGCGTTTTCACTATGAGCTGTCGAAGCTCGGCGGCAATATTGTGCTTGATACGGTTATTGACTCTCTGCACATGGCGACGATGAGCTATGTGCAGGAGGCAGTTCCTTTCTTGAAGGATTGGGAGGCGGTCAAGCGCACGTTGCAGCAGCAGCATTACGGCATTATTGAGGCGATTACCTCTCACGATGAGCAGGCGGCCTATGAGCGGGTGTGCGAGCACATTACGTGGTTTTATTCGCTGTCTGACCGTGCTGCGGAAGAGCGGGCGCGGCAGCATCCGGCGCGGGATATTCTGCACGAGGATTTGTGCCACGAGAACATTCACGCCGGCTAGGATGTGCCACTCAACCTCATAACCCCACATAGCTAAAGGGCGGTGCCCCGGAAGAATGACCTTCCGGGGCACCGCCCTTTAGCTATCTCAAAGACTTATTCGGTCCGAAATATTGAGTTTAGAACTTCGTGCCGGTCAGACGCTCATACGCCTCAACGTAACGGGCACGAGTCTTCTCCACAACCTCCTCAGGCAGGTGCGGCACGTTATCCGAACCGTCCCAACCCGCTTCCGGGGAACGCAGCCAGTCACGCACATACTGCTTATCGAAGCTCGGCTGTGCACGACCCGGCTCGTACTGGGTCGCATCCCAGAAACGCGAAGAGTCCGGGGTCAGCACCTCATCACCCAGGGTGATTTCGCCGCGGTACGAATCGGTACCGAACTCCATCTTGGTATCCGCCAGAATAATGCCCTGCTCGCGAGCAATCTTCTCGGCAGTGGTGTACAGGCTCAGGCTCAGCTCCTCCAGGCGCTCACCCACCGGCTGACCCACCTCAGCGTACAGCTCCTCACGGGTCACCAGCTCATCATGCTCACCCACCTCAGCCTTACCGGTCGGAGTGAAAATCGGGGTGTTCAGGCGGGAACCATCCACCAGACCCGCAGGCAACTTTACACCAGCAATCTCACCGGTCTCGTTATACGCCGCCAAGCCCGAACCAGTCAGGTAACCGCGCACAATGCACTCCACCGGGAACATGTTCAGCGAACGGCAAATCATCGCGCGACCAGCCACAACATCCGGAACATCAGTGGACAGCACGTGGTTCGGAACCTGCTTGAGCTGCTCAAACCACCACAGGGACATCTGAGTCAGAATCTTGCCCTTATCCGGGATCTCGGTGGGCAGAATACGGTCAAAAGCGCTAATACGGTCCGAGGCAACAACCATGACCGAACCGGCACGCAGCTCAGCGTCATCATTGACGGTCAAGCCGGTAGCATCAAAACGTTCCTCATTCGGAACATACAGGTCGCGGACCTTACCGGAATAAATGTGAGTCCAGCCCGGGATTTCCACGGGGTTAGAACGAGAAGTCATGAGAATTTCTCCTGATGAGGTGGTGTGATGTGGATGCAAAAAGTCTGTGTAATTACAATACCGCGACAGGCACGGCTCCCGATAGTGCCATCAGTCACCGATACGGCACAATCTTGTGAGCCCAACCTGCCCCGGTCGCCGCCGACAGTACCCCGAGCTGAGGAAATGAACCCGGGAAAAGCTGAGGCGGCACAAAGCTAAGAAGCGAGTGGCAAAGAAGCGACCGGCTCCCCCACCCTCAAGCGGGGAAGCCGGTCACCTTAGGTTTTAGCCGCGCGGGGCGGGAATCTGGATGCGATTCTCCACAGCCTTCAGCGCGATATCGGTGCGGTACTGCGCGCCAGCCCAAGAGATAGCGCGAACACCCTCGTAGGCGGCGGCGCGGGCAGCGCCCAGGTTCTCACCGAGCGCCACAACAGCCAGCACACGACCGCCAGCGGTGTGAATCTCTTCGCCGGAAACCACGGTACCCGCGTGAATCACGTGCACGCCCTCCAGAGCGTTCGCCTCGTCCAGACCTGAGATGACGTCACCCTTGCGGGGAGTGTCCGGGTAGTTCTCAGCAGCCATGACCACGTCCACTGCGGTGCGGGGATCCCAATCCAGCTCGGTACCCTCAGAAATTTCACCGCGAGCAGCCGCACGCAGCAGCTGACCCAGCGGGGTGCGCAGACGCGCCAGAACCGCCTGGGTTTCCGGGTCGCCAAAGCGGGCGTTGAACTCGATAACGCGCACGCCGCGGCTGGTCACAGCCAGGCCGCAGAAGAGCACACCCACGAACGGGGTGCCGCGCTCAGCCATACGAGCCACGGTCGGGCGGGCAACCTTCTCCACGACCTCCTGCACGAAGCCCTCGGGCAGCCAGGGAAGCGGGGTGTAGGCGCCCATACCGCCGGTATTCGGGCCCTCATCGTTGTCAAAAATGCGCTTGAAGTCCTGAGCCGGGGACAGCGGCAGAACGTTCTTACCGTCAGAGATGACGAAGAGGGACACCTCGGGGCCGTCCAGGAACTCTTCGATGACCACGGTACCGCCAGCGTTGAAGCAAGCCTGAGCGTGCTCCAGTGCTGCGGTGCGGTCCTCGGTCACCACAACGCCCTTACCTGCTGCCAGGCCGTCGTCCTTCACCACATAGGGTGCACCGAACTCGTCCAGTGCCGCCTGCGCCTCAGCGGCGTTCGTTGCCACGTAAGCGCGGGCAGTCGGCACGGAAGCCTCTTCCATGACCTGCTTAGCGAAAGCCTTAGAACCCTCCAGCTGTGCAGCAGCTGCGGAGGGGCCGAAAACATCAAAACCCGCCTCACGCAGCGCGTCAGAAACACCGGCGACCAGGGGCGCCTCCGGGCCAATAACGACCAGGTCGGCGTTCAGTTCGCATGCCAGGGCGGTTGCCTGAGCGGGATCATTTGCGTCAATTGCGTGGACGGGAACATCCTGGGCAATGCCGGCGTTGCCGGGGGCGCTGTGCACCTCAGTTACCTCAGGGTCGCGCAGAAGCGCTCGGATAATTGCATGTTCGCGGCCGCCGGGGCCCAGTACCAAAACCTTCATAGTATTTAGGGTACCCGGTACCCTCTCAAAAATGTGAGCTGAGCACACTAAAAATGCGGCCCTTCTCATGTAGCGGCACATTCGCAAGAATGCACGCTAGAGAAGAGCCGCACAGCGCGGTAACCGAAGCTACCGAATCAAGCTAAACCTTAGATGAGGGCGGTAATAGCAGCCACACCACCGAAGACAATACCCGGGAGGTTCGCGATGATGATCGGGACGTCCTTCTTGGGGCGCCACAGACCGTACAGAACCCACAGGGTGCAGTTGATAGCCGCGACCAGAGGCTGAATCCAGTCGCCCTTGTGACCGCTCAGGTTACCGATAATCTGCGGGAAGTAGAAGACATACATGAGCACGGCAGTAATCGAAGCGACTCGCGCAAGAATGGGGAAAAACTTGGCGTGAAATTCAGATTCAGCGCTCATGCCGCTTTTTTCTGCGGTGTTCTTAGGGGTGGTGGAAGAAGAGTTGTTCTGCTCTGCCATAAAATTACCTATTTCTTCTGATGATCTAGTGTGCGTATTATCTGGTGCTGTCGTTCTCGCAAACAGTGGAGACGTAGATGATGGGAGGATCTGTTCTAGGTGGCTCCAGGATAGGTGGCGCTAGGATACATGGCGCTAGGAAGGGGCCGCTCCCATTTTGAGAGGTATGCGCAGACCTCACGGGTATACTCCACGAATATTCTATTCCTCCCCATGCTAAAGACGTAACCCCTACCACCAATTAATATGAGAGGTATCACATATACAGCTCACTGTCGGTCAAAAAATATCACATAAACATCCAAAAATAAGGATGAATCCGCCCCACCCTTACAAGCAACGTTCTGCACGGAAATATTTGCGGGGATACCATTCTGAGCCGCCCTATACGCGTAAAACCGCGTACATAAGGCAGAACAATACACCCCTTAAACTAGAAGAATGACCAACAGCACCACCCCACAGGCAACCACTCACACCACCAACCCCAGCAGCGCCTTCGACGTAGAACTCGCGCAACTCACCCGCAACAACTTCATTGAGGCACGCCACCGCGGCCGCCTCATCCTGCTGGGCCCCGACGGCGATGTACAGCTTGCCCTCGGTGATATTCACGAGCCCTTCTACCTGCGCTCCGCCGCCAAACCGTTGCAAGCCATCGGATCTATGAAGGCGGGCGCGCCCCTGTGCGGCTCCCAGGTCGCCATCGCCTGCGGCTCGCACTGTGGCACCTTCGAGCAGATGCGCGCCGTACAGGACGTACTCACCCAGGGCAGCACCGAAACCAACCCGCTCACCCCGGCGAACCTGGCGCTCAAGCCCACACTCCCCTCCGATAAGCAGGCACGTCAGGCAATGATTCAGGCGAACCTTGCCGCTACTGCCCTAGCGCACCCCTGCTCCGGCAAGCACGCCGCTTTCCTGTGGGCGTGTACCGCTAAGCTTGAGCGCGGCGATCTCGAAGAGGGCTCGCAGAACTGGACTCTACACAACTACCTCGACCCCTCCCACCCGCTGCAACAGGTCATCACCGAAGAAATTGAGGCGTTCACCGGCGAGCCCGTAGCCGCAATCGGCGTTGACGGCTGCGGCGCACCCGTGCACGCCGTCTCCCTGGCCGGTGCCGCACGCGCCTACTCGACCCTGGGTGCGGCAATCCGCAACCTCGGGGCGGATGCGCGCGCCTCCACGGTCGCGACCGCCATGGTGGATTACCCCGAGCTGATTCAGGCGCCCGGCTCCCCCGACACCGTGCTCAGCGAAGAACTGGACGCGATCGTCAAGGGCGGCGCGGAGGGCGTGCTCTGCATCGGTCTGCGTTCGGGTGCGTCCGTGGTGGTAAAGATGAGCGACGGTTCGCACCGCGCCATGTACGCCGTGGCCTTGCGCGCCCTGGTCGCTGGCGGATACCTGAGCACTGAAGAATGCGAGCGCCTACTCGCGCTGGTGGTTCACCCGGTGACCGGCGGCTACGTGGACGGCAAGCCGGTTGAGGTGGGCGAGCTGCGCGTGCATGAGGAGCTCTTCACTCGCGAGAATCTGACTCTCGGTACCCAGGAAGGGAACTAGTTGTGGCGATTCGACGTAAGACTAGCGAAGAAGCGGGCATGGCGGCGGTACGCGAAGTGCGTGCCTTCTTTGAGGAACAGCGTGCGGCAGCCGGTGAACTTGCAGATTCGCATGCCCGAGGCGAGTACCTGCTGAACAGCCCCGAGGTGGAGCAGGCGTTTGCCGCGCTCCCCCGCCCGGTGCGCGCTACCTTTGTGCGCTTCACCCTGGAGGAGCTGGCAACCCTCGCCCCCGGCAATAGTGTGGAGGTGCGCGTACCCCCGCTGGGCGTGACCCAGTGCGTGGCGGGTCCTCGCCATACGCGCGGTACCCCGCCGTCCGTGGTGGAGGCGCGTCCGCTCGTGTGGGCGGCGCTGGTTCTGGGTGCCTGTTCGTGGGCGCAGGCGGTGAGTGCCGGTGCGCTGGATGCGTCGGGTGAGCGTAGTGACCTTTCGGGTTTGTTGCCGCTCTTCTAGAGTTCGCTACGAGCTCACAGGTCCACGCAGTTTTCGTGATTTGGCGTGTTTGGTGCCTGTTCTAGTGGTCCATCCTGAGGTATTTAGCGCATCTTTCACCGCATCGGCTCCGAAACCCGGTACACTTTTAAAGGTCTGGTGTATGCTACGGCACACACAGGCAGGTGTGAGTGCGGCAACACGCCCTAATCTTGCGCTTGCACAGACGCATCCGCAGTCCCATCGTCGAAAAGAAGTGAATTGATTCGCCCCGACGGAAAACTCACTCACGACCTCGATCCAATTGACCACGGCCCCAAGGACGCCTGCGGCGTCTTCGGTGTCTGGGCTCCCGGCGAGGACGTGGCAAAGCTAACCTACTACGGCCTGTACGCGCTCCAGCACCGCGGCCAGGAATCAGCAGGTATCGCAACCAGTAACGGCAAACGCATCCACGTGTACAAAGATATGGGACTGGTCTCCCAGGTCTTTGACGAAGCCACCCTCAGTTCCATGCCCGGCGACCACGCTATCGGCCACGCCCGATACTCCACCACCGGCGCATCCCACTGGGCTAACGCACAGCCGACTCTCGGTACCACCCCGCACGGTACGCTCTGCCTGGCGCACAACGGTAACCTCACCAACTCGGCAGACCTCTACGAGCGTCTGATTGAAAAGAACGGCGGCAAGCCCCCCAAGCACGGCGAACTCGCCCAGGGCAACACCACCGACACCGCACTCGTCACCGCCCTGCTGGCGGAGCACGACTTCGACTCCCTCGAAGAAGCAGCACTCGACCTATTGCCGACCCTTCGCGGTGCTTTCTGCCTCACCTTCATGGATGAGCACACCCTCTACGCTGCACGCGACCCGCAGGGTGTACGCCCCCTCGTGCTCGGTCGTCTGGAGCGTGGCTGGGTTGTCGCATCCGAAACCGCGGCACTTGATATTGTCGGTGCGTCCTTCGTGCGTGAAGTGGAGCCCGGCGAGCTCATCACCATTGATGAGAACGGTCTGCGTTCCCAGCGTTTCGCAAAAGCTAAGCCCGCCGGTTGCGTCTTCGAGTACGTTTACCTCGCTCGCCCGGACACCACCATCTCCGGCCGTAGCGTCTACGAATCCCGCGTAGAAATGGGCCGTCAGCTTGCCCGCGAACACGCTGTTGAAGCTGACCTGGTCATGCCCACTCCCGAATCCGGTGTTCCGGCTGCTATTGGTTACGCCGAAGAGTCCGGCATTCCCTACGGTAACGGCCTGGTCAAGAACGCCTACGTGGGCCGAACCTTCATTCAGCCCTCGCAGACTATCCGCCAGCTCGGTATTCGACTCAAGCTGAACCCGCTCAAGTCTGTGGTTGCCGGTAAGCGCCTCGTCGTTATTGACGATTCCATTGTTCGCGGTAACACTCAGCGTGCCCTCGTGCGTATGCTCCGCGAAGCTGGCGCGAAGGAAGTGCACGTGCGCATCTCCTCCCCGCCCGTGAAGTGGCCTTGCTTCTACGGTATTGACTTCGCTTCCCGCGCGGAGCTGATCGCTAACGGCCTGTCCGTGGACGAAATCGCTTCCTCCCTGGGTGCCGATTCGCTCGGCTTCATCTCTCAGGACGGCATGATGGCAGCCACCGAGCAGCCCGCCGAAAACATGTGCACCGCATGCTTCACCGGCAAATACCCGATTGAGTTGCCGAGTGAGGAACGACGCGGCAAGTCCCTCTTCGACTCCGCGGAGAAGGGCAAGGGCGGACCCCTCGCCGGCAAGGCAGCTGAGGTAACCGTGGAGCGCCCCGTCCCCTCCAAGCCTGAGCATGCTGAGGCCGTCTCCATTGAGACCCGCGAAGGCACCGAAACTCTCGAAACGAAGTTCGACCCTTCCGCAGTACAGGTTGCCGCAGACGACGCCGGTATGGGCATGTGCAACCCCGGCCCCGACGCCGACCTCGAGGCATTGCTCACCGAGCAGGACCGCATCCCCGCAAACTCCTCCGCTACCGCTACCCCGAAGGAATCCTAATGAGCGAGAACACCACCACCGTAACCTATGCGAGCGCAGGTGTTGACGTAGAGGCTGGCGATCGCGCCGTTGAGCTGATGAAGGGCGCTATCAAGGCGACCCACAACTCCTCCGTCGTTGGTGGCGTGGGCGGCTTCGCGGGCCTGTACGACGTCTCCGAGCTGGTCAAGTACCGCAAGCCCTACCTGGCTACCTCCACCGACGGTGTGGGCACCAAGGTCGCTATCGCGCAGGCTCTGGATATTCACGACACCATCGGCTACGACCTGGTCGGTATGGTCGTGGACGACATCGTCGTGTGCGGCGCTAAGCCCCTGTTCATGACCGACTACATTGCCACCGGCAAGGTCGTTCCTGAGCGCATCGCTGATATTGTGCGCGGTATCGCGGGCGCATGTGCACAGGCTGGCACCGCCCTGGTTGGCGGCGAGACCGCTGAGCACCCCGGTCTGCTCGCTGAAGACGAGTACGACGTTGCGGGCGCAGCAACCGGCCTGGTCGAGGCGGACGAGCTGCTCGGCCCCGACCGCGTGCGCGAAGGCGACGTGCTGATTGCTATGGCGTCCTCCGGTATTCACTCCAACGGCTACTCCCTGGTCCGCAAGGTCCTGAACGTTGCCGGTTGGGGCCTGGAGCGCCAGGTGGACGAGCTGGGTCGCACCATCGGTGAGGAACTGCTCGAGCCCACCCGCGTGTACGCTGCGGACTGCCTGGACCTGGCGGCGGCGTTCCCCGTCAACGGCGAAGACGGCACCACCGGCAGCGGTGTACGCGGCTTCTCCCACGTGACCGGCGGCGGCCTGGCCGCTAACCTGGCTCGCGTTCTGCCCCAGGGCCTGGAGGGTCGCGTGGACCGCTCCACCTGGCAGATTCCCGCGATCTTCTCCCTGATCGGTTCGCTGGGCAACGTGCCCCTTGCCGACCTGGAGCGCACCCTGAACCTGGGCGTGGGCATGATCGCTATCGTTGACCCCTCCGTGGCTGAGGCTGCTACCAAGCGCCTGAACGACCGCGGTATCCCCTCCTGGATTATGGGTGATGTTGTTGCCGCTGGCGAGCCCGAGGCAAACAGCGCGGACTACATTCAGGGCGCTAAGGGCGTGGACGGCGGCGCGGTTCGCCTGCTGGGCTCCTACGCTTCCTAAGGACGCTTTCTCCAGTAGGTAGCGAGCGCCAGCTTGCTGGTGCTGATGATTCTATAGACCGGGGCGGTCACCCATGCGGTGGCCGCCCCGGTCTTTGTGTGTCTACCGGCGGGGCGTGCTGTCCCGTGTGTTTGATGCCAGCTTTTTATTTATTTTCACGCGTATTTCAGGCTATTTTTATTTTTTGCTATCAACTGCATTTTTAATGCATTCTAGTGCTTACACCACAGTGTTAAAACATTTATTTCTCTCCCCTGTCAGCAAGAGGTGCCGCATATCCTGCCTCGTATACTCCAACCCTCAAGCTTTACTTACATAAACCCTCAACCATTGGGCACTATTCAGCCTCCAGAGGTTGATTTTCTGCACATTAACCCGTGAAAAGCACCTCAAAAATCCCTCAAGTTCACCTTGAAGTGATACCTTAGAAATGTACGTTGCACACCGTCCAAAAAGGGTTCTTTCGGTACGAAAAAGGGTCTACAAAACACTATTCCCTCACCCTATTTATTACTTCAGCGCGCCCAAAAACAGGCCCCTTTTGTCGCCCCGTAAAACCCTATCCGCACCCCGTGCGCCTGCAGACGGAAACACCAGTACACATCACACAGTCCGCATACCACCTACATCAGGAGAACCAGATGAGGCTTCCATACATCGGCGCGCAGCGCACCGAAACACCTCCTCGCCGCTACCCCGATAACTGCCGCACCGATAACCGCCACCGCAAGCGCCCCGCACGCGCGGCACTGAGCCTGCTCGCCGCCGGCGCCATCCTCTTCGGAGGCGACCTGCCCGCCGTCCTCGCGCAGGCACCCAGCGACGAAGCCATCCTGGCAGCAGCTCAGGCGGCACCCCAGATCGAAGGTCCCGTCAGCCCCCTCACCCTCGCGCGCAACGGCGCGGCACGCCCCAACACCCCCACCGCGGCGGCACCCGGAACGCTCCCCCAGCAGGTGTTCGACCGATTCATCGTCACCTACACCAACGAAGCCAAGCAGCGTAAAATGCAGCGCGACGGCGACTGGGACGCAGTCCGCGGCATTGTTGACGACATCATGGACACCGTCGAGGTCGTCAGCGAAGCGCTGAACGTCGATACCAAGTTCCTGCACAACACCTCCACCGATGACGCCGTCATCCAGACCTCCAAAACCCTCAACAAAAACGAGGCGAAGGAGTTCATGGCGAAGGTCGCCTCCGACCCGGACGTAGCCTCCGTCGAGCCCGACTACATCAACTACCCCGCTGCAGAGGGCGACATCACCTTCCAGTTCAACGACCCGCAGTACAGCAAGCAGTGGAACCTCACCAACCCCACCACTGGCGTGCAGAACACCGGTAACGCACGCCTGCGCCGCGGCGCAAACGTGAAGGTTGCCGTGCTCGACACCGGCTACGTGCCGCACCCCGACCTGGTCACCGGCATGGCGAACGGCTACGACTTCGTCAGCGACCCCCTCAGCGCCCGCGACGGCGACGGCCGCGACCCCAACCCCAAGGATGAAGGCGACTACGCGCCCTACAACCTCTGCAAGGATCAGGCGAACGCCCACACCTCCACCTGGCACGGCACCAGCGTTGCCGGCATTATCGGCGCCCGCGGCAATAACGGCATGGGCATGGTTGGTACCGCCGACCTCGCCCGTGTGCAGCCCGTGCGCGTGCTGGGCCGATGCGGTGGCCGCACCTCCGACATTGCCGACGCCATCATTTGGGCTGCCGGCGGACACGTTGACGGCGTGCCGGACAACACCTACCCCGCCAAGATTATCAACATGTCCATCGGCACCGTAACCCAGTGCCCCGCCGCTTACCAGCGCGCCATCAACATCGCCCGCTCCAGGGGTGCAATCGTGGTCGCCGCGGCAGGTAACGGCAACACGGAGGCCTCCAAGTACGCGCCCGCCAACTGCATGGGCGTCATCACGGTTGGTGCAACCACCAAGGCTGGCACGCGAGCTTCGTTCTCCAACTACGGCACGAGGGTTAACATCTCCGCGCCGGGTGAAAACATCCTCTCCCTGTCCATGAAGAGCCTTGACCGCCCGGATTACACTAAGTTCAGCTACGACTACGAGAGCGGCACCTCCATGGCGGCACCGCACGTCTCCGCTCTGCTGGCGCAGCAGCTGGTCAACGGCACCTCCATCACCACCAAGCAGGTTGAGGAGGCGTTCACCCTCGCGGGGGGAAACCGCATCAAGTGCGATAAGTATTTCTGCAGCCGAGGTATTATCAACAGCTTCAACCTGGCTAAAAAGGCTGGAAACCTGGACGCGAACGGTAGGGTGACCTACCTGCGACCGCGCAAGACAATCAAGGTGATCTCTAAGGGATTGAGTGCAGGCGCATCTAACACTAAGATTGCCGATAGAGCCGCCGACGACGAGGCAGCCGAAGCAACCGCAGAAGCTCTCACGGCAGGAGCCAACGGCGAGAGCCTCACCGGTGACTACGACCGGATTCCCGGCGCACCCGCCATGGAAATCCCCGAAGATGCCCAGGTCTACGACCTGAACGGTGACGCCGAGCCCATCACCCAGGACGAACCGCTAGTCACCAACCCCGCCCAGAAGCCCCGCGAGGTCAATGAACAATAAGCTATCCGCTACCGGCTTCGCACCAGGCCCAGTCGACAGCGCATAGTAAAAGCCCCCGATGAGAGAACTCATCGGGGGCTTTTCGTGTCTAAACCCTAACTCAACTAGCGGAAATGACTAGCGGTGATTACCGGTCGCGAAGCCCAAGTAACCATTGTTCAGGTAGCCATTGTTCGGGTAAGTACTGCTCGGGTAGGTGTTCGCAGATGCACCACCGTACCAGGAGCGGTAACGCGGGGTGTGGCCGTGACGCGGACGCGACGGGTAGGAGGGGCGAGTCACCGGGCGGGACGGGCGGGTCCTGGCCTTCGGAGCCGGGGTCACCTTCGGTGCAGGAGTTACCTTCGGTGCAGGGGCCTGCTGACGCTTAGCGTCCTCCTCAGCCTTCTTGCGTGCCGCCTCTTCAGCCGCCTTCTTACGTGCGGCCTCCTCCTCAGCCTTCTTGCGTGCCGCCTCAGCCGCAGCGGCATCGGCAGCCTCACGGTCGGAGCGGACCTGCTGAACCGCACGCGCCGCATTCACAATGCCGGAACCGCACGCGGACTGGTCGCACTCAACACCCTGAGAGGTGGACTGCAGAACCTTCTTCGCCTGAGCGTAAGTGAGCTTCGGGTCGACCGCCTTCATGAGCGCCACAATACCGGCAACATGCGGTGCCGCCATGGAAGTGCCCTGGTACTCGGCGTAGTCAGCCTTACCCGGAGCGGTCTTACCAGCGTTCAGGGTGGAGAGAATACCGCCACCCCAGTAGCTGCGGTCGCCACCGGGCGCGCTCACGTCCACGCGGGAGCCGTAGTTGGAGAAGTAGGAGCGCTTGCCGTTCTTATCGGTTGCGCCCACGGTGATGACGTCCTCGCAGTTGCCGGGGCTGGACTTCGAGGCGTCAAAGTTGTTGTTACCGGCTGCGACGACCACGATGGAGCCGCGCTTATTCGCCTGAGCAATCGCCTGGCGGTACGGGGTGGTGCAGGCACCCTCGCTGCCGATGGACATGTTAATGACCTGGGCAGGGTTCTGGTTTGCGGGAACACCGCGCACGCTACCGCCGGCAGCCCAAATAATGCCGTCGGTGATGTCCGAGTCGAAGCCGCCGCAGGCGCCCAGAACGCGCACGGGCACGATCTTCGCCTCGGGTGCCACGCCGGCAATGCCCTCGTTATTGTTCGCGATAGCGGCAATGGTGCCCGCCACGTGGGTGCCGTGCCAGTCGGAGGCGGTCGCCTTCGAACCGGTGAAGCACTGGTTATCTACGGTCCAGTTGCCGGCATCGGTCGGGTCGGAGTCGCGGCCGTTACCGTCGTTGGAGAACGCCGACTCGGCAATGAAGTCGTAGCCGGGCAGCACGTTAGCGTCCAGGTCCGGGTGGGCGGTAATGCCGGAGTCCAGCACCGCCACGGTCACGCCCTTGCCGCGGGTGGTGCCCCATGCCTCCAGCGCGGAGACGCCCTTTTCACCGGTGAGGGACCACATACGGTTCATCTTCGGGTCGTTAATCTTGACGGGCTCCGCGGAGGTGTGATCCACGGTAGCATAGCGGCGCATATCGGGCGACACGGAGGCGACCTTGGAGTTCGCGCTCAGGGCGTTCATATACTGCTGCGCCTGAGCCGGGGTGAGCTCCGCGGAGGTGGTGACCACGCTGGCATCCAGCGCGGTGGAGCGGACATAGCTGGTCTTAATGTTCAGCAGCTCGTCAATGCTCTGCACATCGGAGGTGATGCCCGCGTAGAGTGCGTCGGTCCAGGTCGCCTGCTGGGTGCCGGCGGCTGCGGACCAGTCAATCTGGTCTGCGGTGGCGTCGGTGGAGGCGGCATTCTTCGCCTCATCGGTGTAGGTGATGATGAAGCGGTTGTATGCCACGGGCGCGGACTGGGTGACCTGCGCATTATTGGAAATCTGGGCGGCGGTAGAAGCCTGTGCCGCCGCAGATGCCTTGGCCTGGTTAGCCTGCGCGGTGGGTACTGCCACGGCGGGGATAACACTTGCCGAAAGCAGGCAGGTTGCGGTGACGAAGCTCAGCAGGGAACGCTGGGGGCTGCGTGCCTGTGAGGGGCGAGCAATGCGAAGCATGGACATCCTTGAGGTGAGTGGTACCGAGTGCGCACGATGCGGCGTAACGTTGCCGACTCGCGTTGAGGGCGCAGAGTGAGGTGTGTGTACTCGGTACGAGTGAATACGGAAGAGTGAGGTGTTAGCGCTGTGCGGTGTTTTCATCGCACGTATCTGCCGGGCAGATGTCTCTGTGGGCAGATGTCGTTGTGCGGGGTGGTTGATGCATGGCGCTGTGGTGCGTGGTGTCTGCGTTGTTGCTTGTGGGGCTGTTGAGGGTAGCTCCACAATGTGCGTGCACGGGTACGCACCGTGAGATACTCTAGCACCCTTTTTCAGTTACTTTATGAATAAAATAACCTTTGTGATGCAGGTCATTTTATGCATAGATGAGTAAAACTTAAATCACTACTTTAAGTCGCGAGAATATTCCGACTAGGCATTTCTTTATCTGCATTTATATGAAAGAAAAATCTCATTATTTACGCCACACTATCGAGTTTTAGCCGCTTCACACATAGGAAAAGGTGCTAGGATATCGATATCTCACCACATAAACCACTTCCGAAGAGCTCCCGCACGGGGGTTTAGAGAAAAATACACATCAATGCAGTGATGTGCATTTTCTTTTTCTATTCGCTCCTCACAAGCAAATACACAAAAGAATGCAGATATTTTCTCAAAGGTGCATTTATGTGAGTGGATGACCAACCCGCTTGCCGCTTCCGGCACTCACATACGCAAAGGACCCCGATGTCTTTTACCACTCACCCCTCAGCGCGCGGTGTCGCACGCACCGCACTGAGCCTGGGTACTGCAGCAACACTCGTCGCAACCCTGGGCGCCCCCGCATCCTTTGCGGCACCCGCACAGGCCAACAGCGCCGAACGCGCAAAAGCCCACACCACCATCTCCTCCCTCAGCTCCGCACAGCAGAAGGCAGGCTTCAACCGCTTCGTTATCACCTACACCGATAGCGCACTGAACGCAGGCGGCATCAACTGGGCAAGCCCCGCAGGCACCCAGGTTGCCACCTGGAACGACGCCCTCTACCAGGGCCTCACCTCCGAGGTGAAGAGCGTCGACGACCTCTTCAAAATCAAAACCAACTACGTACGCACCACCGCCCAGAAGGCAACCGTGGTGACCCTCTCCTCCAAGCTCACCGCAGAGCAGGCGGAGAAGTACATGGCAACCCTGAGCTCCAACCCCTCCGTCGCATCGGTAGAACCCGACCTACTGCGCCGCTCCACTGCACGCGCTCGTGGTGCTGCCACCTCCAAGGTCGCTCAGGTAGCTCAGGCATCGAACCAGGCTGTAGCACCGAACGACACCCTCTACCCGCAGCAGTGGAACCTGCACGGCACCAAGGGTCTGGCTGCACCCGAGGCGTGGAAGACCACTCAGGGCGCTGGCGTGACCGTTGCTGTGATTGACTCCGGCATCGTCAAGCACCCCGACCTGGACGCTAACGTCCTGCCCGGCTACGACTTCATCACCGAGCCCTCCATTGCTCGTGACGGCAACGGCCGCGACTCCGACCCGACCGACCAGGGCAACTGGGAAGAAGCGGGCGTCTGCGGTGCTGATGCAGAGGCAAGCGAGTCGAACTGGCACGGCACCCACGTTGCCGGCTCCATCGCGGCGATTATGAACAATAAGCGCGGTATCGTCGGCGTGGCACCCTCCACCAAGATCCTGCCCGTGCGTGCCCTGGGCATGTGCGGCGGCTACGACTCCGACATTGCGGATGCAATGGTTTGGGCAGCCGGCGGCACCGTTGAAGGCGTTCCTGCGAACTCCAACCCCGCCAAGATCATTAACCTCTCCCTCGGCGGCGAAGGCACCTGCCCCGCAACCTACTCCAAGGCTATTGCTGAAGTGAACAAGCGCGGCGCGATTCTCGTTGTCGCTGCTGGTAACGATGGTCAGGACACTTCCAAGGTCGCTCCGGCTAACTGCGGCGGTTCGATCGTGGTGGGCGCTACCGACCAGAACGGTAAGCGTAGCGACTTCTCCAACTACGGCAAGATTGTTGATGTGAGCGCTCCCGGCAGCAACATCATGTCCACCGTGGATCTGGGTACCACCGTGTCCACCGGCGCAGGCTACACCGAGTACGACGGCACCTCCATGGCAGCACCCCAGGTTGCTGGCGTGATTGCTCTAATGAAGTCCGTGGATCCCTCGCTGAACGCTGAGCGTGCAAAGCAGATTCTGAAGCAGAGCTCCAAGCCGCTCACCTGCGATGTGAACGGTTGCGGTTCCGGCATTGTGAACGCCGCGAGTGCACTGGCTATGGTGCAGGGCAAGAAGGACCCGAACCCGCAGGCAAAGCCCTGGCCGAAGCGTGCACCCAAGCACCCGACCCGTGCGGCTCGTGTTGGTTACGTGACTAACCCGGCTGTTAACCACAACCCGCCGTTCCTGATTACTGCCCACGGTCTGATTCCCGGTCAGTAATCGGCATGTTGCCAGCTCGGAAGCCGGTGAGCCAATAGGCTTCTGAAGGATGCCACATACAAAAAGCCCCCGTTGAGTTTTCTCAGCGGGGGCTTTTCGTGAACAGAAACGCTGCGGCTTTTGGTGCTGCAGCTTGCTTCTCCCACCCACCCTCACGACTGACAGGTGGGAGAAATCTTGGGGTACGCCCCTAACGAGCTGGACGCTAGGGTAGACGAGCTAGGGGCGTACCTGGGAGGCGCGCGCACCGGTACGGATACCTGCTGCCTCCATGCGAGCGGACTCGTAGCTCACCGCGCGCAAGCCGGAAGAGGCGGCGATTGCCTGAGTCTTTTCTCGCGTATTTTCCTGACGCTGGGTGGGTAGAAAAACCCAGCGGCGCTGGACCGCGAAGCTGATCGGGATCAGAATCAGTTCGGTCAGGATCTTAGCGACCAGCAGGGACGCGCCCAGGCCAGTCAATGCTTCCATCAGAGCCGCGTTGGCTGCGAGGATACCCACCGCCAGCACGGTGTACCGTACCAGCGAGGAGGATGCCGAGGGGCGTGCGCCTCCGTCGTGCATGAGCATTCGGTTGACGGTGAAGTTCGTCAGCGCCGAGATGATGCGGGCACCGACCACGGCTACCAGTAGCGGAGCGCCCATGCCCACCAGGACGAAGAGGGCGATAGCATCCACGAGGAAGCCGGTCAGGAAAGACGATGCCAGGAAGGCAAGCAGCGGTGCGTAGATGAGTGCCGAGTCCTGCAGGGGCCTAAAGTGGCTGGTCGGGTTGCCGGGCTCGTAGACCTTCACGATGGGTACCTGCACCAGTTCCACGTCTGCGCGGGTTGCGCGTAGCAACATGGAGAACTCGTACTCGTACTTATCGCCGGGAATCTGCAGCAGCCAGTCCAGGATCTGCGGGGTGAAGCCTCGCAGACCGGTCTGGGTGTCTGCCACGCGGGCTCCGGTCGCCAGGGCGAAGAAGCCTACGGTTGCGCTGTTGCCAATTTTGGAGCGCAGCGGCACCCTGGTGCCTTCTTCGCCGGCGTTCGGGTCGGGCTTGGTACGCACGCCGAGGATGATGCTCCGCTGACCTGCCACCGCGGCGGTTTCGGTGCGCACGCCCACACGGAAGATGTCCCGAGGTAGGTGCTGGCCGTCCGCGTCGGCGGTGACGATGACCTCGCCGGGGCGGTTTGCTTTCGCCCAGGCGATGCCGGTGCGCAGTGCCGCACCCTTGCCCCTGTTGGCGGGGTGGGTCTGCACGGTCACGCCGTCGATGCGCAGTTCGGTAAAGATGGGTGCGTAGGCGCTACCGGATCCGTCGTCAATCACGAGGATTTCGGCGTCCGGGTCCTGTGCGTGCAGGGCCCGTGCAAGGCGGACCAGTGATTGGTCCGGCTTATAGGCGGGTATCAGGATAATCACGATGCGCTCCCTGCAATGTAGAGAATGTCGCTGGTGCCACGTTCCTTGGTGCCACCCTGCGGGCGGTTGACCAGCTTATTGTTGAAGACCATGGCGGAGGAGCCACCACCGTCCAGGTTGTAGGCGCTCACGCAGCCGAGGTCCTTGAACATCTGGGCGAACTCGGGCATGGTCACGCCGCGCGAGTAGTTGGTGGAGCGGCCGTCGACCACGATGAAGACCAGGTGGTTGGTGCCGAGCACGCCCACACCGGTTCGCGGCTGGTAGCCCTGGATGGAGTGGTTACCGAAGTTGGTGTCCACTTCGACGCTGTCGATGCCGTCGACGATTGCGGAGTCCTTGACCAGTGCGGGGCCGAAGGAGAGGGTGTTCCACACGCCCTCGTTGACGAGGGTCTGGGCGTTGGTTGCGGTTTCGTCGTAGAGCTTGACGGAGCCGTCGCGGTAGAAGGCGAGGCCTTCACGTGCACCGGAGTCACGGTAGACAACACCGTTTCGGATCACGATGCCGGTGGTACGGAAGCCGTAGTAGTCGCCGTTGATCGCCCAGATGCCGTTGTGTTCGGACGCCATGTTCGAGGGGGTGTCGATGATGTTCTGGCCGAACTTGTTGTTGGCGAAGGCGCTTCGCAGCAGGGTTGCGTTGTCGAGCTTGATGTCTGCTACGAAGGAGACGACCGCGTCCGAGCCGCTGCCGGTGGTGGTGGAGGTGATGGTAATCGAGCCTTCGTTAGCGGTGAGGCTCTGGCCGTTGACCTTCACGCCGGTCAGTTCGGTGGGATCTGCGGTGGCGGAGCCGGAGGCGCTTGCGTTTGCCTGGGCTGCTGCCGCCTCGTAGGCGGTGGTATCTTCGATTTCGGTGTGCTCTGCCAGGTAGCGGTTGTACGCCCAGCCTGCGCCGCCGCCAACTACTGCGAGTGCGCCGAGGCCGCCGCCGATGAAAATTCGACGGGTGAGCTTCTTCTTGGCTAGCTTCTGCTCTGCAGCGGTTTGCGCTGCGTTAGCTTGTTCCGCTGCGGTCTGGGTGGCCTGGTCAATGTTCTGAGTCATGTTCTGTTCGTTGTTCATGTCTCTAGAATGCCGGGCTATTCTCTGTGCCAGGCATTACTAAGCTGTGCAGAAGCTATGTATGCTTATTCATTCCAGGCTTTTTTATTACTGCCTGTTCCGTATTACCAGAAGATGCTATACACACCCATGTATAAACATGTGTACTGGCTGTGTGTACCAAGCAGTTGAGCACCCACCGCATCCCCACTCCCCCACGCGCACGTGGCCACTCGAAGGCACGAAAAAACCGGCTGAGCACCCCGTGCGGGGCCTCAAGCCGGTTCATCATCTATGAAATACGCTCGGTCGATATGCACCGAATCATTCCGCGTATTCTTTATGCCTCATCCTCGTAGGACGCGTACTTTTCTGCGTATGCCGAGTAGTCGTCCTCGTCGTCATAGCGACGGCGGGACGAATCGGAGGACTTCGTTTTCTTCGCGCTGCTGAGCTCGCGCTCGAGTGCGCTGTAGTCGGTCTCGGGGCTGAAGTACTTCATCTCCCGAGCCTGCCTTGTTGCTTTAGCCTTCTGACGGCCGCGCCCCATGGCGTGACCCCCTCTTTCATCCTGTCCGAGGCGAACAGCACGCGCGGCGCATCGCTCTCGGATCGTTCAACAGTCTTTACTACACTATAGAGTACCCTGTTTCAGCCCTGAATGTCTCGCTGGACGGCACCTATTTTGCGTATCAGAGCACTTCTTCGCACCGGAACAACCGTTTTATTTTGCACCCGCAGCTTTTTTACCCCAGCCGCCACACTCCCTATATAACACGTAGCCCCGCACCGGATATATCACTATATCCGATGCGGGGCGAGTGTCTCTGCCTCCGGCTCACTCACAAGACCGGGTTCAGAGAGGGTACCGTGCAGGTCATGACATCCCGCACGGGGTCTAAGGGAGAGCCCCCTGCCGCTGAGCCTGCGGCGAAGGAGCTGCTAGCTTGCGGTAAAGGAGCCCAGCGAGGTGGCGTTAGAAGCCAGGGTGGTGCTGGAGGCATCCACGCTATCGGTGGTGGTGTACACGGTGTAGCTCTCGCCCTTGGTGATCTTGGAACTGGAGACCAGGATCAGTGCGGTGCTGGAGTTAGTCACCTTGTAGTTCGCCACCACGTTACCGGAGGAGTCGGTCACCTGTACGGTGGTGCCTGCGCTCAGGTTCGATACGTTGCTGATCTTCACGTAGCCGCTGGTGGAGTTGGTCGAGGGTGCCTCGAACATGTCGCCGGAGTTACCCGCGGCCACGGTCGTGCCGTTGAGCAGCAGGTCGCCGTTGGTGTCCAGGGATGCGTTACCGCCGGTGAAGGGACCGTTCACGATCAGGGTGCCACCGGAGAGGGTTGCCGTACCGTTGGAGTCGATGCCGTCGCCGTTCGTGTTCACGGTGACGGTACCGCCGGAGATGTTGATGGTTGCGTCGACGACCTCGAAGGTGCCGCCGCCACCCATGCCGCCACCTGCGCCACCACCAGCCGGGGGCTGACCCATAGTGCCCGAGGGAGCCTGACCGCCACCTGCAGGTGCCTGACCTGCGCTACCGCTGGGCGCCTGGGGTGCAGAGTTCTGGCCATTCTGCGCGCTCTGCTTAGTCGAGGTTGCAGTAGTCGAGGTTGCAGTAGCCGACTCAGTGCTGGTCGAGCTAGTGCTGGTCGAGGTGGTGCTGTACGAGGCGTTGATACCGTCATCGGAGCTGGTCACGTTCACGGTGCCGTCCAGGATGTTGATGTACTGCGCCTCGATACCCTCGTTCGCCTGGGTGATGTTCAGGGTACCGCCGGAGATTTCAAGCACGCGCTCAGCCTTGAAACCGTCATCACCTGCAGAGATGTTCACGGTACCGCCGCTCAGGCGTACCCAGCCGCGGTTGCCGTCGGTGTCGTTAGTTGCCTTGATGCCGTCCTGGCTTGCGGTCACGGTGATGGTGCCGTCCAGAATATCGACGTAGTCCTTACCCTTGATGCCGGTGTTTGCCGCGTTCACTTCCAGGGTGCCGGAGGCAATGACCAGGCCGTCGGAGGTGTGGATACCCTCTTCGTACTTACCTTCAACCTTCAGGGTGCCTTCGCCCGCCAGGGTCAGGTCACTCTTGGAGTAGATAGCTGCGTCGGGGCTGCCGCTGGCGGTATCGGAGTAGGAGGAGCCGTCAGAGACGGTGTTGGTGGTACCCGAGGCGGTGTAGATAACGACCTCGTCCGCCTCAACAACGTTGATAGCAGCACCGGTGGAGTTGGTGACCGTCGCGTTGTTCAGAATCAGGCGGACCATGTCGCTGTCGGCTGCCTCAACCTTGATCTGGCCCTCGTAGGTGCCGGTGAGCTTGTAGTTGCCCGCCTTGGTGATGGTGATGACGCCGTCGCTGACGGTCACGCCGTCGGTCGCGGTCGGGTTAGAAAGATCGATAGTGACTTCGCTGGAGGAATCCCAGGTCAGATCCTTCGCGGAGTAGTGGGTGTCCTCGGCGAGCTTCGCGCCGCTCTTCACGTCGGTGGAGAAGGAGTCTGCCACCTTCGACGTGGTGCCCGAAGTGCTCGAAGCGGAGGTACTGATTGCACTCGAAGCGCTGGCATTCGATGCCGAGGTTGCCGAGCAGCCGGTCAACGCCAGGGCTGCCAGGAGGGTAATGGAGGTTGCGCTCTTGATCATATTGCTCTTTTTCACGGGTTTTCCTTTGTGTTTTGGTGACTACTCGCGGAGAGCTTTGCGCCACAGGTTTAGGGAGTACAGGTTGTATGTGAAATGTGAATATGTGTGAGAGCGGTTATTGCCTGTGTGGGGCGAATAAAGCCGATGTTGTGCTTGGTTCGGGGGTATAGATGAGGGGCTGGGGGTGCGGGTAAGGTAGGTGCACTACCCTACCCGCGCATCCCAGATTGCCGTTTTAGGCAGGTTGCTGTTTTAGGCGGCTGCGAAACGCTCGGTCAGCAGCTTCTGGTAATCCTCTTCGGTCATGTCATCCACGTTCAGGCGGGTGCCGTCGACCGGTTCCAGGTGCATCCAGTTCTTCAGGGTTTCTTCCCACTTGTTGCTTGCCAGCTGCGGGTTCAGCGCCGCCATACCGGTTGCAAACTTGGAAATCTTCGCGGGGGTGATGCCCGCATCCCAGAGGTGCTGGTCTGCCACGGAGGGCTCCACGCCGGACTTGGTTTCGATGATGACCGCATTCGGCAGGCCGTAAGTGGTGCCGATCAGGTTGCCGTGGAAGTTACGGTAGTTCACGCCAGCCATAAGGATGTTCTCAGACATGGGGGTCCAGGTCAGGGCGTTATCGACGGTCATGCGGGAGGCGACCGGGTTCTTCTTGCTCTGCGGCAGGAAGACCGTGGTACGGCGGTAGCCGGTGCTCAGGACCGCCTCCAGCCTGTGCACGGGGCCCGCGAGGATATCGCCGAGTGCTGCGGTGATGTACTCGTGGCCTTCCGCGGTCAGCTGGTCGCGCTTCTCAAAGATGTACGGGATACGCTTCTTGACGGTCATATCCTGCTCACCGTCGGTCTTGACCTCCAGGAAGGTCAGCTTCGAGTCCAGGTAGCTACGGGTACGGATCTTGAAGGTGTCGTCGCGGCTGTAGGCTGCCGAGTGGTAGCTCTGCATCTGCGGGGTGTCGAAGTAGACCGAGTCGTAGGCGAAGTCGCGCTGGCCCTTGATGTCCATGACGGATGCGTCTGCATCGAGCGTGGAGAGTACCTTGGCGGCGGTTTCTGCGTCGACAATGTACTTGCGGTCCACACGGGTCTGCATGGCTGCCTTTTCGTTCATGGCTTCGAGGCTGATGCTCTTCCACTCTGCGGGGATGATGTTTGCGGCTGCGTTAGTCATGGGTCTTCGTCCTTCTGGGGTGCCGTCCCTGCGTGCTGGGGGGCGGCGTGTCGTGGGTATCGGAGATGTTTGTGCAGTTGGAGTGAATCGGAGGCTTTTATGCCGACTGGTCTTACTTGCCCACCAGGGTGCGCTGGAGCGGAACCATCCGGGTGTCCAGGGTGGTGTGCGCCTCGGCGGTAGGTGCTACCGGCTGGCGGGTTGCGGTCATCTGCGGTGCTACCGCCTGAGCGGCTACAGGCTGTGCCGCCTCCACTGCCGCGGGGGTGCCGCCCTCGGTGGGTTCCTTGGGCTGGTAGGTGACGGTGGCGCGGGTCAGGTTGTTCACCATGTCCAGCTCGGTGATCTTCGCCGAGGTGACGGTGTAACCCAGGCGAGCGCTCAGGTATACCTTGAGCTCTTCCTCATCGCTGATCGCACGATCGGCGGTGACGGTCTGAGTCTGATCGGTAGAGACCGGGGTGCTGCGCGAGTCGAGAATCGCGATGAGGCCGACCAGGGTAGCCATGAGGCCGAAGGCGATGTACGCCGGGCTAATGTTCACACCTGCGATCATGCCGACCGAGAGAGCTACGAAGTAGTAACCCACCTCGCGCTGGCTCAGGGCGGTGGATCGCAATCGGATAATCGACAGGACACCGAAGAGGCCCATACCCATAGCGGATGCGTTCGATCCGGCGGATACCAGCGCCACCGAGACGGTGAAGATGCCGGCGTTGATGACCGCGTAGGAAATCATCAGTTCGCGGTTGCGGTGCCGCACCATGTAGAGGGTGCAGAGAGCTGCGATGGCTATGGCATCGGCAATCGCCATGGTCAGAATAGTCATTGGGTGCTCCAGGTATCGTGTCGTGATGTTCGCAGTGCTTTTTGCTGTCTGTTCTTCAGCTTCGGGCTGTGCGTTCTTTGTAGTATCTAGATTCCCGTGCAAGCCTGTGTTTACCCTGTGTTGCCCTTAACTTAGAGATAAGTGTTAGAAGTCTCTAGTATATCTGCTGGTCAAATGCACTAGAGGCTATTATTTTTTCCCTCTCTCCACTACGTTTTCTGTATCTTCTGCGGTATCAAAAGGCGCAAAAAATGGGCTCCCTCCGAGATGGAGGGAGCCCATAAAAGCAGCTAAAAACTTAGCGACTAGGCGTTATTATGCCTTCTTGCGCATGCGGGTTGCTACGATGGTCGCGCCACCAGCACCCAGAGCAATCAGACCCAGACCAGCAGCGGTCATCGCATCGGATGCACCGGTCTTAGCCAGGGAAGAAGAGCTCTTGGAGGATGCGTTCGAGGAACCGGAGCCCAGGTTGTCGTTCGAGCCGGAGCTCAGACCACCGCTAGAACCGGAACCCAGGTCGTCATTGCCGGAGGACCCCAGCACGAGGTTATCGGAATCCTTGGAGCCCTTAGACTCCTTGGAATCACCCTCGACGTGGTCAGCCGCAGGGGCAGACTGCTCATCAGACTTCTGCTCTTCAGCAGGTGCGGAGGTCTCTTCAGCAGGCTTGGTTTCCTTAGCGTCCTCAACTGCGGGTGCGGAGGTCTCTTCAGCAGGCTTGGGAGCCTCGGTGGTCGGGTCCTGAGTGGGAGCCGGGGTCGAGTCCTCGGAGGGGGCCGGGGTCGGATCCTCGGAGGGAGCGGGGGTCGGATCCTCGGAGGGAGCCGGGGTGGGCTCTTCGCTAGGTGCCGGAGCGGGCTGCTCTGCAACCTTAATGGTCACGGTAGCTGCCTTACCGCCGCGGGGAACGTCGCCGTCCTTCAGGGAGCCGGACAGCAGGTAAATGTCAACGGAAACGCTGCCGTGCAGCTCTTCCTGCCAGGGGATGGTAACGGAGAAGTTGCCAGCCGCGTCAGCGTGGATTTCCAGGTAGTCCTGGCCATTAATCTTGACAGCACCCTTGTTCAGCTTCAGCGCCAGAACGGAACCGGAGGTACCATCAGCGGTCTTGAAGCCCTCGCCACCAATGTTCAGACCCTGACCCTCAACCCATACGTCGGGGGCGATGAACTGTGCAGAGTCTGCGTAGGTGTGGACAACCTGAGGTGCGCCTTCAACAGCGAAGGTGGCGGGGACGGAAGTAGCAACGAGGCCACAGCCGATGAGGGCGGTGGCACCGATGCGTGCAATGTTGTTTCGAATGTTCATGCCCCCATTCTAACGAGCGAAGCTTAGGATACCGACCCCCAAGACGTCAATTTATCATGACCTAACTCACAAAATATATTTTTCTTGAAGGTTTCTTGAAGGCATGGTTGAACTATACGAGCCTTTTGCACCGCCGTGCACACCCAAACTCTCAACCCCACATTGAAGAAACTAACAAGTACATACCTCATCCCATCAGCACAACCCAACAGCAAAAACCACCCCGTTAAACGCGAAAATCCCCTCCACCCGAACACTCAAAAGCGTTCAGGGGAAGGGACCCTCATGCACACCGCGCCCGGCGGCGGCAACAGTTCTTAGGAGTTCTTGCGGTTGCGCACAGCAGACACGCCAGCAACACCCAGACCCAGAGCCACCAGACCCATACCAGCAATGGTGAAGGCGTTAGAAGCACCGGTGTTAGCAAGAGAAGAGCGCTGAGCGCGGCTCGAAGTGTAGCTGCTCGAAGAGGAGGAGCTGCCACCCAGGTTATCCAGACCGCCAGAGTTGCGGGACGAAGAACCCGAGGAGCTGTTGGAGGAGGAACCGTCGGTTACCTCGCTGTTAATGACCTCGCAACCCAGGCCGTTACCGTCATTATCAAACTTCTTGCGGAAGTCTGGGTGGCTTTCGTGCATAGGCGCCAGGCCAGCAGCCGCAACCTCTGCACAGTTCGCAAAGCGAGTGCTCTCAGCCGAAGCGGTCACCTGCTCGGTAGCGGAGGTGGAATCACCCAGCTGATCCTTCGCCTCGTTCACAACGGCTGCGTTCTGATCAGCAGCAGCCGAAGCCGATGCGCTCGCAGAAGCAGTTGCCGAAGCGGAGGGGGTAGCCACCACAGAAGCAGAAGCCGATGCGGTAGCCGAGGGGCTCACCGAGGTTGCCGGGCGGTTCTTAATCTCTGCATCCACGGAGGCGACAACCTCATCAGCGGCGGTAGCCGATGCCGAGGGGGTAGCAGAGGGAGCTACAGATGCGGAGGGGGTAGCCACCACGGAAGCCGAAGCGCTCGCGGTCGCCGAAGGGCTCACCGAAGCGGTAGCGGAGGGGGTTGCTTCCTGAACGGAACGAGCCTCAATCTTCACGGTCGCAGCCTTGCCGCCGCGAGCGGTGTCGTTGTCCTTCAGGGAGCCGGAGAGCAGGTAGACGTCCACGGAGATACGCTCATCCAGGTCGTTCTGCCAGGGAATGGAAACGGAGAAGTTGCCCTTCTCGTCAGCCTGAACTTCCAGGTAGTCCTTGCCGTCAATCTTGACGGAGCCCTTGTTCAGCTTGATAGCGATGACGGAGCCGGAGGTGCCGTCCTGAGTCAGGAAGCCTTCGCCGGTAATCTTCAGGGTTTCGCCCTTGTACCAGACCTCAGAGATGTGGGAAGTCGCCTTGTCGGAGTAGACGTGGGTGACGGACTCTTCACCGTTCTGAGCGAACGTTGCGGGGATTGCGGTGACCGCCAGACCGCAGCCGATCAGGGCGGTGGCACCGAAGCGAGTGATAGTGTGTCGAATGTCCATCCCATCATTTTATCCCCGCGCTCTGGGTGTATCCGCCTGTCCAGGGGCTATTTGCAATGACTTGCAACACAAAATAGCACTTTCGTGCAGTTAACGACGGGCCAGCTATAGGTCAGTGCACGCGCGGCAAAATTCGCCGGGCGCTAGCGCTACCTAGTCGTCAATCTCGTCAAGCATGAGCTCCAGTGCCTCACCCACGCCGGTGCGCCACAGGTAGGTAGCCTTCGCATCCGCACGACCGGGGCCGCCATTGATGACAGCGACCGGCTTGCCGGCACGCAGAGCCTCCAACACAATCTTGTAGCTACTCATAACCGCCACCGAGGAGCCCACCACCAGCAGCGCCGAACATTCAGCGAGCATGGCGTCCTTGAGCGCCTTACGTTCGGCGGGCACGGACTCACCAAAGTACACCACATCCGGCTTGAGGCGGGTCGAACCGCAGGCGATGCAGGGCACCATCTGAAAATCGCGGATATAGCGGTCGTCCAACTCCACATCGCCATCAGGGTTCACGCGCAGCTCTTCGTCTTCAAGGCGCGCCAGGTAGCCGAGGTTCGCAGCATCCAGGCGTGTATCCAGGCTTTCGCGACTCTCGTCCTGCCCGCAGTCCAGGCACACAATACGAGAGAGGTCGCCGTGCAGCGCCAGCAGACGGGAGCTTCCAGCACGGGCGTGCAGCCCATCCACGTTCTGCGTAATCACGCCGCTCACGGCACCCAGCTGCTCCAGCTCGGCGAGCGCATAGTGGGCACGGTTCGGTTCGGCGCGGCGCATGCGGCGCCAACCCACGTAGGAGCGCGCCCAGTAGCGTTGGCGGGCGGCGTCATCGTAGCGGAATTCCTGGTAGGTCATGGGGCGGTGGTCGTGCAGGGAACCGCCGGGTCCGCGGTAGTCGGGGATGCCGGATTCGGTGCTTACTCCCGCGCCGGTGAGCACGAGAACCTTACCCGCCTTGAGTAGCTCGGCAATACCCGCGGAGGCGTATTCTTCGTCGTGCGGGGTGGCGTTCTCAGAGACAACGCGCTGAATCGAGCGGATTGCTGCACGGTGCACGGAGGCGATTTCTTCGCGCTGCTCACCGGCGGCGGCGAAGTTCTGGTGGTCAGTCCAGCGGTCCATTCTTCTCCTCAATTCTCTGTGTACTAGTGCGGTCAGCGCGGTTCTAGTGCGTTAAACGGCTGTGGGGCACCCCTTTCGAGGGTACCCCACAGCCTATTTCGTATGGTTTCGAATGTGCAAACTCAGCCACGGGCTAAGTCCGCCCAGCCAGCCGATTGAGCTTAGTTCTCAGCCTGCTGCTCACGCTCGGAGGTCACCGACAGGCCGTCGCTGGCAACGTCCGGGTTCACGTCCACGGTCACGGTGTCGCCGTCGTGGATTGCGCCGGAGAGGATGCCGCGAGCCAGGCGGTCGCCAATCTCACGCTGAACCAGGCGGCGCAGCGGGCGGGCACCGAATGCCGGGTCGTAGCCGGTCTTACCCAGCCACTCGAGGGCTGCCTCGGTCACGTTCAGGGTGAGGCGGCGGTCCTCCAGACGCTTAGCCATGCTCTTGATCTGCAGGCCCACGATCTGGCCCAGGTTCTCAGCCGACAGGGGCTGGAACATGATGATGTCGTCCAGTCGGTTGAGGAACTCGGGGCGGAATGCCTGGTGAACAACCTCCAGCGCCTTCTCGGATCGCTCCTCGAAGGGCAAATCCTGGTTGACCAGGTACTGCGAACCGAGGTTCGAGGTCAGGATCAGGATGACGTTGCGGAAGTCCACGGTGCGGCCCTGGCCGTCGGTCAGGCGGCCGTCATCGAGTACCTGCAGCAGGATGTCGAAGACCTCGGGGTGTGCCTTCTCGACCTCGTCGAGCAGGACCACCGAGTAGGGGCGACGGCGTACAGCCTCGGTCAGCTGACCGCCCTCTTCGTGGCCAACGTATCCGGGAGGGGCACCGACCAGGCGGGACACGGTGTGCTTCTCGGAGTACTCGCTCATGTCGATGCGTACCAGGGCACGCTCGTCATCGAACTGGAACTCAGCCAGTGCCTTAGCCAGCTCGGTCTTACCGACACCGGTCGGGCCCAGGAACAGGAAGGAACCAATCGGGCGGTTCGGGTCGGAGATGCCGGCGCGGGCGCGGCGCACAGCGTCAGAGACAGCGACTACTGCGGCTTCCTGGCCAATGAGGCGGGCACCGATGCGCTTCTCCATTTCGAGCAGCTTCTCGGATTCACCCTGCATCATGCGGCCTGCGGGAATACCGGTCCAGGAGGAAATCACCTCGGCAATATCGTCCGCGGTGACCTCTTCGGAGACCATGGACTCGTTCTTGGCGGTGTCCTCGGCGCGCTGTGCTTCTTCCAGCTCAGCCTGCTTTGCGGGAATCTCGCCGTAGAGCAGGCGGGATGCCTCAGCGAGGTTACCCTCGCGCTGTGCAACCTCTGCGCGGGAACGTAGCTCGTCAATCTGGGTCTTGATGTCACCCACACGGTTCAGGCTAGCCTTCTCGGCCTCCCAACGAGCGTTGAGGGCGTCGAGCTGTTCCTTCTTGTCAGCCATGTCCTTGCGCAACGCTTCCAGACGCTCCACGGATGCGGGATCGGTCTCGTCGGCAAGTGCCAGTTCCTCCATGGTGAGGCGGTCCACGGCGCGGCGCAGCTGGTCGATTTCCTCCGGTGCGGAGTCAATTTCCATGCGCAGGCGGGATGCAGCCTCGTCAATCAGGTCAATTGCCTTGTCCGGCAGCTGACGGGAGGGAATGTAACGGTTAGACAGGGTTGCTGCGGCAACCAGCGCGGAGTCAGCAATCTGCACCTTGTGGTGTGCCTCGTAGCGTTCCTTCAGACCGCGCAGAATACCGATGGTGTCATCTACGCTGGGCTCGCCCACGTACACCTGCTGGAAGCGGCGCTCCAGGGCGGGGTCCTTCTCGATATTCTCGCGGTACTCGTCGAGGGTGGTGGCACCAATCAGGCGCAACTCGCCACGGGCAAGCATGGGCTTGAGCATGTTGCCTGCGTCCATGGAACCTTCGGATGCGCCGGCACCGACGACGGTGTGAATCTCGTCGATGAAGGTCACAATCTGACCCTCGGACTTCTTGATTTCTTCGAGGACTGCCTTCAGGCGTTCCTCGAATTCACCGCGGTACTTTGCGCCTGCGACCATGGAGCCCAGGTCCAGGCTAATCAGGGTCTTGCCGCGCAGGGATTCGGGCACGTCGCCGGAAACCATGCGCTGTGCCAGGCCTTCCACGACGGCGGTCTTACCGACGCCGGGCTCACCAATCAGCACGGGGTTGTTCTTGGTGCGGCGGGAAAGCACCTGCACCACGCGGCGAATCTCGGAGTCACGGCCGATGACCGGGTCAAGCTTGCCTGCGCGAGCAATGGCGGTCAGGTCGGTGCCGTACTTTTCGAGTGCCTGGAAGGTGCCTTCGGGGTCGGGGGTGTCCACGGTGCGGTCTCCTCGGACGTTGGGGATGGTCTGTGCGATGAGCTCTGCGGTAGCGCCGAGCTTGTGCATTGCGGTTGCGGTGCTATCGGTTCCGCTGGCAATGCCCAGCAGAATCATTTCGGTAGAAACGTAGGTATCTCCGAAGCCCTGGGCGCGGGTCTGTGCCGCCTGCAGAGCGGAAAGCGCGGCACGGCTGAGGGAGGCATTCTGCACGGAGGCACCGGATGCCTTCGGCAGCTTCTTGATTTCGGCGGATGCCGCCTCGGAGATAGCGTCCACATCCAGGCCTGCAGCCTTGAGGACTGCTACGGCGACGCCTTCGCGCTGGTCCATGAGGGCCTTGAGGATGTGCGCGGTTTCAATAGTGGGGTTGCCGGCGGTTTGAGCGTTAGTATTTGCCGCCGAGATGACTTCTTGACTCTTGGTGGTGAACTTGTTGTCCATGGTGTTCCTTTCGTATTTCGAGGGGCTTATCCTATGCGCCCCTGCATTACACAACTTGAGTCTACTCCACTCAACTATGTTTCGCAAGCCTCCTGCAAAAAAATTTTCGTATTTTTCGCCCCACCTCACACCCCCTGACCCCCAAACAAAAGCCCCAGTCAAAACTCCCTGTCAAAGCCCCAGTCGAAGCCGCATTGCTATACTGACCGGATTGGGCGCTTGCAGGTTCCCATAACAGCTAAAGATTAAGGACCCCACATGAAAATACTGGTTCTAGGCGCAACCGGCCGCACCGGCTATTTCTTTACCCGCAAAGCCCTAGAGGAGGGTCACACCGTCACCGCCTACGTGCGCAACCCCGACAAGGCGCTAACACTTTTGGGAGCGCACCAAAATCTCACTATCGTTCCGGGAGCCCTGAATGATGCCGAGCAGCTCGCCGCAGCATCCGCCGGGCAGGACGTCATGGTGAGCACCCTGGGACAGAAGGCCACGGTGCGAGAGTTCCTTCACAGTACGTTCCTACAGGAGCGCCTGCCGCTCATCATGCAGGCGGTCACGGGCGCAGGCGTAAAGCACTGCGTTCTGATGAGCGCCTACGGCGTGGGCGATACGGTACGGACCGCCTCACTCCCCATGCGCCTAGTGTGTAAGGTCATCATGCACGGCATCTTTACCGACAAGGTCAAGGCTGACGCCCTGGTCGCCGAATATCAGCCGTATATTTCGCGTGCTCATCCGGGCAGGCTGACCGATAAGCGCGGCAGGGGCGGGGTCAAGGTATTTGACATGGCGAGCGTCGAGCGAACTCCGGGCATTCCGACGATTGCCCGTGAAGACGTTGCCGATGCGCTACTCACTATCGCCAAGAACCCCCAGAACGCGGGCACAGATTTTTTGGTAACAACTGGGGACGCTGTCCTACGCTCGCCTCAGAAATAAACCGGTAGGCTTAATGACATGACGACTACGAACACCTTCCCCGCCGCCATTCTTTTCGACCACGACGGAACCCTCGTCGATACTGAACCCGTATGGGCTGCCGCCAAGGTTGCTCTCGCCGCAGAATTTGGCGGCACCTGGACTGAGCAGGACACCCTCGACTGCCTGGGCCTGTCAATGAAGTTCACCTTGGATCGTCTGCGTGAGCGCGGCGTGAACCTGCCGGACGAGGAGATTAACGACCTACTGGTGGCGAAGGTGCACGAAACCCTGGCGCAGCAGCCGGTCGAGTTTCTGCCCGGCATTGAGCGTTTCCTCTCGGAGGTGCGTGAGGCGCAGATTCCGGCGGCAGTCGTCACGAATGCGACCACCTCCGTGGCTCGCCGCACCGCGAATGCGGCACCCGAGGGCACGTTCTCGGTGGTTATTGGTAATGATGAGACCACCCACCCCAAGCCGGACCCGCAGCCCTATCTTTTGGCGGCGGAGCGCCTGGGTGTTGATCCGACTCAGTGCGTGGCTCTTGAGGATTCCCCTTCGGGCGTGCGTAGTGCGACCGCGGCGGGTATGCGTGTCATTGTTGTGCCGGGCGAGCTGGAGGTTCCGGCGGAGCTGGGCACCGTGCACCTCAAGCACGAGGAGCTGAATCTGGAGGCGGTTCGCGCGCTGGCGTAGCCGCTTGGTTCGCAAACCGGAAGCCCGGCAGAGAAAGCTCTGCACGAAAACTGAATACGCTTCACCCTAAAGGGCGGGATGCGTGATACGAGATACCGCACATCCCGCCCTTTATGCATGCTTGGGCGGTGAGCCGTGTGGGTTTAAGCAGGAGCTTTTGAGTGAGGACTTGAGGGCGACACAACAGGCAGATGATAATTTATTACGAAGTACTCAGAATAAGCTTGACAGCAGTTCCTTAAAATGATTTACTAATCAATAACGACTTCGGTGGGAATACAAACCTCACCGGACCACAAGCATCACAGCATCATGAAGGAGACCATCATGGCATTCGCAAACTACACCGCACCCGGCCTGACCATCGAAGAAGGCAAGGGCATTTCCGAGGTTCTCCAGGCACGTCTGCACGACCTGAACGACCTGCACCTGCTGCTGAAGCACGCTCACTGGAACGTGACCGGCCCCGGCTTCATCGCCGTTCACGAAATGATTGACCCCCAGGTCGACACCGTCCGCGAATTCGTCGACGCCATCGCAGAGCGTATGGCAACCCTGGGCGCAGCCCCCAACGGTCTGGCTGGCGCACTGGTCGCACAGCGCACCGTCGAGGACTACGCGGTTGGCCGCGCACCCGTCCCCGCTCACCTGCGCGCCCTGAACGACGTCTACACCCGCGTGATTGAGGCTCACCGCAACGCGATTGCATTCGCTGGCGAGTCCGACCCCGTCACCGAGGATCTGCTGATCGGTCAGACCGCTGAGCTGGAGAAGTTCCAGTGGTTCATCCGCTCATTCCTGGAAAACGGCGAAGGCAACATCTAAGCTGCAACCATCTAAGTCGTAGCGTCTAAACTGCAGCCTACTTATGGCGGCACGTCATGTAGGCGTTAGCTTTTAGAGTCACAAGCCGGGCGGGTGCGCTCTCCTTATGGAGGGTGCACCCGCCCGGCTTTTTATGCTCGAAGCTGCCCCGCTTCTTCCCGGCACTTTTACCTTTCCCGCCCCTTGAGTCCTCGCCCGTGCGGTATCACAAAGTACGTTGAGGCGAACAATAACATCGGGTTAGGCCGTCCTAGATTTTCTGTTCGGAGTGCTCTACAGTTGTTCACTGATCAACTCAGAACACACAGATTGAACGCATGATTGTGCGCCCGGGAAATACCCGGCGCGACCCGCATCCGGTGGAAAGAGAGATATGAGCACGCACGCCCCGAACGAGCACGGCGAAGACACGTACGGCGAGCAGACCGAGAAGCTTCAAGCTGACGCGGCCGAGGCCGAAAGGACCGCAGCTGAGGCAACCGAGCACAAGCCGACCCGCCACAGTGCGGTTACTTCCCCCTCCCCCGCGCAGATTAAGCGTTGGCGCCGCTACCTGGCTGATGAAGAGTCGGAGGCGCGCATCTACCGCTACCTGGCTCGCCGTGCCGAGGGCACCGACCGCGAAATCCTTCTGCAGGTTGCTGAGGCGGAGAAGCGTCACCAGCAGCATTGGCGTGACATGCTCGGTGAGCACGCGAATGTGCACGTGCGCCCGTCCATGCAATCTCTGGTGTTGCAGTTCTTGGCGAAGAACTTCGGTTCGGTGTTTATTCTGGCGATGGCTCAGCGCGCCGAGTCCCGCTCCCCCTACGCTGAGGATCCAGACGCTACCGAGGAAATGGCGGCTGACGAGGCAATTCACGAGGAAATTATTCGCGCCCTGGCGACTAATGGTCGCGAGAAGCTTTCGGGTAATTTCCGTGCGGCGGTCTTTGGCGCTAATGACGGTTTGGTCTCGAATCTGGCGCTGATTATGGGTATTACTGCCTCGGGCGCGTCCAGCTCGATGGTCCTGCTCTCAGGTATTGCGGGTCTGCTGGCGGGTGCACTGTCGATGGCGGCGGGTGAGTTTGTGTCTGTGCGTTCTCAGCGTGAACTGCTGGATGCCTCCCAGCCGACCCAGGTGACCCTGCGTGTTGCACACGATTTGGATTTGGATTCGAACGAGCTGGAGCTCATTTACCGTGCCCGCGGCATGGAGCCGGAAGCGGCGCATCACCGTGCGATGGAGCGTTTCGGCTACATGGATTGTGACTGCGATCCGTCGCTGTCTCACCGCGAGGATGAGGATCGTGAGGAGAATGTGGCTTTGGGTACCGATATTGGTGCCGCCGCTGCTTCGTTTGCGTTCTTCGCTTCGGGTGCACTGGTTCCGATTCTGCCCTATATCTTTGGCTTGTCGGGTGTGTTCGCGATGGTGCTGTCTCTGCTGTTTGTGGGTGCGGCGCTGGGCTTCACCGGCGGCGTGGTGGGCCTGCTTTCGGGTGCTTCCCCGCTCAAGCGCGGTGTTCGTCAGATTCTAATTGGCTTTGGCGCTGCGTTCGTGACCTACCTGCTGGGTCTGGCGTTCGGCACGACGGTCGGCTAGTTACAACACCCCCAATAAGCTCTCGACAAGTGTATATAGCCGCTCTTGCATGTGCCGTAGCTTGAGCGCAAAGAAACCCCCGGCGGGTGATTTAAAATCACACGCCGGGGGTTTTCTATACGTCCGTACCCTGCATGAGGGGTTACCCTACTACGGGCTGAGCCCTATTACGGGTGAATCTCCGCGGTGGTGGCCTGACCGGAAACGCTCTCAGAACCGGTCGCGCCGTTGCCGGAGTAGGTCAGGTTAGCGACCTGCACGCTGGACGTCTGCTTGTACGAAACCCAGCCGTCGTTTGCCGGGAAGCGCAGCTGCGCCGGCATGAAGTTAGTCTGGCTGTAGTACTTGGTGCCGGACTGCTTCATGGTGTACGCCTTGCTGGTGGTGTAGACGATACGACCCTTGAAGGTGTAGGTGCCGTCGGAGTTCTTGGTGACGGTCGGTACTTCTGCGGTCCAGGTGCCAGCGGTCTGTGCGACGGACAGGTACTTTGCCTGGCCTGCAGATGCGACCAGCTCGGTGGTCTTACCGGTCAGCTGGCGGCTAGAGGGGCTCCAGGACTGGCCGTTGATCTTGCCGAGCTTCAGGAGCGACTGGGCCTTGGCGGAGACGGTGTACTCCACCTCGGTCACGAAGGTTGCGCCCGCTGCGAGGGTGACGCTGCTACCGGGGATGTAGCCGGTGCCGGTTGCGGTGTCCTTGGTCGGTACGGACCACCAGAAGCCGCTGGAGGACATGTATGCGCCGTTTGCGCCGGTCTGGGAGTTGGTGACGGGGGTGAACTTACCTTCGCCGTTGACGTAGGTTGCGCTCTTGGGCTTGGAGGTTGCGTCGTCCCAGTTGATGTCGGAGTCCGGAACGGTGGAGGCGGTGAAGTGTGCCTCGGGGCTTGCCGGGTTGATGGTGCCGGTGTTGTTGGAGGATGCGTAGCCGACGTAGCCGCCGTTGTTCTGCACGCTGACGTACACGCCGTACTGTACGCCGGGGGTTTCCTTGGATGCGGCGTAGGCGGGTACGGCTGCGGAGGCTGCGACGACGGGTGCAGACCAGACGCCTGCCTTGGCGATGGTGCGGCGAGAGATGGGCTGGGTCATGAGTGTGGTGATCTCCTGTGAGTGGTGGTGTTTCTTGGAGCCGTCAAGAATGGTTCTGACTAGGCTCAATGCACTCCAGTATACAAAGGTTGAGGTTATATCTGTACCTTATGAGGGCAGATGTGCACAATCTTACTTTCTGTCGCAAGTTCTACCGCTCTGGTTCAAACATCTCAAAAGCGCCCTCAAATCCAAGCACTGTTCGACAGCTGGAGCGGCTCTATCCCTCCTCTTTTCCCCAGCGCACTCCCCCAGCGCCTTCGAGCATTAGTCGATGCTGTCTCTGTTGAGCTCCGGGTTAAAGCACAGATGCCGGTAGCCTCATGGACTACCGGCATCTGCCGCAATACTATGCTGTTTACTTCGCTGCGAAGATTTCGCGCATCAGGTTTGCAGCCTCGGAGGGGGTCTTACCGACCTTCACGCCTGCTGCTTCCAGAGCTTCCTTCTTCGCCTGAGCGGTACCGGAGGAACCGGAGACAATAGCGCCTGCGTGGCCCATGGTCTTACCCTCAGGAGCGGTGAAGCCTGCAATGTAACCAACGACGGGCTTGGTCACGTTTGCCTTGATGTACTCTGCAGCACGCTCCTCAGCGTCACCACCAATCTCACCAATCATGACGATTGCTTCGGTCTCGGGGTCAGCTTCGAAAGCTTCCAGAGCGTCGATGTGGGTGGTGCCGATGATGGGGTCGCCACCAATACCGATAGCGGTGGTGAAACCAATGTCGGACAGTTCGTACATCAGCTGGTAGGTCAGGGTACCGGACTTGGAAACCAGACCGATCTTGCCCTTGCCGGTGATGTTCGCCGGGATAATACCAACCAGGCACTCCTCGGGGGAGATGATGCCGGGGCAGTTGGGGCCGATGATGCGGGTGATCTGCTTGCCGTTCTCGTCCACGGATGCCTTAGCGGCTGCCCAGAACTCTGCGGAGTCCTGAACCGGAACGCCCTCGGTGATGACGACGACGAGGCCAATCTTAGCCTCGATAGCCTCGAGAACTGCTGCCTTGGTGAAGGCCGGGGGAACGAAGACGATGGAGACGTTCGCGCCGGTCTTCTCCATAGCCTCAGCTACGGAACCGAACACGTTCAGCTCGATGTCGGAGCCGTCCTTCGCCTTGTGGGTGACGGTGGTGCCAGCCTTGCGAGCGTTCACGCCGCCCACAATGTTGGTGCCTGCTGCGAGCATGCGTGCGGTGTGCTTGGTACCCTCGCCACCGGTGATGCCCTGAACGATGACCTTGGAGTCCTTGTTCACAAAGATAGACATATTACTTCCTTGAAATCCTTTGCTGGCGATTACGCCTTGTGAGCGAGCTCTGCTGCCTTGTCAGCGCCGGAGTCCATGGTCTCAGCCAGAACAACCAGCGGGTGGTTCGCCTCGGAGAGGATGCGGCGACCCTCAGCAACGTTGTTGCCGTCCAGGCGCACAACCAGGGGCTTGGTTGCTGCGTCGCCCAGAATCTCCAGAGCCTTCACAATGCCGTCTGCCACTGCGTCACATGCGGTGATGCCGCCGAAGACGTTCACGAAAACGCTCTTGACCTGCTCGTCGCCCAGAATGATTTCCAGGCCAGCAGCCATAACCTCAGCGGATGCGCCGCCACCAATATCAAGGAAGTTTGCGGGCTTGACGTTGCCGTGGTTTTCACCAGCGTATGCAACGACGTCCAGGGTGGACATAACCAGACCTGCACCGTTACCAACGATGCCGACCTCGCCGTCCAGCTTCACGTAGTTCAGGTCGAACTGCTTTGCCTTAGCTTCCAGCGGGTTCTCAGCGGACTTGTCCACGAGAGCCTCGTGCTCGGGCTGGCGGAATTCTGCGTTGTCGTCCAGGGAGACCTTACCGTCCAGGGCGAGGATGGTGCCCTCGGGGGTCAGAACGAGGGGGTTAACCTCAACCAGGGTTGCGTCTTCCTTAGTGTAGACTTCGCCCAGCTTGACGAGAACGGGAACAACCTTCTCCTGCAGTTCTGCGGAGAAACCTGCTGCCTTAGCAATTTCTTCAGCCTTAGCCTGGTCCAGGCCGACCAGCGGGTCAACCTCAATCTTTGCCAGTGCCTCGGGGCGCTCAGCAGCGAGCTGCTCAATTTCCATACCGCCTTCTACCGAGCACATTGCCAGGTAGGAGCGGTTTGCGCGGTCCAGCAGGAGGGAGAAGTAGTATTCTTCGGCGATGTCTGCGCCGTCAGCGACCAGCACGCGGTGAACGGTGTGGCCCTTGATGTCCATGCCGAGAATTGCCTTAGCGTGCTCGTAAGCTTCTTCGGGGGACTTTGCGAGCTTAACGCCGCCAGCCTTACCGCGGCCGCCGGTCTTAACCTGAGCCTTAATGACGGTCAGGCCGCCAATTTCCTCAGCTGCTGCCTTTGCTTCTTCAGGGGTGGTCGCAACAATGCCCTTGAGCACGGGTACACCGTGCTTTGCGAAGAGCTCGCGCGCCTGGTATTCGAAAAGGTCCACAGGTGTCCTTCTTCTTCGAAGTGGTGCCGAGTACTGGTGCACTCGGCCTGGTCTCATTAGAGGAGGTTCCCCTGTGTGTCCGGTACGTGCGATAGGTATCTCTCGCACCCGGCGCACACGCATCATTGACGCGGGGAATTTCTCTCGTCTCTACTCTATCGGATTCGGCGTGAGCTCGCACTCACGGACCCCCAAATCTGAGATTTTAGCGACTCAGCTCACAAATATTTTGGGTACATTCCACCCAAAGGCTGTGCACCGGGTAACTAACCCGAACTCGCACTCCCCCATCCGCCGCGAAATACCGGCGAAAACGCGACAATACCGCCGCACGCAGAAGAGCATCCGGACCTTTCTCACCAGGCGGACAACACGCCCGGTACAGCGCACAAAAGAGGGGCGGGCACCCTCAGATACCCGCCCCTCCATCGGCGTTGTCAGGTTCTCACGCCTGACGCGTTAGCTCACCTTCTCCAGCGGTGCGTAACGCAGCAGCAGACGCTTCTCTTCCGAACCGAAACGAACCTTCGCCACGGTCTTATCGCCGCTACCCTCAACGGCGAGCACGCGGCCCTCACCGAACTTGGTGTGGCGCACGGTATCACCGACCGCCAGAGTCGGGATTTCCTTGCTCTGGTGCACACGGGAACGGTTTGTCACCTTCGAGGAGGCAACCGCCGCCAGCCCGTAGCTTGCCGAGCCGTTAATATCCGCGGTGGACGGCTCGGAGCGGCGTGCGGGGCGGGACTCGTAGGGGTCGTATGAGCCGCGCGAGCCACCGGAACTGTAACCACCCGAGCCGTAACCACCCGAACCGTAGCCGGAGCTGTATCCGGAGCGCGAACCGCCGGAGTAACCATTGCCGTAGGAACCACCGTAGGAGCTACCGTAGGAGCCACTGCCGTAAGAACCGCCGCCGCGAGCGCCATACGCACCCATACCAGAGGCACCAAAACCCGAGAAACCGGCGGTGCGCTTCCACTCAATCAGCTCCTCCGGGATTTCCTCCAGGAAGGGCGAGGGCGGGTTGAACTGGCTCTTACCCCACATGGTGCGGGTCTCCGAGCGGGTCAGGTACAGGCGCTCCATGGCGCGGGTCAGACCCACGTACGCCAGGCGGCGCTCCTCGCTCATCTCCTTCTCGTCGGTCAGGGCACGCTGGTGCGGGAACAGTCCGTGCTCCATGCCAGTCAGGAACACCACGGGGAACTCCAGGCCCTTGGCGGTGTGCAGGGTCATGAGGGTGACCATGCCCTGGGCCTTCGCCTCGGCGGCCTCGGCGGCAATCTGCGCGGCGGAGGCGTTCTCACCCTCCGCGCTGGCGGGGCGGTTTGGAATCGAGTCGGCGTCGGCAACCAGCGCCACGTGCTCGAGGAACTGCTCCAGGTCGGCGCCGGGGTTCTCGGTCTCGAACTCGACCATGGCGTCAAGCAGCTCGGAGAGGTTCTCTACGCGAGACTCGTCCTGAATGTCCTTGGAGGCGCGCAGAGCCGCCAGGTAGCCGGTCTGCTCCAGGACCGCCTCCAGGCAGGTTGCGGCCGGTTCGGTGCGGGCAATTTGCGCCAGGTCATCCATGAGGCGCACGAACTCGGCGTACTTCTTGACCGCGGCGGCGCCCAGGCCGGGGATGTCGGCTGCCTGACGCGCCGCCGCAAAGAACGAGATGCGGTGAGCGGTCGCGTAATCGGCCACCACGGACTCGGACTTGGCCCCGATACCGCGCTTGGGTTCGTTCAGAATACGGCGCACGTTCACGTCGTCATCGGGGTTGCTCAGGGCACGCAGGTAGGCGAGCGCATCTTTGATTTCCTTACGCTCGTAGAAGCGGGTACCACCGACCACGCGATAGGGCAGGCCGGCACGCATGAGCATGTCCTCGAGGGTTCGGGACTGCGCGTTGGTGCGGTAGAAGATTGCGACGTCACCGGGCTGCACGCCGTGCTCATCGGCAAGGCGATCAATTTCGCGGGTGATGTAGCGTGCCTCGGCGTGCTCGGATTCGGCAACGTAACCGATGATCTTCGCACCCGCGCCGGAGGCGGTCCACAGCTTCTTGGGTCGACGATCGGGGTTGCGTTCAATGACCGCATTCGCCGCAGAGAGGATGTTCTGCGTGGAACGGTAGTTCTGCTCCAGCAGGATCGTGTGGGCGTTCGGGTAGTCCTTCTCGAAGTCCGTAATATTGCGAATATCCGCACCACGGAAGGCGTAGATGGACTGGTCGGAATCACCCACCACGGTCAGCTCGGCAGGGGGCACCGCGTCCGGGTAGGGGCCGCGGTCAGCCGGTGCCTTCGCGTGGGCGCCGACCAGTTCACGCACCAGCTGGTACTGGGCGTGGTTGGTGTCCTGGTACTCGTCCACGAGGATGTGGCGGAACTTACGGCGGTAGTAGTTCGCGATTTCGGGGAACTTCTTGAGCAAAAAGACGGTGCGGCCAATCAGGTCGTCAAAGTCGAGGGAGTTAGCGGCGCGCAGACGCTGCGTGTAGACGGTGTAAATCTGCGCGATGGTCTTCTCGTACGGGTTATCGCTAGCCACACGGGAGGCATACGCCTCGGCGCTGACCAGCTCGTTTTTCAGCGCGGAGATGCGGTTGCCCACAGCCTTAGCGGTGAACTTCTTGGTGTCCAGGTTGAGCTCTTTAATGATGAGGCTCAGCAGGCGCTGCGAGTCGGTCGAATCGTAGATGGTGAAGGTGGACTTCAGCCCCAAGGCGGCGGCCTCACGGCGCAGCACACGCACGCAGAAGCTGTGGAAAGTAGAAATCCACATGTGCTTGGCGCGCGGGCCGACCAGCGCCTCAATGCGTTCACGCATTTCGGCGGCAGCCTTGTTGGTGAAGGTGATGGCGAGGATCTGGCCGGGGGTCGCGCGGTGGGTTGCGAGCAGGTAAGCGATGCGGTGGGTGAGCACGCGGGTCTTGCCGGAACCAGCGCCCGCGACGATGAGCAGAGGCGAGCCGGAGTGCAGCACGGCCTCTTCCTGGCGTTCATTGAGCCCGGCGGTGAGGGATGCGGGGTCCACGGTGCTCAGGCTGTGGGTGCGTTCGCCGTAGGGGTCGGCGGGGTCGAAGTCCTCGCCGTAGCCGCCGACGCGGTAGGCGGGCGGCATGAAGTCGCCGAGCGGGTCTGCGGCGGTGAAGGCTGCGGGTGCGCCGGGTTCAGGAACGGGCGCGCTGGTAGCAGGGGCACCGTAGGCGGGCATGCCGGTGGGCAGGGCGACGGGTACGTCCTGTGCGGGCGCCTCCATCACCGGGGCATCCATCACTGCGGCGTCCATGGCAGGGGCGTAGTAGTCGTCCTCGGCAGGGGGTACGTCGTAGTAGGGGTCGAAGGGCGGCTCGTCCACCGGTGCAGGGTCTACCGGTGCTGCGGGGGTGACGAGTTCGGCGGCGAACAGGCCGTCCTGTTCGGTGAAGGGCTGCTTCTGCTGTTCGGGCTTGTCGCTCATCATCTACCTCGCTGCCTAGAATACACGTTCGATATTCCATGCTACCGCATTTGCTCCGCAGCTCCCACCCTTTCGGTCATCCGCCGCCCTCTCATTCGAGCAAAGATAAGAAAACCGCCCGCGCCTGCTAATGCAAGCGACGGGCGGTTTCTCGTACCGGCACGCATGCCGGTTCTGTGTGCCCCCGAGACGATTCGAACGTCCGACACCTTCTTTAGGAGAGAAGTGCTCTATCCCCTGAGCTACGAGGGCGTACCTATCCAGTATAAAGCACCCCGCACCGCAGGTCGGCACAGCCCACGACAAGCCGCCCGCATCCACCGGTAATCGCACCGTGCCCACCCCCGGTCCCAGCCAGCGTTCACCGACCCGTGTTCACCGCCTGAGGACACCCGCACCCGGCGGCAGAACCGCTCCTACAATGTACGAATGAGCATCTACATTGACCCACCCGTCTGGCCCGCGCACGGCACCGTCTTCTCGCACCTCATCTCCGATGCATCCCTGGCGGAACTGCACGAGTTCGCTGCGGCGGCGGGCATTAGCGAGCGTGCCTTCGACCGCGACCACTACGATGTACCGGCGCACCGCTACGAGGAGCTGGTGCAGGCGGGCGCGATTGAGCTCAGCGGCGCACAGCTGACCCGTACGCTCATTGCGAGCGGCCTGCGCATCCCCCTAAAGGAACGCCCCGAGAAGATCCGCCCGCGCCTGCTTCGCACCTGGGAGGCGGCGTTTGCGCCCCGCCTCGAGCGTGCGGATGCGTCCGCCGAGTCGCGGGCCCGGCTCGTAACGCAAGTGGCTGAGTTGGGCGAGCACCTGATACAGGCGTGGGAACAGCCGCACCGCGCCTACCACCACAGCGGGCACCTTTCGCAGATGCTCACCGATCTGGACCGCCTATATGCCCCCCACTCGCATACAGGTTCCACTCCCCTGCCGCTGGTTCTGGCGGCGTGGTTCCACGACGCGGTTTACGAGGGCGCGCCAGGTGAGGATGAGCGCCGCAGTGAGCAGCTGGCGAGCGCCTCCCTGGAGCCGCTGGTCGTCGCTGGTCTGCTGGGCGAAGAGGAGCTACAGCTGGTGCGCCTTCTGGTTCGCGCCACGGCAACCCACGAGCTGCCCGAGTCCACCGAACTACCGGCGGGCTACAATCCGGCAGATATTGAGTTCTTCCTTGACGCAGACATAGCGATTCTGGCTGCCGAGCCGGCACGCTACCGCCGCTACCTGCGCGGGGTGCGTAGCGAGTACTCCCACTTCGATGATGAGGCGTTCCGCACCGGCCGCACGAGCTTCCTGCACTCCGTCCTAGAGCGCGAGCGCATCTTTCTCTCCGAGCGAGCCCGCGAACTTTGGGAGGAGCCCGCACGGGCTAATCTACGTGCTGAGCTCAGCGAGTGGGAGCAGGACCCGCAGAGGCTTCTGCAGACTCTGGCATCCTAGCCGCATACACCTAAAACACATACCGCCGAGAATGCACCCACACTAAGGTGCGCTCTCGGCGGTATTTTCATGGAATCTCTCGGGTACACAAATCTCGGGTACACAAAAGGCGCCCACCCCGTGCGGGGTAGGCGCCTTTTGAGAAGTATGTTGGGCTAGACCCAGCTCTTATGCACTAAGGCTTAGAGAGCGGTGTAGTAGCCGTCAACGGACATCCAGGAGGTGGGGTGCACCAGGGTACCGTAGCTGGGGTTCAGAGCGGAAATCATCTTGCCGTCGCCCAGGTAGATACCAACGTGGCTGTAGCCGTTCTGGAAGACGATGTCGCCGGGCTGGGGGTTAGCGGTCGGGCGCAGCTCGTTCTTCATTGCGTAGGTGAAAGCGGTCAGCTTGATGCCGTGCTGAGCGAAAACCCAGGAGGTGAAGCCGGAGCAGTCCCATGCACCGAAGGTCTTGCCGCCCCAAACGTAGGAGCCGCCCAGACCGCTCATTGCGGTTGCAACGATTGCGTCGCGGGATGCGTTACCGGTGGAAGCGGAGGAAGCTACGGGTGCCGGAGCTGCAGCGGGTGCAACGTAAGCCTGCTGTGCCTCAGCCTGAGGAGCGACGTAAGCCTGCTGTGCCTCAGCCTGGGGTGCTACATAGGAGGTCTCAACTGCGGGTGCCGGAGCTGCAGCGGGTGCAACGTAGGTCTGCTGTGCCTGAACCTGGGGTGCAACGTAGGTGGTTGCGGGGGTGTTGTAGCTGGTGTAGTCGAACTCGTAGTTGGTGTAGTCGTAGGACAGGTCAGCTGCAGCGGGGATCTGTGCGAATGCGTTCGCGGGAACGGTCGAGCCGAGCAGGATTGCGCCTGCTGCGAGGGTTGCGCCTGCGGTACGTACGATCTTGTTAGCCATTGGTAATTCCTCCATTGCCTGACGAGGTGAGCTGTCGGACTCGAGCATGGATTCGCTCGGCCACCGAAGTGACTTAGCCCCGAGGCCTCTCGATTGAGAAGCCGTATCCCAGCTTGGGGATTGGGTCCCCCGCTTCTGCCATATTGGGTAGACGTTCATCGAAGCGTTGGCAGAACTCAGCGGAACCGCTTCGACGGTGCCCTCTTACGATTAGGATTTGGGCACAGAAAAGAGAATACACAGAAAACTCCCAGTTGTCACCTCAATCGAACTTAAATTTTGAGCTTTCACCCCCGGAGGAACGGAGCGAGCTTGAACGACCAGAACCTCGTTTATCTGCGGATGCTTAAGCAACTTAAGGCGTTTGACTAGGCATTTCACAAGGATGCACATTCGCTTTTAATGCACCACCACCCCTTAAGGGCATGGTTCAAAACTCTTAAAAATGAGCCTCGTCTCTTAAGATTTTGCGCCCATTACCCGCTCAGAAACCGGCGTGTCTCTCAGTTTTAACCTCAGATTTAAGCGAAAAACGCGAAAAATGCACTCAAGCGCAGTTGCCAAAAAGTTAAGAGAGGAGTATATGCTCGCTCACGTGAGGGTAGTCTGAACTACTGATATACGTCGCTTAGCCCACCTTTTGTAGCCCGAATACGCCGCATTCCTCCGCTTTTGTCCGTTTCTTCCCTTATATACGGCATTTTGCGCCGATTCTTGAGCTAAATCATCCACTATCTAAGACAGTGCCGGATCCCGGGGAGTCAACGGCACAAAAAACGGTGGTACCGCCTCCTCAAGTAAGAAGGCGGTACCACCATTTAAAGCGTGAAGCGGGATAGTAGACTCTCAAAGCTGGAGCTTAGAGGCTGCCACCGCGCTTGACCACAATTGCGTTTGCCACGTCCATATCCAGGGAGAGGGTGTCCTCTTCACCATCGGCGTGAACAATCACGTCATCGTTCTGGCCAGCAACCACGGACACCGAAGCGCCGTAGACAATACCTGCGTCAGCCAGTAGCTTCAGCAGCTCAACATCAGTCTGAATGGACTCGGGGAAGCGAGAAATGGTGAAACGATCCTCGGGACCGGAGTCGCGTGCAGCCAGGGACATGGGCACGGTGCGCTCATCATTCTTCTCGCTAGTGTGGCCCAGGTCCTCCAGGCCGGGGATAGCGTTACCGTACGGGGAGAACTTGGGATCCTTGAGCATCCCCAGGATGCGCTTCTCCACCTTGTCACTCATGACGTGCTCCCAGCGGCATGCCTCTTCGTGCACGTACTCAAGTTCCAGACCAATAATGTCGGAGAGCAGGCGCTCAGCCAGGCGGTGCTTACGCATCACCTCAACCGCCTTGTGGCGGCCTTCCTCAGTCAGTTCGAGGTGGCGATCCGGCTCAACGGTGAGCAGGCCGTGCTTCTCCATACGTGCCACAGTCTGGGAAACGGTCGGGCCGGAGTGCTCCAGTCGTTCAGCAATGCGCGCACGCATGGGGACAATGCCCTCTTCCTCCAGTTCGAGGATGGTGCGCAAATACATCTCTGTGGTATCGATAAGGTCTGTCATATATCTCTCCCAGCTATCACCGCAACAGTGCTTAGATAGCACTGCCTAAGTCGTTACTTATTCAATAATCTATTATGTACTTTTTCAGCGGCTTTTGCCACGGCTTAAGTCATTGAGTCGCCCAACAATAACCGTTGGACGACTCAATACAACACCTTATATATACATTTTGTTAGCCCGCCCCTTAGTAAGAGGAGTGGATAGTAGGCTCTATTCTGCGGACTCAGCCTCGGCAGTTTCCTCTGCAGCAGAAGCGTTCTGCGCGGTTTCACTCTCCGCCGAGTTGTTCTCTACGGGCTCACCGGACTCAGCAGATTTCTCAGCATCAGACTCTGCGTTCTCCTGCGCGGCGTTCTCCTCCAGGTCTTCCGGGCGAACACGGTCAGCCCACGGAACCCAATCCGGAGCGATGAGCGCATCATCACCGGGCAGCAGACCAACCTCGCAGATCGTTGCCACGCGGGAGCGAGGCGCACGCGAGAGGGTCGCGAACCAGAACCAGCCACGGTAACCGGGCAGGGTGCACTCAAACAGGTGAGTGCTCAGGCGCTCTTCCTCGGCGCGCACGTGGTGAACCAGACCGATAGCGTGTGCCGGGGCGATCTCTCGCACACCCTGCAGCGCTACGTCCTTAGCGGCGGCAAGAATCTCATCCACCTTGGAGGTGCGGCGCAGCTTGTGCGGAACACCCAGGGAGGGGACACCTACCTCTTCATCCAGCGGGGTGAAGGGGTCGGGGGTGGAGTCTTCGTTCTGTTCAGTTTCTTCGGTAGCGGATTCCTCGGAAGCAGATTCTTCAGCAGGCGTCTCAGCCACCTCAGGCTCCTCAGCGTTCACGGAGGGCTGAGTCTCAGCAGGTACAGCGCTACCCTCGTCAGCGCTCTCAGGCGCGGCAGAAGGCACAACGGACTCTGCAGGCGCGTCAGTAGCGGGCGTAGTTTCGGGGAGCAGTTCAATAACCTGTTCAGACATACCCCTATTAAAGCATCTCGCGTGCGCAAACAGTGCGGCGCCCGCTCCAAGCTTCGCATACGCTGTGAATTTGAGTCTCAAACCGCTAAATCTGGGGCTTCACCCATTAACAGCTGTGTGTGAGCTGATACGGTTAAATTTATGAGTAATGAACCCGTACAGGACACGCGCAGTACCGCAGACCAGGCGCCCGCGCCCCTTCCCTACGCCGGAGCCATCCGCTGGCTCGGTGCAGGCGGCGCGATTCTCGCCCTGCTTTGTCTGCTCACCGGAGTTGCCATGCTCGTGATGAAGTGGGTTGGGGCAACGCCGCCCGCCCTCATGAGCCAGATTCCGCTGGTCCTCCTACCCGTCGCCTTTATCGCCCTCATGGCCGCACTCATTCTGTCGGTCATGCGCCGCAACAAGGCATAAAGATTTGAGCCGCAAGCTCACACACACATCATTCACTTATCAAGTACAGCCTGCCATTCAGAGAGAAAGATAGAGTATGTCTGCTGAAGCAAAACTCCTAGTCGTCGATGACGAGTTCAACATTCTTGAACTGCTCGCCACCTCCCTGCGTTTCGCCGGTTTTGAAGTAGTCACCGCCGGCAACGGCCGCGAAGCCCTCGAAAAGGCACACGCCGAAAACCCCGACCTCATCGTCCTGGACGTCATGATGCCCGGCATGGACGGCTTCGAGGTGACCCGCCGCCTGCGCGAAAACGGCACCACCACCCCCGTGCTCTTCCTGACCGCGAAGGACGCCACCGAAGACAAGGTCACCGGTCTGGGTGCTGGCGGCGACGACTACGTCACCAAGCCCTTCTCCCTCGACGAGGTAATCGCCCGCATCCGCGCTATTCTGCGCCGTAGCCGCAGCATCCAGGAAGAGGACGACGCCGTACTGCGCGTTGACGCACTCACCCTGAACGTGGACACCCACGAAGTGTTCCTCGGTGACGAAGAGATTGACCTCTCCCCCACCGAGTTCAACCTGCTGCACTACCTGATGCTCAACGCCAACCGCGTGCTGTCCAAGGCGCAGATTCTCGACCACGTGTGGGAGTACGACTTCAACGGCGACTCCTCCATCGTTGAGTCCTACATTTCGTACCTGCGCCGCAAGATCGACAACAACCGTGAAAACCACGAGCCGCTCATCCACACCAAGCGCGGTGTGGGCTACATGATTCGCGGTTCTCGAGGCTAACGTGGCGCTCAAACCCCTCGACCGGATCCCCCAGTCTCTTTCCCTTCGCACCCAGCTGGTGCTCATCACCTCCATGCTCATCGCCCTCTCCATTGCGGTGACGAGCCTGGTGGCGATTTCCGCTCTGCGCGCCCAGATGGTGCACCAGCTGGACGAAGAGATGAAGAACAGCGCCCCCTCACTCGTGCAGCTGGCGACCGTGCGCCCCTCCGGCAATCAGGAACAATCCCTGAGCACCTACCGCCTGTACCTGCTCGACAAGGACGGCAACGTACTGTACTCGCTCAAGTCCGAGGACAGCGAACAGTTCAGCGAGCCGGCGTTGCAGGGCTGGACCGAAGAGAAGGTTCGCAAGCAAAATGAGGAGGCGGTCACCGTCAACTCGGTGGGCAGCTCCTCCGATTGGCGTGTGCTCGCCGTGCCCATTGAAACCAACGACACGTCAGGTTTGCCGGAGGCGGCCTCCCTCATCATTGCCATGCCGCTGAAGCAAACAAACCAGGTGGTCGCCCTCGTGGGTGTGCTGACCTTCGCGTTTGGTTTGGCGACTCTTGCCTCCGCGATTGCGATGACCTGGGTGATTGTGACCCGCACCTTCGAGCCGCTGGCTCGCGTGGAGCAAACCGCCGCCAAGATTGCTGCCGGTGACCTCTCTCAGCGTATTGAGGACTACAACCCCAGCAACGAGATTGGTAACCTCGCGGTTTCGCTGAACACGATGCTCACCCAGATTGAAATGCTCTTCAAAGCCCGCGAGAAGAGCGAGGCGAAAATGCGCCGATTCGTGGGTGACGCTTCGCATGAGCTACGCACCCCGCTGGTCAGTATTCGAGGCTACTCGGAGCTGTACCGTCAGGGCGCTCTGCCCACCGATGAGGCGGTCGCAACCGCGATGAGCCGCATCGAGTCGGAGTCCAAGCGTATGGGTCAGCTCGTGGAAGACCTGCTGACCCTGGCGCGTATTGATGAGCGCCGCGAATCCAAGCTGGCACCCTTCGACCTGTTCAATCTCGCGGTGGACGCTAGTAACGACGCCTACGCCACGGCACCCGATCGTACGGTGTCCCTGGTGGGCCTGAACGAAGAGGTGGCACCGACCTCCGCAACCGTGCTCGGCGACGAATCGCGTCTGCGTCAGGTCGTGGCAAACCTGCTGACCAACGCCATGCGCTACACCCCCGACGGCTCTCCCCTGGAGATTGCGGTGGGCGTGCGCGAAGAGGTTCCCGGTTTCCCGCTGTCCGTGCTGGAGGTGCGCGACCACGGCCCCGGTATTCACGGCGAGGACCGCGAGCGCGTCTTCGAGCGTTTCTACCGCACCGATGCTTCACGTTCGCGTGAGACTGGTGGTACGGGTCTGGGCCTGTCCATTGTGGCTGCGATTATTGAGCAACATGAGGGCAGGATTCACATTGACGAGACCGATGGTGGCGGTGCTACCTTCGTGATTTCTTTGCCGTTCTATCCGCCGCCCGTCTCGGATGATCAGCTGATGAAGTAGCGCTGATGCATAAACCCCCGGATTGTGGAACTTGAGTGTTCTACGGTTCGGGGGTTTTGCTGTGCCCTGGAGGCGGGACTATATCGCGGCGGGGCGATAACTCGCGGCGGCGCAAGTGAGGAGAGCGCGGGGAGGAGAAGTTGCGCGGCTCAAGAACAGCGGGGGCAACCTCGTGTGCGTCATGGCGGCGTCATTTTCGGGTGGGTTTTCGATTTTTTCGAGATGCCGGAGTGAATCTGGCGGGTTTATCCACAGATTTATTCAATAATCATTTTTCAGCTCATTTGATGCATTTTGAAAGATATAGTGATAACAAGCTTCCGGTCAGGAACTCAGCTCTTTCAGAGATCCAAACCCCAAGCACCACCACGGGGCAACCGCCCCACCCATCTCACATATCTCAAAGGAGAAAACCATGGCACAGTTCAATGTCGATTCCGAAGTCATCGCAGCCAAGAGCGCACAGGCACGATCCTACGTCGCATCCATCACCGCAGACGTCAACGGTATGACCGCATCCCTGCACGATTTGCAGAGCTCCTGGACCGGCTCTGCATCCGCTAACTTCCAGGGTGTGCTGGACCAGTGGCACGCAACCCAGCGCCAGGTCGAAGCATCCATCACCCAGATCAACGAGGCACTCACCCGCGCAGGCGTGAACTACGCAGACACTGAGCAGGCTAACGCCTCCATGTTCGTCGGCTAAGGGGTCAGGGCAATAAGCCCAGAAGCCCCCAGGCAGGCGGCACGCAGGGCGGCTAAAAGGTCCGGCCGCACGGCACACCGCCCGCCAGATTCGCCAGAAGGTGGCGAACATTTATTGAGAAAAACCCCGCCGCATCCTCGCAAGTGAGGATGCGGCGGGGTTTTATTGCACGAAAATCTTTGGGCTCAAGAGCCCAATCCTTAGGAGCTGAGCGTTAGAAGCTCAGCTTTAGGAGGCGGGGGTCTCCTGGCGGAATCGCAGACGCCACAGACCGCGCTCAGCGTCGTAATGCCAGATGCTCGAACGGCTCACGCGGCCACGCGCGGTGGCAACCGCCGCCATGACCAGCACGCTGGAAGAGTCCAGCACCTGCACGCCCTGCTTGAGCGGGGCACCCTGCTGGGTGAAGGCGCGTTCACGGTACTGCAGCACCGAGGAGCGGGACACCGACTTGCCGGTGGCGGTCACCCACACCAGTCGCTCGTGCAGCATGGATTCCAGCTGCGCTGCTTCCATGGCGGAGCCGCGGCTTTCGAGCAGCTGTTCTGCGGCGGAGGCTTCCTCAGGGTTCAGGACAGCGGGGTTCGGAGCAGGCGCGGCGGGAGCGGTGCGCGCGGGAGCAGAAGCGGGCGCTTCCTCCACGGGTGCCTCAACCTGAGCGGACTCTACGGTCTGTGCGGGCGCCGCGGCGGGCTCTACGGCAGGCTCTACCGTCTGCTCTTCTGCGTGTTCTTCCGTCTCACCCAGCAGTTCCGCCGGGTCAACATCGTTCGGGTCCAGACCCGCGAACTCTTCCAGACCGGTCAGGTCATCCTCTTCTTCCGCCTGCGCGGCAGTGGATGCCTGCTGAGCGGTCTCCTGCTGGAGCGCCAGTGCCTTTGCGTCACGCTCGGCGGCACGCTCTGCCGCGAGCGCCAGCTGTTCCTTGCGGGTGCGGACCGCCTCCGGGTCGGGGGCGTTCACCGCGGAGGCGGGGCGCAGCAGACCTGATAGGCGCAGGCTCTCCACGCCGCGCTGGGCGTTCTCAATCTCGGCTGCGGTGAATTCCTGCACGGGCAGGTGGGCATCCGCGGAAGACTCGGAGGGCGCCGGCTCAGAGAGCGCAACCTCAGGGAGGGCAGCGTCCAAGAGGGCAGGTTCTGCAGCCGGAGCGTTCACAATCGGCGCTTCAACAGCCACAGGCTCCACAGCCGCAGCCGCAGGTTCAGCAGACGCGCCGAAGCCGGGGCCGTGCGCAGGTTCGCGGCCCTCCTGATAGGCGCGCGCGGCACCATTCGCCAGGGAATCCGCCTTCTCGTTGAGCTCGTGACCCGCGTGGCCCTTCACCCAAATAAACTCGTAGTCGCGGCCGGTCAGCGCCTGATCCAGCGCCTCCAGCAGGTCGCGGTTGAGCACGGGCTTGCCGTCGGACTTCTTCCAGCCCTTCTTCTTCCAGCCGGGCATCCACTTGGTCAGCGAGTTAATGACGTACTGGCTATCGCAGTACACGCGCAGCTTCGCCTCCGGGCGGGATGCGGTCGCCTCAAACAGGTCCAGAACAGCCTTAAGCTCACCCATGTTGTTGGTGCCGTGCGCCCAGCCGCCGCTCGCCCAGTGGTCGTCGTCGATATACCATGCCCAGCCCGCCGGTCCGGGGTTGCCCAGCGCCGAGCCGTCTGCGGCGGCAATGATCTCTTGCGTGCTGTTCACGGTGCCTTCTTTCTGCGCCGCCGCTCTATCGTGCGGGCGGCTGTCCGTAATGATGTCTGTGATGACTTTACCGCACCGGCGGCGAGGGTGCGTAGCGCGCGGTTACAGCTGTGGACAACCTCAAGCAGACTTGTAGCGCCATTTGCCGTAATGCCGGGCGGGTACACTAAACCTATGAGCTATTCTGCCCCCGAAACACCCAGCGCACAGCGCCCGGAGCCCCCTACCGCCCGTCCGAGCGAGCGCGTGCAGATTTTCGCTCTTCCTACCCGCACGATGTACGGCTCCCTGCGTTTTAGCTGGTTGAGCTACCTGGGGCTTGCTGAGCAGCAGCATGCGGCGCAGTTGCCGACCTCCACGGCGGCGGTCAGCTACCTGAGCACTCAGGCGCTCATGCGCGCTATGGCGGCGGCGCGTCTGGATGTGCCTTCCAGTGCCGCTTCTGAGATTGAGGTGGATCGTTCCTGCACCCTGTGCACCAGCGGTAAGAAGCACGGTAAGCCGCGTATTGCGGGCGTAAATTTCAATATGTCGCAGGTGAATCCGCTGGTGGTGGGTGCGTTTAGCCGTAATTCCTCGGCGGTGCTCGGCGTGGATGTTGAGACTCTGGATGCGCGCCTGTTCTCCGGTTTTGCGCGCCTAGCGCTCTCCAATGAAGAACGCTCGTTCTATGAGCGGGTGGCACAGGAACGCCCTGCGCCCGTACTGCACCTGCTCTCGGTGGCGCTGTGGACCGCTAAGGAGGCGGTGCTCAAGGCGACCGGCCACGGCCTGAGCGTAGTGCCCTCCCTGGTTCGGGTGCAGCTCACCGATGCACTGCTGGATGCGCTCGAACTTGCCATGAACGAGGAGGTCCCGGGGGACCTTCTGGGCAGCAACGCTCCCGAGCCGACCGCCCTGCGCGTACTGACTCAGGACAGCTTGACCGCGCGTGCTACCTTTAGCGCACCCACACCTCAGGGCGGCGGCGAGGCTATCGAGCGGAGCTTTAGCCTGCAGTGGGTACCCGTGGCGCTGCCCGATGCGGAGAACCCCGAGCACGCGCAGAAGATGCTCATCGCCCTGGCTGTGGAGAACCCTGCCGAGGGTGAGCCCGTGCAGCTTGAGGCTCAGCTTCTGCCGGTTGCCACTCCCCTGGAGCTCAAGCGTCTGCTCACCGACTAGCCACGCTCCCCCATAACAACAACGACTGAACGCGCCCGCCATAACAGCGAGCGCGTTCAGTCGTTTTATTCTGCCGGGTCAAGGCAGTCACGAAAGGCGTTCACGAAAGAGCCTAAGGGGTGTCTTCGCCCAGGGTCTCCACGCCCAGGGCACGGCCGAAGCTGCCGAGCTTCGTGCCGGTCTCGGTGTGCTCCAGCTCTGGGTCGGACTCAGCCACAATACCCGCACCCGCGTACAGCACCGCCTCGTCCGGGCTGACCTGGGCACAGCGTAGCACCAGCGCCCACTCGCCGTTACCCTCGGCATCCATGTAGCCGACCAGGCCGCCAAAGTAGCGGCGCTCAAAAGACTCCAGCTGGCGAATCAGCTCCAGCGCCTTCTCAGTGGGGGCACCGCAAATCGCGGGGGTCGGGTGAATCGCGCGGGCACCGTCCAGGCAGGTCAGCCCCTCCTTCAGCACGCCGTCGATGGGGGTCGCCAGGTGCCACAGCTGCGGGGTCTGCAGCAGCGAGGGCACCTGCGGTACGTTCAGCTCCTCGGCGATGGGTGCCAGGCGCTTGGCAATATCGTTAATGACGTAGGCGTGCTCGTGGCGGTCCTTCGGCGAGGCGAACAGGCGGTCACGAATCGCCTCGTCCTCGGCGCTACCGGGCTCGGCAATGCGCGGGGCGCTACCGGCAAGCGGGTGGGTCTTGAAGGCGCGGCCCTCGGTGCGGAACACCAGCTCCGGGGAGGCACCCATCAGGTAGCTTCCGTTCATGCCGCGCTCACCGTCGGGCAGGCGCACCGCAAAGTTGAACGCGGAACGCTGCTGGGCGCGCAGGTTGTTGTACAGCGCCTCCAGGTTGAGAGCGCCGGGTGCGTAGCGGGCGGTGAGCACACGCGAAAGCACGATCTTGCTCAGCTCACCCGCCTTCATGCGCTCCACGGCGGTCGCAACGGCGGCACGGAACCGGTCGTTCTGCCGGCCGGTGACCGATACCGGTTCGGCAAGCGCCACAGTCTGCTCGGGAACCGGCACCTGCTGCTCCTCCAGGCGTTCAGGCACGAAGAGGTAGGCGAGCATATCGGGGTCAAAAGGAATCAGACCCACGACGGCGCTACCGGAACGTTTCGCCTCGTCCAGGGCATTATCGAAGGTTACAGGGATCATCGCACCGGATGCGCGCAGAACGCGGGTGCCGGTGGCAAAGATAAAGTCGGGAAGGTTCGTCATCGTACTTCTATCAGTGGTGTGTGGGTTCGCGCCGGGCATCTAAACGCCGGACGCGGGGGTGCCGTTAGAGGGTCGCGCCGCCGTCAGCGACAATCTCCTGCATGGTGATGTGGCGTGCCGCCTCAGAAATGAGGAAAGCGTTGACCGCCGCAATATCCGCAGGGTCGGCAATACGGCGCAGCGGAATGCCCAGACGGAACGTTTCCGGGTTACCGGCAACCGGCAGGGCGGAGCGGTCCTCACCCTCCCAGGCGTCAGTCACCATGGGGGTTCGGGTGGTGCCGGGGCAGACCGAGTTCACGCGAATACCGTGCGCGGCAAGCTGCAGACCGAAGCTGGAACTCACGCGCGCCGCCGACGCCTTCGATGCACCGTAGGCGCCAAACTCCGCGCGGGGCACACGCGCCGCGTTGGAGGCGACCGTCACCAGGGAGCGGCTGTTCGCCGGGTCGCTCTCCTGCTGGTCAATCATGATGCGTGCGAATTCGCGCAGGCACAGGAACACGCCGTCGGAGTTGACCGCGTGCAGGCGCTTCCAGGTGGTGAAACTGGTTTCGAGCAGCGGCTGGCTGTGGGCGATGCCCGCGGCGAGCACCGCACCGGTGATGGGTTCGTCGAGTGCCGCTACAGCGTTGGCGAGGGCGGTGACGGACTCTTCACTCGTAACGTCTACAGCGCGGTAGCGGAAGATTGCGTCTCCGTAGGTACCGAAGGAGGCAATGGGCTGCTCTGCAAGGTCAGCCGCAAACACCGAATAACCGTTCTTAATGAGCTGGTGGACGGTTGCCTCACCAATACCGCCGTTCGCGCCGGTCACAATGACCCAGCTCATGCGCGCGCCTCCTCAGCAGTCTCAGCCTTCTCAGCACCTTCTGCAGCATGCAGGTCGGCGAGTACATCGGCGGTGTTCAGCACGCGGGCGCAACGACCCGAAGCGTACTCGCACGCCGTGCGGTGCTCACCTTCCGAGAAGTCGGCGAGCGCATCCGCGACCATGAACGGCTGAATATCGCGCATGAACGCCTCCAGGGCGGTGGTCAGGCAGCCAATATGCGCGTACACGCCGCCGATAATGAGCTGGTCGCGACCGGACTCCTTGAGCAGGTCCTCGAAGGGGCTGCGCACGAACGCGGAGTAGCGCCACTTGGTCAGCACGGTGTCGCGGTCGGTGGGTGCAAGTGCGTCGAGCACGCGGGCAGACTCGTCATTCTGCAGACCGTCGCCCCAGAAGTCGATGAGCAGGCGGCGGTCTTCGGGGTTCTGGCGCGGCGGCTGCGCGGTGTAGTAGACCGGGATTCCGGCGGCGTGGGCGGCATCAATGAGGCGGCGCAGGTTCCGAATGGCGATGTTAATCTGGGCGTCCGGGTTATCGTTACCCTCACCCAGGTTGGCCCCTTCGAAAGCCTGGACGAAGTGTACCTGCATGTCGTGCACGAGCAGTACAGCGCGGGAGGGGTCCACGGGCCAGCTCACTCGGTTGCTGTGTTCACGGTCGACGTAGGTGTAGGGCTTGATTTTGGGCAGTGCCATGATTCTCCCGGTTCGTGCCTTTGGTTTTCGGTTGTATGCGCGGCGCAGGCGATGCACTGTGGTTGGTGTAGCAGCGAGTGGGTGTCTCCTCCGAGCCCTCTCGCGCTGACCACCCAATCGGCGAGCTTGCGCTTATCTCATAACCATCTTAGGGCATGCTTAGCTACTAGGTATATATGAGCCTTAACAAAAATGCTTCCCCACCCGCACCTCCGTTGACAGCACAACGGGCGGAACGGGCAGGGAAGCACTCAGACAAGCAGAAACGCTATACGAACCGCGAATCCAGACGCGATTCTAGTTCAACTAGTTCACGGGCGCCGCGACAGCAAGAACCTCATTCAGACCCTCAGTGATCGAGGGGTGAGTGTAAATCTCATCGCGCAGCTGCGAAGCAGTAATGCCGTGGCGCATCGCCAGAGCCACCAGGTTAATAACCTCCATGGACTCGATTACCAGCAGCTGGGCACCCAGAATCTGGTCGGTCTGCGCGTCAATCACGAACTTCATGATGCCGCGCGGGTTCTCCTGGGTCTTCGCGCGCGGCATCGCGGCAACCGCGGCAACAGGCTTCGAAGCGACCTTCACCTTGTGGCCAGCCTCAATTGCCTCACGCTCGGTCAGGCCTACGGAAGACAGCGGCGGGTTCATGTAGATGGTCGAAGCCACTGCCTTGCGGTCCTTGGTGGAGCGGGAACCGTCACCGACCAGCTGGGAGAGCACCACGCGGTAGTCATCCAGCGAAATGTAGGTGAACTGCGGGCCGCCGTTCACGTCACCGAGCGCGAAAATGTTCGGCACGGTGCTGCGCAGGTGCTCATCCACGACAATTGCGCCGCGGTCGTTGGTTTCGATGCTGGTGTTCTCCAGGCCCAGACCCTCGGTGGCGGGCTTGCGGCCGGTCGCAACCATCACGTAGTCCACCTCCAGCTGCTGAGTAGCACCCTCGGAGTCGAGGTAGGTCACGGTCACCGAGTCAGCGCCGTCCTTGAAGGACTGCACGCGCACGCCGGTATGAGCGGTAATGTCCTGATCTGCGATAATCTCGCGGGCAACCTGGGCAACGTCCTCATCGTAGCGTCCGAAGAGGGCGGGGGCACCGTCCAGAATGGTTACCTCAGTGCCGTAGGAGGAGAAAATACCGGCAAACTCAACACCGATGGGGCCGCCACCGATGATGCCCAGGCGCTTGGGGCGCGGGGTGAGCTTCTGCAGCTCGGTGGAGGTGAGCACACGCTCAGATTCGCGGACGCCCTCAATCGGCGGGATGACCGACACGGCGCCGGTGTTGACGATGAAGTAGTCGGCGGTAACGCGCAGGGTGTCCTCGCCCGCGGTGACCTCAACCTCGGTGTCGGAGATGAAGCGTGCGTGACCGTCAATGAGCTTGGCAGTCTCGTTGGACAGCAGGATCTCGCGGTTCTTGGCGCGCATCATGCCGGTCAGTTTGTCACGGAAAACCACGGCGGATTCGTAGGCGGCGTTTGCCTCTTCAAGGGTGCGCTCGCCGCTGGCGCGGAACTCGTCGGCGCGGTGTACGAGCGCCTTGGTGGGTACGCAACCGATGTTGATGCAGGTGCCGCCGTACATGCCGGTGGACTGTTCGATGAGGGCAACGTTCTTACCGGTCTTCGCATATGCGCCGGCGAGGGTCTTACCGCCCTTGCCGAAGCCAATGACGACCATGTCAAAGTGCAGCTGAGCGGGGGTGGTCATAATATTCTCCTGTGAAATTTAGATGATGATCTCTTCACAGAGTTCAACGGGAAGAAATGAGTATTATTCCCGCGCGCCACATTTTTTCTTGGCCCCAGCCGCCCCTCAGCCCGTGCGGGCGTAGACTGAAACTACCCGGCTCCCTACGAGAAGCCAGCCTACGAGCAGCCAACATTTTCAGGAGGACTTTATGAAAACCCACGATATTCTGCGTGACGCCGCCAGCCGCCCCGGCATCGAGGCCGCCGTAGCCGTCAAAGGGCTATCAGCGGAGGCGCTCAACGCCCACCCGTGCGGGCACCCGAACTCTATCGCCTGGCTGCTCTGGCATGCCGGACGACAAATGGACATGCAGCTTTCTGCTCTGAATGGTCAGCCGCAGGTCTGGGAGACTCAGGGTTTCAGGGAGCGTTTCAACCTGGGCGAGCTCGGCGACACCATGGGCTACGGCCACACCGCCGAGCAAGCACGCTCCATTGTGGTTGAAGATTCTGCCCTGCTGGTGGAATACCTTGTGGCGACCGACGAGGCGCTTGCCGACTACGCGCAGACACTGAGCGAGGCTGATTTGAGCGAGATTATTGACCGTTCGTGGACTCCGCCGGTAACTCGCGGTATGCGCCTGGTCAGCCTGATTGACGACGCAACCCAGCACGTGGGTCAGGCGGCGTACGCGGCGGGTATTCTCGCCGCGCAGGATTTCGCGGCGTAGGATTAGGATTTCACGCCCGCTAGAGGGGAACGAAAAGGCGGTGGCGCCTCGGATGGTTGTATCCGAGGCGCCACCGATTTTTACGTAGTCTCTCCTAAGAGGCCAGTTTATATTCGCTTATGGACATGAATGACATTTTCCATCTGAGGTCAGGTGTCTCGCTACTTTTCCTTTTGAAGAACCCTTACAAGAACTTTCTCAGTCCTTGACGAGTAAAGGTACTTCCTAATGGCATCACTTCCACGCTTCAATACGTATATTCTTTTAAGGTTTGCATATATCTCCCGTGCTAAATCATCACGTGAATCTTTTCTTCTTGCATCTAATATTTCTTCCGTAGCTTCTTGCAAGAATCGGGATCTTCTGGACATATCATCAACCATTCCAGAACGCGTATAAAGTATACGATTAATAATCTTTGGATCGCCCAGGAGTGTCAAATCAATATAAAAGCGCCAAATATCATGTTTTTGTACCGCAATCAACCAAGAATATTCAATTAATCTATCCTCCCGTAATCTATTAACAATTTGCGAAATGTCTTCCACTCCATCAATATCTTGAAATCCATAATTATCGATTCTAGAAATTCCATAAGAATAACCTTTTTTAACTGACGAGTAGTTTGAAAAAACCTTCTTCAATCTCAACTCAACTATATGCTCCTGATTCAAAATAGCACAGTCATAGTTTTCTGATATTCTATACAGGTTCTGATCAATCCACGCCATTAATTCTTCATACAGTAGAACAGATTCCTCAAGGCGCTTATTACCCTCCTTACTTACAATCTTCCGAATATCTCTTTTTTGACTATAGAAATAAAAGAAGAAAATAGTTGGTAGCAATGTGATTATAGTAAGTGCAAGGGGCAGACTCGAGAAAATCCCAGCCACATCCAGCTTAAGGTTCAGGAAATTTTCCACAATATCTTTACCTGTAATCTTAATTGGATTATTTACCCCCAGGGATAGATAGATATGAATCGAAAGTAAAAATATAGTCAAGACCAGCATATCTTTAACTATATTTCTTAACCATGAAGGAAGCACTTTTCCATGCAGGCCATTCCAAACTTCATTCCCACCTCCAGTAGCGATAGGCAACCACCACAGCCTCAAAAATCGATACAACTTATCCCAGCGATATGTAATTCTCACTCTCCACAGAGCAATTTCAGTACGACCTTTAAGAATCATCTTCCAGGAATTACTGTCAAAAATATAAAAAAACAATGTATCCAAACCAACTAGAATAAGTTCATACAATCCTAGAGATATAAATAAAATAGACAGGGGCTGCAATAGAGGTAGCATAAATTCAAATAAAGAGGAATTACTAGAATTCATTCCAAGACTGGATATAATATTAGACCAAGCTAATTCTACATTTCCCAAAAATAGACTTAAAACAAGCAATAATATACCCACAGGTATAGCCAGCCTAACAACTCTTGGAAATCTCATTTAAATTATTCATCCCCCGAACTTTATTATGATTACATTACTCGTCTATCAAAATTTTTTTAATATCATAGTTGCCGCTGCAGCAGCACCATGACCTCGTAGTGGTCCGTATGCGGGAACATATCCAGCACACGACCCTGCACCGGCGCATACGACGGCATGCGCGCCAGGTCCTTCGCCAGAGTCACCGCGTTACAGCTCGAATACACCACACGATCAATACCCGAACCCTCAATCCACGCGCACAGGCTCTCACCAATACCGCGACGTGGCGGATTCACCACCAGCATCTGCGGCACCGTGCCCGAAGACACCGCAAACTCCGGCGCGTCCTGCGCCGAAAAGTTCACGCCCTTCAAACCGTACTCAGCAACCGTACGCTGTGCCGAAGCGACCGCCTCCGCACTAATCTCAATACCGGTCACCGAGCCGCCATCCATCACCGAGGCCGCATGCAGGGCAAAACCACCCACGCCACAGTACAGGTCCCACAGCGAGCCCGGAGCCACCTCACGCACCCACTCGCGGCCCTGCGCGTACATCGCCTCAGCGACCTTCGTATTCGTCTGGAAGAAGCTCTGCGGGCGCAGGTGCAGGGTCAGGTCGTTCACCTGCATCGGCAGGGTCTGACGCTCCGACAGGATAATCTCCTCATTACCCTCAACACGCGCCACCGGCTCACGTAGCAGGTTCACCGACAGCACCGCCAGGTTCGGTAGCCGCTCCTGCAACCAGTCCATTTGGCGGCGAATCGGCACCAGAAGCTTCTTCGAACGCAGCACGAAACGCACCATCAGCTCGCCCGCCGCCGAAGCGGTCACCAGAATATTCTTCAGCTCGCCGCGACGATTCGGAATGTCGTAGGGGGTCAGGTCTGCGCGCTGAATCAGCTCACGCAGCACCGGAATGACCGCCTGAATCTGCTCCATATAGAGCGGGCATTCGCCAAGATCAGTGGATGCGCCCGTACGGTAATCCACAATGCCGAGGGTCGGGTTCTTCGCCGAACCACCCACCACAAGCTTCGCCTTGTTGCGGAAGCCCGCCTCCGCACTGGTCACCGGGTCCAGCCACTGCAGCTGCGGGTACGCGGCAAGCAGGGCGCGGGCGTGCTCCTGCTTCGCCTGCACCTGCGCGGTGTAGGCGGTCTCAATGCTGGGGCAGGAGGAGCAGAGGTCTTCACGAAAATAGGCACATTCCATAGGGGCACCATTTTACCGCCTCCATCGGCGGGACAGGACGCATGGGCACACAAAAGCGGGGGCGGCCACCCTTCATGGGTAGCCGCCCCCGCCTCATACGGATGCGTGGGCCTGCACCGGTTTGAGTACCAGCGTTAGGTCACCACCGTGTCACGCTTCGCGTGCCACGGATTCCGTAGAAATTTACCCCATCAGGGATAAATTTCTACTACATCATGCCTGCCATGCCGTCCGCACCGGGAGCAGCCGCACCAGCGGGCTCCGGCTTGTTCGCAACAACAGCCTCAGTGGTCAGGAACAGACCAGCAATCGACGCAGCGTTCTGCAGAGCCGAACGGGTCACCTTCACCGGGTCAGCAATACCAGCAGCCATCAGGTCCTCGTACTCGCCGGTCGCAGCGTTCAGGCCGGTACCAGCAGGCAGGGAACGAACGCGGTCAACCACAACGCCCGGCTCCAGGCCAGCGTTAGCAGCAATCTGCTTCAGCGGTGCATCAATAGCCACGCGCACAATGTTCGCGCCGGTAGCCTCGTCACCGGTCAGCTCCAGCTTGTCGAAGACCTTCACGCCAGCCTGAATCAGAGCAACGCCACCACCGGGGACGATACCCTCCTCAACAGCAGCCTTAGCGTTACGCACAGCATCCTCAATGCGGTGCTTGCGCTCCTTCAGCTCAACCTCAGTTGCGGCACCAGCCTTCAGCACAGCAACGCCACCGGCGAGCTTAGCCAGGCGCTCCTGCAGCTTCTCACGGTCGTAGTCAGAGTCGGAGTTAGCGATCTCTGCGCGAATCTGAGCAACGCGACCCTCGATAGCCGCTGCGTCGCCTGCACCCTCAATGATGGTGGTCTCGTCCTTGGTCACAACGACCTTGCGAGCGGAACCGAGCATATCCAGGGTTGCTGCGTCCAGGGACAGGCCAACCTCTTCGGTAATGACCTGGCCACCGGTCAAGATAGCGATATCAGCCATCTGAGCCTTACGGCGGTCACCGAAGCCCGGAGCCTTCACAGCAACAGACTTGATGGAGCCGCGCATCTTGTTCAGCACCAGCAGAGCCAGAGCCTCACCCTCAACGTCCTCAGCAACAATCAGCAGCGGCTTGCCGGACTGCATGACCTTCTCCAGGACGGGGACGAGGTCCTTCACGTTCGAAATCTTCTGGTTCACAACCAGGATGTAGGGGTCCTCCAGGACTGCTTCCTGACGCTCCGGGTCGGTCACGAAGTAACCGGACAGGAAGCCCTTGTCGAAGCGCATACCCTCAGTCAGTTCCAGGTGCAGACCGAAAGTGTTGGAGTCCTCAACGGTGATGACGCCTTCCTTGCCGACCTTCTCCATTGCCTCAGCAATGAGCTTGCCGATCTCGGCGTCGCCAGCGGAAATAGATGCGGTTGCGGCAATCTCTTCCTCGGTCTCAACTTCCTTCGCGGAGGAGAGCAGAGCCTCGGTCACAGCCTCAACAGCCTTCTCAATGCCGCGCTTGAGGCTCAGCGGGTCAGCGCCAGCAGCCACGTTGCGCAGGCCCTCGCGAACCAGTGCCTGAGCCAGAACGGTAGCGGTGGTGGTACCGTCACCTGCGATGTCGTCAGTCTTCTTAGCAACTTCCTTGACGAGCTCCGCACCAATCTTCTCGTACGGATCCTCCAGCTCGATTTCCTTCGCGATCGAGACACCGTCGTTGGTGATGGTGGGGGCGCCCCACGCCTTCTCCAGCACAACGTTGCGGCCGCGGGGGCCGAGGGTCACCTTCACTGCATCGGCGAGGGTGTTCAAACCGCGCTCAAGGCCGCGGCGTGCCTCTTCGTCAAAAGCAATGAGCTTTGCCATAAGTGTCCTCCTGGACGATCGGATTTCTTCCTTCACCCTTGCGGGTGCGGTACATCTAAAATCGGGTGGCTGCCCCTCCACAACACCCCGGTTACGGAGGCGCGGGCAGAGTAGGGCATAAAGCACCCGAACGCTACATCAATTGTGGCACCCGCACCGGCATGGAGCAAACGTTTAAGCCCAAGGTTGAAGGGTTAATCGCCCAGTGCTTAATCTGCACTCATTAAGCCCGCCAAAAGGGGCGTTACCGGTGTGCCTACCGGGGGCGCGTGAGGGGTGTTAAAAGCATCAACCCCACCCGGCGCATCAGTGGAATTGCGCGGATGGGGTTGAGCAGAAGTCGTTATGGCAGAAACAGTGGGCACGGGCTTAGATTCGCGGACTTAGCACGGGCTTAGATTCGCGGACTTAGATTCACTGGGGCAACCGCCCGAACCTATTCCGCTGCAGTAGCGGAGCCGGTGTAATCCGAGGACAGAATCACGATGACCTCGTGGTTGCCCATCCGCACGTCGGAGGTTGCCTGACGCACCTGAGCAATACCCAGCTTCGAGGCGATACTCTGCGCCTGCGACTGGTAGCCCTCAGCGTAGTAGACCACGCTGGTTGCCGGTGCCACACCCGTGTAGTTTGCCGTCTCGCTGATGGTGTAACCGGTCAGCTGCGCCGCCGCACCGGATGCGCTACCCGCCGGAGCCGCCGCATTGTAGACCGCCACAGAGATGGACTCAGCCAGACCGGTCTTCGTGGCGCTTGCCGACGCAGAAGCCTTAGCCGGCGCAGAGGACGCCGACGCACTTGCGGGGGCGGAGCTGCTCTTCGCGGTGGACGCCGAGTACTGCGGGGAGGCGGTGCGCGGCGCGTACACGTACATTGCGCCGCCGATGAGCAGACCAACTACGCCTGCAGCTACCAGGGGGATAGCGCCCTTGGGGCTCTTTGCCGGGTCAGCATTGACCGCGCGGTAGGTTCCGCGGCGGGCGGTATTTTCGTCTACCTCATCAAATTCGTCGCGGGGGTAGCTCATTTATCCTCATTTCACGGGTCTCTGTTTACCGGCTGGTACCGTGCCTCCCTGCCTGGCACGCGGGCGCGGCTGCAGAAGGTGCGGTCTTGGTGTTCTAGTACCTAGAGTACCGGCTCAATTAGCGAGAACCAATGTGAACGCCCCGCAACCGGCTGTGAAAGAGATGGACACCGCACAGTGTTCAATCTCTGGTTGAACCTAAGGTGTGCGGGGTTGGATGCAGGAGTTGGAAGGCTCGCACGGCTCCCGCAATTCGAGCCCCTAGTCAGCGTCTCGGCGGGCGCGCAGAACGTCGATCATCTGCGGCGCTGCGGCGCGTACCCGCTCATCATCGAGCATCACATTCAGGCGCTGATAGTAGGCAATCGGGGTGAAACCGGCGGCGATAATCGCCTTCTCCTTGGAACCCTGGTGCTTGAAGCGGCGGCGCTCCACCTCAAGGATGCGGCGCTCCACCGGGGTCAGCCCGCCGGGTTGGCTCTGGGCTTCCGGCTGGTTTTCTATTTCCGCCTGGCTCTGCGCTTCTAATTGGCTCTGTGCTTCTGGCTGGCTCTGTGCGGTTTCAGCGCGTTCCTGTTCTGACACGTTCCCTCCTGTCTGTAGCTCGCCCGCTGCGGCTGGCGTCTCCTAGCGTGTGTATTCGTCATCCCCTAGTCTAGAAGAGAAACCCAGCCTAGAAGAGAACCCTAGCCTAGAGGAGAGCCTCAGTCTAGAAGAGAACCTCAGTCTAGAGGAGAAGTATTCATCCCGCACCCGGCCCCGTCACCGTCCGGGTCGCATCAGCCCCAGGAGATTCCCGAGGAGATTCATGAACCAGCCCCTCAGTAGCATTATGAGCGAGGATTGGGCGGCAGCACTTGCCCCCGTCGAAGAGCAGATTCACGCCATGGGCGCTTTCCTGCGTGAGGAGCACGCGGCGGGGTATCGTACTTTCCCGCCTGCCGCTGATATTTTCAATGCGTTCCGCCGCCCGATGAGCCAGGTGAAGGTCCTCATTATTGGCCAGGACCCCTACCCTACTCCGGGCAATGCGATGGGTTTGTCGTTCTCGGTGCACCGCGGTATGCCGTTGCCTCGTTCGCTGAACAATATTTACAAGGAACTTGAGGACGACCTGGGTATTGCCCCGGCTGATCACGGCGACCTGTCCTGTTGGGCTGATGAGGGTGTCATGCTGCTCAACAGGGTTTTGACGGTGCGCGAGTCTGATGCGGGTTCGCACCGCGGCAAGGGCTGGGAGGAGATTACCGAGTGCGCTATCCGTGCACTGGTGGCGCGTAACCAGCCGCTGGTTGGCCTGCTGTGGGGTGCGGATGCGCGCAAGTGCGCACCCATGTTGCAGCCGTACCCGAGCGTGGAGTCGGCGCATCCTTCGCCGCTGTCTGCTCGTCGTGGTTTCTTTGGTTCGCGCCCGTTTTCGACCGTGAATTCTTTGCTGGTGCAGCAGGGTGCGGAGCCGGTGGATTGGACGGTCCGCTAGGCGCAGCGTAAGAACCGGTGTAAAAGCTGGCGCAATGGGTGTAGCGAAGGGGCGGTAGCTTGTGAGTTGAACTCGCAAGCTGCCGCCCCTTCCCGCATCCAATATATGCAATATTGGCTATATACCCTTGAAAATAGGGTTAGGAATCTGCCGGTTCCACATTCCGCGGAGTCGTAAAATGCTGTAGCGCGTACTGCATCGTGTAATTACCCAACGCAACACCCGAAGCCATCGCCACCACAATCGAAACCGCCGTAATCATATTCTGCATACCCAGAATCACATCCGTCTCAACCGTCAACAAATACATGCCGCGGAAGAACGACAGACCCGGCAGCAAGAACGTAATCGCAGGAATTGAGAAAATCGCCTGAGGCACATGCAGACGGTACGCAAAATACGTGCTCAACGCACCAATCACAACCGCCGCACACGCCGTCGGACCGCGACCAGTACTTGGGCCAGCCAGTAGCTCATAACTGTAATACGCCGCCAGACCGCAGCCCGTAATGACCATCAGCCACCCGACCTTCACCAGCTTCGTCTGCAAGGTAATTGCAAAAGTTGCAATCGCCACCAGGAAGAAGAAAGACGCCGCCAGCGGGGTCGTCGGCTCAAAACGCAGCTGCTCAATATCCAGGGTCGGTCCGTTGAAAATATTGATCGCACTCACCGCGGTCGCAATGCCAACCACCAGACCCAAGAAGCTCATGCCCGTAGACACGAAACGACCCGCAGCCGTCACCGGGAAGCCATTAATCGCGTCCTGCACGGCACCCACCAGACGCGGAGTCGGCAAGAACATAATCATGCCCGCAGCCACCACCAGAGGCGCCGAAATCGCCTCCCCCTGACGCTGCAACACCGAAAGAATGGATCCCTCACCGCCCAGCCAAATCGCCAAGAAGGTCATCAGACCCGCACTGGCAGCCATACGGAAGAACGCCGGAATACCAATCGAACTCAACCACTGAATCAGCAGGTACACCGGAATAAAAATAATCGCCGCACTCAACGCCGTCGCAAAGCTCGCCCCCAGCGCCGCCGTCAGGGTTCCAGCACACGCCAGGTTCGCCGCCCACACCACCAGAGGCGGGAACGGCTTGGGGCGGTGCGTAATCTGGTTCAGCTTCAAATCAGCCATTTCCAGGGTCATACCGCCGCGAGTGATCTTATAAATCAGGCCGTACACCTCAGAAAGCGCCTCATAGTTCTCAGTGGAGGAACGCACCACACGCACCAGGGTGTGGGTAAAACGCTCATCAGCGTTCGCATTGCGCTTGGCGATGCGGGACTCCATGTAAATATCGGGGTCCGAGGTGTAGTTGATGGTCACCGACTGGTTCGTGATGTCGACTTCAACCGAGTCCAAACCATACGCCGAAGACACCGCAATAATTGCCGAGTCCACATCCATGGCGTCCGCGCCGTAGTGGAACATCGCCTCAGCCAGACGCAGGGTGAAGTTCAGGGTATCGCGGGCGTACTCCTTCTCACGGCGGAATGCCTCACGACGCTCATGCTCGTCAGAGCGGATAGTCGGCACAAACTGACGCTGAGCAATACGCTGGGCGCCGCGCGGAGCGGCGGGTGCCGCCTCCTCAGTGCGCACGAAGGAGCGGAGGCGACGCGACCCCCAACGGCCGCCACTACCGCGCCCAAACAGGCCGCGAGAGCCGCCCTCAACCAGCGGTACGGAGGTGGTGGGCATCGAGACAGGCCCGGTCTTCGGCATTGCGGTAGGATCCGCGCCGAAGCGGCGGGCTGCGTGAGAGTTGGGCACCTGCGGAATCATGCCGGTCATGGGCACCGGCTGGGAGGGGCGGGTCAGCGCCTCCTCGGTTACCAAGTTGCTGGAGGTGACGGGGTTCGGGTCCTCACGGTACGCGTCCAGCTCATGATCAGGCACGAGGGAGGGGTCAATGACGGTACGCGCGCCGTGGCCGTTAGGGGTCAGTTCGGGGTCGCATGTGGGCTCAACCGGCTCCTGCGCGGTGATGCCCATATCCGCTGCGGCCTCCTGCAGTACATCGCTGACAGCTTCTGCAGCGACGGTGCTCTCCTGGCTTGTCGCGGAGGTAGCATGCTGAGCCAGCACGCGGCGCAATTTCTCGTCGGTGACCTGGTCTAGTGAAACCAGGGGAAAACCGCGTTTACCGGCGATGTAGCCCGCGGTGGTGTTCTGCTCGCTTCCTTCCATTGCGGCAGTGTTCGCTTCGTCTGCATGCGAAGCTTCCCGCGATGTGGGGGTCGCGGGGGTGTTCCTCGATTCTGCCAATGTCCCTCCCAGATAGACAGTGCCTTTTTAGTCTAACAAGGGCACGATTCTGCGGTAGCACTGAAGAGCAGAAATATCACTTTTCTGCCCGGTGATTTTGTGAGCAAAAAGCGCTCTGCGGCACTTACGGCAGAAGGCTTCATTGATATGAAGAGAAATCCAGGTCATTACTGCACAGAAGATATTTTGGGAGATATTTCTAGAGCTATTTTCGAGGAAAAATAAAGGTTATATATACATTAAGATTTGCAGAGAAATATCCCCTATCTCCCCCCACTCACGCCTCAATAAAAAATGAATTATTCATAACAAAAAATATCCCGCCACCGAAGTGACGGGATATTCACGCTTTAAGGCCGTAGCCTTCACAGCATCCGAAGCGCACCGCTCAGGGTCACTTCAGAGGCGAAAGTCAATTACTCAGCGTCGTGGTCGGTCTCGAGGATCTTAACCAGCGAGTCAAGAGCCTCTTCAGCACCTTCGCCCTCAGCGCGCAGGACAACAACGTCGCCGTGCTTTGCACCCAGGGACATCAGGGACAGAATCGATGCAGCGTCCATAGCCTCATCTGCGGGCTCACCCTTAGCAGCGATGGTCACCTCAACGGGGAGGTCGCCAGCTGCCTCAGCGAAGATAGCTGCCGGACGTGCGTGCAGGCCAACACGGCTTGCAATAGTGGCTTCGCGCTCTGCCATTATGTTTCTCCTTTGATCAAGGAACCAAAAATATATCAGTCCCTATTCTAAATGAACGGGGCGCTTCAGGACCCGCCCTTACTCTATAAATTGTACCGTTCAGCCGTACGCTAACAAGTACAAAAATGCCGGATGCAGAAATAAAACTCCGCACCCGGCATTTTTATGGACCCGGGCACCGCCTAACACACCCCACCAAGGGGCGGCAGGCAGAACCCGGAATCGTTTTAAGGCTTAGAGGCCCAGCTCATCCAGAATCGGCAGAGCCTTGCGTGCGCTCTCCTTCGCCTCAGCAGAAGAAATCTGCTGCAGAGCGATAGCCGCAATCTGCTGTGCCTTCTCCTTGGTCACAGACTTCAGAACCGCAGCCACAGCGGGGATAGCGCCAGCGTTCATGGACAGGGTGTCAACACCCAGACCAATCAGAACAACAGCCAGAGCCGGGTCAGCCGCAGCCTCACCACAGACGCTCACGTACTTCTTCTTACCCGCGGTGACCGATGCACGCTGAGCACCCTCAACAGTCATCTTGATCATCTTCAGCACTGCAGGCTGCCAGGGGTTGTTCAGGTGCGCCAGGTCACCCAGCAGACGGTCAGCTGCCATGGTGTACTGGGTCAGGTCGTTGGTGCCGATGGACACGAAGTCGACCTCGCCCAGGATAGCCTCAGCGTTCATCACAGCTGCGGGGGTTTCAACCATCACACCGTGAACGGGCAGGCCGATCTCCTTGAGCATGTTCGCGAAGTTGCGTGCCTCGGAGGTGGTCGAAATCATCGGAGCCATAACCCAGATGTCCGCGTCGGAGTTCTCCGAAGCAGCCTTAATAGCCTCCAGCTGGCGGGTCAGAACGCCCGGAACGGTCCAGTCAGTACGGAAACCGCGAACACCCAGTGCGGGGTTCTCCTCGGGGTTCACGTTCAGGAACGGCAGGGGCTTGTCAGCGCCAGCGTCCAGGGTACGAACCACAATGTGCTTGCCGGGGAATGCGTCAAACACGGACTTGTAGGTCTTAGCCTGAGTCTCGATAGAAGGCTCAGAGTCGTGGCCCAGGAAGCCGAACTCGGTGCGCAACAGGCCAACACCCTCAGCCTTCAGGCTTGCAGCCTTCTCAGCGGACTTGCCGTCACCAACGTTTGCGTACAGCTCAACGCGGGTGCCGTCAGCCAGCACACCCTGACCGTCAAAGTCAGCGACAGGCTTACGGTTTGCGTACTTGATTGCTGCCTCACGGTCAGCGTCGGTGGGCTCGGTGTCAACGATGCCTTCGTTGGAGTCCACGTAGACGACGGTGCCGTCAGCAATCTCGGTCACGCCCTTAGCCGCCACAATAGCGGGCAGACCCAGACCGCGAGCCAGAATAGCGGTGTGTGCCTGGGGGCCACCGTCAGAGGTAATCAGAGCGATAACCTTCTCGGGGTCCAAGGTCGCGGTGTCAGCCGGTGCCAGGTCAATAGCGGCCAGGATGAACGGCTCATCAGAAACGGGGATGCCGGGAGCCTGCTGGTCGGTCAGCTCAGCAACAATGCGGGCACGCACGTCGTGGATGTCGGTGACGCGCTCAGCCATGTAGCCACCCAGGGCAGCCATCTGGTCTGCGAAGGAGGTTGCAGCCTCCCAGATAGCGCGCTCGGGAGCCATCTCCTGAGTCTCAACCAGCTTAATAGCGCTCTTGATGAGTGCACGGTCGGTAGCCATCTGAGAGGTAGACTTCAGAACAGCCTTGCCGTCACGGCTAGCGTGCTCTGCACGAGCGAGCAGGTCTTCCTTCACGCGGACCGAAGCGTCCTTGATGCGCTGCGCTGCAGCCTCAGCGGTCTCACCGCTCAGACGCAGACCGTCCTTGGGTTCCTCGATGGGCTTAGGCATCTGAAGAACGGGGCCAATAACGCGGCCGGCGTATACGCCGACGCCCTTGTAGGTAGTCATAAATTCATGTCCTATCTGTGGTTTGTCTACAGTGTAACGTGTTTTTTCACGCTCACGCCTGCAAACAGACGATCAAATGAAGGTGAGGTTATACGGCCTTTATGCGGATGCCTTGGAGCGGGCACCCATGGACTTCAGCACAACGTACACCAGAGCCGATAGCACGGTACCGGCCAGCACGGCCACGAAGAACATCAGCGGGTTCTGCGCCAGACCAATAATCCAGATACCGCCGTGCGGAGCCGGGGAAGCCACGTGCGCACCCATGGAGATTGCACCGGCAATAGCGCCACCAACAATGGTCGAAGGAATCACGCGAGCCGGGTCAGCCGAAGCGAAGGGAATAGCACCCTCAGAGATGAAGGATGCACCCAGCAGCCACGCAGCCTTACCGTTCTCACGCTCGTTCTCGTTGAACAGCTTGGGACGCAGGGTGGTTGCCAGAGCCATAGCCAGCGGCGGAACCATACCGGAAATAATGACGGCAGCCATGATTTCCTGGTTCACGGTCGCACCCGAGGACAGGCCAGCAGTTGCGAAGAGGTAAGCAGCCTTGTTGATGGGGCCACCCAGGTCAGAAGCCATCATGGCGCCCAGGATCAGACCCAGCAGCAGAGCGGAACCGCCAGACATGGAGGTCAGCCAATCCTGCAGGGTGGTCATCACCCACGCCAGGGGCGCACCGAGCAGCAGGTACATTGCCAGGCCGGCGACCAGAGAAGTCACCAGCGGGGTGATGACCACGGGCATCATCGAGCCAAGCCAGCGGGGCAGCTTCAGGGTACCCAGAGCGTACGCAATCAGACCGGCGAGAATACCGCCAACAATACCGCCAAGGAAGCCCGCGTTTACCGCAAGAGCCACCGAACCGGCGATGAAGCCCGGAGCAATACCGGGACGCTGAGCCAAACCGTACGCAATGTACGCGGCAAGAGCCGGAACCATCAGGCTCAGACCGAAACCACCGATGGTCTGCAGAACAGCACCCAGGTACAGGGTCCAGTGCACGTCACCGAGATTGAACAGGGTTGCCGAGTCGAGAATCGCCTTGGTGTTCACATCGCCAAGGTTCGGCACCGTAATTGCCTCGAAAACGAAGCCCAGGGCGACCAGAATACCGCCGGCGGCAACGAACGGAATCATGTAGGAGATACCGGTCATCACAGCCTTGTAGATGCGCGAGCCCCAAGCGCCTTCGGTAGCGCCTGCGCTGTCCTCACCGCTGGATGCGGCAGCGGCAACGCGTGCACCGTTGGGGTTCTCGGCCTCAGCCAGAGCCTCCGCAATCATTTCCTTAGGCTCGTCAATACCGCGCTTGACGGGAGACTCAATAAAGGGCTTACCTGCGAAGCGGTTACGCTCACGCACGTTCACGGACACCGCGAAAATCACGGCGTCTGCGGCGTCAATATCAGCCTGAGTCAGCTTCTCGTTACCCGAGGAGCCCTGGGTTTCAACCTTCAGGTCGTAGCCGAGCTCTTCAGCAGCGTACTTGAGGGCGTCCGCAGCCATATAGGTGTGAGCGATGCCGGTGGGGCATGCGGTCACAGCAACAATCTTCTTCACCGGAGCCGAAGCGGCGGGGGCTTCCTTCTCAGCAGCAGCCGGGGTAGTAGCCGGAGCAGCAGCGGCAGCCTCGGCGGGCTTAGCCTCTGCCTTCTTCTCACCCACGCCGAGCGCACCGTTGACCAGCTCAACGATCTCTTCAGCCGAGGAGGCTTCGCGCAGGGACGCGGTGAAGCTCTTCTTCATCAGGGAGCGTGCCAGGGTGGAGAGCAGCTTCAGGTGAGCCTGGTCAGCGCCATCGGGTGCAGCGATGAAGAAAATCAGGTCGGCGGGGCCGTCCTTTGCACCGAAGGAAACTGCAGGGTTGGGGCGTGCCATTGCCAGGGTCGGCTCGGTGACGGCGGCACTGCGGCAGTGCGGAATCGCAATACCGCCGGGGATACCGGTGTCGGTCTTGGATTCGCGTGCCTCGGCAGCCGCGTAGAGCTGCTCGAAGTCGGTAGCGCGTCCGGCATTTACGACTGCCTGGGCGAGCTTGGCAATTACGTCGAATCGGGTCTCGCCGAGGTTCTCGTCCAGCAGGACGAGATCTGCGGTGATCAGATCAGACATATTCCCTCCTCGGGTATGTGTTGGGGCGGGGATTCGCTTAGCGGTGCCGGGCTTCTCCCCTATATGGGTTCAAAGTGTGTGCAGTGTGTGTTGTGTTCGTATATGCGTGTGGGTGTTGAGGTAACACCCCTGCATACATTCCCTTCTGAGAATAAAAGCTGGAGGTGCGAAAACAGTCCGAATTAGAGCTGCAGCTGACGAACAGTGACCTTCTCAGGAGTGGTCTGCTCCAGCGAAGGCATACGGGTACCGGGCAGAGCAGCAGCAGCCGAACCGTGAGCTACCGCCTGAACTAGGCAACCGGGGGCATCCTCACCACGAGTGTGAGCAATCAAGAAACCGGACAGCGAGGAGTCACCGGCACCCACAGTGCTACGAACCTGAATCGGCTCGTGCACAGCGTGCCAGATACCCTGCTCAGTGACCAGCACGGCACCGCCGCCACCGAGGGTGGCAAGCACATATTCAATGCCGTCGCCGAGCAGCTTCTGGGCGGTACGGGCGGTCAGCTCGGGGCTGGCCTCCAGCTCCTCCCAGTTGTCGCTACCGGTCAGCTGAGCCAGCTCCTCCGAGTTGGGCTTAATCAGGGTGGGCTTATGCTCACCGGCGACGGTCGCAATCAGCGGCGCCTCAGAGGTATCGATAGCGATTTTGCCGTCGTAGCCGGAGGCGCGCAGTGCCGCCACCAGCTCGGAGTAGTAGGTCGGCTCCAGACCCGGAGGCAGGGAACCAGCCAGAACCACCCAGTCGGCACCCTTGGAACGCTCAACCACCAGCTCGTCCAGCTTCTGACGCAGTTCAGCGTCAAAAACGGTGCCGGGGGCATTCAGCTTGGTGGTGGTGCCGTCCGGGTCAACCACGGTGATGTTCGAGCGAATCGGCTCACCGGTGGGCAGGTTAGCGAACTCGACATCCACAGCCTGCAGTGCGGTCAGCACCGGGTCGCTGGCTTCACCGGGCACAATGGCGAGGGTCGGCACACCGGAAACCTGCAGGGCGCGCGAAATATTCACGCCCTTGCCACCGGGATCCTGTACGGCGCCGACAGCACGCTGCACGGCACCGTGGGCCAGGGGCGCGCCGAGTTCAATGGTGCGGTCCAGGCTGGGGTTGGCGGTCAGAGTAATAATCATTAGGCAATCACAATCTCAACATTTGCGGCCTCGAGTGCCTGGCGGAGGGCACCTTCGGGCTCGCGATCAGTAATGAGGGTGTCAATATCCTCGAATCCGGCGAAGCGGACCAGGGATTCCTGACCGAACTTCGCGGAGTCACAAAGCAAGACCACGCGGCGGGCTGCCTTGCAAATTGCGGTCTTGACAATAGCTTCGTTCATGCCGGGGGTGGAGATGCCGAAGTGGGCTTCAATGCCGTTGGCACCGATGAAAGCAATATCGGGGCGCATGGTACCGAAGTGCTCTGCGGCGCGTGCACCAACAGCAGCCCAGGTCATCTTGCGCAGCTGGCCGCCAACCAGTTCAAGGGTGACACCCTCGGCTTCGGCGAGCTTGACTGCAATGTGCAGTGCGTGGGTGATGATGATGCGGTCGTTGCCGGTCTTGAGGCTGAAGTTCTCGGCGCCGATGTGGTCGGCGAGAATCTCGATGGTGGAGCCTGCGTCCAGGACGATGGAGCCTGCCTCGGAGTCGCGCAGCATCTGGTATGCCTTGGTGGCGATACGGCGCTTCTCGGGGGTGTTCATGCCCTGTCGGGAGGAGATGGAGGACTCCAGGGAGGTGGACTGCTCAATGGTGACAGCACCACCGTGAACACGGCGGAGCTTACCTGCCTCTTCCAGTGCGGCGAGGTCACGACGCACGGTCTCCATGGTCACATCGTAACGACGTGCAAGGTCAGCGCCGTTGACACGACGTGCGGAGGCAACAAGCTTTGCAATTTCGGCACGGCGTTCTTCTGCGAACATAACTCTGGTGTTCCTTTGGGCTAGTGGGAGAAAATCTGTGCGTTCTTTTCTGCGTTCTGCTCGGCTTTTATGGCCATGAGAGACATGGCTTCAATGAGCCAGCAAAACACTTGAGGGTAATACTTGATTTTATGTGGGTTTTTGTGGGCAAGTCAATATAAAACGCTGTATTTGCCGGAATATTACCCGAATGTTCCCTACCGAAACCACACCTATTTGCGAGCTGTTGCCTGTTTATGTCTGTTTGACCTAATGAACTGTTGGGTTTTCCCGCTCCCTCACCATTCCCACAGTGTCCAACACCTACACGGCGCCCTCACAGGGCAAAAAGTGGAGGCGCCGGCTCCGAAAATCCTCGAAACCAGCGCCTCCACCAGCAGAACATATGCAATTAATGCGCGCTTATTTGGGTGCTCGTTTACTTGCCCTTGCGTTCGCGACGCACGCGACGCCAACGATGCACACCCAAAGCACCCGCCGCGCCCAGCAGGGCACCCGAACCGTTCATCAGCACATCCACTGGGTCGCCGGTGCGATCAGGCATGAAACTCTGAATCGTCTCAATACAGGCGCTGACCAGAAATCCCGAGTACAGCACGTGCGGGCGAGCCTTCGGTTTGAGCAGCAGGGCGAAAAGAAAACCGCCCGGAATGAACATAATGACGTTCGAAAGCTGCTCGATACTCGAATAGGTGATGAAAGCAGGCAACCAGCCCTCAGCATGGCCAGTATCCAGCAGCTGCGCCAGGCGGCCTCCCATCTCGTTATCGTCCACGTGTACGGGGGCGAACACGATACTCGCCACCACCGCGCAGTACAGCGCCGTGACCGGCCAGAGAATCAGCCGCCACACGCGAGCGCCAGACCAACCTTTACCAAACAAGGCGACCCACCTCGTCGAACTGCTTGGTCGAGTCCCACGCGAACAGGCCCGGCACGTCAATCGTGAGCGGTTCGGCGTTCGGCACGGTCACGGTCCATTCTTCACCGGCCGCTGCGGAGAGGGCGCGGCGGATAAAGCTACCGTGGCTGACGGCAATAATCTTCTGGTCGCCCGGCTCTTCGGAGAGTTCACGCACGATATTGCGCAGGGTACGCACCGCGCGGATGTACACGTCGCGTTCGGATTCCACGTTCGGGTAGTAGCGTTCGGGGGCGCGGCGTTCGGGGGCGGGAATGTCCAGGCCCTCACCGGCACCGTAGGCGCGTTCCACCAGCTCGGGGTAAGTCTTGTGCACCTGCAGATCGAAGTGCTCACCGACCAGTTGCGCGGTCTCGTGGGCGCGGGAGAGCGGCGAGGACACTAGCATGGTGAATTCCAGGCCCATGTCGGCGAGCTTCTTGCCGGTGGTGCGTGCCTGCTCGCGGCCGGTGTCGTTGAGCGGAATGTCGGTGATGCCCTGCATCAGGTTCGCCTTGTTCCAGTCGGTCTGGCCGTGACGAATCAGGGTGAGGGTCGTATTCTCGGCGCCCTCCGGTACTTCCTCGGGGCCCAGCTCGGGTTCCAGATGCTGCACGACCAGGCGGTCGATGGCATCGTCCAGGTACTGCAGGGGCACCTCGGTCAGGGAGGCGTTGGCCGGGATCGGGTAGATACCGTCCTCGTTGAGCAGTTCGGGGTGGCGCTCAGCGACCAGGGCGGTCACGACCATGGCAATCAGCATGCCGTGCGCGGCGACCACAACGGTCTGGCCCTCATATTCGCGGCGGACGCGGTTCAGCGCCGCGAGGGAGCGGGCGAGGAAGTCCTTCTTCGGTTCCACGTTGAAAGCGTTGTTGGACTGGCGGGAGGCGAGAATCAGCTCGGGGGTAGCGATCTGGCCCTCCAGGTCGCCAAAGGAACGTTCCTGGAAGCCGTCAACGGCACCGCGGTAGGGTACGCCCAGGCCTTCGGCTACGATTTCGGCGCTTTCTACGGCACGGGAAAGGGGCGAGGAGACGATAGCGTCCACGGCGGTGCCCTCAGCTGCTGCCTGCTGCAGGGCACCGATAGCGGTGCGGACCTGCTCTCTGCCGGTGTCGTTGAGGGGGATGTCGGTGCCGCCTTGGAAGCGGTGGTCAATGTTCCAGTCGGTCTGGCCGTGGCGTAGGAAGATGATGCGGGTTCCTGCCTCGGGGTCGGGTACCGGAGTGATGATGGGGGTGTTCTGTGCGTCGGTCATCCTTCTAGTATGGCATTGCCCCCGCGCAGTTCAAGGGGGCAAGAGGCGTATTCTCTCATGAAGCGCACTCATACCGCGGTATGAGCTGCGGGGTGGTTGAGCGCCCGGTCGGGCGAATTTTTTCAGGGTTTTCCCATATTTTTCAGCCCCCAGACGGAGGGGTGAGCCGCCAAGAAGCTGAGATGATAGAAGTGTACTTCCGTTAGTTCATACCCAATGAAGGTTGTCATGACGCAGAATCCTCAATCCCAGAACCATCCTCAAACCCAGAACCCGCAGTTCCAGGCTCAGAACCCGTACTCAATGACCCCTCCGCAGGCGGCGCAGCCTGCCGGTCAGTATTCCGCTCAGCAAGGTCATCCCCAGCAGGGTCAGCCCGGCCAGCCCGGCCAGCAGGGCTACTACCAGAGTCAGCCGCAGGGCTACCCGGCTCAGGCACCTCAGCAGATGCAGCAGGCGCCCTTCGCGCGCGGCGCGATTATTTCTGCCCGTAACCTGCACAAGTCGTACGGCAATAACCCGGTTCTGCGTAACGTGAGCCTCGATATTTACCCCGGCGAGTCTGTAGCGATTATGGGTCCTTCCGGTTCCGGTAAGACCACCCTGTTGCACGCGCTCTCGGGCATTATCAAGCTCGATGCCGGTTCTGTGCTGTTCAATGGCCCGGCCGGTCAGGTGGCGGTGGAGTCCCTCAGTGAGCGTGAGCGCACCTCCCTGCGCGCTAACTCGTTTGGTTTCGTGTTCCAGCAGGGTCTGCTGGTTCCCGAGCTGACCGCGGAGGAGAACGTCTCCCTCGCCGCGATGATTGCCGGTGTTCCCCGCCAGCAGGCGCGTTCCATTTCGGCTGATCTGCTGAACCGTCTGGGTTTGGGGCAGATGCTGGATCGCCGTATGGGTGAGATGTCCGGTGGTCAGGCTCAGCGTGTGGCGATTGCCCGCTCCCAGGTGAACGGTGCCCCCGTGACTTTCGCGGATGAGCCGACCGGCGCACTGGATTCGAAGACCGCCCGTGAGGTGATGGCGCTGTTGCTGACCATGATTCCGCAGCAGGGTAAGGCTCTGTTGGTGGTTACTCACGACCCGAACGTGGCGGCGGCGTGCTCCCGCGTGGTGTACCTGCAGGACGGTCAGATTGTGAGCGATCAGCGCAATAACCAGGGCGGTGTTCCCGCTTCCCAGAACCACGCTCAGAGCTTCGGCGCTCAGTCTCAGGCAGGTGCATAATGCAAATCTATGCTCTACTCGCCAAGCGAACCCTATGGAGTTCGCAGGCGATTCTTCCCGTGCTGGCTTTTGCCGCCTCCTCGGCGCTGTTTTTGACGGTTGCCGGTGGTGTTCAGGCGCTGAGTACTTGGCTTGAGCACGCCAACGTTGACCACGAAATGATCAACCTGATGGGCATTCAGAAGCTCTACATGGGTTTGGCGTGGGTTGCCGCTCTGGTGCTGATTGTTCCGCTCTTTACCCTGGGCGCTTCGGCTGCTCGTTTGAGTGCCCGCCGCCGTGATGAGCGTCTGGCGTCCCTGCGCCTGATTGGTGCCTCCACGACCCTGATTGTGGGTCTGTCTGTTGCGGACGCGCTGGTGTACTCTCTTGTGGGTTTCATCATTGGTCTGTTGCTTTACCTGGTGCTGATTTTCCCCTTTGGCGCCCTGCACTTCATGAACGTTCCGCTGGGTGCTGAGAATATGCTCCTGCCGGTGAGCGTGATTTTCTACTGCTTCCTGGGCTGTATGGTTCTGGCGGCTCTTAGCTCCCTGTTCGGTTTGGCGAAGGTTAGCATCAGCCCGCTGGGTGTGCGTACCCGCGCGAAGGCTGGTTCCGCCGGTTACATTTCCCTGGGTATCGGTGTTGTTCTGGTCATTGCCGTGATGATTCTGGCATCGACCTCGAAGGGTTTTAGCATGTTCTCGCCCTTCCAGGACGGCGGTGCTGATAGCGCGATCAAGAACCTCGCCGTCTACATTTCTCTGCCGGGTCTGGGCATGATGTTTGCTATCGACCTGCTTGGCACCTTCCTCGTGTGGGCATACGCAAAGATTCGTGTGCGCATGACCCAGAAGGCGTCGGTTCTGCTGGGTTATCGTGCGGTGCTAGAGTCCCCGCGCGGGGCGTGGCGTCAGGTTTCGGGTGTGGCACTGTCGACCTTCTTGGTGACCTTCTTCGGCCCCATCCTGATTCTGGCGGGTGAGATGAACAAAACGGCGAAGGAGGTAGGCCCCGCCGCCGGCCCCTTCATGACCATCATGTCGGACATGTTCCAGGGCATGCTGCTCATGCTGTTCTTCTCGTACCTGCTGGTCACCCTCTCCGCAGTGTTGAACCAGAGCGCCGCCATTTACGAGCGTGGTTCGCTGTATTCTTCGCTGAATATGATGGGTACCCCCACGAGGATGTTGCAGGCTTCGCGCCTTACCGTGGTTTTCGGTCCGCTGGTGCTCATTAGCGTGGTTTCTGCGCTACTGGGTCTGCCGCTGACGGCGTTGATTGCGGCGCAGGGGCTTTCCGGTGAGATTCTGACGAAGATGTTCGGTATGACCTTCGGCGCTATTGCGCTGGGTTTGGCGCTGGTCTATGTGGGCCTGTTGGCGACCATTCCGTTTATGCGTCAGGTGACTCATAAGCCGGTGTCCGCTCTCTAAGCTGTTTTAGCTTCTGCCCTCCCGTTGCATCCGTTCTGGATGCGGCGGGAGGGTTTCTTCATGTCCAACGTTTGTGTTGCGTGCTTTTGTACCCTCACCCGGTTTGCACCCTGCATGTTTTCTCACGCACCGGGCCACCGCTTCCATAGCCTAAAGCCCTGTGAGAGACTGACATTATGTTTGAACACACAGTACCCTCCGATTGGTTCCCCCGCTGCGCAATCTTCGACTGCGACGGCATCCTCCTCGACTCCGAGACCGTCTGGAACGATGTGCAGCGTGAGCTTTTCGCCCGCTGGTCTGTTCCCTTCACTGAGGAGGTCGAGCACCGCCTCACCGGCCTGGCGGCAGCCGACGTCGCGCAGGAGCTTGCACTGCTCTCCTACGAGGCGCAGAACGGCCAGAAGCCGGACACCGCCTCCGCAGAGTACGCCGAGCACCATGAACGCGTGATGAAGGACCTGCTCATCACCGAGCACGAGGTCATCAGCTCCGGCGTGGACCTGATTGAGGGTGCGCAGAAGTTCCTTGGCTTCCTGAGCGAGCACATGCCGGTTGCGGTGGCGTCGAACTCCACCGCGAACATTCTGACCCTGAAGATGGAAAGCTACGGCTACGCCCCGCTGGTGCGCACCTGGGTCAGCAGCAACGACGTTCCGGCCGGTAAGCCCGCCCCGGACATGTACCTGGAGGCGGCACGTCGCCTCGGCTTTGAAGGCCACGAGGCGCTGGCGTTCGAGGACTCCCCCGCGGGCGCGCAGGCGGCACGTGACGCCGGTACGAAGGTCATGATTTACGTTCCGGAAGGCACCGACCCGGCAAAGGCACCGACCGGTTTTGGGCGCTTCGATTCGTTCAATGACCCGCAGCTCTGGGAGGCGGCACGCACCTGGATCGCCAAGCTTGAGGCAGCTCAGCAGTCTGAAGCAACGCAGGGCTAAGCACGTACCGCAGACGCCTCACCGCGCCACCGCCTCACCTGATAGGCAGCATCAAGAAAGACCCCCGGCCCGCTCCTCAAGGAGCAGACCGGGGGTCTTCTATGCTTATCAGCTGCCTCTCTAGCACCCGCTCTTGTAGCCCTTTGACCTCATCAGCACTTTCGCGGAGCGCTACTTTTCCAAAGTCTCACTAAACGGTACCAATACAAAACATCACGAGAACCTGAACATTGGCAGGTTCTCGTGATGCTAGGTGTTTTAGAACTCCAAGGATGCTTATTTCGGCTGTTGCTTATAGAAAACAAAAGCGTACTGGATACTCATAAGTAGAACTACAACCTGAGCCAAAGGGTCAAGCCAATACACTTGTAAAATTACCACAGCCAACATAAAAAATACGGATTTTATGAAGGATGCCGCAGGTTGTACGTAGTTCTTATTTGCACGATATGCAGAGTACCCAAAAACTCCACAAAGAATTAAAATACTGCCAACATTATAAACCATTGAATCATGCGAAGATGTAAAATAAAAGCAAGAATAACCTGCGAACCATAATTCAGGTATCGGTATGTATCTAGTGTCGACCACTTTAATCACCTATCGCTACAGTTACAGAAATACAACTTGCAATTGACTTACTAACATTTTTCATTGGCTGTCCCTCTCTAGCTGTTGATAATATCTCTAGTTTGATGTGAAACAGAACACTTTTATGATATCAATCAGCAAAATGGGAGTCAAAATTATTTTAGTAATGATTCAATAACAATTTGCGCCACTGCACACTATAGTATTTAGCTGCTAAAGCTCCCAGCCCGTTCTCTCTCCTCAGCAAACTTACATCCTAAGTCGTCTTATTGCGCTTCGGATGCTCCTCTGCCTTACACATTTCTAGGTTCTTATCGCAGATACAGCGGTAAACAGTCTTCACTTCCCCTGCTGCTTTCACCCACCTCTCTTCTTCTTTCCTACGTGCGTATGCTTTTCTTCTCTTACGAGCAGGAGATAACTCTGGTCTTGTCCTCACAACTCTCTCACTTCAGTTCTACGGTCTAGGAACTTTTATTTTACGTCCGCTTAAGCGGACTTCGCTAACGCTCAGGCTCTTTTTCTCTCTGGCTTCTCTCCTTCTGTTCCAAGACTCAACCTCACAGCTCAGGCTGAGAGAGGTGAGGGGAGAGAGAAGCGAATGCCCTTGTACTTTCCAAACAAAATACACAAAGGTATTTGAATGAAAAGCACAAGGGGCATCACAACAAACAACACAGGCCAGTCGGTCGGCTCGGTCGGTCGATTGGCGAAGCATAAGAAGCACAAACGGCTCGCTCTTCGCATAGATGGCGGAAGGCTCTAATCTTCCGCGCGGAGGGCATTCGCCCTGTGATCTGGCGGTGTTGTTGATGTGTAGGTCATAGACATGCCGGTTGCGGTGGCGTCGAACTCCACCGCGAACATTCTGACCCTGAAGATGGAAAGCTACGGCTACGCCCCGCTGGTGCGCACCTGGGTCAGCAGCAACGACGTTCCCACCGGTAAGCCCGCCCCGGATATGTACCTGGAGGCGGCGCAGGGCTAAGCTGCACCCGCCGCCCTCGTAGCAGCATCAAGAAAGACCCGGTACGAGGAAAGACCCCCGGCCCGCTCCTCAAGGAGCAGACCGGGGGTCTTCTATGCTGTATCAGCCGTACCTACAGTACCTACAAGGCCTACAAGGGGCACGAGCTTATCGGCGCATAACCTTCTTCGCCAGGAAGTTACCGATGAACTGAACCAGCTGAACCAGGACGATAATAATCGCCACAACAGCCCAGGTGATCTCATCGTTGAAGCGCTGGTAGCCGTCCACGATCGCGATCTTACCCAGACCGCCAGCACCCACGTAACCGGCCATAGCGGACATATCCACCACGCCAATGACGAGGAAGGTGTAACCGAGGATCAGCGGGCCAAGCGCCTCCGGAATCATCACGGTGAACAGGATGGTCAGCTTTGAAGCGCCCATCGCACGCGCCGCCTCAATCACGCCCGGGTCAATGGAGACCATGTTCTGCTCCACGATACGGGCAATAGCGAACGCAGCACCGAAGCTCATCGCGAAGACCGCAGCGTTCACGCCCAGGCGGGTACCCACCACAGCACTAGTCAGCGGGCCCAAAGCCGCAATCAAAATAATGAACGGAATCGGGCGAATCACGTTCACCAGAATGTTCAGGATCGTGTACACGAAGCGGTTCTGGAAGATGTTACCTTCACGGGTGGTGTACAGCAGCGCACCAACAATCAGGCCGACCAGACCTGCACACAGCATCGTAACAGACACCATGTAGAAGGTGTCGCCGATAGCCGGGAGCAGCTTCTCGGGCAGGAACTCGGACCAGTCCGTCTTAGACGCAGCCAGCGGAAGAGTAGTAGCAAACATTTAGCGCACCTCCTGCACGCGGGCAACGGTCTTCAGTTCGGCAACGGCGGCATCAATGCTGGTGATTTCGCCGAGAAGTTCCAGGGTGAGGGTACCGTACGCCTTACCCTGCAGGGTCTCAATACCGCCGCCCACAATGTTGAAGCGGACGTTACGGGCACCCAGGTAGGACAGCACCTTACCGAGCTCCTGGTTACCCTCCACGATTTCAACGTTGATGAGGTAACCCTTGTGGTTAGCGCGCAGCTCAGCCGCCTCCTTGCCGGTGGGGGCAAGCTTGACGGTGGTTGCCACGAACAGCTTCGCCACGTCGGTCTGCGGGTTGGAGAAGACGTCGTAGACGTTGCCCTGCTCGACCACGCGGCCGGACTCCATGACCGCCACACGGTCAGCGATGCTGGAGACCACGTCCATCTCGTGGGTAATGACCACGACGGTCACACCCAGTTCGCGGTTCACACGCTTGAGCAGAGCGAGCACTTCATGAGTGGTTTCCGGGTCCAGCGCGCTGGTGGACTCATCCGCCAGCAGCAGGGCGGGGCTGGTCGCGAGCGCACGGGCAATACCCACACGCTGCTTCTGACCGCCCGAAAGCTGGTTCGGGTAGTGGCCTGCACGGTCGGCAAGACCCACAAACTCGAGCATTTCCAGGGCGCGGGCGCGGCGGTCCTTCTTAGACCAGCCGGCAATCTTCAGGGGGAACTCGACGTTACCGAGCACGGTGCGGGAGTTCATCAGGTTGAACTGCTGGAAGATCATACCGATGTTGGTGCGTGCTTCGCGCAGTTCGGAGTCGCGCTTGCCGGAAATTTCGAAGCCGCCGACGGTCAGGGTGCCGCTGGTGGTGGTTTCCAGGCCGTTAATGAGGCGGACCAGGGTGGACTTACCGGCGCCGGAGTAGCCGATAATTGCAAAGATTTCACCGCGGTTAATGGTGAGGGAGACGTTGTCGACAGCAACTACTGCCTTGGGGCCGTTGCCGAAGACCTTGGAGACTCCGTCCAGAACCACCATGGGCGAGGTGCTGTCGCCGAAGCTCTGTGCCAGTTCACTCATAAATATGTATCCGTAAATGTCGTGGTTGGGGCGCTAAAGGGCCTTAACGCCGTTACGCAAAGGACGGTAAGCCTTCACCCGCATCGGGTTCTTAGACTTACCGCCTTTGCGTATGCCTAGAAGAGGCGTGTATTCAGAAGATTACTTCTTGGCGCGCAGCTTGGCTTCTTCGTTAGCCAGGGACTGACGCAGCTCGTCGGTGCTCACGTTGACCTCAACAGCGGTGCCGCGGGTCTCTTCCTGAACGACGTCCATGACGGCCTTCGAGTGGAAGAGTTCGACGATCTTCTTGTAGGTCTCGTCGTCAGCCTTGTCCTTCTGAGCAACGAAGAGGTTCACATACTTGATGGCCGAGGGGTCGGTCTTGGGGTCGTCCTGAGCCAGTGCGTCTGCGGGCTTCAGGCCTGCATCCTTGAGGAAGTCGTTGTTGACGACTGCGCCGTCAGCGGACTCCATGCCAACCACGGTCTGGGTTGCGTCGACGGGGGTGACCTTCACCTTGGAGTTAGCGGTGTCCACGTCGTCGATGGTGGGTGCGTCAACGTCAGCGTTCTTGAAGGTGACCAGACCGTTGGTCTTCAGCAGCTTCAGTGCGCGTGCCTCGTTCACGGTGTCGTTCGGGATAACGATCTCGCCGCCCTGGGGGATGTCAGCCAACTTGGAGTGCTTCTTGGAGAACAGAGCCATCGGGTAGATGACGGTCGGACCGACAATCTGCAGGTCCTTGTTAGCGCTCACGTTGTAGTTAGACAGGTACGCGATGTGCTGGAAGCGGTTCATGTCGATGTCACCGGCGTCCAGTGCGGGGTTCGGCTCGGTGTAAGCGCTGAACTCCTTGTACTCAATGTCGATACCCTGCTTCTTAGCTTCTTCCTTCAGGGTCTTGTTGAACTTCTCAGAGCCAACCACACCGATGGTGACCTTCTTGGATGCGGAAGAGGAGGAAGAGGAGGAGTTGGTGGAACCGCAGGCTGCCAGGCCAAAGACCATGGGGACAACTGCGAGTGCAGCAGCAAACTTCTTCACGGCTATGAATCTTTCTGTTGAATGATGATGCGTTCCACCGGGTGCTGACGTTGGTATTAGCACGTCCGATGGGAATGATGATGGGACAATTACAGCACGGGCGGGGGCGGGTGTGGAAGTTAAGAGCTATTCATGAGACACAGAACGTCAAGGTCGTCATATTTTGTCATATTTCGTCATGCGGTGATTATTTCCAGGTTATAAAGCGTCATTACCGGTGTATTCAGGCGCACACAAAACGCCGGCAAGGGCACAAAAACCCAAGCCAGCGTCCATCTAACCCACTCATTACGAGCAGGCGGCGAATCAACCAGTACTACTGATCGAACTCGCCCGAAGCAATCAGCTGCTCACGCACCTTACGGCGTAGAACCTTACCCAGCATCGAACGGGGCAGGTCATCCACCACCACGATGCGGCGCGGAACCTTATAGCGGGTCACCTTCGAATAGCAGTGCTCGCGCAGAGTGTGCTCCTGCACCACTCGGCCCGGGGCGGCAACCACAGCGGCAACGACCATCTCGCCACCGGCGGGCAGCGGAATACCGACGACCGCCGCATCCGCGACCATGTCGTGCTGCTTGAGCGCGACCTCAACCTCCGTCGGGGAGACGTTGAAACCGCCGGTAATAATGACTTCCTTAATACGGTCGACAATCTGAATGAAGTAGTCCTCATCCAGGCGCACAATATCGCCGGTACGCAACCAGCCCTCGGGGGTGATGGTCTTAGCCGTCTCGTCCTCACGCTTCCAGTAGCCGGCAAAACGCTGAGGGCCTTTCACCCACAGCTCGCCCTCTTCACCATCAGGCACATCCTCGCCAGTTTCCGGGTCCACCACACGAATATCGGTGGAGGGGAACGGAACACCAATAAAACCGGCGCGGCGAGTGTCATTGAGCGGGTTGCAGGACACCAGCGGCGCGCACTCGGTCAGGCCGTAGCCTTCCACCATGAAACCGCCGGATGCTTCCTCCCACTCGGCAACCAGCTCAGGCGGCAGGTTCATCGCACCAGAGACCGCGTAACGGATACCCTCCAGGGACACGCCGCGCTTCTTCGCCTCATCCATGAGGCGGCGGTACACCGGCGGAACCGCAGGAAGAATGGTCGGGCGGGTCTTCTTCATTGCCTTCAAAATCAGGTCCATGTCCACGGTCGGGAACAGCACCAGGCGGGCACGGCACAGGGACGCAATCGTCACGCCCAGGGTCATACCGTACGCGTGGAACAGCGGCAGAACCGAGTAAATCACCTCGTCATCGCCCGGGTTAATCCATGCCTCACCCATGCGGCCGTTAGACTCCAGGTTGCGGTGCGTGAGCATCACACCCTTCGGCAGGCCGGTCGTACCCGAGGTGTACTGCAGCAGCGCAATATCGTGCGCGGTCGGGCGGCGATGCGACGGGTCAATACGCTCACTCTTCACCAAATGAGCCCACGACACCGTACCCGGCGCGGAGCCGGTCAGCTTCTCACGCGAAGCACGCGCACTCTTCACCGGCAGCTTCAGCGCGGTACGCATCAGCGCGGGCATCGCCGAAATCATGTTCACTGAATAAATATGGTTCGGGCGGATATCCGCCGGAAGACCCGTAATATGCGAGGCGATCTTATCCCACACAATCGCGACCTTCGCGCCGTGATCCTCAAACATGTGGCGCAACTCCGCGCCCGTATACAGCGGGTTATGCTCCACCACAATCGCACCCAGACGCAGAATCGCGTAAAACGCCGCAATATGCTGAGGACAGTTCGGCAAAATCAGCGCCACACGGTCACCCGGTTGCACGCCCGCCACACGCAGACCCTCCGCCGCACGCTCAATCTGATCCCCCAACTCAGCGTAGGTCGTGGTCGCGCCAAAAAACTCCAGCGCCACCTTGTGGGGTACGGTGCGGACCGCCTCATCAATGAGGTGACTCAACGACGTCTCCGGGAGCTCAATATCGCGTGCAGTCCACGTAGCATAGTTCTTCAACCAGGGACGATGCGCCAACGGATGCGCGCCAGCCGACGCGCCAGCGGGGGATGCAGGAGCCGCCGCATCCTGCAGGTTCGTGTTCTTCTGAGCCTCAGTCATGCAATGATTGTGCCTTCCCGCCCCCGCAGGCTTCAACTCTGCAGCGCTTCTTCCCACGCTGAAAATCACACGGTACGCCCGCCCCAGATACCGCAATAAACACCGAAACACTAAGGTAAACCCAAGCAACTCTGGGATACTTAAAGCATGAGTAAACGACAGCAAGAGATCACTGACGAACAGTTCAAGAAGCTCCTCCGCGAAATTTCCAAACGATTCGCTATCGCCGGAGGAGTCGTCATTCTCTTCGGAATGGCCATCATCGCGCTAGTCTACCTTCTGGGAGGAGCCCACTAATGCACACCCCGCAGCGCCCCACTGGTGAAAACTTCAACCGCATGACCAACGGTTCCGTCTACATGGCCGACGCCGAATGCGCCGCACAGTTCAAGCGCATTTACGCCGCCACCATCCTCGCCGAAGAACACTACGCACGCGGCGAGCAGGCGCAGGCAATGCACGTCTACCGTGAACACCTCGGCCACCTGGGCGAACACGCCCACATCCGCCCCGGCGCACGCTTCGACTACGGCGTGAACACCTACATCGGTAACGGCTCCTTCTTCAACTTCGGCACCGTCTTCCTGGACGTCTGCCCGATCCGCATCGGCTCCACCGTACTGGTTGGCAGCAACGTACAGTTCATGACCCCCACCCACCCGCTCCACCCCGGCGACCGCGCCGACTACTGGGAAGCAGGCGCACCCATCACCGTTGAAGACAACGTATGGATCGGTAGCGGAGCTATCATCCTGGGCGGCGTGACCATCGGCAAGAACTCCGTCATCGGCGCAGGCACCGTCGTCACCAAGGACGTCCCCGCTAACTCCCTCGTGGTGGGCAACCCCGGCCGCGTCATTCGTACCCTGGGCGAGAACGAGCGCCCCGCGCACCCGCACACCTTCTCCGCAGAAGCTATGGAAGAAGCACGCGCCTTCTACGCTGACCGCGCGCTCTAAGGCAACCCGCACACCACGACCCCAGGATTAGATCCAAAGGACTTAATGAACGCACAGAACAACACCCCGCAGCAGCGTCCGGCTGCCGCGGCGTCCTCCCCCACCGAAAGTGACCTGTGGGAGGCGGCATTCTCCTCCGACGACCCCACCGTGGTCCTGACCGATGAGGAGCTGAACGCGGCACGCCGCGCCCACGAAAAGGCGCGCGAGTCGAGCTCTTCGGCGCAGTCCTCCGCACAGTCCTCGCAGGATGCGACCCGCCCCCTCACCCAGGCGGCTACCGCAACCCAGCCGATCCTCTCCCCCAGCGCCACTTCTCAAGGCGCAGAATCCGGCGCTCACTTCGGCGAACCCGGAGATGACAACCTCAGCTGGCTCGACAAGCCTGCAGCCCCCAGCGCGGACAACGTACGCGGCGGTGGCGCCCCCACTACCGCACCTGCCACCGCTGCAAGCTACGAGGTGCCCGCACCCGGCAACGCCCATGCGGCACCCAGTGCCCCGCAGGCTAATCCGGCGGATGATGACCACTTCGTCATCCCCGCCCCCGCAGGTGATGCCGCTGGCTCGGAACCCATCCTCACCGCCGCAACCGCACTGTCCATGCAGAAGAGCCGCTACTCCCGCATGCACCTGTTGCCCGGTCTGCTCGGCTGGCTGATTACCATCTCCCTCATGGACGGTGGCCTGTGGGCTATCCAGTCGTGGCTGACCCTGACCGGTCAGAGCGAGTCCATCGACTACGCCACGGTGGTCTCCCGTCTGTTCAGCGGCGCATCGAACGCTGTGCCGGTCGCGGTGGCGTTGGGTGTGCTCATCTTCTTCGCCTACCTGGTGGGCGGTTACGCGGCGGGACGCATGGCACGATTCGCCGGTGCGAAGCAGGGCATTGCCGTATGGCTCTGGCAGATTATGGTGCTCATCATCGGGTCCCTGGCGACCTTCCTCGCGCCTCAGCTGTTCCAGAACGGTGTCGCGTCCCTGTCCCTGCAGAAGCTGATGGGGGGCGACTTCGCGAACGGCCTGCTGGCGGTTCTGCTGGTTCTGGCGTTGAGCTTCCTCGGCGCTATCCTCGGCGGTCTGTGCGGACGCCTGTACCACCGCCGAGTGGACAAGTACCCGAGTGACCAGGTGGCACGCGAGGACGCCTAGGCTTCTGGACACCTAGTCTTCTAAGCACCCGCGCCTCGTTGCGATAGGAATGAACCGTACAGAAAACCTCCGGTACCTTAAGTAAGGTACCGGAGGTTTTCTGCATCTAAATATCTGTATCCTCAACAGCCTCAGCTACCCAGCAATACGACGCTGACTAGCTAAAACATGCCGCCTAGTGGTCCAGCAGCAAGGCAGGCTCCTCAAGAATCGCAGCCACATCAGCCATAAAACGAGCCGACAGGTCGCCATCCACCACACGGTGGTCGAACGAGCCACCCAGGGTCGTCACCCAGCGAGGAATAACCTCACCATCAACAACCCACGGCTTCTGCTTGATCGTACCGAAGGCAACAATCGCCACCTCACCGGGATTAATAATCGGGGTACCCGTATCAATGCCCAGCGAACCAATATTCGTAATGGTCAGGGTACCGTTCGCCATCTCAGCGGGCTGAGTCTTACCCTCACGGGCGCGAGTAGTCAGGTTGTTCAGCGCAACCGCCAGCTCACGCAGGGACAGCTCCTGAGCGTCCTTAATGTTCGGGACCATCAGGCCGCGCGGGGTTGCCGCAGCAATACCCAGGTTCACGAAGTGCTTAATCTGGATTTCGCTATCGGTCCAGGTCGCATTGACCTGCGGGTTACGCTCAGCAGCCCAAATGACCGCGGCAGCAAGCACCAGCAGCGGGGTGACCTTCACGCCCTCAAAGTGGCGAGACTTCTTCAAACGCTTCACAAACTCCATGGTGCGGGAGGCATCAACGTCCACGAAGATGGACACGTGCGGGGCGCTAAACGCTGAAGCAACCATCGCCTTCGCGGTAGCCTTACGCACGCCACGCACCGGGATGCGCTCGATGCGGTCACCGGGGGTGGTTGCGGGCTGCCAGAAGGGCTGGCCGGCGCCGCTATGCTGCACATCGTTCAGGTGTGCCACATAGTTCATGAGGTCCTGCTTGGTCACCTGGCCGCGCGCACCGGTAGCGGTCACGTTCGCCAGATCAACACCCAGCTCCTTTGCGGCAAGACGCACCGGAGGCGGTGCGAGGGTCGGGCGGTGCGGAACCTGCTCGGGAGCCAGAGTCGGCGCGGGAGCTGCTGCGGGCTCGGGTGCCAGGCGCTGCACCATCGAGTTCAGCGGGGTGTTCTCCACAAAACGGGAGGCGCGCTCAGCCAGCTCGCTCAGCAGACCCTGGTTGCGATTCACCGGGTCGGAGGGGGTGTGCGCCACGGGTGCCTGAACAGCCGGTGCGACCGGTGCCGCAGCAGCCTGTGCGGGCTGGGCTGCGGAGGCGGGGCGCTTGCGGGCGCGACGCTTTACCGCATCTGCCTTGGGGCCGGAGCCAACCAGTGCGGTGCCGGACTCAGCCTCTGCCGCGGCGGGGGTTACCGGGGTTGCGGGTGCCTTGTCGCCGCCGGAGATGCTGATAATCGGGGTACCCACCTCAACGGTTTCACCTTCGGCAACGAGCAGCGCCTCGACGGTGCCGGCGAAGGGCGAGGGAAGTTCCACAACGCTCTTCGCGGTTTCAATTTCGACGAGGACGTCGTTGATGGCGACCTCGGTGCCGACTGCCACCTTCCAGCTGAGGATTTCTGCTTCGGTCAGGCCTTCGCCCACGTCAGGGAGCGGGAAAATCTGGGACATTTTTACCTCTCACTAGGGCATATACCCTATACGGAATATTCTGTGCGGGCTTTCAACCCGCCATAGCGCAACACGCTGATACGTCAGATCAGGGTATGCCTAGTAGTCAAAAGCGCGGTCAACCGCCTCAAGAATACGGTCAATATCGGGCACGTACTCTTCCTCAACACGGGAAACCGGGTACGGCATGTAGTAGCCACCCACGCGAATCACCGGCGCCTGCAGGCTGTAGAAGCAACGCTCCGTAATCGCCGCAGCCAGCTCGCCACCCATACCACCGAAGGTCGGCGCCTCGTGGGCAATAATCAAGCGGCCAGTCTTCGCCACCGAAGCAGCAACGGTCGGCACATCCAGCGGGGAAATCGAGCGCAGGTCAATAACCTCAATCGAGCGGCCATCCTCCGCGGCAGCCTCTGCGACAGCCAGAGCAACCGGCACCAGCGGACCGTACGCAACGATGGTCGCGTCCGTGCCTTCACGCACCACCTGGGCGCTAAAGGGATCAAAGGAAGTGTCGCTAAAGTCCACTTCACCCTTGAGCCAGTAGCGGCGCTTCGGCTCAAAAATAATGACCGGGTCGGGGCATTCAATCGCCTTGCGGGTCATCCAGTACGCCTCGTGCGGGGTCGAGGGGGTCACAATACGCAGACCCGCGGTGTGGGCGAACAGCGCCTCCGGGGACTCGGAGTGGTGCTCCACCGAACCAATCACACCACCGTACGGAATACGGATAGTCACCGGCACCGTGTACTGCTTATCAGTGCGGTTGTGAATTTTCGCCAGCTGGCTCGTAATCTGGTTGTAGGCGGGGAACACGAAGCCGTCGAACTGAATCTCAGGCACGGGTCGGTAGCCGCGCAGCGCCATACCGATCGAGGTGCCGATAATGCCGGACTCGCCCAGCGGACTATCCATGACGCGGCGGTCACCGAAGCGCGCCTGCAGGCCCTCAGTCACGCGGTACACGCCGCCGAGCTTACCGATATCCTCACCGAGCATGACGACGGTGCGGTCGGCTTCCATGGCATCTTCCAGGCCGCGGGTAATCGCCTTGGCGAGGGTCAAACGTTCAATTTTCTCGCTCATGCTTACTCCTCTTCAAAGCCTGCAACGTAGGTGCGGTAGAACTCGCGGTCGTCTTCCACCTGCTGGTGTTCCTGCGCGTAGACGCGGTCGAAGAAACGCTCAAAGTCAGCAACCTCGGAGTTCAGCACTGCCTCACGCACGCCGTTCGCGACCTGCTGTGCAGATTCCGCAACCTCTTCGAAGAAGGCGTCGTCAGCGTAACCGTTATCGCGCAGGTGCTTCTCGAGGCGAATCATGGGGTCGCGGTGCAGCGGGCCTTCAAGGTCGGCGTCGGTACGGTACTTGGTGGGGTCGTCCGCGGTGGTGTGCGGGCCGAGGCGGTAGGTCTCAGCTTCAATCAGCACGGGGCCTTCGCCGGCGCGGATCTTCTCCATGGCGTAGCGGGTTGCAGCCAGCACGGCGAGAACGTCGTTGCCGTCCACGCGAATACCCTCGAAGCCGTAGCCTGCGGCGCGGGTGGACACCGGAACGCGGGACTGCACCTCGAAGGGCACCGAGATAGCCCAGCGGTTGTTCTGCACGAAGAAGAGCACCGGCGCGTTATAGGAGGCGGCGAAAACCATGGACTCGTGTGCGTCACCCTCGGTGGAGGAGCCGTCACCGAAGTAGACCGCCACGGCGGGCTTCTGGGTGTCCTCGGCGGGGTCGGTTGCCTGACCCTGACCGGTGCGGCGGGTGCCGGTTTCAGCCTCGATGTCGGCGTCGAAGTTCAGACCCATAGCGTAGCCGACGGCGTGCAGGGTCTGGGCGGCAAGCACCTTGGTGTAGGTGTGGAAGTTGTGTGCCTTCATGTCCCAGCCGTGGGTGGTGGAGCCGCGGAAGATGGTGATTAGGTCGCGGAAGTCCACGCCACGCGTCAGGGCGACGGCGTGCTCGCGGTAGGAGGGGAAGATGTAGTCGTTGGGTGCGTAGGCGAGTGCGGAGCCGACCTGTGCGGCTTCCTGGCCTCGGCTGGGCACCCAGAGGGCGAGCTGACCCTGGCGCTGCAGGGCAGTTGCCTCGTCGTCGAATCGGCGGGTGGTGTACATGAGGCGGTATGCCTCGCGCAGGGTGTCTGCGTTGACGTCTTCGATGTACTGACTGTAGGTGGGGTGTTCGTGTACGGTGCCGTTTTCATCCATGAGCTGGATGCGTTCGGGCACTCCGGGGTACTTGTCGTTCTCGTGCATCTAACCTCCACACGTGACGAGGGCTTGGCCCTCAGCGACTTGGGTTTTAGTCTCAACTTTCACCTGATGGTGCAGGGTTTGAGGTGTTCCGGCAAGCCTGTGAGGGTCTGGGCATATATAGTTACCAGTCTACTCTTTTCGGCTTTATCTCGCGGCAGTTACGCTGATAACACAGCGTATTATGCCCTGTCATTCACTATTTGAACATCATTAAATTAAACCTCCCATATATTCTTTTTCAGGAATATACGGGAGGTTTAATTTAACTATTGAGAGCTTTTTCGGGTCATCATTTTTTCCGCGCGAGAACCATTTGAAAAGCCCAAACAAACCTCGACAAGGGAAAATAGTACATTGTTCAATTAGGGCTCAAACAGGGCAGGGTGGGCACTCCCGCCCCTTCACAAGACGCTCTAGAGCCCCTTCGCGAAGACCTCACATAGCGAGAGGAAACGGTCATTCGCCTCCACCTCGCCAATACTCACGCGAACACCCTCGGTACCGAACGCACGCACCGACAGCGCATGCTCAGCCATCAGCTGCACAAACTCACCCGTGCGCTCCCCCAGGGGCAGCCACACGAAGTTCGCGTAAGTGCTCGGGAAATCGTAGCCCAGCTCGCGCAGTCGAGCGGTCACGCGCTCACGCTCAGCGACCAGGTGGCTCACACGCTCCATCACCGCATCCTCATGCTCGATGGAGGCGATAGCCGCCGCCTCAGCCAGCGCCGTCACGGCGAACGGGGTTGCCGCCACGCGCAGGTGCTGCGTAATCTGCGGGTGCGAAATCGAGTAGCCCACGCGCAGACCCGCCAGGCCCTGCGCCTTGGAGAAGGTGCGCAGAATGATGACGTTCTCATAGTCGCGGTAGATGTCCAGGCCGTTCAGCGGGGCTTCTTCCCCTTCCGGCACGGTGGAGGCGGCGCAGAACTCGAAGTACGCCTCATCAATCACCACGGGGATGTGGGCGGGCACCTTCTCCAGGAACGCACGGATCTGACTTTCGGTGACGGCGGGGCCGGTCGGGTTGTTGGGGGTGCAGACCAGGATCAGGCGGGTACGGTCGGTGATGGCTGCCGCCATGGCGTCCAGGTCGTGTGAGCCGTCGGGCAGGTTCGGCACCTGCACACTGCGAGCGCCCATAATGCCGACGAGGATCGGGTATGCCTCGAAGGAGCGCCAGGCGTAGATGACTTCGTCCTGCACGCCGTCGGCGTTTACGCCGGCGAAGGTTTTGAGGATTTGGTTGAGCGCGCCGAGGCTTCCGGCGCCGGTGACGATGTCGTCAGCGTCCACGCCGAGCCGTGCGGAGAGCTTCTGTCGCAGGGCGGTGGAGAGCGGGTCGGGGTAGCGGTGCACGGTCGCAAATTCTGCGAGGATGCGCGCGACCTCGGGTACGGGACCCAGCGGGTTCTCGTTCGAGGAGAGCTTGTACTGGGTGAGGCCTTCAACGGGTGCGGGCGGCTTGCCTGCCGCGTAGCTGGGCAGGGTGTTGAAGACGGGGCGGACCGGGATATTGGCGTGTTCAGCTGACTGGCTCATGCTTCCAGTATGTGCCTGCGGGCGGCCCGGAGGCTAACGCTTCTCACCTGTAGAGCAGATCGCGAGCAAGCTGTAACTGTGCAGGCAGCAGATACTAGCCGCGAGCGCTGCACGCTAAGAAGCACTGCACTCAAAGAAGCACTGTACACACAGACTGTGCGCGCAAAGTTGGAGGGGCGCCGCCGGGGTTGTTCCCGGCGGCGCCCCTGTTTCTCTTCTCTACTCTACTCGTCCCCTCCACCCTCCACCGAGTCGTTGAGATTAGTTCTTTGGACTCGGTTTTTTAGACCATCAGGGGTTTGCGCTCCTCGAGGGGATTCAGATCCTCGGGAGGGCCTGGGGCGCGGAACCCGGGGTCGATGTTCTCGGGCGGAGCTGGTGCGAGGAACCCGGGGTCAATGCTCTTAGGCGGGAGCATAGGCGCCAGCTTCTGGCCTGGCAGGATGGGAATGAGCGACTCAACGCCGTCGTAGTCTCCGCCTTGCCTATCGCCACCGACCACATGCGGCATAGCCGTTAGGTCACCAATCCGGGGTAGTGATTCAACCACGTCTGGCAGGCCCTGAATGAGGCGGGGTGCGACGCTCCCCAGGGTGGGTTGTGCTTCCGGGCGCACGATGAATCCGGGGTCGATGTCATCTGCCGGTGTCATGGGCATGTGGCTGACGGGCTGAGTGTTCTGCGGTGCGTTGACGATGAATCCACGGTTGGCAGGAGCAAGGTTCGGTGCGGGCAAGGCTCCTGAATTCGGCATCTGCGGCACAGGCATTTCGGGCCATGCAGGCTTCGGGCTATGAGGCTTTTCCTGCGGAGTCGGCTCGGGATGAGGGATGGTCTTTTGGACACCCTCGATGACGGCGGGGATTTGCTTAGCAACCGCCCAGGCGGATTCTCCAGCTTCTCGCTGAAGACCCTCGGCCTTCTGCTTGGCAATCTCCATGCCCTGCTGGACGTCTGAGACAGTGTCTTCGATTTTCTGCCGAGTATTTTCGATACTCTCTCGCACTTTACGCTTTGCCTTAGCCAGGTTCCCACCTGTCAGCTGGTCGAGCCCTTCAACTATGCCCAAGCCACCAGGCACAGTTCCTGATGCAAGGGCTGCAACAGCATAGCCCTCGGTACGTCCAGCTGTTATACCGATTCGTACAATGGGAGGCAGACCATCCGGCAAGGCTGACGCAGAGGTAACCTTCTGCTCCCCCAGCACATACTCTTTACCGTCCATTGCGGCGCGCATGCCGCCAGGCACCTTGCCGCTATGCCCTTCACGGTGTAGGGCTTCGTGGTAATTTACGGCATGATGCTCATGGTTATTGACGGTGATTACCGTATCGCGTTCATCAGGATGCCACGGTTCTCCAAAAATCTGTGGCAAGGGAATCTTCTTTGCTATATCAGGAACCCCATCACCTTCTCCCTCCACGTAATCCACGGCAAAGTCACGTTGTTTGGCTGACATACCTCGCATCGGGGCAGCTTGGGCATAGACACCCACAATATTGATTTCTTTGGCGACTTCAGCACTATTCGCCATGTTGTGGGCGATCATTGCTCCCTGACTGAAGCCCTCCAGGTATACACGAGCATCCTTGGGAGCACCAGCATCACGCAGAGCCTGCAAAATCATCATGTATGCAGAGTTCATCTGGTCTGAGCTGGGCGCCTCACGAAGAGCCCCAGAGCCATCTATGATAGATCCACCCCAGGACCCAAAGATAGTACCCGGAATGCTGACCACATATAGGGCATGGGCTGGGTCGCCTTCGTGTCCTGCTTCGTACATGACGGTGACGAGTACGGCACTGCGTTCAGCAGTCAAAGGGTCCTGTCGCGAACGCTCAAGTTCAAGGTCCTGTGCTTTACCAATAGTCATCAGACGGTCCGAGCTGGCGCCCACAGAGAGCTGGTTTTTCTCGCCGCGATGCGTAGCAATACCGTATTCCTCCGCAGAGGCTGTACGGACGTTGTAAACCACGTTTCCACCGATAGCTGTCTTGATGAGGTCAGACAGGTCACCTCCCAGTGCCTTTCGAGCAAGTCCTCGCGGAATGCCAAACATGTCTGCAACGCGGTCAATTGTTCGCTGACGGGCAATTTCGGGGTTCGATTTGGCATCAAAGTAGGCGGTGGCGCCGAAGAGAATACCCGCAATGATAGGCGAATACGGAAGCGTCCGAGATGCCGCAAAGTACCCAAGCTCGGGAATGGTGAGCTTCAAGAGGTATTTAGCTTCGCCGGGTTCTCCAGCGATGAGTCCGCGCAGGTGGTCTCGGGTGCTGCGTCCGTCGGGTAGTTTACCGTCCTTTGCGATGCCCATGGAATCGAACCAGCCTGCGACGATATTTTCGGTCTGCAGGTAGGAGCTGTGGGCGACGCGGACGGCAGCTGCGGTGGCGCCGAACTTTGCGGCACTCATACCGAGCTCTGCAGCAAGGCCGGTGCAGAGGGCAGCAGCCTGCTGGGCGCGTCCGTTAATGCCGAGGAAGAGACGAGTTTCAGCGGCGATGCCAAGAATGGGCATGGTGCGGTCGGCGCAGGTGTGGCTGACGGTGTCGAGCCCGTCAGCGATGGCGGGCATTTCTTCAAGCTCAACGCTGATGGTGCCTGCGGTGGGCCCTGCGGAGTCGGTGAGGTCACCGATGGGTGCAACGGTGGGTCCGGTAATCATGGTGTCTCCTAGGGTGGGGTTAGTGGGTTCGGATGAGCGAGCTCAGCCCGTCGGGCAGGTTCACGTGCATGAGTGAATCGAGCGTTGACTGGGCTTTTTGCACGCCTGAGCGGGCGATAATTTCGCCGGGGTCGAGCTTTTCGAGTGCGTCGGCGGCGCCGTCGGCGAGTTTGCCGAGTAGCCCGTCTACAACGGAGGCGGCGGCTTCGATTGCCTGCGCTTTGGTGGTGAGGTCGTTGGCGAGTTCTTCGCCGGCGGCGGCAATCATGGCGGCGGCGCTTTCGGCTTGTTCGGCTTGGTTGCGGATTTTTTCGCGGTGTTCTTCAAGTTGTCGCCGGTAGGCGCGTCCGGCTTCGGATGCCCAGTGGTCGCCGTTGAGTTCGTTGGCGCGTTGGTGTGCGGTGCGGATTTCTTGGGCTTCGGTGCGCATCCGGTGGGAGAGTTCTGCGCCTTTGGCGCGGGCGAGCGCGGCGGCTGCCATGAGTTGCTCGGCGAGGGCGTGGCCGGCGGCGGTGCCGATGCCCATGTGTCCTGCTGCGCGGAGGATATCGGTCGGTTCGATTCGGGGCAGCTGGGGTACGGGTGGTGGTGCGGTGTCAACAATCGTGGTCATGGTGTGTCCTTTCACGGCGGGTTTGTTTTAGGCTAAATCTGTTGCGGTGACCGTGCAGGTGGAGTGCGCCAACCTGTGGATAACTCAGGCTTGTTTCGAAAAATTCGCACGTTTTGCGTCCTCAAAACCCAAAAAATGCCCCCTCCGCATCCCCTCGTTTTGTCATATTTCTGTAACTAACCAAGCCGCCCGTCACGTCCATATGCTCTTCCCGCCTCTTTTTTTCAGCGAATTCATGCAAAAATAGAGCTATGTCTCACACCAATAACACCTTCTTGCCTTCTGGCCGTATTGACCTGGGCACCGGCGAACTTGCGCTGGGCCCCCTCGACGGACGCTACGCATCCGTAACCGCACCCCTGACCAACTACCTCTCTGAGGCAGCTCTGAACCGCGACCGCATCCATGTTGAGGTTGAGTGGTTCATATACCTGTGCGAGCACGAGGTGCTGCCGGGTCTGTCCCCGCTGAGCGAGGAGCAGAAGAAGGGCCTGCGCGCCATCGTGACCGATTTCAACGCTGATTCTGTGGCGGAGCTGGCTGAGATTGAGGCAGTCACCGTTCACGATGTGAAGGCGGTCGAGTACTACATTGGCCGCCGCCTGGAGGGCCTGGGCCTGGGTCACCTGGTGCCGCTGGTTCACTTCGGCTGCACTTCTGAGGACATTAACAACCTCGCCTACGCGTTGGGCATCAAGGATGCTGTTGAGAACGTGTGGGTTCCGGCTGCTGAGAACCTGATTGAGGTTCTGCTGAAGCTGGCTGAGGAAGGCCGCGACGTGCCGATGCTGTGCCGCACTCACGGTCAGCCTGCAACTCCCTCCACCCTGGGTAAGGAGTTGGGTGTTCTCGCCTACCGTCTGAAGCGTCAGGTGAAGCACGCTGCTGCTACCGAGTTCCTCGGCAAGATTAATGGTGCGACCGGCACTTACGCTGCTCACTATGCGTCGGTTCCTGACGCTGATTGGCAGGCTGTTTCTCGTGGTTTTGTGGAGCACCTGGGCCTGACCTGGAACCCGCTGACCACTCAGATCGAGTCGCACGACTGGCAGGCCGAGCTGTACTCGGATATCGCGCACTTCAACCGTGTGCTGCACAACCTCTGCACCGATGTGTGGAGCTACATTTCGATTGGTTTCTTCCGTCAGATTCCGGTGGCTGGTGCGACCGGTTCGTCGACTATGCCGCACAAGGTGAACCCGATTCGCTTTGAGAATGCGGAGGCTAACCTGGAGCTCTCTAACGCTCTGCTGGATTCGCTGGGTTCGACCCTGGTGACTTCTCGTTGGCAGCGTGACCTGACTGACTCCTCGGCGCAGCGCAATATTGGTGTGGCGTTTGGTCACTCGGTGCTGGCTATCTCCAATGTGGTGAAGGGCCTTGAGCGTCTGGATATTGCGACCGAGGTTATTTCCGCTGATCTGGATGCGAACTGGGAGGTTCTGGCTGAGGCGATCCAGATGGTGATGCGCGCTGAGGCTATCGCAGGTGTTCCCGGCATGGAGAACCCGTACGAGCGCCTGAAGGAGCTGACTCGCGGTCACCGCGTGGATGCCGCTCGCCTGAAGGAGTTCGTGGCTACGCTGGGCCTGTCCCCCGAGGCTGAGGCGCGTCTGTCGGCGCTGACTCCGCACACCTATAACGGTATTGCGGCTCAGCTGCTGGACCATGCGAAGAACGCTTAGTCCGTAGCAAAGATATAAACAAAAGACCCCGGGTCCCTGCATTCTGAACTGCGCCCCGAAACTTGGACGCATTAAATA
>NZ_KV795256.1:0-76834 GCF_001808955.1 Rothia sp. HMSC078H08
GATGCCTCCAACCACACTCAACTCTGAAGAGCCCCTAAATCATATTTTTTATTATTCTGATTGTTTTGGGTGGTTGGTGCTTGAGAGTTTTGATTACTCTGCACTGTAGCACTTTTCCCAGTCGAGTTAGACGATTGAACCCCAGCAATAACACCGGAATCTTTCGATGCAACCTGAGAGCCTGATGAATTCTGTGGCAGCTCTTCTGCCATAGTCTTCCTCCTTGAAACTAGATGTATGTGTGTCGTCATACCATGTCGCTGACCTCCTGCGGTCAGCCTCACTCATTATATAAAAATGTGAAGCAAAAACTGCCATAAAGCCTTGTCAACCCACAACCAAAGACCAATAGCGACACGCTCCATCTCATAGCGAAAACAGAAATGCCGCCGCACTCCCCCGAAACTCGGGAGGGTGCGGCGGCATTCTCGTATTCAATTCATGGTTGCCGAGTGGCGTATGGGGCATACAGCGGCGGTTCGCTACACACTTCCTCCGCGCCGACGCAGGGAACCCGCCCTCGCAGAGCTCGGGCACCCTGAGGGCGCATCCGGAAGGCGTAGCATCACCGCATCACACCGGAGCAGAAATCCTTAGACCGTAGCAAAGCTACCGGTACGAGCCGCTTCCTTCGCGGCCAGCTCATCCGCATGACCGTACGCGTAGAAAATCTTCGCGTCATCCAGCTCAGCAAATCGAGCCAGGTAGCGGCACACCGCGCCACGCTGAGCCTTCGTCATCGAGGACAGCAGAACAGGGTCCGGGTGAGTAATGCCGTTGTCGCGGCTCGGTGCCGAACTACCGAACTCGGGCTCGTAATCAGAGGTGATATTGGTGAAACTCATCGGTGAGTACCTTTCCTTAGGGCGTTTCTTAGGGCAACGCCGCAACAATGCAGACGCTACCGGAGGCAACACCGCGAAAAGAACCTACGGAGATCATCGGAAGTCTCTTCGCAGTAGTGGTTGTGATACCTCTAAACTACCCAAGAGCTAATCAATGTTCAAGAACCATCAGGGAACGCCCCCATAGTGGACACGTTCCCGGTTGTCAGGAAGAAATCAGGGGCATCATAGCGGCATGGGACCGCCGAGTCTCCAACCGAACTGAAACCTGCCCGAAAGCCAGCGTGAAAGCCAGCCCGAAAAGCAGAAATGCTGCCGCACCCATAAAGAGTGCAGCAGCATTTCTAAAAACTAATTGTGCAGGCTACGCCATAGTTGCGTAGAGACCGCGCTCGGCATCCTTACGAGCCAGCTCGTAAGCGTGACCGTACGCGTAGAAAATCTTTGCGTCATCCAGCTCAGCGAAGCGCGCCAAGTAGCGGTAAACAGCTCCTCGTTCTGCGCTGGTCATGTCGGAAAGCAACACGGGGTCCGGGTGCATGACGCCGTAATTGTGTACAGAAGCAGACCCGCCGCATGCAGGTTCGTATGCGGGGGCGATCATAGTCTGAGTCACCAGTATTCATCTTTCGTTGGTGCGCACGGTTGTGAAGCGTACGCGAAGTTGAGTGATAGATACTGCCAACACCACCTCGACAAGCGCCGAAATAGTATCCGCAGTGCTGAATATATTACCGTGGATACGGAGACTACGCCAATTAGAATCAGCCAAACCCCAACAAATCTTAGGTGCACACGAATGCATAAAAATTCTGGGGTGCCCTTCCAACGGCACCGCCTAAGCACCCTAAACTACAGCGCTCTGCCCTGCTTTACTCTCCTGCTTTTTCTCCCCTGCGAGGTTATGTTCCTCTGCATCCTCAGCGTCTTCATCCTCACCGTCAAGACCCAGAAGAGCCGTCACCATCGGCAAAGGATTGAACTCGCTCAGCTGACCCGTGCGGTCCACCTTGCGCATCATGAACGCACGCTGCAAACGCCGCTGAGTCCACGGCGAAAGCACCATCATCAGCAGCGCCTCCACCACAAAAATGCCGACCAGAATCCACAGCAGCAGATCCGAAGAACCCGCCTGCTCACGCAGCTGCTGAGCATCCGCCACCAGACGGTCAAAACCCTCCGAATGTAGGTGCGACGTATCAAGTCCCGTCAACGCGGACAGGCTCACCGGCGACGCCACATTCAGTAGCACCGACAGCATCAGCAGAAGCACCGCATACAGCCCGTAATGCATGGTGCGCATCCACTTCTTCACGCGCGCAAAACCGCGGTTCAGTTCCGCACCAATATCGGTGAAAGCCGCCGCTTTCTGCGCCTGCTCACCCGCCGGCATCATGTGCGGCACCAGACGGTGCGCAAGCATCAACGGCACCGGCGAGCACGCATCAAAATACTGCATGTGACTATTCACCGACGGGCCCGGCAGGGTCACAAAGCTGACGTCTACATCGGCGGGCTGAGTAATATTCGACCTACCAATACTGTCACCACGAGCGGAAATCTCGCACCGGTCAGCCACATCAAGATCCTGCAGCATCGGCGCGTAGGCGCGCACATACAGGTGGCAGGCGCTACGCACCGACATCATGAGCACCAGAATCAGCGCGCCCCAAAACGCCACGGAGGCGGCGGTCAGCTCAGGGACCGCGCCCTCAACACGCAACTGAGCCAGCAGCAGCATGAACACCGCGTACAGCATGAAAACGCCGTGCACGAAGAGCAACGGAATCAGCCATTTCACGTAGGCGCGTGTGCCGTACGGGTTGACCAGGCGCGCATCCGCCAGACGCACATCAGCCGGACTCTTTGCGGAGGGAGTTTCGGAGGCGCTGTCCCGGGCACTCTTGCGGCCAATACGCGCCCTACCCTTGAAGGTACCCGGCACGCTCACAACCAGCGGCACCACACTCAACGCCAGGGGTACCAGCATCGCATAGTGCAGTAGCGAACGGTACGGGCCAAACAGCAGGGACGCCTCCACCAGCCAGGAGAACGCCGCGACCGCGCTCACCCACAGCAGCATGGAGCGGTTACGGTAGCCGCCCGCAGCATCCAGGTGCCCCGGAATGTCGTTGCGGTCACTAGCGATAATGCTAATCGGGACCACGCCACTACCCAGGCCGTAGAAGAAACGAATCGGCTTCTTACCCGCCGCCGCACGACGACGCAGCAACTCATAGCTCAAATACCCGCCCTGCGAATGAGCAATAATGCCCACCGCATCGCTACGGGAACTCAAATCGTCCAGCTGACGATCCAGACGCGCATAAATACGCTCCAAATCGCGCGACTCCGGGCTGGTTGCCGTCTGAATCAGCTGCGTCGGAATAGCCTTCACCAGCGCCCACAGCTCACGGGCACGACGAGCCAAAACCCAGCCCACAATACCCAGGCCGAGTGCCGCCGCCAGACCCGTAAATGCACCCTGCGGAGTGCCCAGAGACGCCACAAAAGCATCGCGGAACGTCATGAGCGCCATAGCCGCCAGCACCAGCCACAGCGCCACGTTCACAAACCGCGCCGTAGAACGCAACAGGTGCCCGGCACGCTCACGCCAGGTCGCGCCGGGGCGCTCGTAGTAGAAGCAGAACATCAAAAACAGCGGCAAAACCGTCGCCAACCAGGGCAAATGCTCCTTCAACGGGCGGTAATGCCTGGGCCGCCAGAAGCCCTCCTGAAAAAGGAGGCTGCGGCGAGTGACCGTGCGAACCGGGCGCGGCTTCGGCTGAGGCAGGCGCGGAAGCTCAAGATTAGGCAGCTCGATGTTCGGGAGTTCGATGTTCGGGAGCTCTACCTTGGGAAGCTCAATTTTCGGCAGCTCAATCTTAGGGAGCTCCACCTTGGGTAACTCCACTTTGGGCAACTCAACCTTCGGAAGTTCAATTTTCGGCAGACTGATTTTTGTAGATTCTTTGGGCTCGGAGGCTTCGGCGGGTTCTTTCTGCGCGGAGTTCTCTTCAACCTGCGGGCTTTCCTCAACCGAGTCAGCGGGGTCGGCAGGGTACTCCGTGCGCTCAATCGTCAACGAATACGTCAACTCGCTGTGGTGGCTCAGCGGGTTCACCTCGGCGGCAGGCGGGAAGGTATCACCGTCAGGAATCACCTCAACACGAACCCGCGCAGAAGCCTCTGCAGCAGGGTTCTCTTCGGAGGCGGCGACAGAATCCGTGTTCAGCGCCAGCAGAGTCTGCACACTATGCGCCACCGGCTTGCCAAAATACGCGAGCGTCTCGCCGTGATTCTGGTAGCCGATACCGTGAACCAGCAGCACCGCCGCATCATGGTGCTGGCCCTTGCGGTGCAGGGCACTCTCGGATGCGCAGAAGCATACTCAGCCAGCCGTTGCTGCTCACCATCAGACAGCGCACTACCCTTCAGCAGATGAGGCACCTTCGACATGCCTCTCACCTCCTCGCCTCTGCGCACAGCGCGCCCGCAAACCCGCGTAGCTCAACGCCCAACCCGGGGCAAAAACCGCCCCTCACTAGAACACTACAGCACGACTAGAAAATCACAGCACGTCCAGGCCGTCACAGCGAATCTGAACCGGGCGCTCCCCCACGTTCTTCTTCAACGCCGCAATCGTTGCACGCGTAGCACGCAACTCACGGGTCACCTGCTGCGCAATGCCATACGAGAAAAACATCAGGGTACGCCAATCGCCCTGAACCGGCGCCTCCTCAGAATCCTCCTCAAGAGACTCCGACCAGGCAAAATACCCCTGATCCAGAGGAACCGGACCCACAATACGCAACTGCTCACGCACCCGCTCCGGCAACGCAGAAGAGCCCAAGAACTCCTCCATGAAGGCGCGAACATCCGCCTCCGCACCGGTCACCGCAGCCGTACGAACCGCCGGAGGCAGACCCGTCTGAGCGCGCTCCTCCAGCTCCTGGCGAGCAAACCACGCAGGATCCCAACGCACCAGTGCCTGCTCCACCGGCGACGGCGAAGCAGTCGTCACCACCGTACCCTCAAGAGCCGCAGGACGGACCAACGCCGCCGCGTTCAACCAGCGACGCAACGCCGCCTCCGGAGCACGCAACGAATCAAAACGAAGCATCTTATCGGCATCCAGAAGAAGCGCCGCTGCATAGCCGCCAAAAGCCACCGGCTCAGCACCCGGAGTCGCCACCACCAACGCAGGCTCAGGACCAACCGACGCGCGCACATGGTCACCCGCCGAAGAAATCACCGGAACATTCGGGAACGCACGACCCAGCTCCTCAGCAGTACGAGTCGCACCCGCCGCCGAATAACGCCAATGCGTAAAACCACACTCAGAACAACGCCACTGCTGCGCCAAATGACCGCACCACGAACACGACGGAACCGACGAACCAGAAGACACCGACAAAGGCCCACTACACTCGCCGCAACGCGCCGGCATGCGGCAACGCTCGCACGAAAACGACGGAATATAACCGCTACGCGCCACCTGCACCAACACAGGACCACGCGCCAACGCACGACGAGCATGCTCAAACGCCAGGTGCGGAATACGCGCCATCGCCGCCAACGGGTCACGCGCCAACTCAAACTCCGAACCCGTCGAAAAAATACGCGGCGAAAAATCGCGCACCAGCGCACGCGGCGCACGCACATGAGACGCCCAGCGGGTACGCACCAGACGCGCCGCCTCACTACTCATACTGAACCCGGCAAACAGCGCCGCAGTATTCTCAGCCGAAGCACGCAGAAGCAACACATCGCGGGCATGACAATACGGGGCGCGCTGCTCCAACAGCGAGGAATCGCCATCATCCCAGCACACCACCAGACCCAGATTAGCCACCGGCGCATACGCGGCGGCACGGGTACCAATCACCACCGGAACCCGACCCAAACGCGCCTTCACAAAACCGTGATAGCGAGTATGCGGAGTCGAATCAGAACTCAAACGCACAAACGCGTCAGCGGGCAGACGCTCGGCGAGCGCCGCCTCCAGAAGATCCAGGTTCTTAACGGTCGGAACCACCGCAATAGCACCGCGACCACTCGCGGCAGCCGTAGCGAGAGCAGTCGCCAAAACATCCGCCCACGTGTGCTCCAGGTGGCCGGGAAGAACCGTCATCACGGCGCGAGTTGCGGCACCGGCGGCGACATCCTCAATGAACTCCGCGCCGTTCTCGTAATCGGAAAAGACGGAGGCGGCATCCGGCGCATCCGGGTTCAGCGCCGGCGGATCCAGCACGAAGGGCGCGGGCGCGCCGGGAGTGGCAAGCCAGGCGTACGGGTCGGCAGCGCTGGAGGCGGCGGAGACGGCATCAGGCTCAGATTCCGCACACTCAGGTTCCGCGTTCTCGGGGGCGTTTTCCTGCGACTTCTCCCCCGCGCTCGCCGGGGTCATCTCGGGAGTGTTCTCCGGGGTGTTCTCGGGGGTATTGGAAGTACTTACCGGGGCAGAATCACCCAAATACGCCGACTCGTAACCCGGCAGAAGAGGCGCGTACTTCTTATCCAGGGCGGCAATGCGCGGCGGCACAGCCAAGCGCAACACATTCGCCACCGTGGAGGCGTAACGGTTGGCAAGCGCCTCCGCCAACACAAAAATTTCGGGTGCAACAGAGGGCACACGCGACAGCACCGACTTGAGCGGCAGCAGCGAGGTGCGCGTCCAATCAGTCGTGGCGGCGCGCTCCTCAATGTAACCGGTCAGCTCGTGGCCGTTGAACAGCACGCGCACGCGGGCGCCGGGCACCGCATCCTCACTCAGCTCAGCGGGCACACGATAATCAAACGTGCGGTCCACCTGCGGCAGGGTGCTATCCACGCGCACACGCGCCACAGGGTTCGGCACGCCGCTCGCCTCCAACTCGGCGGCAACGTTCACCGGCTCCGGGGCAGCCGGAATCAGGGCATCACGAAGAGCAGGAAATCCCTGCAACAGGTCAAGCTGTTGCAGGGATTCCTGCTGAGCACCCAACGGTGCCGAAGAGTTCGATTCAGAACTGCTCTGAGTCACCCGAATCTGCGTGCTCCTCTACCCTGACAGATATTAGGAGGAGGACACTGCCGAACGCAGTGCATCCACGCGGTTCAGGCGCTCCCAGGTGAATTCCGGCTCGGTACGACCGAAGTGGCCGTGAGCTGCGGTCTTCTTGTAAATCGGGCGGCGCAAATCCAGTTCGTTAATGATTGCCAGCGGGCGCAGGTCGAAGACCTCACGCACAGCCTTCTCAATCTTGATCGGGTTGACCTTCTCGGTGCCGAAGGTTTCAACATACAGACCGACCGGCGCTGCCTGGCCGATAGCGTACGCAACCTGAACCTCGGCGCGGTCGGCAAGACCGGCACCCACAATGTTCTTCGCAACCCAACGCATCGCGTACGCTGCGGAACGGTCCACCTTCGACGGGTCCTTACCGGAGAACGCGCCACCACCGTGACGAGCCGAACCGCCGTAGGTGTCCACAATAATCTTGCGGCCGGTCAGGCCCGCGTCACCCACGGGGCCACCCTGAACGAAGCGGCCAGCGGGGTTCACAATGAACTTAGCGTTGGAGGAATCCAGCTCGACGCTGCCCAGAACCGGTGCGATAACGTGCTTCTCAATGTCCGCACGCAGGTCAGCCAGGTCGTAGCTTGCGGTGTGCTGGCTCGAAACAACGACGGTGTCCACGGAGACAGGCACGTTGTTCGAATCGTAGCCGAGGGTCACCTGAGTCTTGCCGTCGGGGCGCAGCTCGGTCAGCAGGCCGTCCTTACGGACCTTGGTCAGACGCTCAGAGAGGCGGTGCGCCAGCCAAATCGGGGCGGGCATCAGCACGTTGGTCTCGTTGGATGCGTAACCGAACATGATGCCCTGGTCGCCCGCACCCTGGCGGTCGTACTCGTCAGCAGCGATGCCCTGACGAACCTCAAGGGACTCGTACACGCCGGCGTTAATGTCCGGGGACTGCTCGCCGATGGAGACAGACACGCCGCAGAACTCGCCGTCGAAGCCGCGGGTAGAGGAATCGTAGCCGATACCCAGAATGGTCTCGCGCACGATGGAGGGGATTTCGACGTAGCTAGAGGTGGTCACCTCACCCGCAACGTGCACCTGCCCGGTGGTTACCATGGTCTCCACAGCAACATTCGCTGCGGGATCCTGGGCGATGATGCCGTCAAGGATGGCGTCAGAAATCTGGTCACAAATCTTATCGGGGTGGCCTTCAGTCACCGACTCGCTGGTGAATAGGCGCAGATGGTTATTACTCACGGTTTCCACTCTACTGGTTGAGGGCGCGCGAAGATAGCGCGCTCGTAATGATGACGGTTTCCTTCAATTATGACACGTTTGTTAAGCGCTATTACGAGGCGGGGTGCTGCAGCCACTCGCCGGACGAGCGGCACCTCCCTCGGCACCACCAAACACTTAGGTCAGCGCCGCCAGAATCTTCTGAGCCAACGCCGGACCAATACCCGGCACCGCCGTCAGCTCCTCAGCGCTCGCCTGCTTAATCTGAGCCACCGACCCGAAGTGCTTAATCAGCGCGGCACGCTTCACCTCGCCCAGACCGGGCACCTCATCCAGGGCGGAGGCGACCATCGCCTTACCGCGCTTGGAACGGTGGAAGGTGATAGCAAAACGGTGCGCCTCATCGCGGATGCGCTGCACCAGGTACAGCGCCTGCGAGGTGCGCGGCAGCACGACCGGGTAGTCGTCGTCCGGTAGCCACAGCTCCTCCAGGCGCTTAGCGATGCCGGCAACGTACACGTCCGTAATGCCCAGGTCGCTCAGCGCGGCGGAGGCGGCAGCCACCTGAGGCGGGCCACCGTCCACGAGCACCAGGTTCGGCGGATAGGCGAACTTCGCAGGCTCGGGCGTGGAGGCGTCAATCTCACCGGAGTGCACGGGCGCGGCTTCGCGTTCCGCTTGCTGCGCCAGGTGCCTCTTGAAGCGGCGCGTAATGACGTCGTACATGCTGGCGGTATCGTCACGCGCGGCGTCGCCGGTAATGCTGTAGGTGCGGTAGGCGTTCTTCGCGGGCATGCCGTCCTCAAAGACGACCATGGAGGCAACCACGTTCGTGCCCTGCACATGCGAAATGTCGTAGCACTCGATGCGCAGCAGCGGGTCCGGCAGTTCGAGCGCCTCCTGCAGCTCCACGAGGGAGGCGCTACGGGTGGTCAAATCACCGGCACGGCGGCTCTTGTGCAGGGTCAGCGACTGGCGCGCATTCTCGGCGACCGTCTTCATGAGTTCTGCCTTGTCGCCACGCTGCGGGACGCTAATCTCCACGGGCCCGCCGCGCACCTCCGCCAGCCAGGACGCCAGCTGCTCCTTATTCTCGGGCTCCACCGGCACGAGCACGGAACGCGGAATATCGTAGCTGTTCAGGCTCTTCTCAGCGTCCTTCTGGGAGGCGAGGCTCGCCGCAATATCGCTGTACACCTGCGCGATGAGCTGCTCGATGAGCTGTGCGTCGGTGCTGTCGTTGACCTTCTCCACGATCCAGCCGCGCTGGCCGCGGATCCTGCCGCCGCGCACGAAGAACACCTGAACGGACGCCTCCAGGTCGTCCTCAGCGTAGGCGAACAGGTCAGCATCCACGGTCGCGCCGAGCACCACGGCGTTACGCTCAAACGCCTTAGTCAGCGCGGCAATATCGTCACGAAGAATCGCGGCGCGCTCAAAGTCCATATCAGCGGCGGCGGCCTTCATTTCTGCGGTCAACTGGGCGATATGCTTCTCAGCGCCACCACCCATAAACCGGGTCAGCCCGCGCGCCAACTCGCGATGCTCCTCGGCGCTAATCTTGCCCACGCACGGCGCCGCGCACTTATCGATATAGCCGAGCAGGCAGGGCCGGCCACTATTCTTCGCGCGGTTGAACACGCCGTTCGTGCAGGTACGCACCGGGAAAACGCGCAGTAGCGCATCCAGGGTTTCACGAATCGCCCACGCCTGCGAGTACGGCCCAAAATAGCGCACGCCCTTACGGCGCTCGCCGCGAGTGACCATCGCGCGCGGGTACACGTCATTGACGGTAATCGCCAGGTACGGGTACGACTTATCGTCGCGGAACGCAATGTTGAAGCGCGGCGAAAACTCCTTAATCCAGGTGTATTCAAGCTGCAGCGATTCCATCTCGCTCGCCACCACGGTCCACTCCACGCTCGCCGCCGTATGCACCATTGCGTAGGTCTTCGGGCTCAGCGTCTGCGGGGACGCAAAATAGCTGTTGAGGCGGTTGCGCAGGTTCTTCGCCTTGCCCACGTAGATGACGCGGCCGTCAGCATCGCGAAAACGGTAAACGCCCGGGTCGGTGGGGATTTCGCCGGGGGCGGGGCGGTAGCTGGAAGGCTCTGCCATGGGTACTTTCTCCTCGCTCTACTGGGCTTTCTGCTGGGGTGCCGGGGTCGGTGTGGGCCGCTGCTGGGCTACCGGGGTCATCTCGGGCTCGCGCATACGACAAACCGCGCATCCTGCACCCGTCTCCCCCAAAGTGCGGGGGTTGGTGTGTGAATGCGCGGTTTAAGTCTACGCGGTATATGCGGCGTGTGCCCTAGCCTGCGTCACGTGCGGCTGAGGGCGAAACGTTGTACTCATGCTTTCGCGCCTGACCGGACAGCTGAGCAATCTCATCCATGATCGTGTCGGTGGTGACGCGACGCTGCTTGCCGGTCATCTTCTCGCCGGTCTTCTCAAAGTAGAGCGGCTTGCCCACACGAATCGTGAAGCGGCGCGGGTAAATCATGTTCGAGCCGGGCTTCTGCAGGCGGTCGGTGCCAATCAGACCAACCGGAACCACGGGCGCGCCGGTCATGTGCGCCAGCCACGCCACACCAATCTTGCCACGGTACAGGTAGCCGTCGCGGGAGCGGGTGCCCTCGGGGTAAATGCCGAAGACCTTACCCTCCTGCAGCTTCTCCAGGGCAATGTCGAGCGCCTTGAGCGATTCGGAACGGTCGGAGCGGTTCACGGGAATGATGTCCACGGCTTCAAAGAATGCCTTCATCATCTTGCCTCGCGGGCCGGGGGTGTTCACGTACTCAGCCTTGGCGAGGAACGCCACGCGGCGCGGCATCATGGCGGAAATAATGATGGAGTCCAGGAAGGACAGGTGGTTGGAGGCGACAATCACCGGGCCGTTGGCGGGGAAGTTTTCGAGTCCGGTCACGCGGGCGCGGAAGACGGTGCGCAGGATTCCGGTGACTGCTTTCTGGGTGGATTTGTAGAGAAGCACGTGAACTCTCCTGAGGTGCCGATAGATTGCGGGCTGTGGCGGCGGTCCGCCGTGGATGCGGGGTAAGTGGCCCCTTCTGAATATACGCCGCCAAAGAGCACAAAATCTGTACTGCAATAACCTGTGCCGCAAAAAATTTGTACTGTGTTTAGTAGCGTCGGGTTTTATTATTCCACACCCGAGTGTAGGCACGTGAGGGGTGCCGCATTCCCCTTCCACATGCTGGGATGCGCATCCCGCCCAAGTTCCTGCGAGTGCCCCGATTGAGGGAGTCTGCACAGCTTCCACCCCGGCGCCTCCTCCCTCGTTACAGGCGGGGAGGGAGCGCGGAAGCTAAGGGTTCAACCTCAACGTAATATTTCAGGTTTTCCGCCTTATGATTGCCAATTTCCCCGCCAAATAGCCGTGTCACATTATGACGCTACGTCAGCAAAGTTTCGTAAATGCGCATTTAATATGCAAAAATGAGAGCAGGGTGGGCTGTCGCACCTCCCTCAAGGACGATTCACCCTGAACATAGTGAGCCGCCCCTCCAGCGGATGTGCGTCGGGACCACTCCACCTACAAATTCCACGCACACTGGAGACATACACTATGGCTACAAAACCCGTCTCGCGTGCGCAGGCAGCAAAGATTGCCCGCCGCTCAGACACGGTCGGTGCCTATGCCGGAAAAGGCTGGGTACAGGCTGTTGCGTTTGTGATGCTCCTGGGCTTCACCATCATGGCAGTCCTTGCAATGCGCACCTACGCACTCTCCATGCCGCTCCCCGATAAAATCGTCGGCAACGACGGCAAAACTATCGCAACCCAAGAACAGATCCTGCACGGTCAGGAACTCTTCCAGGGACGCGGCCTGCAGCAGTACGGATCCGTACTCGGCCACGGTGCTTACCTCGGCCCCGACTACACTGCAGAATACCTGCGCCTGACCACCGATGCTGCCGTCAAGGAGTACCGTGAACAGGGCAAGCAGGACCCCCGCGAACTCGTCAAGAACGAGTGGCGCAAGGAGAACAAGTACGACGAGCAGACTAAGACCATCACCTGGTCCGCTGGTGAGACCAAGGGCTACCAGCTCATGCTCAAGCACTACCGCGAAACCCTGATGAAGGGTGACACCTCGCAGGGCCTGTTCCCCCACGCCATTAAGAACGACGAAGAACTGCACGACATCGTCGCCTTCTTCGGCTGGACCGCATGGGCATCGGCGGCAGACCGCCCCGACCAGCCCTACTCCTACACCAACAACTGGCCTTCCGAACCCAACGTGGACAACAAGCCCACCGCGGATTTGATGGTCTGGTCGGCACTCTCCCTGATTGCCCTCATCGGTGGTACCGGTCTGATGTTCGCCATCTACGGCCGCTGGTCCCGCGCTATCGGCTGGCACGCGGAAGAGGCACCCGTCCTCGACTTCCGTCAGCCCGACGAAGTTCGCCTGACCCCCTCGCAGAAGGCAGCCTGCCTGCTCTTCGCAACCATCCTGGTGCTGTTCCTCCTGCAGGCTCTGGTGGGCGCACTCACCGAGCACTACCGTGAAGAACTCACCGGCTTCTTCGGAATCGATATGGGCCAGCTGCTGCCCTACACGGTATCCCGAACCTGGCACCTGCAGCTCTCCCTCTTCTGGACCGCAGGCGCGTTCCTGGCGGGCGGTATCTTCATCGCCCCGCTGATTACCCGCCGCGAACCCAAGAAGCAGGGTCTGCTGACCTACGTCCTCATCGGTGCCGTGGTCTTCGTGGTGCTCGGCTCGCTGCTGAACGAATGGTTCTCGCAGAAGGGTCTGGTCCCCACCAACTCCATCTTCTCGCAGCAGTGGGAGTTCCTGGACCTGCCGCGATTCTTCCAGATTCTGCTCATCGTGGGCATGTTCATCTGGATTGTGATCGTCGCACGAACCCTCACCGCCCGCCTGAAGGGCTCTAAGAAGACCTCCCTGCCGTGGCTGTTCCTGTTCTCGGGCCTGGCCATCCCCATGTTCTACGCGGTCGGCCTGCTCGCAGGTCAGCGTACCCACGTGACCGTCGCCGAATTCTGGCGCTTCTGGGTGGTTCACCTCTGGGTGGAGGACTTCCTCGAGCTGTTCACCACCGTGATGGTGGCGTACATCTTCGTGCTGCTCGGCGTTGTCCGCGAGCGCATCGCTATCTCCATCATCATGATGGACGCCGTGCTCTACTCCGTCGGTGGCGTGGTCGGTACCCTGCACCACACCTACTTCGTCGGTACCCCCTCCGAGCAGATGGCATTCGGTGCGTTCTTCTCCGCAGCTGAGGTTATCCCGCTGACCTTCCTGACCGTTGAGGCATGGGGCTTCATGCAGCTGGGTGCTCGCCAGTACTCCAACCGCACCAAGCCTTTCCCGCACCGTTGGGCCGTGATGTTCCTGATCGCCGTGGGCTTCTGGAACTTCCTCGGCGCTGGTGTTTTCGGCTTCCTGATTAACCTGCCGATCGTGTCCTACTTCGAGATTGGTACCGCACTGACCGCAAACCACGCTCACGCCTCCATGATGGGTGTGTACGGTATGCTCGCAATCGCGTTCGCGGTCTTCGGTCTGCGCTACCTGGTTCCCGAGAACAAGTGGCCTGAGAAGGGCCTGAAGTTCTCCTTCTGGACCCTGAACATCGGTCTGCTGTGGATGTCCTTCATCTCGCTGCTGCCGCTGGGTATCGCTCAGCTGTACAAGTCCGTTGGTGAAGGCTACTACGAGGCTCGTTCCTTCGCGTTCATCCACGACGGCGCTTCCGCCGTGATGGGTTGGATGCGTATGCCCGGTGACGTCATCTTCCTGGTCGGCATCTTCCCGCTGATCAAGCTGGCATGGCTGGGTATCAAGGAGATCTTCTCCAAGAACTCCAAGGAGACCGTCCTCGAGCTGCCCGAGCCCCCGCTGTACGAGGTGGTCGACGACGCTCGTATCGCCGAGTTCGCCGGTGCCAAGGCTGCTGAGGAGCTGCCCGAGCAGACCAGCCCCTACCGTAGCGATCGTCGAGGCTAACCATGCCTGAGCAGATTGCTGGAGTATCTTTCTTCGTGTGGCTGGCCTGCGTGTATGCGCTCGGCCTGATCGCCGTGGGGTGGTGCTTCGATATTCTCGCTAAGCGCACCAGCCAGCGTGTCGTGGCGGCGCGAACCTTCGGGTTCACCTACCACGAAGAGAGCGATGCGTGGCTCTGCCCCGAAGACCAGTGGCTGTGGGCCACGGCCTTCGACTCGGACAACCGCGTTATGCGCTACCGCGCTAAGCCCAGCGTGTGCAACACCTGCCCGATTAAGGACAGCTGCACCGTCTCGGCAAACGGCCGCGAACTCACCCGCGAGGTGGACGAGTGGCCCTACTCCGAGTCGGGACGATTCCACCGCGGCCTGGCCGTGGCGGTCTCCCTGCTGGGCGTTGTGGTCATGATTGGTGCGGCCATCGTGTGGCACTCTCCCCTGGAGCTTCTGGTGGAGGCAGCCGCAGTGGTGGTCGTCCTATCGCTGACCTACCCGCTGGCGATTAAGCTCATGCGTTCCCCCGCCAACTTCGAGGGCGACCCGAAGCATATTCACGCATCCACCGCCGAAGAGTCGGTGAACGTGAAGATGGATCGCTTCGCCGCGAAGTGGGGTGGCGTCTCGAACGAGCGTAAGCGCCGTACCGAGCAGGCCCGCAAGCAGATGATTGCGGATGCATCCCTGCCGGTTCGCACCTCGGTCCTCGACCCGGATCGCCCCGCCTGGAGCGGTACCGGTGCCTCGGTTAAGCGACTGCACAAGACCACGAACGAGGTCTTGCAGGAGCAGAACCTGGCCGAAGTTGAGGCCGCCGAGAAGCTGGCGAAGAAGTAGCAATGCTGATGGTCCCTCCGTCCCGGCGTTCCCCCGCCGGGGCGGAGGCCCATTGCGCATCACCCCCCCTGAACCTCCCCACCGGAAGGGCCGCCGCGAGCACCACGTGCCGCTGACAAACTTTCCGAACACACCCTCCCGTCGAGTCTGTACGAGGCGCAGTCGATGGGTGCACATGCCCCGAATGAACCATCCCGAATAGATGTGAAGGAAACCCATGGATCCCGTCACCCTGGCAACAATCCTCATCCCAGTTGCCGTTATTGTTCTTTTTATTCTGATTCGTATGTTCCGCGTGATCCCCGAATATGAACGCGGTATCTCCTTCCGTTTCGGCCACCTGCGTTCCGAGCTGAAGCCCGGCCTGAACGTGGTCTTCCCCCTCGTCGACTCCCTGCAGCGCGTTGACATGCGTGTTATCACCCTGACCATTCCCCCGCAGGAAGTCATCACCAAGGACAACGTTCCCGCCCGCGTGAACGCCGTTGTCCTCTTCCGTGTGACCAACGCCAAGAACGCGGTGCTTGAGGTCGAGAACTACCCGATCGCCACCAGCCAGATCGCCCAGACCACCCTGCGTTCCCTGCTGGGTCGTGTTGACCTGGACACCCTGCTCGCACACCGCGAGGACCTGAACGAGGACCTGCGCTCCATCATCGGCTCCCGCACCGAGCACTGGGGCATCCAGGTTGAGCTCGTCGAAATTAAGGACGTTGAGATTCCCGAGGCCATGCAGCGCGCCATGGCCCGTGAGGCTGAGGCCGAGCGTGAGCGTCGCGCAAAGATCATTTCGGCACGCGGTGAGCTTGAGGCTTCGAGCGAGCTGAAGGAAGCATCCGACATTCTGAGCCAGTCCCCCGCTTCCCTGCAGCTGCGTTACCTGCAGACCCTGCTGGAGCTGGGCGCCGACCAGAACTCGACCGTGGTCTTCCCGCTGCCCATGGACGTGATCGGCCCCCTCGTGGGTGCGCTCAAGGGCGAAAGCAAGTAGGCTCCTCCCCCTAAGCTAAAAACCGAATAGTACGTAGGCCCCGAGCAGATAGCTGCTCGGGGCCTACGCTTTAACGGCGGCCGGCCCGCGGGGCTCCTCCCCCGATCCGCTAACCGCCGCCGTCCATGCCGTAGCATGGAACCAGAAGGCCCCCGCCGGCTGGGTCTTCAGAACCTACCACCGACAGATGAGGGCGGTCGCATGCTTCACCACCTCCGCGAGACTCTTGGACGTATTCCCGCGCCTCGCCGCTACGGGCGCATCATGGCGCTACTCCTCGCCTCCCTGGGCGGCGCGGTGGACGTCTTCTCGCACATGCGCTACGAGGCCCTCGTCGCCACGCAGACCGGTAACTTTATTCTGCTCATCGCCGATCTGCATCGCGATACTCCCCATGCGGTGCACCTGCGCTGGTTCTCCGTCATCTTCTTCAGCTGCGGATACCTGGGAGGGCATCTTATCCATGATCTGCTGGGGCAGCGGGCCCGGATGCGGCACTGGCGCATTGGCACGCTCCTGCCGTTCCTGCTGGTGTGCTTCGCGGTACCCTTTACGGACAGAACGCTGAGCAATAGCTTTCAGGTGGGCGCGCTGGCCTTCACGGTCGGCCTGATGATTCACGCCCTCGCGGACACGCGCATTGGCGAAAATCCCTTCTCGCTCTTCATGACCAGCGGCAATTGGCGCAAAATGCTCAGCGCCTGGTACGCCGCCGGCTCCCTGTACCTTCCGCTGAGAACCCCCGACGGAGCTACAAAAGATGAGGCGAAGGCACGACGCCGCGCGGCTCTACTCAAAGCGCTCGACTACTCGCTTGTGGTCATCTCCTTTATAGCCGGAGTGCTTCTCATGGCCCTTGTGCACCGGTGGGTCGGCGTATTCTCCATCTGGCTGGCCGCGCTGGTGGCCGGCACTGCGTTCTGCTTCGGCTACCAGGCGGAGAAGAAGGAGAGTCGAGAGGGGCAGAGCGCATAAACTTTTGCTCCGACTGCGGCTATAGACGGCGGCAGATCAGAAAACAGAACAGCAAAATATCCCGTGCAGATGAGAGTATCTGCACGGGATATTTCTATGCGGAATTTATACACGAAATGCTTTCACACGGAGCCCCGAAACCCGGGAGGAAAGCATTTGGCCCGCCGGGGGGGGTTGGATGAGGTGGTTGCGGCGGGCCAAACTGGTCGGTTACACGCTGTAGAGGTGCGGGCGCGGCAGGTACATCAGCCAGTTGGGTGAGGGCCGGAATCCTGCCGCAAACGGTTTTCACCGACGCCTTAAGCATAACCGGCACAACCACCGAACCGTCGGTAGCTTGAGTGAAGCATCAATCACCCATCTCACGCCATGCCGGGGCGGTATTCAGCCCAAAAATCGGCGCCTATCATCTAGCGCAGCGCCCGGCAAACTAACGCAATGCTCGGTGCGCCTGGTCAAAGAACTCACGCTCGTACACGCACGCCGACAGGTACGCCCGCGCCGCGCGCACACGCTGAGCCGGTGAAGCCGTCTCAAACGCACGCTCCACCTCCGCGAGGCTACGCGCCACCTCCGCGGCGAACTCTTCGCCACCGTACATGCTCAACCACTCCGCGTACGGGTGGTCCGCATGATTCTGCGAGGAGAGCACAGCGCCCACCTCTTCGTACAGCCAGTAGCAGGGCAAGATAGCGGCGGCACCGACCACGTAATCATCACCGGCAGCGGAGGCACGCAGGAAATTCGTGTACCCCATCGTAATCGGTGAGGGCCCACCCAGACGCGCACGGTTCGCCAGCCAGCCCTCGTGCAGCTGCGATTCGGCGGCAATCGCCTCATGCGCACCGGCGGCCCAGTGCACCTGCGCCTCAGCGGTGTCAGCACGCGCCGAGAGAGTCGCGAGCGCACGCGAATAATCCCGCAGGTAGAGGGCGTCCTGGTCCAGGTAGAAGGCGAACAGGTCCTCGTCGAGGGTTCCGTCACCGAGGGCACGCACGAAGGGCAGGTCCAGGATCTGGTGCCAGGTTTCGCCACCGGCTGCCCAGAGGGCGGCGGTCCAGGGACCGGCGGGCTTTACGACGGCTTCACCGGCGGGTACGGGGCTGACCGGCAGCAGACGCTCCGGGCTGGTGCCGTCCAGAGTATTGCCCTCAGAGTCGGTGGTGGCGAGCAGGTGATGCCACGGGTACGCGGAGGCGGCAGCCTCCAGACGGCGGGCACGGGCGGCGTGGTCCACCGGGCCGTGGCCCTCACCGGAGCCGACCTGCAGACCGGCACCTGCGGCAATGGATTCGTGGAGCCAGCGGGTGCTCCACTGCAGGGCGCGGTGGGTGTCTTCGCTGGTCAGAACGCTCTGCTCTGCGGTGTACTCTGCGGCTTCGGTGTGCTGGAGCAGCTCCACGCCCAGGCGGGTTGCCAGCGAGGAGGACAGGGAGCATCCGGTGCCGTGCGTATTACGGCTGTCCAGGCGCGGGGTGCGCACGTGAGCGCAGGTGCCGTCCGGGAAGACCGCGGTGTTACCGGCGTCCTGACCACACAGGTGGCCGCCCTTCACAATCACGGTAGTTCCGGTCGCCGCAGCAAGGTTCGCCGCCTGCTCGTGCGCCTCATCGAAAGTCTGGGCGGGCTCCTTCTCACAGAGCACGGCGAGCTCCGGAATGTTCGGGGTAATCACATTCACGAGCGGCACGAGATCGCGCAGCGCCTGCTCCGCTTCCGCCTGCAGCAGGCGGTCACCGCTCGAAGCAATCATGACCGGGTCGAGCACAACCACGGGCACGGGGTGCTCGCTCAGCCAGGTGCGGACCGTACGGATCGTGTCCGCGTCGCCGAGCATGCCGATTTTCACGGCGTCAACCGTGACATCATCAAAAACGGCGGCAAGCTGCGCGGTCAAAAATTCCAGGGGCGGGGTGAATACTTCACGAACCCCGCACGTGTTTTGGGCGACCAGTGAGGTGGTCACGCACATGCCGTAACCGCCGGATGCGGCAATGGACTTGAGATCCGCCTGGATACCTGCACCGCCGGAGGGGTCGGTTCCCGCAATGGAGAGAACCCTCGGCACCCGAGCTGTCTGGGGTGCCCGGGGGGTTCCGGAGGCGCTCGCGCCGGGTGCAGGGCTGGTGGTGGGTGCGCACGCGGGCGCAGTAGGCTGCTCTGCCATCATCGATAATCCCTTCGCTAGTTCGAACTAGAGCAGGTTCAATGGGTGATTCTCTCAGCCTTGAGTGTTCTTACGCCGTTTCGTGCGCCCACTATGCCTTAGCTCTTCGCTGTGCCGTAGCCCTTCGTTGGGCGGTCAGTTGGGCGGGTTAGCGGGTCGCGGGCGTCTCAAGGCACCCCATATCGCTCTGCCAGGTTATCACAATGATTCTTAGTAACTGAAAGTTTTGCGGGTGACAAGTGAATCTCTCCGAAATTTTCGTTTGAGTCTTGCACTCTTGCGAGTGCTCCCACCGCCGATTTCAGTGCACCTTTGTGCGGAAACCACCCGTTAAACACGTAGTGCCCGGCACCGCTTCACGCAGTGCCGGGCACTATCAGCCGGGCTTATCCACAGGACTTATCCGCTGGGCTTAGGTCAGGGCGAAAATCTCCGCCGGTGAGCCCTCCGCAATGATCCTACCCTCGTGCAGCAGGACCGCACGGTCAGCCAGGGAGGCGATACGCGCATCGTGCGAAATGATCAGCACCGCACGGTTCGCCAGCACCGCACGCAAGGACTCGGTAGCGTCCGCGAGCTCCAGCTGGGTGGTGGACTCGTCCAGAATCACGGCGTGCGGGTCGGCCAGCACGATACGTGCCAGCGCCAGCTGCTGAATCTGGTCGCGGGTCAGAGGCGAATCCGCGCCACTGACAACGGTGTCCATGCCCTGCGGCAGGTCGCGCCACCAGCGGGCACCGACAGCGTCCAGGGCCTCACCCATCTGCTCGGCGGTCGCGTCCGGCACGACCACCGTAAAGTTATCGGCGAGAGTACCGAAGAAGACATGTGCCTCCTGGGTGCAGACCAGCAGTCGGGGGCGGCCATCGGCGGCGGCATCGGTCGGGAAGTCGCCGTGACCGACCGGGCGACCCATCACGGTGATGGTGCCTTCCAGGGCGGTCAGCGAACCACCAATCAGGCGAGCCATAGTCGTTTTACCCGAACCGGAACGACCCACCAGGGCGAGCGCCTCACCGCGGCGAATCTTCAGGTTGATGCCTTCAAGCACCAGGGCGTCCGGGGAGTAGCCGTAGGAGACGTCGGTGCAGTCAATGGCGTACTCCGGGTTCTTCACGGCTTCATCCAACACCTTGGAGGAGGCCTCGGCCCGGTGCTGTGCGCGCTCCTCACGCTGCTTCTTCGCCAGGGAGACCACACCAAACACGCGGCCCATGTTCACGAGCATGATGCGCAGGCTGCTGACGTGGTGGTTCAGCATGTCGGCGAGGGTTCGCAGACTGAAAACCATGACCGAGGCGGTCGCCACGGCACCCCAGCTTGCCCAGCCGATAGCCACGCAGGCGGCACCCCAGAGCATGCACAGAATCGTGGGAATCCATGCGTTGATGGCATCCACGGTGAAGTACAGCTGGCGGATGCGCACCATGCCCAGCTGCGCGGCGAACTGGCGCTTGTTCTCACTGGCGAAGGAGTCTTCGCGGGCGGTGTGAACACCCAGCTCACGGATCGTGGAGGTGCCGCGAATGTTCTCGGTCAGCACGCTGTTGAGGTCGCTCACGCGCTCCTGGGCGGTCTGGTTGCGTGCCGCCATGAGCGGCAGCATCTTCGACATGATGAGGGCAAGACCGGCAATCATGGGCAGCATAATCAGACCCATTGCGGGGCTCACAAACGCCAGGGAGATCGTGGAAACCAGGAAGTACAGGACCACGTAGATTGCACCGAGAAGGTCTGTGCTGACAGCGTTTGCTGCCGAGGACAGGTCGTCGGTCACGCGGGTCAGCAGGTCACCGCTGCCGGCTTCTTCCACGGTGCGTGCGTCCAGGTCGAGGGTGCCGTCGAGGGTGTCCTGGTTGGCGTCACGGGTGACGAGCGCACCCAGTCGCGCCGCACTGTACGAGGAGACCATGAGGGTCACTGCCTGCACGATGAACGCCGCCAGGATAATCAGAATCGGCTGCCACGGGTAGCTGGCGAACTTACCCGCCACCACGTCGTCCACGGTGGCACCAATCTGCAGGGGCACCACCGCACCCATGAGGGTGCTGACCATGTAGATGACGAAGGTGTAGAGGGCTCGCCCCTTATGCGCTGCGAGGTAGTTCCACATGCGGCGTGCCACATAGGCGGGGCTTTCGATGGGGAGCTGCTTTGCCATGCTAGTTCACCTCCTGATTCTGAGTGGTTGCGGGGGTTTCTGCCTGAGCGACGGGGTAGCCGTCGCGTTCCATGCGGCGGGTCGTCTCCGCGGTCGTGGAGACAACGTAGACCTGCTCCATATCCTGCAGCAGGCCGGGGTAGCCGACGGGCAGGCGGTCGCTACCGATCTGGGTTTCCATCGCATCGTAGATGTAGCGCTGGCTGGGTTCGTCCACGGAGTTCAGCGGCTCGGTCAGAATCAGCACCTGCGCGTCCTGTGCGAGCGCACGGGCGAGTGCCAGACGCTGACGCTGACCACCGGAGAGGTTCGCACCTTCACTGGTGATGCGTGCGGCGAAGTAGTCTTCGGGGTTGCGTCCGCCCAGTCGGTAGGCGATTTCGCGGGAGTCGGTAATCTTCAGCAGTTCCTCATCCTTTGCCTGTGCCAGCTCCTCGTCGGGGTTCGGCACGGTGCCCAGGCGCAGGTGCTCCTGCAGGGTTCCGGCGAAAATCATGGGGTTCGGTTCGCTCAGCAGCACTCGGCGGCCGGAGGCGTCCTTGAGGTCCTCTCCCCCGCGGCGTAGGGTGCGGGCAAGCGCCTCGGCATAGTCTTGCGCGGTGAGGTTGTAGTCGCGCGGGTTGACGTACACGATGCGCGGGTTGCTGGCACCGGCGGGGGCGACGGGTACGGGCACCTCGAGGGTGCTAGCCTCGACTGCCTGTTCGGCGCGTGCCAGCTGCGCCATTTCTTCGTCGGTGCGCGGGCTCTTCAGCACGCCCTGGCGCACGCCCGCGTGACCTTCGAGGCGGGCGACCTTGGCGAGCGCAATTTTGGCGTAGCGCCATTCCGTCAGGAAGTTCTGGGTAATCCAGATGGGGCCACCCATCATCGCGATAATGGAGGCGACTGTCACCAGGGACGCGGCGGGCGTATCGGATACCCAGCGGCCGTTTTCGACGTGGCCGGTGAGGGCGAATCCGATGCCGAGCAGGGTCACGGCGCCACCGAGTAGCGCGCGGATGAGGAACATCCAGCGGTGCGTCTTTTCGTAGCGCATGTAGCTGTCGAAGACTTCGTCGGTGCCGCGGTGGTAGCGTTCACGCATCTGTTCTTCGGCGCCGAGGCCGGCGATGGTGCGCAGACCGGTGGCGATATCGGAGGCGCGTGAGGAGGCTTCGCCGTCCTTCTCGCGGTATTCGCCAATCTTGGATTCGAGGAAGGACGAGTACCAGGCGATGACGCCGACCACGATGAGCGTACCAATGAGGGTGACAATCGCGGTGACGGGGTTGATCAGCCAGAGCTGCACGGCACCGAGGGTCGCGATAATCATGGCGTTAACGAACAGCGGTAGGGAGAAGTAGACATCCGTAATGCGGCGTACGTCTTTGTTCATGACGGTGACCGCTTCGCCGGAGTCTACGCCAGCGCGGGTGCGCCCCATGAGCCGGTTGATGTAGATACGCCAGTCGCGGCTAAGTTCCGCGCTGAGGGTCATGGAGGTGCCCCAGCCGAAGAACTCGTTGATCACGATGAAGGTGATGGCTGCGACGACCACCCAGAACATGGGCCAGGCGTCGGGGGCTTTGCCGGCGATGTGCTGGTTGATGAATTGACCCACCATGACGGGGATAAGAATCGCACCGGTACCCGCGGTGGTTTCACCCGCGACGGGGATTGCCCAGCGGTGCCAGGGGTATTTGTATCCGGGTGCGGTGACGCGCAGGGCGAGGCGCTTTTTGAGGGCTTCCTCTTCTGCCTTGCGCTGTTCGCTACCGGTTACTTCCTGTGCAGCTTTTTTCTGCGCAGTTTTCTTCTGAGCGGCTTTTTCCTGCGTGGTTTTGTTATGCATGGATTCTTCATGCGTAGCTTCTTCACGCGCGGCGTTTTCTTGTGCCTTGTCAGCGTTGTATTCAGTCATTCAACGTCTCTCCTTTCTCTTACCCTATTCCTTTATCAATGTGGCACGCAACACTATTTACGCAATAGATGGGCGTGTCGTCATTTATGCAACTTATTTTGGGGCGTGTATCGACCGCACAGTATGGTCCGGCATCAATCGGCGGACTTGAACCTAGGCGGTAATTTATGCGGCATGGAACCCTGCGGTGTGAGGCTCTGCAGTGTGGAGCCCTGTGCCTTTGACCTTCTGAGCGCCAGGTTGTGCATCACTGCATCTAAAACGCTTTATTCCACCCTACCTGAACTTTAGGTTTTCCCGCATTAGAGCACGCGACTTTGCACCTATGCCGAGTTGTTCCCTCGTAACGATAACGCCCCCGCGCCCGCCCTATTCCCGATAGACTGGAATCCTCATGAGTATTTTGAATTTTCTTTCTCCCACGCTGGGTGAGAATCCCGGCGACTACAATCGACGCGATTTTAAGGGCAACCCCCTCACCGCCGAAGAAATCTATGAGGCATTCACCGAGTGGATTTCGACCCGCGGCATGACCCTGTACCCCGCCCAGGACGAGGCCGTTCTGAGCATTGCAGCCGGACATAACGTGGTGCTGGCAACCCCGACCGGTTCCGGTAAGTCCACCGTGGCTGTTGCCGCGCATTTTACGGGCCTGGCGACCGGTCAGCGCTCCTACTACACCGCCCCCATTAAGGCGCTGGTGTCTGAGAAGTTCTTTGACCTGATCAATATTTTTGGCGCCGAGAACGTGGGCATGATTACCGGCGACTCCGCCATTAATACGGAGGCGCCCATTATCTGCTGCACCGCGGAAATTCTCGCCAATATTGCCCTGCGCGAGGGTAAGGATGCGGACCTGTGCCAGGTCATCATGGACGAGTTCCACTTCTACTCTGACCCGCAGCGCGGCTGGGCGTGGCAGCTTCCCCTGCTGGAGCTTCCGCAGGCGCAGTTCCTGCTGATGAGCGCGACTCTGGGCGATACGACTCGCTTCCAGGAGGAGATGACGGCGCTGACCGGTCGTGAGAGTGACCTGGTGGCGCATTCTGAGCGTCCCATTCCGCTGCATTTCTACTACTCCACCACCCCGGTTCAGGAGACGGTGCAGGAGCTCGTGCAGACCAAGCAAACTCCGGTCTACATTGTGCACTTCTCGCAGAAGGCGGCGCTGGAGCAGGCGAACGCGCTGCTGTCGGTGGCTATTGCTTCCAAGGAAGATAAGGAACGCATCTCAGAGCTCATCGCGAAATTCCGTTTCGGTCCGGGCTTCGGTAAGGCGTTGAATAAGCTGGTGCGTGCCGGTATCGGTATTCACCACGCGGGCATGCTGCCCAAGTACCGCCGCCTCGTGGAGCAGCTGGCTCAGGAGGGTCTGCTCAAGGTGATTTGCGGTACCGACACCCTGGGCGTGGGCATTAACGTGCCGATTCGTACCGTGCTGATTACGGCGCTGTCGAAGTTTGACGGTGCCCGTAGCCGCCGTCTGCGTGCCCGCGAGTTCCACCAGATTGCCGGACGCGCGGGCCGTGCCGGTTTTGATACCGCCGGTACCGTGGTGGTTCAGGCACCCGAGCACGATATTGAGAACGCGCGCCTGCTGGCGAAGGCACAGGCGAAGTTCGGCGACGACACCAAGCGCATTAACCAGTCCCTGTCCTCCAAGCGCAAGAAGGCGCCGGAAGGGTTCGTTGGCTGGTCTGAGAAGACCTTCGACCAGCTGGTAGAGGCAGCCCCGGAGCCGCTGACCTCCTCCTTCGACATCACCCATTCGATGCTGCTGAACCTGATGCACCGCCCGGAGAACCCGGTCATTGCCGCGTACCGCATCATTCAGGAGAACCACGAGAGCCCCGCGCGCCGCCGCGAGCTGCTGCGCAAGGCAATCGGCATCTACAAGGAGCTACTGACCGGCGGCGTGATTGAGCGAACCAACACCCCGGACGAGCACGGCTCCTACCTGCGCCTGACCGAGGATCTACAGGATAACTTTGCCCTGAACCAGCCGCTGTCCGCTTTTGCGGTCGCCGCACTGGAACTGCTCGACCCCGAATCCCCCAGCTACGCGCTGGACGCGCTCTCCCTCATTGAGGCGACCCTGGATTCGCCGAACCAGGTGCTGTACGCACAGGAACGCAAGGCGAAGAACGAACTGTCGGCACAGCTGAAGGCGGACGGTGTGGACTACACCGAACGCATGAACGAGCTGGACAAGGTCACCTACCCGCAGCCCCTGGCGGAGCTCATCGATCAGGCGTACACGACCTACAAGCAGTCCGCGCCGTGGGTGGCACGTTTTGAGCCTCGCCCCAAGTCAATCGTGCGTGACATGTACGAACGCGCGATGGGCTTCAACGACTTCGTGCAGTACTACTCGCTCGAACGTGCCGAGGGCGTGCTCCTGCGTTACCTCTCTGACGCATACAAGGCGCTGCGCCACACCATCCCCGATTCTGCCGTGACCGACGAGCTCGACGACATCATCGAGTGGCTCGGCGAGCTGGTACGCCAGACCGACTCCTCCCTGGTGGACGAATGGGAGAAGCTGGCTGCCGGCGAAGACACCGCGACCATTGCGGCCGAGCACGCCTCCATCGAGGAGGAAGAGCCTCCCGCCGTGACGCAGAACCTGCGTGCCTTCCGCGTGATGGTGCGCAACGCCCTCTTCCGCCGTGTGGAGCTCTTCGCTGACGAGCGTGACCGCGCCCTGGGCGCCCTGGACGAGTGGTGCGGCTGGGATGCCGACCGCTGGGCGGACGCCATGGACGACTACTTCGACACCTACGACGACATCTACACGGACGCCGACGCGCGCTCGCCTCGCCTGGTCAGCATGGATGAGGACACCGCCGCTCACCCGGGCGTGTGGAAGGTTCAGCAGAGCTTCGCCGACCCCGAAGATAACTTTGACTTCGGTATTCGTGCCGAGGTTGATTTGGCGGCCTCCGATGAGGCGGGCTACCCGGTGCTGAAGATTCTGAGCGTGGGCGAGTTCTAAGGCTCCAATTGAGACTCCGCCCGAGGCTCTGCCCAGATGTTGCCCGTAGTGGGCTAGAATACAGAGTATCTATCTATTTGAATGAAAGAAGGTTCACCGTTGACCGTTTCTTCGCTTCCCAAGGTTGAGTACCGTAAGGGTTCGGTCGTCAAGCACGACGGCTACGAGATTACCGACCACTGGTTCCAGGTTCCCCTGACCCACGGTCTGATTTTCTCCAAGGGCAAGGATGCCGCTCTCTCCTCCCGTTTCGCGGACCAGACCATCACCGTGTTCGCCCGCGAGGTTGTGAGCACCAACGAGACTCTGACCGTTTCGGCTGATAAGCGTCCTTACATTGTGTACCTGCAGGGCGGCCCCGGTTTCGGTTCGCCGAAGACCGGCTCCATTGGCGGCTGGATTGCTGAGCTGGCGAAGACTCACCGCGTGATTCTTCTGGATCAGCGCGGTACCGGCATGTCTTCCCCGCTGTCTGCTCGCAACATCACCGCTGTGGGTGACCCGCAGGTTCAGGCTGAGTACACTGAGCTGTTCCGTGCGGACTCCATCATCGCTGACGCCGAGGCTGTTCGCGAGGTACTGCTGGCTGACCGTGCCGACAAGCGCTGGTCCACCATTGGTCAGTCCTTCGGTGGCTTCCTGACCCTGTCGTACCTGTCGTTCGCACCTCAGTCGCTGCGTGACTGCCGCATCACCGCGGGCCTGGCGCCGATTCGTACCTCCGTGGATAACGTCTACCAGCACACCTTCGACCGCATGAAGGAACGTGTTGAGGAGTACTACAGCTGGTTCCCCGAGGACGCTGAGCTCGCTACCCGCATTGCTGAGCACCTGCGCACCCACAAGGAGTACCTGCCCACCGGTGAGCGTCTGACCGATCACCGCTTCCAGATGGCTGGTCACTTCCTGGGTGGCCGCTGGCGCGAGCGCGGCCTGCACTACTTCCTGGAGACCGCTTTCGCTGAGGGTAACGACCACCTCTCCGATCAGTTCCTGACCGCTATGGGTGCCGAGGTTACTTTCCAGGCGAACCCGCTGTACGCTCTGATGCACGAGACCATTTACGCTGACGGCCCCGCTGACGGCGTTCTGCCCGGCATCCCCGGCTACGAGCTGTCCCCCTCCCCCGCGCCGACCAACTGGTCTGCTGCTCGCGTGGCGGCTTCCCGCCCCGAGTTCGCACCGGATGCGGACCGTCTGCTCTTCACCGGCGAGCACATCTTCCCCTGGTACTACGAGGAGGATCCCTCGCTGCGTCCGCTGGCTGAGGTTGCTAACCTGCTGGCTGAGAAGAAGGACTGGGGTCGCCTGTACGACCACGCACAGTTGCACAAGAACGAGGTTCCCGTGGTGGCTGCGGCGTACAACCCGGACGTGTACGTGGACTTTGAGCACTCCATGGAGACCGCTCGCTGGGTCGGTAACACTCAGGTGTGGACCTCGAAGACCCACCACCACGACGGTTTCGGTTCTGACCCGCTGACCATTCTGGGTCACCTGAAGAACATGCTGGCTGAGGTTCACAACCAGTAATTCTTCGCCGGGTAGTCATTCTGCCCCGGGTATATCCCCGAATATATTTTGATACAGCGAAAGCCCCTCACCCCGGTTGATCCGGTGTGAGGGGCTTTCGTGTGAGCGCTTAGCCTGGTGAGGCCGCAGGCTCAGTAACTCAAACTACTTCGAGGAGGAAGAATGCGCATCCTGTGCGGTGCGGGCACGCATCACGAGGGCGTGGTATTCGTCTTCCTTCTCGATCAGCTCGTCACGCAGCTTGGCGGGAATGGCGTTGAGCTTCTCGGTTTCCTTCTGCCAGCGGGCGGTGATGTCCGCACGCTCGGCGGCGGATGCATCCTCGGGCAGTGCCAGGTACTTCTCGGAGAGCGCCTGAACACGCTGAATGGTCTGCAGCGCGCGGCCCTTGGGGCTGAGCAGCGAGGCAAGCACGGTAATGATCAGGACGCCCACGATGACCATCAGCGACATTTCGGTGCTGATTTCGACCACGTGCACGGGCTCGCCGTGGTTGATGAACGGCAGGTTATTCTCGTGCATTGCGTGCAGGATGAGCTTCACACCAATGAACGCGAGGATGGTCGCCAGGCCGTAGGAGAGGTAGACGAGGCGGTCCAGCAGGCCGTCAATAAGGAAGTACAGCTGGCGCAGACCCATGAGGGAGAACGCGGTCGCGGTGAACACAATGTAGACGGACTGGGTGAGGCCGAAGATCGCGGGGATCGAGTCGAGCGCGAAGAGCAGGTCGGAACCAGCGATAGCGACCATGACGAGCATCATGGGGGTCATGACGCGCTTGCCGTTTTCGATGGTGAAGAGCTTGTCACCGTCGAAGTGGTCGCTGGTCTTCAGGTACTTCTTGGCGAGGCGGACCATGATGTTGTCGGCTTCGTCATCGCCGTCACCTTCGGTGATTTCGTCCTTGAGCAGGTTACCTGCGGTCATGAGCAGGACCAGGCCGAAGATGTAGAACACCCAGGCGAAGGAGTTGATGATCGCTGCGCCGGCGAAGATGAAGGAGCCGCGCGCCAGGATCGCGAAGACAATACCGAAGAGCAGAACCTTCTGCTGATTCTCACGGGCGACACGGAAGGTGCCCATAATAATCATGAAAACGAAGAGGTTATCGACCGAGAGAGCTTCTTCGGTGATGTAGCCTGCATAGAATTCGGTGGCAGCGGAGGGGCCGTTCGTCACGAAAATATACAGACCGAACAGCATCGCGATGCCGATGTAAATACTCGACCAGATGGCCGCTTCCTTGACGGAAGGTTCGTGCGCCTTACGAACGTGGAACACGAAGTCGAAGGCCAACAGACCCGCGATGATGAGAATAGTAACCAACCATTGCAACCCGGTAACTTCCATGGGGAGCCTTTCTTGTGGTGTGCGTACAGGACCACAAGTCTCTCCCGCCGACCTTAATGGAGGTCGGCTCGATTCACCGGTTAGGCGCCTTCGGCTAACGTGCTGACGATGAGTCGATTGGTGGGATACTCCCTTGCTCGGTGAACGATTATACAGCAGGTTGGGGTTTTCGCACAGGAGCCCCTCCGGGAGAACTTTCAGGAGCTAGGTGCACCGAAACGCCGCATCCGGCGGGGTTGACCTGTCGGATGCGGCGTTCTGCGTGACGAATACACGCTGTCTAGTTGGGGGTCTAGCTGGCGCCACTATTAGTTTGACAACATGTAGAGCGGCGTATTGCAGACCAGCACTACACAGATCAACACCGTGCAGCAAGCCCATACAAAAGTAGCCCTCCCCGTGAACTATTACGGGGAGGGCTACTTCTATATTTCATTCAATTAGGTCGTCATGTTGAAGGTCGGCGGGGTGAAAGCAATCGCGTTGACCTGCTTGTTCGTATCAAGCGTGCCGTTCTCCTGAATTGTCGGGACGGTAATAACCACCTCGAACTGGTACATGCCTTCCATGAGCGTATTGCCACGCAACGCAAAACGCGCGGAGATGCCAGTCGCCTTATCATTCACGCTCGACGCGAAGGGAATGACCTGGCCCTGAACGGTCTGAGTCTTGCCGTTGCGGGTCATGACGGTTGCCTTGCCGGTCGGGTCAGTCGTGAAGACCTGACGGTCAATAATTTCACCCTCGGGCGAGAAGAGGTAAATGTCCATGGACGGGTGCAGGTGCGTGGTGCCGGTCGTCGCCTCCAGCGCGGAGACGTTGTAGGTCATCACGAACTCACCGCAGTTCAGGTTGAGGTCGCCCTCGGGGCCGTGAGTCGCCTCGTACACTGACATGAGGCGGATCGTTGCGGGGTTCGGGGAGGTTGCATTCTCCATGGACCACCACGCCTGACCGGTCTCCGGCGCAGTCACGGGCTTGTTCTTGGTGCGCGACTGCAGGGCGCCACTGGCGGGATTGGTGATCATCCAGCCACCGACCTGGGTGAAGTCCGGGCCGTGTACCGTCTTGCAATCATCAGCCGAAGCAGCGAATGCGGGTACCGCCGTGGAGGCGGCAATAGCGGGCACAGCCCAAAGCGCGCCGCGGGTGAGGTTGCGGCGGGTAACGGAACGAGCTCCCGTGGTGTGTGCGTCTGAAGAGTTATGAGAAATAGTCACAGATTTTTCTTTATCGTTCGGAAGCATCAAGGTTTTATTTGACACGTAAAACACCTTGATAGTGTACAGCATGTATCTGCACTCAGTAGAACTTCATGAACAATGAGTTACCTCATGGCGAAAAACCCACGTCGGCCCCTAAACGCCGGGCTTAGAACACCGGGTTTAGGCGTGACCCGCCTCCTTCATCAGGCGCAGCTCCTTCTTCAAATCGGCAAGCTCATCACGCAGACGCGCCGCCAACTCAAATTGCAGGTTCTCCGCCGCCACGCGCATCTGCTCGTTCATCTGCTCAATCAAATCCAGCAGGTCCTCGGCGGGTGCCGCCGCCAGGCCGTCGGCACGAACGCGCGCCTCCGCACGGGCGAGAAGCTCCTCCGACTCCGGGGTGCTCGTGGCAATCTTCGACGAGGTCGCAGAACCGGTCTTCGCACCCGCGCTCACCGTGCGGGCGCCCTTCTTACCGCTCTTACGCTGCTGCAGAAGCTCGCGGGTGTCCTCTTCCTCGCGGGCGAGAACATCCGTAATATCGGCAATCTTCTTACGCAGCGGCTGCGGGTCAATGCCGTGCTCACGGTTGTACGCCTGCTGAATCTCGCGGCGGCGGTTCGTCTCATCAATCGCCACGCGCATCGAGTCCGTAATCTTATCGGCGTACATGTGCACCTGACCGGACACGTTACGTGCCGCACGACCAATCGTCTGAATCAGCGAAGTGGTCGAACGCAGGAAGCCTTCCTTATCGGCATCCAGAATCGCAACCAGGGACACCTCGGGCAGGTCCAGGCCCTCACGCAGCAGGTTAATACCAACCAGCACATCAAAGGTGCCCAGGCGCAACTCACGCAGAAGCTCCACACGGCGCAGGGTATCAACGTCAGAGTGCAGGTACTGCACCTTCACGCCGTGCTGCAACAGGTACTCAGTCAAATCCTCCGCCATGCGCTTGGTGAGGGTCGTGACCAGCACACGCTCATCACGCTCAACGCGCACGCGAATCTCCTCAAGCAAATCATCAATCTGCCCCTTGGTCGGCTTGACCACAATCTCCGGGTCAATCAGGCCGGTCGGGCGAATAATCTGCTCCACATAACCATCAGCCTGCGACAGCTCGTACTTGCCGGGGGTCGCCGAAAGGTAAATCGTCTGACCGATACGCTCCAGGAACTCCTCCCACTTCAGCGGGCGGTTATCCATCGCCGACGGCAGACGGAAACCGTGCTCCACCAGGGTGCGCTTACGGGACATATCACCCTCGTACATGGCACCAATCTGCGGGACCGTCACGTGCGACTCGTCAATAATCAGCAGGAAATCATCCGGGAAATAATCCAGCAGACAGTTCGGGGCACTACCTGGGGCACGACCGTCAATATGGCGCGAGTAGTTCTCAATGCCATTGCAGAAGCCCATCTGCTCCATCATTTCCAGATCATAGGTGGTGCGCATGCGCAGACGCTGCGCCTCCAGCAGCTTGCCCTGAGATTCGAGGGTCTGCAGGCGCTCGCGTAGCTCATCCTCAATGGAGGTAATGGCCTTCGCCATACGCTCGGCACCGGCGATGTAGTGGCTTGCGGGGAAGACATACATTTCTTCTTCCTCGCGAATCACCTCGCCGGTCAGCGGGTGCAGGGTGTAAATCGCCTCAATCTCATCGCCGAAGAACTCAATGCGAATCGCGTTCTCCTCGTACATGGGGATGATTTCGACGGTATCGCCGCGCACACGGAACGTGCCACGGTGAAAGTCCATATCGTTACGCGCGTACTGCATCGCCACGAACTGGCGCAACAGCTCGTCGCGGTCAACCTCCTCACCGCGACGCAAAGTCACCATCTGCGCAACGTACTCCTCGGGCGTGCCCAGACCGTAAATGCAGGACACGGTCGCAACCACCACCACGTCACGGCGAGTCAGCAGGGAGTTCGTCGCCGAGTGGCGCAGACGCTCCACCTCCTCATTGATGGAGGAGTCCTTCTCAATGAACGTATCGGTCTGCGGCACGTACGCCTCAGGCTGGTAGTAGTCGTAGTAGGAGACAAAATACTCCACCGCATTATTCGGCAGCAGCTCACGCAGCTCATTCGCCAGCTGCGCCGCCAGAGTCTTATTCTGCACGAGCACCAGAGTCGGACGCTGCACCGCCTCAATTAGCCAGGCTGCGGTCGCGGACTTACCGGTACCGGTAGCGCCCATCAGCACAATGTCCTTCTCACCGTTCTGCACACGCTCGGTGAGCTCGGCGATAGCCTTCGGCTGATCGCCGGCAGGCTGGAAGGGGCTAATGACCTCAAAGGGGGCAACAACGCGGTTAATTTTAGGTGCGTAACTCATGTATCCATCCTAGGGGAAAGCCGCCCAATGCGCCTCAGGATTGGTCACCCTTTTCTGCTGGCGCAATAGTCCACCACAACCACAGTCCATCACAACCCCCGGCGTAGCTACCCGCGAAAGTGCCCAAGTTCATAAAAGAGGTAGCGCAAAAGATAAGGGGTATTCGACAAGCTCATATTCGCCACCGGATAGGAACCGAGCGGGAGCATTCTCCCGCACGATAACGGTGCTCTTAGGAACAGTACTCTTAGGGGCAGCTGCCCTCCCCCACAACCGCCATCGCTCGCAGGCACCGCGCCGCAGAAGATAAGCGGCAACACATAAAGATTTATGACGGGCGTTCCGCACCCACACCCTTTGCCTCTTTGATGTGGCTCACATATGTTTAGAGCACGCACACGCAGACAGAACGGGACCACAAGAGCGCACGGAAGGACTCCATGAGCACGACCACGGAGACAGCTTCAAAGGCAACTCCGCAAGAATCCACAGAAGCGAACCCGGAGGCGAACCCCACCGGCACACCGGCTGCCACCTTAGTTGCCAAAACCGAGCATCGCCGTACCCTCTTGGCGTCCTCGTACCCGCTGATTCTGCTCATCGCCCTCACCATTCTGCTGGGCGTCACCTACCTCTCACTCATCACCGGCAGGTACCCGGTCGAACTGGACGAGCTCTTCCGCATCCTCGGCAAGAACTGGTTCGGCATGGATTTGAAGGTCTACAAGCCCGCCGAAAACATGCTGCTGACCGTGCGCATTCCGCGCCTGCTCGCCGCCGGGCTCATCGGTGCCGCCCTCGCCATTGCGGGCGCCACCTTCCAGGCAGTTTTCCGTAACCCGTTGGTTTCCCCCTACCTGCTGGGTGTTTCGCAGGGCGCGTCGGTGGGTGCCGCCTCCGCCATTCTGCTGGGTGTGGGCACGAGCCTCGCGATTCAGGGTTCCGCCCTCGCCGGTGGTCTCGCCGCCGTGCTGCTGACCGTGAGTATTCCTCACCTGTTGAAGAATCAGTCCACGCTCATGCTGGTGCTCTCGGGCGTGATTGTGGGTGGCTTCGGCACCGCCGCACTCGGTGCGTTGAAGTTCATTGCGAACCCCGAAACTCAGCTGGCGCAGATCGTGTTCTGGCAGATGGGCTCCCTGCAGGACGTACGCGCAGAAGCACTCACCCAGTTTGCGCTGGTGGCGGCGCCCTGCATCCTGCTGCTCTTGGCGATGCGTTGGCGCATCAATATCCTCTCGCTCGGTGACGATGAGGCGCGCACCCTCGGCATTAACCTGACCCGCACCCGCGGTATCACCATTCTGCTGGCAACCCTGGTCACCGCGACCAGCGTGTGTATTGGCGGCCCGATTTCTTGGGTTGGCCTGGTCATTCCGCACCTGTGCCGTCTGCTGGTCGGTAGCGACACGACCAAGCTCATGCCGCTATCCATTCTGATGGGTGCTTCGTTCATGATGTTCGTCGATACCCTGGCGCGTAGCCTCACCAGCGCGGAGGTTCCTCTGAGCGTACTGACCGGCTTCATTGGCACGCCCCTGTACGTGGCGCTGCTATTGCTTGGAAAGGTTCGGGTGAAGTAATGTCGCCTTCCATTCCCAATGCTCAGCAGCGCACGGATGAGAGCGCAGAGGTTCTGCTGCACCTGGACGATGCGGGCTTCCGTTACGGCCACCGGGGCGGGCGCATCAATCGCCGCCGAACGGATCACCGCGCTGGTCTGCACCGTTCCGGGCACCGCTTCAGCCGCTGGATTTTCCGCAACGTGAACCTGCAGGTGCGACGCGGTGAGGTCCTCGCCATTCTGGGTCGCAACGGTGTGGGTAAGTCCACCCTGTTGAACTGCCTGATTGGTTTAAATTCGCTCACCGAGGGCAGCATTCACCTGGGCGGTGAGCCGCTGGATTCTTTGACCGCGACTGAGCGTGCCCGCCGCATCGCCTACCTTCCGCAGATGGAGGGTCGCGGCATCTCCTACACCGTGACCGAGTACCTGCTGATGGGTCGCGCACCCTATATTGGGTTGTTCTCTTCACCCTCGCGCCGTGACCGTGAGCAGGTGCATACCGTGATGGAGGAGCTGGGGCTGCTCGACCTGGCGCACTCCCCGCTGGATGAGCTGTCCGGCGGTCAGCGTCAGCAGGTAGGTATTGCCCGAACCCTGGTGCAAGACGCCCCGCTCATCGTTCTGGACGAGCCGACGAGTGCACTGGACGTGGCGAATCAGGCGAAGGTGTTGCGCAAGATTCGGCAGCTGCGCGATGCCGGGTACGGGGTTATTTTTACGACCCACAATCCGGATCACGCGCTCCTGTTGGATGCGACCGTCGCCCTGCTTGGCGTACACGATATGCCCGATACCATGCCAAACGCAACGCCGCAGGTATCTGCACATGCGCCGGCTCAGCTGCTCACGGGCCGCGCCTCCAAGGTGCTCACCAGCGAGGTTCTCTCACGCACCTTCGCTACAGATTTGTCGGTGGTGTATTCACCACAGCTGGGTCGTTCCAGCGTGCACATGACGAGCCTCGATATGAGGCTCCACAGCTTTTAGTTTTCCGGTGGCGGTTTGAACCAGATACAGAAGATGCGGTAGAGGTGCCGCATCCGCTGTGGTGGCGCGCCCCTAGAGCGCCGCTTCCCCGAACCGCCTCCGGGTTATTCACCCACCCTGTCGACACAGAAAGACACATCATGAAGATTACGAAGTTCCACACCGGCATTGCCCTGACCACTTCCCTCCTGTTGGCTGCGCTGACCGGTTGCGGCGCAGCGAACACCGCCTCCTCCTCGGGTTCCGCATCGAGCTCAACCTCAGTCTCGACTTCGAGCAATTCCGCAAAGAAGCACACCAGCTTCTTCGTGAAGGATAACGGTGACGGCACCAAGGTCATTAAGGACATTGACGGCAAGGAGGTCACTGTCCCGACCAACCCCGAGCGCATCGCTGACCTGTGGCACGCAAACAACCAGGTGGTTCTGTTGCTCGGCGGCACTGAGAAGCTGGTGTCCACCACGACTGCCGTGAAGTCTCTGGCGTGGTTTAAGCAGGTGTACCCCGGTATTGAGAAGGTTGACGCGCCGGTGAAGGGCACCGACGTGAACATGGAGCAGCTGCTTGCCGATAAGCCGGAGGTGCTACTCGCCTCCTCGAAGGATCAGATTTCGAAGGCTACTGAGGCAGGCATCCCGGCGGTGCACGTGGAATTCCAGAACTTCGCTGATTTGAAGCGCACCGTTGAGCTGACCGCCGAGGTCATCGGTACCGATGAGGCGATTGAGCGTGCCGAGAAGTACCTGGCATATCTGGAGAAGAACGAGAACCTCATCAAGGAGCGCCTGCAGGGCGTCACCGAGTCCCCGAAGGTGCTACACATTGCGGGCGGTTCTGACCTGACGAAGGTGGACGGCTCGAACTCCCTAATTGGTGAATGGATGAAGCTTTCGGGTGCGAAGAACTCCCTGGACGGCGTGGAGAACCTGAAGAACATTTCTCTGGAGCAGATCATTGCCTCGCAGCCGGAGTACATCATCATTGGCGGCGCGGATGCCCAGAAGGGCGTGGACGCGATTAAGGCTGACGCCGCGTGGGCTGACGTTCCGGCGGTGAAGAACGGCAAGATTATTAAGAACCCGGTCGGCACCTTCAACTGGGACCGCTACTCCGCCGAGGAGGCTCTGCAGATTCTGTGGGCGGCGAAGCTGTTCCACCCCGAGAAGTTCTCCGACATTGACCTGGTGAAGGAGACCCGCGAGTTCTACTCGACCTTCTACGGCTACCAGCTGACCGAGGATGAAGCGCAGCGCATCATCAATGGTCAGGGCCCCGCAGCTAACTAATCCGAAACTAGCTAATCCGGCGACTAACTCGCCTGGCGGTAGCTCACTTGGCGACCGGCTAGTTCGTTGAACACGTACCGCCCGGGACCGTGCTCACAGCATGGTTCCGGGCGGTATTTTATTGGTTTGTAGCCGTGGGGCGCCGCAGTGCTAGTTGACGGCAACGCTAGTTGACCGCAGTGTTAGCGCACCTCCACAGTCGCTCCGGCGAGGCTCATCAACGCCCGGTTCGTCAGCGGAAGGTACCCGTTCAGGGCGCTCAAAATCAGTTGCATGGTGCGCTCTTCATCCTCCACGCTCAGCCCGCGCGGAATACCCACACCCGGCACGCAGATGCGCTGCTTATACAGGTCAATCACCGCGCACACGGTGCGGTTCGGCACGCCCAACACCGGCAGCATGCCGCGGTGATTGACGGTGCGCAGGCCCTTACCGACCACGGCAGCGGTACGGATATCCGGGCGGGCACTCCTCTCGAACCGGGAGGCACCCGCACTGTTCGCAAAAGCGGCAGGGTCGGGAATACTATTCGGCACCGCGCTCTTCTCGTTCAGCACAGACAGCAGCGGCTCCCCCACCGCGGCGGTGACCGCCACGTAGCGTACCTGCCGGTCCATGGCGTTGAGGAAGTCCAGTTCCGCGTACTCCTCCACGCGGTAGTTCTCGACCAGACCGGCTTCGCCCGACCCGGTTTCTTCCACGGTGCGGGTGATGACTTCTTCATCGTAGAAGCTTGCCACGCACACCTGCGGGGCGCCTCGCTCAATGCGGGCGCGGCACTGATAGTCGTCATCGAGCAGCCAGAGGGACAGCTCATAGCCGTCGGGTACATCGCGCACACCGGTCGCGAGCAACACTTCGCTGCCGTCCAGGGAGAACGGCTCCCAGCCTGCCGGTTCAAAAGCATTGAGGGCACCGTCCAGGGCGGGGTTGCAGGACCCGAGGCTCGGCGCCTGCTCAGCCGGAGTGAATGCCTCGGTGGCGGGCATGGCGATGGTGAGCCCGCGCATCCTGCCGGCGAGGCAGAGTTCAATCGCCATGAGCAGGTGGCCCGCACCTTCACGGCTCAGTGCTGGGCTCTGAACCATGTGCGCCACACCGGAGTTGTCCAGGCTGAGGTGTTCGCCAACTCCGCGGGCGGCGTTAGAGTAGCGGTTGTGCAGGCGCACCAGCTCGTCAATGGGCAGGGCACGACCCACGGCGCCGAACGCCTGGGCGATAGCGTGAACATGTTCGGGGAAGACGCGGCAGAGCCTGCCAAGCTGGCGAGCAAATTCTGCCGGACGCTGCGTGAGCACGCTCAGTAGGGTGCCGAGGTTCTGCTGGCGATAGGCGTTAAGCAGCTGGGCGACGGTGGCGGGTTCAAGCTGCTCGACGGTGCCCCTCGTGGGGAGGCGCGCTCCCTGGCGGTTGAGAGTTGCGGTGCCGCCGCGGCTGCCCGCGGACTGCTCTGATGAGTTTTTGCCTGCTTGTTCTCGGTAGGTTCCCGGCTGCGTCACGTTTTCACGACCTCAGATATTGGATAAGCCTTTTGGCACTCCTTCTACCCTAGCAACAAAAACAGTCAATTACTAGGGTTCAAGTAACTATTAACTAAGGTTGGACTATCTTTTAGGCTTTGAGAGCTTTACGCAGGCACTTTAGCTAGGAAACCTAGGAGGAATTCTGGGAACGGAAATCAAAGACCGGGAATCTAGAGGCCGGTAACCTAGACCGGCAAATCCACCCACTGCGTGTCCCCCCAGGTCACGCTCGCCGCACCGGAACTCAAGCTCACCACCAGCTCCTCGGCACGCGCCAGCTCCTCCGGGCGGTCAAACACACCCAGGGAAATCGTGGCGCCCTCCGCACCATACTCGGTACCCAGAACGTTCAGACCGGCGGCACGAATCTCATTCTCCAGGCGGCCAGCATCCGCATGCGAACTGGGCACCTTACCCACGCGCAGACGCTCACGCGAATCGAATAGCGCGCCATCCAGGGTCTGCACCACCGAATCAGTGTAGGCACGCACCAGACCGCCCGCGCCGAGCTTAATGCCACCGAAATAGCGCACGACCACCGCAACCACATCCGACAGGTCGGTGGTGCCGTCCTCGCGGGTCTGACGCGCCAGCAGCGCCTGCATCATCGGCACACCGGCGGTACCGGCGGGCTCACCATCATCGGAGGAACGCTGAATATCGCGGTCAGCACCAATAATGAACGCTGAACACACGTGGCGGGCATCGTGGTAGGTCTTGCGCACCGACTCAATGTAGGCGCGCGCCTCCTCAACGGTGCTCACGCGTTTGATGTGACCAATAAATTCGCTACGCTTAATTTCGAGGAGGCTCTCATAGGGCTCATCGCCGCGCGGCACAAGGTATCGGTTGGCGCGAGTTTCTTCCTGCATGTGTCCTCCTCTAATCAGTACCTATCTATTGTGGCACAGCCCGTCAGGAGCACCGTCCATGTCCCAGCCTTCTTCCCCCGCTTCTACCACGCTGCGCCGTTACGCCCTCACCGGCGGTATCGGCAGTGGCAAGAGCACCATCGCCGCCCTCTTCGTGGAGCAGGGCGCATTCCTGGTGGATGCGGACGCCATCTCCCGATCCCTCATGGAGCCCGGCGAGGCGGTGCTCGCCCGCACGGTCGCGGAGTTCGGCGAGCATCTGCTCGATGAGGACGGCCGCCTCAACCGCCCCGCCCTGGCGCGTATCGTGTTCAATGATGAGCAGGCGCGCCTGCGTCTGAACGCGATTGTGCATCCCGCTATTCGTGAGCGTGCCGCGCAACTGGTGGAGCAGGCGCAGTCCGAACCCGGGTTCAGCGGCGTGGTGCTGGAGGATATTCCCCTGCTCGTGGAGACCGGCGACCCGTCCGCTTTTGAGGGCGTGGTCGTGGTGCGCACTCCCCTGGCAACTCGCCTGCAGCGCCTCGTATCGTCGCGCGGCATGAGTGAGGAGGATGCGCGCGCCCGCATCGCCGCGCAGGCAACCGACGAGCAGCGTGAGGCGGTCGCAACCTGGATTATTGATAACGGCGGCTCGCTGGAGGAAACCGCCGAGCAGGTGCGCGCCGTCTGGGCGCAGATGACCGCCGCCTAAGATCCTCCCCAGCAACACGGGGCACAGCAACAGCGGGCATAGCAACACCGGGCGCGTATTCCGGATCCCAACGCCCCCAACCCTGACTCACCTAAACCCCCAATAACGCAAAGAACCCCCTCCCCTCCCAAACGGGAGATGAGGGGGTTCCTCTGCTCTAGGCACCCCACGCGGGGTTACCTATCGGCTATTACGCCTGATGAGTGCTCATCTGAGCGGCAGATTAGTTGCCGGTCAGCTTCTTGCGGAGCTCAGCCAGTGCCTCATCCGATGCGAGGGTACCTGCGGAAGCGGGCTCCTCGGAGGAGTAAGAGGTCGGTGCGGGCTCAGCTGCTGCGGGAGCTGCTGCTGCAGCCTCTGCGTCAGCCTCGAGAGCCTTAGCAACCTGAACCTTGTGAGCCTCGAAGCGAGCCTGTGCCTCTGCGTACTGTGCTTCCCAAGCCTCGCGCTGTGCGTCGAAGCCTTCCAGCCACTCGTTAGCCTCGGGGTCGAAGCCCTCGGGGTACTTGTAGTTGCCAGCCTCGTCGTACTCTGCAGCCATGCCGTACAGAGCGGGGTCAAACTCGGTAGCGTTGGGGTCAACGCCCTCGTTTGCCTGCTTGAGGGACAGGGAGATGCGGCGGCGGTCCATGTCGATGTCGATGATCTTAACGAAGACCTCTTCACCAACGGAGACGACCTGCTCAGCCAGGTCAACGTGGCGGGTTGCCAGCTCGGAGATGTGGACGAGGCCCTCGATGCCGTCCTCAACGCGCACGAATGCACCGAAGGGAACGAGCTTGGTGACCTTGCCGGGAACGATCTGACCCAGAGCGTGGGTGCGAGCAAATGCCTGCCACGGATCTTCCTGGGTTGCCTTGAGGGACAGGGACACGCGCTCGCGGTCCAGGTCCACCTCGAGAACCTCGACGGTAACGGGCTGGCCAACCTCGACAACCTCGGACGGGTGGTCGATGTGCTTCCAGGACAGCTCGGAAACGTGAACCAGACCGTCCACGCCACCCAGGTCCACGAATGCACCGAAGTTGACGATGGAGGAGACAACGCCCTCGCGGACCTGACCCTTCTCCAGCTCGTTGAGGAAGGAGGAGCGAACAGCGGACTGAGTCTCTTCCAGGTATGCACGGCGGGACAGAACAACGTTGTTGCGGTTCTTGTCCAGCTCGATGATCTTAGCTTCGATCTGCTGACCGATGTAAGGTGCGAGGTCGCGGACGCGGCGCATCTCAACGAGGGATGCGGGCAGGAAGCCACGCAGACCGATGTCGAGGATAAGGCCACCCTTGACAACCTCGATAACGGTACCGGTAACGACGCCGTCGTTTTCCTTGACCTTCTCGATGTCGCCCCATGCACGCTCGTACTGTGCGCGCTTCTTGGAGAGGATCAGGCGACCTTCCTTGTCCTCCTTGGTGAGGACGAGTGCCTCAACCTCGGAGCCGAGCTCGACAACCTCAGAGGGGTCGATGTCGTGCTTGATGGACAGCTCGCGGGAGGGGATGACGCCTTCGGTCTTGTAACCGATGTCGAGCAGAACCTCATCGTGGTCGATCTTAACGACCTGGCCGGAGACGAGATCGCCGTCGTTGAAGACCTTAATGGTCTGCTCGACAGCCTCGAGGAATGCCTGCTCGTCGCCGATGTCGTTGATTGCGACCTGAGGGATGTTGGTGCTCATGTAGTGAGGGCTCCAATTGGATTTCTAATAGGTCGACGCTACCGGTTCACCGCTCAACACCCCCGGGTGGAGGCGCCGACCGGCTCACTTTTTCACCCCGGCGCGCACGGCATAGGGCCGATAACGCCTTTGAACGGGGTGAGGAAACGTCGAGCTGACGGATACTTACAATGTGTACCACCCACCGGAAGCAGATGCTCTCAGCAGGGTGCACGAGCAGTCCGTGCCCGTTTTCTCCCCGTTTTCTTAAGGAGAAAAAGAGCATAGAAAACCCGTACGTTGGTACACGCGATTAATAGTGTACGGGAATCCCGGGCGTGTCGTCAATGGTTACGCGCCCGGGATTCCCGTACTTATTTGCGGTTTTAGTAACGCTGGGATGCGAGGGGCTGTGCTCGTCCTCGTTCCTACAGGGGCACCCGCCCTCGCTTCGCTTCGGGCACCCTGATGTCACTACGGACGACACCGCCCCTCCTCATGCTCGCACCAGGCTGGAACGAGGGGTAGCTATACCCTCCGGAAGCGACATCAGGGTACCCTCTCGGGTGCTCTCCGCAGCGAAGCAAGGAAGAGCGGAGCACCCGAGAGGGTGGGTTCCCCTGCAGGAGCGAAGGAAGGGTATAGCGTACCCACCCACCCCCTACCTGTAGGAACGAGGACGATACCCGCCTTTCCAAGCGGAAGCCGAGGAAACGAACCTAGTGGCCCGCCTCCTGCCAGGACTTGCCCCAGCCGACCTGCACATCCAGAGGAACACGCAGGGAGGCGGCACCGCTCATCTCCTCGACGAGCACGCGTTCGGCGGCTTCACGCTCACCGGTGGCGACTTCGAGGATGATTTCGTCGTGCACCTGCAACAGCATGCGGGTCTTCAGGCCCTCTTCGCGCAGACGGCGGTGAATGTTGATCATGGCGATCTTGATGATGTCCGCGGCGGTGCCCTGAATCGGGGCGTTGAGGGCGGCACGTTCGGCGGCTTCTCGGCGTACACGGTTGGGCGAGTCCAGGTCGGGCAGCACGCGGCGGCGACCGAAAATGGTTTCGGTGTAGCCGTCCTGGTGTGCCTGCTTGAGCACGCCGCGCAGGAAGCGTCCCACGCGTCCGAAGCGCTTGAAGTAGTTGGTGCGCAGTTCGCCCGCTTCGTCGGAGCTGATGTTCAGCTGCTTGGCGAGGCCGAAGCGGGACAGACCGTATGCCAGACCGTAGGACATGGCCTTGACCTTGGAGCGCTGCTCGGGGGTGACGTCCTCGGGGGCGACACCGAAGACCTCGGAGCCGACGTAACGGTGCAGGTCCTCCCCCGCTTCGTAGGCTGCGATAAGCTTCTCGTCGGCGGCGAGGTGCACCATGATGCGCATTTCGATCTGCGAGTAGTCGGCGGTGAGCAGACCCTCGTACTCCACGCCGTCGATGGGCTCGGGAGCCACGATGAAGGCACCGCGGATGCGGCGGCCCTCCTCGGTGCGAATCGGGATGTTCTGCAGGTTCGGCGCGGTCGAGGAGAGTCGACCGGTGGATGCGGCGCCCTGCTGGAAGGTGGTGTGCACGCGTCCGTCCTCGGTGGCGGCCTTCTGCAGGCCCTCGACGGTCTGGGCGAGCTTGATGTTGTCGCGGTAGGCGATGAGCGCACCAAGGAAGGCTGCGCCGTCGGATTCAGGCGAGATCTTGGAGAGCAGCTCGGTGACGGATTCGGCGTCGGTGGAGTAGCCGGACTTAATCTTGCGGGTGTGCGGCAGGCCGAGGGTCTCGAAGAGCACGGTCTGCAGCTGTTTGACGGAGGCGAGGTTGAGGGGTTCTTCGCCGTCCTCGGTGGCGACCTCCCCGCCGATGATGGCTCGGGCGGATTCCTGCGCCTGGTTGGCGCGTGCGGAGAAGGTGTCGTGCAGTTCGGCAAGGAGCGCGTCGGAGACGGCGATGCCTGCCTGCTCCATGTCTGCGAGGACGTAGAGTAGCGGCAGTTCGATTTCTTCGTAGACCTTCAGCTGGCCGTGCTCTTCCATTTCGTAGTGCAGCAGACGTGCGAGTTCGTGAATGATGCGGCTGATTTGCGTGAAGTAGCGCAGGTTTTCCACGGGTTCGGCTTCGCCGGGCAGGCTGAAGAGGGAGGGTTCTGTCTCTTCTTCTTCGGGCTGGAAGACGAGCTGCGCGTAGGGGTCCTTGGGGATCCAGAGGTAGCGTTCGGCGAGGTCTTCCATGCGTTCAGAGAAGAGCTTGCGGGTTGCGGTGGGGATGAAGCCGCACATATAGGAGGACAGTGCGGGGTCTTCGACGGCGCCGGCGAGTTCGTAGCCGTAGGCGCGCAGGAGTTTGCGCTGAACCTTGAGGTCCATGACGATTTTGCGGGCGGCTTCGTCGGAGAGCCAGGCGGCGAGGGCGGCGTCGAGTTCCGGGTCGATGCTGCGGGTGTCGATCCAGAGGCTGGTGTTCTTGCTGGTGAGGAGCACGCCGAGCAGTTCGGGGTTTTCTTCGGCGGCGCGGATCTTGGTTTTGGTGACCTTGACGGCGGGGGCATCGCCGATGGCGGGGCGCGCTACGGGCAGGTTGGTGACCGGGTAGAGGGTCACGGCGCCTTCGAGGCGTTCGGGTACAGCGATGGGCGCGCCCTGTTCGTCGGTGCCGTAGTTTTCTTCGGCTGCGGCGGAACAGAAGGCGCGGAATGCTGCTGCGTCTGCGTTTTTGGTGGGTGCGCTGGTATTGATGGGTGCGTAGACGGGGCCGGTGGGTGCCTTCTTGGGGGCGCCCTCCTCCCCTGCTTCTGCGGCGGAGCTAGTAGCGCCTGCGGATCCGGCGGCGCGCACGATGGGGCCGAGGGTGTCGGCGGCGCGCTTGCGGATGGTGCGGAACTCTACTTCGTCGAAGAAGGTGTTGAGTGCATCCAGGTCGGGGGTGAATGCGGTGTCTTCGAGGGTGACGTTCAGGTCGAGGTCGTTGACGAGCTGGTTGAGGCGACGGTTGCGCACCACGTTATCCACGTTCTCGCGCAGCGCCTCGCCCTTCTTGCCGCCAATCTTGTCGCGGTTGTCGAGCACACCCTGCAGGGAGCCGTATTCGCCGAGCCATTTGGCGGCGAAGCCGGGGCCTACGCCGGGTACGCCGGGCAGGTTGTCCGCCTGTTCGCCGGTGAGGGCGGCGAGGTCGGGGTACATGTGCGGGGGTACTTTGGTTTTCTTTTCGACGGCGGCGGGGTCCATGCGCTGAATACCCTTGGAGGGGCCAGTGGTGACCGGGTAGAGCAGGGTGACGTCGTCGGTGACGAGCTGGAAGATGTCGCGGTCGCCGGAGAGGATGAGAACCTTGTAGCCGGCTTCGGTGCCGCGGCGGGTGAGGGTTGCGACGATGTCGTCGGCTTCGTAGTTTTCGTAGGTGAGCGCAGGGATGTTGAGCGCGCCGAGCATCTTTTTGATGAGGTCGATTTGGCCGTTGAAGGCTTCGGGGATGGCGTTGCGGCCGCCCTTGTATTCGCCGTATTCGGCGGTGCGGAAGGTGCCGCCGGGCAGGTCGAAGGCTACGGCGATGTGGCTGGGCTGGTTGTCTTTGATGATGCTCAGCAGGGTGGAGAGGAAGGCGTGGACAGCTTCGGTGTGCTGGCCGTCGCTGCGCACGAAGATGTGCTGTCCGGTCTTTTCAGCCATGGTGTAGATGCCGAAGAAGGAGCGTAGGGCGAGGGAGTGTCCGTCAATGAGCAGGAGGGTTTTGTTCTCTGTAGTCACTCCTCTAGTGTATCGAGTCTGAGTTTTCTCGGTGGCTGGCTTCGTGACAGAGGGTTTCGTGATGGGTGGTTTTGTGGTGGCTGCTGGTCAGCCCTGTGGGGAGGCGCCTGTACCGTATTGGGTGCTGGCGCTGTGCCATATAGCGGAATAACGGGGTGTGTGGAAAGAGTTTTACCTCATATATAGGTGCCGGTGGGGTGCGTTTGGTAAGTTTTTCTCCCGAAAATTGTGCCCCAAGCCACTATGTGAGGTGGATAATAATACGGTTTCCAGATAATATATAACCTTATTATCGCCTCCAGCGTAGGAAACCCCCACACCCTGTGTATTCATAGGCAGAACTCTACCCAGAATTCACCGGCAGGATCCACCGGACCGTGAGGGCACCTCCCGCGCTTAACACACAACGAACCCTCATTTAGGAAACTATGAAGGCACTCAAAAAACTTCCCCTCCTCGCGTGGATTATCATCGCGATCGCATCGGGTGTGCTCATCGGCTTGCTGACCCCCGGAATGATTAGCGGCATCAATGACGCAACCGGCGCAGCCATCCCCACCGACCTCATTGTGCAGCTCTTCGTCTCCTTCTCTACCGTATTCAGTGCCTTCCTGAGCTTCGCGATTCCGCTGATTATTATCGGCTTCATCGTGCCCGGCATTGGTTCCCTCGCGCAGGGTGCGGGCAAGATGCTCGGCATCACCGTGGGTCTGGCGTACATCTCCAGCATCCTTGCTGGCTTCCTGGCACTGACCTGCGCACTGCTGCTCTACCCCATCATCCTGAAGGGTCAGCAGCTCGCTTCCTTCGATAACCCCGAGAACGCACTGTCCAAGGGTTACATCTCCTTCGAGCTGACCCCGATTATGGGCGTGCTGAGCGCACTGATTCTCTCCTTCATCCTGGGCCTGGGTATTACCGCACTGAAGACCCGTGCGATGCTGAACCTCTTCGAGGACTTCCAGGTCATCGTTGAGAAGATGCTCGGCTACGTGATTATCCCCCTGCTGCCGGTGCACATTGTGGGCGTGTTCGCAAACATGACCCTCGCCGGTCAGGTGGCGAAGATCCTCTCCGTCTTCGGTCTTGTGTTCGTCATGGTGATTATTCTGCACTGGGTCACCCTGGCACTGCAGTACTCGGTGGCTGGCGCGATTTCTCGCCGCAACCCCATCCAGATGCTCAAGACCATGCTCCCGGCATACTTCACCGCAATCGGTACCCAGTCTTCGGCTGCGACCATCCCGGTGACCGTGCGTTCGGCGAAGAAGGCTGGCATCTCCCCCCGCGTGGTGGACTTCGCGATTCCGCTGTGCGCGACCATTCACCTCTCCGGCTCCATGATTACCATTACCTCCTGCTCGGTGGCAGTGCTGTTCATGACCGGCCAGCACCCCGACTTCGGTAGCCTGATCCCCATGATTCTGGTGCTCGGCGTGATGATGGTTGCCGCTCCCGGCGTTCCCGGCGGTGGCGTGATGACCGCAATCGGTCTGCTGCAGTCCATGCTTGGTTTCGATGCCTCCATGATTGCCCTGATGATTGCCCTGTACCTGGCTCAGGACTCCTTCGGCACCGCAACCAACGTGACCGGTGACGCGACCATCGCAGCCCTGACCGAGCGTATCTCCAAGGCAATCGGAGCGAACCCCGATAAGGAAATCCGCGACGAGGACATCGAAAAGGCAGAAGCTATTTCCGCCTAATCCTCTCCGCTTCCATAGCGTTTTTCAGCCCCGCCTCCCCTGTAGGAGGCGGGGCTGACCCGTACCCGGAAGCTAGCCAAGAAACCGGTCATCGTGTCAAAGGAACTCTAACCGCGGAGTACACTGGAAGTCATGACTGAAAACAACACACACCACGCACCCGTCCGCGCGGCAGCACCCACCACCCTCAGCGCAGAAGAAATCAAGGCGCAGCTGACCGAAAGCGGCATCCCCGAGCACCTACACCCCTACTTCCCCCGCGGTCTGGGCGAGCTCATCCCCGCCATGGGCATTAAGTTCCAGGAACTCACCGCAGAACGCACCGTCGCGACCATGCCCGTCGCCGGTAACACCCAGCCCATCGGCCTGCTGCACGGCGGCGCCAACGTGGTCCTCGCAGAGACCCTCGGATCGCTCTCCGCGGGTGTACACGGCGGCGAAAACCTCGTAGCAGTCGGAGTGGACATCAACGCAACCCACGTGCGCCCGGCAGTCTCCGGTGTGGTTACCGCAACCTGCACCGCCGTCAAGCTCGGACGCACCCTGTGCATCCACTCCATCGACATTGTGGATGAGCGCGGCCGCACCACCTGCACCGCGCGTATCACCAATATGCTGATTCCCCGCCCCACTGCATAAACTCCCACTGCATAATCTCCCGCAGTATAAAGTCCTACAGCCTACGCAAGTAGCCTAAAATCGTAGAAGCACGGGGTACACGGCACCCGCCAACACCCCACCAGAAGGTACGACCAGAAGGAGCACCATGGCCCGCGAGCGCACCCCCTATTTCAAGCGTTACCCGAAGATTGTGCGCGCCAAGCGCATTGTCCTGCCCATCGCAATCGGCGTGATGCTGGTGTGCCTGGTGACCGCTATCAACAACCCCGGTAGCTTCTGGTGGCTGGGCGTGATGCTCGGTACCGGCGGCATGCTCTGGGCTGGCTCCCCCACGGACCGCCCCATCAGCGGCCCGAACAATGACGAAGACGATTTGAACCGCTACCTGCGTTAAGTTCCGTGTAGCGCCGGGTTCCCGCCCGCGCTAAGCGCCCGGTTTACAACGCACACCCGCGAGCCGTTATACACGCGAACCGTTAAACACGAACGCCCCGTCCCTCAGCTTCATCGTGAGGGGTGGGGCGTTTGTGTGTCATGAATAAAGGTGCTGGTTCATCACTGCACCAGCCGTGTGTGCTCATCGACGATTCCTAGTCTTCGCCGTAGCGTGCATTCGTACCTGTACTGTCACGTACTTTGCACGTCTTGTGCTTAGGAGAGCTGCTTGATGATGGTGTCAGAAACTTCGCGCATGGACAGGCGGCGGTCCATGGAGGTCTTCTGAATCCAGCGGAATGCTTCCGGCTCGGTCAGGTTCATCTTGGTGATGAGCAGCGACTTTGCGCGGTCAACGAGCTTGCGGGTCTCGAACTGGTCGCGGATGGTGCCCACTTCCTTCTCGAGAGCGCGAATCTGCTCATAGCGGCTAATTGCCACCTCAATGGCGGGAACCAGATCGTTCGGGGAGAACGGCTTGACGACGTACGCCATAGCGCCTGCCTCAACGGCACGGTCAACGAGTTCCTTCTGGCTGAATGCAGTCAGCAGAACGACGGGAGCAATCTGCTCCTTCGCGATTTCTTCGGCTGCGGTGATGCCGTCCATAATCGGCATCTTCACATCCATGAGGACGAGGTCGGGGCGGTGCTTCTGCGCTAGCTCGACAGCGGTCTTGCCGTTATCGGTTTCTGCAACAACATCGAAACCCTGGTCCTTCAGAATTTCGACGATGTCGAGGCGAATCAATGCCTCATCTTCAGCCACGACGACGGTGCGAGCGGGACCCTGCTCCTCCGCCTGGTTTTGAGTGGTCAGCTCTGACATTACTCTTCTCCTTTATCAAATTTGAATCACTTAAAGTCTACAGGAGGGAATAAATGTTCATCTACTTTCTCGCCTTGTCCCAGGTGTGTTATATGCGTCCTATGTGCATGTTGAAAAAGTTTTCTGACGCCATTTTGTGACCCTCCATCAGATTTTGCATATTAATGCACATTTTTGTTCTATACTGCTCATGACTGTGAAAACAAAACCGCACAACGTAGAGGTCACGCGGCGAAATTCACACCTAAAACATGGACCCGAAAATGACTCTGACATGCACTAACACCCCCTCGGGTTAGACACAAAAGTAATAAACAAAATATTTATATCGAAACCCCATCACGCGCCGCAGAAGGCCGATACACTGAAATAGGTATTCTCCTCGACTTCTCCGGCACTCACATTTGACCACCCATACTCGATACCCGGAGGGGATTCATGTCAATCACCCGTCAAGCACGCACCCTGTACTCAGACTTCGTCGAGTACAAGGAACTCGATCGCGCCCCGCTGACTTCCATTCACCCCGGAATTCTCATCGCCTTCGACTCCACCGCGCTTGCAAGCCTCTACAACTACCCAACCCACATCAGCGACGAAATCCTCCGCGTCTACTCGCAGCTGCGCGGACACGCTTTCCTCCCCCACCAGGCACTCAAAGAATTCTGGGCAGCACTCGACGGCGCCTCCCCCGTACCCGCCGCCGCAGACCGCGTCCGCTCAGCGCTCGCATCCTTCAAAGAAACCCTGCCCGAAGAACGCAACTCCCCCTGGAGCGCACTGCGTTCAGTCACGCACCAGCTGGACCACTCCATCGCGCAGATCATGAAGATCCTTGAACCCACCACCGACACCGGATCCATCAACATGGCACGCCGCGAAGACGACACGATCCTGCCGCGACTGAACCGCATCTTCACCGGCCACGTGGGTGCGGCACCCAGCCCCGAACGCCACGAACAGCAGTGCCGCGAAGCCCTCGCACAGGGCCACCCGTTGCTCGCTAACGCCAGCTTTGACGCCGACTTCGCGCTCTGGAACCAGTGCGTTACCGAAGCAACCACCCGTGTGAAGGGCACCGACTGCGTCTTCGTCACCGGCGGTGTGCGCGACACCTGGCTACGCAACGGTCAGCAGGTACGCGCCGCATCGGGCGGCGAACCCGTACGTCAGCTCGCGAACCGTCAGCTACTGCGTGAATACGCTAAGGCAACCGGAGGCGGCGTATTCCGCATCTACACGGTTGAGGAGATTCTGCGGCTCGCCTCCGAGCAGTACGGTGTGACCGTCAGCGACGCTACCTATAATGCGATTCGCGCGGAACAGCCCGTAGCTGTGTAAATCGCCGTGCACAGTCACCGTTGAGAATAATCCCACCACACCACACCCACCACCATTAACCGCGAGAAGCCACATGTGTTTCGAACACATGTGGCTTCTTAGCGTCTGCGGGCAAGGTGTCTACAGAATCAAAGTAGGGCGCGAAAACCTAGTTCTCACGGCTGGCGCGGTACAGCTCAGCGGCGCGCCCCTCCGAAGACTCGTCATCACCGAGCATCAGGTAGCACAAGTACAGGGTGAAAGCGGCGCGGCGGTCGGCGGCGAGCGTCTCCGTGTTATCACCCTCAGGGGTGCTGAAAGCAATAACGTCATGCGCCTGAGGCAGGGCGGCGATCAAGTGCGCGGCGGTTTCGTAGCCGTCCTGGTCACCAGGCAGGGTGACGTAGTGCGGCTCCGGGTTGTCGGTAGTGTTTGCACCCGCACGAGCGGCGGAAAAGTTAGCCTTGAGGACGTCCTCAACACGGCTCATCAGCTCAGCATCGGGCAGGGTGAGGTCATCCGCATCGAACGCAACGTGGATGCCGTTCAGAGTCTCGTAGGGGTGCTCACCCGCGTAGTATCCGGCGGCAAGAACGTAGCCGGTGAGTAGCTGCGCCTCGGCGGCGGTGAAGGTGCCGCGCGCCTCACGCAGGGCGGGCAGCAGAAGCTCGGCCAGGAGCGGGTGCAGGGACTCGGGGGCGTTCGCGATAGCCTCCTGCAGGGACTCTTCCGCCTCCGCGGTGGGCTCGGCGTTGAGCAGGGTCAGGAAAGCCTCATCGGTGCCCTCCCAGTAGCGGGCAATCAGCACAAGGGTTGCAACGAGTGCGAGAAGTTCACGGTAGTCGCCGGAACGGTCAGCGGCGAAAGTGTTAGCAACAACGCGGGCGAGCATGCGCGCGGCAATGTTCTCGAGGATGTACTCGTCGTAGGCGTTATCGCCGGGCCAGTTTGCGGGGTCGGGAAGGTAGGTTTCGTCCAGGTATCGCAGCACGGGTTCGAGGGGCGCGGGAGCATCCGCCGCGAGTTCGGGGCAGCACTGCTCAACCCAGCTGTTCACGGTAGCCTCGTCAGCGATACCGGTAGCCTCAGCGAGCTGGACGCGCGAGAGGCTGTACGGTGCAACGAGTGCGGCGAGGTCGTCGCCCGCGCCGTTGGAACGGTAGGTGGGCTGGTAGTTGGGGTCGGGAAGAGTTCCGGGGAGGTGGGTGGCTGCCATGGTAGCTCCTTCACTGAGGTTCGGGGTGAATTGGGTTGTATGGTGTGCGATGCTCGGGACCGCCTGAGGGGTCGGCACTTTTTCTCGCTACGCATCTTCTAGTTTCAGAATATCCCAGAGCCCCGCATCGTGTGCTGCCCGTCGTCATTACCCGCCCACTAACCGCGAAAAGCCACATGTGTTTCGAGAAGCCACGTCTTTGGTGGCTTTTCGAAACACATGTGGCTTCTCGGCGATTAATTAGAAGTTCAGATCTCCTAGGTGGCCGGCAACCTCATCCACAACATCCGTAAACACAGCGCCGACGCGCTCAATCACCGGGCGGAAACGCAACAGCTTACCGCGAATCTGCACCTTCAGCTTAGCCTTGCCGGTGTTATCCGCCGCATCCAGAGCCGCAGCATCCGCAACGGAGTCCTTCAGCTGGCGAGCCAACATGACAAGCTCCTCCTCAGTGAGTACCTGAGTCAGAATGTCGATTGCGCACAGCTCGTCGTAGACTCGCACCTCGCGAGCAGACAGGCCCAGGCGGCGGCCACGTTCGGCGTCATTCTCAGCCTCGGTAGCCAGCGAGCGAACAGCGAGCAGTAGCTCTTCAAGCTCCTTGCTGCTCTTATTCTCAAAGGCGTTGTAGCGCTTGAGCAGCTCTTCCAGACGCTTCATGAAGTAGACGACTCGTGCCTGCTGGCCTTCCAGGGAGTTCTGAATCTGCATGGTCACCAGGTCGGCGGCGTTCTGAGCTACCAGAGCGGCCGCATCCGTGCCGGACAGCTGCTCGATTGCCGAATCGGTCAGCTGACGCAGGTCGATAGCGCTCTCACCGTTGGCATTCACCGTGATGATGTTGGTGCCACCGGTCTCCACGGCCTCGTTGAACAGGCGTTCCATCTGCTTCTTGATTTCTTCAGCGCTGATGGTCTGTTCGAAGGCTCGGTTGGTCAGGCGGCGGTTCTTCACGCCCTTGTGTACTTCACGCAGGAATTCGAGTCGCGCAATCATGGCCGGGGTCAGGGCCTTAGATACTTCCTCCTTGTCCTTGAGGGGAATGAGCTGTCGGTACAGGTCGATGATGTGGCTCAGGAGCTTAGAGACCTGCGGTGCATCACCATGAGGTGCGCGTTCCGCGTCCTGCTCGTAACCCAGGATCTTGCTCTGTACCAGGGTCAGCATGCGTTCGTATTCCCGCGGGTCTACGCCATTTCCGCGGCTTTCAGCCATGGCGTACCAGTCGATGCCCAGGTATTCGGTGAGCTGCGCGTAGGAGGTCTTGAAGTCTTCCAGCAGCTTCTCGCCGCGGGTTACGGGGTTGAAGTTGACCTCTTCACCACCGGTGGCGTACTGCTTCAGGGCCTTGCGCAGGTTGGTGTGCAAGGGCAGGAAGCCAACAATCAGACCGGACTGCTTTTCCTTGTAGGTGCGGTTGATGCGGGCGATGGTCTGCATCAGGTTGTGTTCCTTCTGCAGACGGTCCATGTACATGGTGTGCAGTACGGGGGCGTCAAAGCCGGTGAGCAGACGATCGGCCACCACAATGATTTCCAACTGGTTTTCGGGATCCTTGATGCGACGCTCAACCGCACGGGAATCGGCCTTGTTGCGGCGGAAGGGTGCGAGCTCCTCCGTGTCGCTCGTGGTACCGGAAATCAGCACCTGCACGCGGCCACCGTTGATGTCTTCGGGGCCTTCGGGGGCCCAGTCGGGACGCTTCTCGATGATTTTGTGGAAGAGTCGCACGGCGTGCTCACGACCGGAGGTAACCACCATGGCCTTGCCGATGCCGCCGCTCATTTCTTCACGCATGAGCTCGCGGCGTTCTTCCCAGTGCTCGACAATGTTCTTCGCGACCTCGTCCAGACGCTCGTCAGAGGCCAGCAGCTTCATAATCTGGGTCTGCTCAAGCTTGGTCTTATTGGCCATTTCGAGTTCCAGCGCATCAGTCAGCTCCTCAATGGACTGGCCGATTTCTTCGCTGCCTTCAGTGGTTGCCATCTTAATGTGGCGCGGCTGGTAGAGCAGCGGGACAGTTGCGCCTTCTTCAATGGCGCGGTCGAAGCCGTAGGTGTGAATGTAGTCGCCGAAGACTGCGGTGGTGTTACCGGTCTTGTTGTCGATGGGGGTGCCGGTGAACGCGATGTACTTGGCGTTGGGCAGGGCGGTGTTGAGGTTGTGTGCGTATCCTTCCAGGGTGTCGTAGTGGGAGCGGTGTGCCTCGTCCACCATGACGATGATGTTCGAGCGGTCGGAGAGCTGCGGGAACTTCTCGTCGGGGTCTTCCATGCCGAACTTCTGCAAGGTTGTGAAGAAGATACCTCCGGACTGGATGTCGTTCAGGCGGTTCTTCAGTTCACGGCGCGAATCGAACTGGACGGGTTCCTCGGGGAGCATGTCCTTGGCGTTCAGGAAGGTCGTGTAGAGCTGGCTGTCCAGGTCGGTGCGGTCGGTGACCACGACGATGGTGGGGTTGTGCAGCGCCTTTTCACGCATGGCGGCGCGGGCGAAGAACAGCATGGAGTAGGACTTGCCGGAGCCCTGGGTGTGCCAGACGACGCCTACCTGTCCCCTGCCGGTGTGGGTCTTCACGGCGCGGTCGAGTGCCTCGCGGACGGCGTAGTACTGGTGTGCCTTGGCGAGGATCTTGACGTAGGACTTGCTGCCTTCTTCGCTGCCGGTGCCTACGAAGAGGGTGAAGTGGCGCATCATGTCGAGCAGAATTTCGGGGGTTCCGAAGGCCTGGATGATGCGGTTGAGCGGGGTGCTGTGCTGGCCGTTATCGTCGTGGTAGGTACCGTTGGGGGTTTCTGCACCTTCGGCGTTGTAGTTCCACTGGGCGGTGTGCGAGAGCGGGGTGCCGATGGTGCCGTAGCGTGCGTGGTCGGCCTGCCCCATGATGGTGACGATGTTGTAGATGAATGCCTGCGGGATTTCACGCTGGTAGGTGTTCATCTGGTTGTAGGCTTCGGTGAGCTTCTTGTCCTGATCTTTGAGCTCGATGATGCCTACGGGCAGGCCGTTGCAGTAGAGCACCACGTCCAGGCGGTAGGTGCGTCCGCTGGAGAAGACGGTGACCTGCTGCGCCGCCAGGTAGGTGTTCTGGGCGGGGTCTGCGGATATGACCTGCAGGTTGCGGGTGCGCAGGGTGCCGTCGGGTGCCTTCATTTCCACGGGGATGCCGGCGCTCATGTAGCCGAGAGCTTCTTTGTTCTCAGCCATAATGTTGGCGCTGCGGCGGCGAGTCAGGGTGGTGTAGGCCTTCTGCACGTGGTCTTCGGTGGCGTCCGGGTTGAGGCGGCGCAGGGCTTCCTTGACCTCGCCGGGGATGATGAGGGATTCACGGGATTCACGGCCGTGACGGAACGCCTTGTAGTTGGGCAGAATCGAGTCCGGAACGCGGGTTGCCCGTACGCGCTCTTCGTAGGTGGTGTCTGCCTGAATACCGGATCCGTTGGTTAGCTCCCAGCCCTTATCTGCGAGTTCAGAGAGGACGCTCAGTTCCCAGTTCTTTTCAGCCACGGTGGCTCCTTTCGTTGCTGGTGTCTTGCACCTTGCATGTTGTGTGAATACTTTGCCTGTGTGCCGGTTGCTCATTTTCTGTGGTGAGCTGTGCGGCGTTGTATATCTCTAGAATGCCTGATGACGAGGGGGAATGTCGTTATTGTGTTTTACCCCGGGGTAAGCGAACGCGCTGAGGTGCTGGGTTGATTACCCCGGGGCGCACTGTTGAGGGGAGTATCCGGGCAGTTAGTGGGGCTGTTCCTCGTCGGATTCTCCTGGAGTGGATTCTTCTGAAGTGGCCATTTCAGCCGCCAGAGCTTTCAGGGCTTGTCGGATTCGCGCAGCTTCTTCTGCCTCAAGGCGTTTCCGCTCAGCATCGGCCTCCCAGGTGGAGCGAAGGTCTAGGCGATTAGCCATGAGGTCCCGTTCGTAACGTCCACGGACGGCACGCACATGCTGCAAGGCTTCAGCCAGGGCGGCTTCCACCTCGTCGAAGGCGTTGAGTTCCTGAGTGAGGTAGCGTGCAACGGGGTGGGTGACGTATGCGTCCGCGTTTTCGGGTGCGTCACCCTCAGCCTCGGAGTTTCCGGCTTCAGCACTGTCAGTCTCAGGCTTTTCACTGAACCATTCGAGGTCATTGTTGTTCCACGCCAGACCGTCAATATGGGGCAGCGGTTGCTTCTCCCAGCCCCTGATGTCTGTGCTGGTCTTGCGCTTTTCGGGGGCAAGGTGGGTGCTGATCCTGAGGGCGGTGCCCTCGGCTAGGCCGTTGAGGAGCGCTCGCAGAAGGTGCGCGAGTAGCTGGGCACGCTGAACGTATTCACTGGTGGCGTGCAGGCTGGACCGGCTGGGGGTGTAGTGGCGGAATCGAAGTACGGTCATGCCCGGGCCGATGGCCTCTCCCCCGTGTTCGCTCAGGTAGACGGCGGGACCGCCGTAGGCCTGGTCGTAGGCGGGGTAGATGACAATGTCGTTAGCTTGGGTGAGCTGGGTGCCTTCGGTCAGGTCGAGGGCGCGCAGGTAGTGGCTCTCAGCGGGCAGCACACCGTAGCGTGCGTAGTGGCCAAGGGCGTGCGCATCGAGAACACGGATGCGTTTCCTGTTGTTTTCGACATCGCCGTAGCGTGTGCCGGTGACCTGGCGGCCGGTGATTTTGGTGAGTACTTTCTCGGTTTTGATGAGCTGGTTGATGGTGATGTCGTATTCTTCGCCGTGCGGAATGGACCGTTCGTCTTCGGGGGTGCGAAGGTGCGGCACGGTTACGGGCAGGCCGGTGGGGAGAGTTTCGAGGAGTGCGGGTAGGTCTCGGGTGAGGCTGGTGAGTAGGCTGAGGCTTTCTTCGGGGGTGTTGTTGGAGACCGGGTTGATGTGCAGCTCGTCGAAAGAGGCGTTTTTGAGCGCGTCGGAGGCTACGATGACGCCGCGAATGATGTCTTCGGAGCCGATTTCGCCGCGTTCGAGGTAGCCGCGGGCGGTGTTTGCGACGAGTTCGGCGACTGGAGTCAGCACCGGCGTGTTGGAGCGTTCGGCGAGAGTGTAGAGTTTCTCGTCGTCGAGGGAGCCTAGGTAGACGGATCCCTGGGGTTTGCTTCCGGGCGCGAAGATGCTGAAGAGGCCCAGGCCGAGGCGGGTTTTGGTGTTGACTTTGAGGTGTTCGGGGCCGAGGTCGATGACGGCGCGTAGGCGCATGCCGTGGTTGCCGGGCTGCACGGTGATGGCGGTGAGGAAGTCGTCGACGAGCTTGTCTTGGCGGGTTTCTTCGCCGCGGTGTGCGGCTTTGAGGTGGCGACCGAAGCCTGCGAGTACGTCCAGGGGTGCGAGGACGGCAAGATATTCGCCGGCGCGCACCGGGTAGGTAATGGCCCCGTCCGTACCGATGCCTTCGTCAACGGTGTAGGCGAGGTTCTCGAGGGCGGCCCAGGCTTCCTCTTGCTGTTCGGCAAGGTTGTCAGGGGTGCCCGAGGGGGTGTCGAGCGGCAGGATGATGAGGTGGTTGGCAGCCGCCTCAGGCAGGGTTGCTGCGGGGTTGGGGGCCTTTTCCTGCACCGTGCTGCTGGTGGTTTTCCCGCCGGTGGCGCGGCTCTGTTGTTCGGCCCAGCGTTCGGCGTGGTAGAGGTCTGCGGCCTGCTGTTCGGCGGAGTCCTCGTCGGTGAGGAGCAGGTAGCAGAGGTAGAGGGTGAAGTCGGGTCGGCGTTCGTCCGTCAGCGCGCCGGTACCGTGCCCGCCGGTGGCGCTGAAGGCGATAGCCTGGTGGGCCTGGGGCAGGTAGGCGACGAGGTGCGCGGCGGTTTCGTAGCTGCCGTATCCTCCGTGCAGGATGAGGTTACGCCGGTCGGGTTCGCTACCGCCGAAGGCGAGGTCGTGGTGGGTGGTGTAGGAGCCGGCGTTGAGGAAGTCGGCTACGTAGCGGATGAGCTCGGCGTCGGGTAGGGCGTTGGTGCGGTCTGCGGCGGCGAGTGATGTGTGGATGCTGTTGAGGGTTTCGTGCGGGTGGGCGCCTGCGTAGTATCCGGCGGCGAGCGCGTAGCTGGTGAGGAGCTGCGCTTCGTTGGTGGTGAAGGTGCCTCGGGCGGCGCGGAGTGCGGGTACGAGCAGTTCGGTGAGGATGGGGTGCAGGGCTTCGGAGGCGGATTCGATGGACTGTTGCAGTTCTTCTTCAGCGTCTGCGTTGGGCTCGGGGTTGAGCAGGGTGAGGAAGGTTTCTTCTGACCCTTCCCAGGTGCCTGCGAGGAGCACAAGGGTTGCGATGAGTGCGAGGAGTGCGCGGTAGTTGCTGCTGTGCGGGTGATCGGTGCTGAAAGTGGCGGCTACGACGCGGGCGAGCATGCGCGCGGTGATATTTTCGAGGATGTACCGGTCGTAGGAGTAGCTGCTGGGCCACTTTTTGGGGTCGGGCAGGTGCGTCTCGTGCAGGTAGCGCAGGATGGGTGCGAGGGGCACGGGGGTGCCCTGCGGGAGGTTGGGGCAGCACTGTTTGACCCAGGTGTTGACGGTGGGTTTGGTGGCGATGCCGACGGCTTCGGTGAGCTGGATGCGTGAGAGGCTGTAGGGTGCGACAAGTTCAGCGAGGGCGCTGTAGGTGGAGTTGTTGGGCCGGTAGGTGCGGTGGTTGGTGGGTGCCATGGTAGCTCCTTTGCTGAGGCGGTCGTGAAGTAGGTGATTGCGTGGTAGTAGGGCGGCACGCCCTGCCCGGTCGGTGTGAACCGGCCGGGCAGGGCGGATGCGGCGCTCCCCTAGCGTCTAGCCAATGAGGCGCTTAATGAGAGCGTCACGGGTTTCAGCAAGCTGAAGGTTCTCTTGTTCAAGAGAGAAAATCTCTTGTTCAACACTTGTTAGAAAATCTTCTACGCCGTTAGAAATAGCAGTCTCACTGAACGGTATATCCAGCTCGGAGAGACCCTTTTTATTAATGGCACTAAAAATTGTTCCTTCACCCTCGAATTTCTCCCAGAGATTAGGATTAGTTTTCAGAGTGTAGAAAAGAGTATTTTCCTGGCCACACGATGAGCGAATAGCTGCCAGACCTCGCCCAACACAACATGCTTCAACCGAACGATTAAGAGCACCAATCGGAGCACGAACACTGAACAGAATATCCAGCGGTTCTGCCATTCGAGTTGCAGCAGTTGTATATGTGCGCGGTGTGGGGTACCTGAATCCAAAATCTTTTTTACCTTGGAAAAAGAGAACTCCAGAACCCTCAGTGTTTAGAGTCTCTCCCTTCGGAGATTGACCCATAACTATATGAGCAATGTCATTAAGTTTCTGAGTTTTTTGAACTGACTTTAGATACTTACGGGTTGCTGCCTCCCCCAAGGAATCTAGTGTCTGGATGAGGCGGGTGTTTGCTTCGATTTTGTCGTCGAGCGAGCCCAAAATCCCAGCAATCCGCTCCTGCTCCTCCAGAGGGGGCAGGGAAATATCCAGATCCTTTAAATCTTGAACACGGAGATAAGGAAGTGCACTACCAGCAACCAGCGAAGAGATATTTAGCGTCTTAAATTTATAATACAGCCATATATTATTCACCGCAGCCGAGGGCACAGCTGCCATTAGGTTGTTATCAATACACATAGGTATTGATGACATGGCAAATCTTTCCCTTTTAAGACCCTCTCCAATTTTGGCAAAGACAATCGACTTAACCGGTATGATTTTGGATTTAAGAGTTTTGAGCTGAGATTCTTCAATCCAATTATCAATATTCCGCCATGAAAGCCCCGCAGCAGACTGCAAATCTTTTACCTTAGCGAAGGGGTAATCGCCAGAGACTTTTCCTTGTTCTTTCTGGGGGAATGCAGAACCAGCCACAAAGGCGCATATATCCCCCAGCTTGACGATAGTCCACCCCGCCTCACGCTGAGCGTCCGACAGTACAGCCACTACAGCTCACCACCCTCAAGGTCCAGTGAGGCCAGCTGCTCACGCACGACCGAGCCCAAACGCTCCGACTCAGCGAACTGATCCAGCAGCTGCTCACGCAAACCGGCAATACGCGCATCCAGCTCCTGGGTGCTCTCACCCTCAGACACAGCGCTACCCACGTAGCGGCCCGGAGTCAGCACAAAGTCCTGCTCCCGCACATCCTCAAGCGACGCCGAGAAACAGAAACCCGCCTCATCCTCATACACGCCAGCAGTCGGCTCCTCGCCAGCCTTCACCAGCGAACCATCCGCATGATACATCGACGACATACCGCGCCACGCACACCACGTATTCGCAATCTTCGCGATATCCTCCTCAGAGAACACACGCTCAGTACGAGACACCATATGGCCCATCGAACGGGCATCCATAAACAGAACCTGACCCGAACGGTCCACCGAACCATTCACACCGGCAGACTTATCCTTCGACAACAACCACACACACGCCGGGGAGCTCGTCGTCGTAAACATATTCGGCGGCAACACCAACACAGCAGCCACCGCGTCGCCCTCAACCATGGCGCGACGAATACCGCCCTGACCACCAGTATCAGCAGTCAACGAACCATTCGCCATCACCACAGCAGCCGAACCCTTCACATCCAGCTTCGACCACACATGCTGCATCCACGCAAAATTCGCGTTATTCTTCGGCGGAACACCAAACACCCAGCGCGGGTCATCCTCAACCCGGTGCCACTCCTTGATGTTGAACGGCGGGGTCGTCAACACATAATCAAAACGCTCGCCCGGGTGCGAATCCTCAACGAACGTATCGCGCCAGCGGTCGCCCACCGAACCATCAATACCGTGAATCGCCAGGTTCAGGCGCGCCAAACGCCAGGTCGCCTGGTTACGCTCCTGACCATACGCAAGCACACGCTGGTCACCCTTACTGCGGTCATCAAACGCGCCGCCGGCACGGTGCACAAAATTATTCGACTGCACAAACATGCCGCCCGAACCACAGCACGGATCATACACGCGGCCACTCGTCGGCTGAATCATACCCACCAGAGTATTCACCACAGTCGTCGGGGTGTAGAACTCGCCGCCCTTCTGACCCTGCGCACGAGCAAACTTACCCAAGAAATACTCATACACAAAGCCCAGAACATCCTTCGACGAAGAATGCTCACCATCACGCACCGCCGCGAAATTCGCATTCGACAGCAGATCAATCACCTGCGCCAGGGTGCGCTGCTCCACCTTCTCACTCGCATACATGGGCTCAAGGGCACCCTGCAACGGCGGGTTCTGAGCCATAATCTCGTCCATAGCCGAGTCAACCAGCTCACCCACACGGTCACCTTTCGCCTGCTGCACCAGGTCAGACCAGCGGGCACCAACCGGCACATAGAATGCATGACGAGCATGGTAGTACGAAGGCTCCTCCAGCTCCTCAGCCAGAGCCTCACCCTCAAGGCCGTACTCCTCAGTCAGCATGTGCTGAACATCCTCGCGAGCCTTATCGAAGGTGTCACCAATGTACTTCAAGAAGATCAGGCCCAGCATGAAGTCGCGGTAACCGCCGGACTCCATGGAACCGCGCAGAATGTCCGCGGACTTCCACAGCATCTCCGCCAACTCAGCCGGAGTAGTAGGGGCACCCGACCCCTGAGATACAGGCGCTTTCGCCATTATTGTGCCTTTCAACGTCACCGGGGGTGGACCCCAGATGTCCTCAATGTAAGTGTCTAACTATCTATTATCCCTGCTGGCCGGAGGTGAGGTGGCCGGGGTGGTCATCTCCCCCTCCTCCCCTCTCTTTCCGCCGAGAAGCCACATGTGTTTCGAAAAGCAACATGTTTGGTGGCTTTTCGAAACACATGTGGCTTCTGGAGACTGCTATAAAGCGCCCTCCCGCAGGAATTCAAAGAATATACTCCCTTTCCCCCGCACCCAGTCCGATAATTTTTCGCTTACCCCGGGGTAAATCAAAAAATCTCAGCTACCCTAAACCCTCCCCCTATTGTGGAGGTACAAGGTCACTGCACGACACCGCACCACCTGCCCCGGTGCAGGCCCAAACGGGCCGGGGCAGCCCCTCCAGATAGGAGAAAAACTCATGGACTTTATCAGCAAGGTTATATTGATTTGTTTCCCTCTGCTCACCGTTATCTTTGCGCTCCCCGCTGCTATCATGCAATTCGCCACTAATATCTTGAACTTCCGCGCAGCACGCTTAAAGTACAATGACGCCAAGAGGGCAGCCGCCACCCCCGGAGCGGGAAATACCACTCAGAAGCTCAGCGTCGGCACCATCAACGGCAATGGCAACCACGTGCACAACACCCACCAGCATGTAGGCAACGGCTCCGCAGCCATTAGCGGCGACGGTAACCGCACCGCCATCGACAACAGCCAGCACACGCACAACCACGCCTCCTCCAAGGGAACGCAGGCAAGTAATGACGATGCCTTCGACAGCATCGCACTTGCTGTTGTTGGCAGTCTCCTTATCGCGGGTGCGTTCCTCATCAGCTGGCCCACTATCAGCTGGATCCTCGCAGCCTGCTGGGTTACCTGTCTCGTACTCATCGGTTGGCAGGTAAAGCTTCTCAGCCCTAAGAGCATCAACTCACCTGAATCTGCCATTCTGAATGTGCTCTACCCTGCATCCCTGCTGGCGATTGTTGGCGGCACCTGGCTCGCTCTCCTCGGGGCAGGTAAGTACAACATGGCGACCATCTACACCACCGTCAGCGGACACTACGAGTCTCACCCTCAGGGCAGTATGGTTGCGCGTTTCATTCAGGCAGTTACTGCGTCATACGGTACTGCAGGGTTCACCCTGATTATGCTCAACCTGCTTGCTGCCCTCTTCATGCTGGGGACTTTGATTCAGTGCTTCAAATACTCGATTAACGTAGTAATTGCAGTCCGCCGTGGCACCGTCACCAACCTCTCCATTCAGGAGGCAAGCATGAGCTTCTTCCTGGCTATTGTGAGCCTGGTAGTATGCCAGCCTGCACTTGCCGAGCTGATTGTTTCGCAGTTCAACAGGTAGCATCCGGTAGGTAAAGTACCGGGCCGTATTCGCTCAACTTATCCACACCCCTCTCGTCGAGAAGCCACATGTGTTTCGAAAAGCCACGTTTTTGGTGGCTTTTCGAAACACATGTGGCTTTTCGGCGTAATAACTAAACGTAACACTTGAACACAAATACTCTCATTTGATGCAATTAAAGCATGATTACTAGAGAAGAACTATCAACGATGATACGCACCCGCACCGAACTCATCACCTCAGCCACCCACACACGAATCACCCTAAGCCACGCCCTCAACCGCGGCGAACTCACCCGCGTCTCAAAAGGGCACCTTCTCCCCACCCAAACCTGGAACAACCTACACCCCAACGACCAGCACTACGTGTGCATCCTCGCGCACCTCAACGAATACCCCGCCAACATCCTCGCCGCTCAAAGCGCAGCCATCGCTTGGGGCGTCTCCTCCCTCAGCCCACCACGTCACGTTCAAGTACGAGGAGCCGGAGGCGGCCGCCGAGAAAACATCCAGCGCATCCAAGACATCCTCACCGCGGACAGCCCCATCGTGTACACACCCGAGGGAATCCCCACCGTCACACCGCTAACAGCTATCACCACCTGCGTGAAAACGCTCCCCTTTCGCGACGGGCTCGTTCTGGCCGAAAGCGCCCTTCAACGCTTCGCGCGGGAACCGGATATGCTCACCTACGAAGAGCTCAAGAAAGAGCTCTCATCTGCATCTGGCCGCGGGTGCCGAACCGCCCGCCTCGTCGGACATGAGCTCAGCCCACACTCAGAATCCGTTGCTGAAACCTGCATGCGGTTACTTCTCGATGACCAGGGAATCCGATACAAGCAGCAAGAAACCATCATCTGCGAAGGTCATGCCTATCGAGTGGACTTTCTGCTACACGCCATTAGCCTCCACGGCAGGCCCGTCATTCTGGAGGTAGACGGCAACGTCAAATACAACGCCAAAGAGGACCTGGTTCGGGAGAAGAATAGACAGGATCGGCTACTCCACGCGGGGTATGCTGTCATCCGTGTTTCTGCTAAGGATGCTATCTACCGTCCGAGGCGGGCCCTGCAGGTGCTGCGTGCTGCTGGAGGGCCCCAAACTTAACCGCGAAAAGCCACATGTGTTTCGAGAAGCCACTAAAAATGTGGCTTTTCGAAACACATGTGGCTTCTCAGCGAGTAAAGAGGCGGCTATCTAGCCAACAAACCACTCGATACCAGGAACATCGCCAGGTAGAGAGCTATACTCACCGTGAAAAGACGCTGCGCACTTTCCAACTTCGATCCAACAATCACAGCACGACCTCCCAGCGCGCTAGCGGCAAGGAAAACAGAGTGCAACAGAACTTCCGGAACAAGCATTCCCCACACAAAGAACAGCACGGTATACGCAGCCAGAGCTACCAACCCCGGAACACCGTATCCACCCATAACACCATTTACAAAGTCCACGTCAGTCGGACCTGCAGAAAGACCCGCCTGAATCAGATTGACCATCGACCAATGTTCGCTCATCTGCAGGCCATTCGACAGCGTAGAGCTGAGAGCCGTACCGGACGAAGTCACATACATCAGACCAAGTAAGGCGTTGGGCTTCATCTTCTTACCCTTAGCCCGTGCACGCTTGGAACAACGCACCATTGCAGTCAAACCCAGCAGTAGTACCGCGAATACCGAAATGTCAGCAACCCACACCAAAGCCTCTACCGAAGAGCTTTGCTGTAGCATGACCACCCACATCGCCGCGGCCACAAATCCGCCCATCACGAGGTTGATGATAATATCCGGACCGCCCAAAATGGAGGAACTTAAGATACGGTCTTCGTCGTCCGATTCTCGCGTGTACTCCTCGCCCTTCGTCGTGGCTCGCAGATAACGAATCGATGTGGTTACACCACCCACGGCTGATATTGCAGCCCTCACGAAGAAGATAATTACGCTCACCAACAGCAGGACCAACGTTGCTGAGTTCAACCATTGTGACAAGTTCATATCATGCCTTTCTTCTGGGTGGCCTTGTAATGCAGTGACCACCCATCCAATATGTCCCCTTCAGACTATTCCTGATGTGGGGGCCGACCCCTTGTTCGCAATTTACCCCGGGGTAAATCAGGCTATGTTCTTTCCTTTCAGATAAGCGAAAAGCCACATGTGTTTCGAAAAGCCACGTCTTTGGTGGCTTCTCGAAACACATGTGGCTTCTCGGCGGAATATGAGGATGTTAGTCCAGCAGCGCGTCCACGAATGCTTCCGGGTCGAACGGCGCCAGGTCGTCCGGGCCTTCACCCAGGCCGATGAGCTTGACGGGAACGCCGAGCTCCTCCTGAATAGCGACCACGATGCCGCCCTTTGCGGTGCCGTCAAGCTTGGTCAGCACGATACCGGTGACGTCCACGATATCGCCGAAGACCTTCGCCTGAACCATACCGTTCTGGCCGGTGGTCGCGTCAATCACGAGCAGAACCTCGGTGACCGGCGCTTCCTTCTCAATCACGCGCTTAATCTTGCCGAGCTGATCCATCAGGCCGGACTTGTTCTGCAGGCGGCCCGCGGTGTCCACGAGCACGGTGTCAACGCCCTGCTCCTTGCCAGCCTTCACAGCATCAAACGCGACGGATGCCGGGTCGGCACCTTCCTTCTCGGAACGCACGGTCTTCACGCCCACGCGGTCACCCCAGGTGGTCAGCTGCTCGGAGGCGGCCGCACGGAACGTATCCGCGGCACCCAGGAGCAGGGTCTGACCGTCAGCGACCATCACGCGGGCAATCTTACCGACCGTGGTGGTCTTACCAACGCCGTTCACGCCAACGACCAGCACCACGCCGGGGTTGCCGTCGCTGCCGGCGGTCTTCAGTTCGCGGTCCATGTCGGGGCGAACAATCTTCACGAGCTCTTCGCGGAGCATCTTCTTCACGGCGGCGGGGTTGCTCGTACCCTCAACACGCACACGCTGCTGCAGCGCCTCCACCAGGCGGGTGGTCGGCTCGGAGCCGAGGTCGGCGAGCAGCAGGGTCTCCTCAACCTCATCCCAGACGTCCTGGTCGATGCGGTCGCGAGAAAGCAGAGCCAGCAAGCCCTTGCCGAGCATGTTGTTGGAGCGTGCCAGGCGGGCACGCAGGCGCACCAGGCGACCCGCGGACGGGTCGGGCATATCAAGTTCAATAGCGCGAGGTGCCGAGCTTTCGGGTTCTTCCGCCGAACCGCCGGAGGCCTTAGCCGCCTCCTGACGCAAAGACTGCAGGTCCGCGGTCTTCTTGGGTCGGCGCAGAACGGCGAAAAGCACACCGGCGATAACCAGTACACCCAGCACGATTGCGCAAATTATCATCATCGTTTCATTCACACTACTAGCTTACCGGTTTGGGCGGTTTGGCTGGTCGAGGTGACGCGCATGCCCGGCTGTCGGCGGAGTAGACTGGACACTGTTAAGTTTTTTAGCCGAACACATGGTTGACAGTTGCGGGTGGGGCCCGCGGCTGCCGCACGGCACCGCACGATTTCGAGGATGAGCATGAGGAACCCTGCCAAAACACCGCCTGTTTTTGACCCGCGCACGATTGATCCGAACCGTGTGCCGACCGGTTTGAAGGTTCTGATTGCTGCGTCGTTCATGATTGCGGTGGGTTTTGGTTTGGTGGCGCCGGTGCTACCGAACTATGCGCAGAACTTTAATGCCACTGTCACGATGGCGACGATGGTGGTTTCTGCGTTGGCGATTACGCGCCTGATTTTTGCGCCGTCGGCGGGTCAGATGATTACCCGTTGGGGTGAGCGTCCGGTGTACACGATTGGCATGCTGATTGTGTCGGTGACGTCGTTTATGATTGCGTTTGCCTGGGATTATTGGGTGTTGCTGGGTTCGCGTGCGGTGGCGGGTATCGGCTCGGTCATGTTCACGGTCTCTGCGATGGGTCTGCTGGTGCGCCTGTCCCCGGCGCATATGCGTGGCCGTATTTCGGGCTATTATGCGACGGCGTTCCTGCTGGGTAACCTGCTGGGCCCGGTGATTGCGAGCGCGCTGGCGCCGTTTGGTATGCGTGCGCCGTTCATTGTGTATGGTTTTTCGCTGCTGGCGGCGGGCCTGATTGTGTGGTTCTTGATGCCTTCGCAGGCGGCGCTGGAGGCGGAACGTGACGCGATTATGGAGGCGGCGGCACTGGCTGAGGGTAAGGGCACCGGGGTGCTGCCGTCGGCGGCGGGCTCCCCTGCTGACACTCAGGCTGGCGCATCCGGCAAGGCGGCTAAGCCTGCTGCATCCGGCGGCGCTGCGGGTAAGAGCGACCTGCCTGCGATGACGGTTCGTGACGCGTTGAAGTTCTCGAATTACCGTTCTGCGCTGGTTTCGAATTGGGCGATTGGCTGGTCGGTGTTTGGTGTGCAGTCGTCGATTATTCCGTTGGCGGCGGCGTATTTGGCGACCGGTGGCGACATGTCGAATTCGGTGGCGGGTACCCTGTTGGCTTCGTTGGCAATGGCGACGAACTCGTTGGGTAATGCGTTGACTCAGACGTTCTCGGGTCGTTTTTCGGATCGTTTTGGTCGCCGTGTGATGGCGTTTTCGGGTCTGCTGTTGGCGGGTTCTGCGGTGACGTTTATGGGTTTCGCGCCGGTGGCGTGGGTGTTTGTGTCGTTGACGGCGTGCCTGGGTATTGGTGCGGCGTTTATGGGCCCGTCGATTCAGGCTGCGGTGTCTGATGTGATTGGTACTCGCCGCAGTGGCGGCCAGGTGTTGGCGGTGTATCAGATGACTAGCGATTTCGGTATGATTCTGGGCCCGCTGGTGGCTGGCATGATTGCGGATGTGTGGGGCTTTGTTCCGGCGTTCATTATCAGTGGTTTGTTGTTGGTGGCGGCGGCGTTTACGTGGGCGCCGTTCCGTAAGGCGCGCTGGCCGAAGGATATTGCGGACGCGGACTATACGGGCCGCTAAGAGCTCTCTAATAAGTAAAAAGCCGGTGCCTGCTGCGAAGCAGGCACCGGCTCTATCTCTATGTATCAGGTCTGTATCCGGGAAGTAGATAAAAATCCGACAGGATAAATAACCCTAGAATCAGGTGAGCTGACCCGAGAAGGAAACCCCAGACCAACCCCTATTTCAACCATCCCAAGGCGAGCTAATTAGAGAAGGGAACCACATACCAGCTTCATATACCCAAGACTGCGGCGAGCTACCCCGAGAAGGTACCCACCTACCAACCCCTTCTATCCTCCACCCGAGGGATAGGCGACCTAGAGGGCGTCCCGGACACGCGAAGCGGGGGCTCCGTCCTCGAAGCGCCCCCAGGCGCTGAAGAGGGGGCACTCCCCCGCGAGCGTTGTCCGGTACAACCTCTCAAACAACTAGCCCACGGAAGTCACTCCCCCGCGAGCGTTGTCCGGTCGTCTTCTCTTAGCAACCCTTATCGGGTCACGGGCACCTTGGAGAATTCACGCACGGTACCTTCGGGGTCGCCGGAGCGTACCAGCGCTTCACCGATGAGCACAGCATCGGCACCGGCACCAGCGTAGGCGCGCACGTCCTCAATGCTGGCGACACCGGATTCGGCGACCTTGATGACGGAGGTGGGCAGGTGCGCCGCGAGGGATGCGTAGTGCTCGTTGTTGACTTCGAGGGTCTTGAGGTTGCGCACGTTGATGCCGACGATTTTGGCGCCGATGCGCTGGGCGACTTCGATTTCTTCGGGGGTGTGGGTTTCAACGAGGGCGTTCATGCCGAGCGATTCGGTGAGTTCAAGGAACTCGCGCAGGGTCCGCTCGTCAAGTGCCGCGACAATCAGCAGAACCAGGTCGGCGCCGTGTGCGCGTGCCTCCCAAATCTGGTACTCGTCGACGGTGAAGTCCTTGCGCAGCACGGGGATGTTCACGGCGGCGCGGACTGCGTCAAGGTCGGCGAGGGAGCCGTTGAATCGGCGCTGCTCGGTGAGCACGGAGATTGCTGCGGCGCCACCTGCCTCGTAGCGTGCGGCAAGCGCAGCGGGGTCCGGGATTTCACCGAGGGCACCCTTGGAGGGCGAGGAGCGCTTCACCTCAGAAATAATGCGTGCGGTGGTGCCGTTGCCGCCGCCGGGTACTTCGCCGCGCAGGGAGGCGAGCGCGTCGCGGGCGGGTGCGGCTGCGAGGGCGCGCTTCTTCATTTCTTCGAGGGGAACCTGCTGTACGCGGGCGGCGAGGTCTTCGCGGACGCCGACGATGATCTCGTCGAGAACGGTGCTCATGGTGTCTCCTTGGGTTACTTGGTGGCGTTGACGGCTGCGTCTGCGTCCAGGGGTGCCAGGCCGGAGGCGGTCAGCACGGCGCGCAACGGGGCGGCGGACTTGTTGACGGTTTCGAGGGTTTCGGAGTCCGGGTTGGAGTCCATGACGAGGCCCGCACCTGCCTGTACGTAGGCGGTGCCTTCCTTGAGTACGGCGGTGCGGATGGCGATTGCCATGTCCATGTTGCCGGCGAAGTCGAAGTAGCCACATACGCCGCCGTAGACGCCGCGGCGGGTGGGTTCGTATTCGTCGATGAGCTGCATGGCGCGCGGCTTGGGGGCACCGGAGAGGGTGCCTGCCGGGAAGGCGACGCGCAGCACGTCGTAGGCGCTGAACTGCGGGTCGAGTTCGGCGCTGACGGCGGAGGAAATGTGCATGATGTGGCTGAATCGCTCAATGATCATGAACTGGTCGACGGATACGGTTCCGGGCTTGGCGATGCGCGAGAGGTCGTTGCGTGCCAGGTCGACGAGCATGAGGTGTTCGGAGCGTTCCTTCTGGTCGGCGAGCAGTTCCTCGGCGAGTGCGAGGTCTTCTTCGCGGGTTGCGCCGCGCGGGCGGGAACCGGCGATGGGGTGGGTGCTGGCGATGCCGTCCTTGAGGGTGACGAGCGCCTCCGGGGATGAGCCGACGATGTGGAAGGGGGTGCCGTTGCTGTCTTCGAAGTTGAAGAGGTACATGTACGGCGAGGGGTTGGACTGGCGCAGTACACGGTACACGTCGAGTGCCTTGGCGTTGGTTTCGGCTTCGAATCGGCGTGAGAGCACGATCTGGAAGACGTCGCCGTCGATGATGTTCTTCTTGGAGCGGTCGATGGCGTCCTTGAAGCCCTGTTCGCTCCAGGTGAGGGTGACGTCTTCGCGGACCTTACGGTCAACGTCTGCCACGCCGGAGAGAGTGGAGGTGGTTGCGGTGGCGCCGCGCTGTAGGCGGCGGAGCATGCTGTGCAGGCGCGCGACGGCATCCTCGTAGGCGCCGTCAACGTTTTCGCTGGTGCCGTTGAAGTTGATGGCGTTGGCGACGAGCAGGACGGTGCCGTCCTTGTTGTCGTGAATTGCCATGTCGGAGACCATGTTGAGCGCGAATTCGGGCAGGTTCACGTCATCGGCGGGCGGGAACGGCAGGTGCTCCCAGTGGCGCACGACGTCCCAGCCGAGGTAGCCAACCAGGCCGGAGGTGAGCGGCGGCAGGGTCGGGTCGGGTTCGGTGTAGAGCATCTGCAGGGTCTTTGCGATGGCTTCTACGGGGTCGCCGTCGACGGGTGCGCCGGCGGGGGTGCGGCCCTGCCAGTGGACTGCGCCGTCAACGGTGGTGAGGGTGGAGCGGGAGGACGCGCCGATGAAGGAGTAGCGGTCCCAGGCTGCGGATTCGCCTTCTGCGGAGATTTTGGCGGATTCGAGCAGGAAGGTGCCGTGGGCTGCATCGACGGGTTCGCCCTGGTCGTTTTGGAGTACGAGGGATCGGTAGATGCCGATGGGGGTGAGTGAGTCGGCGAGGATTTTGATGTGTACGGGAATGACGCGGGTGCCGGCTGCGCGGGCGCGGAATTCTTCGAGGCTGGGGGTGATGGTGCCCAAATCCTGCATTGCTGTACTCCTTGGTGTTGGTTTGGGAGCGCGTCGGTGCGCTGTGTCCCTTAGCTGCTGCGCGGGGTTTTTACCGGTACATGGGGTTTTACCGGTACATGGGGTACCGGGACATATGTTCCGGTGTGTATCTCTCTGGCGCATACTTGCCAGATCCATAGACGCCCGATAATGCCTGATAAATCCCGGTAAGCCCGGTGCGCGGGTTGTTTCAGTTTAACCGGTACTACGGCCCAGTTCCACGGTGAAGAGTCAATAGTTCTCTTCGTGAAACTGAGCCGCGTACCGTTCAGCCGTGTTAGTTGCTGAACTGCTTGAGGGTTGCTGCGGTCTGCAGTGCCGCCGCGGTCGCCTCGTAGCCCTTGTCTTCGTTGGAGCCTTCCAGGCCTGCACGGTCGAGTGCCTGCTGCTCGTTATCGCAGGTGAGCACGCCGAAGCCGATGGGGCGGCCGGTCAGCACGGACACGTCGGTCAGGCCGTTGGTTGCGCCCTGGCAGACGTAGTCGAAGTGGGGGGTGCCGCCACGGATAACCACGCCGAGCGCGACGATTGCGTCGAACTTTTCAGCGAGGCGGGTTGCTGCGACGGGCAGCTCGAAGGTGCCGGGAACGCGCACGAGGGTCGGCTCGATACCTGCGTCGCGTGCTGCACGCTGCGCACCGTCGATGAGGCCGTCCATGACCTGGGTGTGCCAGCTTGCCGCTACGATTGCGAGCTTGAAGCCCTTGTAGTCTTCGGGGTTGAGGGTGGTGTCTGCTGCGCCTACGCCGCTCATAGTGTTCTCCTTGTGGGTTTTGGGGTTTTGAAAAATTAGGGGTTTGCAGGGGTGCCGCTACGCGCTTTTGAGCACGTGGCGCATGCGCTCACGCTTGGTCTGCAGATAGTGTGCGTTCTCGACTCGGGCGGGAATTTCATCCGGGATGAGTTCGGTGACCTGCAGGCCGAGGCTTTCGAGCGCCTCCTGCTTGGCGGGGTTGTTGGTCACGAGCCTCAGCTCGTTCACACCGAGTTCCTGCAGAATCAGTGCCGCCTGCGAGTAGTCGCGCATATCGCCGTCCAGGCCGAGCGCCAGGTTCGCGTCGAGCGTGTCGAGCCCGGCATCCTGTAGCGCGTAGGCGCGGAGCTTGTTGACCAGGCCGATGCCGCGTCCTTCGTGGTTACGCACGTAGATGAGGTACCCGCCGGTGCGGCCAATGATGCGCAGGCCGTTCTCCAGCTGGGGGCCGCAATCGCATCGGAATGAACCGAAAATATCGCCGGTGGCGCATTCGGAGTGGATGCGCACCGCGGGCGCTCCCCCGTCCTCGGCGGGTACGGGGGTGCCGTCACGGTCGAGGGCACGGGCACTGAGATGCTCGGCGCCGTCTGCAAATCGCCAGGCGCGCAGGCCGAACACACCCTGCGGGGTGGGTACGGCGACCTCTTCGGTGCTTTCTACCAGCAGCGGGCTGGGGTTGGGCACCATGTCGAGGGGGCTGACTCGGTAGCCTTCAGCGAGCTGGGAGGCGATGCGCAAGGATTCGGCGCTGAGCTCTTCAACCTGCGCCTCAACCGACTCGACCAAGGTGTCCGCTGAGGGGGTGCCCGGCTCTGCCAAGGTGACAGCCGCGGGGGTGCTCAGCTCTGCGGGAGTGCCTGGCGTTGCTTGGGTGTTAGGGGTTTCGCTCATGCGTTCTCCTACGCCTTAGCTACGTACTTGATGAGGTCTTCGATAGAGATCATGGGCAGGTTGTGCTCGGTGGCGAAGGCGCGCAGTGCGTCGAAACGCATCATGGAGCCGTCGTCGTGCACGACCTCGGCGATAACGCCCACACCGGACAGGCCCGCCGCGAGGGAGAGTTCCACTGCGGCTTCGGTGTGGCCGGGGCGCTCCGCCACGCCGCCGTCAACGGCGCGCAGCGGGAAGATGTGGCCGGGGCGGGTGATATCCGCCGGGGTGGAGGCAGCGTCCGCGAGGATCTGCACGGTGCGTGCGCGATCTGCCGCGGAGATGCCGGTGCTCACGCCGGATGCCGCATCGCAGGAGACGGTGTAGGCGGTGCCCTTGGGGTCCTCGTTGTTGGTGACCATGGGCGGCAGGTTCATCTCGTCGGCACGCTTGTTGCTCAGGGGTGCGCAGACCACGCCGGAGGTGTAGCGGATCATGAAGCCCATCAGCTCGGGGGTTGCGTGCTCGGCAGCGAAAATGATGTCGCCTTCGTTTTCGCGGTCTTCGTCGTCGACGACGACCACGGCGCGACCTGCTGCGATAGCGTCCACTGCGGTCTGCACGCTGTCGAGGACGCTTGCGGCGTCGGCGCGACGCGGCGCAACCTGCTCACCGGAGTGTGCAGAGTCAGCCTGGGGCACGCCTGCGAACGCGGTCAGACGCTGCACGTACTTAGCGAGCGCATCGGTCTCAAGGTTCACGCTGTCGCCGACCTTGAGGGCTCCGAGGTTGGTTGCTTTCAGGGTTTCGGGAATCAGGCCGACCTCGAACCATGCGGGGGTTTCGCCGGGTGCAGATACCGCGGTGACGGTCAGGGACACACCAGAAACAGCGATGGAGCCCTTCTCAGCGAGCAGGGGTGCCAGTTCGGTGGGCAGGTTGAAACGCAGGGTGCTCCACGCCTCGTGCGCGGTGACGGATGCGAGGGTGCCCACCGCATCCACGTGGCCCTGCACGACGTGACCGTCGAGGCGGCCACCGGCAGGCAGGCAGCGCTCCAGGTTGACGGTGTCGCCGGGGTTCAGGTTGCCGAGGTTGGTGCGGCGCAGAGTCTCACCCATCGCGTAGGCGCGGAACTGGCCGGGCTGCAGCTGGTCGAGGTCGATAGCGGTGAGGCATACACCGTTGACGGCGAGGGATCCGCCGTGTTCGAGGTCGGCGACGATGTCACCGGCGTTGAGGGTCAGGTAGGCTGCGTCGCTACCTTCGATGGGGGTGATGGATTCTACGGTGCCGAGGGCGCCAATGATTCCGGTAAACATGTATGCTTTCCTTTTCTCGCCGTGTCCGCCGGGGCGTCGTCGTTGAGGGCGACGGGCGGCGATGGTTTGTTCGTCGGTATAACTATACGTATTTTTCGAATATTCCCCGTGACGGGGAGCTTTTGTGCCAGCATACGAACCAGCCGGCACAAACTAGCCGGGCGCCGGCGGGGGTTCCTTGAGGTACTACTCCCCCGCCCGCGCTCAACCCAAGCGGAGGCTAGTCCAGCCGCGACTAGTCCAGCCTCGGCTAATCTAATCTCGGTTCGGGCGCGTGGCAGGCGTCCAGCTTCGGCAGGGTACGCCGCTCACCCGGTTCCTGCGCCGTTCCGCGAGGTGCCGGCACCAGGTGCGTTGCGGTGTCATTGCCGAGCACGCGCACCGCCGGGAACATGCCCAGGTCGTCCAGTTGCAGGCGCGGCGCCTGCGCGAGGGTGTCCACGAGCAGACGGTACACGGCACTCTTGCCCTGCCCCATGATCATGGGGGCGCGGTACCAGACCATCTCGTCGATGAAGTCTTCACCGGCGAAGAGGCCGACCATGCCGGGGCCGCCCTCAATCATGAGGTGCCGCACCCCGCGGGCGTACAGCTCATCGAGCAGTTCGCGCGGGTCGTGGGTGAAGACCTGTAGGAAGTTCTGCGGGTCCGCCTCCACGCCTTCGGGCGGGTTGAGGCCGCGCACGCGGTAGTTCTCGGTAATCTCGGTTTTGCCCATGACCACGCGCAGCGGCTGCTTCTCGAAGCGTTCCCCGTTGGCGTCGCGCGCGTCCAGGGTCGGGTCGTCCATGAGGGTGGTTCGGGTGCCGATCATGACGGCGTCGGCGCGGTGACGAATCAGGTGCCCGTCAATGCGCGCGGCGGGGCCGGTAATCCACTTGCTCGTGCCATCAGCAGCCGCGATGAACCCGTCCAGGGTGGAGGCGCTCTTTGCGGTAATGAAGGGGCGGCGTTCGGCGGCGGCAATGAACCAGCGCTCATTCAGCTGGTAGGATGCGTTCGCGAACTCCTCCATGGCGTGCACGGTGACGCCCTGGGAGCGCAGGTAGGCGGCGCCTCCGGCAGCGTTTTCGGTGTCGTCGCTGTAGGCGTAGTAGAGTTCGCTGATGCCCGCCTCGGCGACGGCGTGGGAGCAGGGGCCGGTGCGTCCGGTATGGTTGCAGGGCTCGAGGCTCACGTACATGCGGGCGCCGGTGAGGTCGGTTCCCGCGGCTCGGGCGGCGGCGAGGGCGTCTGCTTCGGCGTGCGGGGTGCCTGCGCCTCGGTGGTAGCCCACGTGCAGCAGGTGCCCGTGCGCGTCAGTGATGACGGCGCCGACGAGGGGATTCGCGCCGCGAATACCCTGGCGTGCCGCCTGCAGTGCCAGGGTCATGGCTTCTGCGTGGCTGAGCTCCTGCTCGGGGCTGGGCAGCTGGAGGGTGCGTGCGGCGGGCAGCCCGGCGAGGTGGCCGTACTCCGCGGCGGAGTAGTCCGCATCGTTGCGCGGCGAAGATACGCTCGGGGTGACGGTTACGGGCAGGTGCGCGCTCGCCAGCACCTGCTGCGAGGGGTTCTGCGGCATTTATGCACGGCCCTTCTGCACGTCGGTTACTTCAACGGTCACGTCGGGGAACTGGGTCTGTACCTGGGTCTTCTGCGCCTCCAGGTTGCGGGTGCGCCACCAGACGAAGAAACCAACCAGGGTGAAGCACCCGTAGAACACGTACATGAAGGAGGTCGCGTAGTAGCCTGCACTCCACAGCAGCGGCACGCCGACCAGGTCGACGGCAACCCAGATGAGCCAGAATTCAACCCAGCCGCGCGCCATGCCGTAGGTGGCGAGCAGCGAGCCGGTGAAGATCCAGGCGTCGGACCAGACGGGTTCGTAGGAGCCGAGGGCGCGGAAGATGGGGGTGAGTAGCAGGGTGCCTGCGACCATGGCGACAACCAGGCCTGCGCGTTCGGTGTTGGTAGCCCACTTGGGGATCACCGCGGCACCTTCGGAGGCGTCACCACCGGCGGCGCGGGTGGCGCGCCAACGGTGCCAGCCCCAGATGGACACGGCAATGAACATGATTTGGCGGCCTGCCTGGCCGAGCATGGTGACGGGGTGAGGGCTGCCGACGAGGGCGCCCAGGAAGACGGTGAGGAGCAGCAGGTTGCCGAGAATGCCGACGGGCCACGCCCATACTTTGCGTCGCATGCCGCCGAGCGCCGATGCCAGGCCGAATGCGTTTCCGAGAACTTCGCGCACGAGGAGGGACTGATCCCCCACGTGAATTTGTGCGTCGAAGAGCCACCGCAAGATGTCCATTGTTTCTTTCCTCTCTGAGTTGGACCGTGTTTCGGATGCGCTGTGTGCGCATCTGCGGCGGCTCCGGGGAGAGGAACAGAAAAGGGCGGCTACCGCGGGCATCTTATGGGGTGCCCGATTTATGGGATGGCCGGTATCCGTGGTGAGGCGGGAGCGGCGATTCAGCCAACCGTGGCTGAAAACCGTGGCTGAAATCAGAGACTGCGATCGAGGGGAATAACGTACCGGCACCTACGAAAGGTGCCTCTCCCCTGCTACACAGAAAGCTGATGCTCTCTGAAACAACTGCGTTGGGTGCGCGATGCAAGCTGTCCCAAGGTTTCTCGGGCGGCTCGACAGAGTGCGCTCCTGCCTTTTTCTGCTCGTGCTACCTTCCATCCAGACTGTACTGTCGGCACCGGATTTTCACCGGTTCGGCCTCTCTTGCGGGCGGGCTTCTCTAGCGGAGTCTTGCATCCTGTGCGGATGCGAAGATTCGTATGATTTTTTGCCTGCCTGCGAGAGTGGTTCGCGGGCTGTGACCGCCGGTTCGGAATTTCACCGACCCCGGAGCACGATGTTGATACTGATTATGCCACAGCGCACGCCGGGGGTTTAATTTGTTTTCTCTGGGATAATTTCCGTGACAAGATGACGTTTTATGACTGTACTCTCGGCGCATCTTCAAGACCCTCTCAACAAGCCCTCGCGGCAGCCACGTGCGGGACCGTTTTGGACCCGATTCTTCAATTTTCGGGAATGATTTATCACGGTTTCATAACGGTGGAGAGCACCAAACAGACCAAAGAGTTATGAGGACCTTCTGAGGGGTTACCAGAACACATTGAACACCCGTCAATACCTTTATGACAAGGAATTATAACAATAAGGTTAAATTATTGGTTTAAGGTTTACTCCAGGGGTGATTTAAGGTTATTCTTATCTACAGGAGCTCCCATCACCGATAAACCGGTTCCGTTGAGAGCGACATGATTCGGACCATCCGAGCACTCACGTCAAACCCTTAAGCTTCTGCCATTTGAAGCTGGAAGACTACTCCGTGGACTGCATTCTTTGGATAGTTTTCGACGCAGCATCTGCGCGCACTAAACTGCGCGGTTTATGCGGCACACGATGCTGAGGTGCTTCACCATCGGGAGGCAACCACACCGAATTGTTTTTCTCAACGGAACCGGCGTGGGAGCTCTTCCGAATAAACTTCCGGAAGATCGCATGGCGTGCGCCTTTGTATACCTGTACGAGGGGGCGTTGTGCGTGTCAAACGGTCATAAGCTCCCGTTCTTCTGTCGTCGCCTACCGTGGTGCGCGATGGGGGTTACGGGAACCTTGCGGGATGGTTGATCCCGCGCGCTCTGCATTGTCTTGTGGAGTGTGGTGTGTTTGGGTGGCGTATTCGCAGTGCCGGAGCGAATACGCCACCCGTTTTTAACGTGTAAAACCCTGCCCACCCCAAACTCAGGCGAGCTGCACACGAAACTCAGCCCCAGACCAGCCTCATATACCCCAGACTGAGGCAAGCTAGCCTGAGAAGGAAACCCCGTACCAAGCCACCTATATTTCCCTACCTCAAGGGGATAGGCGACCTAGAGGGCGTGTACCGGACACGCAAAGCGGGGGCTCCGTCCTCAAGGCGCCCCAGCGCCGCAGAGGGGGCACTCCCCCGCGAGCGTGAACCGGTATGCCGCTCTCTCAAACGCAAAGGTCGCCCGCGATAGTTACCTATCACGGGCGACCCTATTTGTTACCAAGCCTATAGGGGCGCAGTCGGGAATGCATAGCGGGGGCTCCGTCCTCGAAGCGCCCCCAGGCG
>NZ_KV795256.1:76934-123246 GCF_001808955.1 Rothia sp. HMSC078H08
GCCCCCAGGCGCTGAAGAGGGGGCACTCCCCCGCTAGCATTGTCCGACGTGCCCTTCCTATGAGGCTGTCGAAGAGTTTTTAGTCCTCTACGGAACGGAATGCTACAACCGCGTTGTGACCGCCGAAACCGAAGGAGTTCGACAGTGCCACGATCTCGCCGGCGGGCAGCTCGCGTGCCTCGGTCACCACATCCAGGTCAATCTGGGGGTCCTTGTTGTCCAGGTTGATGGTGCAGGGTGCGGTGCGGTGGTGCAGTGCCAGTACGGTGAGTACGGCTTCGAGTGCGCCCGCGCCGCCGAGCAGGTGGCCGGTCATGGACTTGGTTGCGGAGACGGCAATGTTCTTGGTGTGCTCGCCGAAGGTTTCGTGCATTGCGGTTGCTTCGGGCAGGTCACCGGCGGGGGTGCTGGTGGCGTGCGCGTTGATGTGCACGACGGTCTTCGGGTCGATGTTGCCGTCTTCGAGGGCTTCGCGCAGTGCACGGGTTGCGCCGAGTGCTGCGGGGTCCGGTGCGGTGATGTGGTAGGAGTCAGCGGATACGCCGGTGCCTGCCAGTTCCGCGTAGACGCGTGCGCCGCGTGCCTTGGCGTGCTCTTCGGATTCGAGGATGAGGGCTGCTGCGCCTTCACCCATGACGAAGCCGTCGCGGTCGACGTCGTAGGGGCGGGATGCCTTTTCGGGTTCGTCGTTGCGGGAGGAGAGTGCCTGCATCTTGGCGAATGCTGCCATGGGAAGCGGGTGGATTGCTGCTTCGGCACCGCCGACGATGACGACATCTGCCTTACCGCTGCGGATCATTTCAGCACCGAGCTGCATGGCTTCGGTGGAGGATGCGCATGCGGAGACGACGGTCTGTGCTGCGGCGCGTGCCTTGAGGTTCATGGAGACGGCTGCTGCGTTGCCGTTGGGCATGAGCATGGGAACGGTCATGGGGAGGACGCGGCGGGGGCCCTTTTCGCGGAGGGTGTCCCATGCGTCGAGAAGGGTCCACACGCCGCCGATACCGGTGCCGAAGGCTACGCCGGTGCGTTCGGGGTCGACTTCTTCTGCGGAGTCGGCGTCGGGGCCGGAGAACCCTGCGTCTTCCCATGCTTCGCGTGCGGCGATGAGGGCGAGCTGGCCCGAGGGATCCAGGCGCTTTGCTTCTACCTTGGTGAGGCGGCCGGATTCGAGGGCGGGCACGGCGAGCTGGCCTGCAATGTATACGGGCAGGTCGTATTCCTTGACCCAGGGGTGGTCGAGGGTGGATACACCAGATACGCCCTTGGTTGCGTTTTCCCAGGTGGTGGGGACGTCGCCGCCAATGGGGGTGGTCGCGCCGAGGCCGGTCACCAGCACTTTTCGAGACATTGTGGCACTTTCTCTTCGGTGGTCGATTTGGTGGTTTATCCGGTGGTGTGTGGATAAAAACCTGTTGGACCCGGGGTTTACAGTGGGCGTTTTCACGCCGTGGAGAGTGCAGTCATCGCACCCTGTGTGTTCCCGGGGGTATGTTGGATTGAAAGCTGAGTGAATAGCGATGCGGCGCGGGCCGGTGAGAGCCCGCGCCGCCTCGTTATTGGTTATAGCTTAGGCAGCGTTCGCGATGAACTCGACTGCGTCGCCAACGGTCTTGAGGTTCTGGACCTCTTCGTCCGGGATGGTCACCTCGAACTTCTCCTCAGCGTTCACGACGATGGTCATCATCGAGATGGAGTCGATGTCCAGGTCCTCGGTGAAGGACTTGTCCAGCTGAACGTCCTCAACCTCAACGCCGGTCTCTTCGTTAACGATCTCTGCCAGACCTGCGAGGATCTCTTCCTTGTTAGCCATTCAGGGGCTCCTTTGTTTTTTCGATGGTCATCGCACCCGCCGGGTGGGGGTACGCGTGCATTACCGAGTTTATCGTGTCTGCGTGGTGTACGCATGCGTCAACTCGGAGTTTGTGGGGATGCTTTCCCGCTTTCTTTTCTTTCTCGCGCACCGGCGCTGTGCCGGTCGTGAGGGGCGGTGAGCATCGGGCTCTGGTGGTTTTCCTTAGGGAAGGACGACTACCTGAGCTGCGAATGCCAGGCCGGCACCGAAACCAATCTGCAGGGCGAGCTTGCCGGAGAGTTCCGGGTTCTCCTTGAGCAGGCGGTGCGCGGCGAGGGGGACCGATGCGGCGGAGGTGTTACCGGCATCGACGATGTCGCGTGCCACTGCCACCGTGTCGGGAAGCTTGAGGGTCTTGACCATCTGGTCAATGATGCGGGCGTTTGCCTGGTGCGGAATGAGCGCGCCGAGCTCGTCGGGGGTAATGCCGGCGGTTTCGAGTGCCTGCTTGGCGACCTTCGCCATTTCCCATACTGCCCAACGGAAGACGGAGGGGCCGTCCTGACGCAGGGTGGGCCAGATCTTTTCGCCTTCTTCGACGGGGTTTGCGGCGAAGTCGCGGTTGCGGATGTCCAGCAGGGAGTGGGTCATGCCGACGGTGCCCCAGCGGGAGCCGTCCGAACCCCATACGGTCGGGGCGATGCCGGGTTCGTCGGATACGCCTACGACTGCTGCGCCTGCGCCGTCTCCGAGCAGGAAGGAGATGGTGCGTTCGGTGTTGTCGATGAAGTCGGAGAGCTTCTCAACGCCGATGACCAGCACGTGTTTTGCGGTGCCGGCGCGGACGAGGGCGTCTGCCTGGGCGATGCCGTAGCAGAAACCTGCACACGCTGCAGAGATGTCGTATGCGGGGCACTTGGAGCCGATTGCGTCGGCGACCAGGGTTGCCAGGGAGGGGGTTGCGTAGGGGTGCGAGATGGTCGAGATGATGACCGCCTCAATGTCCTCACCGGCTACACCGGATGCTTCGAGGGCGTCCTTGGCGGCACCGATGGCAAGGTCGGTTACCGACTGGTTTTCGCTGGCGCGGTGGCGAGTTGCGATGCCGGTGCGCTGTTTGATCCACTCGTCGGAGGAGTCGATTGCCTCAACGATGTCGTCGTTGGGGACGATGACCTCACCGCGGGCTGCGCCGTAACCGAGGATGCGGGAGTAGCGGTTGATTTCGTACTGCTTGAGGGTAGTCACGTATTCAATCCTTAGTGCTGATGCTCGCAAGGCACTGTGTGCCTTGCATGTCTAAAGTGCATGTCTAGTGTGAAGGGTTCCCATTGCGGGGAGGGCGGGGCGCTCTCCCCCAGTGTTTAGCCCTTCAGCGAGGCGAGATCCTCGGGAGTGTTGATGGAGGTGCCGGGCACGCCGCGCATCGCGCGCTTTGCCAGGCCGATCAGGGTGCCTGCGGGAGCGACCTCAATAATGCCGGCAACTTCACGCTCAAGCAGGGTTGCCATGCACAGATCCCAGCGGACGGGGCTGGTGACCTGGGAGACGAGGGTCTTGACGAACTCTTCACCGGATGCCACGGCGGAACCGTCGCGGTTGGTCAGCAGTGCAGAGGTCGGGTCGGAGACCTGCAGGGATGCGGCGAACTCTTCCAGTGCGGGCACGGCGGGTGCCATTGCCTCGGTGTGGAATGCGCCAGCGACCTTCAGGGGGATGACGCGAGCGCGTGCGGGCGGGTTCGCGGCGAATGCTTCGATGGCGGGGATGGGGCCTGCGGCTACGATTTGGCCGCCGCCATTGGAGTTTGCTGCGACGAGGCCTGCTGCGTCGATGGCTTCGCGGACGTTTTCTTCAACGCCGCCGAGTACTGCAGCCATGCCGGTCGGGGAGGCGGCTGCCGCCTCCGCCATGCCGTTAGCGCGCACGCGCACGAAACGCATTGCGTCTTCGTCGCTGAGTACGCCTGCGAGGGCTGCTGCGGTGATTTCGCCGACGGAGTGGCCCGCGAAGATGAGCTCTTCACCGTCGAGTTCGCGCAGTGCGAGGCGACCGGTGACGATGCCTGCAGCCACGATGAGGGGCTGGGCGATTGCGGTGTCCTTGATGGTTTCTTCTTCGGCTTCGGTGCCGTAGTGAATCAGGTCGATGCCTGCCGCTTCAGAGAGTCGTTCCAGGTGCTCACGCACACCTTCAATCTCGAGCCAGGGGCTCAGGAAGCCCTTCTTCTGGGAGCCCTGTCCGGGGCAAACGAGTGCGCGCATGCGGTGCGACCTTTCTGGTTTTTAGTACTCGTACGCGGTGCCATTATAGAGACGGAGACCACGGTTAGTCTGTTACCTATGCTACCTTGTTCAGCCGCCCTGTATAAACATCACTGTGCAGAAACTTTGGGCTGCGCGGGATATTTAGGCAGACATTGAACAGTGTATAGCTTAGATTGAACTCGTCCATTCGTACAACCCGAACGGGCAAGGTTCAAATAGAGAGACAGCTAATTTTCGGGGTGTCACCCCTATGCTCGCGGATGCGCCCGCGCGTACGTCTCCGCCAGACGCTTCATCGACACGTGCGTGTAAATCTGCGTGGTCGCCAACGACGAATGCCCCAGAAGCTCCTGCACCGAACGAATATCGGCACCACCATCAACCAGGTGAGTCGCCGCCGAATGACGCAAAACGTGCGCACCCGACGCCTGAGTGTTCTCCACCGTGCGTAGCAGGCGGGTCAGGTCCTCACGAATCTGACGGGCATTCGCACGCCCACCACGAGGGCCAATAAACAGCGCCGTCACGCCCTGAGAACCCTCCGGAATCCACTGCGGACGACCATAGGACACCCAACGATTCAACGCCTTGAGCGCCGGAGTACCCAGCGGCACCACGCGCTCCTTATTGCCCTTACCCAGCACGCGCACCGTCTTATTCGCCCGGTCCACGCTCTGCAAATCCAGGCCGGTCAGCTCAGAAATACGCATGCCCGAGGCGTACAGCACCTCAACCACGGCTTCCAGGCGCAGCAGGCGCGCATCACGAGGATCCTGCGCCCGGCGCTCCTGCAGAGTGGTCAGCAGCTGGTTCATCTGCTCGCGGCTCAGCACCGGCGGCAGGTGATTCTCCCGCTTGGGGGTGCGCATACCGCGGGTCGGGTTGGCGTGTACCAGCTCCTCTTCCTGAGCCCAGGTGAAGAACGTGCGCAGGGTCGAACCGCGGCGCGCCACCGTAGAACGAGCCGCCTGCCGCAGATGTAGCGAACCCAACCACTCACGAATCAGGGACGCATCAATGCTGTCCAGATGCCGCACACCGCGGCGCGCCATATAGCCGAAGAAGCCCTCCAAATCGGAGATATACGAGCGGATTGTCTCTTCGGAACGGTGCTTCTCGTAGCGCAGAAAACGCTCAAAACGGTCCAGGACGGGGCGGAACACCTCGCCGGAAACCCCTAGCGCCGATTCAGGCAGTGCAGAATCAGGTAGAGCAGAGCTCTCTACTTGCTCCGGCGCAAGCGTGCGGGTGTAGGTCACCGGCAGGGTCGTGGAGGGAGCCTCGTCCCGGTAATCTTCCCGGCTTTCGTTCCGGTTCTCAGCCCGGTTTTCGTGCTGGCGGGCGGGGGTCATGCGTCCCTCCTTTCGGGTTTCGGTCTGTCGACATTTTCTCCGCGCGTCTGCTGATAGCGCAGCGGCGGGGTAGGCTCCGCGCAAGTATGCGCAAGCCTACCCCAATTGTAGAGAGGTTCCACGCTCTCCACGTGCTGCCTTGTTATGACCGGCCGTCCCGTCATGCCCGACCGCCGCAACCCGCTACTGCCTGGATGTTCACTACGGGCGTTCAGACAGGGTTTTAGCGGGGTACTCAGCGGGGGCTCTTCTACGCAGCGACAGCCGGGCGGACCTTCCGCCAGCTCGTTCCGCTACTCTCCGCCAGACCGCAGCGACCCAGGTGGAACAGGTCAGCCATCACGTCGCGAGCGCTCAACCCGAGGGCTGCGGCAATCTCATCCACGCCGCGGTAGGAGCGCGGGCTCAAATCGTCCCAGACTCTACCCTGTCGTTCGGTCAGCTCGTCCAGTGCACTGGAGGAGGCAGCCTGATCCCATTCGCTCTCGTGCTCGGTGCCCAGCTCGAACCCCGCGGCGGCATCGTACTCGAGGATGTCGGCGGCCTCGGTGAGTGTTTGCGCTAGTCCATCGCGCAACAGACGGTTCGTTCCCACCGAGTTCGGCGAGTTAATCTGCCCCGGAACCGCCCAGAGGGTACGCCCAATCTCCATCGCGTGACGAGCCGTATTCAGGGCACCGGAACGCCAGCGCGCCTCCACCACAATGGTGTGCCGCGCCAACGCCGCAATCAGGCGGTTACGCTCCAGAAAACGCCAACGCGTGGGGGTGTTACCCACGCTCACCTCGCTCATGATGAGCCCGCGGTTAACAATCATATTCAGTGCATCCGAGTTCTGCGCCGGGTACAGCCGATCCAGCCCACCCGCCATGAAAGCGATGGTCGGCAGGTCGCTACCCTGCTGGGTCAGTGCCGCCCTATGCGCCGCAATATCAATGCCCATCGCACCGCCAGAAATCACCGTGTACCCGCGGCGCGCCAGCTCAGCGGCAAGGTGGGTCGTCGCCTCCGTACCGTAGATGCTCGGGTCACGCGAACCGACCAGCGCCACGCTCGGGGCAGAGGCCACATCCAGCAGGTGCCGCGAATCGCCTCGGCACCACAGTCCGTACGGTCGAGCAGGCCCCAAATCGTTCAGCTGCGGCGGCCACAGCGGATCGGCGGGAGTGACCAGCCACGCCCCGCAGGTTGCCGCCATATGCGCCTCCGCGTTCAGGGTGCGTTCCATGCGGCGGTTCCAGCGCAGGCGGCGGGTCGCGAGCGCCTTGCCGAACTTATCGCGGCTCATCTGATGCTCACCCGGCGTGTAGTAGCCATTCGCGCTACAGAACAGGGCGGACTCCCCTTCCGCGGGTGCACCCACCGAGTGCAGAAAATCGCTGAGCTGCGTATCCGGTTCGCCGTGCTCCCAGGTGTGCTCATCGGGGATGTGCCCGGTCAGCAGGTAGTGCAGGGTCAGCGGCGCTCCCAGGGTGGTGAGGGATTCGACCACGAGCTCATCGGCGGGTTCGGCGTAGCGCATCAGCTGGGCGGTGCAACAGCGGATGTACTCGCGGCACGCTGCCTCAAGCTCCTCCGCGCTGAGGGCTGGGTTGAACAGGGGTGCTGGATTGAGCAGGGGTGCTGGGTCAGAACCGCTGGAGGCGGTGCCCATCACAGGTTCGGGGTGCTCACCCTGTAGCGCCTCACCCTGTAGCCGCTCCCTCTGCTGTTCCTGCTGATTCATCTCATTCAGGTGCATCTCTTCCAGGTACACCGGGTTCAGGCAGGATGCGAGGAACCCCGGCAACCGCGCCGCGTTATACGGGCTCGGCGAAGGCTCCTGCCCCAGCGACAGGATATGCGCCACTCTCTCACGCGCCAGGGCGTGCGCATCCAGGGTGCGACCGGGCAGGCGAATCTGCAGTTCCTCCTGCACAAAATCCTCCGCCGCGCTCTCTTCAGGCGCGCTCTCCCCCGTTACTTTCTCTTCTGGCACACACTCGTCCGGCGCTGTTTCTCTCAGCCCATTTTCTTTCAATTCGGCCTCTTCAGCTCGTTTTCTGAGCTTCTTCTCACTCATGACGTTCTTCTCCTCTCGTGAGTGATTCCTTCTATAAACCGGCACGCTATGTCAGCTGGCCCTATTTCAGCTGGCGCATTATTTCAATTGCCCCTGCTGCCGCAGAAAAAGCGCCACATCCAGGTGCTCCCGGCTCGGGTAGGCGGCCCCCTCCAAATCGGCGAGAGTCCAGGCGATACGCAGCACCCGGTCGTAGCCGCGAGCCGTCAGCGTTCCGCGGTCCACGGCGGCGTTCAGTTCGCCGGTGAGCTTCGCATCCAGACGCAACGGACCGCGCAAAATCTTGCCGTTCATCTCCGCATTCGTCTTCAACCCGTACGGCTCCAGACGCTCCCGCTGAGCCTGTCGCGCCGCCATGACGCGCTCACGAATCTGCGCCGAACTCTCGTTCACCTGACCGCCCGCAAGCTCCGTGGACGACACCTTCGGAACCGTCACATTCACGTCAATGCGGTCCACCAGCGGGCCGGACAGCCGCCCAAAATAGGCGCGACGCTCACGCGGGGCGCACGTGCACTCCGTACCGGTGCCCACGTTCATGCCGCAGGGGCACGGGTTCGCCGCCAGGATCAGCTGAAACCGCGCCGGATAGGTCGCCGACGCGCTCGAACGATCCAAGGTCACGGTCCCCGACTCCAGGGGCTGACGGAGCGAATCGAGCACCGTGCGTTTGAACTCCGGCGCCTCGTCGAGAAAGAGCACGCCGCGGTGCGCTTTAGACACACAGCCCGGGCGGGGAATGCCGCTACCGCCACCAAGAATCGCCGGCGCGGAGGCGCTATGATGCGGCGCCTCAAAGGGCGGCTGACGCACCAGCTCGCTCAGGTGCTCCCCCGCCGAGCAGAGGGAACGAATAGCGGTCACTTCCATCGCGGCATCATTATCGAGGGTCGGCAGGATGCTCGGCAGGCGCTCCGCCAGCATGGTTTTACCCGAGCCGGGCGGGCCTGTCAGCAGCATATGGTGGCCGCCGGCAGCTGCAATTTCCAGGGCGAAACGGCCCTGTGACTGACCGGCAACATCGCTCATATCGGAGGGAATTTCAGTCGGTTTCGCTACCGGTGCGCTCGCCTCCGTCTGCGGGGCGGGCGGGTAGGTCAGCTTCTGACTCTCCGCGCCGAGCGCGGCAAAAACCTCAGCCAGGCAGCGGAAACCGCTCACCTGCGCGCCGGGAATGAGCGCCGCCTCCTCAGCGTTTTCGGCGGGCACAATCACGCGGTGGTGTCCGGCGTCCACGGCGGCTTTAACTGCCGGCAGGATGCCCGGCACGGGGCGTAGCGTTCCGTCCAGGCCCAGCTCACCCAGGAAGACGCTATCGCCGCTGGGGTGCAGTTTCTTCTCCGCCTGCAGCGCCGCAACCACAATGGCTAGATCGAACGCCGAGCCGCGCTTGGGCAGGGTCGCCGGGGTCAGGTTCACCGTAAGCCGGTGCTGAGTGAGGGTGATGCCGGTGTTCTTCGCTGCGGAGCGCACACGCTCTTTCGACTCGTTGAGGGCGGTGTCAGGCAGACCCAGCAGCACGAAGCCGGGCAGGCCCTGTGAGATGTCAGCCTCAACGTCAACAATGTGCCCGCGCAAGCCCACGAGCGCCACGGAATAGGTGCGTGCGAATCCCATTACGCCACCGCCTTCAGATGCTCGAAGGTAAAGGTTTCGCAAGTTCCGGTCACCGCAATTGCGTCGATGCGAAAGCGTGGAAAATCCAGGTTCTCGCGCAGCCTGCACCAGAGAATCGCCAGCGAGCGCGTGCGGCGCGCCTTATCACGGTCAATGGACGCGAACGGGTGCCCAAAGTCTTCGCTGCTGCGGGTCTTGACCTCAACGAAAACCAGTTCGTCCTCGGGGTCAATGGCGATCAGGTCGAGCTCCCCGCGAATCTGTTCGTGTTCCAGTCCAGCGGGCGGTCGCCAATTCCTCTCCAGAATCCGGTAGCCGTTCGTCTCCAGGATGCGGGCGGTCAGCTCCTCGCCCCACCTACCGACGCTGTGGGCGCGGGGCGAGGTTCTGCGGAGCAGGGGTCTGTTGGGTGCGCTTCGGGTTGCGGCGCGGGCTGTTATTCGGGCTGTTGTCATGGGTCTCTCCCCAGGTAGATAGCGGTAGTGTTTCTACTGTGCCCGCCGCGCGCGTGCCTGAACGCGGTTAACGAAAAACTGTGGATAACCTCGGTTCTCAGAAGGAATTAGAGGTTATCCACAGCCATTTATTTGAAATTTTGGGGCATATTTTTCAAAAACACCGCTCGAGTGCCGATTCGCCGCGTCATATTCGTGCTGGTTTATCACGCAGTTTCATCACGCGGTTTCATCACCCAGCGCTGCCGCCCGGTAGCTCAGCAGCCGCCTGCTTCCCCCGGCAATGCGGTGAATCAGGCGTGAGCTAGGTGTTAAAGTCCGGCATTTCCGGCACGGTGAACTCCTGGTTGGGCAGGCGCTCCTCCACGTTCACGTCACGTACCGAGTAGGCGTGCACCTTCTTCACAAAGCGGTTGGAGCGGAATACATCCCACACCCACACGTCGCTCATGCTCACCTCAAAGTAGAGGGTGCCGTCCTGCACGTGCGGGGTGACGTCCACCTGGTTTGCCAGGTAGAAGCGTCGGTCGGTTTCTACCGCGTAGCTAAAGAGCGACATGACGTCTTTGTATTCGCGGTAGAGCGCCATTTGGGCGTCGGTCTCGTAGTTTTCGAGGTCTTCTGCGCTCACTGCTCTTCCTTTCCTGGTTAGTACTGATTCAGCGGTGGCACGTTAGGTTTTCGCCAGCTTCCGAGGCGCGGTTTTCAGGAGTGCCACGCGCCCTAGCCGCGCTGTGCCGCGGCGGCCTCAATCTGCTCGGCGGTCGCCGGAAGCGACCATGACAGTCGATGCTGCAGGCTGGGGCCCTGCACGCTAATCGCCTCGCGGTGAGCGGCGGATCCGTAGCCTTTGTTCTTTGCCCAACCGTACCCCGGATAGCGGGTATCCAGCTGGACCATCAGCTCATCACGTTCTACCTTCGCTACCACCGATGCTGCGGCAATGGAGGCGCACTTGTAGTCGCCCTTAATGACCATGGTCACCGGCATCTGCGCGGGGTCGCCTGCGCCTTCCCAAGCCTGGGCGAGCAGTGCGTTGTAGTGTGCCTGCGCCGGGTCCGGTGCCAGCGCACTGAACAGGTCTTCCTGCGGAGGGGTGAACCAGTCGTGCTTACCGTCCAGCAGGGCGGCGTCGGCACGGTATCCGCGGCGCGCCAGCTCTGCGAGCGCACGCTGGGCGGCAAGCCTCAGCGAGAGGGTCATGCCGAGCCGGTCAATGTCTGCCGGTTCCACGTGCCCGACCGCCACGGCGCACCACTGGCGGATTTCGGGAACCATGGATTCGCGGCGTGCCGGTGAGAGCGCCTTGGAGTCGATCAGCCCGCCCACTTCGAGGGTGGCGTCCGGGGTGAGGATTGCGACGCCCACGGTGACCGGGCCCGCCATGGAGCCGCGGCCCACCTCGTCGATTCCGGCAACCGTGCGGGCGCCGGAGGCGAAGAGCTGCTGCTCGTACTCGAGGTCGGCGGCGGGCGGGGTTGCTTTCACGGGCTTAGCTTGAGCGGGTTTCGTTGCGCTCTTCTGAGCGCTCACCATCATTCCCAAGCTCGCTTACTCGCTCGGGGTGGAGGTCGGCTCGGGAACCGAGGAGAACACCGAGCTCTGATCCTGCAGCAGACCGAAGTGGTTCAGCGGCCACGCCACCACGAACACGTTACCCTGCACGTCGTCCTTGGAGATGAACGCGGTGCCGTCGCTAATGTGGTAGCGGGAGTCGGCGGAGTTGCTGCGGTGGTCGCCCATCACGAAGTACTTGCCGGCGGGCACGGTCACCTTGAAGGGCATCTCCGAGGGCGGGTTGCCGGGGTACAGGTACGGTTCGGTGATTTCTACGCCGTTGACCTTGATCTTGCCGTTGCCGTCGCTTTCGACCACGTCACCGGGGGTACCGATAACGCGCTTGACCAGGAAGTTCGAGGAGGTATCCGGCAGAATACCCGCGAAGGACAGGGCGTCCTTGAGCGGGCTGCTGGTCTTCTGGGTGGAGGGAATCCAGCCCTGAGAATCCTTGAAGACGATGACGTCGCCGCGCTTGGGCTCGCTAAAGTAGGAGCCCGCCACGTTAATGAACACGCGGTCGTTGACCTGCAGGGTCTGCTCCATGGAGCCGGAGGGAATGTAGAAGCCGCGCAGCAGGAAGGTCTTGACCAGGAATGCGATGACCAGCGCGTAGAGGATGACGGTGCCGCCCTCACGTGCCTGTACCCAGAGCCATTCGCCGAGGCGGCCTTCTTCCTGCGCCTGGGAGTAGGTCAGCTCCGCCTGTTCGGCGCGCTTTGCCTTGCGGCGTTCCTTGGGGGTCATTTCGGAGAAGTCCTTGGTGGTTTCCACGTCTACGGCGCTCTCCTCATCGGTGGTTTCTTCGCGCTCGGCATTCTTCGCTGCGGCATTCTGCTCGGTAGCCGTCTTCTCTGCCGCAGCCTTTTCAGCGGCGAGGCGCGCAAAGTATTCTTCCATTTCGCGGCGCTCGCGGCGGCTTTGAGGCTGGTATCCCTCAGGGAAGGGGCTGGTGTTCGCAGTGTTCTTGTCGTCTGCCATGCTGGAGTGAGCCTTTCGTTTGAGAGATACCTAGCTCGAGTGAAACGGTACCTAGCTATTGTATCGAGAGTGTTTGCGCTCTTGGGCTTTTATTTTCTGAGAGCGGCAAGGTTCTCAGAAAGCGGGGTCTCAGAATATGCAAAAACCGCTCCTCTCCCGCGGAATGCGGTTGGGGAGCGGTTTGCAACAGAATTCTGTATCTATAAAGATTAGAACTCGCGCTTCTCGCGGATACGAGCAGCCTTACCGTGGCGGTCGCGCATGTAGTACAGCTTTGCACGACGGACGTCACCGCGGGTCACAACCTCGATCTTCTCGATGGAGGGAGAGTGAACGGGGAAGGTACGCTCAACACCAACGCCGAAGGAAACCTTGCGGACGGTGAAGGTCTCGCGAACGCCTGCACCCTGGCGGCCAACGACGAAGCCCTTGAAGACCTGGATACGGTGGTTCTTACCTTCAACGATCTTAACGTGAACGTTCAGGGTGTCACCGGGGCCGAATGCGGGGACGTCGTCACGGAGGGACTTCTTGTCGAGGAAGTCAAGAGTCTGCATAGTTGTAGATCTCCAGAGTCATCTGCCGCAGGTCAAATAGACTCAGATTGCTCTGCCCCACTGCGGGACAGAAAACTTTATGCTTCGGACAGGATTGGTGCCCGAAGGTTGACATCGTTGGTCGCTCTTCCCCCTGCGGCAGGGGCGTGCCCGATGTCAACACAATGCTCCATTATCCCAATGCACCCGCGTTTATGCAAGCATCCGGGGAGCACTTTTAGAAGGGGGGTTCGTCACTCTGTGCTCCCCCGCCCTGGGATGCGCCGTTCTGCGCCGGAGTACCCTGAGCGGTCACGCCCGGTGCCTCCGCGTTCTGCTGGGGTGCAGGCGAAGGAGCATACTGCTGCGTGTACTGAGGTACCTCCTGCAACGGCGCACCCGGCATACCCTGCTGAGGCGCACCCGGCATACCCTGCTGAGGCGCACCCGGCAGGGAGCCTTCGTTGACCGTGCGCTTCTCCACGGTGCGGGCAAAGGTACTCGTGCCGTAGTTCAGGTCGTGACCGATGCCGAGGGCATCCACCTCTACGGTAGTGCCCTGCGTGCCATCTTCGCGGTTCCAGCGGCTAATGCGCTGGCGGCCACTCACGACCAGCGGCTGCCCCTTCTCAATGGAGGTGGCAATGTTCTGGGCGAGGCGGCGGTAGGCTTTCACGGTGTACCAGTTGGTGGTGCCTTCTTTCCAGGTGCCGGTGGCGTCCTGCCAGCGCGGGGTACTGGCGAGGCGAAAGTTCACGACGGGCACCCCGTTGGGCAGGGTGCTCAGTGCCGGGTCGGAGGCGGTGAATCCGCGGATCAGGATGGTGTCGCTCATGGTTTCTCCTTAGAAACTAGTGGGTGGGTTCCTTCACCTTGCCAGCGCTGACCCGCTCCTGCACCCGGTGGTTACCGGTTCTGTGGATAACCTCGCGTTTTGCGGTTTTGGGCACCGCCTGTGGATAGAGTTTTTGAACTTTTCACCCCGTTTTTTCAAAAATCGCCTGCGGGCAACGCATTCCCTGCAGAAATATGACGGCTATGCCCCATTCGACATCGTGATAGGTATCATCGTGATAGGTATCTCAGCGTCGGGGCGGCTATTTTTGCCCTCAAGTTAACTATTTCAGCCCCTCGCGCTCTATCCTTGATGATGCGGTGCACTCAGCCGCATCCCGTCTACCCGCCTTGGAGAACCCGTGAGCAAAAAGCCCGCGAACAACAACCTGCCCTCCCTGCAGGAACTTCAGCAGCTGCAGCGCAACCTACCCAAGCTGCCCGATTCGATGGACCCGCAGAAGAAGCGCCTCATTTACGGTCTGCTCGCCCTGTTCACCGTGATCGTGCTGATTATTGGTCTGGTCTATGTGAGTAAGAACGGTGTGGACGGGCTGCTCGGTTCGGATAAGACGACCTCCGCCACCGAGGATGAAGAGACCAACGTTCAGACCGAAACCCTCGCCGAGGTCAAGAACCCGTACAAGGCGGTTGATCCCGCGACCGCGCTCGCACCGGATCTGGCGACCGCGAAGAGCGAGCTGGCGTCCCTGCAAGTGAAGGAACGCGCGTCGAAGGTTGGCTACTCTCGTGATCAGTTCGGTCCCGCCTGGGATGACGTTGACGGCAACAAGTGCAACACCCGCGACGACATTCTGCGCCGCGATCTGACCAATGTTCGTTTCAAGGTGAGGACCCACGCTTGCACCGTCATCACCGGCACTCTAGCTGACCCGTACACCGGCAAGACCATCGAGTTCAAGCGCGGTAAGAAGACCTCCTCGGCTGTGCAGATTGACCACGTGGTGGCTCTTTCGAACGCATGGCAGACCGGCGCGCAGGATCTGACCGCAGAGCAACGCCGCCAGCTGGCGAACGACCCGGAGAACCTGCTCGCTGCAGACGGCCCGGCGAACCAGCAGAAGTCCGATGCGGACGCCGCCGACTGGCTGCCGAGCAACACCGCCTACCGCTGCACCTACGTGGCACGCCAGGTGCACGTGAAGGCGAAGTACAAACTGTGGGTGACCGCGGACGAGAAGAAGGTTATGGAGCGCGTCCTCAACTCTTGCAAGGACACGAACCCCACTAAGAAGTAGCCCCGACCAAGAAGTAGCTTCCCGGCACGCACGCAAAAAGCATAAAGAAAACCGCCCCGCACCCTGAGTTTAGGGTGCGGGGCGGTTTTTGCATGTGGCGCCCCAGGAGGGAATCGAACCCCCGACCAAGAGATTAGAAGGCTCCTGCTCTATCCTCTGAGCTACTGAGGCCTTCCTCTAGGGTACATGAGAATTTATGCTTCTCATGCACAGCGCATCTCACGCGGGGCTGTTCCACTGAGCTAAGCCAGGCTGGCGAACTAGGAGTTCGCGCTAGGAACCTACCTTGGCGGCTTCCCGTTCTGCCTTCTTCACCTCGCGGCGGCGTGCACGGCGGCTTGATGCGCCGGGGAACAGCTGCCACCACAGGCGGATGGTGGTGCGGCGAATCTGCGTGGGGTGCAGGCTCACGTACACCAGGCGGCGGGTTGCCGGGTCGAGGGCGACCAGGTAGATGATGTAGCCCAGGCAGATGACGGTCGCGATGAGTCGGCCCATGTCCTGGTTGAAATCGCGCAGGTAGGGCGACACGTTCAGCTGGTCGCTCACACCGTACGCCATGAAGAACAGCGTGGTGATGAAGTACCACATGAGCTGGAAGTGCGAGCGCAGACCGGTTGCGGCGAGCATCGGGATTGCCCAGAGCAGGTACCAGGGCTGAATCATGGGGCTGCACAGGAGCATGAACAGGATCGCGAGGCCGGCGTGGCGCACGATGTTGCGGTCGCGTCCGACGAATGCCATTGCCACGGCGCCAAGCATGCCGATGCCCTTGCCGACGGTTTCGATGAGCTTGCGGATGACCTCGAATGCGTCGCCTTGAACGAATAGGGAGGCGGCGCCGATGAGCAGACCGAAGGGGGTGTACCAGATGTACTGGCCGCCGGTGGTGGACAGTGCCTTAATCCAGCCGAATTCCAGTCCGGTCGCCCAGCCCATGAGCGCCATTTCGGCGAGCAGTAGCACGCCGGAGAGTGCCCAGAAGATGAACTTGCGCGGCCAGGAGGCGTTCTTACCCGCCCAGAGCAGACCCACGAAGGGCAGCACCACGAGGGCGAGCGGCTTGACGGCAACGCCGAGGGCTACGAAGGTCACACCGAGCGGGCCACCCCACCAGGTGTCGCGGTAGCGCTTAGCGTAGTAGAGGCCACCGAGCATGAACATGGTCATGAGCGAGTCGTTGTGGCCGCTGGCGATGAACGATGCGATGAACAGAGGGTTCGGGCCGATCTGCCAGAGAGCGCGGACCTGGTTGAAGCCGTGTGCCTTGGCAAGTTTTGCTACGTAGAAGAGGATGCCGATGACCGCGAGCACGGAGAGCAGGCGGAAGTAGAAGAGGGAGAGGTCGATGTTCTCCCCCGCCAGGCGCACAATCCACTCTTCGAGCTTGAGGGAGACCGGTCCGTACGGGGGCGGGGATTCCGCCCACATGGGGTCCGCACCGTTCTGCATGAAGTTCGAGATTTCGGAGACACCGTGCTTGTACGGGTTGAGGCCGTGCGCCATGACCATGCCCTGACCGTAGTAGGAGAACATGTCGCGGCTGTAGATGGTGAAGGCGAAGACCTGCGGCAGGGACCAGCTGGTGATGACGGCAATCATCCAACGCATGGTGTTGGGTTCGTTCCAGTCGCCCATTTTCTGGTAGATGCGCAACCATTCGCGGCACATAATCATGGCGCCGAGGGCGAGCATAATAATGCCGGTGATGACCCATGCGGCTTCGAATCGGATGGCGCGGATAATGTCGTAGCGCCAGAAGCTGGAGCTGTCGGCGAGCCAGCCGACGGCGTAGGAGCCGAGGGTGACCATGATAGAGCCGATGGTGCCAATAATTACCGTGCGCAGACGGTGATTATTGACGTAGTCCAAGAGTTTGGGTGAGAGAGGTGCGTCGTGTGCACCGGGGGTGGTGAGCCGGTGTGCTAGCTCTGTTGGTGCGCGCATAACTCCCTTTCTGTCTGCATCGTCGTTCTGGCTTTTATCATACCGGAGCCCTTGGACGCACTTGTGAGAATCACTGTTACGAAAGCGCTTGTGGACACACCTCAAGGGCGCGCAGAGTGGCGCAGTTCTCCCCCCGCTACCGCCGTTTGCGCATCCGCCTGTGCCGTCTTGCACCCTTTTGTGACGTGCTGTCCGCCGTGTCGGCGGCGTTTGGGGGTAGAGTGGGAGGGTGAGTATTTCTAGTGAACGTATTGTATGGATTGACTGCGAGATGACCGGCCTGGACGTGGAGAACGACGCTCTCGTCGAGGTGGGCGTCCTGGTCACGGATGCCGATTTGAACATTCTGGGTTCTGGCGTTGAGTTCGTCATTAAGCCCGGTGATGAGTCTCCTGCCGGTGCGCTGGAGAACATGAATGATTTTGTGCGTTCGATGCATGAGGCGTCGGGTCTGCTGCCCGATATTGAGCACGGTGTGTCGATGGATTACGCGCAGGAGCAGGTGCTTCGTTACATCAAGAAGTATGTTCCGGTGGCGGGCAAGGCGCAGCTGGGCGGCAACTCGGTGGGCATGGATAAGCGCTTCTTGGAGCGTTACATGCCAGAGGTCATGGCGCACCTTCACTACCGCGTGATTGACGTGTCCACCATTAAGGAGCTGGCGTCGCGCTGGTATCCGGCGGCTCGTCATAGTGCCCCGGCGAAGACCGGTAACCACCGCGCGCTGGGCGATATCAAGGATTCGATTGATGAGTTGAAGTATTACCGCCGCGCCATTTTTGTGCCGCAGGGCCCGGATGCAATTGCTTCGGCGCAGATTGCGCGTGAGGTGGAGGCGGAGCGTGCCGCACGCGAGTCGGCTGAGCGCGAGGCTGAGGCATCCGCTTCTGAGGCGGCAGAGGCGTCCGAGGCGTAAGCACAGCATGTAACGAGCATCACGGCTTTTCAACTTGGCAGGTTTCTGAATCTCCTGTACAGTAGTATCCGTTGCATATCGCAAGGGAAACCAAGCGAAGCACATGGTGGTCGTAGCTCAGTTGGCAGAGCGCCTGGTTGTGGTCCAGGAGGTCGCGGGTTCAACCCCCGTCGATCACCCCGATGGAAAGGGTCGTTATGGTTATCCGTAACGGCCCTTTCGCTTTACCCTCTGTTCGCGTTATCCCCTGTTCGGTTGCCCCGCACACGGTTTACCGGAACAGAGCTTTTACACCCGCACTTTAAACCAGCGAGCGGAAACAGGGCATGCCCCGCATCCTCATGCGACAGGGGCACCCGGCAAGTTCCCACTCAACAGTTCCCGTTCAACACAAGCAAAGGATAATTCCGTGGCTATTCGCCCCATCGTTATTCACGGCAACCCCGTTCTGCACCGCCCCGCGGCACCCGTCACCGAGTTTAATGATGAGCTCAAGGAGCTCGTGGCTGACATGTACGAGACCATGGACGCATCCAACGGTGTGGGCCTGGCGGCACCGCAGATTGGTGTGGGCCTGCGCATCTTCACCTACAAGATGGAGAATGAGGACGGCGTTCCCCCGCGCGGCTGCATCATCAACCCGGTACTGACCCTGGGCAAGATTTCTACCGCTGACCCGGACCCGTACGAGGAGGAAGAGGGCTGCCTGTCCTTCCCCGGTTACGGCTTCCCCCTCAAGCGCGCCGAGTGGGTGACCGTGAACGGTCTTGACGAGCACGGCAACCCCGTCCACTTTGAGGCGACCGGCTGGTTCGCACGCTGCATGCAGCACGAAACTGACCACCTGGACGGCAAGCTGTACGTGAACCGTCTGAACAAGAAGTGGACCGGCAAGATGAAGAAGGTCGTGAAGAAGGAAGGCTGGACCGTCGACGGTAACTCGTGGATGCCCGGCGTGGATCCGGATCCGTTCGGCCACTAATCGCTGACTCACCCAATCAGAGCCTCTCCAGCTTTTCAGTAGAGGACTCTTAGACAGAGCATAAACGAAGACCGCGAATGCACTCTCAAGCGCATTCGCGGTCTTCGTTTTCCCATCAACTGATGATGTTTTCCATCAGCCAACGGTAGCGTGAAACGGGTCATCCTATGAGCCGGGTTCTGTCTAAAACGCCGCCCGAAGGGGCGTTTCGAGGCAATCATCTATCTAGAACGTACGTTGCCGCACGTCTCAAGCAGCCTACCCGAATACGCACCCCACCTCCGTAAAGGAAGCTGACGGGGATCGGGCGCACTACCCTACCATGGCGTATTCTGTTTGACCTTGCTCCGAATGGGGTTTACCTAGCCGGGCACGTCACCGCGCCCGCTGGTGGTCTCTTACACCACCCTTTCACCCTTACCGCGGCGAACCGCGGCGGTTTACTTTCTGTGGCACTGGCCTGCGGGTTACCCCGAGTGGATGTTATCCACCATCCTGTGCTGTGGAGCCCGGACTTTCCTCGAAGCACGTGTGCCTCGCGATTGCCCGGACGGCCCGTTTCACCTCACCCATTATACGCATACCCCTGGCGGCGGCTATTTTCCGGGTTCGTCTCGCGGGTGCTTTAGGGGTACACGGAGGCGCACTAGCGGCCTCGCGGGCGCGCTATCGTCTCGCAACTACCCCGCGCCTCGTAGCTACCCGGCGTCTCACGGGTACACTGGAGAGATGCTGATTCTTCTTCCCCCCTCCGAAGGTAAAACCCCCGCCCCCGCAGGCAACGCGCCCGTATGCTTTGCTGACCTCTCGTTCCCCGAACTGACCGCTGAGCGTGAGAGCGTCCTGGAGGAGCTGGCGACTGTCAGCTCGGGTCCCGACGCCCTTGCAGAGCTCAAGGTGGGCACGTCCCTCGAAGCAGAAGTGGATCGCAATACGCGCCTGCTGACCGAACCGGCGCAGCCCGCGATCCGCACCTACACTGGCGTGCTGTTCGAGGCACTGGATTATGCGAGCTTCTCCCCCGCCGAACGCGATGCCGCGCACTGGTCGCTGCTGATTTCTTCGGCGCTGTGGGGTATTCTGCGCCCCGAGGACGCGATTCCCGCCTACCGCCTGTCCATGGGCGTGAAGCTGGGTTCAATTGGTGCGCTCGCCTCCTTCTGGAAGGGTGCGTTGGGTACCGCACTGGAGGCAACCGCGAAGGACCAGCTGATTCTGGATTGCCGCTCTGCAGCGTACGCGAAGTCGTGGGTGACTCCCCCGTCGCAGACTCTGGCGGTTCGCGTGGAGCGTGTGGCGGCTGATGGGTCGCGTAAGGTCGTCTCGCATATGGCGAAGCATTATCGTGGCTTGTTTGCGCGCTACCTGATTCAGTCGGGTTTGGCGGCTCGTCCTATTGATGGTTCTACGGCTGGTATTGCCGAATTTTTGGAGGCGATCAGCGCGGACTGGTCGGTGGAGTGCACCCTGCCGACGGCGCGTAAGGCAGGCGTTTTGACGTTGCTGGTACATGAGCAGTAGGTCGCCCAACTATTTGTTTTCGCCTATTTTTTGCATCATATTGAAAATTTTTTAACTATTTTTCTAGGGGCTTAAGTCTGTATTTCCCCCTGTAAAACCACATTTCCCCACATTAAGCGGGTAGGTTTTTGCGGGGCAGAAGACGGGTAGTGTCTATCTATCCGCCTTCTTTTTGTGCACAGAAGTGCTTATAGTATTAAACGTCTCGCCATTGGTGGCGGGTACATCACTCACTAGCATTCACATTCTCAACTCAGCACACATGGAAACACGTCACGCCGCGTACGCATAGCAAACGACTAGAGGCTTAACCAATGGTTATTGGTTTGCTAGCGTAGAAGTAACCACTCAGAAACACATCGATGGGACAATGATATGTCTACTTTTTCCTCTCGTCGCGCCCTTTTTAAGGGTGCGGCAGCACTAACAGTCGCTGGCGCTTTGGGTGCGCACCATGCCGGCGAGCAGAGCGCCCAGGCTGCCACCTTGGACGTTATGACCACCCCGCTGACGTTCAAGATTACCGAGGCGTCGTTTGATATTAGCGGCTTCAACCTCAGCTACGAGATTACAGGCCTGCAGGCTGTGCTTGATACTGGCCTGTACACCCCATACATTGAGGCTGGCTACTACACCAAGGAGAAGGGCTTCACGCAGTTCTACTTCTTCGCTCTTGAGCCGAAGAAGCGCATCGAGAATGACCCCTACGTGAGGCACCACGTCATTTCTCGCGAGGTCACTGGTGGCCCGAAGGCGGACTACGGGATTCGCTTGTCTCTTCGTCCGCGCCGTGAGCAGTACACCATCCTGCGTACTATTGAGGTTCGCCCGACGATTAACACTGAGTTTGCGTGGGCACCTTTCATTGTGGATATTGATATGGATGGCGAGTACGCTCCCGATATCTACAGGTCATGTAAGGCAAAGGTTTTGCTGCTCGATAAGGAACGTTGCTTCTACCCTAAGCGTGCGGTGACCCGCAGCGATCTGATGGATGCAATCTACCGAGGCGCCCGCTCGCCGAAGGTTAAGCTTCCGGCGCGTTCCCCGTTCCCGGATGTGTCCCCGAAGGATGAGCGTTACTCGGCATACATTTGGGCATACCAGAATGGTCTGACCTCGGGTTGGTCTGACGGTAAGATGCACCCGGAGGCGGTGGCTAGCCGCGCTACGATGGCAGCGTTCTTCTACCGTTACTTTATGCTTACCCCCGGCCGTCGTCCTTCGTGGTTCCGTCCCACTACCCCGCAGGACATGAAGCCGGGTGCCCCGTTCTACACCGAGTCGGTGTGGCTGCACTCGTCGGTGAATATTGATACGAGCTTTCACAATAAGAGCAAGGATTTCCGTCCGACCAAGATTGCTACCCGCGAGGAGCTGGCTCGTGTCCTGTCAATGCTGGACATGATTGACATCCCCAGTAGCCCTTATATCGATGCTTAAGATTTGGCAGGTGCCGTGAACCGGGCGGTTAACCTACATGTTTTAGCTTGGGTTGATCTCTGAGAACAGCAGCTGAAGATAGTGGCCTATGGCCTATAGAAGGGGCGGCGAGAGTTTTTCTCTCACCGCCCCTTTTTGTATGCCCCTTTTTTTCGTGTGCCCGTTTTCTGGTGCAGGCGCTGCTGGGTGCGGTTTTTAGTGCTGGTGATGCTTCCATTTTTGTCTCTCTATTGTGTGGTCTTTTTGGGGGTCGGGCTTTGTATAAAACCGGGGGCGTAATTTTCGAATTTTTTGTCTTATAACTCTTATTGGAATGTTTTTCTCGTGTTTTCATTGAATGTCTAAGACGCGGGTTGGTAGGCTGAAATTGCACTTCAGCATGCCGCCGCTACGGGTCCTCCACGATGTGGATTTGGCGTAGGCTCAGCGCGGTGGACTGTCACTCATTGATCCTCTCAACTTCTTTTCTCATTCACCCTCATTCATGCAGAAAATTCAGATTGGATAATGATGTCCTCATTCTTTAAGCCTGCCCGTGGCGCACGCCGAAAAGTTGCGGGCGCTTCCCTGGCGTTGGGTTTGACTCAGCTGTTGGGCGTGTCTCCGCTGTTGGCTTTGACGCCGGTGGCGGCCCAGCCGGCGCCCGCCTCCCCTGTGAACACGCAGCAGGCAACTACTCAAGAAACACCGGCCCGTCAGATGCCTCAAGTGCAGGGTGGCGATCCCGCCTCTGAGCTGGAGAACATTGATTTGAAGGTCACGACAGGCCCCCTCAACATTTCTCAGGGCGGTATCGTGTCGGTGACAACCTCTCCGTTGAGCGCCGAGTTTAGGCAGAAGTACACGTTCCACGAGCTCGCGTTGGTGGAACGTGGTTCCACGTACGTCCATGTCGGGCATCATAATTATGTTCCCCTCACTCAGTACGGTGGGATGGTCGAGGACCTCAAGCAGCAGGGTAATGTGCGAGAGAACCCGGATGGCAGCCTCACTTTCACGCTCGTTGTTCCCGCCCATATTGTTGAGGCTAAAGAGGGGACTCTCTTCGATACGGTACTGACGTATTACCCGTCGAATGAGTATGCGCCGGATCCGTTGACGTGGTCGAATCGCCGGGTAGTCCGCACTCCTACCGATGTGGTGCAGGACGCTAAACCTACGAAGACCACCTACCTTTTCAGTTCATCTTCTATCGAGCACCCGGAAGAGGATACAACCCTGACGGTTGAGGGTTTCCATATCCTCTCGAAAAGCACCTTTTGGGGTCCTGAAGGCCCGGCGGTCCTGACCCTCTATGAGGTTGATCCGGTGACCGGGCAGGGTATTGGTTCGCCTGTGTTTATGCAGAATCTGAATTACACCAGGTGCAATCAGTACTGTGATAGTTTCTTGAACGACCATTTCAGTACGGCTATCACGATTCCCGGGGGTACTCTCAAAGCGGGCAGGCTGTACAGGATTGGTTTCTACGGCGGTGGTTATCCTGGCCCGGGTTCCGAGGAATACCCTGGTGCATGGATGACCGATGTGGCAGATTTCATCCCGGTAGGTACCCCGGAGCAAGATGCAGCTCCCACCAGCATCTACGTCTCGGGAGATAAGATGAGCCCTTATCGCGAGAATAATACTTTGAAGGTGACTGTTTTGGGTCTGCCGCCGCTGACCAAGGGCTACTACCGTTTCTCCTTGCAGCCGATTGATGATCATGGCCGTCCGACCGGGCAGAAGTCTTGGGAGAAAGTGATTCCTGCCGAGAGCATTCAGAAGGGTCGTACGGCGCAGACGCTTTCTCTTCCCGGCTATGCCCTGAATTTTGAGGTGGCCTATAGGCTCTTTGTGGAGAAGGTAACCCCAAATCAGGGTGACACTGTCGATTCGGTTGAGCAGGTTGCTTCCAAAGACCTGGACTTGGATATCAGTCAGGAACGGGAAATGGAGGCTGCCAGGAAATGGATTGTGAACCGTCAAATTCTGCCAGGCTACCCCACTGATCGCGATTGGGAATCAGTGAACCGCCGTTCTGTGACGGTGGCACTGTATCGGTTAGCGGGCGCGCCGCAGGTTGAGCTTCCTGCAGTCAGCCCTTACACGGATATTACGCCGGATGACCCTGACTATACCGCGATTATTTGGGCTCGTCAGCGGGGTATTACGTTCGGTTGGGTTGATGGTCGCTTCCACCCGAATGAGCCGCTTTCGGACCGTTCCACGGCTGCGTTCCTCTACAGGTATCAGCGATCCCAGGGGGAGGTGTCGCCAAGCTTGCCGACGTCTCCTTCGCTACCGGACTCTACCCCGAAGAAACAGACGCATTTCCCGTATAGCTCTCATTGGCGGCTCTGGATCAGCCCGGAGACTGCTTTTTCACGTGAGTCTCGTTGGGCTATTGAGCGACGTATCTGGGGTTACATGCCTGATCAAGGTTACTTCTATGAGAGCTTTGAGGGCTTCAAGATGTCGTACCGTCAGGTGGCTGTGATGCTATACCGTATGGAGCACGGAGGCAGCCACCTCAGGTAACGCCCGGTCGCGGTGAGGGGGTAACCGGTGGGCTGGGATGCTCGACGTAGTTCGGCTTTTCAGCCCGCCGGTGCCGCCTCGGTTGCCCTCTCACCAGCGTTCTCTCTTGCCTGACACCAGGCTTTACGGGTCTCCCCTAGCCTGGCTTTTCAGAATCTATCCGCTCAACTTCTTCACTCACTTCATCTACTCACTCACTTCAATCACCGTATAAATTTTGTAGATGGGATTATGATGTCTTCATTCTTCGCCCCACGAGGTGCCCCACACCATTCTGATACCCCGCGCCACCCGGCGAGCGCCCGCGCGCTCAGCCTTTCCCTGTTGCTGGGTTTGAGCCCGCTTGCAGGTATCACTCCGGCGGCGCTGGCGGCGCCTCAAGAAACACCCGCCCAGAACGCGCCTGCCCAGAACAAACCTGCGCAGAACGAACCTGCGCAGAACACTCCCGTGCAGGGTGCTAAGCAGGATGCTTCCCTGCCGACCCTGCGCGTGTCCAGCGGCTCCCTCGACATTCTTCACGGCGGTACCGTGCACGTGGAGGGTACCGGGCTGAGCCCCGAGTTCTTGGCGCATCATGAGCTGCGTAGCCTCACGATTGCCCCGAAGGGCTCTTCGACCTACGCTAACCCCTACCAGAAGCTTGATCACCGCGGCCTTGTCTTTGACGCCCCGAAACCGGCTGCTGACGGCAGTTTCAGCGCTGACCTGACGGTTCCGGCGAATAGCCTGCCGGCAAACCTGGAGTACGAGGTTATTCTCACCTACCGCCCCGTAGATGAGGCGCACCCCTATGCGTGGAATACTGAGGATCGCGTCCGTACGGCGCTGCCGGTGGAGTTCAACCTCCCGAAGGCGCAGCTCCCCTCCATCACCTATGATGTTTCGGCTATTTCTGAGGAGCAGATTGCTTCCGGTCAGCCGATTGAGGTGACGCTGACGGGTACCGGTTTTCAGGATGTCAGCTCCGTGAAGTTCACCCTATCCGAGCATGATGAGCAGGGAAAGGTCACGAACGATAATGTGGCTTCGCTTGGTGAGCTGAAGGCACCGGATACGGAAGAGAATCAGCGCATTTTCAAGGGCCTGATTCCTAACGGCTATTTCCAGAAGAAGGTCACTATCCCTGCGGGAGTCTTGAAGTCCGGTAAGGGATATTCCCTGGGTGTTTCCGGTGTAGAAACCCACGGGTGGAATAAGCTGACGCGTAAGTTCCCCTTCGTTCCGGTGGGCAATAACCCTGCGCGCATGGCGTATCAGGATAATTCGTTCAGGAATACCCTGCCGAAGGTATCTGTTGCTGCGCAGGATTTTGATCCCGGTCAGGACCGCGTCTATAAGGTGACTATTTCTAATATTTCACCCGAGGTTGACCTGGGGTACTACATTGACTCTGTGTCGATTTATAACGCTACCTCTGGTGAGCAGGGATATTTTGCGAGGAATGATGTAGCGGGTCAATACTATAAGCGTGACGAGCTGGTAACCCGCAATGCTGACGGCACTCTGACCGTGGAGGTTGAGTATAAGGCTCATGGTGATTCCTACAATAGGCCTTCTTCTCGCGGTTCGATGGCTGAAGTGCGTGTGGTGTTCTCGGACTCTCAGTATTCGTACGGTAGCCATAAGTTCACGGTGAGCGCGCAGCTTCCGATGGCGCCTCTTGCCGCTGATGCTGTTGATTCGGAGAACCCGGGGAATGTTGAGTTGAAGGTGACTTCGGGAACCCTCAATATTTCTCAGGGCGGTACGGTGTCGGTGACGACTTCCCCGTTGAGCCCCGAGTTCCGTAAGAAGTACACTTTCTACGAGCTGGCTCTGGTGCAGCGCGGGTCGGTGTACGTGTATGCGGAGCACAATAGTTATGAGCCTCTCGACGAGTACGGCGGAATGCTCAAGGATTTGGTGCATCAGGTGCGGGAGAACCCGGACGGTAGCCTCACCTACACGTTTAAGGTTCCCCCGCAGTACGTTGAGGCTGCCGACGGTGAGCTCTTCGATGTGGTGATGACGTACTACCCGTCGGATGAAACTGAGCCGGAACCTTCGAGTAGGTCGAACCGTTTGTATGCCCGCGCCCATATTGATGTGGTTCAGGAAGCGCAGCCGACCCGTGGAACCTACACCTTCAGTCAGTCCGCTATCGATAACCCGTGGAAGGATACGACGCTGCGGGTTGAGGGACGCCATATCCTCTCCCAGGCTAGTGAAATGGTTGGTAATGATTGGCCGGTCATCGCTATCTATGAGGCTGACCCTGCAACGGGAAAGATGGTGGGTGAGCCTGTGTTCACTCAGCGGGATGACTACACGTACTACGGGGTTAACACCAGGTGGTTCCGCAATAACTATTTCAGTGCGGAGCTGAAGATTCCTGCGGGTACGTTGAAGCCGGGCAAGCTCTACTTTATTGGTATGTATGGGAACGGGTTGCCTTACCCCGGCATGGAAGATTCTCCGGGTTCTATGCTGAATGATGTTGCGGAGTTCCTTCCGGTGCATTCTCCCGAGCAGGACTCTGCGGGGCCCACGCTGCACCTTGGGTCGGTGGGGCTGAACCCGTACGCGCGGACGAACTTGTTTACGGCGCGCACTACCGGGCTCTCTGCACCGGGTGAAGGATCGTACCGCCTCTCGGTGCAGCATGTTGATGAGCAGGGGCGTTTGACCGGTCAGACGGTGTTCCAGCAGGCGATTCCCGCTGATCGCATCCAGGATGGCAGGGTGGAGCTGAATCTGACGATTGATCAGCAGCTGAGCTATTCGGGCGCTTATCGTCTGGTCTTGGAGAAGGTCACCCCCGGTAAGGATGGTGCTGGCGAGTCGGTGGAGCAGCTTGCTGTCGAGGATATTCCTCTGAAGCTGACGCGTGAGGATGAGTTGCAGGCGGCTGAGCAGTGGTTTGCTGAGCGTGATATTTTGCCTAATCCTTCGCCGATGTCCTGGCATAGCGGTATGACGCGCCACGATGTGACGGTGTCGCTGTACCGTCTGGCGGGTTCCCCGAAGGTTGAGCTGCCTGCTTTTAGCCCGTACGCGGATGTGGCAACAAGCGACCCGGACTACGCCGCGTACATTTGGGCTCGTCAGAGGGGCATTACCTTCGGCTGGATTGATGGTAAGTTCCACCCGGAGGTGAAGCTTTCGGCCCCGTCGACGGTGGCGTTCCTGTACAGGTATCAGAAGGCGATGGGTCAGGCCATTCCGAAGGCACCGACCTCTGCCTCGCTGCCGAAGAACAGTAGCCTGCCGGGCAATAATGACGCGCCCCGGAGTGCTAGCGGCTGGCAGCATAAGGTTCGTCAGGGTAGCGCTTTCTGGCGTGAGGCTCAGTGGGCTGTTGATCACCGCATGTGGGGTTACCGCATTGACGGGGAATACGCTTATGAGGACTTTGATAGGTCTTTCGTTTCCGCTGGTGATTTGGCGTTGATGCTCTACCGTTTGGAGCACGGCGGCAGCCACCTCAGGTAGCGCGGTCGTGGTAACCGGTGGGCTGGAATGCTCGACATAGTTCGGCTTTTCAGCCCACCGGTGTTGCTTCTGTTTTTCTTCCCTGCCTCTGCGAGTTCTTGTGCCCGACACCGGGCTTTACGGGGCTTCTTCTCCCCTGTTCGAGGTTTTTCTTCTCACGCTTTATCCGCTCAACTTCTTCACTTGCTTCGTCTACTCGCTCGCTTCACTCACCGTACAGTTTTTTGTAGATGGGATAATGATGTCTTCATTCTTCACACCACGAGGCGCCCGGTGCCGCTCAACTGCGCCGCGCCACCCGGCGAGCGCCCGCGCGCTCAGCCTGTCATTACTGCTGGGTTTGAGCCCGCTTGCCGGTATCACCCCGGCGGCACTCGCAACGCCGGCACAGGCTACACCTGAGCAGCAGGCGCAGCCGGCGCAGGCGACCCCCGCCTCCCCCGCTGCAACTCAAGAAGATGCTGACGAACCCACGTATTCGCTTCCGGAGGTAGATGAATCTCGCCATCCTGAAATGGAAGGGTTTACAGTCTCTCCCGAGACTCTCAACATTACTCGAGGAGGCACCGTCACGCTGACGACGCCTCCGCTCAGTGCTGAATTCCGTCAGAATTACGAATTCTACGAATTTTCTCTGGTTGATCGCGGTTCTTCGTACTTCAAAGCCGCGCATGCCCGCATTGACGGATATGCCTACTTTGGCTACCTCTTTGACCGTGAGCCCAACCCGAAGCAGATGGTAGAAAACCCAGACGGGAGCTACACCTTCTTCCTCAATATTGGGCCGTACATTATTGAGGCTAATGAAGGCACTCTTTTCGACGTCATTTTGACGTACCACAAGAAGGGCCACCGGGAGGATTTTTGGCCGTCCGAATTCCGTTTTGTGGCGCGTGCACCTATTAATGTTGTGCAGGACCCTAAGCCGACTGAGACGACGTACATTTTCAGTGTGCCCGCAATTGATGACCCGTGGAAGGATACGACTCTGACGATTGAGGGGTTCCATATCCTTACGAGCGGTAGTCGAGAGGGCAAGGATGGCCCCGCGCTTCTGGCTTTTTATGAAGTCGACCCGAAGACCGGAAAGATTGTAGGCGAACCAGAATTCACCACTCGGATTCCGTACCCGGCTTCCCGTAGTGGAGAGCGCGTTTATTTCCTGAATTGGCATTTTAAGACGTCTATTACGATTCCTGGGGGAACGCTTAAGCCGGGTAAGGTCTATAAGATTGGTTTCTACGGTAAAGACCGTCCGGAGGATGAGAATTACCCCGGTGAGTTGCTGAATGATGTTGCAGATTTCATCCCGGTACGTTCGCTTAATAAGGAATCGGCTAGCCCTGAGATGTTTCTGAAGGCTACGACGGTGAGCCCTTATGATGAGGAAAATATCCTTCAGGTACGCGCCGTCGGCTTGAAGAAGCAGCCTGGGGTCTCTTACCGTTTCTCGATGCAGCATGTTGACGCGCAGGGACTTCTGGCCAGTCAGAAAACGCTGGTGCAGGAGATTGCTGCTGAGAACATCCATGACGGCACGGTGGATGAGAAGCTGAACGTCCCCGGTGCGCCGCTGAATTATGACGGCTCGTACAGGCTCTTCTTGGAAAAGGTGACTGCCGGCAAGGACGGTACGGTTGAGTCGGTTGAGCAGCTTACTTCGAAGGATCTACAGCTGCAGTTTACGAAGAATAAGGAGGTCAACGCCGCCTGGGCATGGTTTAAGCGCCGTCAGGTTCTTCCTGAGTTTTCTTCTTTGAGTGAGGGACGCGATATGACGCGCCGCGATGTGACGGTGGCATTGTACCGCCTGGCGGGTTCCCCGAAGGTTGAGCTTCCGGCGACGAGCCCTTATGGAGATATCGCTCCGGATGATCCGGACTACGCCGCGTATATTTGGGCTCGTCAGAAGGGCATTACGTTCGGTTGGGCGGATGGGAATTTCCACCCGGAGATGAACATGCACAATTATTCGACGGCGGCGTTCCTGTATAGGTATCAGCGTTCGCGCGGTAAGGTGTCTCCCGGCTCGCCGACTGCCGCACCGCAGTCTCGTAACGGTAGCCTGCCGGGGTCGGATGAATCTGAGGTGAGCGCTAACCCATGGGTTCTGGATTTGGAGGAGGGTAGCGCTTTCTGGCGTGAATCTCGGTGGGCTGTTCAGCAACGCATTTGGGGCTACACCGGGGATTGGGAACACGAACGCTTTTTCATGGAGACAACGTCCGTCTATGACTTGGCGTTGATGCTGTACCGCATGGAGCACGGCGGCAGCCACCTCAAGTAGTTGCCCTGAAATAGTTATTCCTGAAGTAGCTATTTGAGAGTCGTCCCCTGCGGCCACACGGCATATTGTTGTGTTGCTTTACAATCGGTGATGGCGGGCTGAAATTTTCGGGCTGATTCGCCCGACTTTTCAGCCCGCCAGCACTTTCGCTAAGACGCGCTGTGCGCCCCCCCTTTCTACTCAACTTTTCGTTCATTTCTCCCCTTCCACTCAACGTTTTCCCTCACTCGCTTCAATCACCGTACAGAATGCCACTGTGCAGAAAACCACCCTGCAAAAACCACCGTGTAAAGCCGCGGTATAGAAAGCACAGTGCAGAACATTAGATGGGATAACCGTGTCTTCTTTCTTCCGACCAACCACAGTTCAGGGCGCTAAGACGCCTGCCCAGAAAATCCGCATTCAAAATGCCCAGAGTAAAAAGGCAATCAGCCTCTCCCTGTTGCTGGGCATGACCCCGGCGCTGGCGGTCACCCCTGCTGCGCATGCTGATGCGGCACAGACGAAACCCGCACAGGTGGAGCCTGCTCAAGCGGATCCGGCGAGCCCCGTCTCCCCTGCCGCATCGTTGCAGGCAACCCCCGTAGCTACCGTCCCCGGCGCCGCTGAGGCGGATGCCGCAACCGGTATTAGCGATGCTGACAAGATTGATTTGAAGGTCACCACCGGCACTCTCAATATTTCTCAGGGCGGCACGGTGTCCGTGACGACTTCCCCGTTGACCCCCGAGTTCCGTAAGAAGTACAAGCTCTTCCAGTTCGGCCTCGTGAACCGTGGTACCGGTTACGAGTGGTCCCGTACCGGCGAGGCAACCCAGAATCCCCTGTACAGCGGCAGGGTCGATCATCTTCGAGAAGACGGTATCGTCCACGACAACCCGGACGGGAGCATCACCTTCACCTTCGAGGTCAAGAAGCAGACCATCCGGGCAACCCCTTCGCCTGCCCTTGACGTGGTGCTGACCTACTATCCGGCGGGCGAGCGCGAACCGAACGCCGAGGAGTATGAGGACCCCCGCCTTACTGCCCGCACTCCGCTCAGCCTGACTCAGGACCCTGAGCCGGATCATACTACTTATGTGTACAGCATGCCGGCGATTGATAATCCCTGGGTTGATACGCAGCTGACGATTGAGGGCTACCATATTCTCTCTAAGCAGCTTCTTGAGCCGGGGAGTGCCCCAGCATATCTGATGCTGTATGAGGTTGACCCCGCCACGGGTTTGATGGTGGGCAAGCCCGTTTTCACTCATGCAGTTCGTTATACGGATTGCGGTGAATACTATTGCTGGAGCTTCCTCAACAACTATTTCTCTGCGGATGTGACAATTCCTGCGGGTACTCTGCGACCGGGCAAGTCGTACATGATCGGCGTCTACAGCGGCTTCTTCCCGAATCCGGATGAGGAGAAGGTACCCGGTAGCCTTTTGACGGATGTTGCCCCGTTTATTCCGGTGCGCTCGCCCAACTCGAACACCGAGGTGAAGGATGCCGCCCCGGTTCTGCGCGTTGAGCCGCAGCAGATGGACCAATATCGTTCTGATTCACCGCAGGTGAGCCCCTATTGGGAGAAGAACACGTTGCAGGTGCGTGCCGTGAACCTGCCAAAGCTCACTGAGGGCCATTACCGTTTCTCTATGCAGGCTACGGATGCTTCTGGCAATCTGACCGGCCAGAAGGCGCTGGAGCAGGATATTGCGGCTGACCGCATCCAGAGCGGTTACACGGAGGCGACGCTCACTGTTCCCGGTGAGGCGCTGAATTATCAGGGCGGTTACAAGCTGGTGGTGGAGAAGGTTCTTCCCGGTCAGGGTGGTGCCGCGGATTCTGTACAGCAGGTTGTTTCTACTGACATTGATTTGGTGGTGAACGCGTTTGAGGAGCGGGAGGCTGCGAAGAGGTGGTACAAGGCTCAGCAGCTTCCCAAGTCAGAGCTCTATTATTCTGAGAATATGACGCGCCGTGATCTGACGGTGGCTCTCTATATGTTGGCGGGTTCGCCGAAGGTTGAGCTTCCGGAGACCAGCCCGTATCCGGATGTTCAGCCCAACGACCCGGACTACGCCGCATATATTTGGGCTCGCCAGAAGGGCATTACGTTCGGTTGGATTGATGGTAGTTTCCACCCGGATGCGAAGGTTTACGATTCTTCGGCGGTGGCGTTCCTGTATAGGTATCAGAGGGCGCAGGGTAAGGTTCCTGCGGCGAAACCTCGTCCTGTTTCTTCGGCGTCAAAGAAGAGTAGCCTGCCGGGTGGTTCTTCTGAACGTGGGTGGAATACTGTTCTCGGCTGGCATTACTCGTTCCATAAGGAGTCCCAGTGGGCGATTGATCAGCACATTTGGGGTTATATCAGCGAACAGTCTACCTATGAGGCGTATGGGCAGTCGTTTATTGGGCACACGGAACTCGCTACGATGCTGTACCGCATGGAGCACGGCGGCAGCCGTCTCACATAGTGTCTCGCCGTGGCGTTAGCTATTTTGGTTGGCTTTCGTCAAATAGGCGACTTTATGGCTCTGTTTATGTGCCACTTTTATTGTGGGTGACTTTTATGTTGCCTTGCCCACCGCATTGTGAATATTCTCAACCTGCAGAGGTTGCATAGGTGCGAATTTTTCGAATGCGGTGGGTTTTTTACGCTTTCTTTTTTGTACAGTGACCAGTGTTTGTGCTTATCAGCACACTATTTAGGCATATTTTCCACGTCATGCACATACTTTTTAAAGCTATACTTCACCTTAAGACATGCGATAAAACACACAGGCATTTTTCGCACTGATGACCTTTCAGGTTCCAGCACGTCTTAACTATTTGCTACGGTGTTTATGCGCACCACACTCGATGCGTGACACCGATAAAAACTGATTGGATAACAATGTCCTCACTTCCCAACCACATGCGCTTTGCGCTACCCAAAAATGTGGCCAAGAGCAGCTGCGCCATCACCCTGGCTGGCGCTATGCTCTTGCCTCTCTCCCCCGCGTTTGCCGCACCTGCTACTCCGGTAGCAACCCAGGCTGTTGAACAGGGCGAGGCTCAGGGTGCTCAGCGTCTGCAGGTTACCTCCGGCACTTTTGATATTCTCAAGGGCGGCAACGTGACGGTTAGCGGCTCCGGTTTCTCCAAGGACTTCGTTCAGGGCAAGTCGTTCCGCCTGTACGTTGTTCCGAAGGGTGAAAGCGTCGCTTTCCCGCCGCACCACCCGCGTGATTACCCCTTCTATGTTCAGGATGTTCCCGCCTCCGCCTTTGCGGCTGACGGCACCGTGAACCTGACCGCTTCTATCGGCGCTAACTATCTGGAGGCCAATGGCTCGTCCTTCGATGTTGTGCTCGGTTACCGCGATGACGCTGAAGACGGCTGGATTCCCGCGGATGAGGTTCGTACTGAGCTGAAGGTCGCGGATGTTCCCACCGTTGATTCCCCTACCCTGTCGTACAGCGCTTCGTCGGTGAATGCTTCTGAGAACGCTAAGGTCACTGTGAACGGTGCTGGCTTCCAGAACATTTCGTACAACGGTAGCGAGTCGCTGATTGTTGCGGTTCGTGCGGTTGATCCGGCGACCGGCAAGGCGACCGGCCCCGCGCTGGCTCAGTCGGAGGCTAAGTTCACCTCCTACTCTGCGTTCTTCGGCCAGTACATGGGTTACACCAACGGCCGCTTCTCGACTGTTCTGGACATCCCGGCGGGTACCCTGAAGTCCGGTAGCTCCTACGTTGTGCAGACTTTCGAGTTCAATGTTCCGGAAGATAACGATGAGGCGAACAACCAGGCACTGAGCACTCAGGCGTTTGTTCCGGTGAACGGCGAGAACGCTAAGACTGCTTCGCCTTCGGTGTCCCTGAGCACTGACAAGGTTGATCTGAGCTCTTCGACCACTATCCGTGTAAAGGGTAAGGACTTCAAGGTTCCGGCTGGCGCTACCGTGAACGTTCTGTTCTCTGAGGCTGAGGCTGACGGCAACCCGACCGGTGAGGCTCTGGATAGCATCACTCTGAGCGCTGACCGCGTGGCAACCGGCGCGTTTGAGACGACCGTTAACGTTGACGGCACCAAGCTGGACGCTGATGGCCACTACGCTATTTTCGTGACCGTGAACTACGCCGATGGTGACAGCGAGCGCATCGCGGCTGATTACCTGACTTTGACCGGTGAGTCTGCGAACAAGAAGGCTCGTGAGCGTTTCGCTGATGTTCCGGCTGCTCACGCGAACCACAAGGCTGTTCTGTGGGCTGCTGATCAGAAGCTGATTGATTCTCGTGAGAAGGATTGGTTCGGCGTTAATGATGATGCGACCCGCGGTGAGCTGACTGTTGCACTGTACCGTATGGCTGGTTCCCCGAAGGTTACCCTGCCGGCTACTAGCCCGTACCCGGATGTGAAGACCGATGACCCGAACTACACTGCGTACATTTGGGCTCGTCAGAAGGGCATTACTTTCGGCTGGTCTGATGGTAAGTTCCACGCGAATGCGTCTGTTTCTAACGCTACTGTTGCGGCGTTCCTGTACCGTTTCGATGGTAAGAAGCCGGTTGTTGCGACTGAGGCGCCGTACACCGATGTAAAGGTCGGCTCTGCGTTCTACCGTGAGATTACTTGGGCTAAGCAGCAGAAGCTACAGGTTTTCCCGGGTTCTGAGTACCACCCGTCTGCGCTGGTGAGCCGTGGTGAGCTGGCTGGTTTCTTGATGAACTACAAGGTCCGCTAGGGCTCTATAAGGTTCGCTAGGACTAGTCTCTAGGGTCTATGGATTATGCCGGGCTGGCGGCGATGAAACATTGGTTTTATCCCGCTGACCCGGCTTTTCTGTGCTCTTGCGGGGTGTTTATGAGGTGTCTGCAGGGTATCTGTAGGGGTGTGGTGAGCTGGGCTGTTGTCCGCTAATGTTCCGCGGTTTTTCGAGGTATTTTTGCCGGCTAACACGCTAATGTGGGCTGTACCGCATGTGGGGCGCACCTCATGCGGTACCCGCTATTGGGCGGATTTTTGGGGTGCTCCACTCCCCTTTTTAAGAATGTTCTGTGGAGTGTAAATTAATATTTTTCAAGCTGTGGTTTATGCTTAGGACTGTTGCGCCCCCTTAGTGCGCACCCTTATCCGGCTGGGTGCGTAGAAGAACTAGAGGGAGCCCTGCACACACCGATACATCAACCACATTGAGGATTTATGTCCCAGAATTTTAAGCAGTCGACTGATACTGCCCATAATTCTTCTGCACCTCTGCTGGCACCGGAGGGCACCCCCGAGGCTTCTTCTCAGGCTGAGTCGAAGAAGCGTAAGCGCCGCCGTATTGAGCTGGCTGTTGGCGCTGTGGCGTTGGCGGGTGTTTTGTATCTGCCGTTCTCACCTCTTTTCTCTTTTTATGATTCGTCGGAGGCGCGTCTTTCTTCGGCGGATACTGCTGCGCCGGTAGCTGCTTCGGTGCCTGCTACCTCCTCTCCTCTGGCGTCGAGTTCTTCGACTCAGGGCCCGAAGATTCTGCGTCCGTCCGTGACTGCGCCGGATGCGAACACTATTTTTGCTGATGCTCCCGAGGACTCTGCGTACTATGCGGGTATCCGTTGGGCTGTTCGTACTGAGACTATGCTTCCGGTTTCTGAGGACCATTTTGGTGCTGAGGATCCGGTGACTCGTGGCGAGCTGATCACCATGTTCTATAAGCTGGCGGGTTCGCCGGCAGTGACCCGTCCGGAGCATTCGCCGTATGCAGATGTTGATGAGTCTGACCCGAACTATGATGCGTACCTGTGGGCGCGTCAGGAGCGTATTACGTCCGGTTGGGTTGATGGTAAGTTCCATGCGGAGGCGCGTCTGTCGAATGCTTCTGCGGCGGCTTTGCTGTACCGTGCTGATGGTGCGCAGAAGATTCAGATGTCGGGTTCTTCGCCGTTTAGCGATGTTTCGTCTGTGACTCCGTTCTACCGTCAGATTGTGTGGGCGTCTCGTCGTGGTGTGTCTACGGTGTCTGAGGGTAATGCTTTTGAGCCGACGGCTCAGACGTCTCGTGGTCGTGTTGCGATGATGATGTACCTGTACTTCCGCACTTCCTAGTTTTTGCACTTCCTAGTTTCTGTGCTTTGTTTTAGCGCTTTGCTTTAGCGTGTTTGGCGGCCCCGCACTCTTGTTTGGGAGTGCGGGGTTCTTTTTTCGGGCTTTAGCCTGCTGGGCTCAGTTTTTAGCGGCTGGTCAACCTGGGAAAACCCTCAGAACCTTCAAGTCTCTCTTGAGTGTTTCCTGACATCTGTTCAGCCCTTTGATAGGGTGAAATTGTCCCCGAAATTGACGGGGATATTCGACCACTTCTCATTGGGTTGGCGCAGATTCGACGAAGATTTCTCACCCCAGAAACCCTATGAAACTGCATCATCCCGGTGGGTACGACCCGTAAGGATGATGTATGTCCCCGCTTCCGAACTCTAAGTCTTCTTTCCTCCGTGCGGCGCAGGGATGCGGCGCACTGGTGCTGGCTGGTGCGATGGTTCTGCCGATGACTCCGGCACTCGCCCAGGATGCGGCACCTGCCGCTAATGCACCGATGGCAAATGCTGTGACCCCCAAGCCTGCAGCTCAGGACGCTGCGGCACAGCCGACGTACTCCACCGACTATGACACCATTTTTTACACCGGTGAGGGCGGCACCGTGACCCTGAAGGGTACCGGTTTCACCAAGGAATGGCGTGAGCAGCACGGCACCGTTGTCTTCTACATTGCTGCTACGAAGGATCGCCCCGGTAATGCTGAGCCTTCCACCTCGATGCTTCGTTTTGAAGAGGGTAAGGACTTCACCATTGCTGATGACGGTACTTTTGAGGCAAAGCTGACCGTCAAGGCTAAGGCGCTGGAGAGTTTCTACACTCCCATCGATTATTTCCCGGGTATCACCCTGGATGAGGTGCGTTACGAGACGGGTATTTTGACCGAGGCTAAGGGTCAGCCGCAGTCGAGCATTGAGGATATTTGGGCTCGCAAGAACGTTATCGCCCACCACCCGATGTACACCCGCGCTTACCATCCGCAGGTCCTGGCACCTAAGTGGAAGTATGATGCCCTGAAGGACACTACGAAGGATCAGGAGCTGCTGATTCAGGGTGAGGGTTTCGTTGGGGAGGAACTGCCTGGCCGTGAGGGTGCCATGTACGTGATTCGTGAGAAGGGCACCGGCACCCCCGTCCTGGCGATGAGCGATATGAAGTCCTACTATGAAGGTCCCGATGGCGTAACCCGCCTGGAGGGAGGCACTCTTTACCGCACCATCAAGCTCCCCGCAAACACCCTGGATCCGTCTAAGCAGTACGTCATTGAGGCGTGGAGCGACTACGACTACGACCTCACCAAGAAGGACAGGCCCCTCATCACCCCGATTGTGGGTTTGGCGCCGGAGCACCGCGGTGTTCTTATGGCTCACCAGGATCTGAAGTTTGAGGGTGTTCCGGACTTCACGGATGCTACTGTGCCCAAGGGAGAATACAAGACCCTGACTTCGAAGCTCACCTACCAGGAGCAACAGCAGCGTGCTACCCGCGGCGAGTTGACTGCGGCACTGTACGCTCAGGCTGGTAGCCCCAAGGTGAACCTCCCGGCAGTCTCCCCCTGGCCGGATGTGAAGACCACCGACCCGAACTACACCGCTTACGTGTGGGCTCGTCAGAAGGGTATTACTTTCGGCTGGTCTGATGGTAAGTTCCACGCGGATGCCGGTATTTCGAACGCTACGGTTGCGGCGTTCACCTACCGTGCAGCGGGTTCCCCGGCGGTATCAGGTGTGTCTTCCTTTACCGATGTGAAGCCGAATTCTGCGTTCTACCGTGAGATTCTGTGGTCCACTCAGCAGTATGTCATTAATCCGGATTTCGGCTCTTTTAATGCGACGGACCTGGTGAATCGTGGTCAGTTGGAGCAGATGCTGTTCAATTTCCAGAACCGCGCTAAGTAAGGCGGACTAGTTCTACGCTGAATACCCCGTGTTCTCGAGCAGGTTTTCTGTTCGGGCACACGGGGTTCAGCTTTTACCGGCTGATCAACCTGTGAAATGTCTCAAAACCTTCAAGCCTCCCTTGAGTGTTCCCTGACATCATTTGGAGGGTTTGATAGGGTGAAAATGTCCCCGAAACCGACGGGGCTTCCAACCATTTTTCTCATAGGGCGCGCAGATTCAACGGCGAATTCCCTACCCGCCGTTGAGCCCGCAGAGCCCTGCGAGAAACAACTTTAAGGATGTGTTATGTCCTCGCTTCCGAACTCTAAGTCTTCTTTCCTCCGCGCTGCTCAGGGTTGCGGCGCATTGGCGTTGGCTGGTGCTATGGTTCTGCCGATGACCCCGGCACTGGCTCAGAATGCGGCTCCTGCCGCTGATGCCGCTGTTGCTGCCGCTACCCCTCAGGCAGCTAACCAGGTCGCTGCGGCTACCCCGACCCTTGAGGTTTCCATCCCTGACGGTTACAAGTACGACGGCGTGAACCCCTCCCTCGTCACGACTGAGGGCGGTACCATCCATGTGAAGGGTGCGGGTTACACCAAGGAGTGGCGTGCTCAGCACGGTACCGTGGCGCTGTACATTGCTCCCGCGAACTACGCGCCCTCCGGCTACGAGATTCCGACTTCGAAGATGCTGCGCTTCGTGGAGGGTCAGGACTTCACCATTACCGATGACGGCACTTTTGAGGCTGATCTGAAGGTTGAGGCGTACAAGCTTGCTGCCTACTACTTCATCGATGATGACAACTTCCACGACCCGACCGGCGGCACCAAGTACGATGTCCTCTACGAAATTCGCGTGGTTGCTGAACAGAAGGATCAGAAGCCGCTGACCGCTCAGGAGCTGTGGACCAGCAAGAACGTGGTGAGCACCCAGGTACTGAATACTATGGGTGAGAAGCCGGCGCCGTTCGCACCGCGCCTGGGTTACAACGCTGTGACTGACCCCATAAAATCACAGGATCTGAACGTTGGTGGCCAGGGGTTTAACGGCGATATTCACTCCGTTAGGGGCGTTCAGCTCGTGGTTCGTGAGAAGGGCTCGAACACCCCGGTTCTGGCAACCAGCGACATTATCGAGTTTGACCACCCCACCCAGTCTTCGGCGTACCGTGATGGCAACCTGAACGGTACCGTGAATCTTCCGGCAAACACTCTGAACGCTTCGAAGAAGTACGTGATTGAGGTCTGGGCTAACGACGGTTACGGCAATAACGGTAAGCTGATCGCACCGGTCGTGGGCAGGTCCACCAAGGGCCGCGGTACCCTACTCGCGTGGCAGGACCTGGACCTGAACGGCACGAACGGTTACAGGGAGGCGAACCTGCCCAACGCTCAGGATCCCAAGAAGGATGACAACCAGAAGCCCGATCCTTCCGATGAGAAGCTGGAGACCCTCGCTACCCGCGGTGAGCTCGCAGCTGCCCTGTACATTCAGGCGGGCACCCCCGAGGTGAAGCTGCCTGAAACTTCTCCCTGGCCGGATGTGAAGACCACCGACCCGAACTTCCCCGCGTACGTGTGGGCTCGTCAGAAGGGTATTACCTTCGGCTGGTCGGACGGCAAGTTCCATGCTGATGCAGGCATTTCGAACGCTACCGTTGCGGCGTTCACCTACCGTGCGGCTGGTTCGCCCGCGGTTAAGGGCGACTCCCCGTACAGTGATGTGGCTCCCGGTTCGGCGTTCTACCGTGAGATTCTGTGGGCTCAGCAGAACAAGGTGGTGCTGAACGCTAACGGCGCTTTCGATGCTCAGTACATGGTGACTCATGGTGAGTTGGAGACTCTGATTGAGGCGTTCCAGGCTCGCGCTAAGTAAGGTCGTTTAGCCCGCCCGCATCCCCCTCGGGTTTTACCTTGAGGGCGCGTGCGGTGCATCGGATAACTCTCTGGTTCCCCGTGCTCCCGAATGGTTTTCTGTTCGGGAGCACGGGGTTCAGCTTTTAACAGCTACCGCTGTATGAGATTTCTCGAAACCATAAAGTATTCCTTGAGTGTTTCCTGACAATCGTTCAACGCTTTGATAGGGTGAGGATATCCCCGAAACCGAGGGGGATTTTCAACCACTTTTCTCATCGGGCGTGCGCAGATTCTGCGACCGATTCCCAACCTGCCGGTAAGCTCGCGCAGCCCCGGAGAAATGACCCTAAGGATGTCTTATGTCCTCACTTCCGAACTCTAAGTCTTCATTCCTCCGCGCGGCTCGGAATTGTAGCGCGCTCGCACTGGCGGGCGTGATGGTCCTGCCGCTGACCCCGGCGTCAGCCCAGGACGCAGCGCCCACCGCAAATGTGCCCGTTGCTAACGCGCCGGTTACCAATACCCCCACCCCTGCAACTCAGGACGTTGCGGATGAGCCGTCTTTCACCGTTGTCTATGAGGATTACTACTACCAGGACGGCCGTGACGTCTTCATGCAAGAGGGCGACGGCCTGTACACCGGTGAGGACAGCAAAATTACGGTTCTGGGCAGCGGATTCACCAAGGAGTGGCGCGAGCAGCACGGCAAGGTTGTCATCTACATCGCGCCCGAGGAGAACGTCCCCTATAACGCTCTGCAGATTACCGACACTCTTCTGCGGTTTGAAGAGGGCAAGGACTTCACCATTGACGATGACGGCACCTTTGTCGCCCCGCTGAAGGTTGAAGCTAATACTTTGCCGAGTTACTACACTCTCACGGAGTATTTCCCGGATATGACTCTGGACAAGGTGCGTTACGAGGTTGGCATCCTCGCCGAGCCCGAGGGCCAGCCGCAGTCAACCGTTCAGGATATCTGGGCTCGCAAGAACGTTGTGACGCATCACGGTCTGAGCACCAATGATTATCACTTCGACACCTTCGCACCTAAGTTGAAATACGACGCTTTGAAGGACACCACAAAGGATCAGGAGCTGCTGATTCAGGGTCAGGGCTTCGTAGGGACTGACATCCCCGGCGTTGAGGGCATGATGTACGTCATTCGCGAGAAGGGCACGGGTTCCCCCGTCCTGGTTATGAGCGAGATGAAGCGTTACGTCCACGGTGATGATGAATACGAGACGGGCCTGGAGGGAGGCTTCGCTTTCGTCAATCTCAAGATTCCCGCGAACACGCTGGATCCGTCCAAGCAGTACGTCATTGAGGCGTGGAGCGACTACGGTTACCCCAGCAAGACGGATAAGACTCTCATTACCCCGATGGTGGGTTTTGCCCCGGAGCACCGCGGCGTTCTTTTGGCGCACCAGGATTTGAAGTTTGAGGGTGTCCAGCGGTTCACGAATGCTTACGTACCCGTAGAGGAACGTATGTACTTTTCGACATCGCTGAACGACGAGGAACAGAAGCAGCCTGCCACCCGCGGTGAGCTGGTTTCCTCCCTTTATGAGATGAAGGGCAGCCCCAAGGTGGACCTTCCTGAAGTCTCCCCGTGGCCGGATGTGAAGACGGACGATCCGAACTACGCCGCCTACATTTGGGCTCGTGAAAAGGGTGTTACCTTCGGCGGACCTGACGGAAAGTTCCACGCGGAGGACGGTCTCACGAATGCAACCGTTGCCGCAATGATTTACCGTGCGTCTGGTTCACCGGAAGTATCGGGTGTTTCATCCTTCCCGGATGTTACGCCGGATTCCGCGTTCTACCGTGAGATTCTGTGGGCTACCCAGCAGAATGTTATTACTCCCGAGACCGGCATGTTTGAACCGAATCATGCTGTGACCCGCATTGAATTGGACTGGATGTTGTTCTATTACCGGCATCGCGTGATGAACCCTATCACTACTGGCCTGTATCGCATTGCTAACTAAGTAGGCCAGGCCGGTTCTAGCCCGGGCACCTCGTCACAACGGACGGGGTGCCCGGGCTCTTACGCACTGAGTACGCGGTGAGGGAATCTGCGCGGATTCTTCTAGAGTTCTCACCCCTAGAATTCTCGCCCTAGAGTTCCCACGCGGGGGCTGCGGCGGTGCTTGCCGAGTGCGCGTCATGACCGGTTGCCACGCCGGTGGAGACGGTGAAGTCCCACGGGTCGGTGTTCAGTGCGGACAGCTTCGTTTCGATGGTGAAGCCGCGCTCAGCGAGCAGGGCGCGCAGGCGGTTTGCCGCCGACTGTAGCCAGAGGGATTCGCTGGCGGCGTGGGAGCAATCAATCAGGGCGATGTTGCTACCGTCAACTCGTGCGGTTTCGCGGAATTCGCTGGCGGGGTGGTGGCGCAGGTCGGCGGTAATGTACACCTGCGCGTCGGTGGCGCGCACAGCGTCAAAGAGGGAGTCACCGGCACCACCGCAGAGGGCGATGCGGCGGATCGGCTGGTCAGCGCGTCCAGCGATGCGCAGGCCACCGGCGGTCGCGGGCAATGCCGTAGCGAGGCGTTCTGCGAGTTCCTTGAGGGTGATTTCTTCGGGCAGAGTGCCGAGGCGGCCGGTGCCTACCGCGTGTTCCTGCTCGTCAAGTACCTGGGTTTGTGCTTCGGTGAGCGGTTCGCGGTCAATCAGGCCGATAGCGTCACAGAGTGCTTCGTTCACGCCTTCAACGGCGGCATCTGCGTTGGTGTGCGCGCCGAGCAGTCCGCATCCGCCCTCGATGAGGGTGTGCAGAACATTGCCTTTGTAGTCGCTGTCGGGGATGAACTTTGCGCCGCGGAGCAGCAGCGGGTGGTGGGTGATGAGTAGCTGCGCGCCTTCGGCTACGGCTTCTTCAGCGGTGGCGGTGAGGGCGTCTACTGCGAAGAGGACGGTGCTCACTTTGGCGGCGCCACGTCCGGCGACGAGGCCGGAGGCGTCCCATCCGGCGGCGAGCTGCGGCGGGAAGAGTGTGTGGAAGGCGTCGACGACTTCTGCGAGGGTGGGGGTTTCTAGTTTTTCAGTCATACCTCTATTGTGGCAGGTGACGCGGCGGGGCAGGTGGCGGTTTACGCCGAAGCCTGCGGTAGCGCAGGAATATTGTGCGGCCCTGCGGTGTTCTTTAGGTAGTGTGGATTTCTAAGTGTCAGTTCGATGCTCAATATTCGAGGAGGAATCATGACTGATGTTGTTCTTGCCGGCGGCTGTTTCTGGTGCCTGGATGCGGTGTACCGCCAGTTCCGCGGGGTTGAGGAGAGCGTCTGCGGCTACACGGGCGGCGATACTCCCGACCCTGATTATCGTTCGGTGTGTTCGGGTGCGACCGGGCATCAGGAGGCGCTGAAGCTCAGCTTTGACCCGCAGGTGATTGACCTGGATACGGTGCTGGATATTTTCTTCACGAGCCACGACCCGACCAGCTGGGATCGTCAGGGTGCGGATACCGGTTCGCAGTACCGTTCGGTGCTTTTCTACGCGGATGAGCAGCAGCGTGAGGCGTTTGAGCGTGCGGTGGCGCGTGCTCAGCAGCTGTACTCCTCCCCCATCGTTACGGAGATTAAGCCTCTGGGCGTGTTCTATGAGGCTGAGGAGTATCACCAGAATTATTACGCGTTGAATCCGGCGCAGGGTTATTGTGCGTTTGTGGTGAGCCCGAAGGTGGCTCACGCGCGCCGTAATTTTGCGCATCTGCTCCGTTAACCACTCTGCTAGCCGGTGGGCCCGGTTCAGCCGAGGCGTATTACGTTGTTCACCCCGTAGCTGTCTTTTGTTGTGTGGCAGCTATGGGGTGTCTTCATATGCGCCCGACTATTTGTTATTCGCCGGTGCTTTACGGTTGCTATAAGGTGCGCCCGGTATGATGGGGGTGTCGACTCACTCCCCACATCCGTTGACCTCACCGAAAGACTGCTGATGACTAGCCCCTCTTCTAAGCCCGTCGCCTTGAGCCGCCGCGCCGTGTTGGGTGCGGGCGGTGTTGGTCTTGCCGCTGTGTTGTCTGCGTGTGCGCGTACGGTGCATCCGCCGGTTGATGCTGCCACCTCTGAGTCAGCGAGCGCGAGCCCCTCTGCTTCGTCGACGTTGCCGTCTGCGAATAAGTCGTATAAGGGTAAGGTCACGTTCGATAACTTTGAGAAGAACGGCGAGTACGTTCCTGCCACGGCTGAGAAGAAGGCGCAGAACGTGCCCAAACCGCTCATGCCGGAGAAGGTGCAGGAGCTGAGCATTGACGGTATTTATGCGCTGATTGGCTATTGGATTTCTAGCTTTAATTATTTGGCGTTGACGGGTGATATTGAGCCGTTGAAGAAGACGGACCCGAGTAGCGAATACTATAAGGAGCTTGAGCCGATGGTTAAGCTCTATGAGACAGGGCGCGGCTGGATTTACGATACGAGCGAGCCGATGTCTGTGTACCTGATGACGGACACTCCCACGCAGGTTGAGGGCGACCGTATTCGTTATTTCTGGCGTGCTCGTTCTCTGGTTGACCAGAATGCGAAGAGGCATCTGACGGAGGGGGACAACCGCGATAAGTCGCTGGCTAGGGCAGAAGATTCTCAGGGGCAGGCGATGAGGATTGTTGTGGAGTATAAGGAGGGTGCTTGGTTTATGAGCACTCAGAAAGATAAGGATGCTGATAAGAGCACGGAGTCTGCGAGCCCCTCAGCGTCCTAGTGCACTAATTGCAGCTTTTTAGACCTTTCTTCGCAAAAGGATATAGGTAGTGGTATTTGATATCCATTCATGTGCTTAGGGTATAATGATGGTGTCAACTCACTCTATTTCCTTTGTTGACTTCTTTTGAAAGGCTGATTATGACGAGCCCTTCCCCCACCTCTGTTGGTATGTCCCGCCGCGTGGCACTGGGTGCAACCGGTGCCGGCGTACTGGCTGCATTGACTGCGTGCGCTAGCGATATTCGCCCGCTGGCTGATGGCTCGGCGTCTAACTCTACTTCCGGTTCTGCTAGTGCATCCGCGAGCGCTTCAGCTAGTGCCTCACCCAGTGCCTCGGCTAGCGCTTCGCCTTCTGCTTCTTCCGGCAAGCATTATAAGGGCCTCGTGAAGTTCGATAACTTCGAGAAGAACGGCGAGTACGTTCCGGCAACCGCCACTCATAAGGCGCAGAATGTGCCGAAGCCTCTCGTTCCGGCGAACATGAACGAGCAGAACGTTGACGGTATTTACGCGTTCGTTGGTTATTGGTTGGCGAGTTCCAACTATCTGCTGATGACCGGCGATACTGAGCCGCTGCAGAAGGTTGAATCTGCGGATTCACTGCAGAATTACCAGAATTTGACGGTTGCCTATGAAAATAATGCGGGCTGGCTCTACGGTGTGGATAGCCCTATGACTCTTGAGTTGCTTTCTGATTCACCACAGAAAATTTCCGGTAGCAGAACTCGTTATGACTGGTTGGCGTACATGAACTACAGCGCCGATATGAAGATTCACATTGAAGGCAGCCCTGATGAACCTTTCATGGAGGATAGTTCGCGGGAACTGACGAAGGTTAGTGTGGAGTACAAGGACGGTAAGTGGATTATGGTCAGCAGTGAGGATGGCTCTTCTGCGACTGACTCTGCCGGCGGGTCTTCTTCTGTCTAAGCACCTACCCTATAGGTAAGGTCTAACGGCTTAAGATAGACTTCTCCCCCGCCTGCGGTAATGCACCGTGGGCGGGGTTTCTTTATGCCGGAACTCGGTGATGCTTTGCTGCGGTATTTAGGTTGCTTTGCAGCGGTATTAGGTTGCTTTGTCATCGGCACTCGATGACGGCTACTGCCGGGTATCTGCGTGTTTGCCGGTATGATGGGGTTGTCAACTCACTCAATTTCCTTTGTTGACTTCCTATGAAAGGCTGATTATGACGAGCCCTTCCCCCATTTCTGCTGGTATGTCCCGCCGCGTGGCGCTGGGTGCGACCGGTGCCGGTGTGCTGGCTGCATTGACTGCGTGCGCTAGCGATATTCGCCCGACGGCTGAAGGTTCGGCGTCTAGCTCCGCTTCTGAAAGCGCCTCGGCCGCTGCTTCCGCATCTGCTTCTTCGGACAAGTCCTATAAGGGCTTTGTGAAGTTCGATAACTTCGAGAAGAACGGCGAATACGTTCCTGCCACTGCCGAGAAGAAGGCGCAGAATGTGCCCAAGCCCCTCGCCCCGGCGAACATGAACGAAGATAACGTTGATGGCATGTATGCGTTCATTGGCTACTGGCTGGCAAGCTTTAACTATGCGCTAATGACCGGTGATACTGAGCCGATGAAGAAGGCTGACCCTGCAGATGTGTATGTGAATGGTCTGCAGGAACTTACGATCATGTACGAGAACGATCTGGGCTGGATGTACGGTACGGATACCCCGGTTACTCTTGAGCTGACTAGTGGTTCACCGAAGAAGGCGTCCGGTAAGGGTACCCGTTACGACTGGCCGGCATACATGAACTACAGCGCCGATGCGAAGATTCACATTGAGGGCAAGTCTGACCAGCCCTTTAAGACCGCTTCTAGCCCGAATGGCAAGCTGGCGAAGGTTGCCGTGGAATACAAGGACGGTAAGTGGATTATGCTCACCGGCGATGAAGGCTCTTCTTCGTCGGCTTCCGCTTCTTCCTCTAGCTCTTCTTCTGTCTAGGCCCCACCATATCGGTTCCGGTCTAACGGTTTGAGGTAGGCTTCTCCCCCGCCTGCGGTAATGCACCGTGGGCG
>NZ_KV795256.1:123346-130108 GCF_001808955.1 Rothia sp. HMSC078H08
GCCTGCGGTAATGCACCGTGGGCGGGGTTTCTTTGTGCCGAAACTCTGCGAAAATTCTGCCGTAACTCTGCGGAACCCCAGGGTAGGAAACCCAGGGAACACCCAGGGGAAAACCCAGCGGATGTTCGGGGTCGGAGGAGGGGCGCTCGGGTACGCTTAACGTATATACATTGACGTACTACATGTGGTCTTTACCTGCAGGTTGTGAGCTTCGTGCTGACGGCTTTGGGGGTGAAGGATCCAACGAAGGACTTCCGATGACTACTTTCTTCACTCGACGTACTGCCCTGGGTGTTGCTGCTGCTGGCGCGCTTTCTGCGTTGACTGCGTGCGCTAGCGATATTCGCCCGCTAGCTGGCGGCACTGGCTCGGCTTCTCCGTCGGAGGCGGCGACCGCCTCCGAGACCGCCTCCGAAACTGCGTCTGCGAGCGCATCTCCTTCTGCGGCTACGTCTCCTTCAGCTTCTGCGAGTGCTTCTGCAGCTTCGGGTCTTCCGTCTTCGGGTAAGTCCTATAAGGGTGCGATAAAGTTCGATAGCTACGAGAAGACCGGTGAGTATGTTCCGGCGAGCGCTACGAATCCGGCTGAGAATATGCCGAAGCCTGTTCCTCCGGCGAATATGAAGGAGCACAGCGTTGATGGTGCGTATGCTTTCTTGAGTTTCTGGCTTGCTAGCTTGAACTATTTGATGATGACGGGTAACCCGGCCCCGATTGAACATATCTACTACAACGGCTACGGTTGGGAGAAGTATCAGAGCACGATCAAGCTGTATGCGTCGGGTGCTGGTTGGGTGTACGGTACGGAAACTCCGTATATTGTTGAGCTGCTGACGGATGCTCCTCGTGAGGTGCCGGGTAGCGACAATACCCGCTTTATTTGGGAAGGCTATTCCTACATGGACCCGAAGATGATGCGGCATTATAGGAATCAGCCTGAGAAGGCAACGAGCGCTGATGAGTCGAAGAAGAGGGTGGCGAGGTTCCGCCTTGAGTACAAGGACGGCAAGTGGGAGCTGTCTAGCGCCGCGTAGTTGCCGCCTTGCAGAGGGTTCGCTCTCGTAGTGATTTCTTATGTGATAAGACTCCGCACCTGGTAAAACGCTGGGTGTGGGGTCTTAATTTTCTGAACACTTGAGGTGGTCGCGGGGCTATGTGGTGGCTCTCGGGTAACCTTAAAAATATATACATTGACGTACTGATAGGTCTGTACGGGGTGCCTATGCCCGCCACGGTGTGTGGCGTGATTTGCTCTGTATTGGCTCCAACGAAGGGCTTCCGATGACTACCTTCTTCACTCGACGTGCTCTCCTGGGCGTGGGTGCGACCGGCATCCTTACGGCGCTGGCTGCGTGCGCTACCGATATTCGCCCGCTGTCGCAGGGTTCCGGCGGTTCCTCTGGTTCAGCTTCTGATGCTGCGTCTGGCGCGGCTTCTGGTGCGGCGTCCTCTTCTGCGAGCGCTTCGGCGTCGCCTTCTCCGACGGATGGTCACACTCCCGGCTCGTATGTTGGCCCGATTAAGTTCAATAACTACGAACGGAACGGCACCTACATTTCTGCGAATGCGGATGCGCCAGCGCAGAACGTGCCAAAGCCTCTGATCCCGGAGAAGATGAAGGAAAACAGCCCCGAGGGCGCCTACGCTCTGATGGGTTATTGGCTTGCGTCCCAGAATTATCTGATTCTGACCGGCGACGTTGAGCCGCTGATGAAGGCGGATCCGGCGAAGGCTTTTCTGAGGAGCTCTAAGACCATGATTAAGCTCTACGAGTCGGGTCTGGGTTGGGTTTACGGTTCGGATCAGCCGTACAAGATTGAGATTGCGGAGAATGAGCTTCAGCCGGTTGCTAATAAGCCGGACCGTTACGAGTGGCTTGTGACCGTCGCGTATGACGCTGCCGCTAAGTACCACATTGAGGGTGAGCCTGATGCGACTATCGTTGAGGAAGAAAAGACGATTCCTCGCACGACGAAGTTCATCATGGAGTACAAGGAGGGCATGTGGCGCATGCTCCTGGATAACAACAGCTAAATTTCCTCATCTTCTGATACGCACTACTTAAGGATTTCTGATGACGACTTTCCTTTCTCGACGTGCAGCCCTGCTAGCTGCCGGTGCAGGCGCTATTACGATGCTGAGTGCCTGCTCCAGTGATATCCGCCCGCTGGCGGATAGCTCCCCGTCTGCTTCTGGGGAGGCTTCCTCTTCCGCAAATCCCAGCGCCTCTGCTAGCCCCTCTGCCTCCGCTAGCTCCTCCTCTGGGGGCGGTTCTTCTGCGAAGTCTTATCTGGGGCCGGTAAAGTTCGACAACTACGAGAAGAAGGGCGAGTACGTTCCCGCGGATGAGACGCACAAGGCGCAGAACGTGCCCAAGCCCCTCCCTCCTGCGAATATGCATGAGAACAGCATTGATGGTGCCTACTCTGCCTTTAGTTTTTGGCTTGCCAGCGTCAACTATCTGGTGCTCACCGGTGACGATGAGCCGTTGAAGCAGGCTGACCCCTCCGGCAGGGATGTGAAGTCTTTCCATGATTACGTGACTTTTTATGAGTCCAATGAGGGGTGGTTTTACGGTTCGGAGCATGCGCTTCAGGCTGAGATGATGACCCCGCAACCTGAGAAGGTGGAAGGCAGCGAGCCTCTCTATTACTGGCGTATCACGCTGTCCAAGGACCCTAATGCGATGATGCATGTTGAGGGTAAGGGCAACAGGCCTATGTACCAGAACACTTCCATGGAGCCTGAGCTTTCCAACCTGAAATTGTCGTATCAGGACGGCAAGTGGTTTACTTACCCCACCAAGGTACGTGGACAAGGCTCTGCGAGCCCGAGCACCAAAGCATCCGATGAGGCTAACGCTAAGAATGCTTAGAGCATCTTTGCTCAGTTCATCTTATGGGCGGAGATTTACCTCGCACATAGGCTCTAGGATTTAGTCTCATAACCCCACACATTACTTAAGGATTTTTCATGGCAACTTTTCTTTCTCGACGTGCAGCACTAGCTGCCGCTACCGGTGCCGGCGCAGTTGCGGCGTTGACTGCTTGCGCTAGCGATATCCGCCCGCTGGCTGATAGCTCCGCCTCCGGTGAGGATTCGGCGAGCGCTAGCGCTTCTGAGTCTGCGAGCGCATCCGCCTCAGCATCTGCGTCGTCTTCCGCTAAGAAGTCGTACAAGGGTACCGTAAAGCTCGACAAGTACGAGAAGAACGGCGAGTACGTTCCTGCCACGGCTGAGAAGAAGGCGCAGAACGTGCCGAAGCCTGTTGTTCCGGAGAAGATGAACGAGGCAACCATTGAGGGCATGTACCAGTTCCTCTGCTACTGGGTGGCAAGCTTCAACTACATGTTCATGACCGGCGATTTCGAACCGCTCAAGAAGGCTGACCCTGAAGGCCGCTATGCGAACGATCACGCCAATGCTGTTCTTATCTACTCTTCCGGTAAGGGCTGGGTGTATGACACGGATGCGCCGGTTACCATTCAGCTGCTGACTGATGCTCCCAAAAAAGTTGAGGGCGGTCCCAACCGTTACGATTGGCTCGGACGCATTATCTATGATCCCAATGCAAAGGCTCACGTTGAGGGTCATGACCCTGTTCCTCTGGTTGATGGATCGACCAAGAGCGAGGCAACCAATTTTCCGTTTGACTATAAGGATGGCGCCTGGTTCTTACTCAGTGATGAAGAAGCTGATTCCCCCTCTTCAGAGGCGAGTAGCGCTAGTGCCTAACCCGCGTTCCTAGTCATTTATAGCGATGAGGGAAGCTCTCGAATGCAGTTGAGGCTGCGTGCGGGAGCTTCCCCTTTTTGTTTGCATGGCCTGCGTACGGTCGTGTTGAACTGTTCCCGCAGACGAGCAGGTGCAGGCTTTGAATGTGTCAACAAACCTGCTCGGGTACGCTTAAGAGCACAGAACAAACTATTGAGGGGTTCTCATGCCTACCTTCGTTACCCGACGCGCTGCCCTGGGCATTGTTGCCGCTGCCGCGCTCGCCTCCTTGACTGCCTGCGCCAGCGATATCCGCCCGCTGGAGGACCCGAGCGTAGTTGACCCGATGCGCCCCTACAAGGGCGAGCTGAAGTTCAATAGCTACAAGTCCACCGGAACGTACCGCCCTGCAAGCAGCACGAAGAAGGCGGAGAACCCGCCTATGCCCACCCCTCCCGTGAACATGAAATCGAAGACGACCTCGGGCATGTATGCGGCGCTGGGCTACTGGCTCGCAGCCCTGAACTATCTGACGGTTACCGGCGACGCTGCCCCGTTCAAGGACGTGGACCTGGACGGTATCTACGTACAGAAGATGAAGATATACGTAGACTTGTACGCGAAGGATGAGGGGTGGATGTACGGCACCGATACGCCGCTCTTGGCTGAGCTGATCGAAGAGACTCCACAGAAGGTTGACGATGAGCAGTACCGTTGGAAGGGTATTGGCCGTAACCATAAGGCCGCCGTTCTCCATTACGTACCGGAGGACAGGGATATTCACATTGCAGATACGAGCGGCAGCTCTGCTAATGATGAGGTCACTTTTGTGTTGAATTATCGGAACAATACGTGGATGGTCACCATTGAGACGAAAAGCTCTTCGACAGCTGCCCCCGACTCCTCGGGCGGAAGCAATTCTGGCCTCAATGTTTAGGATGCAGTGGCATAGACACCGACACCACGTACGCCTAACAAACAGCACTTTTCGTTAGCTAACGCAGTTTTTGTAGTATTTTCCCAGGTTTAATACCCAAGAAATCATAAACATATCCAAATACACTAAGGTACCCTGAAGTAGATGCACCGATAATCTATTGAAGGGTACCTTATGTCTACCTTCGTGACCCGACGCGCCGCCCTTGGCATCGCCACCACCACCGCGCTCGCCTCCTTGACCGCCTGCGCCAGCGATATTCGCCCGCTCAGCAACCAGAGCACGCCCGGGGAACAACGCTCCTACAAGGGCGAGCTGAAGTTCAACGGCTACGAATCACGCGGCACCTACGTTCCCGCAACCAGCTCGAAGAAGGCGGAGAATCCGCCCAAGCCTGTCCCTCCTGCAGAGATGAAAGCCAAAACGACGGAGGGCATGTACGCCGCCATAAACTACTGGTTGGCTTCTTTCAATTACCTTATGATTACCGGCGACATTGAGCCGTTTAAGGCTGTGGATATAAACCGAAACGATATCTACAAGGCCGAACCTTTCGTCGAATTTTATGAGAAGAACACTGGCTGGGTGTACGGTACTGATGCGCCATTCTCAGCAGAGCTGACCGAGGACGCTCCGCAGAAGGTTGACGAACAACAGTACCGCTGGCTGGGTGTTGGCCGGTATAACAAGGAAGCAAAGATTCACTACACAGATGGCAGGGAACTCACCATGGCTTCATTGAGTAGCGGCCCCGGTGATTATGAGTTCTTCTTTATCTTGGAGTATCAGGATGGCGCCTGGACGGTTCGGAATGAACCAGCCAAACTTACAACGAGCTCACCCAGCTCAAGCGCGAGCAGCTCCGGCACCTCCATTTAGAACCCCGGTCATATCGTAGTCGTGCGAAAATCTCTGTGCCCCGTGTTTTTCGTCATCTACCGCCGCTTTTACGGCGTTGAAGGCGCACACAACATTGGGCTGGCCGCTCCCCTGCGATATTCTGGAATTAGTTCAATACCGGCACATACTTTATTCACCTCAGAAAGAGCCCCATGTCTACCATGTATACCCGCCGCACCGCCCTGACCGCACTGGGCCTGGGCACCGCTGCACTTCTTGCCGCATGTTCCTCAAAGTCCTCCGAATCTTCAGCAACCGCGAGCGCATCCGCACCCGAGTCTTCGGCATCCGCGAGCGCTACCGCATCCGTCTCCCCCACCGCGGAGGCAACCACTACCGTTGAGCCTGGCCCCAGCATGAAGGGTGAGGTCGTTCTTGCCGACTACTCCTCCACCGGCACTTTTGAGCCCGGCACCAAGGAGCACAAGGCAGTGAACGTTGCGATCCCCGTGGAGCCGGCGAAGCTGCGTGAGAACAGTGTTGAGGGTCTGCACGCGTTCATTGCGTACTGGCAGGCTACCCTGAACTACCTGCTGCTGACCGGTGACGGTACCCGCTTCACGAACATTGACCACACCGGCGACTACTCGACCGTGGCTGAGTTTTTCCAGAGCATGTACGCTTCGGAGAGCGGCTGGGTTATTGGTTCGGAGCGTCCGATGGTTCTGTCGCTGACTGCTGACCGCCCGACCAAGGATACTCGCACCGGCTACTACACTTGGGCAACCGAGATGGTGATTGATGGTGCTGAGGGTGCTGGCGTGTACAGCAAGACCAACGATCGTGTGCAGCCGCTGACCGAGGTGTTCAAGTACCCGGGCAAGCCGGTGGCTGGCCAGATTGTGGCGCACTACCAGGACGGCACTTGGCGTATGGTGCGTCGCGCTCCAGGTACTGCGTCTGCTTCGCCGGTTCCGTCGCTGAGCCCGAGCGCTTCGGCTGAGGGTACTGCGTCTGCAGAGGCGACTGCTGCAGGTTCGGCGGAGGCTACTACTGCTTCTGCTGAGGCGTCGGCACAGTAGATTCCGGGTCCCCTATACCGCTGAGAAGCCACATGTGTTTCGAGAAGCCACCATTATGGTTGCTTTTCGAAACACATGTGGCTTTTCGCTTTTACTCTTTCTTGAATAAAGACAGATATAAACAAAAAAGCCTTGATTCCGAAGAACCAAGGCTTTTTCCTAGTGTGACCCCAACCGGATTTGAACCGG
>NZ_KV795256.1:130208-153318 GCF_001808955.1 Rothia sp. HMSC078H08
GGGCGGAGTACTAGGCCGCTATACGATGGGGCCGTGAGATTTACATCTCTTTTACCAGGTCTCCCTGGCAACACATATAACTATACAGAGCTTCCCAGGAACAACCAAATCGAAAAGCAGTGAATTGAGTCACATATTTTACACCGAGTGCAAGACCCTCAGCACCGGCTCTTTTACAGCTGCACCAGGCGCCCCCCCCCCCCGCAGATAGACACAAAAATGCGCCCCGCACAGTGTACGGGGCGCATCCGCTCAAACTAGAGCAAGAAACTATGCCTTACGGCGGCGAAGCACCATCACAGCGGCACCGGCAATCAGCGCGAACGCACCGACAGCAGCCAGGCTCAGAACGTTCTGAGCACCGGTCTTAGCCAGCGAGCCCTTGCTCTGAGGCGCAGACTTGGTAGCCGAAGCGCTCACCTGAGCATCGGAGTTAGAGCCCTTAGGCTGGGAGTCAGACTTCACCGAAGAAGAGTTCTTCAGCGGCGCGGTCTTCGCGGTGGTTCCCAGCTGGTCGTTAGCTTCCTCAGCCTTCGGTTGCTCACCCTTGGGCTGATCAGCCGCCGGTTTCTCTGCAACTGCAGCAGATGCGGAGGGTGATGCCGAGGCGTTAGCGGGGAATGCCGGCTCGTCAGCCTCATCGCGGTTATCTGCGTTGCCGGCATCCTTCGCGTCGTTGACGATCAGCGAAACAGCCGAATCGTAATTGCGGTTGGTTGCCACGTCAGAACCAGCGGTGACGGTACCGAGCATGTAGCCCTGGCTGTACTGCATGGTGTTCGCGGGAACACGCAGGGTCGCGTCGAAGGAGTACTTGCCGGTGCGTGCGTTGTAGACGAACGCGCTCGCCGGAACGACGGTCGAGACCTTCTGAATGCTTGCCAGTTCGCTATCGGTCAGCTTGTCGAAACCCATCGACCATTCGCCTTCCTTGACCAGGAACAGGCGAATACCTTCAGCCGGGGGCTTCTCAAAGTCATAGCCGGACACATGGAAGGTATAGGGGCGAGTAATGTCGACAGTGCCCTCAGCGAAGTTCAGGGTGGGGTCAATCAGCACTGCGGTAGCCTGCTTCGGGTAGCCCTGGAAAGGAACCTTAGCGGGGTTAATGGTCGCGGTGGAGGTGAACTCGCCCTCGGAAACCTCAGCGTAGAACTTCACGATGGAGTTCGGAACCAGCTTCTGCTGCGAGGAGGGAACAGCCTTGCCGTTACGGTCAACGGTCGCCTTGGAGGTATAGGTGTCGGTCATGGAGCCGTCACCGGTCTTCGAGTTCAGCACGTAGGGTACCGCCGCGGTGGTGTTAGCAATGTCCTGCTTGTCCACTGCGATGACGGAGCCATCCTCGGTGACGGTCAGGTCGTTAGCCTTACCGCCGTTCATCTCAACCTCACCAATCACGCGGTCAGCCTTGGCGTCGAAGATGGCGATCTTGCCGGTACCGAAATCGGTCACGTACACCAGGTCGCGGTCCTCGTCGTTCTCCATGGACAGCGCCTGGGTGCCGAACTTAACGAACTTCTTGAACGCACCGGTGGTCAAATCGTAGACGGAGATACCGGAGTTCACGCCGTCCACGCCCTGCGAGGAGACGTAAATTTCGTTCTCGGAGTGGTCAATAGTGACGTCAGAGGGACGAACCTCAACGGAGGAATTCTCGCCCCGGGTCTGAATAACCTGCTCAGTCTTGAAGGTCTTGGTGTTGATGACGAAGACCTTGCCGCCGGTACGCTCGGGCACGTACAGCTTGTCGCCGTCAACGGTCATGTTCATACCGACGTAGCGGGTACCGCCGTTGGGGGCGCCCTCCAGCTGCAGCTTGGTGACCTCGAAGGTCTTCATGTCGATTGCGGACACATAGTAGCGGCCGGTCACGAACACCTTGCCGGAGTTGTGGTCCACCAGCACAGAGCGGGGGTGCTCAATCCAGTTCGGGTCGCTCTCAGCGATACCGTGGTTAGTCCAAATCTGTTCCATGGTGTTCTGGTCGAACACGGACAGGGAGTTATCGGTGGTGTTAGTAACCCACACGGTGCCGGACACGTCATCAACAGTGATGCCGTACGCGGAAATGTAGCCAAATTCGCCGTTCTTATCCAGCTCGAAGGGAAGCGCCGCCACTTCTTCAATCTGAAGAGTGTCTGCGTTGACACGAGCAATGGTGGAGGCGAGGTCGCCGCGGGCACCCACACCGACCATCCAGATCTTGTTGGTCGCCTTAGAGTATGCAACCTGGTACTGGCCGGGCAGACCCTGGGTAATCTGCGCGACGGACGCGGAGGTGTCAACAACGCGGCTCAGCGATGCGGTGGAAGGAGCCGATGCGCTGGGGGTCGCGGTCTGGTTTGCGGTGTTCGGTGCTGCGAAGGAGGCAGGAATCATGGCTGCGCCGGAGATTGCGAGCGCGAGGGAGCCGACGGCGAGCCCCTTCAGTGCTTTGCCCGAGGAGGGAGTGAGGTTCAATGTGTGTCCTTCAAATGTGTAACGGAAGTGCTCACATGCCGCATGCGAATGCTAACGAGACACCCGTGAATATGCGGTGACATATTCGACGGCACGAAAAGCAGAAATGCAGGTAACGCATAAATTTACCTACCTTCTAATCCTCAATGTTTTCCCAGGAAAATACAAGCAGCGACGTGGGCGTGTTTTGTGTTTTTGTGAGTGATCCCCTAATTCGCCTTCAGTATCACGTGAAGGTTGAGGCGCTTCCCCGGTTTTTCCTTGCTCTTGCGGGCAAAAACCCAGGTCGCGAGGGGTATTGTGATGCTTTTATATTTACACATTAATGTAAATGTTTAGGTGAGGCGCGCCAGCGACATTCACCACGGGCCACACATTTTTTAACATTCAAAACCTATATTTTTACAAGCAAGTGCACATATATAAATATGCTTTAAAACCACCCACCCAGCATTAGCCCAAGCGGGCACGCAAAAGGCGGGTACTCCCTCCCCCAGATTCAAAGAATCCGAAAGAGAAAATACCCGCCTTCTCACGCGTTACATCGAGCATTTACGCCCGAAAACTAAACGCTACGCTTATGCCTTGCGGCGGCGCATCACCAGAGCAGCACCCGCAACCAGAGCCACAGAAGCGAAAGCAACCAGCGGCATCACAGCGTTCGCACCAGTGTTCGCCAGAGCGCCACGCGAAGAGCCAGCCTGCGAGGAACCTGCGTCGCTCTTAGCTACCGAGGAGCCACTGCCCAAATTATCGGAGCCACCTGCAGAGGAGCCACCGTTCTTCACAGCCGAACCGGACTTATCAGCCTTCACAGCATCCGGAGCAGACTTGGAGTCCAGTGCACCGGTCTTAGCGTCAGACTTCGAATCAGACTGAGATGCCTGATCCTTGGAAGTCTGATCCTTAGCCTCTGCGGTGTTCTCAGACTTAGCGTCAGACTTCTTGTCCTCAGACTTAGCGTCCTCAGACTTCTTATCCTCAGGCTTCGGGTCTGCAGGCTTCGGGTCAGCCGGCTTCGACTCCTCAGCCTTCACACCGGTCACCGTCGGGTAACCCGCAAAGTCCAGCGAAGTCGGGGTGATACCCACCGGAGCTGCGCTCGCGTCGGTGTCCTTCACGCCAACCTTGAACTTCAGAATCGAGTTAGCCTTCAGCTGCTGAACCGATGCGGGAACGTCGTTACCCTGGCGATCCTTGGTGGGCAGGGTGGTGTACTCGCTGGCGGTGGTGATTTCGCCGGTGGTGCCGTTGAGCACGTAGGGCAGGGTCACCTTCTCGTCGCGGTCCTTCTTGTCAACAACCAGTACGGAGCCGTCCTTGAGCAGGGTCACGTCGTTCGCGGCTGCGCCGTTCATCTCAACCTCGCCGATGACCTCGTCAGCACGGCCGTCGAAGACAGCCACCTTGCCGGTACCGAAGTCGGTTACGTATACCAGGTCGCGGTCCTCATCGTGCTCCAGAGCGAGCGCCTGAGTGCCGAACTTGACGAACTTCTTGAATTCGCCGGTGGTCAGGTCGTACACGGAGATACCGGAGTTGACGCCCTTCACACCCTGAGAAGAAACGTAAATCTCATTCAGCGAGTGGTCCACAGCAACGTCGGAGGGGCGAACCTCAACGGTGGAATCCTCACCCTGAGTCTGGATGGTCTTCTCAACCTTGAAGGTCTTGGTGTCCACGACGAAGAGCTTGCCGCCGGTGCGCTCGGGCACGTACAGCTTGCCGCCGTCGAGGAACAGGTTCATGCTGATGTAGCGGGTGCCGCCGTCGGGTGCGCCTTCGAGCTGAATCTTCTCAACCTGCTTGGTCTTCAGATCGATAGCGGAGACGAAGAAGCGGCCGGTCACGAACGCCTTACCGGACTCGTGGTCAACCAAAACGGAGCGGGGGTGCTCAATCCAGTTCGGGTCGTCTTTCTTCACACCCTCGTTGGTCCAGATGAGCTTGAGGGTCTGCTGGTCGTACACTGCTACGGAGTTGTCGGTGGTGTTAGTAACCCACACGGTGCCGTCCACATCATCAACGGTCACGCCGTACGCGGAGGTGTAACCGTACTGGCCCTTGTCGTTCTTCTTCACGGGCAGCTCGGCGAAAGCCTCGGTCTGCAGGGTGTCTGCATCCACGCGTGCCAGGGAGGAGGCGAGGCCGCCGCGTGCACCCACGGTGGGCACGAACAGCTTGTGGTTCTTCTTGGAGTAGCCAACCTGGAACTGGCCGGGCAGACCCTGAATGATGTTCGCAACGCTACCGTTTGCATCCACGGTGCGGTGTGCCTCGGTGGAGGGGGTGGTAGAGTCGGTTGCCTTGGTCTTGGTGGCGGTTGCCGGGTAGCCCTGGAACTCGCGGGTTTCGGGGGTGACCTGCTTGATCTCGGAGTTGTCACCTGCGGTTGCGGTGACCTTGAACTTCAGGATGGAGTTCGCCTGAATCTCGGAGGTCTTGGCGGGAACCTCGTTGCCCTGCTTGTCCTTAGAAGGCTTGCTGGTGACCTGGCTGGAGGTACTGACGGTACCGGTGGTACCGTCGAGGACGTAGGGCACGGTTGCGGTTGCGCCAGCCTGCTTGTCCACAGCGATAACGGAGCCGTTGGGCAGTACGACCAGGTCGTTTGCCTTGCCGCCGTTCATGGCAACCTCGGCAATCAGCTTGTCCGCTGCGCCGCCGTCAATCACGCCCACCTTGCCGGTGCCGAAGTCGGTCACGTACACCAGGTCGTTGGCCTCATCGTTATCGAGCGAGAGCGCCTGGGTGCCGAAGGGGATGAACTTCTTGAACTCGTAGGTGGTCGCATCGTACACGGATACACCGGAGTTCGCGCCCTTCACGCCCTGGGAGGAGACGTAAATTTCGTTCTGCGAGTGGTCAATAGCCACGTCGGAGGGGCGAACCTCGCCGTCCTTATCGCCCTTCACAGAGATGGTCTTCTCGACCTTGAAGGTCTTGGTGTCGATCACGAAGAGTTTGCCGCCGGTGCGTTCGGGCACGTACAGCTTGCCGCCGTCCACCAGAATGTTCATGCTGATGTAGCGGGTACCGCCATCGGGTGCGCCCTCAAGCTGAATCTTCTCAACCTGCTTGGTCTTCAGATCGATAGCCGAGACAAAGAAGCGACCGGTCACGAAAGCCTTACCCGACTCGTGATCGACACGCACCTCGCGGGGGTGCTCAATCCAGTTCGGGTCGTCCTTGCTCAGACCCGCATTGGTCCACAGCTGCTTCATGGTCGCCTGATCGTACACGGCAACGGAGTTATCGCGGGTGCTGGTCACCCACACGGTACCTTCCTCGTCATCGACGGTGATACCGTACGCACCCTCGTAGGAGTAGCCCTTGTCGTTCTTGACGATGGGCAACTCGGCGACAGCCTCAATCTTCAGGGAGTTTGCGTCAATGCGAGCAATAGTGGAAACGTGCTCGTCGCGGTCAGCGGTGCCCGCAACCCAAATCTTGTTGGTCTTCTTGGAGTATGCGACCTGGAACTGGCCGGGCAGGCCCTGAGTGATCTTAGCCATCGCCTTATCGGTGATGGTGCGAGCGTCAGTGCTCTGGCTTGCCGCCGGGGTGGAGTCTGCCGCGAACGATGCGGGGATGGTGGCAACACCTGAAATTGCCAGTGCCAGCGATCCAACGGCGAGGCCCTTGAATGCCTTGCTCGAAGCGAGGTTCATATGTATGTCCTTTTTCGTGGGTGGTGTGTGGAGGTGCGTCTCTCCCCCGCCTACAGGGCAGTGAGGTACCGCGTTTTTCCTGCTCTCTGGTGTGGGTTTCGTGGGCCCACGAGGAAGGAAACTAGTCTTCACACAGTATTAAGTAAGGCAATCATTAATTTACCTTCTAGGTAATACTTACTTAGCGCACAGGATTTTGCAAGATTTCAGGTATATATGACGCAAAATTTCATATGACAGGCACAGCCTGTCACTAAAACTCCCCGAGAAGCGGCAATGTAGCAGCACGGCACGAGTCAGCACCCCGAAATAATGCGTCAAAACGGCACCCCAGCATAGTGCCTCGGCATAGCGCGCCGCAGGGCGCCACCCAAGGGGCACCGTAAAAGGGCATAGAGGAACCCCCGCCTCCAGCAAAAGCCAGAAGACGGGGGTTCCACGCACCCCAACGCACGGTACCTAGGTGACACGGTGCCAGGGGTGACTAAATATTAGGAGACATACGAGAAGTCAGTGAACAGCAGGTTCTGCAGCTTGTAGCGGCGAATGAAACGAGCCAGCTCCGCACGAGTAGTCGGCGCGGTCGGGTTGAACACACCCGAAGAATCCAGCACGATGTCGTTCGCGCCAGCCCACGCAACGTAACGGTGCAGAGTACCGGCACCGAGCACGTCGCGGAAACGAGAACCAACAGCCTCGTTCATTTCAGTCAGCTGAACCTCCGCGTTGTACTGGAACAGCACAGCCGCCAGTTGCTCGTGAGAAACCGGTGCGGTCGGGTCAATCTTGTCGCCACCAGTGAGCGGCTCGGTGATCTTGCGATCACGAGCCCAGTGCAACGCATTCGCGGTCGGGCGGCCTGCCGCATCCGCGAAGGGGGCAACCTCAGAGTTTTCGCTCACGCCAGCATGACCAGCAGCGTGGTTCAGCAGAGCAATAAGCTCCTCACGGGTCACAGGGCGGTCCGGCTCAAACGCGCCAGACTGCGGGTTCGGCATCAGCCACTTCTTCTGGTTCGCCATGCGGATATCCTCAGCGAACGGGTGGCTACCCGGAACATCCTCGAAAGAAGTCTTCAGGATCTTAGTCTCAGCCAAGGGAATACGCGCAGCAATCTGGTGGGTAACCTCCTGACCCCACGGGTCGGAGCAAATATCCAGCTGCAGGGCGTGATCAACACCCTCACCCTGCATCAGCTCGATGGGGAACTGGTCGCTACCGCTGAAGCTGTCAGCTTCACCGTCAAATTCGGGGGTGAGCGGCCAGGAGCGCAGAGTTTCGAAAGAGTCGTTACGAACGTAGCCGTGGCGTACGGTCAGAGTGGTGCCTTCGGTGAGGAATTCGCGCAGACCGTGTGCAGTGTAGTTGACGGTCATACCGGTTTCAGTGATGGTGGCACGCTGAATAACGAGGCGCGGGCCTTTAGTTTCCTCGGTTGCCGGGGCAAGGTTTGCGGGAGCTTCGTCAGCCTGAGCGGCCTGTGCCTGCAGGGTCAGTGCGCCTGCAGCGGCGGCGGCGGAAGCACCCTTTACGAAGAATCGTCGTGAGAGTCGATGGGTAAGCAAGGGCATGATTGTCCTATTCAGTTCTTGTTTGAGTTGAGTGAGTTACGGGTGGCAGGATGCGCGGACAGCGGCGTAAACGGTGAGTGAGGCCGATACGTTGGGTTCCCTCCCCTGTGTGCGTGAGTGAGACGCAGCATACCGGGGTGCGGGTGTCTGTCGGGCGGATGCGCGGTGAGTGAGACCGGCACGAGTTCCCTGACCCAGTCATCTAGCGTACCTTAAGGTTTCCTATAAAGCGAAGACGAACCGGCGGTGATTTTACGCCCATTTTCGATATCCAACGAAGTAGAGGCGATATCTGGCAAGGTTTGCCGGAAGTTGGTATGGGTTCTTGATGGGGTGATTTTGGGTTGTTCCACACCGAGGCGTTCCGAGGGGTGGATTATGTGGGTTTCTGAAGTTTTATGTGTGACACGCCGTTTCAAGCCCTTTTCAAAGAGTTATAGTTATTGGTACCCTATCACTGTTCCTATATCCTCAACAAAGGAGTTACCCATGGAGGCCAAGGAATTCTCATACGAGAAGGCTCTCCTCTTTTTTGCCAAGTCTAAGTACGCCGACCTTTTCGGCGTAGCACTGGTTATCGCCATCGCAGTCGCCTCAGGATACCTGAGCACCACCCTCGACAAATACGTCGACTGGGGCCCGATTACGCCCTTCATCCCCCTCGGTGTGATTTCCGTGATTAACGTGGGTATTTCAATGATGTCTACCCGCCTGACCGGCCGCCTCTCAAACATCGGCAACGTGCTCGGCATTATTAACACGGCGCTGTCTGGCGCGATTGACTACATTCTGGGCAACAAGGCAGCGATCATCACCTACCCGGTAACGTTCATCGTGTACACCTTCGCGATTCGTAGGTGGCAGAACTCCGAACGCGGCAAGGCGATGGAACCGCCGACCGGCGCGAAGGGTCAGCTGATTATTAGCGGTATTGTGGTGGGCTCGTTCGCGTTCTCCCTGGTCGCGAACTACATTGGCTACGGCGGCAAGACCTCGTTCCTGTTCTGGATCACGACCGTAGTGTTTGGCCTCTCCCTGTCAGCAAACATTCTGAACGCGCTCAAGCTCACGATGCAGTGGCAATTCTGGTTCCTGTACAACACAGTGCAGTGCGTGAAGGCGCTGACTCAGGGCAACTTTGCGAACGTCGGAAAGTATATCTTCTACATCATCAATAGCGTGGCGGCGCTCCTGCTGTGGACCCGAAGCGGCACCGCAGCCAAGGGCACCCTGGCGGTGGCGTAAGGGGCGGTTCCCTGGCGCACCAGCTACCGCATATCCACCCAGCGATATGTAGGCACTCATAATAGGTAGGGAGGGGCCCTCCGGCAATACGACCGGAGGGCCCCTCCTCTGCATTGTGCGGGCATATTTGCCCGCTTCGATAAGCGGCTAGGTTAACCCAGCGGAATCGCGCTACCCTTCAGAACCTGACGCTCAGGAGCCGAATCACTACCCACCTTCGCGATGGGGAAAGCAACAAACGCCTGAACGCCCTTCTCACGAAGAATCGCCTTCTCATCCGCCAGCTCGGACACGAAAATGTCAGAGCTCAAAGAGCCGCGTTCCATCGCCTTACCGAGTTCGTCAACCGCCCTACGGTAGGGGTGGCTGCGCAGCACAGTTCGCAGCCGGGCGGGCGTAACCCTTCCGGAGGATACCGGAAGCACCATGAGCCGCGGGTGCAAAGCGTTGTACGGGTACGCACCGGGGGTCACACCAATCCGGTGGATCTGGTGAATCACCGGGAAATTCGCAACACCCACCAGCGCACAGAAGGCGAGCGCGGTATCGGTCGGCTGCGGGACAGTAAAACCGGTTCCGGTTCGGGATTCCGGCTTATTATCCAGCGAGTCGTACAGGGTCTGCCCGGTAATGCCGCTGAGCGTCGCGGAAGGTTCCCAGGTGGCCAGGTCCGCGCACATCAGGCGCAGACGGTCCTTAACGAACTCCTGGCCCTTGTTGCGGGTCTTCATCTCCCAGCGGGATGCACCGTGGTCGGGGCGAGGAGCCTTGGCTTCAAAACGCCAGTAGGCAGGTTCGCCCAGGCCGGAGATCCAGAGCAGAGACAGTAGGTCGTCACGTTCCATCAGCGCATCCAGATGAGCCTGTCGGGTCTTCTGGTGAGAAGCCCAGTCGTCCGGGTACTTCTCCGCGTCGATTCCTCGAATACGCGGGGAGAACGGGGAGAAAACAGCAGCTTCCTTACCCGCACCGTAGGACTGGTCAACGTTCACCCAGCTACCATCAGCAGCCAGGGAAGAAACGTAGGAGTGCACGCACTCGGTAATTTCTTCTTCTGACACGCCTTCAGCATGCATCTGGGCGCGCGGCTGACCTTCCTGAGACCAACCGACAGTGACGGTTCCGGGGTGCTTCTGCTCAACCATCAGGGACAGCCCGTAGAGGGCAAAATGGGTCAATGCCGAGGTGTAGTCACCGGCAATAGTCAGCGTTGCCATTAGTGTCCCTCCCGTGAAATCTGGGCGTCTGCTGCGCGTTCAACAGCCTCAAGGTAGGCGGTAGCGTACGGGCCGTAGGTGCGGCTCGTCTGCTCCATGAGGTTATCCCAGTAGCCGACGTTGAAGAGTCGGGTTGCCTGTTCCTTGAGCGCTTCGTAGTCCGTTCCCTCGGGCTGGTAGCCTTCCTTGAGCAGGAAGCCTGCGTCGTGGTCGAAGGAGAACCGGCCGTGACCGTGACTGCAGCCAATGATGCGCAATACCAGGTCGCGGTGCTCCCCCATCTTTTCGGGCGAGGCCGCAACCATGAGTGCAGACAGCTGCTCGTGACGCCAGCCCCTCGGCAGGGCGCTACGACTACGGGCGCGGTACGCCTCTGCCACGGAACGGTGGCCGCTCTTTGCAAGCGCCTCGGCATCCGGGTCTGCACCTAGCATCTGCTGGAAGCGCAGGTCGCGTTTGCCCTCGTCGTGGTACTTTGCAGCCAGTTCCAGGGCCTCCGAGAATTCCGGTGCCAGGCCGAGGTTCTCGGCAAGCTGACGGGTACGCTCAGCAACATCGTTCTGGTGGTCGTCCAGAAGAACGGGGCCAGTCAGCGCCAGTTCCTGAGCGATATCGGAGCCTTCAATAGACTTTTTGTCGTCGGTCACGTCGGCGTACCAGGAAATAACTTCCTGACCGTCCTCAGCCTCGGTAGAAAGCTCAGAAGCAATCCTCTTCTGGCCGCCCGAAGCTTGGCTGTCAAGCAGTTCTGCTACCTCTTCGGGAGAGAGACCCAGATATTCCCTGAAGTCTTCCTCACGGTCCACGCACTTCTCGTACACGTAGAGCTTGATGCCCTCGGGGAAGGGCACAGCCTCCAGCTCGTCCTTCTTAGAAGGCAACTCACGCTGAGTCACAGCAATGTTTTGGTTCGTGAACGGAATACTCCCCGTATCAAGAATCAGAACGTCACCGGGAGCCAACGTCTGGTTGTTCTCTTCACCCTGGTCAGCATCCTGCCACAGGGAAATTTCACCCTGACGGTAAAGGAACTTACGCGGCTTCACGCCGTGCTCATCCTGGTGGTCCAGAATCTCCTTGAGAATCTTCAGATTCGCGGGGAAGGTTTCCTCGTCGCGCGGTGCGAAGTAGCCGGTCTTGAGAATCTCCATGGCGGCAGAAGTGTTGCTCGGCAGGTTATCGCGCACGATAACACCGCCCATCGCGGTTTCCGCCTCCAGGGAGTCGTGCAGCCACAGGTCAAGGTCCGGCTCGTCGTAGGGGTTCTCGTCGGTACGTGAGAATTCCAGCAGGTCAGACCATTCCGGTCGCTGGTAGAGCAGACGCTCCGGGGAGGACTGTACCGGCGGGTTCTTCACCATTGCAGCGGGGTTCACCGACGGGTTCTCAGCATCGTTGAGCGCTTCGAGCCAACCATACGCATTGCTAAGGTCGACCGCCTTGTAGGGAGGCGCGTCCTTCTTGACCGAGTCACCATTGGTAGGCCCAATAACGACGACCTTGGAATTCTTACGGCGGCCCAGACGGTTAACACGGCCGAAGCGCTGCGCCAAGGAGGAAGCCGGAGCCAGCTCGGTCACCAGGTCAGCAAAGTCAACGTCAATACCGACTTCAAGAGTCTGGGTGGCAACAACAACCTTCACGGACTCATCGCCTTCGGTAGTGAAGAGCTTGCTGTGCTTCTTCTGCAACTTTTTCAGGTCGTACGGGCGCATGCGTCCTACGAGAAGCTCAACCTCATCCTTTCCAAGCACCTTGTCCTTGGTGAGTTTCTCCTTGATGGAGATAGCCGTCCGCACATGGTTGACGATACAACCGACAGTGTGGGCTTCATCGGAGCCTTCACCCGCCTCACGGTGAGCAAGGAAATCCTTAATTGCGTCCACAGCAGCATTCACGGTCGCAGCGTTACCGGGCTTGCCATCCCACTTATCGATGGGGCGGAGCACCAGTTCCTTATGCGAGTGGACACGCTTGCGCAGCTCTTCATCATTCGGGCTGTCGAGAGCCTCAATGTCCACGCCCAGCGTGGTTGAATCGCTGTCCTCAGTGGAGGGGGTAGCGGTCGTCTCAACCACCTGCAGGGTAGGAACACCCAGGTTGGCCTCGCGCTTCTGCAGCTCGGCAATACGCTGAGTGGTGTGCAGCAGCTGACGGTTCATGTGTGCCTCATCGAGCACCATGACGGTGTCCATGGCCAGCAGAGCGGTCTCACGCGGGCGGGCAGCCTTGGTGCTGCCGTAGCCGCGGAAGAGCGCTCGCGAACCGTACATATCCGGGGTTGCGGCGATGATTGCGCAAGCCGAAATGTCGGTGACCGGCAGGTTGCGGTTCGAGAGTTCGCCACGGATGTGACCAGTCTCGAAGGGTTTGCTCCCCTTCTCGTCGTTGCGGGTCTGGAAGCTCTGGAGAGCTTCAGCAACCCTACGCAGAATATCGGGCTCACCGGATCCATCAGCGAGCGCGTCCTCCAGGCAGCCGAGAATCTTGTCGGCACGGGTTGCCTGGCTGTCGACCAGCGCGCGGCGTCCCACGGTCACGCAGAGGCGACGGGGAACGCGCGGCGCGGCGCCAACCGCGGCGAGCGCATTCGCGAAGAGATGGATATCAACCACGGAGGACTTGCCGGAGCCGGTCGGCGCGTTAATACGTTCCGGCCATACGCCGTGCTCGCAAATGTGGTCGAGCACTTCTTCCTGCCAGCTGAAGGGGTAGCGCTTTTGCTTTTCCTTGGGTGCTTCGTTAGGTGCGTTGTTACGTGCGGCATCAAGCGCAGCATCAAGCGCGGCAAAGAACTCACCGAACTCATCACGAGTAATAGAGGGCAGCTTGGTAGCGGGGCTAGTCATGCTTTTCCTCCTTCTTGCGGCGGTCGTATTCTTCGGTGGGCACGTCGAACGGAACCAGCAGGCCGCCGCCCATGTGGCGGGACTGGCCGATGGCTACGAGGGTCGTGTCCGTTGCCAGGTTGCCGAGGTCTACAACGCCGCGCCACGGCTCTGCGGGCAGAGTGCGGGGCAGCTTGTAGGCGTAGGCAGCGGGGTTCTGGGTTACACGGTGGGCTTCCAGAACCTTGGCTTCAGCCGTTTCCTCGACCTGGTCCCTCAAGCTGCGAATTCGTTCGCGTGAGGTTTCAGCATCGGGCGCTTCGAAGCTGTCACGCCACACGTAAGCCATGGAAAGCAGAGCGGTGTCAGCGAAGGTCCAGGCCTTCGTCTCTGCCTTCTTCGGGCGGTTGAACACACGCGATTCGGGCACGGCCGCGCTGAGGGTACGCCACAGACGCTTGTACCCGGTCTTGGGAGCATCCCAGAAACTTTGTGCGGGCAGGCGCTTCTGGCGAAGCTTCACGGTCAGTCGGGGGAAGTCCTGAGCGTAGAGGGTTTCTACACTCCTGAGTGCGATACCGAGTTCTACTGCTTCATCGGTCGGGGCGCTTGCCGGGACCAAGACGAGCAGGACTCCCTTAGACTTCACCTCACGACGCAGATAGTCGGGCAGGTAGCGGGCAGGCAGGTACTGCAGCGCCAGGCTGTTGGCCGGCTTGTGACCCTTGGGGTACCTGCCGGTGATGAGGCTGGGTGCGCCGAATCCTGCGGCAGCTACGAGAGCCTTGTGCAGCAGGGAGCTTGCCTTGACGTACTGTTCGGGCTTCAGCTCTTCACCGTCTACTTCGAGGAGCCACAAGTATTCCCATGGGCTGATGGAGGTTTCAGCCTCCACAGGCTGGTACTTGATGGATCCCAGGCCTGCGGTGGGTACCGGGGAGGGGCGCATCGTGTCGCTCGTAGCGGTCTTGTCGCCTGCCTTGGTGGGTACCTTGGCGGGGTACGCTTCTGCATGGGCACGCATGAGCGCGTTGATTCGACCGGGTACGGGCACACGGATGGGCATGCCGCCTGCTTCGAAGGGGCCCGATTTAGTGTCGATGGTGTGGGTGGGTTCCACGTCTCCGGTGTAGAGGGCGGTGAAGCTGCTGGCTTCTCCGAGGGAGGGTACTTCTCCGCAGAGCTGGGTGATGGTTTCCGCGATGTCTGCGGGTACCTTATCGTACTGCCAGCCGATGGTGTCGGATACTGCCCAGCCGTCGGATACGGCGCGACGTTCGGTCTGCCGCCCATCCTTGGTGGAACGTGCTACCTCGCGGTACATGAATCGGCTCATCTTGTTGGGTGAGCGGTACACGGGGCACATGTCGGGAAGCTGCAACCCAATCGGAGGGTTCTCCTCAAGCCATTTGAGAGCCTTGAGAGATTCTTCCGAAGGGGCAAGCTGCCCGTTTTCGATAATTGCGTGAGGTCCCTGCGCGGCCGCGCTGAGGAGCGCGGCCTGCAAGCGGGCAGGGTCGGGGAAGGCGTCGGGGCTTCCGTCTGCCTTGTGGCCCTGGTATACGCCGAGCGGGAACCTCGCGAGAATTCCGAGGTTCGTCATATTATTCAGCGTCCTCCGCGGTGGCGTTCTTGATGATGATGGGGTTGCCGTCAACGTTGAAAGTCTGGCCGTTCCAGTCAGCCACACCCACCTTCTTGGCGTTCTCGATAGCTTCGAGGAGAAGCTGGTCGGTGTGTTCAACGGTCAGGGGTGCGAAGGTCCTCTTCTCACCGAAACGCTGGTCGAGGGTGACAACGGGTGCGGAGGATTCAATCAGGTCGCAGTTAGCACGGATGTAGAGTTCACGCTCCGCACGGGCAATAGCATTGAGGCCGAGTGCGGCAAGGAGTGCACGGGCAGCAACGTTCTTGGTCTCGTCCTGACCGAAGCGCAGCTGGCGCAGGGTGGCGAGGCTCAGAACCCAGGAGCGAATGATACGGCGGCATGCAACGGCACCGGTTTCTTCGAGCGAGGGCGGGATGCTACCCAGGCCGAGAGTGGAAGCGGAGATGCGAGCATCAGCCTTGGCGGTCTTTACTTCCTTGCGGCGTGCGGCAACATTCTTGGCGCTCAGTTCAGCTTCCTGGTCATCGACGAGAGAGTTAAGTTCCTTGGCGCCAAGCTTTACGCTGGCGGCTACGGCGTCGACGCGGGCGCCGCCACGGCGTGCCTGTCGGTGTTCAGCGCCAGGATCCTGGTCTGCGAGGACGCCGATAATTTCACCGACGAGGGCGCTACGCAGGCGGACCTGGTTGCTCTTGCGGGTGGAGTCCCATGCGCCGAAGAGGAGCGCTGCAGGGGCGGTGTTGAGCAGTGCGCTCATGTCTGCGGGGGTGCAGTTGCGCAGTGCACGGTACTGGTCGTTTTCGGTGATGGGCTTACCGTCGACGTAACCGGCGCGGAAGTGGCCGTCGAAGACGCGGTGGGAGAGTTCCATGTCGGTGTATTCGACGGGGCCGTTTTCGGTCTGGTAGGTGACGACGGCGCGGGGAATCTTTACAGCCGCTTCGTCGCCGTACTGGCAGCCCTGTTCGATGGCGGCTTCTGCGCGATTGAGTTCGGACTGCTTGCTGTCGATGAGGACTACCTTCTGAGCGTCGTCCTCGATGTAGCGATTCTCGTAGGCGAAGACAGACTTGGAGCCGTCGACAAACTTGGCGGGTGCCACGGATGCGTGGGGGCCTGCTGCGGGTTCGAGTTCGGTGATGGAGGTGAGGACGGAGCCGCCGCCGAGCTCGACGTTTTCGAGGAGGTCGGCGAGGGTGATGGTGTTCTGGGACATGGTTGTCTCCTTATATGTTGGGTGCACGTTTGCTTCGATGCGTTGGACATGCACGTTTGCTTGTATAGCTCTAAGCTACATCGGTTTTCCGAATGGTGCGCGTGTTTTCGTCACGCTGCTGATTCGGCATGCCGCTTCCTTCTCCCCTGTGCTGTCACGCCCAGTATTTTGGGTAGTGACAGCACAGGTATGGAAGGTAGGCATATGGCCACACAAGCGGTCAGCATGCAGACAGATTGGGAGGCCCCTCCGTACTGCCGGTATACTGATTAGGTTATGTCTGCGGCAACAGGCATAACCGCCGCTTGATGCGGTAAATACTTATATAAACAAAAGCCGCCCGTTGCGCCTCGCGTAGCGGGCGGCTTTTATTTCTTGTGAGTAGCCGGAACATATCCTTCACCTCCAAGGTCGGGGCTAGAGCCACTTCGGCAGGTTGCTGAAGTAATCTCTAAACCGGTTGATGCCTCAACTCTAGCATTAAGTATTCAACTAAACAACCCTCACAACTCCCGCTAAATAACTTTGATATATAACTTTTTGGCCCTCCTGCATAAATCGTACTTGCAAGAGGGCCAAAATTCAGAGAAAGCTCCCGCAACAATGTCAGTTGCAGGAGAGGCGCCAGCGACCGAAACTTCCGCTATATAACGTTGATCCCTCAATGAAGGCTCAGACCGTGCGAGGCACGGCAGGAGATTTAAATTGGATAAACAGAAGAATGCCAAAGGTGTTAGGCGTTCTCCTATTATCGCTGTCTCTCCCCTGTGGTGCAATCGATTCTCTTCTCGGCTCATGGCTTCACCATAGCGCTGTTACAGATTACGCGCATCCGATTTGGTCATTTCAGACTCAGCTAGCTGGCAAGAGGAATCTGTAGCAGGTGACGCATCAGCCCATATTCATGTTTTAAAGAGAAGAGCCCCGTTCTAAAAACCAGAGTAGGTTCCAGAACGGGGCTACGTAACCCGCGTGAGACTTCCCGATTCGCGTTCAGAACCGCAACGAAGATCCTCACCCGAAGGCAGGGAAATTGTGCGACTGGAAACCCTGGCCTCGCTGCTTCACCCAGCCTCAATGAAAGTCCCCACCCAGAGGTGGAGAAATAGCTAGCTAAAAACTAGCATGTGATGGCGTAGCAGAGACTGCTATGGCATGAGATTCTCGCAGATTACGTATCCAAAGTGTACATCACGCAGTATCTGTGTCTACCGCAGCATCGTCACCCGAAGGCGGGGAAAGCGTCGTTCTGAACCTTGCCGGTACTCGCGACCTTGTTGCCTCAATGAAGGTCCCCGCCCGAAGGCGGGAAAATCTGCGCCGTCCACATCATCAGCAAGCTCACTGACCTTGCCTCAATGAAAGTCCCCGCCCGAAGGCCGGGAAATCTGTGTCGCGCTCATCCACAGGCGGCGCCGGTGTGCGCCTCAATGAAAGTCCCCACCCGAAGGCGGGGAAATCTTCGGGCATGGGGTCAATGATCCATACGTGCAGGATGCCTCAATGAAAGTCCCCGCCCGAAAGCGGAGAAATTTGCAGAGGTGGTCAGCCACATCAAAAGGATTCGCGCACCTCAATGAAGGTCCCCACCCGAAGGCGGAGAAATGGTTGCCCAGTTTACGCCGATTACTTCGGCTGGATTACCTCAATGAAAGTCCCCACCCAAAGGCGGGGAAATCCGGCAGGTTCCGGACCGTTGCACCTGCGACTGACGGCCCTCAATGAAAGTCCCCGACCGAAAGCGGGGAAATGTGGAGACGCTACGACCTGTCTCCGAAGCGCTGGGCAACCCTCAATGAAAGTCCCCGCCCTAATGCGGGGAAATTCTGTGGTTGGAGAACGTGCCCGGCGACGTGCGGCGCCCCTCAATGAAAGTCCTCGCCCTAATGCGGGGAAATTCGCAAGGCGCGGGGCATTACTCCTGCGCAGTGGCGGCACCTCAATGAAAGTCCCCGCCCGAAGGCGGAGAAATCGGCACCGTCGGTATCCTCAGCCAATGCCGAGATTTTGCCTCAATGAAAGTCCCCACCCGAAGACCGGGAAATGGATACTGCAACACCGAAGTGCAATCCTGCGTGTCGCCTCAATGAAAGTCTCCGCCCGAAGGCGGAGAAATGCCGGAACATTGCCCAGCGGCTCAGCGGTTTTATCGCCTCAATGAAAGCCCCTCCACCAGGAGAGAGCATCTCATAATATGCACCTGACTTATTGAATGTATGAGTCCTCAATGAAAGTCCCCGCCCGAAGGCGGGGAAATCACGGAGCGCGCGCCAGAGCTCATCAAGAACAACAAAGCCTCAATGAAAGTCCCCGCCCGAAGGCGGGGAAATCTCCAGGGACTGCCTTTTTCTCCAAAGTCTCTTTGCCTCAATGAAAATCCCCGCCCGAAGGCGGGGAAATGGTCGTAGAATTCCTGGCTGAGGACGACAACGGAGCGGCCTCAATGAAAGGCCCCGTCCAAAGGCGGGGAAATCCGCCGACACCGAGGTAGACTCCCCGGCACTTGGCTAGCCTCAATGAAAGTCCCCGCCCGAAAGCGGGGAAATGCTGGAGGCGATGGACGGCATAGCCGACCTGCTGGAGCCTCAATGAAAGTCCCCGCTTGAAAGCAGGGAAATGCGTGAAAATCATGTTAACCACGCAGAAGAAAGGGCCTCAATGAAAGTCCCCACCCAAAGGCGGGGAAATTGCCGGTCCAGTGGAAGAAGCGGCCGCGGTCGACGTTGCCTCAATGAAAGTCCCCGACCGAAAGCGGGGAAATGGTGCGTCCCGCATCGATGGCTCGGCTAGCAGTGTTGCCTCAATGAAAGTCCCCGCCCGAAGGCGGAGAACTCCGTCTTGTCATGCACACGATGAAAGGCGAATGGGGGCCTCAATGAAAGTTCCCACCCGAAGGTGGAAAAATCCTGCGTCAATGGCGTCTTGGCAACCGTGCTCGCCTGGCCTCAATGAAAGTCCCCGCCCGAATGCAGGAAAATAAAAGTATACCCAAGCAGCCGTTTAAGCATTCAAACACTATTGACAAGCCAAAACATCACGCGAGCGACACGCCAAGATTACACATCACGTGCCAGGTTCTCGCGGAGACAGACAAAGCCTCCAAAGGTCATTATCCCCACCTCCACTACCAGTCCGCAATCGAACTCGTCATTCCTCCGCTCCCCCGCCGCGCGTCGCTAGCGAATGAGCAGCACGCGGCTAGAGAATGAGCGCATCCGATTCGGTCACCTCACGCGCTCGGCCAATGTAGCTGAAGGTCGGCTCGTCAAGCCGGGCCAGCAGCCCCAGGTCGCAGAAGAGCACTGAGTCCTCGTCTGGATCGATGAGTTCCTGAACTTCATCTTTGATGCGTCGCACCTTGGCGGGGGCCGCATCCACAATAAAGACGCTGTACTGAATACGGTCCCCGTAGCTGAGAATGAGCTTGGCCAGCTTGGCGCGCCGCCGGTCGCTGGGCACGTCGTAAGCGATAAGTGTTCGTCGGGCGTCGTCACGCATTATCGTACGGTCACCCCCGTGTACTCGCGAGTGGTTCCGTTGATAACGCCCAGGAGCATGCGGGCCTGCACTTCAACAGCACGGCGCCACGTCACCGAATACCCGTAGGTGGGGTGGGTAATCTCCGTGGCCATTCGCTTCTCGAACGCGGCAATGACGGTTTTTCGCCCTTCGGGTGTGAGCCGGTAGCTACCACCGACCACCGTGAAGTGTGCCGCTTTAACCTGCTTCCTATTAATAAGAGACACCACCACAGAGTCCGCGATGACGGCACGGAACTCTTCCATAAGGTCAAGCGCGAGCGCAGGCTTATTGCGAGAGCTGCTGTGCAGGAACCCGGCATGAGGGTCGAGCCCGCACGTGAGAATCCCACGAATACATTCTGAGCTGAGCAGCCCGTAGGCGTAGTTCAGCAGAATGTTGATGGGGTCGTTGGCGCCTCTCCCCTGCCGCCCGGTCCAGGTCCAGCCGAGTTCGGTGAGCACGTCTTCTTTGAGCATGGTCGCGAAGTTGCCGAAGTAGAGCGAGGCGGCTTCACCTTCGATGCCGAGCAGTTCCGGGATTGAGGTAGCTTGCGGCGTGTGCTTCTGAATGTCTCGCATGGTGCGGCATGCGTCTGTGGCGTGGCCATTGCGGCGCAGCAGGGTCGCTTGGTTTGAGATTTTGCTGGCAATCATGGAGGCCGCTATAGGCAGGTGCCCCTGTGCTGAGAGGACATGCTGTTGCACGCGGGCCAGTCCATTGGGTCCGGTGCTGGGTTGCGACCAGCCGTAGACTCGGCCGGTGCTGGAGCACCAGATGATGGTACAGTTACGCCACATGAGTTCCCGCAGGAGCGCGGAGGAAACGTCGATGTTTCCGTGGACAACGAGGCTGTGCACACGTTCGAGGGGTACGCTGCTGATTGTTTCACCGAGGTGTTGCACGATGAGGCGTCCTTGCTGGACGGTCGCTCTTGATCCTTGCGTGGTGAGGTGCGCTACTTGGCTGTCGGGGTTGCTGGCGACGACGCGTGTAATGTTTTCTTTTCCGTGGGATTCGTCGGGTAGACACACGGAGATATGGGAGCACCAGCTGCAGCGGGGTGAGTCTTCGAGGGGTTGCGGTGCTGTCGGGTTGTCGATGAGTGCGCGGGTAGTGTGTACGTATTCTTCTGCGGTGCGGATGTCTTCATCTGAGATATCGACGGGCACGGTTTTGTTGTGGTTGGTGAAGTGCACCGCGCATTCACTGACGGTTTCGCCGGCTTCTTCGAGGCAGATTTTCTGAAGGGCAAGCTGCACCCTGTGGGCGGGCGTGACGGATGCGTTGCGGCGTACGGGTGTTGCTTTGTATTCGATGATGCGGGTAGAACCGTCTTCTTGGGGTTCGATGGCGTCGCATCGTCCGGTGAGTCCGAGACGTGTTGATGAGATGGTGACTGCGCGCTGTTGTGTGCCGCGGGATGTTTTGGGGTCGTCGACTCGTTTGTGGGCGGATTGCCCTTCTTGCATTTGTGAGGTGTCGGTCTTTTCGCCATTGGATTCGATCCATGCGCGGCGGGGGCAGTACACGGTGTGCATGACGAGTGAAATAGGAAGTTCGTCGCCTGCACTGTAAGGGGTAGACATCGGTGTCTCCTTGCGTGAGTGAATATGCCAAGCAGTCTACTTTGTCTGCTTGATTTTGAGGTTAGCACTGCGACGGAGTGTTTTGGCTTATCAGCGAGTTTATGACGCAGGGTCGGCGTGTTGAGTTTTCTGCATGGATGTGTGGAGGAGGCGGGTAGCAGCTGGCGGGCGGGGTTTGCGGTTGGTATTTTGGCTTGACTGCTTCCTGCTCAGCCAAAAAGGAAAAGCTCCGTTCCTGGACTGTGGTGGGTCCAGGAATGGAGCAGGAATAGGTTAGGGAAAGTCCCTACGAAACCGTAGGGAAGGTTGAGGTGTTTCCTGCGCAAGCAGGGATGAGCCCGTCTCAATGCCTCAATGAAAGCCCTTCCAAAAAGGAAGGGAAATGGTGATGACCTTATCTGCGGGTGTGCGGCTAGGGCGCCTCAATGAAAGCCCTTCCCAAGAGGAAGGGAAATTCAAACAGGTGCGAGGCGCCGCCACCGGGAATCATGCCTCAATGAAAGCCCTACCCAAAAGGAAGGGAAATAATCCTCAGCAACTTCTGGGAAGGCGTCGTCGGCTCGCCTCAATGAAACCCCCTCCAAATAGGAAGGAAAATAAGCGCGTTCACGGCGGAGCACCAGTAGGTCGTCGATGCCTCAATGAAAGCCCTGCCCAAAAGGAAAGGAAATTCCACTGCCCTGATTCATCCTGGAGGGTGGTCAGCTCGCCTCAATGAAAGCCCTCCCGAAAAGAAAGGAAAATCGCATAGCCCGCACATAGAGTTGCCTCCGGCTTCTGAATGCCTCAATGAAAGCCCTTCCCAGAAGGAAGGGAAATATTTTTTCGGCTAAATATCCTCAGTCTCCACAACCTCGCCTCAATGAAAGCCCTTCCCAAAAGGAAGGGAAATACCATTCTCGTTCTTTCCTGGACTCTTTCCAGGGTTGGCTTCAATGAAAGTCTCCACTAGAAAGCAAAGATATCGGCATGGAAGCCGTCGATACGGGACGCGGGATAGCCTCAATGAAAGTCTACACTTCAAGCTGCAGAACAAACGGTCCTATGGTCATCCGGGGCACTCACAACAGCCTTCCTTCTTGAAAGTCTCTCCAAAGAGGAAGGGAAATACTTCGTGCTAGAGCACGGCTACAGCCAGGATGTTGCCTCAATGAAAGTCCCTACGAAAAAGTAGGGAAATCTCATTTTGTGCACCTGATTCATTGGATGCATGAGGCCTCAATGAAAGTCCTTCCAAAAAAGGAAGGGAAACTGCCGCCATTATCGCCTGCCTCCCGCTCTGCCTTGGTACCTCAATGAAAGTCCCTCCAAAAAAGGAAGGGAAATCTACAGAACCGTCAGGGTTGATGGCGCCGTCGCCGCCTCAATGAAAGCCCCTCTATAAAGGAAGGGAAATGCCTGCACGACTGGCATCAGAGCCACAGCAACCTGAGCCTCAATGAAACCCCTCCAAAAAGGAAGGGAAATTCAACCGGAGTGCCCTCAACGACCAGGTTGTACTCACCTCAATGAAAGCCCTTCCCAAAAGGAAGGGAAATGTCTTTGTGACCGTGGATATAGAACGACTTGCCATAGCCTCAATGAAAGTCCCCACCCGAAGGCAGAGAAATAGCTGTGGTACTCCCCCGGTCAGAACGCGGCATGGCCTCAATGAAAGCCCTCCCAAAAAGGAAGGGAAATACGTTTGGCGATGGACCGCCCGGCAGTGTTCGATAGCCTCAATGAAAGTCTACATCTCAAGCTGTAGAACAAGCAGTCTATCAGTCATCCTGGGCCATCACAACAGCTTGTCTTATTGAAAGCCCCTCCAAAAAGGAAGGGAAATCTCTACGCGCCGTAGAATGGTTGCCGGAACATGCGCGCCTCAATGAAAGTCCTTCCCAAAAGGAAGGGAAATCTGCACACATTCGCTGCTTCATCCAGCATTGCCACCATCGGCCTCAATGAAAGCCCATACAAAATGTAGGGAAATGTCGTTAGAAGCGACAACACGCAGGCCGCCCTTGCGACCTCAATAAAAACCCCTCCAAGCCTGTGAGGAAATGACTTCGTTCTAGACTCATGCAGGGCGTTCACCAGCCCCCAATGATAGTCCCTACAAAACTGCAGGGAAATGTGGGTGGTGTCGGTTTTTATGGTGGTTTTGGCATGCCTCAATGAAAGCCCTTCCAAAAAGGAAGGG
>NZ_KV795256.1:153418-154485 GCF_001808955.1 Rothia sp. HMSC078H08
TCAATGAAAGTCCCTCCGAAAAGGAAGGGAAATTCAGACTCAGTAGCCAAAGCATCCAAGTCACTCATCGTGCCTCAATGAAAGCCCCTCCAAAAAGGAAGGGAAATATCGTCGCCAAGCACGACGCAAAGCGTAACGAAAAGCCTCAATGAAAACCCTTCCGAAAAGGAAGGGAAATCGAGGTGGTCGCCAGGGCGAGCGAATCCGGTCGCCGCGCCTCAATGAAAGCCCTTCCAAAAAGGAAGGGAAATGCCGCCTGCAATCGAGGCATCACCGCAGGAACACCGTAGCCTCAATGAAAGCCCTTCCCAAAAGGAAGGGAAATGACATCGGCACCGGTGCTCGCCGAGACCTAGACCTGCCTCAATGAAAGTCCCCACTAGAAAGCGAAGAAATTTGAGAACAGATAGGCGTTACCTGTGAAAGATTCTACCGCCTCAATGAAAGCCCCTCCGAGAAGGAGGGGACATAGGATTCAGAACGGGTTGTTGCCGAACCGTCATCATCGCCTCGATGAAAGCCCTTCCAAAAAGGAGGGGAAATCCAGTCGGCATTGCCCGGCGCGGTCAAATCCTCCGGCCCTCAATGAAAGTCCCCACAAAACTGTAGGGAAATCTTAACCGACTTCGAGTTGATCAGCGTCTGGCCGACGCCTCAATGAAAGTCTACGCCTCAAGGTACAGAACAAACGGCCCCACAAGCTGCGGAGAATAAGTCTTTTCGGATTTCGGGGCGAACGTCTCGGTGAGGCCTTAATGAAAGCCCCTACAAAACTGTAGGGAAATCACACCAATCCCGTCCAGGCGGTGCTCACCGTCGTAACCTCAATGAAAGCCCTTCCCAAAAGAAAGGGAAATTGCCCGAGCAGTTCTCCATCACTGACCTTGTCGAGCCTCAATGAAAGTCTACACCTCAAGGTACAGAACAAACGGTCTCACGGTCATCTTGGGCGATATTGATTTGTCTTGTTGAAAGCCCCTCCGAATAGGAAGGGAAATCACAGCTGGGCGAGCTGCACCGTGCAGGCCTGGACGCCTCAATGAAAGTCCCTCCGAAAAGGAAGGGAA
>NZ_KV795256.1:154585-154970 GCF_001808955.1 Rothia sp. HMSC078H08
TCAATGAAAGCCCTTCCAAAAAGGAAGGGAAATGTCCTCCCCGCACCGGGTGGGTTGCCTCTCCACCCGCCTCAATGAAAGCCCCTCCGAAAAGGAAGGGAAATACCCGCGCTTTTGCGGGCGACTGGTCGAAGCTTGTGCCTCAATGAAAGCTCTTCCAAAAAGGAAGGGAAATCGACCGGGGTAGCCGACATGATCAGCTGCGTCTGGCCTCAATGAAAGCCCTTCCAAAAAGGAAGGGAAATGAGGATGGTTTGGGCTTCTACTTCGGCAAGTGCACAATGCCTCAATGAAAGTCCCTCCGAAAAGGAAGGGAAATCTGGGAGCGCCCGGGGGGAGAAACGACTATGACCCCCTCAATGAAAGTCCCTCCGAAAAGGAAGGG
>NZ_KV795256.1:155070-155314 GCF_001808955.1 Rothia sp. HMSC078H08
TCAATGAAAGTCCCTCCGAAAAGGAAGGGAAATATGATCGCGGCCTGTGTCTCGAAGTCGCCGCGTAGCCCCTCAATGAAAGTCCCTCCGAAAAGGAAGGGAAATCCCACCCTCACCCACGCACAAATCGACATCTGGATCCCTCAATGAAAGTCCCTCCGAAAAGGAAGGGAAATCCACTGTCTTAAGCTCTCCTCCTCAACCACCGATCCCCCCTCAATGAAAGTCCCTCCGAAAAGGAAGG
>NZ_KV795256.1:155414-155730 GCF_001808955.1 Rothia sp. HMSC078H08
ATGAAAGTCCCTCCGAAAAGGAAGGGAAATGGTCATCTTCCACGGCGCTAATGGTCTTGCCTAGACCCTCAATGAAAGTCCCTCCGAAAAGGAAGGGAAATTTGCCCTCAAACCCGGGCACCACCTGGCAATCGCACTTCCCTCAATGAAAGTCCCTCCGAAAAGGAAGGGAAATGGTCGTGATGTCGGGCAAAAGGTCGTCTCAACGGTGGCCCTCAATGAAAGTCCCTCCGAAAAGGAAGGGAAATCCAGACGCGCGGCGTAATGCAGCCGATGCGTATTCGCCCTCAATGAAAGTCCCTCCGAAAAGGAAGGG
>NZ_KV795256.1:155830-156073 GCF_001808955.1 Rothia sp. HMSC078H08
CAATGAAAGTCCCTCCGAAAAGGAAGGGAAATGGGGTCTTCTCTCACCCGGCACGGATTCAGGTAACCACCCTCAATGAAAGTCCCTCCGAAAAGGAAGGGAAATGTCTTGTACCAGCCGCCGTGTCCCCAAGTGAAGTTCCCTCAATGAAAGTCCCTCCGAAAAGGAAGGGAAATTAAACGCCCGGGCCGGGGGTGCGGGAAATCCACGGCCCTCAATGAAAGTCCCTCCGAAAAGGAAGGG
>NZ_KV795256.1:156173-160450 GCF_001808955.1 Rothia sp. HMSC078H08
TCAATGAAAGTCCCTCCGAAAAGGAAGGGAAATAGCTACCCGAAAATAGCCCGCAACCATGCGGCAGAAACGGGTGCTTCGCGAGAACCTCGCGGAGGCTACACGCAAAATTATACACTCCAACCACATCTACCCCCGCATAACTCCCTGGCAAGGGAAGAAACCATGCGAGCGACACGCCATGTTCCCGTCACGTACCAGGTTCTCGCTCACACAAAGACCCCCGCCGGGTGCTTCCTAAGCGACCCGGCGAGGGTCCTCACGTATGAGAGGGGTTGGCGCGGTTCAGGTAAACCAGACTAACCAAGCTAACCATGCAAACCGGGCGAGCTTCGAGTCTCACGGGACTAGAAAGAACAGCGCATCAAAACCCGAGCCGGCCAAAGCTCGACCCCGGCGAACAGCGGAACTAGCGCTCCGCCTCCTCACCCAGCATGCCCTCACGAGCCAACGCAGTCAAACGAGACACCGCACGGAAATACTTCTTCTGATAACCACCAGCCAGCATCTCCTCAGTAAACACCTTGTCAAAAGGCACACCCGAAGAAACAATCGGCAAGTCCTTGTCATACAGGCGGTCAGCCAACACCACAAAACGCAACGCCACCGACTGCTCAGTAATCGGGTGAACATCACGCCACGCAATACCATCCAAGCCATCAATCAGCTGACGGTAACGCGACGGGTGCACCTTCGCCAGATGCTCCACCAGGTCAGCGAAGTTATCAACACCAACAGTCTGGCCGCCGAACACTTCCTCAACCTTCGCATCAAACGCATCATCAGCGACAGGCTCCGGTGCGGCAGGCAGGCCACGGTGACGGAAATCCTCACCATCCACACGGTGCACCTCAAACTGCGAAGCAAGCACCTGAATCTCACGCTTAAAATCCTCAGCCGCGAAACGGCCCTCACCCAGCGCACCAGGCAGCGTGTTCGAGGTCGCCACAAGCTTCACGCCAGCATCCGCCAGCTCACGCATCAGACGAGACATGAGCACAGTATCACCCGGATCATCCAGCTCAAACTCGTCAATACACACCAGCTTGTAGCTGCTCAACGCCTCAACCGTCTTACGGAACGTCAACGCACCCACCAGGTTCGTGTACTCCACAAAAGTACCGAACGCCTTCGGGCCATCCACATAATGCCACAGCGACGCCAACAAGTGAGTCTTACCCACACCAAAACCGCCGTCAAGGTACAGGCCAGCCTTCGTAGAATCCTTCTTCTTGCCACCAAACAGGCGACCAAAGAAACCGGCACCAGCGCCGCCACCATTAATCTTGTCGCCAAAATCCTTCAGCTTCTGCACAGCCTCAGCCTGCGACGGCTGATTCGGATCAGGAATGTAGCTATCAAAAGACACTTCACCAAAACGCTCAGAGGGGCGGAAACCCGCCAGCAACTCATCAGCAGAAACGCGAGGGATGCGGTCGGTCAAATGTACGGTCGTGGTGGGCACAAAAACTCTTTTCTTCAGTGACGGCGATGTGACTTCCGCTTTAAGTGTAGTACTGTCTAACACCCCGCGTGAGCCGCATGAGTTGCCCGCCACATTACGGGTATGAGGAGGGGCGGCGGCGGGGTGCGGGGCCGCTCTGTTTTGTTTAGGCCGCTCAGTTCCAGTGGAGGTGCTGCTCCGCGCCGGTGGAGGTTCGGTCATGACCTAGCAATTTCAGCCATGACTTAGCATCTTTGGTAATGGTTAAAACCCCAGCCTAAAGTCACTAACCCATTACCGAAAAACTAAGTCATTATCGATTCCCGCCCACATATCCGACGCAGACCCAAATTCGGTATTGGGTTACGGATTTGTGCCATAGGTTAGTGTCTTTGGTCGTAGTTAAAAACCATGGTCGAAGACACTAAACCATGGCACAAATTCTGCAGGGGCGGGGCCTCCGCGAGTGTAGATTTATTTGATGCATAAAGCATTGATGTGTCCGAATAATGACGTTCAGATACTATTGCACTCAAAGCAACGCAAATATACACAAAGATGCGGTAGGGTGGTAACTGTAGTGTTCCATAACGCATTGATGCGTTTGTTGGGTGCGCTACGGGGCTGTTTTCCTTCCGATGGTCAGGTACGACCCACAAAACCAGCCCGACTAGTAACTAAACAACACACCATCACCGACGATAGGAGCGTATCTTCTATGGATTCGACCATCTTTAATCGCCGTACCCTGCTGGGTAGCGGCGCACTTGTGGGCCTGGGGGCCCTGCTTGCGGCATGTGGCCAGCAGGCAAATAACGAGGCGGCAGCCGCCTCGGCATCATCGACTGCCGCGCCGAGCGAGTCGGCTTCGGTGTCTGCGGCAGCTACTGAGTCACCTTCAGCGAGTACTACCCCTAAACCGAAGGTTACTCGCGGATACTCAGGACAGTCCAAGGCACCCGATGGTGAGTACCGTAAGGCAGACGGCTACGGACCCGCGCAGAATGTCCCCAAGCCTCGTAATGAGCCCGCTCAGTATCCTGAGACCGAAGAAGGCCTCAATCGTATGATGGAGGATTGGGTCAATGCCCATAACTACGCAATTCAGACTGGTGACTGCTCCTATGCCTTCAAGTATGTAACAGAAGATACTGAAGAATATGGGTTCTACAAATATATTGAAATACTTTACAAAAATGGCGGATGGGCTGTAGATTCCCTAGATTCGTACCAGAGTGAAAGCGCCCTATTTTATGATGAATCTAAGAAAATCTATCGCATGAAAGTCCGCAGAATTTGGTCAACTGAAATATACATTGAATCAAATGGAGATATAACGAGAAAGGCAAACACTGATACAAGTGACGATACTTTCTACTTCCTTTATACCTATTCTAATGGTTATTGGAAAATAATCGACAGCAAGTACGAGAACGAACTTTAGAGGCTAATTGAAATATGAAGAACATTAGCAAAATATCTACGCTTTTTATACTTTCAACATTAATTGTATCTACCTTAAATATCCCCCCAGCATTAAGCAGTGAGTGCACCACGGGAGATTCAAATGGACATTGTGTTAAAGTCTCCAAAGATAAGCAAGTTCCGAGCTCAAATCGCAAAGGAAACAAATCCGAGAATAATACGCAAGACTTAGTAAAAGCTAATTCAACTCCATCAGGATCAGCATTTTCTCCAGAAGAGGCAGTCCAAAAATGGAATGAAGAACATCCAATACAACTCGATGGAGCAAATCAAACATATCGCGCAAGTAGCGTCAAAGCCCGACAAGCCGGAGATGCAGAATGTCATACAGAACCAGACCATCGTCCTGGCCACTACGTCATAGGATCACTACCCCTGGGAGATAACGCTAACAGAATACCCAACCAGGTCGGCGGGCGCTACTGCGTACCCAATGACACTAAAACCCTCACCTCCAACAATCCTGAACAGCCCAAGGGCCCTTCTCCTGAGGAAATGCTCCAAGAAGTTGAGGACCAATTCGCTAACACCAACATCCAGGCCCCCGTACTGAAGCAGTCCTACAACCTTGGCACCGGCCTGGGTGAAGATAACCCCAACGTCTACAAGAACCAGGCCGTCAACTTCTACGTCGATGCACCCACCGCACGTTGGGAAGGCGACCTGATGATTGGCCACGTTGAGATGGAGTCCTACCCCACCCAGATGACCATCCAGTACGGCAACGGTGACGAGGGCAGCTTCTACACCATGGGCAAGCCGGTTAGCAGGGCACGTGGTGAAGAGTCACGCAAGACCGCGACCAGTTATACCTACAAACGTTCAGGTAATTTCCATGCGTACGCGACCGTTTCTTATTCTGGCCGTTTCCGTGTTGACGGTGGCGATTGGCAGGCTCTGGATGTCGTTTTGACGAAGGAAACTGTCGATCCGCTGCTGATTCGTGTGTGGTGGGTTGATGTGGGTCGTGTCGGCGGCACCTGCGATGAAGACGACACTCGTTGGGGTTGCAAGAACGATCCCACGATGGGTAAGAAGGATAACCCGAACCCACGCCTGCGCAAGGCCGATATCCGTACCGGTCAGCGCTGGCACCTGAACGATAGCGGTGACGGGGATACGGAGTATTCGTTGCACCGCGACTGGCCCGACATGTAAAGCCCCCCGTGGGTCTTACGTTGAGAAGCCACATGTTCGCCGAGAAGCCACGATAATGGTGGCTTTTCGAAACACATGTGGCTTCTCAGCTATTGGATTCTTCTCTGTGGTTGGTTAGTCTTCCGGTTTCTAACCAGCCCCCCCCTATTCACACTTCACACCGATACGAGGAATGTATTTCCATGACTTC
>NZ_KV795256.1:160550-219026 GCF_001808955.1 Rothia sp. HMSC078H08
AGGAATGTATTTCCATGACTTCCGTTTTTCTTACCCGCCGCGCAATGTTGAGCGGCAGCGCAATGTTGAGCATTGGTACCCTGTTCGCAGCCTGCGGCCAGCAGGCGGCTAATGAGGCGGTAGCCGCCGCCTCCGCAGCACCGAGCGAAACCGCTTCGGCGGTTGCGGCAACATCTGAGTCGCCTTCGGCAAGCGCAACCCTGAAGCCGGTCGTTACCCGCGGCTACTCCGGCGGTTCCAAGGCACCTGACGGCGAGTATCGCAAGGCAGACGGATATGGTCCTGCACAGAATGTTCCTCTTCCGAAAGCAGAGCCGTAGCAGTACCCCGAGTCTGAACAAGGCCTCTACCGTATGATGAAGGATTGGCTTGTCTCCCATAACTACGCGATTCAGACCGGTGACTGCTCCTACGCTTTCAAATACGTTACGGACGAATCTGAAGAATACGGATTTTACCTGTTCATTGAGGACCTTTACCAGAACGGCGGGTGGACTGTTGACGGGCTGGATAGCTACCAACCCCAAGGCCCGCTCATCTACGATGAGGCGAAGAAAAAGTACCGAATGCTGCATCGCCGGTTCTGGACCACTGTTATGTACGTGGAGTCTAATGGTCACCTTGATATGCAGGCTAATACTGACACCAGCGACGATACTTTCTACTTCCTTTTCACCTACTCTGACGGCTATTGGAAAATTGCTGGCAGTAAAACGGAAGAGGAATTGCAAAACGAGAAGTAGCCTTTTCTTTTGATTCACATACCACACCGATATAAGGAATCTACTTCCATGAATTCTGTTTTTCTTACCCGCCGCGCAATGTTGAGCAGCGGCGTGATGCTGAGCCTTGGCGCTCTGCTTGCGGCCTGCGGCCAGCAAGCCACCAACGAGGCGGCAGCCACCGCCTCCACCGCACCAAGCGAATCGGCTTCGGCGTCTGCGGCGGTTTCCGATGCCGCTTCTGCATCGGCTACTCCGAGCCCAGTCATTACCCGCGGCTACTCTGGAGGCTCGAAGGCACCCGACGGCGAATACCGCAAAGCTGATGGTTACGGCCCTGCGCAGAATGTTCCTCTGCCGAAAGCCGAGCCGCAGCAGTACCCCGAAACCTTCGCTGGACTCCGTGAGATGATGCGTGACTGGATTAAGGCACGCAACTACGGTATCCAGACCGGTGATATGCAGTATGTATGGCCCTACATGCTGGACACTTTTGATGAGGACATTAAATTCCTGCACTACATCGAGGATCTTTACAAAAGCGGTGGCTGGGTTATCGAAGGCACCTCAGAATACCAGGCCGAAAGCGATCTGATGTATGACGAAGAAGCCAAAGAATATTGGACTCTCACGCGACGCTTGTGGACTTATGGCATGTACGTAAACCCCAATGGCAAGGTGTATGAGCGTACTAATACCAGCAACGAAAATGAAATATTTATGTTCCGCTATAAGTATCAGAATGGCTACTGGCGACTCTCGGAGCATCGCTCGAATAAGGAGCTACGTGAGCAGGGAATTATCTAGTAGCCCTTTGCAACTCACGCACCACACCGATACGAGGAATGTATTTCCATGACTTCCGTTTTTCTTACACGCCGCGCAATTACATGCAGTATGTATGGCCCTCTATGCTGGATACCTACGAGAAGGATATTAAGTTCCTCAAGGATATCGAAGGCCTTTATCAGCGCGGAGGCTGAGGTGGTGCGCTCCCCGGGCCGGGTCTGTATTCCTACTTTCTAGTTTACCAAATAAGACTATAATAAGGAGTGTTTATTCTCGGAGGTTTTTATGTCATTTCTATCAAAAAATTGGGCAGGACTGTCAGTCTGTCTGATCATTTCTATCATCTCTTGGGTTTTAGGAGGATTTCTGCCTGTTGTGGGAGCACCTGTTTTCGCCATTTTTATCGGAATGATTCTCCATCCCTTTCTCACTTCCTATACACAACTGGATGCCGGTTTGACTTATAGCTCCAAAAAATTGCTTCAGTATGCTGTTATTTTGCTTGGGTTTGGACTCAGTATCTCACAAGTTTTCGCAGTTGGAAAATCTTCCCTTCCTGTCATCATTTCGACCATTTCTATCGCTTTAATTATTGCTTTCTTTTTCCAACGCTTTTTTAATCTGGATACAAAGCTTGCTACCCTGGTCGGTGTAGGTTCTTCTATCTGTGGCGGTTCTGCCATTGCAGCGACTGCTCCTGTTATTCACGCCAAGGAAAAAGAAGTGGCCCAAGCCATTTCTGTTATCTTTTTCTTCAATGTCTTGGCAGCTCTTATCTTTCCAACTCTAGGTTCTTGGCTCCATCTTTCCAACGAAGGTTTTGCTCTCTTTGCGGGTACTGCGGTCAACGATACTTCCTCTGTGACAGCTACTGCTAGTGCCTGGGATAGTCTTTACAATGCAAACACTCTTGAGCCTGCAACTATTGTCAAACTGACACGCACTCTAGCTATTATCCCTATCGTTCTCTTCCTCTCCTATTGGCAAAGCCGTCAACAAGGCGACAACCAAGGAGTGAAGCTTAAAAAAATCTTCCCCGTTTTCATTCTCTACTTTATCCTAGCTTCTCTGCTAACTACTCTTCTCACATCTTTCGGTGTCAGCACTAGCTTCTTTTCACCTCTCAAACAACTCTCCATATTCTTCATCATCATGGCTATGAGTGCTATTGGTCTCAAAACCAACCTCATTGCTATGATCAAATCCAGTGGAAAATCCATTCTTCTTGGAGCCCTTTGCTGGATTGCTATCATCTTGACTAGTCTTGGCATGCAATTACTCATCGGTATTTACTAAGAAAAAAGGGAGCCTAAAGGCCACCTCAGAACGTAGACAAATCAGATGGATTTTGGACTGTCGTTGGCTCGCTTTCTCAAGAGCAGCTGAAGGAAAAAGGGCTACTGAAATAACCCCATAACCATTGAGAAGCCACATGTGTTTCGAGAAGCCACCATTATTGTGGCTTCTCGAAACACATGTGGCTTCTCGGCGCATAGGTATCAGCGCATAGGTATCGGCGCGTGGTGACTTCCGTAAAATGGTATCTATGGCTAAGAAAACTAAAGGTAAGAAGAGCGGCGCAGCAACCGCCGCCGTAGCACTGCTGACCGAAACGAACACCCCCTTCCAGATGCGCGAATACGAGCACGTTGAGGGCGTCACCTCCTTCGGTGAAGAGGCCGCGAAGAACCTCGGCGCCTCCGAGGAGCAGGTGTTCAAGACCCTGCTGATTGTGCACGAGAAGGATTTCGCGGTCGCAATCGTACCCGTGTCTGGCAAGCTCAACGTGAAGGCGGCCGCCGCAGCCCTCGGCTGGAAGAACGCCTCCATGTGCGACCCGAAGGTCGCCGAACGCCGCACCGGCTACGTGGTCGGAGGCATCTCCCCGCTGGGCCAGAAGACCCCCTCCCCCACCCTGCTCGATGAGTCTGCGCAGCTTTTTGACACGATCATGGTCTCTGGCGGTAAGCGCGGCCTGGACGTTGAGCTCGCCCCGGACGACCTGCTGAAGCTCACCAACGGCAAGTACGCTGACATCCGCGCTTAGTCCGCGCTCAGCGGGAATAATCCGCCCGGCCGCGGCGTTACATATACCGTAAGAGCCTGGGCATGAGAGCAAACTGAAGGAGTCATGATGGGCAATTCGCTACCTGGCGTGGGTGCTATCGCCAAGAACTGGCGTGAAGTCCTCAAGCCTGAAGAGTACGCTGTTCTGCGTGAGGGCGGCACCGAGCGCGCGTTCACGGGCGAGTACTGGAACACCCACACTGAGGGTGTGTATTCGTGCCGTGCTTGCGGTACGGAGCTGTTCCGTTCCGATCAGAAGTTCGATTCGCATTGTGGTTGGCCGTCGTTTTTCGCGCCGCTGGCTGAGGACCGTGTGCGTTACCTGGAGGACACGACGTTCGGTATGCGCCGTGTGGAGGTGCGTTGCGCCGCCTGCGATTCGCATCTGGGTCACGTGTTTGAGGGTGAGGGTTTTCCGACTCCCACGGATTTGCGGTATTGCATTAATTCGGTGTGTCTGACGCTGACCCCGGCGGGTGAGGCACAGCCTAGTGAAGCACAGCCTGGTGATACTCCGGTTGACGAGGCGGAAGCCGCCGAATAGAGCCCGGCAAGCCCCCTCGCGGGCGTACCGGTGAACCCCTTATTGTGAGTATCTCTAAATTCGAGGCTTTAAGCTCGGGCGGGTAGAATGGCGTAGTGCCTTCGCGGGCACGCCACCCCGCCCGGGCTCGTGTTTGCTCGGGCGTACGCCTACCCGGGCATCTGGCGCGTCGAATCAGACAGAGGAAAAGGATTGAGTGCATGAGTACCGCAGCTGAACAGAATGCCGCAGGCACCCCTCAGCTGACCCTTCACGGTATCGAAGTTCCGGACGTTGTTCCTCTGGAGGCCCCTTCCTCACCGATTCCGACTCTCATCACCACTGAGAGCGGTCTGCGTCGTGCCGCTGAGCAGTTGGCGGCGGCGTCCGGCCCGGTGGCTGTTGATACGGAGCGTGCCCAGGGCATCCGCTACGGTTCGCGTGCTTTTTTGGTGCAGCTTAAGCGTGAAGATCAGCTGTACCTGATTGACCCTGAGGCGTTTAAGGATTTGCGCATTATTAACGATGCTCTGGCGGATGCTGAGTGGGTTATTCACGCCGCAATTCAGGACTTCCCGAGCCTGGATATGCTCGGTATGCGCCCGAACCGTCTGTTTGATACGGAGCTTGGTGCGCGTCTTGCCGGTCTGGAGCGCGTGAACCTGGGTGCGACCGTTGAGGAGCTTCTCGGCTATAAGCTGGCGAAGAAGCACTCGAAGGAAGACTGGTCGCGCCGCCCCCTGCCGGAATCCTGGTTGAACTATGCTCTGCTGGACGTTGACGTGCTCATTGATTTGCGTGATGCGTTGGAGGATTTGCTCCGCCAGCAGGGTAAGCTGCAGTACGCTCTGGAGGAGTTTGAGTACCTGTGCAAGACCCCGGTGAAGGATCCGACGGATCAGCCGGAGCGTTGGCGTAAGACGAAGGGCCGCACGATGTTGCGTTCGGTCAAGCAGCTGACGGCGCTGCGTAACCTGTGGCTTGAGCGTGACTCGCTGGCACGTAAGAAGGACGTCGACGCGAAGCGTCTGCTACCTGATTCTGCGATTGTGGAGGCGGCACGCACCATGCCGCGTAACGTGCCCGCTATCATGTCGATTCCTGGTTTTCAGACGCGTGGTTTGCGTCGTGAGGGCCCGCGTTGGGTGCGTGCTATTGCCGCGGCGGCACGCGGTGAGAACGCCGTACCGTTCACTTTGCCGTCGACTGCCCCGCCGCCGTTGAAGGCATGGGAGTCTAAGCGCCCCGAGAACTTGGCGCTGTTCACCGAGGTTCGTCAGGCAATTGATGAGCTCTCTGAGGAGCTGAATATCCCGGCGCAGAACCTGATCACGACCGATTATGTTCGCCGCCTCTGCTGGGAGCCGCCGGCTCGTTTTGACGAGCAGACCCTGCGGGATGCACTCGCCGAGTACGGTGCGCGTCCGTGGCAGACGGGTCTGGTTGCCCCCGTGATTGCGCCGATTTTTGCCCGTCACCTGGGGTAGATTTCACTAACGCTCAATAGATGTGTGCCGGTTGGGTGTGTTGCTGATGCGACCACCCGACCGGCATTTTTGTGCCTCGGGAGTGTGCCTCAGGATTTTGTCTCGGGGGGGGAGCAAATGCGAACCAAGCTTCGCCTGCTCTCATTCGATTTTTATCCCAAACCGGCATAGGGTGGAAAGAGTACACGAAAGGAACCACCATGCCCGCACCCAACGGATGCTGCCGCTCTCAGAAGGCATGCGCCTCCCCCACTGCATCTGCCACTACCGAATCTGCCGCCGTCGAAACCGCAGCCGCTACCGCAGAGACGGATTCTTCTGCTCGCGTCTTCTCCCGCCGCGCAACCCTCATCACCGGTGCCGTCGCATCCGGTGCGTTGCTCGCCTCCTGCGCTGAAGGTGACTCCAACGTCACCGCCCCCGAAGGCACCGTTGAGGTGGGTTCCGCCTCCGCAGTGGGCGTGGGCAAGGCAGCTAAGCTGACTCACGGTTCCACGACCGTTATCGTGTCCCAGCCGTCCGCGGGTGAGTACAAGGCGTTCAGCACCGTGTGCACCCACCAGGGCTGCCAGGTGCAGGTGCAGGATTCCAACCGTATCGTGTGCCCCTGCCACGGCTCCGAGTACGCCGTAGCTGACGGCTCGGTCGTGCACGGCCCTGCAGAGGAGGCGCTGACCAGCTACCCGGTGCAGGTGAAGGGCGGCAAGATTTTCGTCACCCACACCTCCAACGATTCCTAAACCGGCGGCTCAGAACCTACGTACAGCAAAACCTCTACACAGCAAGACCTGCGCACAGCAAAGTCCCGCCCATCACGACTGATGGGCGGGGCTTTATGCTGTCTGATGGTGCCCGCGGCTACTGATGCCCGTTACTAAGGCGTGCTCAGGCGGCACTCAGATACGACCGCTTAGCGGGTGTGTCGCGGCTTCTGACCCTCTTCACGAGCGAACGGAACCTTATCGCCAGCCAGTTGCGCACGCAAATCCGCGATAATGGTTTCGGCGGTCAGGCCGACCTCCTCCAGAATCTGCTCGCGAGAAGCATGCGGAATGAACTCCGCCGGAAGACCCAGCTCGCTCAGCGCGGTATCCACGCCAGCCGCACGCATTTCCTGGCGGATGCGCGAACCCACGCCGCCGGAACGCACGCCGTCCTCAATGGTCACCACAATGCGGTGATCACGAGCCAGCTCAACGACCGAAGACGGCACCGGCATCACCCAGCGCGGGTCAACCACGGTGGACTGGATGCCCTCGGCGGCAAGCACCTTGGAGGCTTCCAGAGCCACGCGAGCCATAGCGCCCACGGCAACGAACAGCACGTCACGCTGACCGGTCTCCGGGTGGGGTTCACCGGTGCGTGCCAGCACATCCACGCCGTCGCTGCGGCGCTCCAGGGCGGGAATGTCCTCGCCCACGGAGCCCTTCGGGTAGCGAATCACGGTCGGTGCATCGTTAATAGCTACAGCCTCACGCAGCTCTTCGCGCAGGGTCGCGCCATCACGCGGAGCCGCCAAGTGCAGACCCGGAATGAACTGCAGCATCGCCAAATCCCACATGCCGTGGTGGCTTGCACCGTCCGGACCGGTAATGCCGGAGCGGTCCAGCACCACGGTCACGCCCGCCTTGTGCAGGGCAACGTCCATGAGCAGCTGGTCAAAGCCGCGGTTCAGGAAGGTTGCGTAGAGGGCAACCACCGGGTGCATGCCGCCGTACGCCAGGCCGGCGCTCATCGCCACGGCGTGCTGCTCAGCGATACCTACGTCAATAACGCGCTCGGGGTGGCGCTTCTGGAATTCGCGCAGACCCACGGGAATGAGCATCGCGCCGGTAATACCGACGACGTTCTCCTGCTCATCCGCAATATCTGCAATTTCGCGGCCAAAGACGCCGGTCCACGACTCGGAGGTGCTGGTCGAAACATCCTCACCGGTCAGCGGGTCAATCTGGCCCACCGCGTGGAACTGGTCGTCCTCATTCGCGCGGGCGGGCGCGTAGCCGTGGCCCTTCTCGGTAATGGCGTGCACAATCACCGGGCCGGCATAGTTCTTCGCCGCGGTCAGTGCGTTCTCCACAGCCTGCTGGTCGTGGCCGTCAATCGGGCCCACGTACTTCATGCCCAGGTCTTCAAAAATGCCCTTGGGTACGACGACGTCCTTAATGCCCGCCTTCATGCCGTGCAGGCCGCGGTACACCATCTGACCGACGGGGCCGCCACGCTGCAGACCGATGCGCACCGCATCCAGAGCATTGTCGTAGCGGTGATCGAGGCGCACACGATCCACATGCTGCTGCACACCGTGCTTGAGCTCAGAGAGCTGGTTCGCGAAACCGCCAATGGTCGGCGCGTAGGAGCGGCCGTTATCGTTGACCACAATCACGACCTTGCGGGTGCGGTCGGCAGCAATATTGTTCACAGCCTCCCACGCCATGCCGCCGGTCAGCGCGCCGTCACCAATGAGGACCACGGTGTAGCGGTCATCTTCACCGTTGAGCTTGTGCGCGCGAGAAATACCGTCAGCCCACGAAATCGAGCTGGAGGCGTGCGAAGACGCGATAATGTCGTGCTCAGACTCGCCACGATCCGGGTAACCCGACAGGCCACCCTTCTGACGCAGAGTCTTAAACGCGTGACGACCAGTCACCAGCTTATGCACATAGGACTGGTGGCCGGTGTCGAAAAGAATATTGTCCTTGGGAGATTCGAAGACACGGTGAATGCCGAGGGTCAGCTCCACAACGCCCAGGTTCGGGCCCAGGTGACCGCCGGTCGCCGACACGTTCGTCACGATGAACTGGCGGATCTCCTTAGAGAGCTCCTCCAGCTGCTCGTAGCTGAGGTTCTGCAGGTCCGCCGGGCGCTGAATACCCGGGAGCAACTTAGCAGTGGCGCCATCGCCAATGCTGTAGTCGGCGGTGGGTGCGCCACCGGCGGCGCTATTCGGGGTCTCCTCCTGCGGCAATGCGTTTTCAGCGGACATACACCCACACTCCTCAAGGTCGGGGCACGGCTCATTCCGTGCGTTGGTTCTTCAATGATTCTACCGTTTACGATGCCAAAAAGCAGATTTATGCGCCCGCAGAGCAAGACGCACCGGGTTGAGCGAAAACGGCCTGAAATAACCCCTAGTGGGCAGGCTGGTGAACAGCCCAACCCGTCCAACACGGCGATTATTTGCTGCTTTGTTACGGCTACTAGCCTCGCGCTACTCTCCGCACTACTTGGTGCGGCGGCGGCGCGGACGAGGCTTCGCCGGGGCACGCTCAAAAAGCGCAACCGTCTCCACATGATGCGTATTCGGGTACATATCAAACGCCCGAAGCTGCACCATATCCCAACCCAGCTCACGCAAAATACCGGTGTCACGACCCAGGGATGCCGGATCGCACGCCACGTACAGAATACGCTTGGGGTCCAGCGCATCCAGGCGTTCCAAGGTGGTTCGGTTCGCGCCCTCACGGGACGGGTCAAGGACCACCGCATCAATGGCGGGGATTTCGCCAAACTCAAGGGCGGTCTTCAAGTCCACCAGGTGACGTGCCACGTCGCCGCGAATCACCTCAATGCGGGTGTCCGCAGAGTTCTCGGTGCGGGAGCAGCCATCCGGCGCGAAGTTCGAGCGCGCATCCTTATGGGTCACCGGGGAGCCCTCAATGCTGACCACGGTGCCGGTGGCGCCCACGGCGTCCGCGAGCGCGGCGGTGAACAGACCCGCGCCGGCGTACAGGTCGAGGGTGCATTCGCCTTCCTGCGGGCGGAGCATGGTGAGCATGGTTCCGACCATGGTGGAGGGGGCGGCGCGGTGAATCTGCCAGAAGCCGCCGGCGGACACCTGGTAGCTGAAGCGGCGGGAGCCGAAGGTGACTTCTTCGGTGACGGAGCGCAGACCCGCGCCGAGCAGCTGGTCGCCTTCGGGTACGCGGCGGTAGGGGCTGTGGGCGGAACCGGGGCGGCGGCGCTTGGGCTTGCCGTTGGAGGTGGACTGCGGGGTAAAGAACAGCGAAATCTTGCGCTTGGCGAGCAGACCCCAGGCGTCGGATGCCTGCTGTTCGATGTCCTTAGCGACCTCCTCGACGGAGAAGCGCGGGTCGACGATGAACTGCAGCAGGACCCTACCGCGGGAGGAGACGGTCGCCTCGACTTCGCGTACGCCGCGCAGGTTCAGCTGTTCAAGCTGCAGGTTACGCAACTCGGTGGCGGCGAGGGGAAAGTCGACGACCGGTACGGGCTGGGAGGCGCGGTACGGGTGCATGCCGACGCGCCAGGTGACGGCAGGGCTCTTCTTGCCGCCGTTCTGCTCTTCGCTATTGTGCGCGCGGACCTTGGTCACGTTGTAGCGCACGCGGCTACGCCAGGACAGACCCTCGTTGTTATCGCGCAGGGGCAGCTCTTCAACCATGAGGTTGGTCAGCAACGGCGATTCGAGGGGCAGGCCGCCCAGGCGGTTGATTTGGGTGCGGACGATATCGGTCTTGTAGCGTCGCTGCTCATCCAGGTTGATGTGGCCGTACTCCATGCCGCCGAGTAGTTCGGGTACGCCGGTTGCTGCGGCGCGTTCCTCTTCGGTGGCGAGCGCATCCGCCTGAATCCAGGGGTGGGCACGGCGCGCCAGGGAGGGTACGGGTACGGAAATAACGTCCGCGAAGTAGAAGCGGCGCTTGGGGCCGATTGCGGTGATGCGCACTTCAGCCTGTTCGCCGACGATGCCGTGACGCACAAAGATGACGCCCTGTTCGGTGCGCGCTACGAAGGCGCCGCCGTGTGCGGGTGCCTCACAGGTGACGGTGAGGGTCTGCCCGACGCTGTATCCGTCTACTTTTTTAGAGGCGGCAGGCGTGGTAGCAGTGTGAGTCACAGCATTGTCTCCTAAAGAATCACTTAATGTGAACTATTTTACACCGGTTTGTATCTTTATTCCGATTCCGACGCCCCGCTAGGGGTACCGAATAGGGCGTAAAGGGCAAAGTCCAGGCGCTATTCGAGGGGATGTACGAGGCTACGTACGGGGTGTACGGAGGCTCAGAAATCGGCTTAGCCGATACGGCTAGCGCTTCTTCTCGCGCGCCACAGCGTCCGCCTCGTGCAGGCGGCCGCGGTACACCGCGTGGCGGTTACTCTGAATCAGTTCGCGGCCGCCACCGGCTGAACGAGTAATCTTCGGGGCGACAGCTGCCGTTGGGTCCTCTGCTTCTACCGTTGATTCTTCGCTTTGTAAACGCTGATCAAAAATCTCATCATACACCTCATCCTCGTGCATCGCCCAGGGCACGGTTGCCGTCATAACGCCTGGCTCATGCAGAAGCGCCTGCTTGAGGCGGCGCACCGTGCGGCGGTGCAGAAGACGCTGCCACCAGTGCTCCACCACGAATTCCGGCAGGTAGACCACCAAAATATCGCGCGGTGACTTCTTGCGGCGGCGGCGAATATACGAGACGACAGCATCCACCGTGTCACGGTACGGCGAGTCAATGACCGACAGCGGCACCGGAATACCGAGGGCGTACCAGCGCTTCTTCACGACCTCCAGGGCGGCCCGGTCGTTGTTGACCGTCAGCGCCTCAATCGTGGAGGGGCGGCCGGCACGCGCATACGAGAGGGCACGAACCACCGGGCGGCGCACACGCTCCACGTACACGATGGCGTGCACACGCGAAGGCAGGGCCGCCACATCCGCAACGGATTCGGCGTTCAGGGGGATGTCCAGGGCGGCATCCACCGCATCGTAGTGGCGGCGAGTCACAACCATACCTCCAACCATCAGGGCAATCATTCCAAGGGAGAGCCACGCACCGGCGGCGAACTTCGTCACCACGACGATGACCAGCACCGCGGCGGTTACGACCACACCCACCACAGAGACAGCGATATCACGTAGCAGGGCGCGACGCGGCATCTGTGCGAGAGTAATACGCAGCAGGCGCATGCGGTAGCGCACCACCGCCAGCTGCACCAGCACCATGGACAGGCACATGCCCACAATGTACAGCTGAATCAGCGAGTACACGTCCGAGCCGAAAACGGTGGTGAGGAAAATTGAGAATGCCGACAGCGCCAGCACACCGTTCGCATACAGGCCGCGTGATTCCATGCTGCGGAAGAACACCGGCAGGTACTGGTAATCAGCCAGCGACGAGGCAATCACCGGGAAGCCGGTAAACGCAGTCAGCGAGGCAATAATCAGCACGCCCACCGTGGCAAACACCAGCAGCTGCGCGAAGAACGGAACACCCTGATAAATCGCCAAAGCCACCTGGTACAGCGCCGGCTTCTGGTGGAAGTACTCCCCCGGCGCGTGCCCGTCAATGAACAAGAAACGGGTCGTATCGTGCACCATGTGCACGCGGGTTGCCGCCGCAAAACCGAGCAGGCTCACCAGCAGGACCGAGGTAATCAGGCCCATCATCATCATGGTGACCGCCGCGTTATATTTCTTCGGACGGCGGAAATACTTCACCGAATTAGAGATCGTAGAAACACCCGAGAACGCCACCACACCGGCGGAGAACGAACGCGCCAGAAGCAGCACCAGCGCCAAGCCTTCCAGGGCATGATCGTGGTATTCGGGGGCAATCACGTAGGTCGCCGACTCAGCCAGCGGCAGGGTACCCGTCGCGGCACGAATCCAACCCACAATGAGGGTCGCTCCTAACAGCGCCAAGAAAACGTACAGCGGCCAGTACGCAATCTTGCCCAGCAGCTGCACGCCACGCAGCGCAAACAGCGTCAGCGCGACAATGAGTAGCACAGCAATGTGCGTGCGCCAATCCTGAATCTGCGGATACAACGCCACCAAAAACGAGGACGCCGAAGACATCGACACCGCCACTGTGAGCATATAGTCCATCAGCGACGAAGCGCCCATCACAATCGACGGCAGCGCACCCAGTTTGCGGTGCACCAGCTGAATATCGCCCTCAGAAGCAATCTGATTAATGTTGTACCGGTACGTGCCAATCACCAGCAGACCCACCATCGCCACCCCCAAACCAATCCAGGGCGAAAAAGCGAGCGCAGACGCACCCGCGGCGGCAAGGGTCAAAATCATCTGGTCGGCGGCGTAGGCGACCGAAGAGATGCCGTCGGCACCGAAAAGAGGCAGGGCGTAGCGCTTCGGCAGATTGACAGCCGAAAGATTTCGCGTGCTGACCGGCCTGCCGGTCAGGGCGATGCGCATCTTATCCCAACGATTCCTCACGCTGTTAAGGCTATAGGTCGCGGCTTCAAAGCTCAATTTTATTCAGCCGAATAGTGGGCATGGCGAGCGGAATATCACGGAGCATCGGCGCGGAGGCTCACCCGCCCATTACACTGGTAGGGGTAGGCGGTAACGCCTTATCGACACAAAACATCAACACATTCGGAGGGTTGTATGCCTCACTTCGTCATTATGGGTGCCGGGCGCGTGGGCGTCATGTTGGCGCGCACTCTGGAAGCTTCGGGGCATACGGTCGCCGTCATTGACCAGGACGAACGTGCTTTCCAGCCGCTGCGTAAGGGCTTTGAGGGCCGTCTGGTGACCGGTGTTGGCTTCGATGAGGACACTCTCAAGCGTGCCGGTATTACCGAGGCGTATGCTTTTGCCGCCGTCTCTTCGGGCGATAACTCGAATATTATTGCCGCCCGTGTGGCACGCGAAATGTTCAAGGTGAAGAACGTTGTGGCGCGTGTGTACGACCCGAACCGCGCCGAGTTCTTCCAGCGTATGGGTATTCCTACGGTGGCGTCGGTGCGTTGGTCCACCGACCAGGTGCTGCGCCGCCTGCTGCCCGAGCAGGCGCTCAAGGGTGATTTTCGTGAACCCTCGGGCCGCCTCATGCTCACCGAAATTCCGCTCGACGACGGCTGGGCGGGTCACGCGCTGACCAGCATCGAAAGTGCCGCCGGGGTGCGCATCGCCTACATCACCCGCTTTGGTGAGGGCATGCTCCCCCGCCCCGATTCCGCCTACCAGCAGGGCGACAGCGTGCACGTCATGATGCGCACCGACGACGTTGCGGACGTAACCCGTATTCTCTCCCGCCCGCCGCGCGTTGAAGACGAAGAAGTGGAGGCGGAGTACGCCCCCGCCTCGGGCCACCGCAAGCACCCCCACGCCCCGAAGAAACCCGCCGAGCAGGCGCACAACGACGGCCCCGTTATCGAGCATGAATTTCACCTCGGTGACACTCCCCCGGATCTGCCCGACCCCCTCGAACTCATCGGCCGCCATCGTGATTCCTCGAAAGGTGAGAAGTAAGTGAAGGTCCTCATTGTTGGTGCCGGTTCCGTGGGCGCCTCTATCGCTAAAGAGCTCATGATGAACGGCCACGACGTGACCATCATCGATTCCAAACCGGAAGTTAAGAAGCGCGCCGATCTGCCCGGTGTGCGCTGGCATATTGGTGATGCCTGCGAACTGTCCGTACTGCGCCAGGTGCACCCGAACAAGGCGGATGTGGTCGTTGCCGCAACCGGTGACGATAAGGCAAACCTGATGGTCTCCCTGCTGGTTCGCAGTGAGTTTGGTGTGCCGCGTACCGTGGCGCGTGTGAACAACCCGCGTAATGAGTGGCTCTTTGACGATTCCTGGGGTGTGGATGTTGCGGTGTCTACCCCGCGTCTGATGACCGCCCTCGTCGAGGAAGCCGTGGAAGTCGGCGACGTGGTGCGCCTGCTGACCCTGCAGGCTGGCGGCGCGACCCTCGCCGAGTACACCGTGCCGGATGACCACCCCGTCATCGGTTACCGTGTGGATCACGTGCAGTGGCCCGTCGATACGGTGCTCACCGCAATCCTGCGTGACGGCGCGCCAATCCCGCCCAGTGCCGATGTGGCGATTGAGGGCGGCGACGAGCTGTTCTTCATCACGACCATTGCCGGTGAGGACCAGATCCGCGCGCTGTTCGCCTAAGCGTTTATGCGCAAGCTTTTGCATAGCGTTTATACGTAAGTTTTTGAGGAGGCGAATGCCCCGGTTACCCTTACGGGTACCGGGGCTTTCGCTTACTTTTATGAAGCTATTTCACGAAGTCGCGGACTGTGATTTAGCGGTTCTTGGAGCTTCCAGACTCTCCGGGCACCTCAGTTTCTTCAGCATCCAGCGCCTCGGGGTCCTCGCTCACCGGCGCCTCCTCGGGAGCCGACACACGCCACGCCAGCCACACGCCCAAAGCGTACAGCGGCAGGCCCATAATCAGGCGGGTCGCGCCCAGCGCCTCCACATTATTCGCGAAATACAGGGGCACCTGCACAGCAAGACGCAGCATCATCAGCACGGTAATAATCCAGGTCGCCAGCATGTACTGGCGCAGACGCACCGGGTTCTCACGCCAGGTCAGCGCCTCACCGCGAATCACCGCGAAAATCAGACCCATCAGCGGCCAACGCACCAGCATCGACAGCAGATACGCCAGAATGTACACGCCGTTCGTCCAGAAACCGACCACAAAGTAGTCGCTCGCATTACCGGTACGGTACGCCGCAAACGCACAAATTGCCACGCCCACCAGACCGGTCAGCGCGCTCACCAGCTTAGAGCCCTGCACCAGGCGAATCAGCGTGAACACGCCCGCCGCAGCCAGCGCCGCAATCAGGGACAGGTTCAGTTCCTTCGTCACGGTGAACAACACCAGGAACGCCACAGCGGGCAGGGAGGATTCCACCAGGCCGCGCCAGCCGCCGATAGCGTGCAGAATATCCACATCGCCGTTGGCGGTGCGGCGCATATTCGCACCCATGGAGGCGCTCAGGCTCTGCGCCAGCTGATTTTCCTCCCGCGCCGGGTCATCAGCCGGGCTAGTTGCGGGGTTAGCGTTCGGGTCGGGCTGGGTCGAAGACTGCTCAGCGCTCATATTTTCCCTTCTCAGCAAAGAATTGCGGCACAATCTCATAGCGCGGGTTGTAAATCACCGGCTGATGCGCCCTCACCGACACCACGCCGGAACAGCGCAACAGCGCACCGGCAAGCACGCCGGGCACCATCCGCTGCCCCTGCCACTTCAGCAGAATCCGGTCCCCCGGGTTGAACGGCGCATAGGGCGGGAACGACACCTCGTGCTGATCCTGCACCGCCACGGTCGCCAAAGACGCCGTGTTCAGGTGGTGTTGCTTCTCGGAATCCTCGGACTCCTCGTCGAAATCCTCACCGGGCGGCTCCACAATCGGCATGCCAATCAGCGCCAACGGGCTCGACCACTGCAGAGGCTTCGACTTCGCCACCACCAGCTCGGCACGGTACATCGGCTTATCCTGCAGCGCAGGCAACCACACCTGCTCCACGCGTCCGGCAAGGCGTACGCGAAAGCGCTCGGGGTACCCGGGAGCAAGAATCTGCTCCTCCGGCACCGCGAGCGCACTCGGGTAGTTCGAGAACTCAGGCATTAGCCAATCTCGGTAATCTCAGGGCCGCGGCGAGGCATCGGGCGCAGCTTGCTGTGCTCGTTCTCGGTCTCTTCTTCCACGGCGGGCTCTTCCTCAGCCACAACCAGGTCGGCGGGCAGAGTCATGGGCAGCAGTTCGCGCGGCGGGCGCGGGTCGTCGCCACGGTCCACCACGACGGTGCGGAAAACTTCCTCCACGGATGCGGCAGCCTTGTCGTCACCGAGCACAGCCGCGCCGGAAATCACACCGCGCAGGAACCAACGGGGGCCGTCCACGCCCACGAAGCGGGCGATGCGCTCGCCGGGCTGACCGTCCGGGGTGACGGCGGGCAGGCGGGTCAGCATCTCGGCGCCGAATACGCCGGCGTAGATTTCGACGATGCCGCCCTGCGATGCGACGGACTCGGTCAGATCGTGACGGATATCGTCCCAGATGCCGGTGGTGCGCGGTGCGGCGAATGCCTGCACCTGCAGGGTTGCGCCGTCGCGGGTGATGGTTGCGGCGATAACCGCGCCGGTTGCGTCGTCAGTTTCGAGGCGCAGGTTCATGCCGTCGAGCAACTTGATGCGCAGCGCACCCAGGTCGACGTAGTCTTCGAGGTCTTCGGCGGTGACTTCTTCAATGTCGTGCGGGCCGTTGACGCGGTCGTACTTGATGACCTCGGGAGAGTTCTCCTCTTCCTTCAGCTCCTCAACCTCGACGTTGGTCTCCTCAATCTCTTCGGCGACAGCCTTGTCGATGGCGGCCTTTTCAGCCTCCTCGGCGTGCTTCTTTTTACCAAATCCGAACATGGTATTCCTACTTTCACCGCACGCAGGGTGCGGGGGTTTCTTCTCTTCTCTCGTGCGGTTTTCGCGGTGAGAGCAGACTAGTGGATTCCGCTGGAACCGAAGCCGCTGGAGCCGCGTTCGGTCTGATCCAGTTCGTCCACCACGGTAAAGGTTGCGTGCTCGTACTTCTGAATGATCAGCTGGGCGATACGGTCGCCGCGCTGCACGTGGAAGGACTTGGTCTTGTCAGTGTTGAGCAGGGTGACCATCAGCTCGCCGCGGTAGCCGGAATCAACGGTGCCGGGTGCGTTCACAATGGTGATACCGTTCTTGGTTGCCAGGCCGGAGCGCGGGTGCACCAGGCCAACGTAACCTTCGGGCAGGGCGATTGCCACGCCGGTGGGTACGAGGGCGCGTTCGCCCGGTTCCAGTTCGAAGTCGATACGGGAGCGCAGGTCAGCGCCGGCGTCGCCGGGCTTTGCGTAGGCGGGTGCGGGCAGCTCGGGGTCGAGCAGCTTAATGTGGACGTTTACGGGGGTCATCATGGTCAATACTCTAACCTTTCGCGGGTGTCTGTGCCATCACCTCGCGCTGTGTTGAGGCTCTACTGCGGGGTGTTTTCGTTGCGTGTTCGCGTTCAGCGCGTGCGGCGGCGTGCCGTGTTGGGTGCGACGCGGCGCTGTTCTTGCGTGCGCGGCTTTCACATACTCAACGGGGCGGGTGCACTCGGCACTCGCCCCGTCATGAGGTGTATGTCGGGTGGGTGTTAGCCCTTCCCTAAAGTTTTAGCCCTCGCACTCGATGCAGTAGGACAGGCCGCCCTCTTCGCGTGCAATCTGCGAGCGGTGGCGCACCAGGAAGCAGGATGCGCAGGTGAACTCGTCGTCCTGAGCGGGCAGAACAACAACGTTCAGCTCCTCGTTGGAGAGGTCAGCACCGGGCAGCTCGAAGCTTTCTGCTGCGCTGTTTTCGTCTTCGTCCACCGCACCGGACTGCATCTCGGAACGGCGGGCGTTCAGCTCCTCGTAGGACTCTTCGTTCTGCTCTTCGTCCTGCTTGCGAGGTGCATCGTAATCAGTTGCCAAACTTTCACGCTCCGTTGGTTCTGTGGCTGTGTGTTGAACTAGGCCACGCTGGTTTAATGAGTGCTCTAGGTGCCGCTGGTGAGGATTTAACCCCGACGGCATGCCAGGTATTGTTCACCATTGGCACCCTATTTGTCTAATCCTGGGTAGGCTTTGGACGGTTTAGGCGTCACATTCTAGCTTTTTCGGTCCGAAAAGTACATCTTTTTTTGGGGAAAATCCCGCCTCCGCTACTGATTTACCGCGCTTTCACGGTACCCTGGAAGGTAGTTTGCGTTCCGTGCAACACATTCACGAACGCGTCCGGTTCACCTATGGAGGTTCTCATGCTTGAACTGCGTCTGATTGGCGTTCACGATGACGGCGAAAATCTGGTGCTTGAGTCTGCTGACGGCACCCGCTTCTTGCTGCCGATTGACGCGAACCTGCGCACGAGCATCACCAAGGCTCGCCGTATTCAGCCCGCCCGCGGTCTGGGCGCTAAGGGCACCTACGGTCCGCGCGATATTCAGACCCGTTTCCGTCAGGGTGCCTCCGTTGAGGAAATCGCTGAAGAGTCCGGTTGGGAGCCGGAGCGCGTGCGCCGCTACGAGTGGCCGATCGTTGCTGAGCGTGCCCACATTATTCGTGCCGCTCAGAGCGTGAAGATTGGTCGCCGCAGCTCCGCTTCGGGTACCGCACAGATTCCCGTGACCCTGAGCGCCCGCATTGAGGAAGTCTCCGAGCGTTACGGTTTTGAGGACGCAACCCAGGACTGGACCACCCGCCAGCAGGAGAACGGCCAGTGGCGCGTTGAGGTTGATATTGCGCTGAAGGATTCGGTGCGTCAGAACCTGCCCGCGCAGGTCGTCTTCCCCGCACGTTGGGTGTACAACCCGGCAAACCAGGGCCTGTACGCTTCGAATGAGGCGGCGTACTTCCTGATGGGCAATAGTGAGGACGCTGTTGCCGCCGCCGCGAAGAAGGCTCCCGTGGAGGTTCCTCCCGCCCGCCTGCCGAAGGCACCCGAGCCCGCACCGGCACCCCTTACTTCCTCTGAGAGCGCTGATGAGCGTAAGCTCAAGGAGCTTTTGGAGCGCGCCCGCTCGGTGCGCCCGGCGCAGGTTGAGGAGCCCGAGGTGTTCGTGCACCGCGAGTCCGCTCAGCCCGCTGAGGCACCCGAAGCTGCTGCACCGGCAGAAGCTCCGAAGGCTGAAGAACCCGCACCGGTTGCAGAGCCTGCGGCACCCGCAGCACCCGCTACTGAAGCGCCCGCCGAGGCTGCATCTGCTCGCGGCCCGCTGACCGGTGCACCCGCCGCACACACCCCCGCGGCGCATCCGGCACCGGAAGATTACAGCGAGCACGCACCCGCCGAAGAGCCTGCTGAAGCACCGGCTGAATCCGCACCCGCAGAAGCTGCTGAAGCTCCCGCATCGGAGAAGCCCAAGTCTTCCTCGAAGAAGCAGCGCGTGAGCGTTCCCGCTTGGGACGACATCATCTTCGGCGGCCGCAAGTAAGCGACCGCCCTCGCGCCGCCCGATAGAGGCATCAAGACGAGAGCATCTAGACATACGAAAGCCGCCGGTTATTCGCGTGAATAACCGGCGGCTTTTCTATCTTCTCAGCCTGTATCCGCTGAGCGGGGCTCTTCCGAATCTTAGAAGGTCTTGAGCATGCGCAACGGCACCAGACGCTCAGCGTCCGTGAGCGAACCGTGCTGACCAACCATGTGCAGGGCACGCTCCTGGTAGTGGCGCATATCGTACAGCGCCCAGTCATCGCGAGCGCACACCATCAGGTCGCCAATACGGCCGCGCGCCGCATCCGTGATGACCGGGCCGAAGTAGCCGGCACGCATCAGCTCGCGAGAGTCAATCACCCAGGCGCGCTCGCCCCAGTACTGCGCCCAACGCTGAGCGGTGGCGGTGCGTGCCGCCTCCGAGGTGTCTTCGAGGTACAGGTGCACGGCGCGCGGTTCACCGGCGGTCATGGCGATATTGCGGGTCAGCTCCTCCACGCCAGAGTAGTCGATGCGCTGATGCTCGGGCACGTTCACCATGCCGTGATCGGCGGTCACGAAGAGTGCCGCCCACGCCGGGGCGCGCTCCGCCAGACGCTTCAGCGCCGAGTTCAGTTCCTCCAGCTGCTGTAGCCATTCGTCGCTGCCCACGCCGTAGCGGTGGCCCGCCGCGTCAATCTCGCCCCAGTACAGGTACACGGTGGTGGGGGTGCGACTGGAGAGCGCCTCCAGGGCGTAGGTGACGCGGGCGTTGTAGCCGACGGCGTCCACGAAGTCGCCGCCGCGTAGCGCCGCCTCCGTCAGGCCGGTACCGCGGTACTTACCCAGCGAAATGGTGAGCACGCGGCGGTTCGTATGGTGGCGTTCCAGCACGGTCGGCAGCGGCTGCCAGGCGTGCGGGTCCACCGACTGATCCCAGCCGGACAGGTGGTTCATGACCGAGCCCACTCCCCCATTACCTGCCGGGTTACGCACCTCGTAGCCGGCAATGCCGTGCGCGCCGGGTGCCGTGCCGGTGCCCAGCGAGGTCAGGGAGGCGGCGGTCGTGGTGGGGAACGCGGCGTCCAGCGGGCCCAGGTTCAGGGTCTTACGCAGGGCGGGCGCGTAGCCGCCGTAGCTGTTGAGCAGCTGCTCGCCCAGGCCGTCCACCATGATCACGCAGGCGTGGCGGAACGACGCCGGATCAACGTCCTGCTCCGCGAGGCGGCCGGCAAGGTTCAGCGGGTCGGCAACAGAGTTGAACGCCGGGTCGGAATCTAGCGCGTGCGCGGGGCGCGCCAGGCTTCGCTGAGCCACCAGAGAGGAGGCGGACTCCAGCACATCGGCAATGCTATTGCTGCCGTAGGCGGGCGCGGGAGGCAACGGCGCGCCCAGAACATCGTGCAGGGTGGTCTGTTCGGTGCGGGACGGGGCCGTCATAGGTTCCTCTCGGGTGTGTCTCTCAGGGTGTGGCGAGTGCTAATCGCGAGCGCCGTTGGGTGGCAGGCGCGGGATGCCGGTGGTTATCGGCGGGTTGTGTACATGCGGGCACGGTGCAGAGCACGCGCAAAATGCTGCGCACGCTGAACCGACTCCGGGCCGTCAGCGGTCGCAGACACACGTACCGCAATGTCCTCGCGGCGCGCATCACCGGTGTAGCCGTGGTCGGCGTTGCACTGCGGATCCTGGCAACCGGCGGGCGCCAGCTCCACGTGCAGGGAGCCGGTCCAGGCAATCTGGAAGGAAATCTCGGTCGGTGCGGTGCTACCGGCGTTGTACGCCTGCGGCTGGCTGAAACCGTAGCTGATGGTGACCGCGTTCAGGGCGCTCAGGTGCACCGCCTCCACGCTCACGTGCGCCACGGTACCCTGCGCATCCCCCTCAAGGTGCTGGTCGTCCAGGTGCGCAAAGATGACGTGCTCGCCGCAGAGCACCATCACGGTGATGTGGCGGTGAAAATCATCGCGCGAGAAGTGGGTTTCGTGCTGTACGAAGTGTGCGTCCGGGTTCATGCCTGCCAGCGCGTCATCCACTACTTCCAGCACGAGGTCGGGGTAGAAACCGGCATGCTTAATATCTGCGACCAGTTGCTCGCGTTCGGGGGTGGTGGCGTACATCGTACCTCTTTCGTGCGGTGCCCTCATGAGGCGACGTCGGTCGGCGCACGCGATGAAGGCGGTTAGGTATTACTCCCCTCTACCTTAGAGGGTTCCAGCCGGGCTGTGCTACTTGACCACGCTAATACAGCCGCATATGACGGCGTGTACTCCCCCGTCGTGCTTCAGTTACTGCCCCGCAACCGTCTTGGTGCACCCCGCAGGTGACGCTGACCAACCAGCCCGATTCATCCGCTCCCACCCGCTAAAATAGGAAGAGCGAAAACACACCGACACGAGGAGATATATGGCTCGCCGATCCAAATCCGCCGTCAGCGACTACCCGGTGGATGTGGTAGAGAATATTGTCGACATCGACGTATCCGCCGAGATGGAATCCAGCTTCCTGGAATACTCCTACTCGGTGATTTATTCGCGCGCCCTCCCCGACGCCCGCGACGGCCTCAAGCCCGTGCAGCGCCGCATCCTCTACATGATGCAGCAGATGGGTCTGCGCCCCGACAAGGGCCACGTCAAGAGCGCCCGCGTGACCGGCGAGGTCATGGGTAAGCTCCACCCGCACGGCGACGCCGCCATCTACGACGCTATGGTTCGCCTCGCCCAGCCCTTCGCGCTGCGTCTGCCCCTCGTGGACGGTCACGGTAACTTCGGTTCCCTCGACGACGGCCCGGCAGCCGCCCGATACACCGAAGCACGTATGGCGCCCGCCGCGCAGGCGCTCACCGCGGACCTCGAAGAAGACGTGGTTGACTTCGTACCGAACTACGACAACCAGTTCATGCAGCCTTCCGTGCTGCCCGCCGCGTTCCCGAACCTACTTGTCAACGGCACTACCGGCATCGCGGTCGGTATGGCAACCAACATGGCGCCGCACAACCTGCGCGAGGTCATCGCCGGTACCCGCCACCTCATCGCACACCCCGAGGCGAGCCTCAAAGACATCATGAAGTTCATCCCCGGCCCCGACCTGCCCACCGGCGGCACCATCGTGGGTTTGAGCGGAATCCGTGACGCCTACGAAACCGGCCGCGGCACCTTCAAGACCCGCGCGAAGGTATCCATCGAGCAGGTCAGCCCCCGCAAGCAGGGCATTGTCGTCACCGAACTGCCGTACATGGTCGGCCCCGAAAAGGTCATCGAAAAGATCAAGGACGGCGTCAACTCCAAGAAGCTCACCGGCATCTCGGACGTGGTCGACCTGACCGACCGCACCCACGGCCTGCGCCTCATCATCGAGATCAAGAACGGCTTCAACCCCGAGGCCGTGCTCGCCGCCCTATACAAGCACACCCCGCTCGAGGACTCCTTCGGCATCAACAACGTGGCGCTCGTGGACGGTCAGCCGCAGACCCTCGGCCTGCTCGACCTGATGCGCGTGTACATTGACCACCGCCTGAACGTGGTCCGCCGCCGCACCGAGTTCCGCCTGGGCAAGCGCACCGACCGCCTGCACCTGGTGGAGGGCCTGCTCGTGGCCATCCTCGACATTGACGAGGTCATCCAGATCATTCGTGAATCTGACGAGACCGCTCAGGCACGCGAAAAGCTGAAGGTCGTCTTCGACCTGACCGACACGCAGGCGAACCACATTCTGGAGCTGCGCCTGCGCCAGCTCACCAAGTACTCCCGCCTGGAGTTGGAAGCAGAACGCGATACCCTGCAGCAGGAAATCGCGGAATTGCAGCGCATCCTCGGCTCTGATGCGGCCCTGCGCGAGCTGGTTTCTGACGAGCTCGCCGAGGTCGCCGAACGCTACGGCACCGACCGCCGCACCCAGCTCAAGACCAAGGACGACATGCAGGTCGCCATCGAGGCGGTCACCGCGCAGTCCAAGGCGAAGAAGAGCCTGGGCCTGGCCCTCGAGATTGCCGACGAGCCCTGCTGGGTGCTGCTCTCCGCCACCGGCGTGATGGGACGCACCCCCGGCAAGCCCATCCGCGAGGCCCTCGTGGATCCCGGCAAGCGCTTCAAGCACGACGTGTTCGCTTCGATTGTGCCGACCACCGCACGCGGTGAGATTGGTGCCGTCACCTCCGCCGGACGCATGGTGCGTCTGTCCGTCATGGACATTCCGGTGCTGGACGAGAACGGCGGCACCCCCTCCATGGCGTCGGCGGTGAAGGCAACCGAGCTGGTTCAGCTTGCTAAGGGTGAGAAGCTGATTGCACTCGTGCCGCTGAGCACCGTGCTGGCGATGGCAACCGCCGGCGGCGTGATTAAGCGCGTGAACCCCGACTACCCGCTGAACCAGACCGAGTGGGACATCATGAAGCTCAAGGACGGCGACGAAATCGTAGCCGCAGCCCCCTGCCCCACCGACGATGCGGTGCTCACCTTCGTCACCCGCGACGCAAAACTGCTGACCTTCGATGCCGCCAAGGTTCGTCCGCAGGGACGCACCGGCGGCGGTATCGCAGGCATCAAGCTTGCCGACGGCGACCGCGTCATCGCCCTGGGTGTGACCGCGCCCGGCGACGCGGCGGAGGTCGTGACCGTCACCAACGGCAAGGACGGCCTGGCGAGCGCCAAGGTCACCGCGCTGAGCGAGTACCCGCAGAAGGGCCGCGCGACCGGTGGCGTGCGCGCGCACCGATTCCTCACCGGTGAGAGCCAGCTGGCCCTGGCCTGGGTTGGCGTGGGCCCGGCGAAGGCGGCATCCTCCGGCGGCGTGGCTCGTTCCCTGCCGACCGAGCACGGTGCCCGCGACGGCTCCGGCGTGATGCTCACCCAGAGCATCGGTGTGGTTGGTCCGAACTACGCGGCTGTTTCTGCTGCGCTGGCGGTTAGCCCGGAGGGTGAAAAGCTCTTCTAGGCGCGCCGTTCACGGCCTTTCGACCTCAGGTTGCTAACGAAGCCGGGGGTGAAGACACGTTGTGTGTGTCTTCACCCCCGGCTTTTATGTGGTGTACCTTAAGTAACACAGCACACATTTATTGACGCATTGTTCTTAGAGGATTTGTCGTGCTTGATTTACTGTCCGTCACACCAGAGTTATTTATCGTGCTCCTGCTCGCTGCCTTCTGCGCGGGATGCATCGACTCTGTCGTGGGCGGAGGCGGCATGATCCAGCTCCCCGCCCTGCTCATGGCGCCCGGATTCTCACCCATCGCCGCTCTGAGCACCAATAAAGTTGCCAGCGCCATGGGCACTTTGATGAGTGCCTCAACCTATATTCGCTCGCTCAAAATCCCGTGGAAAATCCTGCTCCCCGTAGCGTTCGTGGCGTTCTGCGCCTCCGCCGCCGGCGCGTACTGCGCCACGATCCTGCCGGCACATATTTTCCGCCCCGCCATTGTGGTGGTTCTAGCCGCTATCCTCGTCTTCTCGGTGCTACAACCGCGCATACCTCGCGGACAGTCTCGCGCGCTCACAACCTCATCGTTCCTAGTGCGCGGCTTTGCACTGGGTCTGATTCTGGGCGGCTACGACGGCATCCTCGGGGCTGGCACCGGCGCGATGATGCTCGTCGCCCTGCAGATAGCCATGGGCTACGATATGCTCCACGCGACTGCGGCCGCCAAGGTTCTCAACACCGCCACCAACCTCGGCGCGCTCCTCTACTTCATTCCGCTGGGCTCAATTCACTGGCTCCTCGGAATCGCCATGGGATGCGCCAACATGGCGGGAAGCTGGGTTGGTGCCCGCACCGCAATTCACCTGGGCGAGCGATTCATTCGCCGCGTGCTCGTTATCGTTATGACCCTCATGCTGCTGCGGATGAGCGCGCAAATACTCGGCTGGGTTTAGCTCCCTCCTCCCTACCCTCACCCGAACCTATTCGCGTGGAGATATAAACACTCAGAACTATCTGCGCACACAGAAAGGCCCCGGTACTTCCGTGAAGTACCGGGGCCTTCCTCGCAGTTTCTTGCGTTCAGCCTCGCACGCGGTGCCTGCCGCCCGGGTGCGTTTATAGGCGAACCACCTCGTCGCAGTGGGCGACATCCTCGGGACGGTGCGACACCAGAACCGTGGCCACCGAGCTGGCGCGGGTTGCCGCATCCAGGTCTGCCATGAGCGCGCGGGCAGACTCGGCGTCCAGGTGCGCGGTCGGCTCATCCAGCAGCAGAACCGGCGAGTTCACCAGCAGGGCGCGAGCCACCGCCAGGCGCTGACGCTGACCGCCCGACAGGAAGGAACCGCCGGCACCCACGGGGGTGCGCAGGCCCTTTGGCAGGGCGTCAAACCATTCGCCCAGACCCACGCGGCGCAGAACCTCGATGAGCTCCTCCTCGCTCGGTCGATCCGAACGGTCGCGGGCCAGCAGCAGGTTACCCTCGAGGGTCGACTCGAAGATATGCGCCGCCTGCGGGCACCACGCCGCGTAACCGCGCAGCTCTTCGGGATCCAGCACCTCGCCGACGGCCTCGATGCGGCCCGACTCCAGGGGCAGGAAGCCCAGCAGGGTGGCAAGCACGGTGGACTTGCCGGATCCGGAGGGGCCGGTCACCGCGGTCCAGGAGCCCTCGCGAGCCGTCAGGTTCAGGTGTGCGAAGACCGGGTGGTCCATGCCAGGCCAGCGGGCGGAACCGTCCTGCATGGCCAGGGCGGGGGCCGCGCCGGCGACCTTCACGCCGAGCTGCTGCGGGGTGCCGCATCCGACCAGCTTGGGCTCGCCGGGCTTGGGCGGGCGCGGGGAATCAGCCTTGGACTCAGCCGCAGAGTCGGGGCGCGCGAAGCGGCGGGCACGCTGGCGGTCCGCCTCCAGCAGCTCCTCCATCTCGGCCTCGGCACGGGCACGCAGACGCTCGGCACGACGCGGCAGAACGTGGGTGTCTACCTCGGCTTCGGTGGGCACGGAACGCTTCAGGGTCGAGGTGGCGACAACGCCCTCCAGGGATACGTCGCGAACGCTCGGGGCAATCGAGGCGAGCAGACGGGCGAACTCGGGCCAGGAGCGAACCGCCTCGATGTGGCCCAGGGAGCTCTCCAGCATGCCGGTGCACAGCAACACCACGATCGCTGACTCGGGGGCGCCCACGGTGCCGTTTACGGCCAGCGGGTAGGCAATCACGGCGCTCGCCAGCGCAGCGCCAAACCAGCTCAGCGCTACGAGGGTTCGGCCCAGGCCCTGGGCGGTCGAGCCCTTCTGCAGGGCGGAAAGGTTCTGCGCGTCCAGCTCGTTGTTGGCGCGTTCGGCGGTGTTCGCCACGCCGTTGGCGCGCAGGTCCTCGGCGGCGGAGAGCATACCGGTGCCCAGGCGCAGCATACGTGCGGTGGACTGGCGGGCCAGAGCCTCCGCGCGGGCATCGGCACGAAGCACGGCCCAGGGGGCCACAAAGGTGCTCACCAGCACCGCCGCCAGCACGGGAATCAGGGCCTGGGGCAGGATGCACGCGGTCGTCACCAGCGCGGCAATCATGACCAGCAGGTGCGCGGCCGGTGGAATAATCACGCGCGGAATACCGTCGCGAAGCTCGTCAATACCGCCCACGAGGCGCTCCAGCAGGGCGTCGCCGCGCAGCAGGGCGCGCACGCTGCTCACGCTCTGCCAGGCGCCAACCCAGGCGCGCAGACGCAGAATATTCGCGGCGGCAAGCACCTTCGAATGGGTCATTAGACGCTCAGCGTAGCGGGCGCAGGCACGACCCAGGCCGAAGAAACGCACGCCCACAATGGCGACCATCAGGTACATCATTGCCGGGCCCTCGGCGGCGCGAACAATCAGCCAGCCGGACAGCGCGGTCAGTGCCGCAGCCATCAGGGAAGTAATCGCAGCCATGATCACCGGGCCGGTTGCGGCGCGAACACCGATACCGGTCAGTTCCTTCAGGGTGCGCAAGCTTGCGAACAGGCCGGCAGGCTCGACTTCCTTGACCTCGGCAGCTGCGGAGGCGCCCGCCGGGGCGGTGCTTTCAGCCTCGTACTCTTCCCTGTCCTTGAGCAGGTGCGCGGGGGCTTGCGCAGGAACCGCAACGCGGGCGGTGTTCGCCTCGGCGGTCCAGGTGTAGCCCCGGGCGGTCTGCACGGCACGAACGAGTCTGTCACAGCCAGCGGCGAGCTCCTGCTCGTGGGTCACAATCAGCACGGTTGCGCCAAGTTCCGCCAGGCGGTGCAGGGCGCGGGTCACCAGGTATGCCGAGTAGGCGTCCAGGTGCGCGGTCGGCTCATCCACCAGGACGGTCAGCACAGTCTGCTCACCGCCGGCACGGTAGATAGCCTCGGAACGAGCCAGGGTACGTGCCACGGCGAGGCGGCGCGCCTGACCAGCGCTGAGGGCACCGGGTTCAAGGGCAGTCAGCTTCTCCATGCCCAGCTGAGCCAGCGGGCCAACCAGCAGCGCGGACTCGGCATCGGTGACGGACAGCTTCTTGGAGTCCATCGCTTCACCGAGCAGAGCGGCTGCACGCTCACGCTCCGCCTCGGTAGCGCTGAGTGCGTAGAGAGCCATTTCGGTCTGCACGGTGGGTGCGGTGAAGACCGGCGACTGCGGAATGACCAGGGTGGTTCCCAGACCGGTCACGCTACCGGTCAGGTGCACGGGATCCTCCGAGCCGGTGGGTACCAGGCCCTCACGCACGGCACCGGAGAACACGTTCAGCAGGGTGGACTTACCGCAACCGGACTCACCCATCACGCCGATAACCGCACCGCGCTCACCCTGGGCAGTTTCACCCTGAGTGGTGGCAACGCGACGGTCCAAGTTCAGGGACAGGTTAGTCAGCACCGCAGGACGCGCCGGGTAGCTCACCGACAGGTCCTCCACAGCGATGGTGGAAGGCTGAGCCTTCTGCACTGCCGTTTCCTGTGCAGTCGAGTCCGCAGCGGCGGCAGGCAGGGGCGCATCAATAATCTTCTGAGCGCTACGCAGGGCGGCAACGCCGTCCTCCGACTGGTGGTAGGCGGCACCCACATCACGCAGCGGCTGGTAGCATTCGGGAGCCAGCAGCAGCACGAGAATTGCGGTGTCCAGGCCCAGGGTGCCGTTGACCAGGCGCACACCAATCAGCACAGCAATCAGCGCCACCGAAATGGTGGTGATGAGCTCCAGGGCGAGCGAAGACATGAAGGCGCTACGCAGGGTCTGCATGGTGCGTTCACGGTAACGCTGACCGAGGGCGTTCATGGAGCGGGTCTGTGCACGTTCACGGCCCAGACCGATAATGACGGGCAGGCCGCGCACCAGCTCCAGAATATGGTCGGAGAGGCGGTGCAGTTCAGCCTGAGCTTCTGCGGTTTCGTCGCGGGTGTTCTTACCAATCAGGATCATGAACACCGGAATAAGCGGCAAGGTGCAGGCAAGCACCATGGCGCTCATCCAGTCCAGGGACGCCACAACAACCCAGAGGATGAACGGCACAATCGCGGTGGACACGAACGCGGTCAGGGTCTTGGTGTAGTAGTCATCCAGAGCGTTCAGGCCACGGGACAGCAGCACAGCGGTCGCGCCGGTACCTTCGGGGGTGTCTGCGCCACCGGTGGCGAGCACACGCTTGAGCAGCGAGGAACGAATCTGAGATTTCGCCCCGGAGGCGGCACGCTGCGCGCTCACAGCCAGCAGGTAGTCGGTACCCGAGCGGACGAGCAGGGCAGCCACGGCGACCGCAATCAGGCCGGGGGTAATGGTGTCTGCGTCACCGAAGATACCACCGAGGCCGAGCAACCAGCCGCCGTGCGCCTCCAGCTGCGCCTGCGCGGAGCCCGAGAACTCAATGTAGGCGCGGTACACGTCCGGGGCGCTGGTCTCTTTGAGGCGCGCGTGCTCGGCGGCAACAGCGGCGAAACCGGCGTGTGCCGCGCGGGCAATAATCACAGCCAGGGCGGCGCTGAAAAGCACCGTCGCAAGGGTGTGCACGGCGGTGATGACACCGAACGTGCTGAGGGTTTTACGGGCGTCAGGGCCCAGGGGCGGGCGGCGGTCAGCGCGGTCGTTGCGCTTTCCTTCGGTCACCTCTGGTGCCTCAGTGTTCTGATGTTTGTCAGCATGACGCGGTGTGTGCGTTCGACTCACGTGTTGTCCTTAGTCTTCTGCTGTTTTTACCTCCCATCAGTTTAAGGGTTGGGCTATCTAATACCTATTTGACCAGTCAAGTTTCGGATAATTGGCTGGTCCTCACCCAGCGCTAGTTCTAGCCGCGCATCGCGTCGGCAGGGCTCTTGCGGGACGCCACCCACGCCGGGTACGCCGAAGACACCAGACCGGTAAGGGCGCCAACGCCCACGCCGAGCACCACGAATCCGGGTGAGAGAACCGCCTGCCAGCCCTGCACGAGCGAAAGAATGATGGTCGCAATCATGCCGGAGCAGGCGCCGATGGAGCCGCCGAGCACGCCGAGCATGACGCCCTCCATGAGGAAGATGCGGGCAATCAGCCATTTACTCGATCCGATGGCGCGGCGCAGCGCAATCTCTGCGGTGCGCGATTGCACGGACAGATACATTGCGGTTGCCGCCGAGAGGGAGGCGAGCACCAGCAGAATACCGGAGAGCACACCCACGTACAGACCCAGATCCGAGGCGATAGACGCGCGCAGGCTCTGCAGGTCGGAGGGGGTTTCCACGTTGATTTGGCTGGGTTCAGCGGGCTTGAGGGTCAGCGGAATCGCCTTGGCGACCGCTTTGCCGTAGCCCCGTTCGGTTTCGGCAATGTAGGTCACCTGGCCGCGTCCGGTGCGCTGAAGTGTGCCCGGCGAGACAATGACCGTGTTCCTGAATTCGTAGCCGCTATTGCCGGGGTCGAAGAGGCCGACGACCGGCATCAGCTGACCGTCCACCCAGATGCTCACACCGGGTGCCACCTGCGGCAGCCCGCCGAGCTTAATACCGTAGTCGACGACGGGCATCTCGCCGGGGCGGGGCTCGGTTGTGGCGTTATCTGCAGCCTTATCTTCGGGGATAATGCCGAGGGCGCGGGCAGCGGAGACCGAGACGATAGCGCCGGAGAGCTGCTCGGCGCGTTCACGGTCGGCAACATTCTGCTGGGTGAGGGTCGAGTTCATCTGTTCGAGCGCACGCAGGGTTTCGGGGTTCATGCGGGCACCGATTTGCTCGAGCCGGGTCTTCGAGGTGGAGCTGAGGCCAATCGCCGTTTTGGGTTCGTCCTCATAGGGGCTGAATCGGGTGATTCGCACGTCGGCGGGCGCCACGCTGCTGACGAATCCGGTGTTCTTCACGTAGTCCAGCGCGCTAATGCGGTCGGCAACATTCTGCGCGGATTCGCCCTGCCGGTAGGTTCCGAGCACGTTCTCATCATTATCCCTGTCGCTGATGTAGAGCGTGGATTGTTCGGATCCGAGCAGGCGCTGGTTCACCTGGTAGCTGGCGGATTCGCTCATGCCGGCGGCGCTGATGAGTCCGCCCACGCCCAGTGCGAAGGACAGACCCAGTAGCAGGGTGCGTAGCGGTCGTGAGGTGAGCGCCGAGATTGCCTCGATGCTGTCGTCGGTGAGGAAGCTTCCGCGGCGATGCGTAGCGGGCTTCTCCCCCGGTGCGAGGCTGGCGGAGGCGTCTACCGGGGCACCTACCGTGGCTTCTGCCGGGGTGTCCGTTGCAACCGGCACAGCCTCGGCAACCGGCACCGTAGCCAAGTCGGCGCGGCTCTGCTCGTGCAGCTGCCCATCCTCAATGCGGATCACGCGGCGGGCGGCGGCGGCAACCTCCGGGTCGTGGGTAATAACCAGCACGGTACAGCCGGTCGCGTTAATGCGCTGAAGAATCTCAATGACCTTGGCGCTATTGTGGCTATCCAGGTTGCCGGTCGGCTCGTCGGCAAGAATCAGCGGCGGGCGCGTGGCGAGGGCACGAGCAATGGCGCAGCGCTGCTTCTCGCCGCCGGAGAGGTAGCGGGTGCGGATGCTGGCGCGGTCGCTCAACCCCAGAAATTCTAGGGTTTCTTCGGTGCGTTGCAGGCGCTCGCTGTAGGGTACGCCCTGCACGCGCAGACCCATGGAGGCGTTGGTCGTGCTGGTTTCGTCCAGCAGCATGTTTGAGGATTGGAAGATGAAGCCGAGGTGATCTCGGCGCATTTCGTCGCGTTCTCTGTCGCTGAGTCCTTCCGTGTTTTTGCCGAAGAGGCTGTAGGTTCCGCTGGTGGGAGTGTCGAGCAGACCAATGGCGTTGAGCAGGGTGGATTTACCGGAGCCCGACGGACCAATAATGGCGAGGAATTCGCCGCGTTCGACCACCAGGTCGAGGTGGTCGAGGACTGCTCGTTCGCTCCCCTCGAAAACACGGGTAATGCCGTGCATTTCGATAGCGGGCGCGGTACCGAGCCCGGCAGCAGGTGTAGCGGCGGACGCTACGTTGGGCGCAATTGTAGGCGCACGTCCTGGGCTTGTGTCTGGGGTTATCTTACGGCGGCTCATGAGACAAGCACCTTCTGTCCCGCGCTGAGGTTCGCGTTGATTGCGGCGTATCCGCCGGCAGTGCGTAGAACCTCAACGTTGACTCGTTCGGTGGCGGGCGCATCCTTGCTGGTCGAGGTGGAGCTTCCGCCCTTTTCAACGAGCACGTAGGTGCCCTGGGAGTCCTGGCGCACCGCGGTAGTCGGCACGGCGAGGGTGGTTGAGGTGTTGCCCTTACTGGTGATGGATGCGCTCTGGCCCGGCGTGAGCTTGCTCGGGTCGTCGGCGCTGAATCGCACGCTCTTCGCCGCGCCCTTGGAGGGGTCGTTCTGCAGCTCACCAATGCTGGTGATGGTACCTTCCACACTGCCGGTGGAGGTGCGCAGGCTAACGCGGTCGCCGGCCTTGAGCTTATTGGCAACGGAGAGCTCAACGCTGGATTCCACGTAGGGTTCGCTGGTTTCTACACTCGCGATGGGGTTGCCGTCGTTAATGAGCTGGCCGACTGCCGCAACTGCGGTGACGGTGTGGCTTCCGCCGGGCAGAATCGCGTAGTTGTTGCGGGCAATGCTGGTGACCCCTTCGCTGGGCACGCCGGTCAGGTGCGCGCGGTGCAGGCGCGTGACGGCGTCGAGGGTGTCTTCAGTGACGGTGCCGCTCTGAGCGGTGGCGTACCCGGCGGAGTTCAGTGCCTTCTGGAAGGCGAGCACGTCGTCGCCGTTATCGCCCAGGTTGAGGTCGCGGTACAGCGGCAGCGGCCCCTCCAGCACGAAGACGGGGTCGGCGCCAATGATGCCGATGAAGTCACCGGCCTTGAGCACGTTGCCGGGCTTCTGGTTCTGGTAGACGAGCACCGGCTCACCGTTGGTGCGCGCGCTAATCGGGGCGGTCTCCCCAGCCTTGGTGGTTCCGGCAATGGCGAGGCCCTCGCTGACGGTTCGTTCTTCAACCTTCGCCCAGACCGGGATCACGGTTTTTGCCTGCACGGCCGGGTCGGGGCCCGTGGCGGCGTAGCGGGTGCCCAGGTAGAAGGACAGCATGAGCGAACCGATGGCGAGGATTGCCAGCAGCAGGAGCACGCGGGGTCGGGCGATGCGCTCGCTGAAGCGGTGCCCGCTGTTTTGATTTTTCGTGTGAGTGGTCATGGCGGTGTCTTTCTGAACTGTGTCAGCGCTGTCTATTTCTCTGCGCTGCCTATTTCTTAGCGCCGTCTTTCGGTGCGCTGTCTTTTAGTGCCCCGGTTTACTGGTGCTCCAGAACGTACTGCTTGAACTTCTCGTCACGCTCACGTTCTGCCTTGCGGTCCTGCTCAAGCTGCGACTGGTACTTGCGGATGAGCGGCATCTGGTACTGTGCCTCCAGGTCGTAGAGCTGCTGACTCATGCCGACCTGCTGGTTACATTCGGCCTGAATGGTGGCGATGCGAATCTCTTCTTCGGAGGCGGGCTCGTTGAAACCGCCGTTCTTGCTCAGCTGCTCATTCAGCGGGCTTTCCTCTGCTACCGCCCCTGCCTTAATGGGGGTGAGCCCCCGGTTTGAGACGCACTGCTTCCACTTCTCTTCGAGTTCGCGGTGCAGTTTGCTACCGTAAACGGCGTTGACCGCCTCGGTGGAGATACGACTGTATGTGGACTGCACGTCGTTCTCGGGCCTCTTACCTTCGGGAACCGCGGCGTCCAGGGTCTCGCGGGCCTTGTCCTCACATTCGATGATGAGCCTCTCCTCGGGGCTGAGGCTTGCCCCTGGGGTGACGGAGATGGGAGCTTTGGCGTTGGGGTCTCGCTTCTGGAATCCGTACTTCTTGGCGTATTCGACGTTCCAGGGGCCGTACATTCGGCCCGGATCGCCACGCGGCGCGCTTTCAGATTGGGGAGCTTGGTCGGGGTCGGTGTAGCTCTGCCCGTGTTCGGCGTAGCACTGCTTCATGGCAATCTGAAAGGCCGTGTATTCGTAATGAGTGCCCCTCTCGTAGTAGAGGTAATCGTCCAGGGGCATCTTTACGATGTCCTGTTCCGCGTCGAAGATGGCGTGGACGCTTTCGTCGCGTTCCAACGGCGGGTTGAAGAGCGAGCAGGCACTCAGGGGCATGATGCCGATGCAGAACAGGGCACCCGTGGCGAGCAGGCGGCGGCTCATGCTGGCGCGAGGGCTAGTTCCGGTGCGAGGGGCGGATACGGTGGAGCTACGGTTGAGGGACTTCATCGTTGAACACCTTTCATAAGAGTGAGTTGTTCACCACATTACACGTTCTGTGCCCTGTCGCGCCCGAATTTCGGGGGGGGTGTGCATCAAAAATTTTTGCGCGCCCACTCGCCTGCCGCGAGCTGCATCCGCTGCGGGCATAGTCTCCAGCAGGAATAGCCCTCTGTGTGCATAGTCCACTGTGTGCATAGAAAAATCCCCCGAACTTCTCAGAAGAGAAATTAGGGGGATTCTTCAATCAGCTACATGCTACTTGGTCGGCAGTTCAGCCAGTTCGGTAGCGTCGTGAGCCTCGGGGATGTGATCCACGTGCAGACGCTTACGGAAGACCCAGTAGGTCCATGCCTGGTAGACGAACACGACCGGCAGACCAAGGCAGGTCACGAAGGTCATAACGCCCAGGGTGTACTCGGAGCTGGAGGCGTTCGCAATGGTGAGCGAGTATGCCGGGTCCAGAGTGGAGGGCAGAACGTTCGGGTACATTGCGGTGAAGATTGCCAGAGCGCCGAATGCGAGGAACACGGACAGACCAGCGAAAGCGCGACCCTCACGGCCACCCTTTGCGGAGATCCAAGCAATCAGAACAGCAACCACAGCCAGGATGGTGCACAGCCAGGAGATGCCGTTACCGGTGGTGAAGTCCAGAGTCAGAACCCATGCAACGATCGGCAGCAGCAGGACGGGAGCCCAGCGTACCAGGGTGTTGCGGGCACGGTCGCGGATATCACCGTCGGTCTTCAGAGCGATGAAGGCAAGACCCTGAACCAGGGAGAAGCCAACGAAGCCCAGACCGCCGAGCAGAACCGGCAGAGAGACCCATGCGAAGGCGCCGCCGACGCGGTCGCCGTTCTCGTTGATGGGCAGACCCATGGAGGTCAGACCCAGCAGAGCACCAACGAGCAGTGGGATAAAGAAGGAAGAAACAGACAGAGCGATGTTCCAGTTACGGATCCACTTCTCGTCGTTCTTCTTGCCGCGGTATTCAATGGCGACCACGCGCAGAATCAGGAAGACCAGCGCGAGGGTCAGGGGGATGTACAGAGCCGAGAAGAGGGCTGCGTACCAGATGGGGAATGCAGCGAACAGAGCTGCACCACCGGTCACAAGCCACACCTCGTTACCGTCCCAGACGGGGCCGATGATGTTCAGCAGCAGACGACGTTCCTTTTCGTTCTTGGTGAACTTGGAACCCATCAGCATACCGACGCCCAGGTCGAAACCATCCAGGATCAGGTACATGATGAAGAAGACACCAATGGCAGCAAACCAGAAGGTGGGCAGGCCAGGCTGACCGGCAAAGATATTGAAATCAAAGTTCATGGTGAATCAATCCTTACCCGCCTAGTAGGCGAACTCCAGCACATCGCGCTTGGACTTGTCGTTGGACTCGTCCTCGTGGGGCGACTGAACCAGCTCGGGCATTGCTGCCACGACGCCGGCCTTGACGTACTTGATGAGCAGGTAGACCTCAACCACCATCAGCACGCCGTAGAGCAGGCCCAGGGTGAGCAGGGAGAAGAGGATTTCTTCACCGGAAACACCCGGGGAGATAGCTGCTGCAGTGAACAGGTGAATCGAGGGGTCACCCTGAAGGTTCGGAGCCACAACGAAGGGCTGGCGGCCCATTTCGGTGAAGATCCAGCCGAGGGAGATACCAAGGAAGGGAGCCAGGATGGACCAGACTGCAATGTTCTTGAGCAGCTTGGACTCGGGGACGGTGCCCACGCCCTTCTTACGGGTTACCCACAGTGCGTAGAGGTAGAAGGGCAGTACAACCGCACCCAGACCGATCATGCCGCGGAAGCCCCAGTAGGAGACCTCGAGGGAGGGCAGGTAATCAATCTTCTGACCTGCACGCTCACCGTAGAGCGGGTTGTTGGGCAGGTTGGTGCCGAACTTAGCTTCGTACTCGGGCAGCAGGGTCTGAATACCCTTCACCGGGGTATCGAAGTTGTCGTGTGCCAGGAAGGACAGCACGCCGGGGACCTCGATGACGGTGTGGATCTTATCGCAGCTCTGAGCGCCGAGTTCACCGACGGTCAGAACGGAGAAGGAGGTGCCATCGTGGCACGCGGCTTCTGCAGCAGCCATCTTCATGGGCTGCTCGTGGATCATCATCTGTGCCTGAATGTGACCGGACGCGCCGATACCTGCGAAGGCGAGGAGGCCCACAACAGCGCCCAGGCGCAGGGACTTGAACCAGACCTGGAAGTCGGTCTTGTCACGTGCGCCCTTGTCGGACTCACCAACAACAACCTTGCCGTCAACGACCTTGTCGATACCATCCTTGCGGCGACGCCACAGCTTGTACCATGCGATACCAACCAGGAAGCCACCAGCAACCTGAATAGCGGCGGTGATGACGTGAGAGACGGTCACCCATGCGAGGGGGTTCATCAGCACTGCGCCAATGTCGGTCATGCGGGGACGACCGTCAATCATTTCTGCACCGACGGGGTGCTGCATCCAGGAGTTTGCAACCAGAATGAAGAATGCAGAAATCCAGGAGCCGAGAACTGCCATGAACAGACAGAAGGCGTGGACTGCGGGCTTGAGGCGGTCCCAACCGAAGATCCACAGACCAAGGAAGGTCGACTCAACGAAGAAGGCGAAGAGGCCTTCCATTGCCAGCGGAGCGCCGAAGACGTCGCCGACGAAGCGGGAGTATTCACTCCACGCCATGCCGAACTGGAATTCCTGAACCAGACCGGTGGCCACACCCATAGCGAAGTTAATGAGGTACAGCTTGCCCCAGAACTTCGTCATGCGCTTGTATTCGTCCTTCTTGGTACGAACGTAGCAAATGTACAGGTAGGTCACCACAAGGCCCAGACCCAGAGTCAGCGGAACCATGAAGAAGTGGTAGACGGTGGTAATACCGAACTGCCACCTACCAAAATCAAGGGGATCCATTGATAGGTCCTTACTATGTGTGTACTTAATGTGCGTTTGTGCCAGATTTCGGGTAGTCCACCATCGATGGAGGGCATACGAGAGTTACTGACACAGTGTCTCTCATGCTTCTAAGGTACAGGGTTTTCCTAAGAAGCTGTGAGTAGGCTGTGCATAGTATGGACGTTTATTGTTTGACGTTTCGCTAAAGGTACCTTGGACGTTATCCCTCGATGCAAGGGTGGTGAGAGGAATGAGACACGATGGTGCCTTGCGGGGTTGAGAAGCAGTTTCGGAACCTTGGTGAAATATTGCAGTTTTTAATATTTTCTGCAAAATTTTGGTGACAGATTTCGTGATTGTGACAGGTGCTTCAAGTAGTGCTCAAAGCTTAAATTTGCCTGTTTCATGCGGAATTTACGCGGAATCTCCGAGAATTGCGTGACTATTCTCACACAAAATTCATGGATTGTGACACGCCAGCCACCACTGCCCCGCAAGGCACCGCAATGCCCCGCAAGGTACCGCACGCTACATATCGATGCTCTACATATCAATGCTCTCGGCATCCAGCTGATGAGCACCCGCAATAATGAATTCCTTACGCGGAGCCACCTCAGAACCCATCAACAAGGAGAACGCACGCTCGGCAGCCTCCGCATCCTCAATGCGAATACGGCGCAACATGCGATGACGCGGATCCATCGTCGTCTCAGCCAGCTGGTCAGCGTCCATCTCACCCAGACCCTTATAACGCTGAATGGGTTCCTTATAGGACACCCCCTGCTCCCGCAGAGAATCCAGAAGCTCGTGCAGCTGCTTCTCCGAGTAGGTGTACACCATCTCGTTCGGCTTGCCGCGGCGCACCACCTCCACACGATGCAGAGGCGGAACCGCAGCGTACACGCGACCCGCCTCAATCAGCGGACGCATGTAACGGTAGAACAGGGTCAGCAGCAGGGTACGGATGTGGGCGCCGTCCACGTCCGCATCGGTCATCATAATGACCTTGCCGTAGCGAGCAGAGTCCAGGTCAAAGGTACGACCCGAACCCGCACCGATCACCTGAATCAGCGCCGCGCACTCAGCATTCGCGAGCACATCAGTCACCGAAGCACGCTGAGTGTTCAGGATCTTACCGCGAATCGGCAGCAGAGCCTGATACGAGGAAGAACGCGCCAGACGCGCCGTGCCCAGCGCCGAGTCACCCTCCACAATGAACAGCTCAGAATGCTCAACATTGGTCGAACGGCAATCCACCAGCTTGGTGGGCATGGACGAAGACTCCAGCGCGGTCTTACGGCGCTGAGTTTCCTTATGGATGCGCGCCGAGACGCGGGTCTTCATCTCAGAGACGACCTTCTCACACAGAGCGGTCGCCTGAGCCTTCTCCGCACGGGCGGTCGACTCCAGGCGAGCCTTCAGCGCATCGCCCACGACCTTCGACACGATCTGGCGAACCGCCGGGGTACCCAGAATCTCCTTGGTCTGACCCTCAAACTGCGGCTCGGCAAGACGCACGGTCAGCACGGCGGTCAAGCCGGCGAGCACGTCGTCCTTCTCAATCTTGTCGTTACCCACCTTGTACTTGCGGGCATTATCGGCAAGGTGCTTGCGCATCACGCGCAGCAGGCCCTGCTCAAAACCGGTCGTGTGAGTACCGCCCTTGGGGGTGGCAATAATGTTCACGAAGCTGCGGACCGTCGTCTCGTAACCAATGCCCCAGCGCAGCGCAACGTCCACTTCGCAATCGCGCTCCACGTCGGTCAGCTGCGAGCGGCCGTCCTCACCCAGCACCGGCACGGTCTCGGTGAAAGATCCGCTGCCGCTAAAACGCCAGGTGTCGGTAATACGCTCATCGTGCGCCAGAAACTCGACGAACTCGCTAATGCCGCCGTCGTACTGGAAAACTTCCTCGTGGGGTTCCAGCTCGCCGGGGGTGCCGGGCAGTCGGCGCTCATCACGGATGCAAATACGCAGACCCGGAATGAGGAACGCGGTCTGGCGCGCACGAGCAGCCAAGTCCTCGTAGCTGAACTTAGCGTCGGGGGTGAAAATCTGCGGGTCAGCCCAATAGCGCACACGGGTGCCGGTCACGCCACGCTTAGCGCGACCCACAATCTGCAGGGCGTCAGTGCCCTCGGTTGCGGGAGTGAACGGATCTTCGGGCTTGGGGGTGCGGCCGGACTCGAAGAATCCGGGAATGCCGTGGCGGAAGGACATCTGGTAGGTCTTCGAGCCACGGTCCACCTGCACGTCCAGACGGGAAGACAGCGCGTTCACCACGGAAGCGCCCACACCGTGCAAACCACCGGATGCGTTATAGGAGCCACCGCCAAACTTACCGCCGGCGTGCAGCTTAGTGAACACGACCTCCACACCGGACAGGCCGGTGCGCGGCTCAATGTCGGTGGGGATACCGCGGCCATCATCGCGTACCTCAACCGAACCGTCACGGTACAGAATGACCTGAATGGACTGGCCAAAACCGGCGAGCGCCTCATCCACCGAGTTATCGATAATCTCCCAGAGGCAGTGCATCAGGCCGCGGGAGTCGGTGGAGCCAATGTACATGCCCGGGCGTTTGCGTACAGCTTCCAGACCTTCCAGCACGGAGAGGTGACGGGCGGTGTAGTTCGAAGACGCCACGGGAATCCTTTCGGCAAATGATGGCTGTGTGTTCTCTGCAGGCGTTCCCTGCAGATGCTCTCTGCAAATATGCTCTGCAGATGTTTTCAGCACGGCAAGCTCGCGAAGGGGAGAAAATGCCCCGGGCTTGCGCTCATAGTGCTCTAAGTTTCTATTCTATCGTGGCTTGTTGCCCGCTTCTGCCTGCGCCGTCATGAGGCTCTCTGTACCGTTATTAGACGCTGCCGAGAGAATGAAACAGCAGAAAAGCACCGGCTGCCACTCCCCTATGGAGTAGCAGTCGGTGCATGGATGTCTGAATTTTTAGGGTGCGCTTCTGAGGTGTCCACTCTGGGCACCTCATAGCAGTGGCACTGCCCTAGTGAGCCTCACCCGAGGCGCGAGAGGAGCTCTCGTGACGGTTCGTGACCATGATATTGGACTTGAAGTAGAACTCTTCGGGAAGCTCATTGGTGGCCGGGCCGTGGGGGAACTCGCTGAGCTTCGGCACGAAGTACCAGTCCATCAGCTCGCCGCTGCTCTGCTTGAGCACGCGACGCTCGCGCATGGCGCGGCGTACCTTGCGGCGCAGGCGCGGGCTGTCTTTCAGGGTGCTGGTGAAGACCCACGGAGTCTCGTAACCCTCGGTGATCATGCCGAAGGTGATGCGCAGGTTGCCATTCTCGTCGGCGTCCATCGTGAAGTCGCCGTCTGCAATATCAGTGAAGGCGAGCATCCAGCTGTGTCGGCGTTCGTAGCTTTCACGGGTGGTCTGCAGTGCCGCAATGAGGCGGTGGTCGACCAGCAGCTCCACCTTGCGTTCGGTAATTTCACCCAGACGAGCGTAGGAGCCGAAGGCGCGGTTTGCGCCGCTGCGGCGAGGCCACTTCGTCACCGCACCGTGCGGCACCTCCCCCGCAAAGGTGAAGGGGCCCGTCATAGTGCCGGGCAGACGCAGACGCTCAAACGGAGCGGTCGGCAGGAAGGTCGTCAGCAGCTGATCGGAGCTCACCGACTTACCCCAGCGCGCCATCTCAAAAATGGTCGGTTCAGGGCCTACAGGGTAGATGCGCGGCATCTTGCGACCGAACTCGTCAAAGCCCTCAATAAACTCGCCGTTGGAGCTGTACCCGGGCATGGTCGCACCGAGCGGGCGAGTCCACGACCCCGAATACGGCTTGGTCAGGTGCGGGTTCTCCACCGGCAGGATGCTGGTGCGAGCACCCAGGTAGGCGGGCATACGGGACAGGTTACGCCAGGCGAACTTCGCGGCAACCGCCTCACGCCACCACATGGGGCGCTTGCCGGGGGTTTGGCCGCCCAGGCAGTGCATGAGGAGCCAAAAACCAGCCCAGCCGAGAGTACCGGCAACAATCACCCACAACACCACGCTCAGCACCAGCTGGAGGGTACCGGTCGCCCACATATTCGTGGCGATGATGCCCATCAACCCCGCCCAGGCCACCATGGCGTACGGGCCGAGCGTAATCATGGGGTCGACCACCTTGACGGCGGCGATAACACGGCGGTTGAGGCCGCGCCACACGTAGGAGTAGGACCAGAGGGCGACGGCAAGCATCAGCGCCATCAGCAAGAGAAGGATGAACATCGGTGCGTTCTCTTTCGCGGCAGGTTTTTCTACCGGGGTCGGTGGCAGCAGGCATCAGGCAGATGCTCCGTTGAAGTGCTTTTCAACAACAAAACTCGTCTGCCGAAGGTACCTTCAGCAGACGAGTCTCTTTGGTGTCACTAACCCTGAGGTAAAGCTTCTTTACCTATTGTGCCTTTAAGTGGTATTCGTATGGGGGATTTTGGCCGCGGTGTACGAATAAATCGCACTCGTCCCTCCGCCAGGCAGATACCCGACAGATATCAGGCACAGCAAACAAGCTGTAACGCCCCAGTGACGGTTTTAGGCCAGAGCCGCAGCAATCTGCGGAATCAGCGCCTCAAAAGCACGCGCACGGTGGCTAATCGAGTTCTTGATTTCGGCGGGGATCTGTGCGCAGGACTGGCCGGCGTACTTACCCTCGTAGAGGGCGTTCTCGCCGTTGAGCTCCACGGGGCGCAGAATCGGGTCGTAGCCGAAGCCACCCTCCCCCGCCGGTGCGGTCAGTAGCTCGCCGGGTAGCTCGCCGTATTCAACCGCCTCGAAGCCGTCCGGGGAGGCCACCGATGCGGCGCAGCAGAACTTCGCGCCGCGGTGCTCCGGAGCGATATCGCTCAGCTGAGCCAGCAGCAGGTTCAGGTTCGCGGTGTCATCGCCGTGGCGGCCGGCCCAGCGGGCCGAGAAGATGCCGGGAGCGCCGCCGAGCACGTCCACGGACAGGCCCGAGTCGTCGGCAATAGCAATCAGACCGGTTGCCCGGGCGACCGCGCGAGCCTTGAGCAGGGAGTTCTCAGCGAAGGTCACACCGGTCTCAGGAACATCGGGTGCGTTCACGCTGGCTGCATCCACGACCTGGGTGTCAACGTCCAGGCCGTCGATGTGGCCGCGCAGAATCTCGCGTAGCTCCTTGAGCTTGCCCTTGTTGTGGCTTGCCAGAACAATCTTTGCTTCTGCCATGGTTTCTCCTTTGCAACAGGTGCACACGGTGCGGGGTGGGGCGCCGTGCGGGTTAGTCGTTTTTCAGGGCCTCGCGCTGAATCTGGGCCAGCTCTGCGGTGCCCTCCAGGGCCAGGTCGAGCAGGCTGTTGAGCTCTTCGCGGTCGAAGGGGGCGCCCTCGGCGGTGCCCTGAACCTCCACGAACTTGCCGCTACCGGTGACGACCACGTTCATGTCGGTCTCTGCGCGCACGTCCTCGGTGTAGGGCAGGTCAAGCATAGGGGTACCGTCGATGATGCCCACCGAAATCGCGGACACCGAATCAATCAGCGGGTTAGCCTTGGCGGAGATAATCTTCTGCTCCTTCGCCCAGGCGATAGCGTCGGCCAGGGCCACGTACGCGCCGGTAATCGAGGCGGTGCGGGTACCGCCGTCAGCCTGCAGCACGTCACAGTCGAGCACGATGGTGTTCTCGCCCAGCTCCTCCATGTTGATGACCGCGCGCAGGGAGCGGCCAATCAGACGGGAAATCTCGTGGGTGCGGCCGCCCACGCGGCCCTTCAGCGACTCGCGCGAAGAACGGGTGTTGGTGGCGCGCGGCAGCATGGCGTACTCGGCGGTCACCCAGCCCTTGCCCTCGCCCTTGAGCCAGCGCGGCACGCCCTCGGTGAAGGATGCGGTGCACAGCACGCGGGTGTTTCCGAACTCGATGAGGGCGGAGCCCTCGGCGTTGCGGGACCAGCCGCGGGTAATGGTGATGGGGCGCAGTTCGTTGAGGGCGCGGCCGTCGTCGCGGGTCACAGTCATGGGTTCTCCTTGGGTCGGTCGGTCTGTTGTGCTTATAACCTGGTCGGGTTGAATGTGGTTTGCGCTAGTCCAGCTAGGGTTTAGGGAGGGCAATGGCGGTCTTGAGCGGCGGGTCCAGCACCTCCACCACGTTCAGCGTGGAGGTCACCGGATGCGCCGGAGTGGGGCGCGGGTAGATGCGGTAGCTCGCGGCCATCTCGGCAACGCCCACGGGGCCGGAGAAGGCGCTACGTGCCTCGGCGCGGGCGATGTCAGGGTCGTTCCATACGGGCAAGTGGGTCAGCAGCAGGTTGCGTACGCCCGCCTCCTGGGCGGCCTGTCCGGCGCGCTTGCCGGTCAGGTGGATACCGCGCAGGGCGTCGTCGCGACCCTCCTGGTAGGCGGCCTCGCACAGGAACAGGTCGGCGCCGCGCGCGGCCTTAACCAGGCCCTCGCACAGGTCGGTATCACCCGAGTAGGCGAAAATCGTGTGGCCCTCGCGGTCGTTGCAGGTGATGCGCAGGGCGTAGGGATCCTTCGAGGGGTGCACCACGCGGAATGGTTCCACGCGAAACGGGCCAATCTGCACGGGCTCGCCCTCGGTCCAGGTGTGGTACTCAAACTCGGTGCTCATGCCCGGGTCGGGGTCCAAGCCGTGGGTCGCCGAAAGGTACTCGTTAATGGCGGCCGGGCCGTAGAGCGGAATACGTCCCTTGGGCCAGCCGCGCGGATCCCATTTGACGGCCACGTGCAGACCGGACAGATCGATGCAATGGTCCGGGTGCAGGTGCGAGATGAGAATCGCGTCGATATCACTCAGGTCGATATGGCGCTGCAGCATGCCGAGGGAGCCGTTGCCCATGTCCACGATGACGCGCCAGGTGCGGCCGGCGAAGTCGGTCGCGGTGAGCATGTAGCAGCTGGCCGGCGAGACGGGGCCGGGGAAGGAACCGGTACAACCGATAATCGTTAGGCGCATGCGGGACCTTCCTGCGTCGCCGCGGCCTCTTCGGCCTCGGCGACGTCTTCGTCCAGGGTGATGTTGCGGTGTGCGGCCAGCATCTCGGGGGTGATGGTGGCAAAGGAGCCGGTCGGGAAACGCTCGGCCACGGATTTGGTGTGACGTACGTTCGTGACCTCGGGGCCGAGGAAGCGGCGCGCCAGCTGCGAGAACGTCTCAGATTCGCCGGTAGCGAGGAACTCGTGGTGCGGGTGCTCCTCGGGAACCGGGCTCTCGATGGCGTGGTTGAGCAGTTCGCGGTATACATCCTTGGCGGTCTCATCCGCGGAGGAAACAAGAGTGACGTCCTCGCCCATGATGTAGGAAATCACGCCGGCCAGCAACGGGTAGTGGGTGCATCCGAGCACGAGCGTGTCGACCCCTGCATCCTTGAGCGGCTGCAGGTACTCGCGAGCGGTCTCCAGCAGTTCGGGGCCGGAGGTAATGCCCTTCTCCACAAACTCCACGAAGCGCGGGCAGGCCACCGAGTACACCTGAAGGTTGGGGGTAATCGCGAAGGTGTCCTCGTAGGCGCGGGAGGTGACGGTCGCCTCCGTCGCGATTACGCCGATCTTGCGGTTGCGGGTCGCGGCAAGCGCGCGGCGGGCAGCGGGCTGAATCACCTCGATGACGGGGATGCCGTACTGGCGGGTGTAACGTTCGCGGGCGTCGCGCAGCACGGCGGCGGATGCGGTGTTGCAGGCGATGACGAGCATCTTCACGCCGGAGTCGACGAGCTCGTCCATGATGCGCAGTGCGTTGGCGCGCACCTCTGCAATTTTGAGGGGGCCGTAGGGGCCGTGCGCGGTGTCGCCGACGTAGATGATGCGTTCGTGGGGCAGCTGATCCATGATGGCGCGGGCCACGGTAAGGCCGCCTACGCCGGAGTCGAAGACGCCGATGGGTGCCGCGGCGGTGGGAGCTACGGGTTCGGGGCTTCCCCAGGGGGTGCGGGCACGGTAGGGATTGGTTGCGTCGATGCTGTCACTCATGGGTCACCTACACTTCGGTATCGGTCGTTTCCTCGTTCTATGCTAACCCGCGTTCGGGGTGGTTTCTTCCCGGGAGGGGGTTAGATGAGTCCAGAACCACCATTATGAGACGGTCTGTGACGGCGGTGCGAGGGGGCAAACGAAAAATCCGTTCAGTGGGCGGTGTTCTATCGCACGTCGACGGGCAATATTACTGCGCGCGCGTGCACCTTATGAACCGAGAAGAGGCCTCTACTCCTCTTCGTCCAGGCCCTCAATCATCGCAAGCATGAGCGAATCCTGCACCCACGAGATGAAGTTGTACACCATCGCCATGTACTCCTCATTGTTAGTGACCTGCGAGGCGTCGGTGATGGTGCCGATCTCGTCGGCGCGTTCTTCATCGGTAATCTGCAGGCGGTCGGCGAGCACCAGGCGAATATCACCGAGGGCAGCGGCCCAGGCGCGGGCGTGCTCCTCGTTCAGGCGCAGGTCGCTCGACTCAATGTCTAAGGCGAGCATCGCCAGGTTGGCGCGCTTGGTTTCGCGCAAATCGCGTTCGGTGTAGCGACGGTACTCGGCCGCACTTTCCTCGTCGCTACTGGCGACGGGGAGCAGGCGAGCCACGGCGCTGTCCTCGGGAATCGTGGGGTTCTCGGTGATGCCGACCAGCGCCTCGAGCGGGTCGACGGTACTGCCGTCGGCGGCGGTGTCGGAGGGTCGTAGCAGGGCGCGCACATCCTCGGCGAGTTCTCGGATGAGCTCGCGCTCGGGCTGTTCAAATCGTGCGGTGTAGCCGCCGGGGGTGCGTCGGAAGGGGCGTGCCATTAGTTCTCCACTTTCTCGAAGGTGGCCAGCAGACCCCAGGCGTGCATGGCCTGGGTGTGCTTTTCGGCGTCCTCGCGGGGCCCGGTGAAGACGATGGCCTTGCCGTTGTGGTGCACCTGCAGCATGAGCTCCTCGGCGCGGGCGCGGGAGTAGCCGAAGTGGCTGCGGAAGACGTATGCCACGTATGTCATGAGGTTGACGGGGTCGTTCCAGACGATGACGTTCCAGGGGGTATCAGCGGCGAGGATGTTCTCGAGCTCGGTGGTCAGGTCGGTGTCGCCTTCGGTGAGGGTTCCGCTGGAGAGGGTCACGGCTGCGTTATTCATGGGGGGTCCTTCGGGGTCCGGTCTGATGGATTCCGGAGTTCGTGGGGCCGGATTGTTGGGAACCGAGCCTCGCCACTTCGTGCAGCGTGGCGGCTCGCGGCCGGTGTGTGTGCGGGGGCCGAATCTCTTTCGATTATACGGCCGGACGCGCCGGGCGGCGGGCAGAGTGCCTGTACTTTTTCATACTACACTACTTATAGTCAATAGTACTTTATGTAGTGATTGACACGCCGTCACAACAAGAAAAACGCCCGCTCCCCCCTCTACAATTAGACACATGACTACTACTTCGCTTCTCACCGATCACTACGAGCTGACCATGCTTCAGGCAGCTCTCGCCTCCGGAGCCGCCCAGCGCAAGTGCACCTTCGAGGTCTTCACCCGCCGCCTTCCCGCGGGCCGCCGCTACGGCGTGCTCGCCGGCACCGGCCGCTTCCTCGAGGGACTCTCCGAATTCCGCTTCACCGACGAAGAGCTCTCGTTCCTCTCCTCCCGCAACGTCGTCAACAAGGAGACCCTCTCCTTCCTGGAGTCCTTCCGCTTCAGCGGCAACATCCGCGGCTACGCCGAGGGTGAGGCGTTCTTCCCCCACTCCCCCGTCATGCAGATCGAGTCCACCTTCGCCGAGGCGTGCATCCTCGAAACCTACCTGCTGTCCATCCTGAACTTTGACTCCGCCGTGGCCAGCGCCGCCTCGCGCATGACCGCCGCCGCCGGCAACCGCCCCTGCCTCGAAATGGGTTCGCGCCGCGCCCACGAGCGCGCCGCCGTCTCCGCAGCCCGCGCCGCCGTCATCGCTGGCTTCGCCGGCACCTCCAACCTGGAGGCGGGCCGCTCCTACGGCCTGCACACCATCGGCACCAGCGCCCACGCCTTCACCCTGCTACACGACAACGAGCGCGAAGCCTTCGAAGCGCAGCTGCGTTCCCTCGGCGCCCGCACGACCCTGCTGGTCGACACCTACGACGTGGACAACGCCGTGCGCCTGGGCGTGGAACTGGCCGGCGAGGAGCTCGGCGGCGTTCGCCTGGACTCGGGTGACCTGGTCACCACCGCCGCCCACGTGCGCGAACTGCTCGATTCGCTGGGTAACACCAATACGAAGATCACCGTGACCAGCGACCTGGACGAATACGCCATCGCCTCGCTGGCCGCTGCCCCCGTGGACTCCTACGGCGTGGGTACCCGCCTGGTGACCGGTTCGGGCGCGCCGACCTCCTCCATGGTGTACAAGGTCGTGGCCCGCGAGAACTCCGCGGGCGAAATGCAGCCGGTCGCGAAGGCCTCGGCCGGCAAGGCCTCGGTGGGTGGCGCCAAGCTCGCTGCCCGCCGCCTGAACAGCATGGGCATCGCAACGGCCGAGGTTCTGGGAACCCACGAAGACCCGGCCCTGCACGAGGACACCCGCCCCCTGCTCGTGGACTTCGTTCGCGAGGGCGAGCTGCTGCCCGGCTTCACCGGTGAGGAGGGCGTGCGCCGCGCAACCGCCCGCCACGCCGCATCCCTGGCCGAGCTGCCCGAGGCCGCTCGTCGCCTCTCCGAGGGCGAGCCGGTTATCCCGACCGAATTCATCTAAAACTCCCCCACGGTGCCCGCCCCGCGAGCCGCCGCGATACCCCTCAAGGACGGGGTGCATCCGGCGCAATCACGCGGGGCGGCGCGCCATACTTCTACCCGTGACCGTATAGGAACGGCTTGTAAGGACGGCTATGTCTAAGGCATTGATTATTGTGGACGTGCAGAACGACTTCTGCGAAGGCGGTTCCCTGGCGACCGCGCGCGGCGCCGAGGTGGCTTCGCTCATTAGCGAGTTCGTGGAGAACAACCACCACCGCTACGACGCAATCGTGGCCACCCAGGATTGGCACATCGATCCGGGTTCGCACTTCTCCGACACCCCTGACTTCGTGGACTCCTGGCCCGTGCACTGCGTGGCCAAGAGCAAGGGTGCGCAGATTCACGAGAACCTGGACACCGACTACATTGAGGCGTACTTCCGTAAGGGCCGCTACGAGGCCGCATACTCGGGCTTCGAGGGTCTGCTGGCCCCCGAGGACGAGGTGGCCACCGGCGAGCACGAGCCGGGCGCGGATGCTTCCGAGGACGGCCCGCAGACTCCCCTGTCGGAGTGGCTGGATGAGCGCGGTATCGAGTACGTTGATGTTGTCGGTATCGCCACCGATTACTGCGTGTCAGCCACCGCGCGCGATGCGGTCGACGCCGGCTACGAAACCCGCGTTCTGATTGACCTGACCGCGCCGGTGCACGAGGATAAGCTCGACGAAACCGCCGAGGCACTGGAAGCCGACGGCGTGGAGGTCGTAGAGGTCCTCTAGCCTCAACGCAACTCGCACAACGATAGGGCGGGCACCCCGAGAGTACTCGGGATGCCCGCCCTATTGCGTCTACGCGAACAAATATTACGGGCGTGCAAAAGCCCCGCGAGCGCATACACACTCTCGGGGCTTTCACTGAGCCGGAGGTTTAATTTACCTCTGGCAAAGACGGGTTATTACCAGGGCACTTCACAGAGATACACTGTCGCGGTACCACCGGTTCCGTACTCACTATAATGGTCTGCGTTATTTGATAGAGAAATCTCACCTTCAATCACACTCGGTGCCAGGTAGGAACCACCCGCACCTCCAGCACCCGCAACCTGCGCAGAGCTCACACTCTGTCGAATACCCTGCGGATTATTGTTCCATTTTTGAGCAATCGTAATCGCTGATTGTGAGAGAGCTGCGCCCGAACCGCCGCCGCCGTAGCCGCCACCCCCGCCTCCAGACACAATAATCTGGGCACCGTTGAAGTATGGAGCAACTTGGTAGTAAGACAAGTATTTGTGGGTCCCGTCCGGGAGTTTAAGGGTTTCATATTCCCCGCCGTACAGACTGTGGTTGTCCAGCTGGTAGCTCACAGACATTACACCGTCACCGCCGTTCCCTTGCAAACCATTAGTGCCTGGGTTACCTGCAGTGGAGGAGCTGTAAAGAATCTGATTATTCTGGCTATCGAAGCTAAAGACATCGTTAGGGGTACCGGTCAGCACGGTTGGCTTAGCGCCGCCAGCACCACCAATGCCTCCGCCGCCACCTTTACCGCCTTCAACAGTTAGTTGAATGCTCGGGTCCTGAGCATAATACTCACGTCCGATTGTGGCGTCACCACCGCGTGCTCGTTCTCCCGACCCGCCCACACTTCGCACGGGCGGGTGAGCCTGATTTTCTGGACCGGTCATACGAACGTCTACGATTCCGGGGAAATGGTCCGGGTCAGGTTCCGTTGTGAACATTGTTGCACGGGTGGTTCCGCCGCCACCGCCTCCAGCAACGGCAATAACCTCACCGTTGATGAGCAGTGCCGTTGAACCACCGCCTGAGCATCCATAGACTTCTTCCATGGGAAACTTAGGATGCGGTCCGTGGTCCCAATCTGCAGCCCATGCCCAGCGTTCGCTCAGCTTTTTCATGACGTCATCGGGAATTCTAGTGTTAGGAACCCCACCACCGTTACCGAAGCCTTGCCCACCCTGGAAGCCTTCAGACCGGTACTCGTCCAGGGTGGGCCCGTACCCTCGGACATCGACCCTTCCGCCGCCACCTGCAATGAGCTCGATAGACGCAGGACCGGGTACCTCGACGACTCCGGTAACCTTCGCGCCGGAACCGCCTGGAGAGCTCCTATCGAAGCTTCCGCCGCCTGCGCCACCGACCAGTTCAAAACGTACCTTAATGTAGGTGTGGTGCGCGTAGAGATATTCTGTTTCTTCCCGTCGGTTGTACATGTCAGCGCTGATATCCATGTAAGGTTTTTCAGACACGGTGCAATCTGGTTTTGACGCTGCGTAGGCCGGCACTACTGAAGAAGCCGCGATCACGGGGGTTGCCCAGGCGACACCCTTCACGACCTTACGGCGAGAAATATGAGACATCACTGTCCTTCAAAGGTTGGTGCAATCATTCCCCTGGCACGATATCGGGGCGCGCGCCATCCGGGGGTTGGTTGCATGGTGTTTCTTAAAGTTTTGATGACTCAGCATAGACCTATATGCCGCGCATCATTGGAAAGTTCCCTATAATCGGCGACCATGCCGCATGTTCTAAAGAACTTACCCCCACTAGGCTACACGTTCCATCTCCGTGCCGCCATGATTATGGCGCCTCAGACCCAATATTTCTGCATTTTATGCACACAGAAGCCCCGCGAGCGCATACACACCCGCGGGGCTTCTCTATACGTTCTACCTATGTTCTAGCGTCGGCCAACGAACCAGTCCGACAGCTTATCGAGACGCGCCTGAATCTGCTCCGCGGAGGCCTGCGCCACCGCCGGGCCGCCACAAATCTTACGCAGCTCGTTGTGAATCACGCCGTGCGGCTTACCCGAGCGAATCGACCAGGCCGCCACGTTCTTCGCCAGCTTATTGCGCAGCGCTTTCAACTGGCGGTGATCCACCACCGAAGGCACCGCGGTTGCCGGGCGACGAGCCGCGTGCTCACGCTGATGCGCGCGCAGTAGCGTGCCCACCTGCTCGGCGTCCAGCAGGCCCGGAATGCCCAGGAAGTCCTGCTCCTCCTCGCTGCCCACGGCGAGGTTGCCGGAGGCGAACTCGGCGCCGTCGAAGAGCACGCCGTGGAAGGACGCCTCGGAGCCGAGCGCCTCGAACTTGCCGCGGGCCAGCTGCTCGGAGGCGCGCTCCTCGCGGTTTGCTTCCTCAATCAGGTGGTCGTCCAGGCCCTCGACCATGGGGTCGATTTCCTGGGGTGCGCCGCGGTCGAGGGCGTGGTCGCGCTCGACCTCCATATCGTTGGCCAGCATCATCAGCTGCGGCACCGAGGGCAGGAACACGGATGCGGTTTCGCCGCGCTTGCGGGCACGCACGAAACGGCCGATAGCCTGCGCGAAGAACAGCGGGGTGCTGGTGCTGGTGGCGTACACGCCCACGGCGAGGCGGGGCACATCCACGCCTTCGGACACCATGCGCACGGCGACCATCCAGCGCTGCGTGCCCTCGCGGAACTCGTCGATCTTGGCGGAGGCTTCGCGGTCGTCCGAGAGGATCACGGTGGGATATTCGCCGGTAATCTTCTGCAGCTGTTCGGCGTAGGCTTTGGCGTCCGCGTGGTCGGTGGCGATGACGAGCGCGCCGGCGTCGGGCACGGTGCGGCGCACTTCGGTCAGGCGCTTGTCGGCGGCGGCGAGCACGGTCGGAATCCATTCGCCGTTGGGGTCCAGGGCGGTGCGCCATGCCTGGGAGGTGATGTCCTTGGTGAAGCCCTCGCCCAGGTTTGCCGCCATTTCCTCACCGGCGGAGGTGCGCCAACGCATCTGACCCGAGTACGCCATGAAGATGACCGGGCGCACCACGTGATCCTTGAGCGCCGGGCCGTAGCCGTAGGAGTAGTCCGCCTTGGAGCGGCGGATACCGTCGTTGTCGACCTCGTAAGTGACGAACGGAATCGGGGAGGTATCGGAACGGAACGGGGTGCCGGTCAGCGCCACGCGGCGGGTCGCGTCGTCGAAGGCCTCGCGCAGGCCGTCACCCCAGGAGAGGGAGTCTCCGGCGTGGTGAATCTCGTCAAAAATAACGAGGGTTTTCGTCGCCTCAGTGTTGCGCGCGTGCAGCTGCGGCTTATTCGCCACCTGCGCGTAGGTCAGCGCCACGCCCTTGTAGTGGCGGCTGATGGTCACGTCCGCGTTCTTAAAGTTCGGGTCAATCGGAATACCGACCTTCGCGGCGGCGTCCGCCCACTGCTTCTTCAGGTGGTCGGTCGGCGCCACAACGATGAGCTGGCGCACCGTGCCGCGGTTGAAGAGTTCCTTGGCGAGGGTGAGCGCGAAGGTGGTTTTACCCGCGCCGGGGGTTGCCACGGCCATGAAGTCGCGGGGGTTCTTTTCGAAGTACTTCTGCATGGCCTCGGCCTGCCAGGCTCGCAGGTGCACCGAGGTGCCCCAGGGGGCGCGGTCGGGGTATGCCGGGGAGAGCTTCGGCTTCACCATGCTGTCAAATAGCGTGGGTTCCTCTGGTGCTGCGCTCATTCTCTCCTTCTTCCTCGTCTGCCTCTGCTGGTACCCTCTGCCGACTCAGGGCAGGTGCCTCTCCCCCGTTAGGAGGTGGCGCTCTAGTGTTCCTGATGCTCTGGCGGTCCGGGCACAGCGAGGTTAAATTCTAGCACCACATCCGCGGGTTGGGCCGGGCTGTGGTGCAAGAATTTGGTGCTCGTCAGCAAAGTCTCATGAGCGGTGTTGGGCCGTTGAGTCTTGCTGCTGCGGCGTGTTATTTATTCGTATTTATTCAGGCGTATTTGTCTCAGGCGTGTCGCCTGGCGCGTATTATTCGCCGGAGCCGTTGTCGCCGTCGTTGCCGGGTGCGAGGCCTTCGTAGATTTCCTTGCACTGGGGGCAGACGGGGAACTTCTGCGGGTCGCGGCCGGGTACCCACATTTTGCCGCAGAGGGCGCGCACGGGTTCACCGGTCAGCGCCGATTCGAGGATCTTTTCCTTGCGTACGTAGTGGGAGAAGCGCTCGTGGTCGCCGGGCTCAGAAAGCTGGGTTTCTTCGCGTTCGAGCAGGGCGGTGCCGCCTGCGGTTCCGGGGCCAAAGGGGTCTTCGATGCCTTCGATCGAGCTCATGTTTCTCCTTGATGATGAGGTGGGATACATAGGGTGAGGAGCGCCGCTGCACGGTTGGGTGATTGGCGCCTTCTCTATTTTAGTAGCAGTTGGGAGGTGCTGAGCCCCCGGGCGGTCAATATGGAGGCAGGCCACAGCTCAACCATAGACTCTTAGGTATTGCGGTGAGCTTCTTTCCGTTAGAAGTTTGGGTGGCACAGAAAAGGGGTTCCGCGCCAGGTTTAGTACCTAACACGGAACCCTTCTCTTTTATTCCTGATGTGCTGGAGCTTCGACTCTTGTTAGTTCGCCTGGAAGCGTGCCACGCGTTCCAGCATCTTGGAGCTGACCTTGTCGTAGCGGTGGCCGCCCCACGCCACGCCGCCCACTAGTAGTGCGGCACCAATCAGCAGCTGAATCAAGCCGCCGTATACGAGGGTCAGCACATCCTGCGTGCGGAAAATGTACACGAGAACAGAGATACCGCCGGGCAGCGCGCTGAGCATCACCAAAACTATAGAGAGCATCAGCAGCAGCTGCTTAGCGAAGCCTTCAGTGTTCTTCGGGTTCTTGAACGGGTTAGCCCCGGGAGGCGCCACGGGCGGGCTAATGAAGGTGTCCATCACGCTGCCCATACCAGCCGCTGCGGCGAGCACGCCCAGCTGGTGCATCAGCACGATGGGGAAAAGCTCCAGGTGTCCATTTGCCGCTGAGGCGACGAACACCATCACCACCACGATCGGAACCATCAGGATGCTGTAACCCCAAAGACGGCCGAGACGATCGTCAATACCGCGTAGCGGGGAGAGCACGTGCAGGCTGAATGCGGTGTTGTCGTAGGAGACGAGGTAGCACATGTAGTAGCCGGTGAAGACGGTGCAGAAGTACATCCAGAATCCGAAGAGCTGCATCACGCCGCTATTGATGATCTGGTTAGCTTCAGCCGCGTTGACGCCGTTAAAACTGGCCCGACTTTCGAAGGAGCCTACAGAGCTCAGGAACAGGGGCATAGCCACCGTCAGTATCAGATAAAGCATGGCGGTGCTTGCGGTCAGCAGCTGCAGACGGTTGTCTTTCAGAAATGAGTGCAGGGTTCGTGCCGCCACGGCGCCACGCGGGGTTGCGGGGAACCGTGCCAACAGACCCAAATCACCTGCGGCGACTTCGGCAGCGCTGGCGTGGTGCGCGCTACTGCCCACATTCGCCATGGAGCGTGCCAGGTTCTTACCCCACAGCCACCATCCGCCAGCCAGGTAGACGAGGGTCAGAGCCAGGCAACCAAGGGCGGTACCCATATTGCCGGTCGCCATAAAGTAGGGCACCGCAAATGCCGACCCGAAGGGCGTCACGCTGAGCCACGGCAGGTAGGGCAGCACCTCTTCCCAGTGCTTGGTCAGGTAGGTTATCGTTCCACCGAAGATAAAGCCGGCGCTCATCATCAGTAGCATGGCAACGATCATCAGGGTGTTGGCGATGCGCGGGTTATCATTCAGCGCCATGCCCAGGCGGTTGGCGAGACGAGCCCACACCATGAGGTTCGCAAGGCCGAGCACGCAGCAGATGAGGTACACGACCAGCGCGAGCGGTTGCGATATAAACGCGATCGCACCCAGCAGCACGGCAATGATGCTGGCAATGCCGGGGATACCCACGAACCCGCCGAGGAACTGGCCCTTCTGCAGGGTGGAGGGCTTGATGGGGAAGAGCACGAATCGGCTCTCGTCCAGGGTGCCGTCCAGGCCACTGAAAAAGATAGGGACGATAGCCCAGGCGAGCGCCACAACGGTGCCTACAAGGAGGGCGCCGAGCTGACCGTATTCGGGTACCTCCGAGTTAGCGATAACGTATGCGGAGCCGAGGCCGAAGAGCATACCGCCCGCATAAAGCGCCGCAAAAATTAGGCCAATGAGCGCCCAGATGCTTCGGCGGAAGGAAGCGAGCACATACTGCCACTTTAGTGAGACGAGGTGCCCAACCATGACAATCCTTCCGAGGAGGTGCGGCCGCCAACCAGCTGCACGAATCGTTCTTCAAGGCTCATACCGGCGCGTACTTCATCGACGGTTCCGGCGGCGAGAATACGGCCGGAGTCCATGACGGCTACGTGGTCACACAGGCGCTGCACGAGGTCCATCACGTGCGAGGAGATAATAACAGTTCCACCGGAGGCAACGAAGCCACGCAGAATATCCTGAATATTAGCGGCGGAAACCGGGTCGACCGCTTCAAAGGGCTCATCAAGAATCAGCACGGAGGGTGCGTGGACGAGCGCGGCGGCGAGCGCAATCTTCTTGGTCATACCGGCGGAGTAGTCGGCAACGGCACGACCCGCAGCGTCGGTCAGGTCCATTGCGGTGAGCAGGTCCTTGACGCGGGATGCGACAGTTTCCTTATCGATTCCGTGCAGGTAGCCGGAGTAGGTGATGAGCTGCTCGCCGGTGAGCTTGTCGAAGAGGTGCACGCCGTCAGGCAGCACGCCCAGGTGTGCTTTGGCCTTGAGCGGCTCGGTCCACATGTCGATGCCTCGCACGTATGCGGTGCCTTCGCTGGGCATGAGCATGCCCGTGACCATGGAGATGGTGGTGGTTTTACCGGCGCCGTTGCGGCCGACCAGCCCGTAGAAGGATCCGGAGGGGATATCCAGGTTGATGCGGTCGACGGCGACCTTCTGACCGAATGCCTTGGTGAGGCCGCGGATTTCGATGGCGGGGCGGGCGCCAGCGGCCGGTGCGGCCTGCGGGGTGACGGGTAGCTGCGGTGCTACCGATGCGGGAACTACAGCTTCCGGCGCTGCAGGCTCAGGGTTTACAGCTTCCGGCGCTACAGATTCGGGGACTATAGCTTGAGGTACTGCCGCGGTGGGGGTTGCCTCTACTGCGGTCTCTGGTACTGGGTTGGTCTCTTGTACCGGGTTCTGCGGTGAACCTGGTTCTTGCGGGTTCGGGTCTTGGGGAAAGTGACTAGTGTTCATATTTTCACCCTACCACCCCCCCATGAGGTCTAGCAGGTTTGGTGATGAAACCTGCATTATTAAGTACTCACAATGCATAATATGGACATTTCGGGGTGCTATAGATGCCATCCAACCGCGCTATCAGACAGGTTGAGTCGCCTGCTCTCCCCACCCTTAAAACCGCTCAAACCCGCGAACGCAGAACGGGCTACAGCCTCCCCCGCAGCCCGAGTGCAGGGGTAGACGATAGCCCGTCCGTATTCAACGTTTCAGCCGCCTAGATTAGCCAGAGCTAGCTAGACCGGCTCATGATGTTTCCCGGGTGACAGCGCCTTTTAGAACAGCGCCATGGTCAGTGCCGCACGCGCCTTGACGGTGCGCGGGTCAGATGCACCCACCACGTCAAAGAGCTGCACGAGGCGCTCGCGCACACGCGCCTTATCGTCAGGACCAACAGCGCTGAACAGACGCAGCAGACGGTTGTAGGAGTCCTCCACGTGGCCGCCCACCAGGTCCAAGTCGGCTACGTTGAACGCCGCTTCAATGTTCATGGGGTCTGCCGCAGCCGCCGCACGCTCGGTTGCCATGTCCAGGTCCTTCACGCGCGAGAGCAGTTCAACCTGTTCCAGGCCGAGCTTCGCTTCCTTATCGCCGGGGTTCTCGGCGATTGCCTTGCGGTATGCGGCGCGGGCACCCTCCAGGTCGCCGCGGTCTAGGGCGGCGACGGCTTCTGCGTGCAGGGGCGGCAGGGGCTTTTCGTCTTCGGGAACGACCGGGTCGAAGCCACCGGGTAGCTGGTACTGTGCCGCGAGCTGCAGAACCTGAGAGAGCACATCGCCGAGGTCTTCTGCGCTGACCGGGCCGGTGTAAATCGGTGCCGGGCGGCCCGCCAGAACGGCAACACCCGCGGGCACGCCGCTCACGCCGAATGCCTGGGCAGCTTCGGGGAGCTTGGTGACGTCCACGGCGGCGCAAATCATGCTACCTGCGGCGGAGTCAACGAGCTTCTGCACGCCTTCGAGCATCTGCAGAGAGGAGGGCGAGTGCGGCGCGTAGAGCGCAAAAATCACGGCACCCTGGCTGGAAAGCTGCACGAACTTCTGGAACTCTTCGGGGGTGTTGACCTCGTAACGCCAGGTGGGGGCGGAGGGGGTCTGCTCGCCGCCCTGTTCGCCAGCAGACTGTGCCGCGTTGGGGTTCAGTTCCATGGCGTTGCGTACGGAGGCGGGAATCTCCGGCGCTACCCCGTTCTGCGCTGCACCACCCTGCGCGACGTTACCCTGTGCCGCGTTCTGGGATGCGCCGCGGTCTGCCGGATCAAAAATAATGCTCATCCTGGGCTCCTTTACGTTCTGTACCTATTGTTGCGTGCGGGCTAAATCCTTCACGCGTTCCTTCCTCTATTATCCCCACAACGCACCGTTGCGAGCGCCCGTTCTCTGTCGCCTACGCTCTGAGCTCATGCCGGGGATAGCGTTTGGGCTATTGCCCGATCCGTCCCGCAAATATCTCTCCCACATGCACTCCCCTGTCCTTGGGATTCACCGTGGACGCCGTAACAAAGTAAACCAGCCGGTAGAATGGCACAGTAGAGAAAAAATACCCGGAATGATTCGGAAAGGAAGAGCATGAGCGAGAAGAAAGCCTCAGAAGCTCCCGCAGAGACGACATCGTCCCCCGAGACGCGCAAGAAGGAATCCCTCACCGATCAGCTAACGGAGACCTTCAGCGAGCTGACCGAAAGCATTAGCCAGGTGCGTTCCAACCGCCGCCGCGCTTCTATGCCTCCTACGGATACCATTCCGGTGGTTCCCGCCGCTTCTGAGGATGCGCCTCCCGCACCGAAGGTGGTCGGCAACGGCAAGGCATCCATGATGCACAACCCGGTCGCTTTTGGTTTCCTCATGACCGTGGGCGTGGGTCTGGCGCTCTTCGCCTACTACATTTTCAACAATGTGGGTGCCCTGGTGGGTTGGGTGACCGGTGCTATTTTCATTGCTCTGGGTCTAGACCCGATTGTGCGCCGCCTGGAGTCTTGGGGCATTAAGCGCGGTATCGGCGTGATTGCTGTGCTTGCTGGTTTTGCTGGCGCTGTGACCGGTCTGGTCATGACCATTGGCCCAATTATTAGCGAGCAGGCATCTAAGTTTGTGCAGTACGCGCCGGGTATCTATCAGAACACAATTGATTCTGATTGGTACCACGAGCTTGATCAGCGTTTTAACATCAGCACCTGGGTGAATGAGAACGTCCCTAAGTTCTTGGAGTCAACGTTCTCCTCTTCACAGGTCAATAGCTTCATGTCGAGCTTGGTTTCTGCTGGGTCTACTTTGGCGCAGAGCGTGACCGGCGTGATTATTGTGCTGTTCCTGTCTCTATACTTCCTCACCTCGATGGACACCATCAAGGCGTGGGGTGTGCGCCTGGCGCCGGCGTCCAAGCGTGTGCGCGTCAAGTACATTACCGACAAGATTACCGAGTCGGTGGGTAACTACGTGATGGGTCAGGCTCTGGTTGCTGTGCTGAACGCGTTTGTGGCGTTCTTGATTATGGCTTTTTTGGGCTTTAGCTTCCCGCAGTTGATGGCTTTGGTCGTCATGATTCTGGCGTTCATTCCGCTGGTTGGTGGCGTGATTGCGCTGATTTTGACCTCGCTGATTCTGCTGACTCAGGGTTGGAGTCTGGCGCTGTGGTTTGCGGTGGCGTACTTCCTGTACTTGCAGGTGGAGGCGTACCTGATTTCTCCGCGTATTATGGCTCGCGCTGTTTCGGTTCCTGCCGGTGTTGCGATTATTTCTGTGGCTGCCGGTGGCGCGCTCTGGGGCGTGCTGGGTGCGCTGATTGCTATTCCGGTGGCGGCTTCCATGCTGATTCTGGTGCGTGAGGTGTTCATTCCTCGCCAGGACCAACTGTAGTCACCGCCCAGTTGTAGTCGCCTCCCAGCTGTAGAGTCCCCTCTAGGTTCTCTACGCGCTCACGGCTCTTCCACCGAGCAGGCGTTTAAGACATAAGGCGGCGGCTTTGGATGTTCTATCCAAAGCCGC
>NZ_KV795256.1:219126-241641 GCF_001808955.1 Rothia sp. HMSC078H08
GGCGGCTTTGGATGTTCTATCCAAAGCCGCCGCCTTTACGTTTTGTGTCGAGCCTTTAGAGCTCAGTAATTTCTTCTGCCACCGGGCCGTTGTACTCGGTGGGCAGTTCAGTGGGCACACCGGTTACGATGCTGACAATAGTGTTCAGGACCTGCTGCACGGACTTCTCGCCCACCCACAGGTGCTTGCAACCCTCGAAGGGAATTACCCGAGTACGCGGTACAGCCGCGAAACGCTCACGCGCTGCCGGAGGCTGCAGGTAGTCGTCATGCTCGGGCACCAGCGCGTACAGCGGGTTCGAGATCTTGTTCCACTCGTCCAGCTCAGCCGGGTGCACGCGGTGCAACGGCGGGGAGAGCAGAATGGCGCCGGTGAACTCGTTCGCGTATTCGGGCGCGTACTTGAGCACCAGCTCGGTGCCGAAGGACCAGCCGACCAGCCAGGGGTTCGGCAGGGCGCGCTCGCGTACGAACTTCAGAATTGCGTCAAAGTCCTTCTTCTCGGCAAAGCCGCCGTCAAAGACGCCTTCGCTGGTGCCGCGAATCGAGGAGGTACCGCGGGTGTTGAAACGCAGCACCGCAATGTTCGACAGCGCCGGCAGGCGGAAGGACGCCTTCTTGTACACGTGCGAGTCCATGTAGCCGCCGTGGGTGGGCAGCGGGTGGAAGGTCACCAGGGTTGCCTTGATTTCGCCTTCGGGCAGGGCGAGTTCACCGACGAGGCGCTTACCGTCCGCGGTGATGACGGTGAAGTTCTCGCGGCGTGCAGGAAGCACAGTACGTGCCTTAATGGGGGTGGGCTCAGCAGCGGTGCTGAAGACGTAGCGGGCGGGATCGAATTCCTGCTCGCGAGTGATATCGGCGGTGTTGCTCATTGCGTTCCTTCAAGAATTGGATTCGAGAATGTGGACTAGGGTCTAGGGTCTTGGGTCTTGGGCTGCACTTTAAGTGCAGTGTTCAGCCTATTTACGGCGGGTGCGCCAGCAATGCTGATGCCAGTGCCTGCGCTCATCAATGGCGCGGCTACGGCCCATCGTGTGGCTTTCTTGCCACACCACCAGATGCGCTGTTCTGGGCGGAATCGGGCGGTAGCATTCGGGGCAGGTGTAGGTTTTTTGGGCGTTGACGGCTGCAATGTATTGCACCAGCCAGTCACCGTATCGGTCACGTTCCAGTCGGGGCGCTGGGTCGAGAATCCTGCTGATATCACGCCCTGCGGGTGCTTGACGGTGCCACTTATCGCTGGTGGTGCCGGATGCTCGCCTGCCGGGATGATTCTTACGTGCCATGAGCCCTATTCTACCGCGCCACTCAACTATCTCTACCTACCAGCCCTGCCGCTGTTCGCTCTGCGCTCTTCCTCATTCTGAGGCGGTACTCCCCCGCTCTGTAACCCAACCTGTACCAAGCACGGGTTCCCTAGCTCATACCCTCACCTGCTAGAGCCAAACACTCGTACCTGCTAGAGTGGACGGATGCGTATTGTCATTGCTGAATGCTCCGTAGATTATGAGGGCCGCCTCCGCGCCCACCTGCCCCGCGCTACCCGCCTGCTGATGGTCAAGAATGACGGCTCCGTCCTCATTCACTCCGACGGCGGTTCCTACAAGCCCCTGAACTGGATGAGCCCTCCCTGCTCCCTGCTGGTGGCTGAGCGTGAGGACGTTCCGCAGAGCATCCGTGAGGACCTGGAATCCGATGTTCAGCAGCTGTGGACCGTTCAGGCAGCTAAGAGCGATGACCGCCTCATGATTCGTATCTACAAGATTGAGCACGAGCACGCCACCGACCTGGGTGTTGACCCCGGCCTCATCAAGGACGGTGTGGAAGCTGACCTGCAGCGTCTGCTCGCCGAGCAGATCCACACTCTCGGTGAGGGCTATTCGTTGGTACGCCGCGAGTACCCGACCGCTATCGGTCCGGTCGACATCATGGCGAAGGATGCGCACGGCGTCTCCGTGGCGGTCGAGCTCAAGCGTGTGGGCGATATTGACGGTGTGGAGCAGCTGACCCGTTACCTGGAGCTGCTCAACCGTGACCCGCTGCTGGCACCGGTGCGCGGCGTGTTTGCGGCGCAGACGATTAAGCCGCAGGCTCGTACCCTGGCTGAGGACCGCGGTATCCGCTGCGTGAGCCTGGACTACGACGCGATGCGCGGCGTGGACGATTCGGCTGACCGCCTGTTCTAGCTGACCGGCCTGTTCTAAGCTGCTCTAGCTAGGCGGCTACACATAGCTTGAGGGGCGCCTCCCGATACATGGGAGGCGCCCCTTTTCTGCGTATACCGATCTTTCTGCGCATCATCTTTCTATGCACGCTGTCGTTCTGCACGCGCGCTCTCTCTGGGCACACGCTCTACCCCAGATACACCAATCGCCGGTGCCCGTCCCTTTCGGGGAGGAGCACCGGCGAGGTGTACACAGTGGTCAATTCCCCTTACGGGGAACTGGCTTTAGATCTCTGCGTGCTTTGCAGCGATGGTCACGTGATCGTTCGAGACGGTCAAGAAACCTGCGTTGAGGATGGTCTTAATGGGCTCACCATCAACGGGTTCAATGAGCAGCTCGCCGTCCTGTGCCAGCAGCGTGCAGGTGGGAATCATACCCGGCAGGATACCGAGGTCACCGCTGACGGAGCGTGCACGAACGTACTTCGCTTCGCCAGTCCACACGACGCGTTCGCGGGAAACAACTTCAACTTTCAGAGCCATGATTACTTAGCTCCAGTCTGTGCCTTGATTTCCTCGTAGCGGCGCATAACGTCGTCCATACCACCAATGTTGTAGAACGCCTGCTCGGGGATGTGGTCGACATCGCCGTTGCAGATCATCTGGAAGGACTCGATGGTGTCCTTCAGCGGAACGGTCGAACCCTCGACACCGGTGAACTGCTTTGCAGTGTAGGTGTTCTGGGAGAGGAACTGCTCGATACGACGTGCACGTGCCACGACGATCTTCTGCTCCTCGGAGAGCTCGTCCACGCCCAGAATCGCGATGATGTCCTGCAGTTCCTTGTTTTCCTGCAGAATAGCCTTCACGCGAATTGCGGTGTCGTAGTGCTCCTGACCGATGTACTGTGCGTCCAGAATTCGGGAGGTGGAGGACAGCGGGTCAATTGCCGGGTACAGACCGCGCGATGCGATTTCACGAGAGAGCTCGGTGGTCGCATCCAGGTGCGCGAAGGTGGTTGCCGGCGCCGGGTCGGTGTAGTCATCCGCAGGCACGTAAATTGCCTGCATGGAGGTGATGGAGTGACCGCGGGTGGAGGTAATACGCTCCTGCAGTAGACCCATTTCGTCCGCCAGGTTCGGCTGGTAACCCACTGCGGAGGGCATGCGGCCCAGCAGGGTGGAAACCTCAGAACCTGCCTGAGTGAAACGGAAGATGTTGTCGATGAACAGCAGCACGTCCTGGTTCTGAACATCGCGGAAGTACTCCGCCATGGTCAGACCGGTCAGTGCCACGCGCAGACGGGTTCCCGGGGGCTCATCCATCTGGCCGAACACAAGAGCGGTGTCCTTCAGAACGCCTGCTTCTTCCATTTCGACCCACAGGTCGTTACCCTCACGGGTACGCTCGCCAACACCGGTGAACACGGAGGTACCACCGAAGTTACGAGCCACACGGGTAATCATTTCCTGGATCAGCACGGTCTTACCCACGCCTGCACCACCGAACAGACCAATCTTACCGCCCTTGATGTAGGGGGTCAGAAGGTCGATGGACTTAATACCGGTCTCCAGCATTTCGGTGGAGCCTTCCAGCTCTGCGAAGCCGGGAGCGGCACGGTGGATCGGCCAGTAGGTGTCAGCCTTGATCTCGGAGTTCGGCACGTCGAGTGCGTCACCGAGAACGTTGAAAATGTGGCCCTTCACGCCGTCACCAACGGGGACGGAGATCGGTGCGCCGGTGTCGACTACAGCCTGACCGCGGACCAGGCCGTCAGTCTGCTGCAGGGAGATAGCGCGAACGATCGAGTCGCCCAGGTGCTGTGCGGTCTCGAAGGTGATAGTGCGGGTACGGCCGTCGAGGGTCAGCTCGGTGGTCAGAGCGTTGTAAATCTCGGGGACCTGACCGGCGGGGAACTCGACGTCGACCACGGGGCCGATGACGCGGGCAATACGACCCGTTGCGCCCTGAGTCGGTGCGGAGACCGATTCGTTGTAGGTGGCAGTCATATTTCTCACTTACTTAGAAAGTTTGGACAGTTGATGGCTTCGTTGGCGTACAAGTACTAGGAGCCGAGGGCGTCTGCGCCGCCCACGATTTCGGAGAGCTCCTGAGTAATTTCCGCCTGACGTGCGTTGTTCATCAAACGGGTGTACTTGGTAATCAGCGTCTCAGCGTTGTCACCTGCGGTCTTCATTGCGCGCTGGCGGGATGCCAGCTCACTTGCTGCTGCCTGCAGGAGGCAGGAGAAGATACGCGATGCAATGTAGCGCGGCAACAGCGCGTTGAGCACTTCCTCAGCGGAGGGCTCGAACTCGAAGGATGCCGCCTGCTCGTACTCAGCCTTGGTCAGTTCCTGGTCGGGAACGATTTCCTCGCCCATAGCCTTTGCATCACCCACGTGGATGGGCAGCAGGCGCAGAATCTTGGGTTCCTGAACAACCATCGACTTGAACTCGGTGTATACGATGTGCAGTTCGTCCACGCCGCCCTCTTCGAAGGGCAGGTCGTAGGCTTCGAGCAGCGCGTCACGAATCTCGACGGCGGTTTCGACGCGAGGTGCATCGGTGTGGCCCTCCCACGCACGGGCGTAGGGGCGCTCACGGAACTCGAAGTAAGCCTTTGCCTTACGACCAACCAGGTACAGCTGTACCTCCTGGCCGTTAGAGCGCAGCCTCTCAATCAGAGATTCGGTACGACGCAGGATAGCGGAGGAGTACGAACCTGCCAGACCGCGGTCACTGGTAACAACCAGGATTGCGGAGCGGCGGTGTTCGTAGGCTTCGGACTCGTTCGGCTTGTGAATCAGCGGGTGCTTAATACCGTGCTGAGTTGCAACCGCAGTCACCACGCGGGTCAGAGCGTTCGCGTAAGGGCCGGCTGCCTGAGCAGCGTTACGAGCCTTGTTAATGCGGGAGGTCGCGATCATCTCCATCGCCTTGAAGATCTTCTTCATAGACGACGTCGAAGCAATCTTCTGTCGGTAAACCCTAATCTGGGCTCCCATAGAGCTTCCTTTCTCCTTGCTTTCTGCCCCGCCCCAGCCTCATAGCTGAGGCGGGGAGAAGGCGAGGACTAATCGCTAACCGATGGTTTCCTGAGTGATGTCGCTATCGCGAGCTGCCTTGTGCTCCTCGTGACCTGCGTCGACGAGGTGGCTGCTGCCCTCAGACTTGAAACCCTGCTTGAAGTCAGTAACTGCGGACTTCAGAGCTGCAACGGTGTCATCCTCAAGCTTGCCGGAGGAAGCGATATCGGTCAGTACCGAGGTCTTGTGACGCAGGTACTCGATGAAGCCTTCCTCGAAGCGCAGCACGTCGGAAACCTCAATGTCGTCGAGGTGACCGGAGGTACCAGCCCAAATGGAGACAACCTGCTCTTCAACTGCGTACGGGGTGTACTGCGGCTGACGCAGCAGCTCGGTCAGGCGAGAACCGCGGGTCAGCTGTGCCTTGGTAGCGTCGTCCAGGTCGGATGCGAACATTGCGAACGCTTCCATTGCACGGTACTGTGCCAGCTCCAGCTTCAGGGTACCGGAGACCTTCTTCATAGCCTTGGTCTGTGCGGCACCACCAACACGGGAGACGGAGATACCGACGTCGACTGCCGGACGCTGGTTAGCGTTGAACAGGTCGGACTGCAGGAAGATCTGGCCGTCAGTAATGGAGATGACGTTGGTCGGAATGAAGGCGGAAACGTCGTTTGCCTTGGTCTCAATGATCGGGAAGCCGGTCATCGAGCCTGCGCCCAGGTCGTCAGAGAGCTTAGCGCAACGCTCCAGCAGGCGGGAGTGCAGGTAGAAGACGTCACCGGGGTATGCTTCACGTCCCGGCGGGCGGCGCAGCAGCAGGGACACAGCGCGGTATGCTTCTGCCTGCTTCGACAGGTCGTCGAAGATGATGAGGACGTGCTTGCCACCGTACATCCAGTGCTGGCCGATAGCCGAACCGGTGTAGGGTGCCAGGTACTTGAAGCCTGCTGCGTCGGATGCGGGAGATGCCACGATGGTGGTGTACTCCAGCGCGCCGCGAGTCTCAAGGGTGTGGCGGACAGCTGCAATGGTGGATGCCTTCTGGCCAACAGCCACGTAGATGCATCGAACCTGCTTGTTGGGGTCACCCGAAGCCCAGTTGTCCTTCTGGTTCAGAATGGTGTCGATCGCAATAGCGGTCTTACCGGTCTGGCGGTCACCAATGATCAGCTGACGCTGACCGCGACCAATCGGAATCATCGAGTCGATTGCCTTCAGACCGGTCTGCAGCGGCTCGTGAACCGACTTACGCTGGGTCACGCCGGGAGCCTGCAGCTCCAGTGCGCGGCGACCTTCAGCCTCAATGGGGCCCAGGTCATCGATCGGGTTACCCAGGGGGTCAACAACGCGACCGAGGTACGCGTCGCCAACGGGCACCGAGAGGACCTCACCGGTGCGGTGTACGACCTGGCCCTCTTCAATACCGGTGAAGTCACCCAGGACGATCACACCAATATTGCGGGTATCCAGGTTCTGTGCGAGGCCGAGGGTGCCGTCTTCGAAACGAAGCAGCTCATTCGCCATAACCGAGGGAAGGCCCTCGACACGAGCGATACCGTCGGAGGCCGATACAACTCGACCCACCTCAACACGTTCTGCATTGCCGGGTTCGTAAGACGCTGCAAACTCGTTCAGCGCATTACGGACATCGTCGGCATTGATGGTCAGTTCGGCCATCTTGTGTCCCTGCTCTCTCATTGTGGTTGCGTTCCGTCAACGGAACCAACCGAAACTTGCAATTCGGGTTGAACGGGCGGGCAATGCCACTGCTTCTGCGAAGGAGGCATCTGCCACGCACCCGCAACCCGAGGTATCTTCTAAATCACCGTTGCGACGAACGGTTCAGCGTCGCTAGCTTGAGCCGCTAGCCGATGGAACGAGCCAGGTCGGACATGCGGGTCTCGACGGTACCGTCGATCACCTCGTCGCCCACCTGAACACGCAAACCGCCCAGAACGGCGGGATCCACCGAAACGTCGAGCTTCAGCTCGCGGCCGTACACGGCGTTGAGTGCGCGACCGAGACGTTCAAGCTGTGCCTGCGACAGGTTGATTGCGCTGGTAACGCGCGCAATGTAACGGTTCTGTCGCTTGACGATGATTTCTGCGAACTCGTCGGCAGCCCGCGCGGCGTGAAGGCCACGAGGATTAGAGCCAACTCGTTCGAGCAGAAGCACACCCTCGGCGGTGGTGGCGGGGCCACCGAGCGCCACGGCGAGCTTCTTCTTTGCTTCTTTGCTTGCCTGATGGTCGGACAGCGCTTCCTGCGCCTGAGCGTTGGAATCAACGGTACGCACAAAGGTGAGTAGTTCGTTGAGTACCTCGTCCAGGGCATCCACGCCACCGCGAGACTGAGCCGATGCGATTACGGCGAGCACCGCTGCACGTTCCAGGGCATCCGACAGATCGGAATCCTCGGACCAGCGCTGAGCCACCGCATTGGTGAGCACAGCCATAGCCTGCGAAGAGATCTTACCGTCAAAAACGGAATTGACGATTCCCTGGCGGGCCGCTGCGTCACGCGAAGAATCGGTGACGGCGCGGCGAAGGGTGCCGTTATGGTCGAGCACGTCGACCAGTGCGAAAAGCTCGCCCGCAAGCTTCAGAGGCTGCAGGGAAGCGTGGGCTTCCAGAACCTCTTCCACCTTGCTCAGTGATTCAGTAGATACTCCTGCCATTACCGAGCCGCACCTGCGTTCTGCTTCTCGGTTTCAAGGTCAGCAAGAAAACGATCTACCACACGGGCCGATCGCTCATCATCGTTGAGGGCTTCGCCCACAATCTTGCCGGCAAGGGTGGTAGCCAGAGTGCCAACCTCGGAACGGAGGGACACTGCTGCTGCCGCACGCTCTGCCTCGATAGCCTTCAGCGCGTTATCGCTAATGCGCTGTGCTTCAGCGGTTGCACGCTCGCGAGCGTCGGCAATGATTGCCTCGCCCTCTGCGCGTGCCTCTTCACGAATCTTCTGAGCCTCCAGTCGAGCGCTTTCGAGCTGCTGGGTGTACTCATCGCGAGCCGCTGCAGCCTCTGCCTGTGCCTTCTCGGCCTTGGCAAGGCCACCTTCGATTGCTTCCTTACGGTCCTGGTAGATCTTCTCGAACGCCGGGACGACGTACTTAGCAACGATGTAGTAGAGGATCAGGAATCCGATGAGGGTAATGACAATTTCCCCGACGTCGGGAATGAGGGGGTTCGAAGTTGCCTCCGCTCCCCCTTCGCTTGCCAGATAAATCATGGAGGGAATCCTGTTCTATGGGATGGGTCGTTTAGGATGTGGCGGAGCCGGTTACTTGATGAAGACGAGAACCAGGCCCAGAATTGCCAGTGCCTCGACCACTGCGAAGCCCAGGAACAGCATGGGCTGCAGGGTCTTCTGGGACTCGGGCTGACGAGCAACGCTGGTCATGTATGCCGCGAAGATCAGACCCACGCCGATGCCGCCGCCAATAGCTGCCAGACCGTAGCCAACCGCAGTGATGGAACCAACCATTATTTTTCCTTTCAACAGTGTTCGACCGGGAACATACCCGGACCGAACAGAGTTTGGTTTGAGTTAATAACCCGCACAGTGAACGTGTGGGTTGCTTTATTCACGCCCAATGACGAACGCGAAAACCTAATAAAAATCTAAAGTGTCAGCGAACCGACTAGTGTCCCTCAGAAACCGAGCCCTGCAGGTACACAGCCAGCAGCAGAGCGAACACATAAGCCTGGATGCACTGAATCATGAATTCCAGGAAGTACAGGAACATGCCCAGAGCACCGGGAGCAATAGCAGCCAGGTAGCCGATACCGCCCAGAGCCTCAACCATGTAGGTCACCATGCTGGATGCAACCATCAGCGCCACGTGACCACCGAACATGGTCGCGAAAAGACGCAGTGCGTGGGTTGCGGGGCGAATCAGCATGTTCGAGAAGAACTCGATCGGGATCAGGAGGGGGTAAATCCACATCGGCAGGCCCGCAGGCATGGTGATGTCCTTGAAGAAGCCGCCCAGGCCCTTGCGCTTGATGCCCACGCCGACCCAGGTCAGGTATGCCACGCCAGCCAGCGCGTAGGCGCTACCGGGGTGGGAGAAGGAGGGCAGCTGGATGAACGGAATCGCGCCGTAAAGGTTGTTCACCAGAACAAAGAAGAAGGAGGCGAACAGAATCGGGACGAAAGGCTTGTAGTGCTGAACACCCAGGGTTTCCTTGCCGAGGGTGTTGCGAGCAAACAGGTAGCCGGACTCAGCGATGAACTGAGTCTTTCCGGGAACCATGGCACGCTTGCGCGCTGCGGTGAGGAAGAAGACCGCAATAATCACCACGGAGAGTAGCACCAGCGCGTTCTGCTTACCAAAGGCGAAATCACCAATGGTGAAGAAGGGGGGAAGATGCATGTCTTCGGGGTTTGGCGGAACATAGGCCCCGGCTTCCGCGAGGATCAACCCGTTCTCGATCAAAGCAAGTCCTTTCTTGCTGCTTGTGGCTATCAAGAGCCCATGCCAGCTCTTGCGTGACTGACATGCTAACTACATGGATGAATGTGTGACCTAGCGGTCCGCGTTCAATGACCTAGCGGTCCGTATTCTGCCTGGCCATATGGGTGAAGACGAGGGTTAAACCCCCGATGGCGCCGATTAAGACGCCAACCCATACCATCCAGGTGGTGGAGAAGACCAGGTCACCGAGGTAACCAATACCTCCCCACACCGCAACGCCGATGATCAGGTAGAGAATTGACATCACGGCGCCGGAGAGACCTCCGCCGGATACCAATTCTCCGGTGGTGCGGAGCTTTCGATCTCCGTCCCACCACTTCTTCTCCTCGGCCAAACGTATATTCCTTTCAAACACCTATCGTGTTACCGACTATGGTCTTCCGAGTCGGTGTCGAAGTACAAAATTCTCAATCGTGCAATGCTGACTGTCTCAATAACAATCCACAGAATCACGCCGGTGCATGCGCCTGCGAGAGTCCAACCGTGCCTCAGGTTCTCTGGGAACGGAACAAACATCAACACCAGACCGAGCAGGGCAATCTTCACAAGGTAGCTCACCACCAGCGATTTGGGTACGCCCCAGTCGAAAATGGGAGCAATCAGCATAACTAATACGCCCAGAGTGAAGCATATATAGATTATCAGAAAGCCCAATGTTATTCCTAGCGCGCCCACGGGGCCCGCAAACAGGCACGCACTCATCATACCGCCGAACCAAGCCAGCAAAGAGTATGCCGATACCCTGTAGAACAAAAATTTCCAGGAAAGCTCTTGACTCTCGTAAGAAGATGCCCTCAGTCCTACCCGGGCACGCTCTCGGCGACGTTCCCGTTGCCTCCTACGCTCCGCGGGTGGGTACCACAGAACATCGGCCACGCGCCTCCAGACAGGCTCTGCTACAGCCTCCTTTTGAGGTTGTGGCGACCTAGACACCATTAGTGTTTCTCCCCACGGTTCTGTTTCGACTGAGGCGCAGAAGAGTGCTCATTAGAAGGCTGCTCCGCGTAATCTTTCACCGAGTCCGGAATGATGGGCGCGGGATGCAGAGAGGTCGGTTCCACCCGCTCCGGGGTTGCGGGAACACCGGTCGCAGAAGAAGACGAGGTGCCCCGACCCGCCTTCTTCGGGGCTGCCGGCTGCTCCGCGGGAGAAGCCGACGAGGGGGTACCGGCCTCGGCAGAGGAGCCGCCCTTCGCCGCCTTCGTCAGGTCAATCGTTGAGCTGGGGGCTTCACCACCAAAAAGCTGCGGCATGCGCAGGTACACGGCCAGCACGGCGAGCGCCACAAGCACCACGCCGAGCGCGGCAAAACCAGCACCCGAGGTGTACAGGTCGGAGGCGAAGGCCAGCAGGACCCACACCAAAATCGTCATGCCCGTAACCACTGCGGTCGATCCCAGGTGGCTGAAGCCCACGTCCGTCAGGCGCTGATACACGTGAGTGCGGTGCGGCTTGTACCATTGCCCCCCCGCCATGAAGCGGCGGAAGAGAGTCGAACCGGCATCGGCCAGATAGGTAACGAGAGGAGCGAAGGCCAGCAGCACCGGAACGTCAGCAAACCAGGCGCCCACCGCCAGAGTGCCTAGGGCCGTACCCAGCACGTAGGAACCGGCATCCCCCAGAAAGACGTTCTTGCCCGGGCGCACGTTCCACGGCAGAAACGCCAGGTACGCGCCGGCCACCGCCACACCCCCCATAGCCAGCCAGGGCAGGTTGACCATCCAACCGGTCAGCGCGTACGCCAAACCGGCCACCAGGCCGTGAGCACCCGAGATGCCGTTGATGCCGTCCATAAAGTTGGCCACGTTAATGTAGCCCGCGATGAACACGGCACCAACCACCACCAGCAACGGATTGGTCCCCTGAACCGTCGCGAAACTGACGCTCACCAACACACCGATGACCAGCTGCAGGGCAGCGCGACGAACGATACTCACGCCGCGAATATCTTCGAGCCAGCCCAGGGCCAGGGAGAAAAGCATGGCGGCGGCAATCGTGATGGCCAGCTGCAGGGACTCGGCGGAGCGGTAGGTCCAGCCCAGCAGGGTCGCCACGAGGAAAGCCAGCAGGGTCGCCGCGGCCGTCGCCAGGCCCATGCCGCGGTAGGTCGGCGTGGTGTGCGAGGACCGTTCGTTGGGGATGTCCACCATGTTGTAACGATGCAGAATCGGACGCACCGCAAAGGGCAGGAGGGCACCGGCAATCACCGCAAGAACGAAAATGCTCGTTAGCTCGGGAAAGGAGGTCATGATGGCTCCGGGTCGTACTGTCTTGTGAATGTGTTTATCGTATGGCTCCGCCGACCCCGGGGCGCCGGGAAGACGCTCCGATAGGGGCGGCGTCGAAGAGCCAGTCGGTTAGAAGGTCTGCGCGTTCTCCAGGGTGCGCGGATCGGGTGCGCGCTCCAGGCCGTGGCGTTCGTAGCCGCTGTGCTCGCGGTAGTTCTGAATCCACAGCTCGTAATCCAGCTCGTCCGGGTTCAGGGCCGGCGCGCTCGAGCGTGAAATGTAGCGGTTCTCCTCGCTGGGCACGAGCTTCTCCGTATCGCCGAAGAGCGTCTCGTCTAGCTTCTCGCCCTTGCGCAGGCCAATCTCCTTGATTTCAACGTCATAGCGTTCGTAGGCCTGGCGCATCGCCTTGGCCACGTCCAGGATCTTGACCGGTTGGCCCATGTCCAGCACCATGACCTCGCCCGGACGGCCAATCGCACCGGCCAGCATCACGAGCAGGCAGGCATCCGCGATGAGCATGAAGTAGCGGGTCGCGCGCTTATCGGTCAGGGTAATCGGGCCGCCAGAGAGAATCTGCTTGGTGAAGAGCGGCTTAATCGAGCCGCGCGAACCAAACACGTTGCCGAACCGCACCGACACGTAGGTGTTGCCGGTCTTCTCGCCAAAGTACGCGGTCAGGCGCTCCGCCACGCGCTTGGACTGGCCCAGGGCCGTCTTCGGGTCCGCCGCCTTATCGGTCGAGACGTTTACGAAGGTCTTTACACCCACGGCCTCGGCGGCACGCAAGACGTTCAGGGTGCCCAGGGAGTTCGTCTTCCAGGCCTCCTGCGGGTAGGCCTCCAGCGCCGACACGTGCTTCAGCGCGGCGGCGTGGAACACCACCTCGGGGCGGCGCTCCCGGAAAATCTCCAGCAGGGTATCGCCCTCGCGAATATCCGCGAGGATGATGCGGTCGTCGTCCAGGCTTGACTCGTGCGTAATCGACACCTTGGTGTCCATCAGCAGAGTCTCGTCGTGGTCGAGCATCATCAGGGTCTCGGGCTCAAATTCGCTAATCTGGCGGCAGAGCTCAGAACCAATCGAACCGCCCGCACCCGTAACCAGTACACGCTTACCGTGCAGGTACGAACGCAGAATATCGCGGTCAATATCGTAGTTAATCTCGCCACGAATCACGCGCATCAGGTCGTTATCGCTCGCGGTAATCAGACGCTCGCCCATCAGTCGAGCATTCGCGCTACTGATACGCTGAACCTCAACCTTAAGCTTACGCATGCGGTTGCAGAAGGCCTCAAAATAGTCCTCCGGCATATCGGAAATCGTGACGATCACCTTGTGAGTGCCCGATTCGCGAATCGCGCGCTCCAGCTCGCGGTAGGTCGTAATCACCTGGATACCGTGGAACTTAGTGCCGGCCTTCAGCTGGTCATCGTCGAAGACCGCAACCGGGCGAAGCTTCGCATCCTCATCGTGCAGCATGGAATCCATCACCATGCCGCCGATGAAACCGGCGCCGTACACGATCACCGGTTCGCCCGTCAGCTCACGCACCGCGCCGCGCTCGGTATAGACGCGCTTGGCCATGCGGGCACCGGCCATCATAATCAGGCTGAACGCCGCGGCAATCGCGGGCACACTGTGTGGAATATGCGGCAGGCCAACAAGCTCATCCACAAAGGAGAAACCGGTCAGCACCACGCCCGTGCTCAGCGCCGCCGCCGCGGCGCGCCACGACTCGTCGAAGGATCCGTAGGAGTACACGCCGTTATAAATCTTGGCTACCGCCAAACCGAAAATCAGCTGTAGCAGCACCGCCCCGGCGGCCGTAATCGTCAGCGAAATGGGGTGGATGATGTCAAACACCGAGCCATTGCTAAGTAGCACGCTATAGCGCAGCATGTACGCGAACAGCACCGCAAGAACCCAGGCGCTCGAGTCAATCAGCGCCTGCGCAATCAGCCACCACGGCTTGCGCTCGTACAGACGATTCACCAGAACGGCTCCGGAATCGCCCTCCGTCATCAGCGTGCCGCGCTGAGCAGCACGTCGTACCGCCTCGTGGGCGTCAGATTTCAGCTGGGCCATTAAAAGCCTCCTTCAGATGCGGCACCGGTGAAACGGTCCGAAGATGAGCGAGTAGAGGATGCGCGTGCGGCCACGGTGGACAGCGCGCGGAAAGCGTTGCGGCGCAGGGATTCGGGCACGAAGCGGTACACGCTGCGCACCGCCATGTTCTGCGCCCAGCGGGCCTTCGAAATGGCGTGGCCCGTGTACAGTCGGCGTTGAATCGCCCAGTCCTGCTTCCAGGCGTCCACTCCCCCGCGCTTCGTGTAGGCGCCGGCGCCCACGCGGTAGCGCACGAGAGGTGCGGGCAGGTTGCCCAGGCGGTAGCCGGCGTCGCGCAGGCGCATCCACAGCCACCAGTCCTCGGCACCGGGCACGTACTCGTAACCGCCGAGGGTCTGCACGGCGCTCTTACGGAATGCCACCGAGGGGTGGTAGATCGGGTTGCGCGAATCCATGGCGCGGAGCAGTCGTTTGGGCTCGACGATGGCCTCGCGAACCGATTCGACCGCCGAGTTGTTCTCGTTGACCTCGAGCATGGCCGAACCGAGTAGCGCGTAGCCACCCGCGGCCAGGGCCGGAATCAGCTCGGCGAAGCGGGTGGGCTCGGAAATATCGTCAGAATCGGCGCGCGCCACCAACTCGTAGCTGCAGGCCTGCAGACCCGCGTTCAGGGCCTCGGCCAAACCCACGTTCTGCGGTAGCTCCACGAGCTGAATCGGCGGGCAATCCAGGTTTTCGGCGCGGGCACCCCAGCGGTCCACCACGGCGCGCAGCTCGGGGGTAAGCGGACCGTCCAGGACCAGCACGAGCTCGGAGGGGCGCAGGGTCTGGTTCAACAGATTCGATTCCAGCGCCTGTTCCAGGTACGCGGGGTTCTCCTTCGCGTACACGCTCATGAGCACCGAGAAGTCGGGGGCGGAGCTCACGCATCCAGCGGCCCCGGCGTTCCCGGTCACGACCGGCTCGGGGTTCGAGGCCGGAACGCCGTAGCGCCCCGGGAAGGTCAGCGGGTAGATGCCCTCCAGCACCCGGCGGTTCGGGGTGGGCGGGCGCAGGCCGTCACGCAGACCGTTCAGGAAATACCCCAGGTAGGTACGGCGGTCGTCGGTACGAAGCAGGGTGGAGACCCACAGGCGGGCCGAAGAACCACCGTAGAGCAGCTTTTCCAGCGGGTTCAGGGTACGCGAGCGCGTAAACACCCACAGCTTATTGCGCACGTCGTTATAGAAGCGCGGGCCGGGGTTGGCGTTCGTCGTGCCGAAGGTCTTGGTGTGGTGCTTCGCCACCGAGGAAGGCACCGCAATGCCGTCGCGGTGGTGAATCAGGCGGGTCGAGAATTCGAAATCGTCGTTCCAGATGAAGAATTCGGCGATGGGCAGGCCGCCGTTACGGCGGATGGCCTGCGCGTCCATGAGAATCGAGACGAAGGAGGCGCTGCGAATCGGGCGGGCCCCCACCGCACGGGCGCGGGCGTGGCGCTGCTCCCCCGCCGCAAACATCGTGCGAGGGGTGTTCATGGGGTGGTCCTCACCGTTCGTCCACACCACGCGAGAGGCCACCACCGCGGGGCGTTCGGCGGGAACCTCGGAGTAGCCGAGCCACGCCTCAACGGCTTCGGCCAGGGTGTTTTCGGTCGGCTCGGTGTCATCATCCATGACCCACACGAGGTCGGGGTTGTGGCGTTCCAGGGCACGGTCGATGCCCACCGCGAAACCGCCGGCGCCGCCCATGTTCTGCCGCAGGGTAATGCGGTCCACCGGCAGGTCGTACTCCAGGGAGTCCAGGTATGCGGCGGTGTCATCGGTGGAAGCGTTATCGACGATGACCACGGCGACCGGGCGCATCCGGCCCGAGGCGATGCCCGCCAGGGTCTTGGGAAGCAAATCGTGGCGGTTGTAGGTTACGACCACCGCGACGGCGTGGGGTTCGTGCTGACCGTCATGTTCGGCGGGGTGCTGGACAGGCGCGGGTCGGTCGCTGTGCTGTTCTGCCATAGTGTTCTCCCTCCGCGGCGCCGAGGCACCTTATCCGTTCAACGTTGAGGCATAATCCTTCTCCGTGCGGGGACCGGGTGTTTCGGCGGTGCCCGCGACGCTACTGGATGAGGATATAACTCTCCAAAGTGACCATTTTACCGGGGTCTTCACCTCGAGGTGAATCTTCCCCCACTAACGCACCCATTATGACGCATATTCAACCTCAACCGGTTGTTTTTTCGCATATCGGACTGCGCCGGCCCCGCGGCAGTTCACCCTTCGCCAGAGGGTGAATAACCTCTAAGGATTAGGTGGAGGCGCAGGTTACGAGCTGGTATTACGGCCCGCGGCGAAGCAAGGTGCCGTTCAGCCAATGTTTTCAAGGCTGTTTTCGATGGCTCCCCTGTGCCCGAGCTGTGCCCGTCGTGCGAAAAAGCGACCAAAAACCGGTCACCGCCCCAACAATTCACCATAACCGGTGCAAATATGCGAAAGTTGAAATGACCCTGTTTTTCCCCGCACCGACCGCGGGCTTTTGAGAGGTAAAGACATGTCCGAATCCAGGTGGAAAGTCATTGGCGCCAGCGGCTTTGTTGGCTCCGCCATCGTTGCGCGTCTGAACGCAGAGGGGATCAGCGTCGATCCCATTGAAGCGCCCCGCCTCGCCACCCGCTCCCTTGACGTAGACAGCATTATCGACGAGGCAGAACAGCTGGAGGGCATCATCGATTCCCTCGCAGAAGCCTTCGCCAGCGCGCAGGTCGTGGTGAACGCCGCCGGCCTCGCCGCCCCGAATATGCAGGACCTGCCCCCGCTCATGGGTGCGAACGCCCTGCTGCCGGCTGTCATCGCGATTGCCGCCCAGCGCACCGGCGTGCGCCGCGTCATTCATCTCTCCTCTGCCGCTGTGCAGGGCCCCCGCCTCGTGCTCGACTCATCCGAGGAGACCGCCCCCTTCAGCGCCTACTCGTTCTCCAAGACCCTTGGCGAGGAAGCACTACTCGACCTGCAGGACTACTTCCTGGAGGAGCATCCCGAGAGCGCACCCGAGCTGTGCATCCTGCGCGCAACCAGCGTTCAGGGTCGCGGCCGCCGCACGACCGAGCTCTTTGCCAAGATGGCCTCCTCCCCCTTCGCATCGGTGGCCGGTGCGGGCCAGGGTAAGTCCCCCGTCTCCAGCGTGTACGCGCTGGCCGAGTTCGTGGTGATGCTCGGAACCTTCCCCGGCGAGCTGCCCACCATCGTGCTACAACCCTGGGAAGGCGCAACCGTCGCCTCCGCATCGCTGGATGCGGGCCGCCGCAAGCCCCATCACCTGCCCGAGTGGCTCTGCCGCGCGGCCATCAAGGCCGGCTACAAGGTATCGGAGCTCATGAACGATAGGTTCTCCGGTTCCGTGCGTAAGGTCGAGGTCATGTGGTTCGGTCAGGGTATTGACGATTCCTGGGCCCGCAAGAACAACCTGCTACCCACCCCGCGCGTGCGCGAGGTGTTGCGCACCGCCCACACGGCACTGGGTAAGAAGAAGGACCGCCGCTTCGCCAATAGCTAGGTGGCGCCGCCTCCGGCGAGAAAGCAGCCTAACGCGCGCGAGATAGCATAAGGGAACGCCCGATATATCTGTTGATATATCGGGCGTTCCCTTAAGTTTTACTCCTGAGTTCTACTCACGGAGTTTTAACCGTGGCCGGGCCTACAGGTGATCCTCGGCGGCTTCCGAAGCCTCGGTCTTAGCATCAGCCTCGGTCTTGGCTTCAGGTTCGGTCTTCTTCTGCTCAGCCTTCGCTTCAGTCTTCGGGGCGGCGGGTGCCTCGCCAAAGACCAGGGCGCGGGCAGTATCGGCAGGGACGGGCTGAACCCGCGGCTCATCCGCGCGAATCGGCTTGGGAGTGTTGTCGCGGTAGCCGCGCGAGCGCTCCTGGTCCACCGAGGTGATGCCGAAGCCCGAACCCAGCGCGCTCGTAGCGCCCAGCAGGGAGGCGGCAATCGAACCAGCCGCGGGTGCCTCGGCGCGGCGGGCGGGTTCGCCGCTCACCGTGTGGGTGCTGTCCCACTGCTCGTAGGCTTCGTCCAGGCCCTCCTGCTCGTCCAGCGCCTGCTGGGAGGCGTCCGAGGTGTTCGACGCGCTCTGCGATGAGGCCTGCGCCTCCTCAACCTTGCGGGCCGCCTGTTCGTCGGCCTCGGCGCGGGTCAGAATCGAGGGGATCACCTCGCGGAGCTCCTCAACGGGAATCGCGCCCTCGCGCACCACCACGTAGGGGAACGAGGTGCAGTCCAGGATGGTCGAGGGAGCCGGCTCGCGTTCGGTCACCACCGTGACGCCGTCCTCGTTGGGCTCTGATTCGTGCGGCTTCGGGCGGGGGCCACCGTCAATAATCACCGCGACGTCCTCGCCCAGGGAGTCCATGGCGGCCTGGGCGGTCGCGGCAGCCTCCTGGCCGGTCTTGTTAGCGCTCGAGACGGCCAGCGGGCCGTGCTCGGTCAGCAGCTTCAGGGCAAACTCGTCGTCGGGAACACGCACCGCGACGGTGCCTCGGGTCTCGCCCAGGTCCCAGCTCAGCGAGGGGTAGGCGTGAAGAATGACGGTCAGCGCGCCGGGCCAGAAACGGTAGCCCAGGTCGTAGATGTCATCCGGAACGTCATCCACCACGCCGGCGAGCGCCGCGATATCAAAGATGAGTACGGGCGGCGGCATGGTGCGGTCGCGGCCCTTATCTGCCAGCAGTTTGGCAACGCCCTGATGCGAGAAGGCATCGGCGGCAATACCGTAGACGGTATCGGTGGGCATCACAATCGTGTCGTGCGCCTTGAGGGCCTCGCGGGCGGCGTCCAGCGCCTCGCGGGTCTCGGTTTCAGTCGTTACGGGGTACAGCTTTGCAGTCACGGGTTATATTGTCTCACGTTTTATGGATTGCGGCGATACGCCGGGGAGGGTGCGCGTCACGGGGTTGACGCGTCGCGCCTCGTCGGCGGCTGATACGACGGTTAGGATGCGCGGCGGCTCCGTTCGGTGGCCCCGCCCGGACCCGGATGCTAGGAGTCGGCCCCGATGCTAGGAGCCTGCGGCGGCAGGTTTGTAGCCCGCGCTGTGCCGGGGCCTGCCGTTCAGGTCCCGTACCGGGTAGCACCGCTCGAAGCCAACGCGCGCCAGGAGCTCAGCGACGGCCCCTTCCTGAGTGTCGTCGTGCTCCATCATGAAGAAGCCTCCGGGGGCCAGCAGCTCGTAGGCGCGCGCGGCGATGGCGGTCGGCATCTGCATGCCGTCTTCTCCCCCGCCGTACAGCGCCATCTCCGGGTCGTGCAGGGCGGCCTCCGGGTCGGCGGGCACGTTCGCCGACGGAATGTACGGCGGGTTGGAGAGCACCGCGTCGAAGCGGCCGGCCAGCTCGGTGAGGGCGGTGAGGGCGTCCCCCTGCACCAGGTGCACGCCGAGCGACTCCAGGTTCTTGCGGGCGTAGGGGATGGCCTCTTCGGAGAGCTCCACCGCGAAGACTTGGGCGTTCGGCAATTCGCTCTTGACCGCCGCCGCAATGGCGCCGGACCCTGTGCACAGGTCGACGATGCGCAACTGACCGGTCGCCGACTCGGCGCGTGCGCTCAGCACCTTGAGGGCTTCTTCGACGAGCAGTTCCGTTTCGGGCCGGGGTACGAATACGCCCGGCCCAACGGACAGCTCCAGGTGGTGGAAGGGGGCACGCCCGGTGATGTGCTGCAGCGGCTCGCGCGCGGCGCGGCGGGCAACCAGCGCCTCGTACTCTGCGACCTGCGCGGGGGTGAGCCGCTCCCCCATCAGCGCCGCGTGCTGTAGGCGCGAACGCGAGCCGCCGTGGAGCAGGTGCGCGGCGAGTAGCTCGGCGTCCACGCGGGGGCTGGGCACCTGCGCCAGTGCCGCGGTGGCGCGCACAAGTACCTGCGCGAGTTCTTCCCCGCGCGGGTCGTGCACATTCACCTTCATGAGCTCTCCTCCTCGTATCTTGACGGCGCACTGCCTGTCACAACATATAGCTGAGGGGCTCCACCGCCGTAGCGGCGAGCCCCTCACCAACGTTTCATGCCGAATCAAAAAATCGGCATAAGCCTATACAGAACTACTTCTGCACAGGGTTACTTCTGCTCCTGGCCCACCTGAGCGAGGCGGTGCGCCTCGTCCATCTCAATAGCGGACTGAACCACCGGCTCCAGGTCACCGTTCAGCACGGCGTCCAGGTTGTATGCCTTGTAGCCGGTACGGTGATCCGCGATGCGGTTCTCCGGGAAGTTGTAGGTACGGATGCGCTCCGAACGGTCCATGGTGCGCACCTGCGAAGCACGGTGTGCCGCGTTCTCGGCGTCAATCTGCTCCTGCTGGTGAGCCAGCAGTCGCGCACGCAGCACGCGCATCGCGGCTTCACGGTTCTGCAGCTGAGACTTCTCGTTCTGCATCGCCACGACAATACCGGTCGGCAGGTGGGTAATACGCACCGCCGAGTCGGTGGTGTTCACCGACTGACCGCCGGGGCCCGAAGAACGGTACACGTCAATCTTCAGGTCGTTCTGGTTAATCTCGATTTCCTCGGGCTCATCCACCTCGGGGAACACCAGCACACCGGCGGCGGAAGTGTGAATACGGCCCTGAGACTCGGTCGCCGGAACACGCTGCACGCGGTGCACGCCACCCTCGTACTTCAGGTGCGCCCACACGCCCTCAGCCGGCTCATTCGAGGAGCCCTTAATAGCAATCTGGGCGTCCTTGTAACCGCCAACATCGGTGCTGGTCGACGAGATAATCTCGGTCTTCCAGCCCTTGTGCTCGGCGTAACGCATGTACATGCGAAGCAGGTCACCCGCGAACAGAGCGGCCTCGTCACCACCGGCACCGGCCTTCACCTCAAGAATGACGTTACGGCCATCGTCCGGGTCACGCGGAATCAGCAGGCGGCGCAGCTTCTCCTGAGCTACCTCCAGCTCCTCCTCCAGGCCGGGAATCTCCGCGGCGAACTCCGGGTCCTCCTCGGCCATCTCGCGAGCGGCCTCGAGGTCGTCCTTGAGCGAGGTGTACTTGTTGTAGGCGGTCACGATACCGGTCAGCTCCGCGTAGCGGCGGCCCACTCGGCGTGCCTTACCCTGATTCGACTGCACGGCGGGATCGGCCAGCTGATTCTGCAGGTCAGCGTGCTCGTCCAGCAGAACCTGAATAGATTCAAACATTCTCTCTTCCATCTCCCGCACTTTACGCCGCACGGGCGGGCACTAGAATTCGTCACTCCCCTGACGGGGCGCCTCGCTGGGAGGCACGGGTGAACGCCTCACGCGCCCCACCGTCGTACCGGGGTGGGGCGCGTGAAACACGGGTCTTAGTCGACCAGGCGCAGGCCGTTCTTCTGCACCGTGAGCAGGAACTCCACGTTGCTTTCAGTCTTGCGTAGCTGGTTGGTCAGAACGCCCAGGGCCTGCTCGGGCTCCATGCCGGCCAGGGCACGGCGCAGACCCCACATGATCTTGATTTCGTCCGGGGAGAGCAGGTTCTCTTCGCGGCGAGTACCGGAGGCGTTGATGTCCACGGCCGGGAAGATACGCTTGTCGGCCAACTGGCGGGACAGACGTAGCTCCATGTTACCGGTGCCCTTGAACTCTTCGAAGATCACTTCGTCCATCTTCGAGCCGGTCTCGACCAGGGCGGTAGCCAGAATGGTCAGCGAACCGCCCTCTTCGATGTTGCGGGCGGCACCGAAGAACTTCTTCGGCGGGTACAGCGCGGCGGAATCCACACCACCGGAGAGGATGCGGCCCGAGGCGGGAGCCGCCAGGTTGTATGCGCGGCCCAGGCGGGTCATGGAGTCCAGCAGCACGACCACGTCGTAGCCCAGCTCCACCATGCGCTTAGCGCGCTCAATGGCCAGCTCGGCAACCGTGGTGTGGTCCTCGGCGGGGCGGTCGAAGGTCGAGGCGATAACCTCGCCCTTGACGGTGCGCTGCATGTCGGTCACTTCTTCAGGACGCTCGTCCACCAGGACCATCATCAGGTACACGTCCGGGTTGTTCACGGTAATCGCATTCGCAATGGACTGCAGCATGAGGGTCTTACCGGCCTTCGGCGGCGAGACGATCAGACCACGCTGGCCCTTACCGATCGGGGACACCAGGTCCACCACGCGGGTACCCAGCTTCTTCGGAGTGGTCTCCAGGCGCAGACGCTCCTTGGGGTAGAGCGGGGTCAGCTTGGAGAACACGCGGCGGTTAGCGGCCTCTTCAACGCTCTGACCGTTAATCGCCTCAACCTGAACCAGGGCGTTGAAGCGCTGGCGGCTGTTCGACTCGCCCTCGCGCGGCACGCGAATCGCGCCGAGCACGTGGTCGCCCTTACGCAGGTTGTACTTCTTCACCTGGGCCAGGGAGACGTACACGTCGTTGGTGCCCGGCAGGTAGCCGGTGGTGCGCACGAACGCGTAGTTGTCGAGGATGTCCAGCACACCCGAAATCGGTGCCAGCACATCGTCTTCGTTCAGGCGGGGCTCGTTCTCCTCGCGGCGGCGAGCCTGCTTCTCGGTGCGCTCGGCCTGACGGTCACGCTTGGAACGGCGC
>NZ_KV795256.1:241741-258535 GCF_001808955.1 Rothia sp. HMSC078H08
GACGGTCACGCTTGGAACGGCGCTCGGTACGCTCGGAGTTCTTACGCTCTGCGCGCTCGGCCTGACGGTCACGCTTGGAACGGCGCTCGGTACGCTCTGCGCGTTCGGTGCGTTCGCCGTCCTGATCGCGGCGACGCTCGCGGGTGCGGGTGCGCTTGGAGCTCTTCTCGCCGTCAACGGCGCCGAAGGTCATGTCCAGGGCGGCGTTCAGGCTGTCCAGGCTTGCGGTGCCATCGGCGGTGGATGCTTTCAGCTCGGAGGAGTTCGGAGCCGAATCGCCCGGCTCGGAACGCTCAGAGATACGCTCCGCAGCCAGCTCGGCGCGCACATCCAGCGGGGGAAGCTCTGCGGGCTTCTCGTCCTTGCGGCTACGGCGGGTGCGCTTCTCGGGCTTCTCCGACTTCTCACCCTTCTCGGAGGCCTCGGGGGCCTCCTGACCCTCGGCGGCGCGGCGAGCGCGAGCACGCTTCTGGGCGGGGGTCTCGTAACGCGAAGAGCGGGTGCGCTTCTCGGACTTCTCAGACTTTTCGGAGCCCTCGGACTCGCTCTTTTCTGCCTTCTCGGCCTGTGCCTCAGCATCCTTCTGAGCGCGGGTACGGCGGGTACGGCGAGTCTTCTGAACAGGCTCGGAGTCCTTCTCGCCCTCGGCGGGAGCCTCAGCGGAGGCCTCAGCGGCCTTCTCCTCGGCCTTCGCGGTGGGTTTTTCGGAAGTCTTCTCGGCGGGGGTCTCGGCCTTCGGAGCGGCCGGGGCAGCTACGGCGCCACCACGCTGGTGCTCCTCCAGAGCCTGAACCAGCTCCGCCTTCTTCAGCTTCAGGTAGCCACGAATACCCAGCTGCTGAGCCAGGACGCGCAGCTGCGCGACCTTCAAATTTGCCAGTTCCGGCGCGGCCGATGCCGTGCCGAACTCATCGGTGACAACAATATTTTTTGCCAACTACAATTCCTTTGGTTGTAAGCCCTGAAAATCTTCAGAATAAAGATCGGGCGGGCGCTTAGCGCGGTCAAAGGTTCCTGTGCCGCCGCAGAACGCGGCGACCTGCACCTTTGACTCCCTCGAACCGCGCTGGAGGCGGTTCGCGTCTCTTACCGTACCCGCCGATTCAGACACGGCGAGCACACACGGAAGATAAGGCGCTCTATCATTATGCGTGCATCCCTCATTCATCGGACCTGCACCTGGGGCCTGGGGCCGGCGGGTCAAGAATGAACGGTTGGGAGGGTTCAATCGCCGTGACCGAGACCGTCCCTTCACGTCGGCACCCTGTGGGTGAGGCATTGTAGAAGGTAAGCTCCCCTCCGATACCCGGCCGGGCACAGGGTCCGGAAAAGGGTGAAGCGGGGTGAGGTACAGAACGTACCCGCGAGGAAGCGTCAATTACGGTCGTCGTCGAACGGCGGGTAGAACCCGCGATAGGACGTTACACGTCCTACTGAGTAACTATAACACCTTCAGTATCAATTTCAAGAGGGAGCACGCGCCACTTCAGACGACGGCCCTCCACCTCGCTCGCGGGGCTCTGCGCCTCGAACTCGGCGATAGCCTCGGCGGCCTGCTGCACCTGCTCATCACCGCGGGCGAAGGTCAGGACGGTCGGGCCAGCGCCCGAAATCACGGCGGCCAGGCCGCGCTCGCGCAGGAAGGCAACCAAGGCGGCCGAAGGCTCCATGGCGGGAACACGGTAGCCCTGATGCAGGTAGTCCACCGTCGCATCCATGAGGTACTCGGGAGCATCCGAGAGCGAACGCACCAGTAGCGCGGAACGCGCCGAATTAGCGGCGGCCCGAGCGTGAGGAATCTCCGCGGGAATCAGGGAACGGGCTAGCTTTGTGGACACCTCGTAGTCGGGCACGGCCACGACCGGACGCACCTGCGGGTGCACCGGAATAATCAGGGAGTGCCACTCCCCCAGCTGTCCCCAGGACACCGAGAGGTTACCGTAAATCGCCGGAGCCACGTTATCGGGGTGACCCTCCATATCGGAGGCGACCTGCAGCATACGCTCGCGGTCCAGGCGGTGCTCCTCGGGCAGCAGCGCGCTGGCGGCCGCCACGCCGACAACAATCGCGGAGGCCGAAGAGCCCATGCCGCGCGAGTGCGGAATCTTGTTATCCGCAATCAGCTTCAGCGGGGGCAGCTCCTCCAGGCCGGCCGCCTCAAAAGCCGCCTTCATGGCGCGAACCACCAGGTGGTTTTCGTTGCGCGGAACCTCGGCGCTACCCTCACCCGTCAGCTCAAATTCCAGGCCGGACTCGATGCGCTCAACCCTCAGCTCATCGTAGAATCCCAGGCCCAGGCCCAAGCTGTCGTAGCCGGGACCCAAATTGGCGCTCGTGGCGGGCACGCGCACGGTGACGGATGCGCCCACGGGAATATCAGAAAGGTTCAGGGAAGACATGTGAAGAGGTACCTCGCGATCGGTGACGGAGTGAGCGAGCGGGATGCTGATGATCCGCACATCCGCCATAACAATGGGTGGTGACGGGGTACGGATACCCGCCATCATGCAGGTGCACCCCGCCCCGAAAACCGGGACGGAGTGCACCTCGTAGTACGAATAGGCTAGTGCAAATCGAGAATATTTGCCACAGCAACCACGTCGAAGGGAGCCTTGGTCGGCTCGACCTTCACGCCGTTCACTGCCTCCAGGGCCCACTGCGGGTCCTTCAGGCCGTGGCCGGTCACGGTGATGACGATGGTCTTACCCTCGGGGGCCTCACCCGCGCGGTGCTTCTTCAGCAGACCCGCAACGCCAGCAGCCGAAGCAGGCTCCACGAACACGCCCTCGCGCGAGGACAGCCAGCGGTGCGCCTCGAGAATCTCCTCGTCGGTCACGGCCTCAATCACGCCGCCGGACTCGTCGCGGGCGGCCTCGGCCTTCTCCCACGAAGCGGGGTTACCGATGCGGATCGCAGTTGCGATGGTCTCGGGGTTCTCGATGGGGTGACCCGCCACGATCGGGGCGGCACCGGCGGCCTGGAAGCCCCACATGATCGGGCGCTTGGTGGCCACGGGCTCCAGTACCTTGCCGTCACGGTTGGTGTAGGGCTCGGAGTACTCCTTGTAGCCCTTCCAGTACGCGGTGATGTTACCGGCGTTGCCGACCGGCAGCATGTGGTAGTCGGGGGCGTCGCCCAGGGTGTCGACGACCTCGAAGGAACCGGTCTTCTGACCCTCGATACGGTAGGGGTTCACCGAGTTCACCAGGAACACGGGGTAGTTCTCGCTGAGCTTGCGAGCAATCTCCAGGCAGTTGTCGAAGTTGCCGTCAATCTGAATGATGTCGGCACCGTGAGCAATCGCCTGGGAGAGCTTACCCATGGAAATCTTGCCGTCCGGAACCAGCACTGCACAGCGCAGGCCGGCCTGCAGCGCGTAGGCTGCGGCGGAAGCGGAGGTGTTACCGGTCGAAGCGCACACCACTGCCTTCGCGCCGTCACGCTTAGCGGCGGTCATGGCGCTGGTCATGCCGCGGTCCTTGAAGGAACCGGTCGGGTTCATACCCTCGAACTTCAGGTAAACGGTGTTGCCGGTCTCGGCGGACAGCGCCGGGGCGTGAATCAGCGGGGTGCCACCCTCACCCAGAGTCACGACCTGAACGTCCTCACCGAAGGGCAGACGGTCACGGTATTCCTTGATAACGCCCTGCCACACGTGTGCCATTGGCTTCTCCTTTAATCTTGAGGCGCACCGCCCGTCGGGGTCCTGTGACCCCGGTAGCGGGTACGCGAGTTCGTCAGTGAGCGAGGGGCCTCGCGGGTTGCCCTCGCAGGTTTAGTGCGGCGCATCAGGCCGCGGGATTGGATAGTCTCTCGACGTGCACCTAGTGCTTCTCGGACTCCACGCGAATCACGGAGTTCACCTCACGCACCGTATCGAGCGCGTCAATCACGGCGATGGCGCGGCGCAGGTCGGAGTCCTTCGCGGAGTGGGTCACCATGCGAATCTGAGCCACACCCTCCTTCGGGGCGGACTGACGCAGCGAATCCACCGAAATGCCGTGCTCGGCCAGGATGCGGGTAATGTTCGCCAGAACACCCAGACGGTCCTCCACCAGAACGCCCACCGAGTAGCGAGAAATCACGTTGTCCAGGCTGGTTGCGTGCAGCTGAGCGTGGGAGGTCTCGGGAACACCGGGGCCGCCCAGCACGAGGCGACGAGCCAGGGACACGAAGTCACCCAGAACAGCCGAAGCAGTAGGAGCGCCACCCGCACCGGGACCGTAGAACATCAGCTCACCGGCGTTCTCAGCCTCGACGAACACGGCGTTGAACGCACCGTGCACGCCGGCCAGCGGGTGCTGACGCGGAATCAGGGTCGGGTTCACACGAATGTTAGCGCCGTTCTCACCCTCACGCTCACAAATGGCCAGCAGCTTGATGACGTAACCGTCAGCATCCGCGGCAGCAACATCATCAGCGGTGATGGAAGTAATGCCCTCGGTGTGCACATCATCAATAGTGAAAGTCGAGTGGAACGCCAGCGAAGCAACAATCGCAGCCTTCGACGCGGCATCGTGGCCCTCAACGTCAGCGGTCGGGTCAGCCTCCGCGTAGCCGAGCTTCTGAGCCTCAGCCAGCGCGTCCGAGAAGGATGCGCCGGTGGTGTCCATCTGGTCAAGAATGTAGTTGGTGGTGCCGTTCATGATGCCCAGAACGCGGGTCACACGGTCACCAGCCAGGGAGTCACGCAGGGGGCGCAGAATCGGGATAGCACCCGCAACAGCAGCCTCGTAAGAGAGCTGAGCGCCGGACTCATCAGCGGCAGCCTGCAGCTCCACACCGTGTTTAGCCAGCAGCGCCTTGTTACCGGAAACCACGGACTTGCCCGCCTTCAGAGCACGCAGAATGCGAGTGCGAGCCGGCTCAATACCGCCGGTCAGCTCGATGACCACATCCGCCGAATCAATCAGGGATTCAGCGTCAGTGGTGTACAGCGAGGGGTCCGCATTCCAGTGGCGGGATGCATTAGTATCGCGCACAGCAATACCGATCAACTCCACGGGGGCGCCAATGCGCTTTTCAAGGACGGCGTTATCCTCGACCAGGATGCGAGCAGCCTGGGAACCGACATTACCGGCACCAAGCAGTGCTACTTTGATCTTTTCAGCCACGATAGTCTCTTTCTACGGTCTGTTCCGGGTTCGCCCCGGTATCTCTTCGGGCTACGGCGTGGATGCGGCGCAGAGCACGCACTCAACAACCACTTTATCAAGAGGCGGGGACGGCTCAGCAGCCTCAAGCTGCGACTTTTACTCTCTGAGATGAGGTATCCCTCACAGTTATGAGGTGAACCTTATCTTCTGCCATGTTGTGAACGCACAAAACCGTGAAGACCCCGCCCGCAACCGCCACCTCACGGCGTCCATTGCAGAAACGGGAACTTCACGGCTTTTCATGATGTCAGACAGGGTTCTTAGATATCCGAACCCATATCCAGCGCCAACATATCCTCCTCACGCTGACGACGAATCATCACGCGCGAAGGCTGACCCTCAGCGGTGGCAATCACCGGCGGGCGAGTCAAGAAGTTATAGTTCGAACCCAGCACATAGCAGTACGCGCCGGTCGCCGGAACCGCCAGAATATCGCCAGCCTGCAGGTCAGCAGGCAGGTAGCAGTAGCGCACCACCACATCGCCAGACTCGCAGTGCTTACCCACCACGCGAGAGAGCACCTGCTCCCCCGCCGGGGCACGATTCGCTAGGGTCACCGAATAATCCGATTCGTACAGCACCGGGCGGGCGTTATCACTCATACCGCCGTCCACCGAAACGTAGCGGCGCACGCGAATCTCGCCGTTCTCGTCCTCAATGCTCACGTTCTTAATGGTGCCGACCGTGTACAGGGTCGCACCCGAAGGACCAGAAATGGAACGGCCCGGCTCGAACGACATGTGCGGAATCGCCATGCCCAGGCGCTCACAGGTCGCCGCGACGGAAGCGGCAATCGACTCGGTCACCTCGGTAATGGAGCGGGGGTGATCCGCCTCGGTGTAGCCGATGCCGTAGCCGCCACCCAAATCCAGCTCCGGCAGGGTCACGCCCAGGTCACGGTTGAGGCGGTTCATGAACTCCAGGGCGGTAGTAGCCGCCTGCTCGAAGCCCTCCGCCTCAAAAATCTGCGAACCAATATGGCAGTGAATACCGCAGAAATCCAGGGAATCGGTCGCATTCAGAATCGCGGCAGCCAGAGCCGCGTAAGAATCGGTAGACTCAACACCCCAGTGCTCCAGCTCCTCCTCATCCAGACCAGCAAGCGCGGCGGTGCCGGGCTGCAGGGACATGCCGAACTTCTGATCCTCGTGTGCGGTCGCAATGGACTCGTGGGTCGAGGCATGCACGCCGGGGGTGATGCGAATCAGCACCGGAACCGGGGCGTAGGGTTCCTCGCCCTCCGCCACACGCTCGGCGGCAAGCTCGGCGTACACGCGCTCAATGAGCTTGAGCTCGTCCACCGAGTCAGCCACCACGCGGCCCAGGCCGTTACGGATCGCGCGGGCAATCTCAGCCTCCGACTTGTTGTTACCGTGCAGGGCGATGTTCGCACCGGGCACCTGTGCGCGCAGAGCCAATGCCAACTCACCACCGGAGGCGGTATCCAGGCACAGGCCCTCCTCGGTCGCCCAGCGCGCCACGGCAGTGGACAGGAACGACTTACCGGCGTAGTAGACGCTTACCTTCGCACCGTGCGCGGCGAAAGCCTGCTCAAAAGCGGTGCGGTAGGCGCGGGCGCGGGTACGGAAGGTCGTCTCGGAGAAGACGTACTGCGGGGTTTCGTGCTCATCAACCAGGTCGCTGACGGTCACGCCATCAATGCAGAGCTCGCCCTGCTCATTGCGGGTGAAGGAGTCAGTCCAGATGGTGCGGGACAGGGTCTCGGGGTGCTCGGGGTAGGTGAGCCATTCGGGGGCGTAGAGGGCGCGGGCTTCGCTCATCGTGTCTCTTTCTTAGCTATCTTGCCGGCATACGTTCAACCCCCGCCCCGGTAGCACCGGGTCGGGGGTTGAAATGAGAGTATTACATGCGCTCGGGTGCGCTCACACCCAGCAGGTTCAGGCCGTTAGCCAGCACCTGCTGTGCTGCGTTATTCAGTAGCAGGCGGGTACGGTGCAGGTCGGTGACCTCTTCATCAGCCTTGGGGGCGACGCGGGAGACACCGTACCAGCTGTGGTACGCCGAAGCGAGCTGCTCCAGGTAGCGGTTCACGCGGTGCGGCTCGTAGAACTTCGCGGCATCACGCACAGCGGCGGGGAACTGGCCGAGTACAGCCAGCAGCTCACCGTCAGCAGCCGAGTCGAGCAGGGAGGTGTCCACGCCGTCCTCAACCTTCACGCCAGCCTCCGCAGCGTTACGTGCCACAGCGGCGGTACGTGCGTGAGCGTACTGCACGTAGTAGACCGGGTTCTCGTTGCTCTTGGAAGTCAGCAGGCCCAGGTCAATATCGATGGGGGTGTCCACCGAGTAGCGGGTCAGCTCGTAGCGGGCTGCGTCAACGCCAACAGCTTCGACCAGGTCCTCGAGGGTGACCACGGTGCCAGCACGCTTGGACATGCGGACGGGCTTGCCGTCCTTGACCAGGTTCACCAGCTGACCGATCATGACCTCAATCTGGTCGGCGCGGTAACCAAGAATCTGGGCGATAGCCTTCAGACGGCCCACGTAGCCGCTGTGGTCAGCGCCGAGCATATAAATCGCCACGTCAGCGGGGTTTACTGCACGGGTCATCTTGTCCTGGTAGTAGGCGATATCACCCGCCACGTAGGCGTGGTTACCGTCAGACTTAATGACCACGCGGTCCTTGTCGTCGCCGTAGTCGGTGGTGCGCATCCACCATGCGCCGTCAGCCTCGAAGAGCTGACCGTTCTCGCGCATAGCGTCGAGCAGGGCGTCCACCTTGCCGCCTTCGAACACGGAGTTCTCGTGGAAGAACACGTCGAAGTGGGTGCCGAATGCCGCCAGGGACTCCTTAATCTGATCGAACATCAGGTGAGTACCGATTTCGCGGAAAATCTCTTCGGGGTTCTCAGCCTCAAGCGCGTCGGGGCGCTGAGCCAGAATCTGGTCCTTAATGTCAACAATGTACGCGCCAGCGTAGCCGTCCTCGGGGGTCTCCTCACCGCGGGCAGCGGCAATCAGGGAGCGCACGAAACGGTCAATCTGGGTGCCGTGGTCGTTGAAGTAGTATTCGCGCACGACGTTAGCGCCCTCGGCCTCAAGGACGCGGGCGAGCGCATCACCGACGGCAGCCCAGCGAGTACCGCCCAGGTGGATGGGGCCGGTGGGGTTCGCGGAGACGAACTCAAGGTTAATGGTCTTACCGGCGAACTTGTCGCTACGGCCGTATGCTTCGCCAGCCTCAACGATGGTGGCGGCAAGCTCACCAGCAGCTGCGGCGTCCAGGGTGATGTTCAGGAAGCCGGGGCCAGCAATATCTACGGATGCAACACCGGCGATGGCGCCAATCTTCTCTGCCAGAAGAGCTGCTGCCTCACGCGGGTTCTTGCCCACCTTCTTGGCGAGCTGCAGAGCGACGTTGGTTGCCCAGTCGCCGTGTTCGCGGGACTTGGGGCGCTCCACTCGGACGGCGGGCAGTTCAGCGCCCTCCACGAGGGTCAGCTGGCCGGAGGAAATGGTTTCTTCAAGGGCAAGCGCAATGGCTTCGGAGAGTTCTTCAGGAGTCATAACAAACTATTCTAGCAAGCCTCGGCAGGTGCCTGACCCTTTATCTAGTGCTTATCTGATACCATAGGTGGGTTGCCTCTGTAGCTCAGCGGATTAGAGCACCAGTTTCCGGTACTGGGGGTCGAAGGTTCGAATCCTTTCAGGGGCACGATGTTCTTATTCGAGAGGGAACACGGGAGCCGATATCCGAGGCGTATTGTTCGGGTATCGGCTCCTTTTTATTTAACAACTCAACTTTATTGAGCCGCTCACCCTGTTGTGCATAAAGCCTGCGCCGGGTGACCGTTCCCGCCAGCTCCCTCTTCAACCTCAGACTTCAACCTCAGAGGGTGGACACTACCCGCTTCCCTGTTGTGGCAACGCTAACAGCCTTGAGAGAATGGGAAAACGCGCACACCCGTCACATCAGCACGGCTTCAAGCCACAACAGCGGAGGTAACCCGATGACCACCATGCGCCAGATTCAGCTCACCGAATGGGGCGACGAAAGCGTTCTGCACGAAGCAAACGTGCCTATCCCCTCGCCGGTGCGCGGTCACGTGCTCATCAAAACGGTTGCCGCCGGCGTGAACCCGATTGATCTGACCACCCGCAAGGGTCTGGGCCCTGCCGCACAGCTTGCCGACCCGTCGTACAAGCCCTTCGTGCCCGGCTGGGATGTTGCCGGCACCGTGGTTGCTACCGCCGGCGACTACACGGGTTTTAAGGTGGGCGACGGCGTATTTGGTCTTGTTTCTTTCCCCTCCCCCGCCGGTGCGTACGCCGAGTATGTTCTCGCCCCGGCGCATCAGCTGGTGAAGGTGCCCGCCGATGTTCCCTGCGCGCAATTGGGTGGCACTCCCCTGGCGGCGCTGACCGCATACCAGGCGCTCTCCGAAGTGGCGCGATTGAAGGAAGGTGAGCGCGTGCTCATTCACGCCGGTGCCGGAGGTGTCGGTCATCTCGCCGTTCAGTTGGCGGCTCAGGCTGGCGCTCAGGTTTTTGCGACCGCCTCCGCGGCGAACCACGAGTTTGTGCGCTCGCTGGGTGCCCAGCCTATTGATTACCGCACCGAGGATTTCCGTGCCGTACTGGGCCAGACCATGGACGTGGTGCTCAATTCCACCGGTCAGCAGACTTTCCTCGATTCGCTGGAGGTGCTGGTTCCCGGCGGCCGCATTGTCACTCTGACCAGCCCCGACCCGCTGGATGTTGCGCGTGAGCGCGGCTTCGAGGCGCAGTGGCTGACGGTTCACCCGGACCGCACGCAGATGCAGGAGATTGCCCGCCTCATGTCCTTGGGCCTGTTGAAGGTGCACGTGGATCAGGTGCTTGATTTTTCGCAGGCTGCGCAGGCTCACGCCCTGGTGGCGACGGGTCGCACCCGCGGCAAGATCGTACTGGTTCCCTAACGCGGCGCTGCTTCATGCAAATTTCTGAGAGCACGCCGACCGTTGAGAGTACCGAGTACCGCTCCGGTTTTTACCGCGAGGCGGGCTTTTACGATGCCCACTCACTACCCGACTACGGCGCGCAGTCGCCGGTAACTCGCGAGGCGTTCGCCTACGATTTCTTCCCCGCGACAGGGGATATCTCTTCCCCCGCGCCGCTGCTGGTGTGGGTTCACGGTGGCGCCTGGCGCTTCGGCACCAACCAGGCCCTACGCGACACCGTCCTGCGCACCCCTGGCGGGGAGCAGCCCAATACCCAGGCGCTCATGCGCGCCGCTTTTCAGCAGGCAGGCTGGGCGGTCGCGTCCATCAACTACCGGTATTCGCATCAGGCGCTCTTCCCGGGCGCCCTGCACGATGTGAAGGAGGCCGTGCGTTTCTTCCGCGCCAACGCGCACGAATTCGGTATTGACCCGCAACGCATTGCGGTAGCGGGCGGAAGCGCCGGCGGGCACCTGAGCATGATGGTTGCGTATACGGGAGATTCCGCCGCCGATGCCTCTGCATCTGAGGATTCCGCATTTGGGGATTCTGCGAGCGCGCCCGAGCACGACGAATACTTTGAGGGCAGGGCGGCGAGCGCCTACCCGTCCCATAGTTCGCAGGTGGCTGCGGCGGCTTCGTTTTACGGGGTCAGCGATTTGAGGACCATCTTCACCGATCGTCCCCTGGCTGGCTACGCTCTCGATCACCCCGAGGATGACGGCGCCGAATGGCGACTACTGGGAAGCACCTACCCGGTCCCCGCAGACGCGTCTACACTCGACGCTTCCAAGGGTGAGCGGGCGGTTCCGGGTGTCTGCAACGAGCGTGCCCAAAAGAACTGGGAGCGTGCGCATCCTATTGATGCGGTACGCCCCCAGAAGCGAGTGAACCTGAAACGAGTGAAAAGGGTCGAAAGTGCCTTAGCACAGGGTGCAAGCGGCGGTGCCACGCCCCTCATGCTCGTGCACGGTATTAGTGATTCGTGTGTGCCGTACCAGCAATCGGTGCGGGTGTATCAGGCGCTGCGCACGCGGCAGGTGCCTACCGATTTGGTGCTGGTTCCGGATGCCGAACACGGGGATTCGCGCTGTTTTAGCCCCGATATTGTTCAGCAGATGCTGCGATTTCTCAACCGCGCTGTGTAGCCTGAGCGGTTCGACAGGTTAGCGAACGCGGCGGTTCACGTATTCGTGCTCAAGGCGGTAACGTTCGAGGTCGTCAAAAGCAACGCGACGGTGCGTGTTAATGCGCTCGAACGGAATATCTCCGCGCTCCAGCAGGCGAACAACGGTCGGGCGGGATACGCCCAGGTAGTCTGCTGCCTCCTGCGTGGTCATGAGGCGGTCCTGGCGGACCACGCAGACATCCTTGCGGTCGGCGAATGCGCGCGCTACGGAGGTGAGGGGCCCGTACATTTCGGGAGAAATCTGTACGCGCTCGCCGTCGCCGGTGACCAGGTAGAGGGTTTCTTCGGCACTGAGGCGGTCAAAGTGGGTGCGCAGACTCGCGTGAACGAGGGCTTGGAAGAGTTCTTCGCAGCGGTGGTGAATTTCTTCGTGCTGTCCGTCTTCGTAGCAATCCAACACTGCAACACGTGTTGCCGGGTACATCTTTGGTGATGGCATAGTCACTCCTTCGTTACTGTGTTATTCACCACTGTAGCAGTTGAACGAAACTATCGAAAGAAAGTTAAGAAGCGCAGTTAATTCGCATCTACGGTGCATAAAATTCAGATGAATAATTATTAACTCTCTTAATAGCATTTGATGTCATTTATTGTACATTAAATGCTCTCCTGGTGTCAGTATTCCACCACCACCCACCCCGGGGTTCCCGCGGACAAACCCAAATATGACAAACAAAGCACGCCCCAAGCTCACCGCGGGCAAGGCGAGTACACTGGATAGGATATGTCTGAGCAGAAATCCACGAAGAAACACGCAGATACTTCTAAGGCCCCCCGCACCGCCCCCACCATGGCGAGCATGGCCGCCGCAATCCATGCGGCAAAGGTACGATCCTCCGAAAAAACCGGTGAAAAAACCGCAGATAAAACTACTGAGAACAACGCGGTAAAAAACGGCGCCCCAAAGAAGGGCGCCCTGAAGAAGGGTGCACAGAAGAACGGCGCCCAGAAGAATAACGCAGACCGCAAGAACTCCTCCCGGGGCACCTCCGAACGCAACTCCAACGCCTCCCGCTCCAACCGACGCGCAGGCGGTCCCAACCGCGCCCGCAAGCAGGGCAACCAGCAGGGCGGTAACAAGGGTAACCAGCAACAGAACCGCCCGGCACCTCGCCGCTACGAGCCCTTCATTCCCGAGGTCATCACCTACCCCGAAGAGCTGCCCGTCAGCGAACGCCGCGACGACATCATGAACGCTATCCGCGACAACCAGGTCGTCATCATCGCGGGTGAAACCGGTTCCGGCAAGACCACCCAGATTCCCAAGATGTGCCTCGAGCTCGGCCTGGGCGAGAAGGGCCTCATTGGCCACACCCAGCCGCGCCGCCTCGCCGCACGCTCCGTCGCCGAACGCATCGCCGAAGAACTCGGCCAGAAGATTGGCGAAACCGTCGGCTACCAGGTGCGATTCACCTCCGAGGTCGGCGAACACAGCGCCATCAAGCTCATGACCGACGGTATTCTGCTCGCCGAAATTCAGAACGACAAGCTGCTGCGCCGCTACTCGACCCTCATCATTGACGAGGCGCACGAACGCAGCCTGAACATTGACTTCATCCTCGGCTACCTCAAGCGCATCCTGCCGCAGCGCCCGGACCTGAAGGTCATCATCACCTCAGCGACCATCGACCCCGAGCGCTTCGCCCGCCATTTCTCCCCCAGCTACGTGCCGGGTAAGGGAATCGTCGACGAGAACCTCAACGACGAAGAACGCGAAATTGCCGAAGCAATCCTGCCCGACGACGCGCCGCCCATCATCGAGGTCTCCGGCCGCACCTACCCCGTCGAAATCCGCTACCGCCCCCTCGAAGGCGACGAGCTCTACCTGGATGACGAGGAAGTGGCCGAAGACCGCGACCCCACCGACGCGATTCTCGACGCCATCAAGGAACTCTCCAAGGAGGCACCCGGAGATATCCTCATCTTCTTCTCCGGCGAGCGCGAAATCCGTGACGCCAAGGACGCAATCGAGGCCATGGTTCTCAAGTCCCCGCGCCTGAACTACGAGGTGCTGCCCCTGTACGCGCGCCTCTCGCTCGCCGAGCAGCACCGCGTGTTCTCCCCCGGTTCCCGGCCGCGTATCGTGCTCGCCACGAACGTCGCCGAAACCTCGCTGACCGTGCCCGGCATCAAGTACGTCATCGACACCGGTACCGCTCGCATCTCGCGTTACTCGGCGCGCACCAAGGTGCAGCGTCTGCCCATCGAACGTATCTCGCAGGCCAGCGCCAACCAGCGTTCGGGCCGATGCGGCCGCGTCAGCGACGGTATCGCGATCCGTCTCTACTCCGAGGAAGACTTCAACTCGCGCCCCGAGTTCACCGACCCCGAAATTCTGCGCACCAACCTCGCCGCCGTCATCCTGCAGATGATCGCCATCGGCGTGGTGCGCGAACCCGGCGACATCTCGCGCTTCCCGTTCGTGCAACCGCCCGCGTCCCGCGCCATTAACGACGGCGTGAACCTGCTGCGCGAACTCGGCGCGCTCACCGAACGTACCCGCCGCAAGGGACGAGGCGGTAACAACAGCGCAACCCTCACCGCCATCGGCCGAGCCATGGCGGCCTTCCCCGTGGACCCGCGCCTGGCCCGCATGATTATCGAGGGCGGCCGCCGCAACTGCGCCAAGGAAATGATGGTGCTCGCCGCCGCCCTGACCATCCAGGACCCGCGCGAACGCCCCGCCGACGTGCGCGCAGAAGCCGACGCGATGCACGCCCGCTTCGTCGACGACACCTCCGATTTCTCCTCCTTCCTGCTGCTCTGGGACTACATCAACGAGCAGCAGGCGGCGCTCTCTTCCTCGCAGCTGCGCAAGATGTGCCACCGCGAGTTCATCAACTACCTGCGCATCCGCGAATGGCAGGACCTCTTCGCCCAGCTGCGCGAAATGGGCCGAACCGCCAACATTCACGCCAGCGGCGGTCGCGATATTAACGCCTCCGCGCACGAGGTAGACATCCACAAGAGCCTGCTCACCGGCCTGCTCTCGCACGTGGGCGTCAAAGAAGAACGCGAGAAGGACTCCAAGGGACGTACTCGCGGCCCCCGCGAATACCTCGGCGCGCGCGGCACCAAGTTCGCGATTTTCCCCGGCTCCGGCCTGTTCAAGAAGGGGCCCGACTGGGTGCTCTCCGCCGAACTCGTCGAAACCTCCCGCCTATGGGCGCGCACCAACGCCGCCATCGAACCGCAGTGGATCGAAGAGGTCGGCAAGCACCTCATCAGCGTGCAATACTCCGAACCGCACTGGTCCCTCAGCTCTGGCGCGGCCGTCGCCTACGCCAAGGGCACCCTCTTCGGCCTGACCATCTACGCCGACCGCCCCGTGCAGTACGCCCGCGTGGACGCCGCCGCAGCCCGCGAACTGTTCATCCAGTCCGCCCTCGTCGAAGGCCAATGGCACACCCAGCACAAGTTCTACCTGCGCAACCAGCGCGCCCTCGCCGAAGTCGAAGAACTCGAAGCACGCCTGCGCCGCCGCGACCTGCGCGTGGACGACTCCGTGCTCTTCGCCTTCTACGACGCCCGCATCCCCGCCCACGTCACCGACGTGCGCGCCTTCGACAAGTGGTGGAAGCAGGCACGCCTCGAAGACGACAACTACCTGGACTTCAACCCCGAAAAGCTCATCAACGAGGAAGCTGCCGACTACGACGACTCCCAGTTCCCCCGCCAGTGGGTGCAGCGCACCGACAGCGGCGAACTCACCCTGGACCTGCGCTACGAATACGCCCCCACCGCAGGTGTAGGAGGCGCCCGCACCGAAGCCGCCAAGCGCGACGGTGTGGCCGTGCAGGTGCCGATTCTCTTCCTCAACCAGCTGAGCCCCGAACCGTTCCGCTGGCAGATTCCCGGCCTGCGCCACGAGCTCGTGACCGCGCTCATCAAGTCGCTGCCCAAGGCGATTCGACGCAACTTCGTGCCCGCACCCGACGTGGCGCGCGCCGCCTGCGCCGCCCTCGAGGAAGACTACTCCCCCGCAACCGACGAGCTGCTCCCCTCCCTCGCGCTCGTACTGCGCCGCCTGCGCGGCGTGGTCGTCGAACCCGAAGCCTTCAACTGGGACGCCGTGCCCGAGCACCTGAAGATGGGCTTCCAGGTGCGCAACACCCGCAACAAAATCCTGGGTGAGGGCAAGGACCTGCGAGCCCTGCAGCAGCAGCTACACAAGGAGATTCGCAGCGCCCTCGCCGACTCGCTCGGCGCATCCGACGAGGCCATGGCGAAGATGGTTGCGCTCGCGCAGGGTGGATCAGGCAACTCAGGCGGCTCGGGCAACTCGGGTGGCTCCGCTCGTCCGGGCAGCGCAAAGGGCGCGAAGAACCCGGCGAAGGGCACCCAGGCCGAGGCGGGTGCATCCGGCGGAGTACGCGAGGTCACCGGCCTCACTGCCTTCCCCGCCGACATGTTCCCGGACGGAGCCATCCCCCGCAAGGTACAGCGCATCATCGCGACCCAGGCGGTTAACGGCTACCCCGCCCTCGTGGACGAAGGCTCTAGCGTGGGTCTGCGCATCTTCCCCACCGAAGCAGAGCAGCTGCACGCGCAGCGTCGCGGCATCATCCGCCTGCTCCAACTGCAGGTGCCCTCGCCCGTGCGCTACGTGAGCGAACACCTCTCCCACAAGGAGAAAATCGTCTTCACGCAGAACCCGCACGGCTCCATCGACGAACTCATTCGCGACTGCACCGTCGCGGCGCTCGACCACCTCGTGCCGCACACCCCCATCTTCACGCACGCCGAATACAGCGAACTCTACGAGCACGTGCGCGCCGAACTCATCGAGACGGTCTTCGACGTGACCAAGCTCGTCGCCGAAATCCTCTCCGAAGCCACCGCGCTGAAGAAGGCAATCAAAAAGGCAACCTCGCTGACGACCATGCACGCCGTCTCCGACGTGAAGGCTCAGATGGAGAACCTGGTCTACCCCGGGTTCGTGGCGCAGACCGGCTACGACCAGCTGGTTCACCTGCCGCGTTACCTGAAGGCCGCCCAGGTGCGCCTGACGAAGCTCGGCCCGAACCTACACCGCGACAACCAGCTGATGCTCACGGTGCAGGATCTTGAGGATTCCTACGATAACGCGGTCAAGTCGCTACCGGCAGGCACCATCGTGCCGGATGCGCTCCGCCGCGTGAACTGGATGATTGAGGAGCTGCGCGTCAGCTTCTTCGCCCAGGAGCTCGGTACCGCCTACACGGTGTCTGAGAAGCGCATTGCGAAGGCTCAGCGTGAGGCGCTAGACGCTATCAAGCGTTAGCTTGCGAGAGTACGGGTTGTGCGGATGGCGGTGTTCGTCCTCGCTCCTACAGGGGCACCCGCCCTCGCAGAGCTCGGGCACCCTGATGTCGCTACGGACGACACCGCCTGTCCGCGGTAGGTTCCCACCTCAGCTTGTGCTGTGAACGGCAAAGAGCCCCCACACGATCACCTCGTGTGGGGGCTCTTTGCTTGCGTTACAGGTGCAGCCGTGTTTTCCGGAAGCGCCCTCAGGGTGTCACACGGA
>NZ_KV795256.1:258635-377754 GCF_001808955.1 Rothia sp. HMSC078H08
GCCCCTGCGTAGGCGCGGAGGAAACATGCGGCGCACCTATACGCGTGTAGGAGCGAGGACGAACACCGCCTCTCAGCGTGAGAAACGGTTAGGCAGCCGCCTCGCAGAAAGTCACCGTCACCGAACCGTTACTGCGCTCGCGCATCCACTGCGGCGCGTTCTCAGCCGAAACAATCGCACCCTCGCTCACCGACGGGGCGAGGTACGAGCCGCCCGCGCCACCTGCGCCGCCCTGCATCGTGTAGCCAATGCCCTGACGCACGCCAGTCGGGCTGTTCAGCCACTTCTGGGTCAGCACAATCGAGGAGACGGACTGTGCCGCGCCGGAACCGCCGCCTCCGTAGCCTGCGCCGCCACCACCGGACACCACGGACTGGTAGCCGTTGAAGTTCTGCGCGTACGCGCCCTCGTCGTTGTAGATGTCCAGGTCCCAGCTGCGGTCCTCGTAGGTGCCCTTCTCGTGCACGCTGGCGGGGTTCTCATCCAGCTGGTAGGAGTATGCGCCCGCACCGTCGCCGCCATTGCCCGCGAAGCCGTTCGTGCCCGCGTTGCCGGCGACGAACTGGCTGAACAGCACCTGGTTGTTGGTGGTTTCAAAGCCGATGATGGGGCCGCTGACCGGCAGGGTGCCTGCCGCGCCGCCTGCACCGCCCACGCCCGCCGCGCCGCCGAAACCGGAGTTGTAGGTCAGGACCTTGGAGCGTTCAGCCTTGTAGATTTCGTAGCCGGGGGTGCCGTTGGAGCCTGCCGCTGCAGAGGCGCTACCCGCCGCGTCGAACTGCGGAGATGCATCCGAGCCGAGGGGTGCCACGCCTGCGTCGATCTGGCCGTTGAGGTTGGAGTACCAGGGGTCTGCGTAGGACACGCCGGAGGTGGTCATGCCCGCGCCGCCACCGCCGCCAGCCACAGCGATTACGGTGCCGTCGATGAGCAGTGCGGAGGAGCCGCCGCCGGATGCAGCGTACGCCTGGGTCTTGGAGTTTGCCGGGTCCGCGTACTTGGCGTCGACCTGCGCGGTGATGGTGGCGGGGATGGTGTAGGCGGGTACGGAGCCGCCGTTGCCGTAACCTTCACCACCGGCGGTGGGGGTGAGGGAGCCGTCACCGATACCGCCTGCTGCGGCGATAATCTGCACGGTGGAGCCGGGGGTGACGGCGATGATGCCGCTGACCTTCGCGCCGGAGCCGGCGGGGGTCATGCGGTTGTTGGTGCCGCCTGCGCCGCCGACCAGCTCGAAGCGGAGCTTGTGGACGTTGTCGGGCACGGCGAAGCTCTGAACGGTCTTGGTGCCTTCTTCGGTGCCGGAGATGTTGTACGCCGGGCTAGCTGCCAGGATGCAGTCGTTCGTAGCGGCGACGGACGCTGCGTAGGAGGGGATGGTTGCGGAGGCTGCGACGACGGGTGCCGCCCAGGCTGCACCAGCGACGAGCTTGCGGCGGGTCAGGGATGTAGACATGGTATGCCCTTTATTTAGGTGGGGTGATGTGTTTGTGGTGCGGATGCGGGAGCCTGTAGGCCTGCGCCCGGACGCTGAGGAAAAGCATACCTTGAACCTCAGCTTTAACATAAATCCCTAGCTCGAGCACAGTATGGGAGCTCTTGGGCATCTCGCGCCGCTCCCTTCCTTCGCTCCTGCAGGGGAACCCGCCACGCCCGGACGATCCGCTTCTCCTTGCTTCGCTGCGGAGAGCGCCCGGGCGGGCACCCTGATGTCGCTTTCGGAAGGTGCGGCTTTATGCGAGCCGCAGGTTCCGTCCGCGTACGCAACGCCAGCAGAGGGTCTGCAGGTTCTCGGGCTCGTTGTTGCCGCCTTCGGATAGCGGAATCTTGTGGACGACCTCTAGGATGAGGATTCGTTCACGCATGATGGAGTTGCCGCATCCGGGGTTTTGGCAGGTGTAGTTGTCGCGTTCTTTGATGCGTTGGCGCAGTTGGGCGGTCATGAGGGTGCGTTTGCCGCCTTCGGGCCATGCCCAGCGTATTTTGCGTTCCAGGGTTTCGGAGAGCGCGTCAAGGGTTGGGGTGTCGAGGGTGACGGTGACGGCACGATTTTCTTTGCCATTGGGTGAGGTGTATTCGAACCGGTAGACGGGGTAGGGCACGGTCAGCCCTACGTGGCAGACGTTGAGTTTGTTCCAGAACTCGCCGGCGTAGTGCTTGGTGATGAAGTGGGGCGGGTTGATGTGTGCGAGCATGTCGTCTTCGCGGCGTCGCACGTTGTCGACCGCGTTTTCGAGGCGCGCAATATCGTCAGAAAGCCGCTGCACGTCCTTGAGGGTTTGCAGGTCCGCTTCGATGTGGAAGTATTTGGTGAGGCTGCCGATGGGGTCCCGCTCGGCTTCGAGAACGACCTGTTTTGAGGAGTTGTAGACGTGCGGGTGGCGTTCTTCGGGTTTCTTCCGCAGCAGCGTCTGCCAGGTTTTGGGTTGTTGAACTTCGACGGTGGCGAGGTGGCTGTACATACCGTTGGTGGAGGCACCGAGTTCGTAGATTCCGTGGGTGTAGATGTCGTGTACGTAGCTGGCGACTTCGTTGTATTCGCTGGCGAGTGTGGCGGTGCGTTGCCGGTGCGTCTGGAATTCGGGGGTTGCGAAGTACCGGTTTTTGCGGATGGTCATGATGATGCCCGCGATGAGCACGATGATGACGACGCCAAGGATGACGTACCAGAGGGAGAAGGCGAGGCATACGGCGAAGAAGAGGCCGAGCCCTTTGAGGAATTTCATGGGTGTTCCTTTGTGATACGGCGGTGTATCTGTGAGTGTAGATTTCCTCCATTAGGGTATCGGAGGTGGGTACTGTGTGCAAAGCATTTGGTCACGTTGGAGGTGTATAGGCTTCCGCGCCGCTCCCTTCCTGCGCTCCTGCAGGGGAACCCGCCACGCCCGGACGCTCCGCTCTTCCTTGCTTCGTTGCGGAGAGCGCCCGTGCGGGCACCCTGATGTCGCTTTCGGAAGGTGCGGCGCTAAGCCGCAATTTCAACCCACCTATTTGGCGGAGCCAGCAAAAGACTGAAAGAGCGACAGCCCCTCTCCCCTTTAAGTTCGTTATGCCGGTATCGCGCACACAAGCCCTGCGCTTACTAATCTGAGGCTGGGTGTTTTATTTACGAAGTGGAGGGAATGGTGTCCTCCGCAGTGACATCAGGGTGCCCGAAGCGAAGCGAGGGCGGGTCCCCTGTAGGAACAAGGAGGGCACCATCCCTCCTAAACCAAAACTAAAAAGTTAAACACAAAAGCCCTGATTCCGAAGAATCAGGGCTTCATTTGTGCGCGATACTGGGATCGAACCAGTGACCTCTTCCGTGTCAGGGAAGCGCGCTACCGCTGCGCCAATCGCGCTCACAAAACAGTTGTTTTGTTGCGAGGTGAGGACGGGATTCGAACCCGCGTACACGGCTTTGCAGGCCGCTGCCTAACCACTCGACCACCTCACCGCATACGCTCCACGAGGGAACGCGTTCGAACTCTTGGAGTCCTTACGAGCGGTTGACGAGACTTGAACTCGCGACATCCACCTTGGCAAGGTGGTGCTCTACCAACTGAGCTACAACCGCATATCAGCGTATTCAATTTGAATCATTCCGTTGGAGTTTTTCGCTCCGTCGTGCTGACAGGTAAATACTATACGGGGTTTTTGAGTGTTTGCCAAATCCTTTGCAGAATGCCTTGTGTTCCGCATGTTTCCGGGGCAGAACGGTGTATTTGGGCTCGTTTTTGAGGTGCGCGAGCAAAATTTATTTTCATGGTGCCGGTCACATTTTTGGGGTTTTGGGGTGGTTACTGTTCCCGTGAGGGCAGCAGCGGGCACACGATGTCCTCCACGATGTCTGCAGAACGTCCGCAAAATTTTTCGCAAGGACACGAAAAGGAGGGGTGGGGAACCTGGTTCCCCGCCCCTCCTCTATGAAATCCGCACCGGCAAATACGCCAGGCCCATGTTTTTCTGGAATCTTTTTAGAGCTCTTCGAAGAAGAGGCGTTCGTAGACCTTGCGGGCGTTGCGGGTTTGGCGCAGGTAGTCCTCTTCGAGGGCGCGTGCGCTGCCGGCGGGGTATCCGCACCAGCGGGCGATTGCTTCCAAGTCGGCGCGTCCCGAGGGTAGGGTGTCGGATTGGCGCACGCCGCGCAGTACGTTGCCGCCGCGGATCTTCGTGGCAAGCAGCCAGGCGCCACTGAGGATTTCAGCGTCCGCAGCCTCGACCAGCCCCGCCTCAACCGCGGCGTTTAGCGCCTTCAGGGTGGAGGTGGTTCGTAGCCCCGGCACGGCGTGCGCGTGGCGCAGCTGCACGAGCTGGACCAGCCATTCCACGTCAGAGAGGCCGCCGCGGCCGAGCTTGAGCTGGCGGGTGCGGTCGGCACCGTGTGGCATGCGTTCGTTCTCAACGCGCGCTTTCATGCGGCGAATCTGCTGCACCTGTTCGGGCGTGAAAGTTGCCGGGTAGCGGTACGGGTCGATGAGCTCCACGAAAGCACGTCCGAGCTCCTCGTCGCCGGCAATGGGGCGGGCGCGGGCGAGCGCCTGGAATTCCCAGGTTTCCGCCCATCGCTCGTAGTAGGAGCGGTAGGAGTCCAGCGAGCGCACGATAGCGCCCTGCTTGCCTTCGGGGCGCAGGTCGGCGTCCACTTCGAGGGGCCGTTCGGCACGAATGGCGGGCTTGACGGGCTGCTTGAGGAGCGCCAGGGTGCGGTTGACAATGCGTGCCGCCTGTTCCTGTGCGGCGTCCTCGTCTGCGCCGTCGAGGGGTTCGTGCACGAACATGACGTCCGCGTCGGAGCCGAAGCCGTTCTCGGCGCCGCCGAGGCGGCCCATGCCGATGACGGCGATGCGGGTGAGTAGCTTCTCCCCCGCTGTCTCCTCAGCTTCGGCGGGTTCAGCGCCTTCCGGTGCCGCTTGGAGCTCACGCAGGGCAATCTGCAGCGCCGCACCGATTGTGCACTCGTCAATGGCGGCAAGACCAGCGCAGGTATCCTCAATAGTCGCAATGCCCAGAGTCCACCCCATGGCGGTGCGCAGGGTCTCACGCCGACGCATATAACGCACGGCGCGCATCGCCTCGGCGGCGTCCTCGTGGCGTGCCAGCAGGGAGGAAACCTCGGAAGCAAGCGCCTCCTCCCCCAGCGGTTTGAGGTCGGCAACCTTGTCCAGCCAGGCGATGGAGGCGGAAGCGTCCTCGAGCAGGTCGGTCATGGGGCGTGAGCTGGAGAGCAGCTGGCTGAGGCGTTCGGCGGCTGCGGGCGAGTCGCGGAGCATGCGCAGGTACCAGCTGGTGCTGCCGAGCGATTCGGAGACGATGCGGAATCCAAGCAGGCCGGCGTCCGCATCCACACCGCGGGCGAACCAGCCCAGTAGCACGGGCATGAGGTGACGCTGAATGTCTGCACTGCGGGAAAGTCCCGTGGTGAGTGCCTTGATGTGGCGCATGGCGCCGCGCGGGTCGCGGTAGCCGAGGGCTGCGAGGCGGTCCTGTGCCGCCTGTTCGCTGAGCACCACTTCGTCGCGGCTGAGCGTGGAGACGGCGGCGAGCAGCGGGCGGAAGAAGATCCGCTCGTGCAGTGAACGGACGTTCCGTTTAATTTTCTGCCATGCCTTGAGCATCTGCTCGGCGGAGAGCGTGCCGTTGCGTTCCGGGGAGAGGATTGAGCGGGCGAGGGCGCGCTGTTCGGCGTCCTTTTCGGGCATCAGGTGGGTGCGGCGCAGCTGTTGCAGTTGGATGCGGTGCTCGAGCACGCGCAGCTTCTTGTAGTCGCGGCTGAATGCTTCGGCGTCGGTGCGGCTAATGTAGCTGACGGCGGTCAGCGCCGCGAGGGAATCCACGGTGGATTTGGTGCGCACGGCGGGGTCGGTTCGACCGTGCACGAGCTGCAGCAGCTGCACGGTGAACTCAATATCACGCAGGCCGCCCGGGCCCAGCTTAATCTGGCGGTCCACCTGGTTCGAGGGAATATTGTCGGTCACGCGGGCGCGCATCGCCTGCACGGATTCCACGAAGGATTCACGGGCGGCGGACTCCCACACGAAGGGGTCGATTGCGCGGGCGTAGCGGGCGCCCAGCTGCGCCGAACCGGCGATGGGGCGTGCCTTGAGTAGAGCCTGGAATTCCCAGTTTTCTGCCCAGCGCTTGTAGTACTGAACGTAGGATTCGACGGTGCGAACGAGCGGGCCGTCCTTACCTTCGGGGCGCAGGTTCGCGTCGACCTCCCAGAGGGCGGGTTCGGGTGCGGGGCCCATGATGGCGCGGGTGAGGGCGTGCACGAGCTCCGTGCCGATGGTGGAACATTCGTTCTCGGTGAGCTTGAGCGGGGCGCTCTCCCCCTCTGCCCCGGCATAAGGCGCAGCACCAGCGGCGGCGGGTTCCACGGGTGCAACCACGTACACCACGTCAACGTCAGAGATGTAGTTCAGCTCGCGGGCACCGCACTTGCCCATGCCGATAATTGCCAAGTCCAGGGCGTCTACGGCTTCGCCTCGGCGAGGAGCCGCCAGACCGGGACCCAGTCCCTCCGCCACTTCGGTGCGCGCAATGGCGAGCGCGCCCTCCAGCGCGGCGGCAGCCAAATCGGCGAGGTGACGACCGATGGTGGGCATCATTTCGACCGGGTCTTCACAGCACACGTCGAGCAGGGCGATGCGCGCCAGGGCGGCGCGGTAGGCAACGCGCAGGGTCACGTAGCCGTCTTTGCCGGTCTGTTCGGCGGCAGCGCGCGGACGCTCCGCGTGGGGGTCGGTGCCGAGGGCGGTGAGGATATCGCGGCGGTAGGGGGTGTCCAGCGGTGCGATGGGGGTCAGGAATTCCCCGTCGGTTTCCGGCAGAATCGACGCCGGGTGCTGGGAGCGAATCAGCGCGCTCTCAGCCGGGTACACCTGCGTGTCGAAGAGCGGGTCAATGTGTTCGGGGCGGCGGTAGAGAAAATCGCCAATCGCCTGGGATGCGCCAAGCAGGCGGTACATGCCGAATTCTTTGTCGCCGCGGTTGGCGCGTTCGGCGACCGCCGGGTGCTTCTCGATGAGGCGCACGAGGGCGGGCAGGGCAATATCCGGTGAGGGCGCGAGGCGTAGCCCGGCAAAGAGCGCATCCTGCGAGACGTGCTTCAGTTCGGGTGCGTTGAGCCAGCGTTCTGCCTTGGAGGGGTCGTGGAAGCCGGTGGCAATCATGCGGGTGCGCAGGCGTAGCTGAGCTTTGCGTTCGGCTTCGGCGCGTTGCTCATCGTCGAGTGCGTCGGGGGCGATATCGGTGAGCGGTTTGGGTTCTTTGGCGGGGTCGATAATGCGGATGAGCCCGGTGGCCGGGTAGTGGGAGCTGTCAGTCATAGCGTGAGAACCGTGGGTAGAGAACTGGGGAAAGAACTGTGGGTGGAGAGTAGATCCGGGGTGGAAAGTATAAATTTCGCCAGCAAAAATCGGCGGCTAAAAATCGGCGGTGAACGGTGCAGCCAATAGGTGCATTTGATAGACCTGTGGGCGGTACCCGCCGGCGTGTTACCGGTAGCGGGTACCGCCCTGAGGCTGTCAGCGGTTACTCATTTAGAGGATTCCGAGGTTGTGCTTGAGCTCGTACGGGGTCACCTGAGCCTGGTACTGGTCCCAGTCGGCGCGCTTATTGCGCAGGAACTGCTCGAAGACCTGCTCGCCCAGAACCTCTGCCATGAACTCGGATTCTTCGGTGATATTGATGGCTTCACGCAGGGACGCCGGCAGCGGGTTGTAGCCCATGGCTCGGCGTTCGGCGTTGGTCATGGCGGCGAGGTCTTCGGTCACGGCGGGCATGAGCGGGTACTCGTTTTCGATGCCCTTCAGGCCTGCGGCGAGAATCACCGCGTAGGCGAGGTACGGGTTCGACGCCGAGTCCAGGCCGCGGTACTCGATGCGGGCGGACTGCATCTTGTTCGGCTTGTACAGGGGCACACGCACGAGGGCGGAGCGGTTGTTGTGGCCCCAGGAGACGTAGGAGGGTGCTTCGCCGCCGCCCCAGAGACGCTTGTAGGAGTTGATGAACTGGTTGGTGACCGCGGTGAATTCGGGGGCGTGCTTGAGCACACCGGCGATGAAGTGGCGTGCGGTCTTGGACAGCTGGTATTCGGCACCGGCTTCGAAGAATGCGTTGGTGTCGCCTTCGAAGAGGGAGAAGTGGGTGTGCATGCCGCTGCCGGCGTACTTGGTGAAGGGCTTGGGCATGAAGGTTGCGTACATGCCGAGCGAGTAGGCGACTTCCTTGATGACGGTGCGGAAGGTCATGACGTTATCGGCGGTCTGCAGGGCGTCGGCGTGGCGCAGGTCGATTTCGTTCTGTCCGGGGCCGGTTTCGTGGTGGCTGAATTCGACGGAGATGCCGACTTCTTCGAGCATGGTCACTGCCTTGCGGCGGAAGTCCTGCACGATGCCGCCGGGGGTGTGGTCGAAGTAGGATTCGTGATCCACGGGCACGGGGAATCCGTCGGCGCCGAGCTTGGAGGATTCGAGCAGGTAGAACTCAATTTCAGGTGAGGTGTAGCAGGTGAAGCCCATCTCCGCTGCCTTGTTGAGCACGCGCTTGAGCACGCCGCGGGTGTCGGAGGCGCTAATCTCACCGTCGGGGGTGAGCACGTCACAGAACATGCGGGAGGTGTAGTCTTCCTCGCCGCGCCAGGGCAGGATCTGGAAGGTGGAGGGGTCCGGCTGCAACAGCATGTCGGATTCGTAGATGCGGGAGAAACCCTCAATCGAGGATCCGTCAAAGCCCAGGCCCTCATCGAAGGCGCTTTCTACTTCAGCCGGTGCGAGCGCAACGGATTTGAGGGTGCCGACCACGTCGGTGAACCAGAGGCGGATGAAGCGGATGTCGCGCTCTTCGATGGTGCGCAGTACGAATTCCTGTTGACGGTCCATGAGTTGCCCTCTCGGTGCGGGCGCGCATCCGCGTGGTACCCGTCTGTGGGTGGCGGAGGCGCGCTAAATTTGTTGCCGAGGTGAGGAAGACCCTGTTGCGGAAGGTCCTGCATGTCCCTTGGGGTTTCCAAGGGGGTTGCGGCGGGTTGTGTACCAGCGGTGCTGGCGCCTCCTTGCCCCGGCGTGTGTCCTGTTGTTATCTAGCCTATCGGGTTCTGCTGTGCGTCGCGCGGGTGGGAGGTTTCGTTTGTGTAAATTCTCGCTCGTGTCTCGTTCTTGCGGCACGGTATCAGATTCTGGGCGGTATCGGGGCCTCCGCTTTTTCTGCGGTGCGGGTTGTGTTCAGATACCTAGCAGATGACGGTTCGTGGGGCGTGGTCGGGGTCGCCTTGCGATAATGGGGGTATGCTACATTCCGTTCTTCTCTCATCAGCTTCGCAGGCGCTGCCCGCACAGGTGGCGCCCGCACAGATTCCTCTAGCGGCAAGCACGCTGGTTGCCGCTGACCCCACCGGGCTTGAGTGGCTACTACTTATTGCCGCCCCCATTGTTTTCTTGGTGTTGTACCTGGTCTGCCTTTTTGCGGTTGCGGTCTTTGGCCCGACAGTCATGAAGAACAGCAAGACCGGTGGTGCGACCTACCTGCTGGATCGCCCCTCCCGCGTGGCGTTTAGGACTCGCACCGTGGCACTCTTTGCGGTGGTGGGTGCGTTTGTAGAGCTTCTTTGGCTCGGTTATACGGGGCGCGTGGGGTCGATGGCGGTCATTCCGATCCTGCTCTTCACGTGGTCGTGGAAGTACACTTTCTTCTTCCTGCCGCTTCAGCTACTTCGTGCCTGGTATGTTCACGCAAGCCGCGGCAAGTATGATGCGCTGTCGGCTGAGGGTGCTCAGCGCCGTGAGAAGCTGAACCGTAAGAGCGCTTACGAGGTGTCGAAGATGATGCAGCGTAACCCGCAGCAGTTCGCCATGAATAAGGAGCTACATACGCTGGCGCGCGGTCAGAAGATTGCGGGCATGCGTCCGTTCCAGCACCTTGATGAGGCGGGCAAGAAGCGCCGCGCGAACTATACGGTGGAGCTGGCTGTGGCGCTCATGCAGGCGCGTGCCATGAACCCCGGTAAGCTTCCGTCGGAGGCGTTCGGTGAGAGCATCCTGGGTATGGGTGTTGGCATTGCGTCTGATCGGGCGGTGGAGCAGACCTGGCTGACGCTGTGCACGGAGCGTGTCAACGCGCCGGATGCGCCGAACTACCCGGATTCGCTGGGGCCGGTGGCGGCTCGTTTTTCGCTGTTTACCACGATGTCGCTGTTGCATCCGGTGATGGGTCGCCCCTATTCGCCGTTTACTGCGCCGGATGCGCGCCGTCTTGTTCCGCGTGATTTCTCGGCGGATACCGTGCTGTTGAAGACTGAGGAGCTGGGCAAGAAGGCTCTGATGCAGAGCGCGATTTTCCGTCAGCTTCATGAGCGTCTTCTGCCGTTGCATCAGCAGCAGCCTCAGCTGGTGGATGGTCGCGCCCTGGCATATTGCGGTGCCCTGCTGTTGACTGTTGCGAAGGCTGAGGCGGAGAGCCAGCGTCTAACGAGCCAGATTCTGGCGGCGGCGGCTTCGGAGCGCGGCATCCTGTCCTACGGTTTGTTCTCGCAGATTTCTGAGGATTATCAGTGTGTTCAGCGTCTGCTGAATCTGATGGTGAAGGCGACCGCCGACATTGAGCGTTTCCTGAACGCGGTGGAGGCGCTGGTGCAGATGCATTCTGGCCCGGTTCAGCCGTCCGGTATTGCGTACGAGAAGGCGCAGATGGAGTACATTGCCGCTCTTCTGGACGTTATTGTCTTCTCTTCGCACGCCCCGCTTGCCGGTTCTATTCAGGCGTCTTACGCCCTGCTGAAGGCGGACTACGAGGCGTTTACGTTCAACACTACCGATGAGTTGAGCCGCAGCTACTGGTTGCAGTACGCGAAGAACGCGGTGAGCGCCTGCGATACGGGTCTAGCTCAGGGCTACGAGGGTTTCTTCGGCGCTGATGATGCAACAAAGACGGCTGATGCGGCGAGGACGGCGTGGGAGTCCTACGCGGAGGACGTCGTGAAGGAAGTCTGCACCTACTCGATTACGCAGCTGTATTGGGATGCTCTGGTGCAGCAGGCGCTCATTCAGCGCGATTTGCCGCGTGAGTTTAGTGATGCTTCTTCCGCTATTCCGGAGCTGATGAATAAGAACGCCGCTGCGTCGTTCCCGACCTACTACATTAACCTCATCTGGAACTAGGTTCGGGGTGAGCGGTACGCCAGGTTGGAGCCGTGCAGGGTTAGAATAGTCAGCATGACTACTGAGCGTTCTTCCGAGATCTCTTCGCCCTACGCGGCACAGCCTGCCGCTACCTCCGCGGCGGCTCCCGCGACTGCTTCTGCGTCGAAGCCTTTTGACCTGGACACCGTCAAGAAGGTTCGTACCGTTCACCTGGCGCAGGCTAAGGCGACCGGGCAGAAGTTCTCCATGCTGACCTGCTACGACGCCCTGACGGCGCAGATTTTTGACCGTGCCGGCATCGACATGCTGCTGGTTGGCGATTCTGCGGCGAATGTGGTGCTCGGTTACGAATCGACCCTGACCATTACCCTGGATGAGATGATTCCGCTGGTTGCGGCGGTTTCTCGCGGTGCATCCCGCACCATGGTGGTCGCAGACCTGCCGTTTGGCTCCTACGAGCAGTCGCCGCAGCAGGCGGTGGCGAGCGCGGTTCGCCTCATGAAGGAGGGCGGCGCGCACGCGGTCAAGATTGAGGCGGATGCTTCGATGGCTGAGTGGGTTCGTGCCCTGGTGCGTACCGGTATTCCGGTGGTGGCGCATGTTGGTTTCACCCCGCAGTCGGAGCATGCCCTGGGTGGTTTCCGTGTGCAGGGCCGCGGCGATGCGTCTGAGCGTGTCCGTGAGGATGCGGTGGCGCTGGCTGAGGCTGGTGCGTTCTGCGTGCTCATGGAGATGGTGACTGCCCAGACTGCGCAGCTGGTGGATGAGGCGGTGGGCACTGTGCCGACTATTGGTATTGGTGCCTCGAATGTGACCACCGGTCAGGTGCTGGTGTGGCAGGACATGATGGGTGTTCGTTCCGGTCGCGTGCCGCGTTTTGTGAAGCAGTTTGCGCAGGTTGGCCAGATCATGGAGGATGCTGCGCGTGCTTATCGTGAGCAGGTTCGTTCGGGTGAGTTCCCGGCGGCTGAGCACACTTTTGAGTAGGCTTTAGGCTGAGAAGAAAAGCTTGAGAAGAAAGACCCCCGTATCCGGTGTTCCGGGTGCGGGGGTCTTGCTGTATCTATTTTTCTGCCTCTGTTAGACGCCTCTATTAGAGGCATACGTGCAGAACGTTCGCTGGGCTTTAGAGCAGGCCGCCGTCCTTCTCCCATGCCTCGTTGCGTTCGCGGGCGCGGTCCATGGCGTGGGCGGCTTCTTCGTAGGTCTTGAAGGGGCCCCACAGTGAGGTGACGGCGCTCTGCTGGCCGCGCTCAACCTCACCGGTGGCGAGGTTGTACCAGTATTCGTCAGCGTGCGGGCTGGTTGCGTCAGCTGCGGAGTTCAGGGTCTTTTCGACCGCCGATTCGATGGCTTCGCTCAGGTGGCTTTTCTTCTCGCTCATGGGTTCTCCTTCGACGGTATTGAGTCAGTATGTCTAGCATCTCACGCGCCCAGGTTCGTGGCAATGAGGCGGGCGAAGCTTCTCGCGGCGTTCCTCCCCTTTTCTCATGTCTTCTCCTCCGCTCCCCGCCGCGCGGTTTTGCCGCTAGGGTGTATGGAATTTTATTCACAATCTGGGAAAAAGGTACGGCTTATGTATCCGCCGCTTTTTAGCGCCTCCGCAAGGGACACAAACCGCCCACGCCCGGTAAGATGAAACTATGTCTTCAACCAAAACGAATACTTCGCATAATCTTCCCGCAGAGCCCGGTCGTGCACCCGTCGGTTGCCTGACCCCCGGACGCGTCAGCCCGATGCGCCCGGTCCCCTCGCACATTGTTCGCCCCGAGTACGTGGGTAAGCCCACCGCTAACGAGGGTAACGACTCGAACATGTACACCCCCGAGGAAGTTGAGCGGGTTCGCGCAGCCGGCAAGATTGCGGCAGGCGCCATTGTTGAAGCATCCAAGATTTGCGTGCCCGGCACCACCACCGACGAGATTGACGTGCTGGTCCACGAATACATTTGTGACCACGGCGCGTACCCCTCCACCGTGGATTACCGCGGCTACCCGAAGTCCGTGTGCACCTCCCTGAACGAGGTCATCTGCCACGGTATTCCGGACACCACCGTGCTGGAGGACGGCGACATCCTCAACCTGGACGTCACCGCGTACCTTGACGGCATGCACGGCGACACTAACAAGACCCTGCTCGTCGGCAACGTGGACGAAGAGTCCCGCCTGCTGGTTGAGCGCACCGAGGAGTCCCTGAATCGCGCGATTAAGGCTGTGAAGCCCGGCCGCCAGATTAACGTGATTGGTCGCGTCATTGAGAAGTATGCGGCTCGCTTCGGTTACGGCGTGGTCCGCGACTACACCGGCCACGGCGTGGGCCGTGAGTTCCACTCGGGCCTCATCATCCCCCACTATGATGCGGCACCCGCCTACGACACCGAGATTCGTGAGGGCATGATTTTTACGATCGAGCCCATGCTGACCCTCGGCACCATCGAATGGGACCTGTGGGACGACGACTGGACCGTGGTCACCCGCGACCGCAAGCGCACCGCGCAGTTCGAGCACACCCTCGTGGTGACCGCTGACGGTGCGGACATCCTGACTCTGCCCTAAAGCGCAGACCTCTGGGTTTCCTACTTGTGCAGGTATTGTGCAGATACGAGCCCCAGCACCTCACTTTTATATCAATTCACCCACTGACAAGCCCGCCCACTCACCCGATTGCACGGCAGTAGGCGGGGCGAAAGAGAGAAAACCATGAGCGATTACGCAGAACCCGGCGTCATCACCGAGCTGCCCGCGCCCACCCCCAAGGACCTGCAGATTGGTGTGGACATTGGAGGCACCGGCATTAAGGGCGGCATCGTCGACCTGCGCACCGGTAACCTCGTGTCCGACCGCTTCCGCATTGATACCCCCAAGCCTGCAACCCCCGAGGCTGTGGCTGAGGTTGTACGCCGCGTAGTTGATGAGCTGCAGGGCCGCGACCTGGCACCGGACCCCGAGTCCGCTGTCGGCATCGACTTCCCCGCAGTGGTGAAGAACGGCATGGTCTTCTCCGCAGCGAACGTGGACGACTCCTGGATCAACACCGACCTGGAACAGGTCATGAGCGAGGCTCTGGGCGGCCGCACCGTCTACGGCCTCAACGACGCTGACGCAGCCGGTCTGGCTGAGGCAACCTACGGCCAGGGCCGTAACCGTGACGGCCTAATCGCTGTCATCACCCTGGGCACCGGCATTGGCTCCGCCCTCATCAACGACGGCGTGCTGATCCCGAACACCGAGCTGGGCCACCTGGAGATTGACGGCCACAACGCCGAGTCTCAGGCTTCCGCTCGTGCCCGCGAGGTGCACGAGCTGTCCTGGAAGAAGTACGGCAAGCGCCTGTACCGCTACTTCGAGCACGTACAGATGCTCTTCTCCCCCGACCTGTTCATCATTGGCGGCGGCATCTCCAAGAACCCGGAGAAGTTCATGCCCTACTTTGAGGATCAGATTCGTACCCCCATGGTCATGGCTGCCCTGCGTAACAACGCGGGTATTGTGGGTGCGGCACTGTGGGCTGGCGGCATGCTGCCGGAGCGTCAGCGCCGCGGCGAAGCGTAAGGTTTTCCTGAACCTGCTTGACCCGCGGCCGCGTCAGCGCCGCGGCGAAGCGTAAGGGCTTGCTTCCTGCTATCCGCCTCGGATAGCGCTTCACATACGTACGAAGGGACCGCCTTCCGAATCATTCGGAAGGCGGTCCCTTCTGTATGCCGCCGCTCATGTAGCGGCGGCTGAGCTCATTAGCTACTGGGTTAGCTAGTGGCTGTGCTAGTCAGTTACTGTGCTAGCTAGTTACTGGGCAATGCGGTCCTCACGCAGACGCGCAATCGCCTCCTCAAAGTCTTCAAGGTTCTCAAAGGCCTGGTACACGCTCGCAAAACGCAGGTAGGCGACCGCGTCCAGCTTCGACAGCGGCTCCAGGATGGTCAGACCCACCTCGTGCGCGTTAATCTCCGCCAGACCGCGGGCACGAATCAGCTCCTCAACCTCCTGGGCGAGCTTCGCCAAATCGTCCTCACCCACGGGGCGACCCTGGCATGCCTTACGCACGCCGGCGGCAATCTTCGAACGGTCGAAGGGCTCGGTCACGCCCGAACGCTTAATCACCGAAATGGTGGTGGTTTCAACGGTCGTGAAGCGGCGAGCGCAGGAGGTGCACTGGCGGCGGCGGCGAATTGCGGCGCCGTCATCGGTGGTGCGGGAATCCACCACGCGCGAGTCGGTGTGCTTGCAATAGGGGCAGTACATTCGTTTCTCCTTGGCTGGGCGTTAGGGGCGCCCGCGTATACAGCGCTCAAGAATATTTATACCTATTCTACCGTGATATACAGCGGGTACACCGTATGTTGTGAGTGAATATACGCTCAGGGTGGACTCTGCTATGCAGAATCCACCCTGTCATTCCCCTCATGGGGGTGCATTGTTAGCGTGCGTTGTTAGCGTCGAATGCAGCTCGGACCGAAAATCGTCTTGATTTCACCGAAGAGGCTCGGGTTCGGTTCCACGCGCACACTCGGGTCCAGCAGCACCAGCTGCTCCTTATCGCGGGTACGCACGAGCATGCGCACATCCGCGGTGCCCTTGTGGTCGCGCAGGGTCTCCTTCAGCTCCTTCAGGTTCGCCTCGGTCACCAGGTACTCGGGTACCACGATGGTGATGGGTGCGGCGCGGCCGTCATCGCTGATTTCCAGGATCTGCATTTCCTGCGCGCTCATGTTCACGCTGCCGTCGTCGCGGCGCTGCACGCGGCCACGAATCGAGCAGATGAGGTCGTCCGCAAGGGCGGCGCCCATCGTCTCGTAGGCGCGGGAGAAGAACATGACCGTAATGGTTGCGCCCGAGGGGTCTTCCAGCTCCACGGAGGCGTACTGGTTACCGCTGGACTTGGCGATACGGCGCGAAACGCCGGTGAGCATACCCGCAATAGTGACGGTTTCGCCGTCGCGCACGTGCGAGTCTTCACCGATGATGTCGTGCACCGAATGGCTTGCAGCATCCGAGAGCGCACGCTCCAGACCACGCAGCGGGTGGTCCGAAACGTACAGGCCCAGCATGTCACGCTCAAAGTTCAGCTTCTCACGGCGGTCCCACTCGGGCACGTCGGGGATGGTCACGGTCAGCTCATCACCCAGGGCGTCATCCATTCCGAGGGAGCCGAAGAGGTCGAACTGACCCGCCGCTTCCTTACGTTTGACCGCCACGGCCGCGTCCACTGCCGCCTCGTGAATGAGGGACAGCGAACGGCGGGTGTGGCCCAGGTCGTCGAAAGCGCCCGCCTTAATGAGCGACTCGATGGTGCGCTTATTGCACACCTGCAGCGGCACCTTCTTCAGGAAGTCGTTGAAGGACTCGTAGCGGCCCTTCTCCTCGCGGGCGGCAATCATGCCTTCGACCACGTTCGCGCCCACGTTACGGATCGCGCCCATACCGAAGCGGATATCGTCACCGACAGGGGCGAAGGTCAGGGTGGACTCGTTCACATCCGGCGCGAGCACGGTAATGCCCATGGCGCGACATTCATTCAGGTACAGCGCGAGCTTGTCCTTGTTATCGCCCACGCTGGTCAGCAGTGCAGCCATGTACTCCTGCGGGTAATGCGCCTTCAGGTACGCCGTCCAGTACGACACCAGACCGTACGCAGCCGTGTGCGCCTTGTTGAACGCGTAGTCAGAGAACGGCAGCAGAATATCCCAGAGCGCCTTAATAGCGCCCTCAGAGTAGCCGTTAGAAATCATGCCGTCGTGGAAGGTAGCGTACTGCTTATCCAGCTCCGCCTTCTTCTTCTTACCCATCGCACGGCGCAGCAGGTCTGCCTCACCCAGAGTGTAGTTCGCGACCTTCTGGGCAATCGCCATAACCTGCTCCTGATACACAATAAGGCCGTAGGTGGTGTCCAGAATATCCTTCAGCGGCTCTTCCAGCTCGGGATGAATCGGCTCGATCTCCTGCTTACCGTTCTTACGCAGAGCGTAGTTGGTGTGCGAGTTCGCGCCCATCGGGCCCGGACGGTACAGCGCCAACACTGCCGAAATGTGCTCGAACTCCTCGGGCTCCATAAGCTTGAGCAGCGAGCGCATCGGGCCGCCATCGAGCTGGAACACGCCGAGGGTATCGCCGCGCGCCAGCAGACGGTACGATTCCGGGTCGTCCAGCGAGAGGGATTCAAGGTCCAGGTCGATGCCTCGGTTAGCCTTAATGTTCTCCACCGCATCAGAGATGATGGTGAGGTTACGCAGACCCAAGAAGTCCATCTTGATCAGGCCCAGGCCCTCACAGGTGGGGTAATCGAACTGGGTGATGACCTGGCCGTCGGCCTCGCGGCGCATCACGGGGATCACGTCCACGAGGTCCTTGCTGGACATAATCACGCCTGCAGCGTGCACGCCCCACTGACGCTTCAGACCCTCCAGGCCCTTCGCGGTTTCGAACACCTGGCCGTAGATCTTATCGACCGGGTCCTCGATGAGGGCGCGCAAATCTGCCGCCTCGGCGTAACGCTTATCCTCTTCGTTGTACACGTTCGCCAGGGCGATGTTCTTACCCATGACGTCCGGCGGCATCGCCTTGGTGAGGCGCTCGCCGACCGAGTATGGCTGGTCCATCACACGGGAGGCGTCCTTGAGCGCCTGCTTCGCCTTAATGGTGCCGAAGGTGACGATCTGCGCGACCTTCTCTTCACCGTACTTTTCGGTCACGTAGTCGATGACTTCGCCGCGGCGACGATCGTCAAAGTCCACATCGAAGTCGGGCATGGAGACGCGGTCGGGGTTGAGGAATCGCTCGAAGATCAGGTCGTGGTCGAGCGGGTTCAGGTCGGTAATACGCATCGCGTACGCGACCATGGAGCCTGCACCGGAGCCACGGCCGGGGCCCACGCGAATACCGTTGCGCTTAGCCCAGTTGATAAAGTCGGCGACCACGAGGAAGTAGCCGGGGAAGCCCATGGAGGTAATAACCCCCACCTCGTACTCAGCCTGCTTACGCACCTTGTCGGGCACGCCGTCCGGGAAGCGGTAGTGCAGGCCCTTCTCGACCTCCTTCACGAACCAAGATTCCTCGTTTTCACCCTCGGGCACGGGGAAGTTCGGCATGTAGTTCGCCTTGGTGTTGAACTCCACGTTGCAGCGTTCAGCGATTTCGAGGGTGTTCTCGCACGCGCCGGGAATGTCACCGAACAGAGCGTACATTTCTTCTGCCGAGCGCAGGTAGAAGTTATCCGCGTCGAACTTGAAGCGCTTGGGATCGGTGAGGGTCGAGCCGGACTGCACGCACAGCAGCGCCGCGTGGGCGGTGTGGTCTTCCTGGCGGGTGTAGTGCAGGTCGTTGGTGGCGACGAAGGGCAGGTTCAGCTTCTTGGCGAGGCGGTGCAGATCCTCCTGGACGTTGCGTTCAATGTCCAGGCCGTGGTCCATGACCTCGCAGTAGAAGTTATCTTTGCCGAAAATATCGCGGAATTCGCTCGCCGCCTGGACCGCCTCGTCAAACTGCCCCAGACGCAGGCGCGTCTGAACCTCACCGGAAGGGCAGCCGGTGGTGGCAATCAGGCCCTTCGAGTAGGTCTGCAGCACCTCGCGGTCCATACGCGGCTTGTACAGCTGACCTTCCAGCGACGCAATCGAGGAGGCACGGAACAGGTTGTGCATGCCCTCGGTGGTTTCAGCCCACATGGTCATGTGGGTGTAGGCGCCACCACCGGAGACGTCGTCGCGGGAGCCGTCGCCCCAGCGCACACGCGAACGGTCGGTGCGGTGCGTGCCGGGGGTCAGGTACGCCTCCACACCAATGATGGGCTTGATGTCGTGCGCTTTAGCCTGGCGCCAGAAGTCGAAGGCACCAAAGAGGAAGCCGTGGTCACTGGTCGCCATGGACTTCATGCCGAGTTCTTTAGCGTGGGTGAATAGGTCACCCAGGCGCGCGGCACCGTCGAGCATGGAGTACTCGGTGTGCACGTGCAGGTGCGTAAATTCTTTGGTTGCCACGGGAATCTCCTGGAGGTGTGGGCTGGAGGATAGGCGGTGAATGTGAAGCTGTGTGCGGCAGCCCGCGGGTGGCTCTACCTAGCTGGGCTGTCTAGCCGAACCGAGCTGTCTAGCCGAACCGAGCTGTCTAGCCGAGCTGAACCTTACCCTCGCGCAGAGCGGTCAGCGCGTAGGACAGGTCGAGCGGGTACTCGCTGGTGAAGGTCACGCGCTCTCCGGTACCGGGGTGGTCGAAGCCTAGGCGGTGCGCGTGCAGCCACTGGCGGGTCAGACCCAGTTCGGCACTAAAGCGCGGGTCGGCGCCGTAGGTCAGGTCGCCGCAGCAGGGGTGGCGCAGCGCGGAGAAGTGCACACGAATCTGGTGGGTGCGTCCGGTTTCTAGGTGCACCTCTACCAGGGATGCGGGGCCGAAGGCTTCGAGCACATCGTAGTGGGTGATGGAGTTGCGGCCGTCTTCGACCACGGCGAACTTCCATTCGTTGCCGGGGTGGCGGCCGATGGGTGCGTCAATGGTGCCGCGCAGCGGGTCGGGCAGGCCCTGCACGAGGGTGTGGTAGACCTTGTCCACGGTGCGTTCCTTGAAGGCTCGCTTGAGTTCGGTGTAGGCGCGTTCGCTGCGGGCTACGACCATCAGGCCGCTGGTGCCCACGTCCAGGCGGTGCACAATGCCCTGGCGCTCTGCCGCGCCGGAGGTGGCAACCGAAATGCCCTCGCCCATGAGCGCGGAGATGACGGTGGGGCCGTGCCAGCCGGGTGAGGGGTGTGCCGCCACGCCTGCGGGCTTGTCCACCACAACGATGTCCTCGTCCAGGTGCACGATGCGGAAGCCGTCCACCTTCTCGGGGCGGATGTCCGCCAGATCGCGCGGTGCGGGTGCGTCCACGACGACCTCGTCCCCTGCGGAAAGCTTGTAGGACTTGCCGATTTTCACGGTCTTGCCGTTGTTGGTCACGGTCACGTGGCCGTCACAAATCCACCCGGAGGTGCGGGTGCGCGGCGCGTCGAGGGCACCGGCGAGTGCGGCGTCCAGGCGCATACCGGCGAGCGCGCCTTCAACGGTGAATTCGGCGCGGATGCGTGCCGTATCTTCGGCGGCGTTGGTGGTTTCGCTCATGCGGCTCTCCTTCGGGTGGTGTTTGCTTAGGTTGTCTGTGTGGGAGGGGTCAGTGTGAGAGGGGGCTGTATGAAAAGTTCGCTGCTTGAAAACGTCTCTGCGTAAAAAATTCTCTGAGTGAAAACGTCTGCAGGCGCGTGTGTCGGCAATGTAGCCGGGGCGGGGAGCTACTTGGAGCTCTTCTCTGCTGCGTTCTTGTCGCCAGCAGGGGTTTCGTCAGCGGGCGCCTGCACGCGGGTGCCGTTGAGGTTCAGGCCCTTGAAGTTCAGCAGCACGATGAACGCCATGCACACGCAGATTGCGGAGTCTGCAATATTGAAAATCGCGAAGTTCGGTACGGAAATAAAGTCAACCACGTGGCCGGAACCGAAGCCGGGCTCGCGGAAGAGACGGTCGAAAAGGTTGCCGCAGATACCGCCGAGCAGTCCGCCCAGCGCGAGGGTCCAGGACAGAGCGCGGGTGCGGCGCAGCAGGTAGAACACCACGGCCGCGGCGGCAACCATGACGAGGGTGAAGACCCAGGTGACGTTCTCACCCATGCTGAATGCGGCGCCGGAGTTACGAATCGAGTACCACCACAGTAGCCCGTCAATGACGGTGATGCGCTCCCCCAACTGCATCTGGGTAACGACCAGGTATTTGGTGCCCTGGTCGATAGCGAACACGACGGCGGCGAGCACGAGCGCGAGAATCCCCGCGGAGCGAGCCGAAAGGATGCGCACGCGGCGTCCAGTAGCTTCTTCGGTGGTGTTTTCGGCAGCGTTATCGCTAGCCTGTGCGACTGAGGATTCAGCAGTCTTGGGGGTGTTGGTCATAGCTCTCCTCTAGTCTGTGCCGGTTGCGACGGTCTGTGCCGGTTGTTGCGCCTACGGCGCGGAGGCCCTATGGTGCGGAGGCGGGTCGCGCTCGCGTTCGATAGTGCCCCTCTAGCTTAGCAAATCGGGGTAGTGCATCGAGTATTCGGTGGTGATGTGGCGGGTGCTCTCCCCCGCTTCGCGCCCTGGGTTCTTAGGCCGTGCCGGGCGGGCATGAGAATACCGCCCGGTTCTCTCGATCTTCCCCGGTGAATAGCGGTGGAAGAGAAAGAATCCGGGCGGCATACGCCTCAAAGCGTCGTTAGCTGATTTATGCGGAAGCCTCGATGGACTTGAGGTTCTTCAGCTCCTGAACCTGTGCGTCCAGGTGCTGCAGCAGCTTGGAGCGGTAGCGGCTCTCGAAGCCGCGCAGAGCCTCAACAGCGATCTCCAGCTCTTCCTTCTCGTCGGTGAGGCGAGAGAGAACCTCTTCGCGCTGCTGCTGAGCTTCGCTCACCATAGCGTCTGCCTTCCTCTCTGCCTCTTCGAGCAGTTCAGCCTTAGCCTTCTCGCCCTGCGCCACGTAGTCGTCGTGGACCTTCTGAGCCATAGCGAGCAGTGCCGCCGCGTCCTGAGGTGCAGCCGATGCCGCCGAGGACTGTGCGGGTGCTACAGCCGCTGCCGGGGAATCGGGTGCGTTTGCAGAGAGCTGCTCAACCTGACGCTCCAGGGCATCACGATCGGAGTAGAGTGCGCGCAGTTCGACAACGAGCTCGTCCAGGAAGTCATCGACCTCGTTGCGGTCGTAACCGGACTCTTCGGTTACAATCTTGAAGCTCTTAGTGATCAGGTCTTCGGGGGTGATTGCCATGGGCTTCTCCTCTGGGTATCCCTACGGTGTTTGGTGATGAAGTTGGGTGCCGCGGATTCACCAGCCAGATAGGTCGTGATCCCCAATAATTCAGGGTCCCGATGGGTCAGGGCATGGCTATTCCGCTATGCAGTCGTTGGCACCAATTCTACTATTCTTTAGTTTCTGTGCCCGGTTATACGTCGGTTGAACCGTAAAATATTCGCTCTGCGCAAGGGTGGGATTCACCACGTCTAATATCCGCCCTAGTCCCCGCTACCACCCTTATGTTTTCTGCCCTGCGGTGCATTTTGAGAAGGTTTTCGAGAAGACATTTTGACGCTCCCCAGGCAGACCCTAAGCACAGAACCCAGGCAGAGCCTAAGCACAAGAACGCAGGCGCAGAAAACCCCCGCTCTGCACTCAACCCGTGAACGGGTCAGGCAGGCGGGGGTCTATCGTTTGTGCTCGTCAGCTGTCGTCTCTTAGCGGGCAGGCGCTTACGAGAAGGCCGCGGTCATCCGCATCATGATGCTCAGCAGCAAAGACAACAGAACAATCAGAATCAGGAAGCCGGTGTCCAACGCAACGTTACCCACACGAACCGGCGGGATCAGGCGGCGCAGCTGGTTCATCGGCCAGTCAGTCACCGCGTACACGCCGCTGGCGAAGAGCAACACAATGCCCTTGGGTCGCCACTCGGGAGCGAACATGCGCACCCAGTCAAAGAGCATGCGCAGCAGCATCGCAATGTAGAGAACGTAGATAACGATCGTTATGAGGGCGAAAATATAACCCATCTATCAGTCCTTAGCCCTGGTCGAAGGGGAATTCGCCGTCGGTCTCAAAGCCGGCGGGAACCTCGGAGTTAGCCACACCCAGAACCTCCAGGTTGGAGGGGGTCAGCAGGAACACCTTAGCGGTGACGCGCTCAATGCGGCCCTCCAGTGCGAATGCCAGACCGGATGCGAAGTCCACCAGGCGCTTTGCGTCTGCGTCAGGCATTTCTTCCACGTTCATAATCACGGGAATGTTCTCGCGGAATGCCTCACCAATGATCTTTGCGTCATTGTAGGAGCGGGGGTGGATAGTGGTGATGCGACGCAATTCGTCCTCTTCTTCCTCGTAACCGTAGGTGTATCCGTTGGTTTCTTCGGGCTCGTAGCCCTGTTCGTAGTAGCCGTCGTTGGAGTACGTATCGGCGTACTGCTCGGTGTATTCGGTATTCGGCACCGGGGTGTCCTCCCAATTGTCTGCGCTGGCATCGTCCCAAGTCTGCTCGGTTTCTGCCAGATCAGCTGTGGTTTCAGGTGTATGAGCGGTGGCGTATGCCGCTGCATCTACGGTTGCTCGTCCGTCGGCAGATTCTTCTGCGTCCAGATACTCGGTTTCTGTACCGTCATCGTAGCTATCAGCCTGCAGGTACTCTTCCTGTTCAGTATAGGCGGGTTCGTCCTGCTGGTGGTAGGTTTCGCTCTGCGACTCGGCATCGCTGTACTGTGCCGAGCCGGGCAGTGCTGAGAGCCTGTTGGCGCTGTCGGTCTTCTGTGCTGTAGCAGCCTGCCCTGCGGAGGCGTTTGTCTCCCGGTAGGAGTCAGCCTGCACAGCCTGCGGGGATTCTTCCGGCGTCGTCTCAGCGCCCTGGTATCGTTCCAGGCCGAGGAAACCCGCCAGACGGCTTTGCTTCGCCATGATTCTCTCGCTGTTCTTTCACGTTGGTGGTGTACAGGGGCTGCCGTGGTGCTTCGTCAGAAGGTGTGTGCGTGACGGTACGCCATGCACCGGCATGTATATATTACCAGCGCCCACCCCGCACGGGCGGTCAAGGGCACCGATGATTATGCCGCCGCCAGCAGACCCATCAGCTGAAAAGACTAACGGCTAAAGGGCCTAGAGCGCCGGACGCTTACCCATGATGTCGCTACCCACGCGCACGCAGGTCGAACCCCAACGCACCGCCGCCTCCAAATCCCCGCTCATGCCGGCGGAAATCTCGGTCGCGTGCGGCACCTGCTCACGCACCAGCGACGCCAAACCGTAGAGCTTCTCAAACGCCGCATCCGGGTTCATGCCCAGCGGCGCCACCGCCATCACACCGCCACAACGCAGATGCTCGTGATTCTCGATGCGCTCCACCAGCTCCAGCAACTCGGAGGCGCTCGTACCGCCGCGCGCGCCCTCAGCGGCGTGGCCAGCCGTCGCAACCTCCGCCAGGGACACCTGCACCAGACAGGTCAGCGCGCCATGCTCCGCCGCCGCGGGTGCGGGCGCCTCCCCCGCCTCGAAGCGGGAGAGCTGGTTTGCGTACGCCTTCGCCAGCGAGTCTACCAGGGAGGGGCGGTCTACCGAATGCACGCTGGAGGCGTACTTGACCACAGACTTCGCCTTGTTCGTCTGCAACTGGCCAATAAACGCCCAGTGCGGGGGCTGCACCTCACGCTGAGCACAGTATGCGGCAAGCTCGCGAGCCTTCGCGCTCGCCTCCTGGTCGCGGTTCTCACCGAAGAGGGTCACTCCCCCATCCAGCAGTGCCGCCGCGTCGGAGGCGGGGAAGAACTTCGTGACCGTCACCAGCTGCACCGGGGCGCTCTCCTCGGTACGCACGGCGCTGTGGTCCTGCTCCGCGGTACGGATACGCTCAAGCACGCGGCGGTAGTTCTGTAGCAGCTGCTCGGCACGTTCGGGAGTGTACTGCAGGTTCTCTTCTACGTTCATTTCAGACATCTTCTCTCCTTCAGCGGCTTTCTATCTTTAGCAGCTCTAGGCGGCGGGCTCTGGCGCCTTCTCAATCCACACCAGACCCGCGATACGGCCCGGCTTCTCACCGCGGTTCGTGAACCCGCGATGCGAATACACCTCGGGCTCCTCAAACGTGCACTGCGCACAGTCCATGCTCACCTGCACGCCCGCCTCCTCCAGCACGGCGCGGGCACCGGCGGGCAGATCCAGGCCGGGGGTCTGCTGACTGGTCACCGAATGCACCTGCGGAATCAGTTCGGTGGACTCGGTGCGCATCGCCTCGGGCACCTCGTAGCAGCTACCGCAAATACTCGGACCCAGCCAGGCGGTAATTTTCTCCGCGCCGAGCTGACGCATCCGCTGCACAGTCTGCTGAAGCACGCCATCAAGCAGGCCGCGGCGGCCAGCGTGAGCCACCGCCAGGATTGGTTGCCAGTTCGCGACCCGCTCACCCACCAGCACCACGGGAATGCAATCCGCCACCATAATCGCCAGGGGCACGCCCTCACTGCTAATCGCCGCATCGGCGACCGGGGAGTTCTCCAGCACCGCGCGGGCACGCTCAGCGGTACGCTCCTCGGGTGCACCGGGCGCGTAGGATTCCACCGCGTAGTCTTCCGGGTAGGCAATCTGCACACCGTGCACCTGGTTCAGGTAGAAGAACGGGTCGGTACCCAGCGCCTCCTCCAGGGCGGCACGGTGGTTGAGGGTACGCACCAAGGAGGCATCCATACCGCCGCCAAGCTCATCGTCCACGTGCAAGCCCAGGTTGCCCGCCACGCGGGAGGTGAAACCCACCCGCACACGCCAGGGACCCAGGGTGCGGGTATCGGCAGAGGCAAGCAGCGAAGTTTTGGGGTTATCGCTCATCTTCTATTCCTTCATCAGATGTCAGCAGGTATAACGGCGGGTATAGCAAAGGGGAGCCGAGAACAGCACAATGTGCGTGTTTCTCAGCTCCCCTATAGCTTCATAAGACTCTCAGCCGTGCAACGCCTATGCGTTCACAGCCGGGCAGACTACTTCAGGAAGTCAGGGACATCCAGGGTGTCGCGGCGAGCCGGAGCTTCCTCTACAACCGGGGGAAGGTCAACGTCGAAGCCAGCAGCGCCGGTGGAAGCCGGAGCAGCAGCGGGTGCGTTGTAGCCGTAGCCGTTAGCAGCCGGAGCGGTGGAGCCGCCGAAGGATGCCTGGGTGCGCTGAGCCTGAGTAGCCGCAGCAGTGGAAGCGTTGGAGTTGGTCTCCGGGTTTACTGCGTCGAAGCCAGCAGCAATCACGGTCACGCGAGCCTCATCGCCCAGTGCGTCGTCAATAACCGCACCGAAGATGATGTTTGCGTCGGGGTGAGCAACTTCCTGAACCAGGCGTGCAGCCTCGTTGATCTCGAACAGACCCAAATCGGAGCCACCCTGAATGGACAGCAGAACGCCGTGCGCACCGTCGATGGATGCTTCCAGCAGCGGCGAAGCGATAGCCAGCTCAGCTGCCTTCACTGCGCGGTCCTCACCGGATGCCGAACCGATACCCATCAGAGCCGAACCTGCACCCTGCATGACGGACTTAACGTCAGCGAAGTCAAGGTTGATCAGGCCGGGGGTGGTGATCAGGTCGGTAATGCCCTGCACACCGGAGAGCAGAACCTGGTCAGCGGACTTGAATGCGTCCAGCATGGAGACGTTACGGTCCGAAATCGACAGCAGTCGGTCGTTCGGAATAACGATCAGGGTATCAACCTCATCGCGCAGAGCCGCGATACCGGTCTCAGCCTGGTTGGAGCGGCGACGGCCTTCGAAGGTGAAGGGGCGGGTCACCACACCAATGGTCAGAGCGCCGAGGGAGCGGGCAATACGTGCCACGACGGGTGCGCCACCGGTACCGGTGCCACCACCCTCACCTGCGGTCACAAAGACCATGTCTGCGCCCTTGAGGACTTCCTCAATTTCCTGCGCGTGATCCTCGGCTGCCTGACGGCCAACCTCGGGGTTTGCGCCCGCGCCAAGACCGCGGGTCAGCTCACGACCAACGTCCAGCTTAACGTCTGCATCGGACATCAGCAGAGCCTGAGCGTCAGTGTTGATAGCAATGAACTCAACGCCGCGCAGACCAACCTCAATCATGCGGTTGACTGCGTTGACGCCACCGCCGCCGATACCAACGACCTTGATGACTGCCAAGTAGTTCTGGGGAGTTCCAGCGTCCATGTATTCCTCGATTGTTCCGTGTTCCAGCTTCGGAAGACCCGCAGCTTAATCTAAGCCTGAAGGTTTCCTCTAAAGAATGACTTTATCTGCTAGGATACCAAACTGTTTTTGTCGGTTCCTAGTCACACAGCGCAATTACCCCCTCTTTTTGCGGATTTCACACAAAAAGGGAGGATAAAGCGCCTGATTGGTTCCCCTAACGGGTCACCGGTACGCGCGGGGCAGACACGTCATAGACGGTCACCTTCTGCGTCTGTGTCTCGGAAGATTTCTCCTCCTGAGCACGTTTGGCAATAGCCTGGCGCAGGGAAAGCAGGACCTTAGCCTTTAACTCGCTCTCTTCAGCGGTTCCCCACTGCACCGTAGTATTATCCCTCAAGGTTAGAGTGATACTTGAGGTTGATGTAGCGCCGGCTTCCTTAACCTGAGCTAGAAGCTCAGAGGGCATCGCCGAAAGCGCGGTAGAAATAGTGCGGAACTCAGCCGAAGTCTGCGGGTCATCACCGCTGAAACGAACCAGCGGTACCGAGGTATCGGGCTGAGTCGCCGACTCCAGAAGGCTCACACCATCGCTATCAACAGTATGGTACGTATCGCCCTGCTTCACAACCGCAACCGCGGTACGCTCCTTCAGAGTCACCACCAGCTCATGCGGCGGACGGCTCTCCACCTGCACGCTACGAATCACATTATCCTGCCCGAGCAGCTCACGCACCTTCTTCTCATCGATGCGAGTGAGCGGAACGCCGCGCAGAGGCTCAAGCTTCTGCTCCACCTGGGTGGTTTCCAGCAGGGATGTGCCGCGCACCGTAATCTTCTGAGTCGCCAACAGGGGCGAGAAGAAGACCAGCACCACATACAACACCGCGATAATAGCCAGTGCCGAAGCGGTGTACAGCAGCTTACGGGCACGAGTCAGAGGCGCACGCTCCTTACGGGGGCGCTCCTCAGCACGCAGACCGTCCAGACCCGGATCCTGACGCAGACGCTCACGGTGAGCCTGACGGCTCGCACGCTCGCGCTCCTTCTCAATCTCCGCGGCGCGCTGCTGCTCACGCTCGGCACGCCAACGACCAAAACGACTCGTGGGGCGAGGCTCTTCAACAGCCTTCTCCCCCGCCTTATCGGCGCGTTCCTCAGCCTTCTGAGCGGCAGACTCTTCGCGAGATTCAACAGAATCGGCAGAAGACTTCTTGTCAGAACTCTTCTGAGTAGCCTTCTGATCGGCTACTTCCTTTTCTGCGCTCTTCACCGACTGCGAGGATGCAGGCTGAGCAGAGGCACCCTTGGCGGATGAAGTCTTCGACGAAGAATCCTCAAACGCCTCAACATCAAACAGCTCAGGCGCGTGCTCAACCTCAGACACGGTACGACCGGTCATCAGCGCAGAACGCACCGAATCCTTCAAAGACTGCGCCGAAGAATGAACCGCCGCAGCGCTCTTGGACGCCGAAGAATCAGCACCGTTCTGGCTGTGCGACTTATGCACCACCGGCTTACGCGGCATGTGGCGAACAGAGCTCGAAGGCTGAGTAGCGGCAGACTGGGCAGAAGCCTCCGAGGATGCAACCTCGACAGGCTTCACGGCGTCCACAGACTTCATAGCTTCCGAGGGCTTTGCAGTCCCAGTAGCTTCTGCGCTCTTCACAACCTGAGGCTGGGTGGCCTGCGGCTGAGTCAGCTGAGACTGCGCAGATTCAGCCTGCACAGACTCAGATTTCTTAGCCTCAACCTGCGCATTCTCAGCTACCTGCTGGGCGCGCAAACGAGCACGCGAACGCGGAGCCTTCGGCGCGCGCGAGGAGGAATGCCCCTCCGAAGAGAGACCAGAACTCATCGGCACAGCCTAAGCCTCCGACTTCTTCGACTCGCCACCGTGACGGATTTCCAGGGACTCCAGCAGACGCGCACCCAAAGCGGTCACATCGCCAGCGCCAACGGTCATCACAATATCGCCATCCTGAGCGCACGTCACAATATCCTCAATAGCGTCCTCAGCGGTAGCGTAACGAACCTCAGAGAAACCAGCACCGGTAATCAGCTCACTGGTCACACCCTCAATCGGCAGCTCACGAGCCGGGTAAATATCCAGAACATGAGCACGGTCAGCCATCGACAGAGCCTGCGCGAACTCCTTCGCGAACTCGCGAGTACGAGAGAACAGATGCGGCTGGAAAATCACGTACAGGTTGTGGCCATCAGCCACGGTACGGCCGGTCTCCAGGGCACGGAAGACCTCGGTCGGGTGGTGCGCATAATCATCAAAGACCTTCACGCCAGCAACCTCACCACGCAGAGTGAAGCGGCGGTCAGCGCCCACAAACTCAGCCAGTGCACGAGCAATATCAGCAGCCTCGTAACCAGAAATCAACGCCGAGGCAAAAGCAGCCGAAGCGTTCAGCTGGTTATGAATACCGGGCACCTTCAGAGCAAGATCCTGCTCGCCTTCATAACGCACACCGCGGCACTCAAAAGACCAGGACAGATGCGAAGAAGAGGAAGAACCCGCACTGGTAATCTCGCTAATGCGCAGGTCAGCATCCTCAGACTCACCGTAGGTCACCACGGGCACACCCGCCGCACGAGAACGAGCCGCCAAATCAGCCGCACCCGCATCATCAGCGCAGGTCACCACAACACCGTTAGGAGACAGCGAACCCACAAAACGGTTGAACGCCTCAAAGACACGCTCATCGGTCTCATAGAAATCCAGGTGGTCCGGCTCAACGTTCGTCACCACAGCAATAGCCGGGCGGTAACGCACAAACGAGCCGTCCGATTCATCAGCCTCAGCCACAAAAATCGACTCCGGGCCCTGAGCACCCAGGTGAGCGTTCGTGCCGCGACCAGCAATCACGGTGCCCACCGCAAACGACGGGTCAGCACCCAGCTGATCAAACATCACAGAAATCATCGAGCTGGTCGTGCTCTTACCGTGAGTACCGGCAACAGCAACCACCTGAGACTCACCCATCACAGCGGCAAGCGCCTCAGAACGGTGCAGCACACGCAGACCCTGCGCACGAGCGGCAACAAGCTCCGGGTTATCCTCACGAATCGCAGTAGAAATCACCACGGTATCAACATCCACAATATTCTCAGCCTGCTGAGGAACACCCACACGAGCACCCGCAGCACGCAAAGACTCAACAGTAGCCGACTCGGCACGATCCGAACCGCTCACCGTCACGCCAGCCTGCAGCATCAGAGCGGCAATAGCGCTCATACCCGCGCCACCAATACCGATGAAGTGTACACGGCCCAACTCGCTCATCTTCGCACGCTCAGGGAACGGCGGGTTCAGCGGTGCAGGCAACACCATCTCAAGATTCATCAATTCAGTCATTACTTCTCAGCTGCCTTCAATACTGCTTCAGCCATAACGCGCGCCGCGTCACGGATACCAAGTTCATACGCCGCAGCGCCCATACGCTCCAGCTCCTCCGGGTTCGCCATAAGAGCCGGAATTTCACGGGCAAACCACTCACCGGTGACCTCTGCATCCTTCACCAGCAGAGCCGCAGACGCCTCCACCAGAGAACGAGCATTCAGAGCCTGCTCACCATTACCAATGGGAAGCGGCACAAAAATCGCGGGAACACCCACCGCAGCAACCTCACTGACGGTCGCCGCGCCCGAACGCACCAGCAGAAGATCAGCGGCAGCGTACACATCCTGCATGCCATTGCTGAACTCAATCTGACGGTAATTCGGCGCGCTCAACGGCTCACCATTCTTATCCAGAACAGCCTTACCCTTACCGGTAATATGCAGAATCTGGAAGTCCCACTCCGCAAAGTGATCACGGCACGCCGCCACCGCATTGTTCAGGCTCTGCGCACCCAGCGAACCACCGGTCACAATCACGGTCGGCTTCTGCGGGTCCAGACCCAGGTTACGGCGAGCCTTCGAACGATGCGCCTCACGGTTCAGGTATGCAATTTCATCCTTCATCGGCATGCCCACCAGGGTTGCACGCGGGAAAGGAGTATTAGGGAACGCCACGCCGGTGAACTTCGCGAACGTACCACCCAGGCGGTTCGCCAAACCGGGCTTCGCATTCGCCTCATGAATCACCACGGGAATCTTAGCGCTCAACGCAGACAAATACGCCGGCGGGCACACATAGCCACCCACGCCAACGACCACATCCGCATCTACATCCTTGAGGATGCGGCGGGTCTTCGACAGGCCACCAAAGAACTTAGCGGGGAAAGCGAAAGCGGCACGGTTAATGCTACGGGGGAACGCCGCACGAGGGATGAACTCAATATCGAAACCAGCTGCCGGAACCAGCTCGGCTTCCATCTTGTCGGCGGTGCCCAGCATCAGGATCTTAGCGTTCGGCTCAAGGTCACGAATCGCACGCGCAATCGCGAGCATCGGATTAATATGACCGGCGGTACCACCACCGGCGAAGACTATAGAGGGCGCCTTCTTCGTCATAGGTCTTTCTCCCAACACATCGGTACAGCATCATTTTACGCTATAGCGCCTGTTCAACAGAGCGCCCCCGCCGTTGAGCTAGGACTCAACGGCGAGGGCGTTATCTCTTATTCAGCGCATATTCATCACCGGCGGCAGCGCAATCCACAGCCCCGCTCCCCCGAACGCTAGCTCTCACGATGCCGACTGTACGGGGTGGGTTCCGCTGGGTTTAGCTCTGCTTGCGGGTGCCCCGCTGAGCCGAGTTCCGAGCCGTGCCCTGAGCCGGACGTTGCTGAGCGCCGTTCTTCGGAGCGCTCTTTGCCTGCGCATTCTGTCGCGGCGCTGCCTGACGCTGAGCACTCTGTCGAGGGTTACCCTGTCGCTGGGCACGACGCTGACGATCCTCAGGATGCAACGGCTGCAGACCCGCAGGCAGCGAACCCGACGGACGGTGCTGCGCGCTACGGGGCTGGGCGCCACGAGTCTGGGCACCGCGAGGCTGCTGCACTCGCTTCTGCGCGGCGGGCTGCTGAGCGGTACGAGGCTGAGCAGCAGGCTGCTGAGCGGTACGGGGCTGAGCAGTACGAGGCTGAGCAGGCTTACCCTGTGCCGCTCGAGCAGAGGCAGTACTCTTCTGGGCAACACGAGCCTGCTGACCGGTACGAGGCTGAGCGGGAGCCTTCTGCGGAGCTGCCTTCTTCGGTGCAGGCTTCTGCGGGGCAGGTTTCTGCGAGGCCTTCTGTTTCTGAGCTTCAGCCTTCTGCTCCGCCTTCACACGGGCAGCTTCCTCACGAGCCAGACGTGCCTCCTCACGAGCACGACGAGCCTCTTCTCGAGCCTGCGCCGCCTCCCGGCGAGCCTGTTCCTCCTCGCGACGAGCCTGCTCCCGAGCCTGGCGCTCCTGCTCCTTCCGCTGCTCACGAGCTATACGAGACAACTCACGCTGCTGATCCGGCGCAAAACCCAACCAGCGGCGCAACGTACTCTCCGGACCGAAAACAACCTTCAAAGGATTATGTTCCTTCATCAGGTGGCCACCGGCAGCCGCACGAGCTGCCTCCTCCTGATTCAGCACAATCTGCAACGGCGTACGACGCTGCCAATCAGCATTCGCACGACGAACCTCACGCACGCTCTGAGTCTCAATATTCGACGGTGCCGTCGCGCCACGCAACGGAGTCTGCCGCGCAAACGCCAACAACAAACCCGCCGCAAACAACGAAGACAACAGCGACGAACCACCATAGGAGACAAACGGCAGAGGCACACCAATCACCGGCAAAATACGGGACACCATGCCCATATTGATAATCGCCTGAGAAGTCAGCCAAATCATGATGCCGCCCGTAGCCAAACGCACCAGCGGGTCAGTAGTGCGCAGCATAATACGCACCGCACAATACACCAGGCCCGCATACAGCAGCAGAACCGCCAGCGTACCCAGCAGGCCCAGCTCCTCACCAATAATGGCGAAAATATAGTCGTTATGCGCCTCAGCCAAGTAGTTGTACTTCTGACGCGACTGGCCCAGGCCAACACCCAAGAAGCCGCCGGTCGTCAGCGCCACCTCACCAGAATTCGCCTGGTCACAGTTAGCGTTCGTGCACGAGCCCCAAACACCGAAAATACGAGCCACACGGTTCGCGCTACTGAGAACGCCCACCAGCGCCAACGCCGCAAACGCGCCGCCAATCTTCAGCAGCGAGCTACGAGAAGCGCCCGCCAGCCACATCATGCCCACAAAGATGAAGCCGTACACCATGGCGGTACCCATATCACCGCCGAGCATAATCAGCAGCACCAGGGCACCCACACCATAAATCGAGGGGAACAGAGTACGCCAAATACTGCGAGAAATATCGCCGTGGCGGCTGTACACCCATGCCAGCCACATAATAATCGCCAGCTTCGAAAACTCCGACGGCTGAATCTGCACGCCGCCGGGGAATTTCAACCAGTTACGGTTACCGTTCACCTCAACGCCAACGACCACCACAGCAAGCTGCATGACCAACGCGGCAATCAGCATCGCGTTCACCACAAACTTCTTGTGGTAGACACCCACCGGGATGCGCGTAATACCCGCCATCGCAATCACGCCAAGAACCAAGAACATGACCTGCGACGAAACCTGCGAGAACGGCGACTGGCCCTGAGAAATCATGGTGACGCTCGAGGCCGACAGCACCATAATGCAGCCAAAAATAGCCAGACCCAAGGTGGTGATCAGCAGCATCACCGGCACATCCCACAGGTCAGCCTTCAAACCACGACGGTACAGCCTATCGGCACGAGCACGGAACGGCGCAGAGAAATCCTCCCAACCGGCTCGCAAAGACGCCCAACGACCACTCGCGGTCGAACGCGCCGAAGAAGCCGAACGCTCCGAAGATGCGCTGGTACTCACATGCCCTCCTATAGGCCTCAACTGCCACGGATTCGTCGTGGCGACTACACGAAAAAGGTTCAGGGGTGGGACACCATTACCATCCCACCCCCGAGAAGAACCCGCAAAAAGCACCCCGGTCACCCGAGACGCCCCCTGCAGGTAGCGTCCTAAGAGTCTGCCAGCTGGGCGGCAACAGCGTTCGCAAACGCATCACCGCGCACCGCATAATTCTTGAACTGGTCCATCGACGCAGACGCGGGAGCCATCAGCACGGTATCGCCCGGATGCGCCAGCTCAGCAGCCTTCGCAACGGCCGCGTTCATCACGGCAATGCCGTCCGAAGAATCAGCCACAGCGGCGGTCATATTGTAGGTCGGAACCTGCGGAGCGTGGTTAGCCAACGCCGATTTCAACGCCGCAGTATCAGTACCGATAATCAGTACAGCCTTCAGGCGCTGAGCGTGAGCAGCAATCAGCTCATCGTACTCAACGCCCTTCGACAGACCACCGGCAATCCACACCAGCGAGGGGTAACCGCTCATCGACGCATTCGCGGCGTGAGGATTCGTAGCCTTCGAATCGTTCACCCACATGATGTCGTTCGCATAACCCACCAGCTGGTTGCGGTGCGCACCGGTCTTGAAGGAACGCAGGCCAGCGCCCACAGCCTTCGGGTCAATATCAGCCGCACGGCACAGCGCCGCAGCCGCCAGAGCGTTCTCCACGGTATGCTTCGCGGGCATCTTACCGGGTGCCGGAGCCAAATCCTCCAGAACCGCCAGCTCGTACGCCTCGTTGTAACGGTTCTTCAAGAAGGCGCGGTCCACCATGATGTCCTCAGCCAAGCCGAGCATAGACACGGCAGGCATCTCAGTGGAGCTAAAACCAATCGCGCGAGCGCCCTCAATGACGTCCGCGTTCTCGACCATGCGCAGGGTGTCTACGTGGTCGGTGTTGAAGATGCAAGCAACCTGAGTGTGCTCGTACACGCGAGCCTTATCAGCCTTGTAGCCGTCGAAGGAGCCGTGCCAGTCCACGTGATCCTCAGCGATGTTCAGAACCACCGAAGCGTACGGGGACATCGAGTAGGTCCAGTGCAGCTGGAAGCTCGACAGCTCCACCGCGAAGAACTCGTAGGGCTCATCGTCGGCAATCGCGTACACGATGGGCATGCCCACATTACCGACCTGAATAGCCTTCTTACCGGCAGCCTTCAGGATGGAATCGACCATGCCCACGGTGGTGGTCTTGCCGTTCGTGCCGGTTAGGCACAGCCACTTGGGGGTCGGGCGGTCGCTGCGCTCATTCAGGCGCCACGCCAGCTCCACATCGCCCCAAATCTGGATGCGACGCTCATACGCGTCCAGCATGACCGGGTGGTCGGGACGCACACCCGGGGAGGTCACCACAAGCTCGGGTTCCTGACCGTCCACCGGGGGCAGTGCACGCATGTGCTCGGGACCGAACAGGCCCTCAACATTGCCGTAGGCGTTAGCGTACAGGTCAATGCGTTCACGCTTCTCCGGGGTATCAGCCCCGTCGATGACAACAATATGTGCACCCAGCTGGGCGAGCACATCGGTCACGGCGTCGCCGCTGGTACCCATGCCCACCACGACCACGCGCAGGTTACCCCAGGGGGCACCCCAGTGAGTCAGCTCCGCGAGGCGCTCGTTCTCATACACCGGGTTCACCGCAATAGCGGCGGCGTTCGCTTCAATGCGAGCTGTATCCGGCTGTTCATTAGTTGACATTAGTGAATCACTCCAGAAGTCTGCGAGAACCAGTCACCGAAGAACAGCGCCAGGGCAACGAGCACGCAGAGGGCGTTAACAACCCAGAGGCGGAACACGGAGTTCACTTCGCCGCTGCTGACGGTACCGGGGGCAATGCCTCGCTTATCAATTGAGTATTTGCCGTTGACGCCGACCTTCTCCATGTGGTGGTGGAAGGGGGTCATACGGAAGTAACGGTGCGCGTGCAGGGGCTTCTCCCCCGCCGCGACCGAACGCTTACGGCTGGTCTTGAACACGAACTTCTGCACAATCACGGAGAACACTTCCAGCACCGGGATCAGGGCGATGACCAGCAGGAGCAGCTCGGTGCGGGTGAACAGCGCGAAGGCAACCATTGCGCCGCCCAGTGCCAGGGAGCCGGAGTCGCCCATGAAAATCTGTGCCTTCGACACGTTCCACCAGAGGAAGCCAGCCAGCGAACCCACCAGGGAGGCGGCAATCAGCGCCAGCGAACCGGGGTCGCGCACATCGTAGCAGGCGGTGCCGGCACCAGCGGAGCAGGCGTGCACGTACTGCCAGATGCTGATGGTCAGGTAGCCGGAGAAGATGGTCATCATGATGCCGCCAGCCAGGCCGTCCAGACCATCGGTGAAGTTCACGGCGTTCGTGCCGGACAGGGAGATGAGGGTAATCCAACCAACCAGCAGGATGGAGCCGAAGACCGCGCCCGCCGCGAACAGGTCGATGGGCAGGTCACGCACGAACGAGATAGCGGTCGACGCCGGACGAGCACCCGACTCGTTCGGGAACTGGAACGCCAGGTAGGCAAAGGGCAGGGTCACACCCAGCAGGCCGATGGTCTTCTGCTTCTCGGTCAGACCCTCGTTGCCCTTATTGCGGAACTTCATGATGTCGTCCGCCGCGCCCACACCGAGCATGCCCAGGGTGAAGGCGATGGTCAGCCACGCGGTAGCGGTCGGTACCGGCGCGGTACCAAAGAGCAGTGCGCTCACCGCCAGGGTCAAGAAGTAGGCGAGAATCGCCGCGGGGATGAAAATCAGACCCGCCATGGTGGGGGTACCCGCCTTGTACTGGTGGGCTGCCGGGCCTTCCTCACGGATGAGCTGGCCAAGCTTGAGGGACTTCATCTTCTTGATGAACACCGGCAGCGCGGTGAGGGAGATGAGGAATCCGAAGATTCCAGCAATCAGCACGGTAATCATAAAGCGCTACCCTTCGTTCGTGGTCTGTTCGGTCGAAGTACGGTCGCCATTAGCGGCACCGTCCAGGTGAGCGGCAAGGTGGTCGCTCAAATCGGTGGTTTCAACAAAGTCACCGGCAGAAAGCCAGGTCGGTGCCTGCTCTTCCTCAGCGCCGAAAGTGTACTCGGCGAAAGCAACCTGGTCACCCAGAATGCCCAGCTTCGCCCCGTTCGAGGACTTGAAAAGCACAATGTCGCCGGGGCGAACCTCGGCGCGCAGAATCTGCTCTGCCTCCTCCGGGGTCTTCACCCAGGTCGCCTCATTACCCCAGGAGCCTTCCAGGTGAGCCGCATTGTAGGTGGGCTTCGTCTCGTCGCCCACAGCGATCAGCTTGGAAATGTTCATGCGCACCACGAGACGGCCGATACGGTCGTGCTCCTCCACGGAGGCGTCACCGAGCTCCAGCATGGCGCCCAGAACTGCCCAGGTGCGGTGGGGCTGACCGGTCGCCGGGTCAACGGTACGGCCCAGCTGCGCCAGAGTGCGCAGTGCAGCCGCCATCGACTCAGGGTTCGCGTTGTAGGCGTCGTTAATGACGGTCACGCCATCAGCGCGGTCGGTGCGCGCCATACGCCACTTCGAAGTTGCCGCTGCCTTATTGAGCGCGCGAGCAATCTTCTCACCGGAAATACCGCTGTTGTAGGCGACAGTCGCCGCAGCCAGCAGGTTGTGCACGTGGTGCTCACCAATCAGCTGCGAGGAAATCTCGTACTCGCTACCGTCGGGCAGGCGCAGAGTGAACTCGGGGCAGCCAGCGTCGGTGGTGCGCAGGTTCAACGCCGCCACGTAGCGCTCGTAGGGCTGGCCGTTCGCGTCGGTCTTCTCGCCCACACCAAAGTAGGTAATGGGTGCAACCGAACGCGACGCCATGCGTAGCACGCGCTCATCGTCAGCGTTCAGCGCCAGGGAACCGGTCGGCTGAACACCCTCAGCCAGCTCACCCTTAGTGCGCTCAATATTGTCCACGCCACCGAACTCGCCAGCGTGCGCGGTACCAACCTTCAGGATTGCACCGTGATCGGGGCGCGCAATATTCGCCAGGTACTCGATGTTACCCACACGGTCCGCACCCATCTCAATGACCAGGTAGCGGGTGGACTCATCCGCACGGAAAACGGTCAGGGGCACGCCCACCTCACTGTTGTAGGAGCCGACCGGTGCAACGGTCGGGCCCTCCGGGGTGAAAATGGCGGCAAGAAGGTCCTTGGTGGTGGTCTTACCGGCAGAACCGGTAATACCGATAACGGTCAGCTCGCCCTGAGCGCGCATCTGCTCGATGGAGTAGCGCGCCAAATCGCCCATCGCCAGCACCACATCGGGCACCTGGATGCTCGGGTAGGGCACGCCCTGCTCATCGAGTACTTCACGCTCGACCAGAGCCAGGGTCGCGCCCCGCTCAAACGCCATGGGGATGAACCTGTGACCGTCAGTGACCGCACCGGGCTTCGCCACGAACAGGGTGCCGGTCTGCACCTCACGGGAGTCGGTAGTGGCGAAGTCTGCGTGCACCTGCTCCTCACGGCCCTCCAGGCCGATAGCGGTGCCGCCGGTTGCCTCAATAATCTGGGCGGCGCTGAGCTTAATCATTCTTCACCATACCTTCAGCGGTCTTAGAGTCACTTTCATCGAGCATGCGCTGGTAATCAGGCAGAATCTCGAAACCGTGCGCACGCAGGGCACGGGCGGTTTCAACACGGTCGTCCAGGGCGATATCCACGCCGTCAACATCCTGTTCGGTTTCGTGGCCGCGGCCAGCAATCAGGATGGCGTCGTGCTCGCCCGCCAGGGCAATTGCCGCATCAATAGCGGCGGCACGCGGAGAAATGTTCAGGATCTGGGTGGCTCGGCGGTTCTCAGCCTTCTGCGCGCCCTCCTCAACGGCGGCACGAATCGGAGCCGGGTCCTCACCGTGCGGGTCGTCATCAGTCACGACAACAATATCTGCGTTCTGCGCAGCAATCGCACCCATAATCGGGCGTTTGAGCTGGTCACGCTCGCCGGTCGCGCCGAAAACAATCATGACCTTACCGTCGCCGGGGCGGTCCATTGCCTCCAGGGCACGGGTCAGACCGTCCGGGTTGTGGGCGAAGTCCACAATCGCGTGCGGAGCCAAAGAAATCAGCTGCATACGACCCGGCACCACCGGAGTCAGAGCCGCACCGGAGACCAGCTCAGGCAGCAGACGCTCACGCTCAGCAGAGTCAGTATCCAGGTACGCCATGAGGGCCGCCAGCGCAGCATTCGAAACGTTAAAGTCAGCGGGCAGACCGGTGTAGCATTCAACGCTCTCACCTGCGCCATTAGCCACGTGGAAGCGGTGGCCCAGGCCCTCACGCTGAACCTTCACCACAGCCCAGTCGCGGGCACCAAACTCTGCGGGTACCTCAGCCAGACCGGCACCGCGAGCAGTCACCAGACGGTGCACCTGCTGCGCACCCATCTGCTCGCAAGCGGCGGAGAACATCTTCTCGCCCCACTCGTCATCAGCAGTAATCACAGCCAGCTCGGCACGTTCGGGGGTGAACAGCTGAGCCTTCGATTCGAAATAATGCTCCATGGTGCCGTGCAGATCCAGGTGGTCCTGGGTCAGATTCGTAAAGCCTGCAACCGCGTACTTCACACCGTCCACACGGTGGTAATCAATCGCGTGCGAAGACACCTCCATCGCCGCGCAACGCACCTGTTGCTGACCCATAATCGTCAGCAGAGAATGCACGTGAGGAGACTCCGGGGTGGTCATCTTCGAAGGAACCGACACACCATCAATCAGAATCTGAATAGTGCCAATCAGACCGGTCTTCACACCCAGGCCGGTGCGGAACACCGACTCCAGCATGTAGGTGGAGGTGGTCTTACCGTTCGTACCGGTCACCGCGTAACGATGGGTAGCGGGGAACGACGCCGAACCATAAATCAGCGCAGCCAACGGACCGACATACTCGCGCAGGTTCTCAGTCACCAGGACAGGCACCGGCGCCTCACCCAGCAGCTGCGCACCGGCAGCATCCGTCAAAATAGCGGAAGCACCCAGATTCAACGCGGCCTCAGCAAACTGCGCACCGTGCACCTTCGCACCGGGCAGAGCCACGTACAGGTCCTGCGGGCGCACGCCTCGGGAGTCCATGCTAATACCGGTAACCTCAACAGAATCACCGGATTCAGAACCCTGAACGCCACTAGCCAGCTGGGAACTCACCTGAGCACCCAATCCCTGCAGATGTTCGCGAAGGTGCGCCAAACTCACCGGGCGCACAGAATTCGGGCGCAGAGTCTGAGCGTCGCCGCCCAGCAGGTTCTGGCCGGGTGCGTGAGATGCGGTATCCATCGTCCTTCTTTCCTCTCCGCTGTCCGAAGCGGTGAGCTCTGTATGGTCAATGCGCTCAAGGCACACAGGGTCATTCAATATTCTACGGGCTTTAGGCTTCGACAGGTGTTCAGTCCCGGGGCTTCTTCATCACGAATCAGCTACCGGGAACCTCTCCCCCGCTCGCCTTTAGCTCGTCTTATTGGGGCTATCCTCAGCAAAAAGCGGAATCAACTCCGGTTCACCGGTAGAACGCGGCACATTATAGGTGTGCAGGGTCTTCTCCATAATCTTGGAGAACTCAGCCGTCGTACCGTTCGCACCCACGCTACCCTCAGGACGCTGCATGGTCACCGCCACCAAGAACTGCGGGTTCTCAATCGGCGCCACACCAATAAAGGACGTCGTGTTGCCGTCGTAGCCGCCCTTCTCACTCGGAGTTTCCGCAGTACCGGTCTTACCGCCCACGCGGTAGCCGGTCACCTTCGCCGGACGGGCGTGGCCTTGCTCCACCACATTCTCCATGAGAGTCAGGCAGGAAGCGGCAGTCTCCTCGCTGACCATGCGTTCGCCAGGCTCTACGGCACGCTTATGTTCGGTACCGTCGGCGTCAATGATCGCGTCCACAATGCGCGGCTTCAGACGAACGCCCTTATTGCCCAGCGCCTGGAAAATCATGGCGGTCTGCAGCGGAGTCTGCGCAACACCCTGACCGAACAGCACAGTGTACTGCTGACGGCCATCCCAATCACGCCAATCAGCGATTATACCCTGCTCCTCACCGGTCAGCTCAATGCCGGTAAACTCGCCGACGCCGTACTTCTTCAACCAGTTGTAGCGCTCTTCCTTGCTGAGCTTCTGACCGACCAGCACCGTACCGGTGTTCATCGAGTCATGAATAATGCCCGAGAAAGTACGCCGCTGCGCCCCGTGCTCAAACGCATCCTTGAAAGTCTGGCCGTCAATCGTGAGGGTCGCGGGCACATCATACACGCTAGTCGGGGTGGTCAGGCCCTGCTCAATCAGCGCCGAAGCAGTTAGCATCTTCTCGGTCGAACCGGGCTCCACGCTCTGCGAAATAGCGCGCGGGGTCATGTCCGCCGCGTCCTCAATGGTTGCCGCGCCCGGGTCCATCGTGGAGGAATCAGCAAGAGCCAAAATGGAGCCGTCACGCACATCCATAACAATGGCGGTACACCATTCAGCTTTCAGCTCCTCGGCGCGGGCACGCACCACCTGCTGCGCAAAATACTGCACATCACGGTTAATGGTTAGGCGAATATTCTTACCGTCCACCGCCAGGCGCTGCTCTTCCTTCGCTACGGGGATACGCACGCCATCAGCGCTAATCTCGTAGGTGCGCTCACCGGGGGTACCGGCAAGCTCCTTCTCAAAGACACGCTCAATGCCCACGGAGTAGTTACGGGACACCGTACCGCCCGTACCGTTGCCGTCTGCCTCTTCAACAATGTTGTACTTACCGACCACGGAACCGCCCACACTACCGTTGGGGTACAGGCGCTGAGAGAACGCCTCACCGTAGATGAAGGGCGCACCCAGGGCATCAATCTTATTGAAAATTTCCGGGGTGATATTTGCCTTAATCACCGAGTACTTGGAGGTGCCGTCCAGCTTGGACTTGATGAACTCGTCGGTAATGCCCGGGTCAACGGTCTTGAGAATATCGACCATCTCGTACACCAGCTGGTTGGGGGTGACCTCAATCTTCTGGGTGCGGTCCTCGTTGTAACGCTTGAAGGTCGCCACGGCACTCTGATCAGCGGTCAGGTTATAGCGCTGCACAGTACGCGCCATGACATTGCCGTTGATATCCAGAATCTGGCCGCGCACAGCAGGCAGCACCTGGGAGCGCAAACGCTTCTGACGGGACGCATTCGCCACCGCACCGGGATCAAAGCCCTGGCGGATAAACAGATTCGCACCAATGACGCCCAGAGCACAGGTGGCAGCGGCGCCGGCGACAAAGCCACGGCGGGTCAGGTCCGGCTGACCGGATGCCGATTCGTTCGCGTTCTTACGCGCGTCGGAGCTCATGCGGTGGTCCTTTCGCTGGTCTAGTCTATCGGTGATGCTACGCATCCTGTGGTCAATATTGTTTATCGTGCAACCTGGCTTGCCGCGGGGCTAGCTGCGGGCTGCTGAGCGGCGCTCGGTGCGGCGGAAGCAGCCGGGCTAGCAGGGGCGCTATTCGCCGGTGCGGGGTTGGCCTGCTGAGCGGGGTTGGCCTGCTGAGCGGGGTTAGCCTGCTGCGCGGGGCTTGCCGAGGCGCTTGCAGATGCCTTTGCCGTAGCGCTCGCCTGGCTGTGTCGCTGCTGAACAGACTTGTCAGCATCCACAATGCCCTTGGCGTAGCTTTCTTCCGAACCCGCTGCCGGCGGCGAAATCAGGTTCTCCTGCTTGGATCCTTCAATACCGGTGGGGCTTGCAGCCGGGGCGGGGGTGCCCTCAATCGTGGAAGTCTGCAGGTTCAGGGTCGCCTGCGAAGAGCTCACAAACATGCCCAGGGTACTGGCGCGTATCGCCAAATCCTGCGGGGCTTCCTTGAAACCAATCTCCTGCTGCAGCGCCTGGTTCTCCTGCACGAGGCGCTGTTCCTGCGCGCGCAAATCCACCATGTCGTACTGTCGGGTCACAATCAGCACGTTAAGCAGCAGAATAAAAATCAGGGTCAGCGGAATTGCCGCAAAAACAGCGAGCATGGTGGGCGGGCTGAGCTTACGGGCTCGGCGGCGCACAGTGGACAGCGGGTTACGCTGCTTGGGCTTCGTTTCGCGTGCTTCTTCGGTGCGTGCTGCCGCACGGACGCTCGAGGGAACACGGCTCGCGTTCGTTGAGGTGCGCTTACCACCGTGAGATGCGGCGGTGCTGACGGGGCGGACCACCGGCTGGGAGGCGGTGACCGGCTCCAGACGCGCGGTGCGAGTGCGACCGGAGTGGGCGCGAGTGGAGGCGCGGCTCGCCCCGGTAGAGCCGCCGGTAGAGCCAGTAGAGGATGCGCGGGTAGAGCCAACGGCGCCGGGGGTGCCGGCGGCAGGGCGCGAGGAACCGGCGCGTCGACTCCGCGGGGCGCCCTGGGTGCGGGTGGGGCGCTGGGATGCGTGCTGGGTGCTCACTCTTCTTCGCTTTCTGTCTTCTACTTGGCGGGGATGCGGATCTTCTCGGCGGCGCGCAGCTTGGCGCTGGCGGCGCGGGAGTTCTGTTCGATTTCCTCGTCGGTAGGCGGTTCGGCGCCGCGGGTAATGAATTTGACGGTGGGCTTGTGTTCTTCAAGCTCTACCGGGAAGCCCTTGGGCGCCTTGGAGGTTGCCTCTGCGGTCAGTGCCCTCTTGACGATTTTGTCTTCGAGGCTGTGGTAGCTCATGGCAACGAATCGGCCGCCAAGGTTGAGCGCCTCCAGGGCCGCCGGTACGGCGCGTTCGAGGGCTTCCAGTTCGTGGTTCACTTCGATGCGCAACGCCTGGAAGGTGCGCTTGGCGGGGTGGCCGCCGGTACGCTGCGCGGCGACGGGCACAGCCTTCTGGATAATGCGCACGAGCTCACCGGTGGTTTCCAGGGGTGCGTTGGCGCGGGCGGTGCAGATGGCGCGGGCGATACGCGATGCGAACTTCTCTTCGCCCCAGTTGCGGATAATGCGGCGCAGCTGGTCTTCGCTGTATTCGTTGACGACGATGCGGGCGGTGAGCTCGTCTTCGGAGTTCATGCGCATGTCCAGGGGCGCGTCGTAGGAGTAGGCGAAGCCTCGGGTGCGTTCGTCCAGCTGCATGGAGGAGACGCCCAGGTCCATCAGGATGCCGTCGATGCCCTGCACGCCGGCAGCTTCCATGGCGCGGTCAATCTCATCGTAGACGGCGTGGACGGGTACGAAGCGGTCACCGAAGCGTGCCAGGCGTTCGCCGGCAATGGCGTGCGCCTGCAGGTCGCGGTCAATACCGATGAGTACAAGGTTTTCGAAGCGTTCGAGCAGCGCCTCGGAGTGGCCACCCATACCGAGGGTGCCATCAATAACGTAGGCGGTGCCGCGCTCCTCAACGGCGCGTTCAATGCCGGGTGCCAGCAGGTTAATGCAGCGGTCCAGCATGACGGGCACGTGGCGTTCGCTGGCTTCACGCTGGGAGAGGTTCTCAATGGATGCGCCGGTGACCTTGGCGGCAGCGCCGGATGCGGTCGTACCGGTTTCGGGGGCGTGGTCTACGCTCATGGGTGCTCCTGTGAGAGTTTGTCCTGCGGGAAAGCTTACGGAAGAGTGGTGCGGTAGTGGTAGAGAGATGCCTGGCGGTAGCCATCGCACCGGCGGGGTGCCGACTAGAGTAGCGGGCTGAACGGGTCCTCGTCGAGGGCAGCGAATTCAGCTTCGGTGCGGGCGAGGTATTCCTCCCAGGCGGCTGCATCCCAGATTTCTGCGCGGGTACCGGATCCGATGACGACGAGGTTGTCGGTCAGTCCTGCGTATTGGCGCAGTATCGGCGGGATGGTGATGCGTCCCTGCTTGTCGGGCAGTTCGTCTGAGGCTCCTGAGAGGAAGACTCGCAGGAAGTCTCGGGCGGCTCGTCCGGGCAGGGGCGCGGTGCGCATCCGTTCGTGGATGCGTTCAAATTCTGCGGCGGGGAAAACGTACAGGCATCGTTCTTGACCGCGGGGCAGAACGAGGCCTGCTGAGAGTTCCTCACGGAATTTGGCGGGAAGGATGATGCGTCCTTTGGCGTCCATTCGTGGTGAGTAGGTACCTAAGAACATTCACTTCACCTCCCCGATGTGTGCCCCTGATGTGTGCCGTTGTGCTGAAGCCTGCGGGAGCGTGGTTGCTCCACACATCCTGTAGGTGCCGGTGGCGGGGTGTGCCGGGCCGACGCCTCCGCCGTCTGTTTGAGGGCACGGCGATAGGACTGACTTTCAGCTTTCCCCTCCACTTTACCCCACTTTCCACCACCTACCCCACCCGGCAGAGTATCTTTTAGTGTTTTTATGCTCTCTTCTGCATTTTTAACGCTGCCGCACAGCTTCTACACAGCTTCGGGCGTTTCCGCTCAGCGGGCCGCCTTCATCATGTTTGCTATGCCCTGACTCAAGTACAGAGTCAATGACGGGGCCAGTTGCAGCAGTCAGTGTGCCCCATCCGTCCGCCTCTAAAACATCCTTCTCTCACTGGTTCGGGCATAGAAAAAGCGGAAGGTAAGAATTCTTACCTTCCGCCTGTGAAGTCTTGATGAAGTCTTAAGACCCTAGAGAGTACGGATGCTCAGCCACGAGAAATACTAGCCGTGAGAAAAACTATTGCACCAAAGCAGTACTAGAACTGGCCGTTATTGCGTTCGTCCCAGCGGTTCTCCAGGCGGTTCATGAAGGAAGACTGATCCTTCTGCTCGCGCTGACGCACACGGGCTGCGCCTTCTGCCTTACCGCCGAGGAAGGAATCCACCGGGGTCTTCTTGCTGGTGGTTGCGAAGTACACGCCACCGGCCGCGAAGAGGAAGCCGAATACGCCCAGCCAAATCATGTTAGATGCGACCGCGCCAATAATGATGCCCAGGCCGATGAGAACGAAGAGAATACCGAGAGCCAAATGGCGAGCACTAAAAACCGGCGCAGTATTGCCGGTTGAAGACATGGAGGAGGCAAAGTGCGGATCCTCATTGCTCATGAGTTCTTCAAGCTGGTCCAGAACCTTCTGTTCGCGCTCGGACAGTGCCATCGTTTTCTCCTTTGAGGTGTCTCTGCTCAAGATGACGTCGGTATCAGCCGGGTTAGCTAGTGCATCAGCTGGCGCGGTGAGCGCTTCTTCCCGTCGTATGCTTCCCATGGTACCGCGCCGGGTGGGGTTGGCGCATTCTTTTCAGGCAGAAGCGCCTTAAGGTCTTCTGTGGAGGGTGCCATCCTTTCGGCGGAGCTTTCCCTCAGCATAGTTCCCTTCCTCAGCCTTTTGCCCAGTCTTTTACTTGGCTTTTTGTCCAGCCTTTTCCTCGGCTTTCTGTTCCGGCCCAGCCACCCCGGAGGCGGGTTTGAGGCTTTCGCGGCTGTACTTGCGGTGAATGGCGTCCATGACATGCTCCACCTCGGACCATCTGCCGCTTTTCACGAGGCGCGCGCCAGATCCCAAGTGAATACCAGACCCTGTGCGAGTACCGTTCTGCGGACTATTACCAGCTCCCCCGCCGCCCCATTGTACGGAGACGGTTTGTGCGGAGGCAGTTTTTGCAGAGCCAGTTTGTGCGGAGCGTGAGTTTGCCCCGCTCTCGATGGAGTCGAAGAGGGTTTGTTGCACTCCGTCTTCTGCGCGGGCGAGCTTTTCGGCGCGCACTCCGATGAGTCGCAGGGCGCGGGGCGCCGCCTGCCCCACCAAGATTTCATCTGCGCGCAGGGCTTCCAATGCCAGGGAGGCAATCTGCATGCCGGAGTCTACGGGCACGTTCAGGGCAATAGCGCGGGTGTGCGTTTCGAAGGTGCTGTAGCGGATTTTGAGGCTGAGCCCTCCGGCAAGTTTCCCGGCGGCGCGCAGGCGCTTTCCCAATTTGAGGCTCAGCTCCCGAATAGCGGCGCTCACCTCCTGGGCATCGGTCGTATCCGTCTCGAAGGTGTGCTCGCCACCCATGCTTTTCTCTTCGCGTTCGGTCACCACGGGGCGTTCGTCAATGCCGCGCGCCATGGCCCAGAGATGCTCACCCTGGGCAGTGCCGAAGCGTTCTTTGAGCCAGTCCAGGCTCATGGACCTCATCTGGGCAATGGTGTGAATACCGTATCGGGAGAGCTGCTCGGTGCTTTTCGCACCCACTCCCCACAAGTCGGAGACTTTTCTCGGGTCAAGAAATTCTTGAACGCGCTCGGGCGGAATAACCCACAGCCCGTTCGGCTTGCTACCGGTGGACGCCATTTTGGCGAGTAGTTTATTGGGCGCAACCCCCGCGGAAGAGGGCAGGGAGAGTTCCTGCGCGATGCGGTCGCGAGCGCTCTGCGCCAGGGCGACGGGGTCTTGGCCGTGCAGATAAGCGCCGGTTAGGTCCACGAAGGCTTCATCCACGCTGACCTGTTCAACGTAAGGGCTCAGGTCGTTCAGGATCGCCATGACGGCGCGGGAGTAGTGCCGGTAGTCGCCGCGCAGCGGCAGGACAGTCGCGTTGGGGCTGAGGTTTCGGGCGCGACTGAGCGGCATGCCGGAGTGCACTCCGTGGGCGCGCGCCTCGTAGGAGGCGGAGCATACAACCGAACGGGGGCCCAGGGGCGCCACGATAATGGGTTCGCCGCGCAGAGCGGGGTTTTCGAGGAGTTCGACGTTGACGAAGAAGGCGTCCATGTCCAGGTGCATAATGACGCGGCCGTTCCTTGAGCCGCTGTTCTTGCTGGTTCGCGCCTGCCCCATGTCGCCTCCTCTCATAGCTTCTACGCCTACCTACCGAAAATATAGCACATTTCTACGAAAAATAGAGGCAACCTATCGCAAACATGTTCGCAAATGCGTTCTCTTGGACTTTTCTCCACTAAGCTAGAAGAAGTGCACACCGCACCGCATCAGGACCGTACACAGCGACCATCAGCGAGGATAGTATGACTCCCCCTTCTCCTTCCGGAGCACCCACTCCCCAGGCGACCGAGAGCCTCACCGTAGCGGCACCGAATATCCCGGCGACTTCTGCGCACCTCGCTGAGCGTATTGCTGAAGAGCAGCGAGCCTACCTTCACGCTTTTGACACTCTCATGGCGGAGTTTTTTACCCGCCTGCGCGAGCTACTTGAGGGCATTTCTTCTGAGACTCTACCCCTGCTGGAGGCTATTGAGTCTCTCTCCACCGGCGGCAAGCGCCTGCGTGCCCTGTTGAGCTACTGGGGTTGGCGAGGTGCCGGCGGTGCACCAGTAACCGAGAACCGCGCGTCCTGGTCTATTGTGAAGGCCGGCATGGCGGTGGAGCTGTTCCAGACCTCCGCACTGATTCACGACGACATTATCGACCGCTCCGATACCCGCCGCGGCGCTCCCTCCGTGCACAAGCGTTTCGAGGCGGCGCACGAGCAGAATAGTTGGCGCGGTGATGCTTTCAACTACGGTCTGACCGGCGGTATTCTTGCCGGTGACCTGACCCTGGCGTGGTCTGCCGAGGTTTTCGCGTCCCTGGGTGAGGGAGCGATTTATGGCGCCCCTGCGCGCACTATTTTTGACCGGATGCGCACCGAGGTTCTGGCGGGTCAGTATCTGGACGTCTACTCCGAGGTTCTCGAAACCGAGGACGCTCAGGCGGCTCTACAGCGTGCCCTGAACGTGATTCGTTTCAAGTCCGCCAAGTACTCCTGCGAGCACCCCTTCACGATTGGTGGTGCTCTGGCTCTGCAGGCTGCCGCGCTGGAGAACGGCACCGGTGCCGTGAGCGAGCAGCACCCGGTACTTGCCGGTTACCGCGCGTTCGGCCTGCCGCTGGGTGAGGGCTTCCAGCTGCGTGATGACGAGCTGGGCGTCTTCGGCCAGCCCGAGGTGACCGGCAAGCCCGCTGGCGATGACCTGCGTGAGGGTAAGCGTACCGTGCTGGTGGCGCTCACCTCCGCCGTCCTCGACGAGCAGGATGCGGCGCTTCTGCACAATAGCTTGGGTGACCCCGAGCTGAGCGATGAGCAGGTGGAGCGCATCCGTGAGCTGATGGTTTCTTCGGGCGCTTTCGCCAAGCATGAGCAGCTGATTGAGCAGAAGTCTCAGGCTGTGTTTGAGGCGCTGGAGGCGATGAACCTGGACGAGCTGACGCATGCGGCACTGACCGATATTGTGGGCCGTGCGCTGCGTCGCAAGGCATAGATGCGCTACGTCGCAAGGCGTAGAGGTCCAGCACATATAAACGTTAAATAGGTTGAGGCGGCATACCGAAGTATGCCGCCTCAACGTATTTAGCTATAGTTCTGAGCCGCTATTACCAAGCCAGTGCCTGCGCACGGCGACGGATCTCAGTCTTACGACCGTCAATCAGTGCGTCGATGGGACGGCCGGGCAGGGACTCGTCGCTGGTGTACAGCCACACGATAGCTTCTTCATCGCTGAAGCCGGAATCCTTCAGGACAGCGAGGGTGCCCTTGAGGGATTCGAGTACTCGCGAACCGTTCATGAACAGTGCGGGTACCTTGCGCACGTTGGTTTCCGGGTCGCGCAGAGCGATGAGCGTACCGTCAGAAATCAGGTTGTGAACGCGGGTCACCTTCAGGTCGAGTGCCTGCGCAATTTCGGGGATGGTTACCCAATCGCCGACGAGGGCGAAGGTCTGAGCAATATTTTCGTTAGTCACCTTTTAAGAGTGCCAGAGCTGGCACGTATTTACCACTTTTGACCCGCCGCAGGTTCGCTGCCCCTCCCGGGTTCTTTCGTTCTTGTACTTTGCCCGTTGTTCTTGCGTTGGAGTCGGGTCCACCGGCACTTTGTAAGAATTCGCTGAGTGTTCACCTGCCCGGCGCCCTCTAGTATCGCTTCTGCCCAGGTGGGCGGGCTAAAATGTTGAGACGTATGAATACTCCCAGCCCACGCCGGATTTCTCCTGTGACCCCTCGTTCTTCTGCAAATACTTCTGTTCCTCCCGCCACTCGCCCCGCTGCCCCGGATACCGCTATCGGTTCTTCGCAGTGGCTCAGTGGCGCCATTATTGAGGGTCATTACCAGGTGGGTTCGCTCATTGGCCGCGGCGGCATGAGCGAGGTCTATTATGCGCTGGACCTGTGGTCGAATAACCCGGTCGCGCTCAAGGTCCTCTCCCCCACCCTGGCGAAGGATGCGGCGAACCGCCAGAAGTTCCACCGTGAAGAGCGTTCGATGCGCCAGGTGGGCGGCGGCGGGCATACGGTGGGTGTGATTTCTTCGGGTACCGAATATTTTTCGGGCGAGATGGTCATGTACATCGTCTTGGAGTATGTGCACGGTTGCACCCTGAGCCAGCTGTTGCGTGTGCGTAATGCCCTGTCCCTGGGTGAGGCTCTGGATATTCTCATTCCGGTGGTGGAGGCGCTCTCGGAGGTGCACGCGAACCGCTACCTGCACGGCGATATTAAGCCGGGCAATATTCTTCTCGACGCTAACGGTCAGGTGAAGCTCACGGACTTTGGTCTTTCCCGCCGTGACGATCAGGTGGATGCGGGCGCACCCATGGGCACCCCCGCCTACGTTGCGCCGGAGGTCCTGGATCCAAAGGTGAAGGTCGGCGCGCAGGCTGATATTTTTGCGCTCGGTGTGATGATGTACCGCATGCTTTCGGGTCGTCTGCCCTTTGTGGGTCTGGAGAATGACCAGCAGGTGCTCTACCACAACGCCAACATTGAGATGCCCGCGCTGACCGATGTGGCGCCGGGTGCGGACCGCGATATTGCGGGGCTGATTTCGTGGTGTACCCGCAAGCAGCCTCACGCCCGCCCGGAGGATGCGACCGAGCTGTTTACGGCTCTGCTGGAGATTTCTGAGTCGCTGGGTGAGGCTGAGCGCGCCTGGCGTGCCCCCTCGTGCCCGGAGCCGGAGCTTCCCCTCTGGGAGGCTGTTGCCGATATTGCGGAGCGTAGCGGTGCCGCGCAGATGGTGCGTAACACCCCGATTAGTGCGTTTAGCGATGCCCGCGATCTGCTGGCGTACGATGTGTACTCCCCCGACAGCCTCGTGTACGATGCCTCGGCAACCGGTCAGGGCGTGCACCTTGCCGACGTGGACGCTGAGGACTCCGTGCTGAACCGCCAGGGCATTCCGCCGCTGGTGAGTTCTGCCTCCGATGCTGACGACTCTGAGGATGAGCCGGACGGCGCAAAGGGCAAATCCGGCAAGCGCGGCCTGGGCTCGTTCATGGGCCGCCGCGCCGCAGCTGCGAAGGGCCCGCTCACTCAGTCCGTTGGTATTGGCCCGCAGACAGAGCAGGAGTTTATCTCAGCTCACGGCGAGTACGCACCGATTCATGCCGAGCGTTCGTTGAGCCCCTCGGGTTCGCGCCGTTCGAAGGCTAAGAGCTCGGCGAGCGCTTCTGAGGCTGAGGAGTCTGCGGGTATTTCTGATGATTCCGCTCAGTCTTCGAAGAAGGATCCTCGCCTGCCCGCTAAGCAGTTTAGGACTCCGCCCTCCGGTATGGCGGTGGGCGGTTGGGCTCTCGCGCTCATTCTGCTGGGTATGGGTTCGAGCTTTACCGGCTGGTGGCTTGCGACCTCGCTCGTGCAGTCTCAGTGGTGGCGCAATATTGAGGCGTTCCTGACCTTCTAGCAGCGCGCCTTCCTGAGCGTCTTTTCCCCGTTTGTACCGCGCGCTACTTAAACGCACGTGCCCGGGTCTTCACTCAGTGTGAGTGAAGACCCGGGCATTGTCGCGTCTGCTACTCTCCGCCACCTATCGCGGCGAAAAGCGTGAGCGTTTTATGCGCGGTTCTTGAGGTACTCGGAGACCAGGAACGCGATTTCCAGGGACTGCGAGTGGTTCAGGCGCGGGTCGCACAGGGACTCGTAGCGGTCTGCCAGTGCTGCCTCGTCGATGGCGTCGGAGCCGCCCAGGCATTCGGTTACGTCGTCGCCGGTCATCTCCACGTGGATACCGCCGGGGAAGGTGCCCAGAGCCTCGTGCACCTCGAAGAAGCCGCGAACCTCGTCGAGCACGTCGTCGAAGCGGCGGGTCTTGTAGCCGGAGGGCACGGAGATGGTGTTGCCGTGCATCGGGTCGGTGACCCAGACGATCTTCGCGCCTTCAGCCTGCACGCCCTCAACGATTGCGGGCAGCTTCTCGCGGATGTTCTTTGCGCCCATGCGGGTGATGAAGGTCAGGCGGCCGGGTTCGCGGTTCGGGTCGAGCTTATCGATCAGTGCGAGTGCATCCTCTGCGGTGGTGGTCGGGCCCAGCTTCACGCCGATGGGGTTGCGGACCTTGGAGAGGAAGTCCACGTGTGCATCGTTGACGCCGCGGGTGCGCTCGCCAATCCACAGGAAGTGTGCGGAGGTGTCGTAGGGCAGCTGGGTGCGCGAGTCGATGCGGGTGAGGGCACGCTCGTAGTCCATTACCAGGGCTTCGTGGCCGACGTACATGTCGGTGGTCTTGAGTGCTTCGAAGTTAACGCCGCAGGCTTCCATGAACTTGAGGGCGCGACCAATTTCGCTGGCAGTCTTCTCGTAGCGCTCATGCGCGGGGTTGGAGGTGAAGCCGCGGTTCCACTGGTGTACGGCGCGCAGGTCTGCGAAGCCGCCCTTGGTGAAGGCGCGCACCAGGTTCAGGGTGGAGGCGCTGGTGTGGTAGCCGCGCAACATGCGCTTGGGGTCGTGCACGCGTGCTTCGGGGGTGAAGTCGAAGCCGTTGACGGTCTCGCCGCGGAAGGAGGGCAGGGTGATGTCGCCGCGGGTTTCCATGTCTGCGGAGCGCGGCTTGGAGAACTGACCCGCCATGCGACCCATCTTCACCACGGGCATGGAGGCGCCGTAGGTGAGCACTGCAGACATCTGCAGGATGGTCTTGACGCGGCCGGAGATCTTGTCGGCGGTTGCACCCGCGAAGGTTTCTGCACAGTCGCCGCCCTGCAGGAGGAATGCGCGGCCTTCAGCAACCTCACCGAGTGCCTGGCGCATGGCGTCGACCTCACCGGCGAAAACGAGCGGCGGTACCGAGTTCAGCTCGGCGATGGTGCTCTCAAAATCTTCGTGCTCGCTCCAGGTAGGCTGCTGGTCAATGTGCAGCTGACGCCAGGTGTCCAGGCCGTGGTCGGGGGCCTGCGAGGTGCTGAGGTTTTGATTGCTCATCTTCACTCCATTGGGATGGTCTTGTGCGTTTTCTGATTCAGCCGCCGTTTCGGGTGCTCGGCGCGCCGTGTGCGGCGTGCTGGCTTGCGATTCTTCAGGCTGAATAGACCTAATTGTACTCTTGCTTGCTTCAACACCTAACCCTGCAGTCAGGTACATCTCACATGTTTAGATGGCGCCACCCGGTGTCGGCGATACGAGGGGTGAAAAGCGCCCTGACAGAACGGCATACGAAAGGGCGGGATGCGGCACGTACCGCATCCCGCCCTCTGGCGCATGTGTGTATCTGTCGTATGTGTGCACCCGGGGTGCTGTCTCAGGGTGTTGTCTCAACGTTTAGCGTTGCAGGTGTGCGACCGCCTCATCAGCGCTCATGTTTTTATCAGCCATGAGCTTCTTGACGCGGTCGGCGTACACGTCCACGTATTCCTGGCCGCTGAGGGCACGGATCTCGGAGCCAATACGGTCGGCGATTTCACGCTGAACGCGGTGGCTCAGGTCTGAGCCGTCGGTGTATTCCTCGAAGGTGAGGGGCTTGCCGATAATGGTACGCACCTGGATGGGCTTGCCGTCATGGCGCAGACGGATACGGTTCGAGCCGGAGGGCTGAATCAGGTCGGTACCGATCTGTCCGACGGGCACTACGGGCACGCCTGCTTCAACTGCGAGGCGGGCGACACCGACCTTGGGGCGGTAGCCGCGTCCGTCGGGGCTACGGGTGCCTTCGGGATAGATGCCGATGATGCCGCCGTCCTTGAGGACCTGCGCGCCGGCATTGAGGGATTCCTGGCTCTTCTGGCCGCCGGAGCGGTCCATGGGAAGCTGGCCGACGCCGCGGAAGAACGCCGCCATGGCACGGCCCTTCACGCCGGGGGTGGTGAAGTAGTCGCTCTTGGCGAGGAAGTTCACGGTGCGAGGCATGGCGAGAGGAATGAAAATGGAGTCACAGAACGCCAGGTGGTTGCTTGCGACAATGTAGGGACCCTCGGGCAGATTCTCAAGGCCCACCACGTCATGGTGGTACAGTCCCTGCAGCAGGGGGGAGCCAAGAATCTTGAGCGTTGAATAGAGGGCGGCGTTAGGCATGGGGTCTCCTCTCTGAATGTTCCCGGCTCAATTCTAGCGTGTCTGGAGAGGCGCGAGAGAACGCGCGATAATTAAAGAAAAGAGAACGATTTTTCTGCGCACCGGTGTATTGGGTGCGCTGGAGGCGATATACCAGCATCGGCGCTGTGCCCGCGGTAGCCGGTCGGGGTACGCTATAGAGCCTGCACCTGCGTTCATATTCGCGCAGGTTGGCTAAGGAGGACCATGAGCATTTTTGATAACTCGTTGGAGCCGCTCAAGCGGATGCACCGCAAGGCTCGCGAGCGCCGGCTTCTAGCAACCCAAAATGTTAAGGACTCCCTGGCGCGTCGCCTCGAGGGCGACCAGGAAGCGTTCGATCACTCCCCCGTTTCTTTTAGTCCTGACCCGGCGCAGCATTCTGTGGGTATTTTGCTGGTGCACGGTTTTACGGGTTCACCGCATAGCATGCGCCCGTTGGCTCAGCATTTTATGGAGCTCGGGTATGCGGTGGAGATGCCGTTGCTGACCGGTCACGGTACTCATTGGAAAGATTTGCGCGATAGCACCTATGAGCAGTGGCTAGCTTCTGCCGAGCAGGGGTACCGTCGCCTAGCCGATCAGGGTCTGCGTGTGGTGGTCGTTGGTATGTCGATGGGCGGCACGGTGGCGACCCATCTGTCGGCGCGCCTGCCGGTGGCGGGTACGGTACTCATCAACCCCTACATGGTGGATGTGAACCCGATGATGCGTCACGCCGGTAAGGTGTCGAAGGTTCTGCCGGTGCTCAAGGCGATCGGGTCTGATATTGCGGTTCCGGGTGTGAGCGAGGGCGCGTATTCTATCGTTCCAACGGCAGCAGTGCATCAGCTACATCTTTTGGGTGCTGAGACTCGTGCTCTGATCCCGCAGTTGAAGTCGCCGGTTCTGTATTTGCGTTCACTGGGCGATCATACTGTGTCGGATAGCTCCCATAAATATTTTCTCGAACATTGTTCAGTTCCTGTAGAATTTAGGTGGCTGACCCGCAGCTACCATGTGGCAACGCTCGACTACGACGCCGAGTATCTTCTCTCTACTGTTCAAGCTTTTGTCGCATCACTAAACCACTAAATTCTGACAGTTCCGCCCGCTGCACACCGGCGAATGCATCACCCGCCGCGGTGGACAGAACACTCAGAAAGCCATCACGGCACCTCGAGAAATCGAGGACAGCCCGCGGCACCGGACCGCCCGAGCTTACGCCCTGATTTGAAAGGCGCATTATGAAAGTCTTCTCCACTCCCGCTGAGGTTCTTGTCGACCCCTCGCTGAACCTGACAAGCATTGTTGAGCGCCACCGAGCCGATAGCTCCAACCCGGTGCTGTACCGCCGTCAGATGTCGCCGGGTAACTGGCAGCCGGTTCGAGCCCAGCAGTTCCACCAGATGGTGACCGACCTGGCTAAGGGCATGATTGCTGCGGGTATCCGCCCGGGTGACCGTGTGGGCATTATGAGCCGCACCCGCTTCGAGTGGACCGTCATTGACTTCGCCATCTGGTATGCCGGTGCTGTCTCCGTGCCGGTATATGAGACGAACGCTGCCGCCCAGGCTGCATGGGCGCTGTCCCATTCTGAGGCTGTCGCCATCTTCGTCGAGGATGAGAAGCTCCTGAATCGTGTGGCTGAGGCTGAAGAATACGCCGCTTCCACTTCTGAACCGTGCCAGCTCAAGCACCGCTGGGTCATTGAGAACGGCGACCTTGATGCCCTCAGCGCTCGCGCGTCCGAGGTGAGCGATGAGCAGCTGGAGCAGGTACGTTCCGCTGCCGGCTGTGATGACATCGCGACCATTGTGTATACCTCCGGCACGACCGGCCGCCCCAAGGGTTGCGCGCTGACTCACGGCCACTTCCTAAACCTGAGTGTCAACACCAAAATGGTCGAACCCGAGATTGCGAACTCCCGCAACTCCTCCATTCTTTTCTTGCCGCTGGCGCACGTTCTGGCGCGTCTGATTCAGGTGCTGGCACTGGATGCCGGTCTGGTCATCGGTCACTCCCCCAATATTAAGAACCTGGCTGCTGACTTGGATAGCTTCAAGCCGACCATGCTGCTGGTGGTGCCCCGCGTCTTTGAGAAGGTGTACGAGGGCGCCATGGCGAAGGCGGCTAAGGGCGGCAAGTTCAATAAGTCGCTCTTTGAGCGTTCCACCGATATTGCGGTGCGCTGGTCACAGGCGAAGGTTGAGGGCCGTGTCCCGCTGAAGCTGGCGGCGCAGTACGCTCTCTACGACAAGCTGGTCTACTCGAAGCTGCGTGCGGCTCTGGGCGGCGAGCTGCGCTACGCGGTCTCCGGCGGCGGTCCCCTCGGCGAGCGCCTGGCGCACTTCTTCCACGCGGTGGGTGTGCAGGTGGTTGAGGGTTACGGCCTGACCGAGACCTGCGCCCCGATTGCGGCTGGCCGCATCAACCCGTACCAGATTGGCATGATTGGCCCGCTCATCCCCGGTTCCGAAGGCTATATTGCTGAGGACGGCGAGCTTCTGGTTCGTGGCGTGGGCGTGATTAGCAGCTACTACAAGAACCCCGAAGAGGACGCTCAGGCGTTCACTGAGGACGGCTGGTTCCGTACCGGTGACCTGGCTCATTTCGATGAGCGCGGCTACCTGAAGATTGTGGGCCGCAAGAAGGAAATCATTGTCACCGCCGGCGGTAAGAACGTGATTCCGGGTATTGCGGAGACTCATCTTCGTACCTCTCCCCTGGTTTCTCAGGCGATGCTGGTAGGCGATGAGAAGCCGTTCGTTGCGGCTCTGGTGACCCTGGATCCGGATACCCTGCCCGAGCAGTTGGAGCACTTGGGTCTGCCGCGTTCGCTCTCCATCCCGGAGGCTGCTGTTCACCCGGCGGTTCGTGCTGCAGTTCAGAAGCTCGTGGACGAGGCGAACCAGTTGGTTTCCCGCGCTGAGGGTATTCGCGAGTTCCGCATTATGAACCGCGATCTGACCGAGGCGGACGGCTATCTGACTCCTTCGCAGAAGTTGCGCCGCGCGAAGATTCTGCAGGACTTCTCCTCCTACGTGGATGAGATGTACGGCAAGGTTTCCGATAGCACGTCGGATTCTTTGGCTCGCCTGCAGGAGTACGCGGCGGAGCAGTCTGAGAAGTTCGCTGAACTGCGTGAGCAGGCGGCAGAGCGTCTGCACGAGTACGCGGACCACCAGGCGGAGCGTCTTGCCGAGCTGCGTGAGCAGGCGGCTGAGAAGTTTGAGGAGCTGCGTGAACAGACCGCCGAGATGATGCAGAAGCCTCAGGAAGAGGAGGCTGAAGAGGTAAAAAAGGCTGAGAAGTCTTCCGCTAATGCTCCCGCTGAGAAGCCCGCGCAGACTGAGAAGAAGACTGTTGCAGAGCAGAACCCGCAGAAGTCTGACAGCGACAAGGCATAACCGGCTCTGGCCACCAATAACGAGAGGAGGGGGTCGTACCGCTTAGGTACGATCCCCTCCTCTCTGTTTGTTCGCTAGAAACCTCGATTTTCGGACGTTATCTAGCCGTCGTTAGATGGCGGGTTCTTAGTTTGCGGGCTCGTCGAATTCCAGACCGAGCAGCGCGTTCTCAACGATTTCGGTCAGTGCCGGGTGAATCCAGTACTGGCCGCGTGCGAGGGTGCGCGCATCCATGCCGAAGCTCATTGCCTGCAGGAGCGGCTGGATGAGCACGGAGGACTCTTCACCGACCAGGTGTGCACCGAGCAGCTCACCGTTGTCCTTACGGGCAATGAGCTTGCACAGGCCAATCTTGTCTTCCATTGCCCAGCCGTAGGCGGTGTCGCCAAAGTTCTGTGCCTTGACGGTAATCTCAAAGCCTTCACGTTCAGCCGCCTGGCGCGCCTGCTCTTCGGTCATGCCGACCACAGCAATCTGCGGGTTGCTGAAGACGGCAGCCGGTACGTAGCGGTGGTCGCTGGCACGCAGGTCCTCGGGGTGGCTGAGGTTGTGCTGCACAACGCGTGCCTCGTGGTTTGCCACGTGCTTGAGCTGGTAGCGGCTGGACACGTCGCCGAGGGCGTAGACGCCGGGTACGGGCGCGCCGTTGTAGAGCACGCGCTGGTACTTATCGACGCTGAGCTGACCGCCGTCCTGCACGTCGAAGTAGTTCTTCGCGTTGAGGGTGTCGGTGTTGGGGCGGCGGCCGGTTGCCACGAGCACAGCGTCTGCCGGGATTTCGAGCAGTTCTTCACCGTTCTCGGTAGTGTGCTTAGCTACGACGGTTACGCTACCGTCGGCGTTCTCACGGATTTCGGAGAGGGACGCATCCTTGACGATGTTCCACTGCTTGCTTGCGGCTTCTTCGAAGCGTGCCACGACCTCTTCGTCCACGCCGCGCAGCAGGCGGGAGGAGCGGTTCAGCTGGGTTACTTCGGTGCCGAATGCGGAGAAAACGTGGGAGAATTCTGCCGCAATCACGCCACCGCCGATGACGACCATGCGGGCGGGCAGTTCGTCCAGGCGCATGACGTTGTCGTTGGTGTAGACCTTGGAGGAGTCGATACCGGGCACGGGAGGCAGCACGGCGCGCGAGCCTGCCGCAACGACAATCTGGCGGCCCTGCAGACGGGTGCCGTCGGTCAGCTCGACGGTGTGGGAGCCGACGAAGCGCGCGTACTGGTCGTAGAAATCGACGTTGGGCAGACCGGCACGCCATTCGCGGCCGCCTTCAACAATCTGGTCAATGCGAGAGGCAAAGATGCGGTCACGAATCTGTGCCCAGTGCACGGCGTCTACATGTGCGTCGACACCCAGGTGCTTGACCTCGCGGGTCTTCTGCGCGATAGTCGCCGGGTAGACGTACATCTTGGTGGGGATGCAGCCAACGTTCAGGCAGGTGCCGCCGAAGATGCCGCCGTCGATGAGGGCGACCTTCTTGTCGTCCCATTCGGGGCCGATGAGGGTGTTGCCGGATCCGGAGCCGATGACGATGAGGTCGTATTGTGCTACGCCGTCAATGCGTTCTACGTTCTCGATGCTCATGTGGTCCTCTCGTTGTTGGTGTTGAGGCTGGGCTCGTTCCCAGCGTGCCCCTCGATAGCGGGGTTATTTCTGTTACTGCCACTATAACGCGTGGAGGCTACCGGCTATTCCCACTATCTGGTGTCAATGTTGACGGATATGCGAAAGGTGCGCCGTCCCAAAGAACCACAGCGCTGAGAACACAGCGGTTCTTTGAGAAGACGCACTCAAGCGTTGAGAACTATTCGAGCCCGCGGATTAGTGACGCGTATATGTCTGCGCTAAGAGGTCAGCGATTAGATGTCTGCCATAAGCCCAGCCAGCAGACGGGTGAAGTCAATGGCGGGATCAACCGATTCTTCGTCGGGCCAAAAATGAATCGGGTACGCCGCACCCTGGGCGCGTTGCAGCACGGGGCTTTCAGCGAGCACCGGCTCTGCGACAAGATCGCCGAAAAGGGAGCGCATTTCGTCGCGTCGGTAGCGGTGTTCGCTGTCGTTGGGGCGCATCTTGTTGATAACTACTCCCGCACCGTCAATGCTGATGCCGCTTTCCTGCTGAAAGCGCACGATGGCGCGCAGGGTTCGTTCGGTGCCCGCCACGGAGAAAAGGGAAGGCTCTGCGACCGAAAGGATGCGCTCGCTCACTGCCCAGCCCATTGAAGACAGGGTTCCGAGGAACGGCGGGCAGTCAATCAGGATGACGTCGTAGGCGTCCGCAGCCGCCTCCACCATGCGCTTGAAGCGGCGGATGAACGGCGCGGCTTCCTGACGGTCCACGAGGGTGGAGCGCGCCGAGCCTCGCGCCACCTTCACGCTACCGGTGGTCACGGGGTTATTGGTCAGCAGGGTGGGTTTGCCGACGAGCGCGTTCCAGGAGGAGCTACCGGCTTCCTCCGCGAAGGCACGCTCATTGGAACTAGCGATCAGGGAGGCGACGTCGGGGATGGTTTCATCCACTGCCAGGCCGGTGCTGGCGTCGCCGTGGGGGTCGAGGTCAATAACGAGTGTGGAGAGTCCGCTGTGTAATGCCGCGGAGGCGAGCCCCAAAGTGATGGACGTTTTGCCAACGCCACCCTTGAGGCTGCTGATACTGACGATGCGGGGCATGCAGATCCCTTTTTTGAGTGAGGTGTAATGCCCCTTTATTTTAGCGAATCTTCGCTTTTCTTCCGGCTCTGACAGGGGGTATCTTGAGTTTTTTCTCAAACGAGCAATGAATATTCCCTTGGGTTTAAAACTTCTGCCCGTGCTCGCCACCTGGTAGGTAGTGAGCGCGGGCAAATTCAAAACACTATGCTTTATGCCTGTGCGCGGCGGGCACGGCGGGCGGCAAGTTCGTCGCCTTCGAAGTTTTCGTGCATTTCTTCGCCGGGCTGACCGTTGAGGTTCATTTCGATTTCGCGCCAGACGCGGCCAATCGCGATACCGAAGACACCCTGACCTGCCTGAACCAGGTCAATGACCTCGCTCGGGGAGGTGCATTCATAGACGGTGGTGCCGTCACTCATCAGGGTAATGTTCGCGAGGTCGTCAATGCCGCGGGTACGCAGATGCTCGATGGAGGTGCGAATCTGTTGCAGGGACACGCCGGTGTCGAGCAATCGCTTCACAATCTTGAGCACGAGCACGTCGCGGAAGCTGTAGAGGCGCTGGGTGCCGGAGCCGGATGCGCCTCGCACGGTGGGTACGACCAAATCGGTGCGTGCCCAGTAGTCGAGCTGGCGGTAGGTGATGCCGGCTGCCTTGCAGGCGACGGCGCCGCGGTAGCCGAGGTTTTCCTCGACGACAGAGACAGGGTCGGTGAAGAGCACGCCCTGTTCACCGCGCGGAGGCGGCGCTACAGGGAAGAGGGTGTCGAAGCCATCCAGGGGCTGATCAAAGCCCTGGGGTGCGTGCGTGGTTGCGACCTCGCCTGCATTTTCGGCTACCTGCTGCTCTAGCACGGTCCCTCCTTTTCGTTAAACCCTTTTAAGTGCTTCACCGCGCCCCATCAATGCGGTCGATGTCGTTCCGGTGTAGACCCGATTCTCGGGGTGAGATTCTAGGGCTAGGCCTTAGAATCTGCATCTATGATTCGCGTGGCTTCCCTCTGCGAGGTTAGCTACGCGGTTTTCAATACTACACATTGGCTCGACTATTCGGTTCGTAGAACACGATTCGATAGTGCGACCGATGCGCGATAGGCGCGGTTGTTCAATCTATTTTAACTGATAGAGGGCTCTACTTAAAATTGAACCCACCGAAGCGAATGATCTTTTCAGATTCATTCGTACCTCTTTAACGCCCTGTGGGGGTGCTCCTCCCCCGCTATTCTCCTCGCTTTTTCTGGGTATCCATCCCACAGGGGAGTTTAAAAAGTAAATGCGTACGGAGCAGTCCGTACGCATTTACAGCTGAGTTGAGTGAACAGCCTTGGCAGGCCGGGAGCCCCCTGGTGAGAAAGCTCTTCGTGTTGGACGAAGGGGTAGAAATTCCGAGCGTGCCAGCGTCGGCTTCGTCCAAGTCTAGAGGCCGCTACCCGTTGGTAAGGGGTAGGGACTATAGAGGGAATCACCATGGTCAGTGGTGTTTCCCGAGGGAAATCCCCGTTTGGGGTGTGGTAGAACCGCTGAGGGTTTACGAGCAGCAGACTGTCCGGTAGTCTGCGTCTTCGTGCGCCTACTCGTAGGTAGGCATCGCCGATTCGACCAGAGTTGCGTGCAGCTGCAAGCACAACTTGCGGATCTTGTCGGCTCGTTCCTGCGCCTGAGCCTGAGAGGCTGCGTCGCGGCGTGATGCCAGCGGAGCCACCGCAATTTCCACGAGGGAAATTTCGCGGTCTGCCGCTGACTTGAATGCGCGCAGGTGACGAGGCTGAATGCCGTGCTGGGTCAGTTCTGCACTAACGCGGGCAATCAGCACATCGTAATCGGTGTACTCCACATCCGAACCGTCTTCGAGCAGTCCAAAGTCAATCAGCTCGCGAATCAGTTCGGGGGTGGTGTTAGCGTATTCTGCCAGCTCGCGGAGAGTGTAGGTGCGACCTTCCTGCTCGTTCGGGCCAAGGACGGTGTCTAGCACGTCTTCGCTTACGGTGGCAGGCATGGAGTTCAGTACGCGACCGGCTTCCATGTCCTCCAGGTGCTGACGGATTACCTTGAGCGGCATGTAGTGGTCGCGCTGCATGGTGAGGATGTAGCGCAGGCGCTCAATATCCGTCTGGGAGTACTTGCGGTAACCGGTTTCGGTACGGCTGGGGTGCACGAGACCGCGCTCCTCCAGGAAGCGGATCTTGGATGCACTAATTCCGGGGAACTCCAGGTCAAGCTGGCTAAGAACCTGACCAATGGTCCGGCTCTTAACGTCACGCGGGTTACGGTCAGAGCCGCCGTTCTCCACGTCCTCTAGTTGAACCTCAGCGTTAGTGAGGTTCTCATCGATGCGTGAGGTCATCTATGTCTTTCGGGTACTTGTTCAGACGATGTCGATACGAGCCGAAATTTGAGTGAGTGGCTCGTTCCCCTGGCGAGGGGTTATCGCAGCGTACCGAACATCTTTGCTTAGTGTTGAGAGTGTGATAGATAAGTTTAGTTGTTTATCACGAAATGATAAACCGCAAACCTTCCAGACAATCTTATAGCCTCACAAGGCATTTTGCTATTCAGTTCACCCTTTTCAGGGGCGTTTTGAACCCAAAAATAACCACACATTCAGACACTTTCCAGCAGTGGCAGTACCAATTTTAACAAAATTCCACTATTGTGAACATACTTTTCCCACATTGGACTGCTTTACAAGGAAAATTTTATCTTCTCGCGATAGTTGAAGTTTTCATCACATTTAACTTGAAAGAGGCTCCCACTTGGGGTTTAGCCATCTTTCAAGCCTCTTCAACAGGTTTAGACACCCTCAAGAAGAACCTTAAATGCGCCCCACTATTTGCGTTTGTGTGCATTTTAAAAGAAAAACGGCGAGACCAATCGGTCTCGCCGTCTCACCACTACGTACCTCTTATCTGAGGCCTATAGAAGGTCTTAGAAGTCTATCGACTTAGAGCTTGTCCAGCTCGGCCTTGTATGCTTCTGCATCCAGCAGGTTTGCCAGGTCATCAGCGTTCTCGGGGCGAATCTCAACAATCCAGCCCTCGCCGTAGGGGTCAGAGTTAACCAGCGCGGGATCATCTTCCAGACCCTCGTTCACTGCGACAATCTCGCCCGCGATAGGAGCGAAAAGATCAGAGACAGACTTGGTGGACTCAATCTCACCGAAGCTATCCTCAGCAGCTACAGAGTCGCCGACAGAGGGAAGGTCGATGTAGACGACGTCACCCAGTGCATCCTGAGCGTGGTCGGTAATACCAACACGGACGGTGCCCTCAGCGGTGAGAGCGGAAACCCACTCGTGCTCAGAAGTGTACGAGAGTTCTGCGGGAACGTTGCTCATAGCAGCGGTGTCCTTTCAGTGTGTTCTTGCGTAGCGCGGACCGTCCCGCGCACGGTGTCGTTCCGTATGTGGGATGACGGAACGTCCTACACCAATTATCACATAAGAAGTAACGCGGGGCACGTCCAAACACCCCCGTACCACTTCTAAGACACTATATTTTCCTTATCCTATCTAGCCGCTCAACAATCACCCCTTCCCAAGGCCCTAGAAGCACCCCTATTACTCACCTCCAGCAGACAGCCATCAGACACACCAAAAGGCTCAGGGCCCCACACCATGAAGGTGCAGGGCCCTGAGCCTAGGCTAGAGAGCTAAACTCTCACAGCGCCTTAGCGGGAAGAAATGACGCGCTCGGAGAAGCGGTTCGGGTTACCGAAACGGTGTGCGGTAATCGAAACAGCCTGCTCGCGGAGGAAGGGCAGCATCTCGATACGGCCAGCCTCGGTGACCGGTGCGAAGTACACTGCAACATCCGGGCGACCACCCAGTGCCGAGTAGATGGACTTCACGTCGTTACCGATGTAGCGGATACGGGTGCCTTCCAGCGGAGTACCAGCCAGTGCGCGAACCGGGGTCTTAGCGTTCGAAGCCAGGTACTCGCGGAACTGAGCGTCCGACTTGACTTCGTACTTGATGCCCTTGTTCTCGAGGACGCCACGGACGTCGACCGGCAGGTCCTTACCGACGGACAGAGCAACCGGTGCGTTAGCTGCCAGACCGGCGAGCACAACGCGCAGGGTCTCTGCTGCAGATGCGGACTCGTCTGCACGAACCAGAACCTGGGTGGGTACGTAGCGCAGGATGTTGCGCTCCACGCCCAGCTTCGAGGGATCGTGGCCGAAGCCGAACTCGGTGTCCCAAGCGTGTGCGTCAGAGGAGACACCGCGCTTGATGAAGCCGAAGTCCTCACGCTTGCCCAGTTCGGAGTTCTCGATGGTAGCCAGGGTCTCGCGGACGGTCACGGAGTGGGTGACAGCGGTTGCGGTTGCCTGTACGGGCTCCCAATCGGACAGAGCGATCAGGTAGCTGGGGCCACCAGCCTTGGTACCGGAACCCACGGTGGACTTCTTCCAACCACCGAAGGGCTGACGCTGAACGATTGCACCGGTAATTGCACGGTTGACGTACAGGTTACCTGCCTGAACCTTGGAGAGCCACAGCTCGAGCTCATCAGCATCCAGCGAGTGCAGACCTGCGGTCAGGCCGTAATCGGGTGCGTTCTGCAGCTCGATTGCTTCTTCCAGGGTGTCAGCGGTCATGATACCCAGGATGGGGCCGAAGTACTCAGTCATGTGGTACTCGGAACCGGGCTTGACGCCTTCACGAACACCGGGGCTCCACAGGCGGCCAGTCTCGTCCAGTTCCTTCGGCTGGATGAGCCAGCGCTCGCCCGGGCCGAGGGTGGTCAGACCGCGCAGCAGCTTCTCTTCCGGCTTCTGAACAACGGGACCCATCTGGGACTCAATGTCCTGCGGGTGTGCCACGTGCAGGGAGCTGACGGAGTCAATCAGCTGGCGGCGGAAACGCTCGGACTGTGCCACGGAGCCAACCAGGATAACGGTCGAACCAGCGGAGCACTTCTGACCTGCGTGGCCGAATGCCGAGTAGACGACGTCCTTGACGGCAAGGTCGATGTCAGCGTTCGGGGTGACGATAATCGAGTTCTTACCCGAGGTCTCACCGAACAGGGGCAGGTCATCACGCCAGGAGCGGAAGAGCTCAGCGGTCTCGTAACCACCGGTCAGGATCAGGCGGTCAACCTCGGGGTGCGAGATGAGCAGCTTGCCTGCAGCGCGGTCAACAACCTTGACGAGCTTCAGAACTTCCTTGGGAACGCCTGCTTCCCACATGATCTCTGCGATCAGGGCACCGGTGCGAGCGGTGATGGTTGCGGGCTTGAAGATGACAGCAGAACCTGCAGCCAGACCAGCCAGAACACCACCGGCGGGGATAGCGGTCGGGAAGTTCCACGGGGGAACAACCAGGGTCACATCCACGGACTTGTGCTTTGCGCCGTCAATCTTCTCGAGGTCCTCAGCCAGCATTGCGTAGTAGTATGCGAAGTCGATTGCCTCGGAGACCTCGGTGTCGCCCTGCTCCAGGGTCTTGCCAGCCTCAGCTGCCATAACCTCCAGCAGGTCACCGCGGCGCAGTGCAATAGCCTTACCGACCTTGCGCAGAATCTCTGCACGCTCGTGGCCGGAGAGCTTACCCCATGCCTTGCCAGCTTCTTCAGCTTCCTTGATCAGCTTCTCAGCCTCAGCCTCGCTGGTCAGCTCGTTAGCCTTGAGGGTGTCGATGCCCAGCTTGCTGGTCTTGGAGCGCTCGAGGATTGCGCGGCCCCACTCACGGTTACCTGCCAGTGCGGGGTCGGTGTCGGGGGTGTTCTCGAAGCGGCCTGCCGGTACGAAGACGTTGTCCTCGTTCTCGGTCAGACGGTTCTGGGAGCGCTTGGATGCGGGAACCTCATCGGTGACGGAGTTCAGTGCACGCATGAAGCGGTCCTCTTCGCGCTTGAAGATGGACTCGTCGGTTGCCAGGTCGAAGATACCGGACATGAAGTTCTCGGAGGAAGCGTTCTCCTCGAGGCGACGGATCAGGTATGCGATTGCAACGTCGAATTCCTTGGGGTTCACGACGGGCACGTACAGGAGCAGGTGGCCAACGCGGCGGCGGATAATCTCAGCCTGCTGTTCAGCCATACCGATCAGCATCTCGAACTCGACGCGATCCTTAACACCGCGGTCCTCGGACAGCAGCAGAGCGAAAGCAACGTCGAAGAGGTTGTGGCCTGCAATACCGAGGCGGATGTTCTTCACGTGCTCGGGGCGCAGTGCGTAGTCCAGAACGCGCTTGTAGTTGGTGTCAGCAGCCTGCTTGGTGTCCCAGGTGGTCAGCGGCCAGCCGTGCATAACAGCTTCCACGATTTCCATGGAGAGGTTTGCACCCTTAACCAGACGGACCTTGACGCCTGCGCCGCCAGCAGCAACGCGCTTTGCAGCCCACTCCTGCAGGTGCTGCATTGCAGCCAGGGTGTCGGGCAGGTATGCCTGGAGCACGATGCCTGCTTCCAGGTCCTTCAGCTGGGGCTGGTCCAGGATCTTGGTGAATACCTCAATGGTGAGGTCCAGGTCCTTGTACTCCTCCATGTCCAGGTTGATGAACTTCTTGGGGGAGGAAGAAGCAGCCAGCTCGTACAGCGGGGTCAGGCGGCGAACAGCAGTCTCAACAACCTCGTCGAATGCCCAGTGCTGGTGGGGGCCGGAAACAGCGGACACCTTGATGGAGACGTAGTCAACGTCGTCACGTGCCAGCAGGCGCTTGGTCTCAGCCAGGCGGTGCTCTGCTTCCTTGTCACCCAGAACTGCCTCACCGAGCAGGTTGACGTTCAGGCGGTTACCGGTCTTGGTCAGCTCTGCAATTGCGTCGCCCAGCTTCTCCTCGGAAGCGTCGACGATCAGGTGACCGACCATCTCGCGCAGCACGCGGCGTGCAACGGGAACAGTGGGCCATGCGACCTTACCAGCCAGCTTGCCACCGAAGCCAACAGCGGACTTCATGTACCAGGGCAGGAAGGAAGGTGCCAGGCCGGAAATACGGGAAAGGTTGCGGCCGGAGACGTTGTCGTCCTCGGGGCGAATAACGCCATCAACAAAGCCGACGGTGAAGGGAAGACCATTGGGGTCCTTCAGAACACCGGCGAGCTGCTCAGCCGCGAAGGTGGGCTTGATCGACTGGGACTCGTTTACCCACTGACGAACAAGCTGACGAGCTTCCAGAGCCATCTTCTGGTAGTGCTCAGATGCGAAAGGATGGGTCATCCTTGACTCCTAACTATCTTACTGTGTGCGGTGCACACCACGTTTGGCGATGTCTCTATTTCACCACAAAAGGGTAATAAATACCTCATTAGAAAAACTGAATGTTTTTTCCAAAATCCATTTAGTTTTTCTAAATGATTGTGCGGTGAGGTTTTCACCCCGCGCCCCCTCCGAACCTCCTGTTCGAAGAGACAAGGTGAAGTTTGTAGCGGCATCGCTATCCATCTCTCTCAGGCTAGCACTTTCAGAGCGCAAATATCGAACCCACTTCGTAACAGACGAACACTTCAAAACCAGTCCCAAAAGCATCTTCAACCCCAAGAATCATCACATTCAGCGCGAAAATACTCGCTACACAAGCCAACATGTCGGCACCCCACTTCAGACGTCTCAAAAAGAGCCGGCCGAAAGCCCGCGCGGTACCATAGACAAGAGTCCACGATGAGAGACGCGCCACGGAAGAGTTCGGGAGCACAACCCACCCGAACAACCGGGCGCACCAGGGAGGAAAAACGTGTCAATCTACGATATCCGACGCATGCAAATGCTCCTCGAAATCCAAGAACGCGGCACCGTCATCGCCGCAGCCGAAGCACTCAGCCTCACCCCCTCCGCCGTCTCCCAGCAAATCGCCACCCTCGAAAAAGAAACCGGCACCCCGCTGCTGCAGCGCATCGGCAGGCGCGTACAGCTCACCAGCGCCGGACTCATCATCGTCGACAGCGCCCGCAGCATCCTGCGCGAACTCGACCGCATGCAAACCTCCGTCGCCAACCTCACCGGCGAACCGGCTGGCATGGTACGCCTCGCCATCTTCCAGTCCGCCGCCTTCGCACTGCTACCGGAAACCCTCAGCTACCTTGCCGAACACGCACCCGCACTCACCCTGCAGGTGTTGCAAATCGACCCCGAAACCGGCACCTCCCTAACCCGAAGCCGCGAATACGACATGGTGCTCTCCGAAGCTTACCCGCACCACCACATCCCCGAATACCCCGAACTACACTCCGAACTGCTCACCGAAGACCCACTCAGTCTCATCGTGCCCAGTACCTCCACCATCACCTCAATCGAGGAAGCGCACGCACTGCCCTGGGTTCTCGAAATGGAACAGAACACCTCCCGCAGCTGGGCGCTCAACCAGTGCCGCACCGCAGGATTCGAGCCGGTCATCCGCTACAGCGCCAATGACATGATTACGAACTCCAACCTCGTCAAAGCAGGATTCGCCGTCACCATCGTGCCCGGATTCATCCTCTCCTCCCTCTCCACCACCGAGGGGCTACGCATCGTAGAGCTACCCGGCAAGCCCTGCCGCAAAATCTTTACCGCCGTACGCCGAGAGTCCGCCGCCAACCCCGCCATCGCCATGGTGCGCGAAGCACTGCACCACGCGGTCAAGGTAGCATTCGGCGAACACGAAAAGACCGAAACCGTATAGGAAAAATCAGCCGCCACCCATGCCGGCGCGCTAGACGACACAAAGGTCGGGGCCGTTCCCACGAACGACCCCGACCTTTCACCATGCCTTTTTGAACAGGCGCCTATATATAGAGGTATAAAAGCACACAACAGCGGAGCTACTCCCCCGCCGTGCCCCTCCTTCGTAGGAGCCATAGGAGCCAGCTTAACTGCTAGTTCAGCGAAGCCACCACAGCCGGGCTCTGCACCTCGTAGAACGAAGAGGACAAACCGGCTGCCGTCATATCCAGCACAGCGCTCACATGAACCTGCTTCAACGCAGAACCGGCAACACCCGAAGCCACCTGATAATTCAGCTGAACATCCAGGCGATGACCGCGAGGAATAGCGGTACGCAACTCCAGAACATTCTCGCTACCGGCACCAGCCTGACCGGTCTGCTCGCTACGGCGCACCGCATCAAGATTCAGAGCATCCACAGGAGCCACCAAAGCCGAAGCGCCCAGGATACCCGAAGGCAACACCGCCTGACCCGAGGTAACACGAAGAGTCACCGCGGGATTCAACAACAAACCGGTCTTCGGATCCTGCGCGCGAGCGCGCACCATCAGGCGAGTACCCACCGGCAGCGTCGAATTACCCTCGTTAATAATGCTCAGGCGAGTCGGCAAATTCCGGAAAGCAACAGTACGCGCCGGCTGACTCTGCATAGACACAGCCTGCACACCAGACGTTGCCTTCAACTCCAGGCGGATGCACGACTCGTTATAGCGCATCGGCACCTGCATCAGCGCAGAACTCGCCGCGCCACCGTGCTGTCCACCGCCGCCGCGCTGCCCGCCACGCTGTCCACCAGGACGCTGGGTCACCGGGCTCACGCGAGCGCGCTTACCGCCCGAACGAGTTGCCGCCTCCGCAGCACTCACGCCGCCAGCCACGAGGGCAGCCGAAGCGCCCGCAACCTTCAACGCGGTACGGCGAGAAGCGTTCATCAGATTATTCTTAGTCATTTTCTACTCCCCTAAGCCTTCGCGATACGGTACACGCCGCTAATCGTGCCCTGCCACCAGGTGCCGTAACGGTCAATCGTGCCCACCATCTGCAGGGTGTCACCACCGCCAAGCAGCAGGCTCACGTGCTGAGGCAGGCGCTGCTCGTGCATCGTCTTACCGGTTTCCATGTCCAGCGCGACAGCCCACGCGTAGGCGCCATTCGCCAAACCAGCCGGACCGCGGCGACGCTCACAGGTGTAAATCAGCCCGTCGGCGGCGGAATAGCGAGGAACAGCCGAAGAGTACACATCCTTACGATCCCAAATCTTACGCAGACCGCGGTCGGTAATATCCCAACGCTCCATACCGGGAGCAAAAAGCGCGTTCGCAGGCACCGACGGACCGGCGCCCTCCGGGTACTTCGGGTAGGGGTAGCCGTAGGTGCTTGCACCGACCATCGTGTTACCCACACCGATCATGGAGTTCTCAGTGCCAGAGGTACCGGCAGTAAACAGGCCGGCGCTACCGACCTTCGCGCCATTATTGGTGCGGTACACAATGACCGACTCCTGAATATCAGAGTTATCGGTCAGCATCACGTAATCGGAGCCGTTCGGACCAAAGAACGTCGGGGAGGCACCGGAGCCCCACGCGAGCTTACCCGGCTTGCGGGCGCTACCGCGGTCATAGGCATGCCACCATTTGAGGACGGGGGCACCGGTTGCGGTAGCGTTCAGCATATAAATCGCGTGAGAAGTCACCACGCTCACTCCCAGCGGGCAGGCCGAAATCGAGTTGTCGATGCGCTCGCCGGCCACCGACACCCTGTTCAAGCGCATGGAACGAATCGTGCCGCGCTCCGCATCAACGACCGCGACGTAGCCGTTCTTCGTGGCAACCCAGATGCGCCCGCCCCAATCGGGCACCAGGCCGACCACCGCGTCCTTGGGGCTCTGGGCCAGCATGCGGCTCAGGTCGATGCGCTCCTCCACGCGAATACTGCGGCCGTCGCTCGAGTGCCCCAGCTTCAGCAGGCACCGCGAACCGTCCACCAGAACCATGCGGTCCTTCGCGTCAAGGTAGGCGTACACGCCTCCCAGCAGGGCCCCCTTGGGGATGTCCAGGTGCGAAAGCTCGCGGCCCGTGTGCGGGTCAAGAATCGAAAGCTTCGGGGTGATGAATTCTCCGTGCGCAAAGACCTGGGTGCACAGCACCTGGATGAAGCCGTCGCGCCCGGCAAGGATCGTCGGGCAGGCGCCGCCAAGCTTGGTTCCGGTGATGCGCCACTGCCCCGCGCCGGGGCCGGGCAGAGGGGTCGCGTCGGAGGACTGAGCCTCACCGTGCATGGTGGTGACGCCGGGAGCGCCCAGGTGCGGGTTCCGCTGGGCGTTATAGGTGATGTTCATGTGGCTGGTTCTTTCAACGGTGAGTGACTCGCCAATTCGTGCGGTGCGCACGTAAGCGGTAGACATCGGTGTTCTGTATCGGTGTTCTGCAGGCGAATGTTGCATCCGCAAGCAAAAATTTGCACCGAGTGCAGTGCAAACGACTCACATTGTACGTCTAAGAACCGCCTCACGACGACACTTCAGTGTCACCTTGAAGCATCATTCAGGCCGAGCTCGAATAATTCGCGGCGGTCGAGGAGTACCTCCTCCCCCCCCCCGAGAAAGCTACCTATCCATCAGAACCTTGGCGAGCGCATCGTCCAGCACCAAATCCGTAATCGCGCCGGTGCGCAGAGCCCCGCGGAGCGCCCGCGCGCGGTGCACCCCCGAAGCCACGCAAATGCGCCGCGGGATACGCGCCAGCTCCTTGGGAGTGGGCCCCGATGCGCGCCGGTTCAGCTCCAAATCGGCCCACGACCCATCCTCGCGCAATAGCACGGTGCACATATCCCCCACGACTCCCAGCTCGCGCAAGCGGTACTGCTCCTCCGCGTCAAAATACCCGCCCGAGTACACGTGCGAGGGAATCGGGCCGCCGAACGCACCCACGCCAAAGATGGCCAGGTCCACGCTCTGCTGCACCCGCAGGCTTGCCTGCACGCTGCGCTCGCGCCACATGGCTTCCTTCGTCTCGGCGTAGTCGAAGAAGGCGGGAACCGGGAAGTGCACGGTCTGCGCCTCGTAGGCGTTGGCCAGCTGCCCCAACAGAGAACCCAGGTACGGAATACCCGAGTGGTGCGCGTTGCCCGCGCCGTTGAGCTGCACGACCTTCACGCCGGTCAGGGGGCGGCGCGGCAGATGACGAGAAATCTCAGTCATGGTCGAACCCCACGCCACACCCAGGCTCGTTCCATTATCAATCAGGGAGTCAAGTAGAGCCGCCGCAGTACGGGATACCTGACTCATACGGGCAATGGGGGTAGCATCCGGGCGCACGTTCACGAGAGTAACGCGCACCTTATAGCGCTCACCGATGCGGCGCTCAAGCTCGCTACGGGCGCGGAAGGAATCATCTAGACGGATCTGCACCATGCCGCTTTCACGAGCACTTTTAAGGAGGCGCGATACAGTGGCGCGGGAGACTCCCAGACGAGCCGCGATAGCATCCATCGTCATGTTGTGGATGTAGTACAGCTGCGCTGCCTCATAGGTATGGTTAGCGCGTTCGTTCATCTGCCACAGACCCCCAGTGAAAATCCGTTCATACTGCTTGGTTATTATTTCACCATTGGGTTTTACTAAATGCAAGATGAAACCCCCACGCCGCACAAGCGGCAATACAGGAAAGAGCAGTACATGAGCTCCCAGCACATTGCACAGCAGTCTCAGCTGACCGCCGAGTCCCGCGCCAAGGCGCTCAAGAGCATGGTCAACGAAGAACTCGACATCTTGGTCGTCGGCGGCGGCATCACCGGTGCAGGCATTGCCCTCGACGCAGCAACCCGCGGTCTGCGCACCGGTATCGTCGAAGCAGGCGACTGGGCTGCAGGCACCAGCGCATGGTCCTCCAAGCTCGTTCACGGCGGCCTGCGCTACCTCTACAACCTCGACTTCAAGCTCGTGACCGAAGCACTGACCGAGCGCGGCCTGCTGCTGAACAAGATCGCACCCCACCTGGTGCACGCACAGCCCTTCCTGTGGCCCCTGAAGATGCCCGTCATCGAGCGCGCATACTCCGCAATCGGCATCGGCATGTACGACACCCTCGCATTCCTCGGCTCCCGCGGCAACAAGGGCGTCCCCTCCCAGCGCCACTTCACCAAGGCCGGCACCAAGACCGTCTTCCCCGACATCAAGGACTCCGCATTCAGCGGCGCAATCCAGTTCTACGACGCACGCGTTGACGACGCACGCCTCGTCATCGACGTCGTCCGCACCGCTGCAAGCTACGGCGCACTGGCTGCATCCCGCACCCAGGTTGTCGGTTTCACCAAGGACGCATCCGGCCGCGTCATCGGCGCAGAGCTGGCAGACCTGGAGACCGGTGAGCGCCTGAACGTACGCGCAAAGCACGTCATCAACGCAACCGGCGTGTGGACCGAAGAGTCCGAGTCCCTGGCTAACCCCGAAGGTGGCCTGGAGGTTCTGGCATCCAAGGGTATCCACATCGTGGTTCCCCGCGACCGCATCAACGCGACCAGCGGTATCTTCACCAAGACCGAAAAGTCCGTGCTCTTCATCATCCCCTGGCAGCGTTACTGGATCATCGGCACCACCGACACCCCCTACACCGAGGACCGCGAGCGCCCCGTCGCAACCAGCAAGGACATCGACTACGTGCTGATGCAGGCTAACAAGTTGCTCGCTAACCCGCTGACCCGCGAGGACATCATCGGCACCTACACCGGTCTGCGCCCGCTGCTGCAGCCCAAGGTCAAGGACGGCGCAGCATCCACCAAGGTTTCCCGCGAGCACACCGTGACCGAGGTTGCACCCGGCATGAGCGCAATCGCAGGCGGCAAGCTCACCACCTACCGTGTCATGGCTGCCGACGCTGTCGACTTCGCACTGGGCGAGCAGGCTAAGCAGAACCCCTCCGTGACCGCAACCATCGGCCTGGTCGGCGCAGACGGCTACCACGCAATCGCTGCTAACCGTGCACGCTACGCAGAGCGTTACGGCTGGGATGAGGACCGTATCACCCACCTGCTCGAGCGTTACGGCGCGCAGATTGAAGACCTCGGCGCTCTCATCGACGCTGACCCCTCTCTCGGTGCTCCCCTGGCTAAGGCACCCCAGTTCCTGCGTGCAGACGTTGTCTTCGCTGTCCGCTACGAAGGTGCCCTGCACCTGGAGGACGTTCTGGTCCGCCGCGTACGCCTCGACCTCGAGCAGCGCGACCGCGGCCTGGCAGCAGCAGACGAGATCCTCGATATCCTGCGTGCCGAGCTCGGCTGGGACGATAAGAAGGTCAAGGAGGAACTCGACCTCTACGCCGCACGCGTACAGGCTATCCGCGAGGCAGAGTCCACCTCCACCGACGCTGAGGCATCGGCAAAGATTGAGGCTGTCACCCCCGTGGCACCCCGTGTGAAGCTCTAATCCGTAGAGATTCCACGCACCTTTCGTGACCGGTTATCCGGTACGAACCGACCGTTCACCCCTCACCGAGCATGGATTATCTCATATTTTCGGTGAGGGGTGGACGAGAGGTTAAATAACCGTTTACGATAATCCCCTGCATAAGAAGCAGCGAGCTAAATACAGGGTTAACCCACTGGTACGATCTGCTTCTCATCCAAAAACATCTATCAATTTTTCGTAGCAATCCGCTACACATTTCAGCACAGCGTTGTGCCCCGATCCGCCCGTGCGGTGAGGACGCACGGGAACACGCAAGCAAAGGTTCGCTTGCCTTCCAGACGCTTCGTCTTCAAGGAGCATCAATGTCTCTTCTTGCTTCCGCAGGAACTGTACTTGCAGCCGGCTCATCCGCACTCGTGGATGCATCCGGTGCCCCCACCACTCTTGGTTTTGTACTTTCCGAGTTCTTCGGCACCTTCATCCTGATTCTGCTCGGTGCCGGCGTATGCGCCGCAGTGACCCTGAAGAAGTCCTATGCTAAGGACGCAGGCTGGGTTGTTATCACCTTCGGTTGGGGTCTGGCAGTGTTCACCGCCGTATACCTCTCCTTCCACTCCGGTGCACATCTGAGCCCCGCTGTGACCGTTGGCCTGGCAACTGCAGGCCGCGACCTGGCAACCGGCGTTCCCGCAACCCCGCTGAACATCACCCTGTACATCGTCGCTCAGATGCTCGGCGCAATGGCTGGTGCAACCGCAGCCTACCTGACTTACAAGAAGCACTTCGATGAGGACCCGGGCGACCGCCTCGGCATCTTCGCAACCGGCCCCGCTATCAAGTCCTACGGCTGGAACTTGCTCACCGAGATTATCGGCACCTTCGTCCTGATTGGTTGGATCATCGCATCCGGTAAGACCCCCGCCCAGATTGGCCCCTTGGCTGTTGCATTGGTCGTTGTTTCTATCGGTATGAGTCTTGGTGGCGCAACCGGTTACGCTATCAACCCCGCACGTGACCTCGGCCCCCGTATCGCCTACACCTTCCTGCCTATCCCCGGTAAGACCGGTTCCAACTGGTCTTACGCATGGGTTCCGGTTGTTGGCCCAATCATCGGCGCTATCCTCGCAGGCCTGATCGTTCCGGCAGTTCTGCCCCTCTAAACCTCTCTAATACCCCCGTTCTTTTGTTCTAAGGAAAAATCAATGACGACTTCTCTGCACTCCGCAACCCTCAACGTCGAACGCAAGTACATCCTCTCCATCGACCAGGGCACCACCAGCTCCCGCGCGATCCTGTTCAACAAGGCGGGCGAGAACGTGGCTCAGGGCCAGCTCGAGCACGAGCAGATCTTCCCCAAGGCCGGCTGGGTCGAGCACAACGCAACCGAGATTTGGCAGAACGTCCGTAAGGTCGTAGCAATGGCTATGGCAAACGGCGAAGTCAACCACCACGAAATCGCTGCAGTCGGCATCACCAACCAGCGTGAAACCACCGTCGTGTGGGACAAGAACACCGGTGAGCCCGTCTACAACGCAATCGTCTGGCAGGACACCCGCACCCAGGAAATCGTTGAAGAGCTCGCAGGCGAAGAGGGCGTTGGCAAGTACCACGACATCGTCGGCCTGAACCTCTCTACCTACTTCTCCGGCCCCAAGATCAAGTGGATCCTGGACAACGTTGAAGGCGCACGCGAGCGCGCAGAACGCGGCGACCTGCTCTTCGGCAACACCGACACCTGGCTGGTCTGGAACCTGACCGGTGGTGTTGACGGCGGCGTTCACGTCACCGACGTAACCAACGCATCCCGTACCCTGCTGATGAACATCCGCACCCTCGAATGGGATCCGCAGATCGCTGCAGACATGGGCATCCCCATGAGCATGCTGCCCGAAATCAAGTCCTCCTCCGAGGTGTACGGCTTCGGCCGCGCAACCGGTCTGCTTAACGGCACCCCGATTGCCGGTATCCTGGGCGATCAGCAGGCTGCCACCTTTGGCCAGGCCTGCTTCGAGAAGGGTATGGCGAAGAATACCTACGGTACCGGTAACTTCATGCTCATGAACACCGGCAACGAGCCCGTCTTCTCCAACAACGGTCTGCTGACCACCGTCGCATACAAGATTGGCGACGCAGCACCCGTCTACGCTCTGGAAGGCTCGGTCGCAATGAGCGGCTCCCTGATCCAGTGGCTGCGCGACAACCTGCGCATGATTGAGCACGCTGCAGAGTCTGAGGAACTGGCTACCTCCGTCAAGGACTCCGGTGGCTGCTACGTTGTTCCCGCGTTCTCCGGCCTGTTCGCACCTCACTGGCGTTCCGACGCTCGCGGCGTCATCGTTGGTCTGACCCGCTACGTGAACCGTGCACACATCGTGCGTGCGGCGCTGGAAGCAACCGCATTCCAGACCCGCGAGGTTCTGGACGCAATGAACGCTGACTCCGGTGTTGAGCTCTCCGAGTTGCGCGTGGACGGCGGCATGACCGCTAACGAGTTCCTCATGCAGTTCCAGGCTGACATCCTCGGCGTTCCCGTAATCCGCCCGAAGGTTGTTGAGACCACCGCTCTGGGCGCAGCATACGCTGCAGGTATCGCTGTTGGTTTCTGGAGCGGCGAGCAGGACGTTGTGGACAACTGGGCTGAGGACAAGCGCTGGCTGCCCTCCATGGAGCCCGCAGAGGTTGACCGCCAGTACCGCCTGTGGAAGAAGGCTGTCTCCCGCACCCTCGAGTGGGTTGACGAGGACGTTCCGACCGCCTAATCACAGCACCCGTTGCCTAACGGCACGGCCCGCGTACTAGCGACGCCCCGGCTGCTTCTCCCCCGCTATGGGGTTGAAGCAGCCGGGGCTTTTCGCTGTTTTATGACGCTCAATTCAGCGTTTATTGCGGCGTAATTTCTACAAAAATTAGTGCTGGGGTACCGTTGGTTTTTGTAAATTCGGTATCTTCCGCCGGTCACCTGGCGCGGTGTTGTTCGTGAGGTGTCAGTACCGCACAGGACGCGTACGCGACATATTCATGCGCTGTCCTGACAGGAGTCGACGGTTCGCGCTGATACTTATTTACGCTCCTATCACCGTCCGCCGTGGTTCCTGAAGAACTGCGGCGGACGGGCTTATATAAGGGTTAAACAGTTTGTGCCTGACCTTCGTGGTCAGGCACAAACTGTTTACTCGCGTCAAAAACTACACACCGGAGGGGCTGTTCGGCACCGTCGGAAGCGGGATGGTGCGGTTGTCCTCGCCGCTACCTCCGGTACCGCTCTCAGCCGCATCCTGAGGGCGGTTAGTAGCCGCTCCAGTAGAGGCGGCAGGCTGACGATTCGGCATATCCCTCGCCACAATCACACGAGCGGGACGCAAAGTCCGGTCACCCAGAATATACCCTTCCCGCTCCACCGATACCACAGTACCGGCAGGGTAATCGGGCGCAGAAGGAACCACACCCGAAACCTCGTGGATCGCCGGGTTGAACTTACCCACCGCGTCGATGCGCTGCAATCCGCGGATCTCAAAAATACTGACGATCTCATCGGCAACAGACTCGCTCAGCGATGCGCTCGCCTCCTGATTCAGCAGACGGTCCAGGGCGTTGAGCACATCGCGGAAGAGGGAACGGTACGCCTCTCCGGATGCTCGCTCGTCACGTTCCTGCAGGCTTGCCTGTACAGAACGAATAAGCTGGTTCTTAGCGCCGTCCTCGGCGATGCGCTGCGCAAAACGTTGGTTGAGCTCGGTGAGCTGCTCCAGGACGCGCACCTCAAAGTCTTCAGTCACAAAAGGTGAGGCAAGCTGAGGCGCTTCCTCCTTCTCGGTGGCTGCCACCTCCTCATGCGTTTCCTCGCCCGTGTCTATATGCTGTTGAGAAAACTCTGCGTCCGAGTTAGAGGTCTCGGACGAAGCGGGTGGTTCCGCCCCTTCGGGCAGGGGCTCCGCCTCGTGCCGAAACGCTCGGTGCGTCTTCTCGAGGGCTTCTTTAAGAGCTTTCTCATGTTCCCGTTCCGAGTCAAAAGAATCAGAACCAGAGGCTAAAGCATCCCCCGGACCCATGATAGACATGGCATTATCTCCTTGTCATGATATATCGACATCCCCGCTACCTAGATTAGTAGCGGATTCATCTTAGATACGGTTATTACAATTCATAGACTAAAAATTTGCCTACCAACCCATATAAAACAACGCATTTCCCAGCAAACAGCACAGAAAAACAATGAATCATATCGTTCAATAAGGCATTATTCATCATACAGATTTTACAAAATCTATTATTTATAAGGGTAGAAATAAATTAAAACAAGATGAAATGCAGTTTAGGGCACACTTCAACTATCGGCGACCCACCTCTTTTTGGAAAATTTTCCAGTAAGGAGGGAAGCAATGAATAAAACTAATAATTGGGACTCCAAAAACTGTAAAAAATGACATAAAAGTATGAACCGCTTCACCGGCACCAACAATTGAAGCAATTCCACTCAGTATAGGAGTAATTATACCCATCAAGATAAATCCAACAATTACGTATACGCCGAAACGTATAAGTCTCCCTATGGTAAAGGGACGACGCCGGGCATATATCACCCTATTATCGATAGCACGATACATCTGTAGCAGATCATCTGGCAATAAATGAGCATCGGTAATCATGGAGAGGTTAGTGCGAGTAGCTTTAATCTGGTCCTTCGAGACAATCCGTATATCTTTTTTATAAACAACTCCCTGTAAGTTCGCTTCCCTCAGGCGAAGATCTGCCTGCAGACGCTGTAAATCAGGATTATTCACATGAATTGCAACCGCCTGCTCAATACTTTGCAAGGCTTCAGCACGCTGCCCATTATTCCAAAGTGCAGTTACAAAGTCATAAATATAATCAGCATTTTCAGGGTCTATATTTACTCGTTGCTGAGCTATCTCTACAGCCCGAGACATATCCTTTGATTTATTCGCAATGATGTATTCAAGATTGAGTAATAGTTCCTCGTTATCTGACCCATAACGTCGAGCTTGAGAGATAGCATGTTGCGCCTCACGGCGGCGATTACGATCCCAATCCCCCAATAGATATGCGATTGCAAGCATTTCCCAGGCTTCACTATCATCTTGCTTAAGACGAGTCATCGACTGCGCAAACTTTGCCAGGGAGTTCCAGTTATTCTGCTCCCATGCATAACGCATGTCGATTCGTAGTCCTTCTATGCGAGGGTTCGATTTCGTTTCGCTTCCGGAATTCCCAGTAAATGCGCTCGTACCTTGTTCCTGAGCAAGGTCTCGATCATACGCAATTCGAGCAGACGCGTTTAGTAGAGTTTTCTCTACGTGTTCTAGAAGCTCCAGCCTGTCTTCGCCAGCACGAACTTTGGCTCGGTCCGGGTGCGAAGTCAGTCTTCGGAATCGTGTTCGCATTGCGCTCAGCGCCTGCCGAATCTCTTCTGCGCTTGCTGTTGGGTCTACACCAAGCAATTCGTAATAATTCTGAGTATCCATAGTGTTTGTCTGCCGTATCAACCAGTAATGGAGGGAATATCCCTCAGGAGACCCATGAAGAGCCTCCTGAGGGACATCAAAGGCTAGTTCACCTCCATGCCGCCAATCTTGCGCTGCGCCTCCTGTACTTCTTCAGGGCGCAGATTAGCCACACGCTCAATGTTGAAAGAGCCGAGAGAAGCATTAGCGGTCAGGTCAATCACCTCAACACGAACCGTCTGGTCCACGTCGTAGGCGTAGATGACCTTCAGCGGCGCACCCTTCGGGTAGGCGGGCAAGGAAAGCTCGCCGCTACCAACAACGGTCACCAGCTCGGGGTCGCGTTCCTCGCCCTGAGTGACCTTAATGTCCAGGGCATTCTGACCGTCAAACAGGGTTTGGGCGTTCTGCTCGTGGGTGCAGGGAACCTTGGTGTTACGCGGAATCACCACATGGTTAAAAGTCGAACCGTCGGCGTTGTAGAGAATAATGCCCAGCGCCTGGCTGGTCACGTCGCTAATCTTGACGCTACCGCCCAGGAAGCCCTCCACGGTAGCCTTGGAACCAACCTGCTCCGTGCTGACCTCCACGTCGCCAGCCAGGGTTGCCTGAACTGCAGCACCGAGAGCGACCGCCTCATCAGGGTTAATATCGAGCTCAGGCGTCTTGCCAGAGATACGCTCCACCAGGGTTCGAACCGCAGGCATGCGAGTGGAACCGCCCACCAGCAGCACCTTATCGATATCAGCCCAGGTCAGCTTCGCTGCGCTCAGAACGTCCTCGAGAACCTCCTGGGTACGGTTCAGAAGGCTGACCGTACATTCCTCAAACTCCTCACGAGTCAACGGCACACGGTAGTGCTGGTCCTCTGCGGAAAACTGCACATTCGTCTTCGGAACAGTCGACAGCGCTTTCTTCGCAAACTCAGCCTTCTCACGCAACGCAGCGGTGAGGGAAGGATCTTCCAGAGCGTCCGGAGCGCCCTGCTCCATCAGACGCTTATTCAGGTACTCCATCAGGGCGTTATCGAAATCGAAACCACCCAGGTTACGGTCGCCATCGGTAGCCAGAACCTCAAATTCGGTGCCGTTAATCTTCAAAATAGTGACGTCAAAAGTGCCACCACCCAGGTCGTATACCAGCACGGTGCCGTTGGCGTCAGCTTCCACACCGTACGACAGGGCCGCAGCGGTCGGCTCGTTCAGCACACGCAAAACGTTCAGGCCAGCAATCTGACCCGCATGGGCGGTAGCGGTACGACGGGCATCATCAAAATAAGCGGGTACGGTGATGACAGCGTCGGTGACCTCTTCACCCAGGGCAAGCTCAGCGTCTTCCTTCAGACGCTTCAGGATAATTGCAGAAACTTCCTCAGCGGTGTACTGGGTACCCGAAGAAGCGTCAAAACGCCAGGTCGGGTCGCCAATAAAACGCTTGACGTACTGGACGATGTCCTCGGGGAACGCCGCTGCCTGGCGCTTCGCCTGCTCACCCACCAGAGGCTCATCCGCGCCGCCGAAGGACTGGAAAAGCACCACGGAGGGGGTCACGGTGTCGCCTTCTTTGTTGCGAAGCACCTCAGGCACACCCGTAGGACGAACCACCGAAACTGCAGAGTTAGTGGTTCCCAGGTCAATACCAATTGCAATACCCATAAGTCATTCTCTTTCTAGTCGTATGCTTGCTACGGCAAAATACCGCAGATGTGTATATGAGTAACGTTTCGTGTTCTGTCTTCGATAGCCGACGTCCGCGCTACAGCGTCGCGAGGGCGTTTCAGGGCTACGTCAGCGGTTCGGCTCGTTTCACCCCGTACCACCATGGCACGGGAGGCGCAGAGGGAGAGTTCTTCTTCGCACGCTTTATAAAGGCCCGATCTTCAGCCCATTGAGCAGGAAAAGCTACCGCTATAAACACGTACGGGAAAAGAAGCACTTGAACAAGATCCTTAAACCATACAGATGCTGCGCGATCTGCAGGAATTCCGCTCAGGCCCAATAATTCCATCAGCTGAGGAAGGAAAAGGTAATTAGCGAGAAAAATAGTTAGAATAATACCAACCCAGTTAAGGCGTTTCTGACGTTTACGCGCATGTGATAAAGCGTCTTGGATTTCTCGCGTAGCCTGATCAATCTCTGTGAATCCCAGTAGAGGTAGCCTCTTTAGTTGTGCTAACCGCAACTGGACGATTCGGATTTGCGCCGAACTCACTAAGGTACCCAATGGTGAGCGCTGTACACCGTATGGGTTAGGACCTGCAAAGCCCGCATAGGTGCAACGATAGATATCGTATATAAGCGCCCATGCATATGCCTGAATAATCGCTGCGTCACGCCGACCTGCTTGATATAGTTCACTAGCAGCACGTACTGCATCCTGCGTATGTCCTACACCCGCTTGTCGAAGGATTTCGTCAGCTGATTCAAGCTGTTCCCGACTTGCATCACGAGCTTCAAGCACAGGAAGAGTACGGTATGGTGCTCTATTCGGATCCTGTGGAGATGCTGAAGTAGTTATTTGCTTAGGCTTCTTACTATCCTGCGACGGTTCAGGCTGCTTTATAACCTGGGTAGGGGTTTGTGTAGGATCGGAAGAAGTCTGATTCTGCAGACGTTGTAATTCTTGTTCGTGTTCGAGCTCCTTACGCCGGATCTCCTGTTGCAGACGTTCCATCTCACGTTGCATCTGCGCGTTTTGTTGCTGCGCTTGAAGAGTCTGCTGGCGCAATTCTTCGTGTTGTTGCAAAGGAACGCTTTGATCGGTGCCATGTTCTTCCTGGTCTGCATCTTTGAGGAATGCCTGAAGATCCGCATCGTAGGTTACACGGGTCTGCGGATTCAGCAGGATTTTCTCAGCCTCAGCGAGCTGCTGCATGAGTCGCTCACCCTTGTGGCGCTTCTCCGCATTCGGGTGACTGGAAAGCGCCCGCGTAGTACGACGCTTTTGAGTGATAGCCAAACGCACCTGTTCTTCAGTTGCGGTCGGTTCAATCTCCAGGATTTCGTAGTAATTCTGCATGACGACAGCTAGTCCTCATCGCTTTCTCGTCGGTCTTGTTAACTATTGGGCTAGGAGGGGTGGATTGCCCTATTCACAACCCGCCCATTCAAGAGCAACCGCTATGTAAAGTCAACCGGCTACATAATAGTCATGCCGCCGATACGCTTCTTTGCCTCTTCGACCTGCGATTTCTTCAGATTTGATACGCGTTCGATCTCAAAGGTTTCCAGCTGAAGGCCCGTCGTCTCATCGATAACTTCCACATGAACAATCTGGTCCAAATCGTAGCTATAGGTCGTGGCGATTGGTGCCCCCTTAGGATACGGCGGAATATCAATGATGGCTTCTCCAAGAGTAACCACAAACTCAGGGTCCCTATCGTCTCCCTGCGTCACGGTAGTTACGAACCTTACCTGATTGTCGTAACGGGTCGAGGAATATCCTGTTTCTCGAGCAGGCAAAGGGGTATTGCGAGGAATAATAATAGAGTTAATTTTCTTATCGCTATCCCTTTCCAGCAGTATCTCTCCCAATCCTTGGCTAGTCACATCTTGAACGCGCACCGGGGCACCGATATACCCCTCCACAGCAGAACGACCACCCAAGTACCCGACAGTTTCCTGATCTTCAGGAGCAAGAAGAGCTGCCTGCACCGCCGCCCCAAGGGCCACAGCCTCATCCGGATTAATGCTTGTGTCCGGTTCCTTGCCACTCAGTACCTTCAACATCTTGTGCACAGCAGGCACTCGAGTAGAGCCACCTACCAAAAGCACACGAGAGATATCAGCCCAACCCAACTGTGCTGATTCCAGGGTGTCGATGACCAGGTCACGGGTACGGTTAAGAAAACGCTCAATTCGTCGTTCAAACTCTGAGCGTTCAACAATAACTCGATATGAAGCACCACCAACCACGATTAGAGCTCCAGCTGTAGCCGCGGTTGACAACCCCTTCTTTATCTGTTCAGCCTGCTCGCGCACTACGTTAAGAGCGTTCAGGTCGTCAAGGCAACTGGGACCTCCCTGCGAACGGACCTGTTCATCAATCATGAGCTGCAGTTCGCTGTCGAAGTCATAACCGCCCAGTCGTCGGTCACCGTCCGTTGCCAGAACCGTGAAATCGCCGCCTGAAACGTTCAGGATGGTCACGTCAAAGGTACCGCCGCCCAGATCGTATACCAGGACAGTCTCATGGGTATTTCCCCTGGTGGAGACACCATAGGCTAGCGCGGCAGCGGTGGGTTCGTTCAGCACACCCAGCACATTGAGTCCCGCAATCTCGCCGGCGTGACGGGTCGCTAGACGGCGTGCATCGTCAAAGTATGCGGGCACAGTAATTACTGCGTCCGTGACGGGGACATTCATCTGCACCTCGACGTCTTCTTTCAATCGACGCAGAATCATTGCGGAGATTTCCTCCGAGGTGTAGCTGGAACCTGTAGCCGAGTCGAATCGCCAGGTGGGGTCGCCCATGTACCGCTTAACGTGCTGGGCGACGTCCGAGCCAACACGGCTGGCATGCTGCTTTGCTTGGGCGCCTACCAGAGGCTCATCACCGGCACCGTAGTCCTGCAACAGGATTACAGAGGGGGTCGTATTTGCCCCATCGCGGTTTCGCACAATCCGCGGCACGCCGGTGGGATCCACCACAGCAGCAGCGGAGTTGGTTGTACCCAGGTCAATTCCGACGGCGATTCCCATCGTCATCCTCCATCTATCGTCAGTGAATATTGGTTCATGGTAGCCCTTGCCTCTGAGAGTTACCAAGTCAGCTTATAACCGTTGTTAGAAGGCAGTATACGAATCTCGACTCATAAACGCACCGTGGCCGGTCGTGTAGTCCCAACAGGTTACGCCCTTTTCGGTTGCGCCGCAGACAATATTTCCGCTGTACACGCTCGTGTTGTAGAGCAACACAGCTTCCGTCTGCGTGGTAGCCTCGGGGGTCTCATGAGCAGTTAGATGAACTTCCTCAGCACTAAATTCAATCCACCAGAGAGTTTCGCCGTTGGCATCCACTCCATAAGGTTTGTCTTCATAGTAGTTTACAATTCCGCAACCGAAATTCCCCTCGATATTCTGACAGATAATATTGCCTGTCGGAGAGCGGAAAATCGGAGCAGTCAGCCCGTTACGGGTCGTTGAAGAAAGTAGCTCAACAGCATCGGAGGGGATGCGCTTCTCCCCAGCTCCTGGATATGCATCAGCAGGAACTTTCGGTTTTTGGACGGTATTTGATGAACTATTTCCATTCCCGCGGAACAGGTTATCTACAAATCCTCCGCCGCTACCATCGGGATGCGTGTATCCCCAGATATTTCCGCATCCGGTCAGCAGGCAGGCTAGAGTAATGGCCAGCGTGGCACCCACGCCGCGGCGAGGCTGCTTCTTCTTGTTGTCAACGTTCATTGGTCTTCCTTCCTGCAAGCCTTCCTTCGAGGGCTCCGGCAGAGCCCGGCTAATGTGCCGGGCTCCACTGCTGGTAAACGGTACGGCTGGCGAACGGTTACACGCCCCAGGGTAGTACCCCGCGGCGGGCCTTCGTCAGAGCGTCACGTGCATCCGGGTCGGTTTCCATCTTTTCTTCAAATGCTCGGTACTGGTCGAGCACCATTGCGTCAATGACTTCACGTTCACGCGAGCCGAAGATGGGAGTAGGTAGCTGCTCTTCCAGGCGGCGAAGGACTGCCTGAGAAATAAGCATGGTGCCTTCCGTCTTGTAGAGGTAGGGCAATGCGTAGCCCACGCGGAGTACCGTCACCGGCAGTCCCCATTCGTAATGAATGGTGAAGGCGAGGTTCTCGGTCTGCTCAGCGACCTCATGGTCGAACGTACCGCTCTGGAATTTTGCCGGATGCGATACATCGTAGGGCGCGCCGGGTTCGCATTCTACGCATCGACGGTAATACTCCGAGAGAGGGATTGGCTGCTCGTAGAGCTTGCCGTCGGTGCGGTAGGTTGCGGTCGAGCAGGGGGTCTGCTCGTATCGTTCGTCGTAGTCCAGCGCGCCGGTCTCAAGAATGATAACCTTCGGGTTGTACGCGCTAAGTTGCGTCAACAGGCTGTTGAGGGCTTCGTCCCGCTGGATATCAGGCACCTGCCCGTAAACAAGCACGAGGTGATGGTCAGGAGTTACCCCCTCCTCACCGGGCAGGAGCATGTGCCGAATTCGCATTTCCAAAGCTTCGTCACTCTCGTAGAGTGCCTTATTCATCTGGTCAACACGGAAGGAGCGTTCCTCAGGCGCCATGAGGGCGACGGTACGCAGAGGCTGGCAGTTCGTCCAGCGGCTGTCCTTCGGGCCGCGACGGTAATCCACCAGACCGGGGTACACGCCAAATACAACGGTGCATTCGGCTCCTTCAGCCAGTTCCTGGACCATCTGCTGTGAGTTCATCTCCTGTTCCATGTTCTCGGAAGCGGATGCTTCGTCCTCAGCCGCGTTTTTGATGTCTACCTGAATATTGGGGTTGCGGGTGGCCTCGTACCATTGGGCGTTCGGGTCCTTCGAGAAGGTTGAGGTTCGGTACGCTATTTCGCCGTATGCCTCGAACTCGAGTGCCACGCGGGTTGCTAGTTCGAAATCCCAAATAATTCCTTGGACGACATCCACATCAATCGGTAGCTCTTCGACCTGGGGATATTCTTCTGCCGCCTGAATACGGTTCGTCTGCCAAGTGGTAAGAGCGTGGCTTCCTGCAGACATCTGGTAGGTCATTTGGTAGAGCGCTTCAACCGACTGAATGTCCTGCAGCAGTTCTTCGCCGAAGGGGAAATACTCCGTTTCACGCAGGTGGTTCGTCAAAATCCACAGCATGTGCGATGCACCCCAGACGTGAGGTCCCATACCCAAAATCTGCGGAACACTAATGCGGTAGATATAGACATTCAGGGTGCTCTTATTCCCAAATACCTCAGCGATTTCCTCAGCGCTCAGAGAGGAACCGATTTCCGGGGTGGATTTGATGAGCTCGTTGCCTTCAATGCAGGGGGTTTTACCGCGGCCATCTGCGGGAAAAGCCGAGTGATCCTTCCAGAAGACGCGGGGCTTGAACGAGCTGTGCAGGCTGAGGTTAACGATCTCTTCACGCTGCCCCTTAGCGGTGCCGGGCGCGCCCTTCATCGGCACAGAATAGGTGGTGAATGCTTCGTAGCCGGGCCCCAGCTTCTCATTGGCTACCCCGGTAAAGTGGGAGGCCAGCACGTACACCTTAGTACGGTTCCAAGTTTCGGCGGCGCGCAGTTTCGAAGCAAAAAGGGCGAGCTTGGCGTAGAACCCCTGGGGGTTCTTATCCGGTGCGTCACCGGTTACCAGGTACAGTCGAGGTGTTCCGTACAGGCTGGATAGCGCGTACTTCTGATTGACAGGACCAAAGTCTGCTCCCATCACCAGGTGACATACGGGAGGGTTCAGAGGAGGTACCGAGTAGAAGGGGGAAAAATCAAACCCCAAGTCTACGGTCCGGCATTCGGAGGCGCTCAGGTGTAGCGCCTCCACGGCGAGAGAGGCGTTCGTCGGTTGCCCTGCTGAGTCGTTCAGTCCCAGGAAAAGAGCCGCGTAAGCGTTCTTGGCAGCGTGCGGGTTGTTAAGTTCAAGGGTTCCGCATTGATCGTGGGCACGGTATCGGTCACGGAAGTAAGCAGAAACGCGCTCAGCGCTCCCCCAATCGCCGGTGAAAGTCGTCATCTCGATGGCTCTCCTCATTATGACGGTACCGTCGCTGGCATCATCATATGTCGTATGGGTGTGGTTGTGTTCAGTGTCTTAATCATGCCACAGGTCATCTTCACCGAGTGACCTGTATCGTCATCTACTCCTCTGCTGAGACAGTTATTCACATGTTGTGTGGGGTTGGTCTAACAGCGTTTGTGTACCTTTGATGTCCATTTCAAGCGCCGTATCATAGATATATAGGCTTATTGATTCTATTCTGGTCGCCGAAGATGGCGGTTGGTTATGCATCTGGCACCTTCCGGTGGTCGTGAGAACGGAGAGAGGCTCCGTTGGAAGGAGGGAGCGGGTTTCCCGCACCGATTATGGTTGATGTCCGTCGCCGCAAGCTTGCAATTATTGCTATGAACATTTCGGTTCTTGCAGCTGCTCTCTCCTGGCTGTTGGTGCTCTTCTCTGTCATGTATTCTCCCGCAGCTGTACCGTGGGCTCTGGGCGTTGCTATCGTACTGACTGTGATTGGCGCCTACGCGCTGTACCGCTACTACTCCAAGTACTCGCACGTGCTCCCGAACGAGGACCCGGACGCACACGATGTGCTCGGTCACGACCTGCACTCGACCCACCTGCCGCACCTTCACCACACGGAGGGCAATCCCAACGGAGCAGCTGCTAAGTAGCGTGCCTGCCATCCCCTAGACAGCATAAATGTGCCGCCTCACCGGTACCGGTGAGGCGGCACGTTTGCATTAAAATCGCGGTTCAGAGTCCGACCCTACACTCAAGATTATTTCTGGTTTGAGTCAGTGCTCCGCTGCGCTTCAGCTTCGGCTCTGGCTAGTTCTATCCTTCTGTTCTTTTCGACGATCAGAGCGTTATATTTCCAGCCGGGGATTCGTTCAAAAAGCCACCCAACCCAGAGAAGCGCAGCGGTAATGAGAGCGACAGGAATCAGGTAAATAAGGGCTCTCGGGTCGCGGGTGTGGTCTGAGGTGCTCCCCGCGGTGAGTTCCCACAGCGCAAGGATTGGTACCGCCATTATAGGCATCACTATAAAAAGGATGAGGGCATAGTAAATGCCCATCATGCTACCGGGCCTGCCTCTATTCATACGGGCTTGGGTGACGGCTCTCTTCAGACGTTTGTATTCCTCTAAGGTTTCGCCGTCTAGAAGCGAAGCGTTAGGGATCTTGGCCATGACGTACCGTACGGCTTCTAAATCTGAGGGCGAGCAAATAAAGATATGTCCCTGGGACGTAACGGTATATTCTTTCGCGATGTCGAGGCACGCCTGCGCGTAACGGTTATTAAGCTCTCGGCTCTCCGGGTTTTCTTTGAGTTGCCGGCGGATGTCTTTCAGATCTTCCATGTTTCTCCTTGCAATTTCAGTCATCGTTGAACCCATCGTTGGGGTACGAGAAACACAGGCCATCCCCTACCCGCTGCGGGGTGGAGAAGCCGGAGTATTGAATTGCGGTGTATCGGTGTGTACTTCACAGAATGCCAGCTCTTGGGGCTCAGGCAAAATTGACGGGGCGTCTTGAGATGTTTCAACAGCGGTGCATACATCTCATATATACCGGTCAGTTATAGACAAAACCCGCTACAGGTACGGTACGGAGGCACCCCTCCCCTATGATGGTTGAAAGGGGTATTTGCCCTTTGCACCATCGGCAGTACACACCCACGAGCCTACGAGGAAGAGCATGACCAAAGCGACCGATTCGCCGCAGCCGCCGGAAGCGCTCACGCGCTGGTACACTCGCTACTCGAGCCCCGTCGGCGTGCTCTATATCGCCGCCCGCGCGAACGCGATTGTTGGCATCTGGTACGAGGATCAGGCACATTTTCCGCTCCCCCATGAGCTCGGTGGACTCATCGAGAATCCCGGAGCCTACCTGCGGGAGCACAACACGGCGGAAGAGGAAGAGCCTACCGAAGAGTATGCTGCGGCGCGGCTGCTGTCGCGTGCTGAGGCAGAGCTCTCCGAGTATTTTGAGCGCAAGCGCACTTCTTTTACGTTGCCGCTAGATCCTGAGGGCACCGATTTTCAGCTGATTGTGTGGGAGCATCTGAAGACTGTTCCTGCCGGGTACACCACCACTTACGGTGAGATTTCGCGTGCGGTTGGTCCCGGTGCTCCGGCGCAGGCGGTGGGTCAGGCGGTCGGCCGCAATAAGGTTTCTATTATGATTCCGTGTCACCGCGTTATTGGTGCTGATGGTAGTTTGACTGGCTACGCTGGCGGGGTTGAACGTAAGCAGTTCCTTCTCAATCTGGAGGAGCCGGAAGAGGTGCGGGAGGCGCGGCTCTTCTAGCGATGTCACCCGGCGGTGATTGAGACTTGTCAGAGGGCGGAGCGTGCATCGGATGCGGGCTCTGCCCTCTGTCGTACCTATTTTCGGTTTCGTTGCTCTGCACCACGACATATAATCGAATATACTTGCGATTTACTCACGCTAGGGCTACTGTTTAAGTAGAACATGCTTCCGAAATATTCGGATGAGCTCAGCACTCTCAGAGAGGAGAAACCGTGACCTCGCAACCTACTATTCCCGCCAACCCCCTCGAAAACACCCCGAGCTACCCCACGTGGGTGACCGATGAGCTTCTGCGCGACTACTACGACACCGAATGGGGTATGCCCGTCACCGATGAGCGGGGACTCTTCGAAGCCCTGAGTCTCGAGGCTTTTCAGGTTGGGCTCTCCTGGCGCACGATTCTTGCCCGCCGTGAGGCATTTCGTCACGCTTTCGAGGGTTTCGATCCCGAACGCGTGGCTGCGTTCACCGACCGGGATGTTGCGCGGCTCCTCCAGGACGAAGAGATTATCCGTAACGAGCGGAAGATTCGCGCGGTCATCTCCAATGCGCAGCTGACCCTTCGGATGCGTGAGCTTGCCGCCACGCAGCGTGACGCATCCGCGGAGGATATTCGTCTTCCCCTTATCGCTCCCTCTTCTGCCCCGACCAATACGGATAGCGTTGAGGCGCCGAATACCCGCCGTCGTCGAGTTCGTACGCTCAGCGATGAAGATCTGGACCGGATGCGCGAGCGCACCCTATCCGACGGCACGCGTGTACCGGGCGGGCTACCGGCGTGGCTGTGGTCCTTCGCGCCGCACGAGACTATCGCGCCGCATACCCTGCAGGATATTCCTACCGATACACCCGAGTCCGCGCTTCTTGCCAAATCTTTTAAAGCTCTAGGAGGTGTGTTCTTGGGTCCGGTGACTGCCTATGCGCTCATGTGCGCGGTCGGCATGGTGGATGCGCACCTGGTGGACTCGCATCGGCGCGGCTGTTCGGGGCTCTTTACCTAAGCCCCCTCGCCCTAAGCTCCCCACGCTCGGCGTGCTCGCGTCTAAGGGCGCAGAAAAGCCGCGCGCCACTTCGTAGAAGTAAGCACGCGGCTTCTATACGTTGAGAGGTTCCGCTCTGAATTAGATCGTCACAGGGTTAGATCATCACGAAGAGGAAAATCAGCGCCAGCAGCGGCGGGGTCAGCTGAATCAGTGCCGGCTTGCGCTTATCCGGGGAGGTGAGGAACAGGTAGACACCGGCAATCGCCATGGAGCCCAGGCCTGCGAACATGAGTGCCACACCTACCTGCGGGGAGCCGAACCAGAAAGCGAGCAGACCGGTTGCGGCGATCCAGGCGAGCATCAGGTTGTACAGGCCCTGGTTTGCTGCCATCTCCTTGGTAGACTCGGCGAATTCTTCGGTCATTCCGAAGGTTTCGCGACCCTTAGGCTTAGTCCAGAGGAAGGATTCGATAATCCAGATGTACACGTGAATAGCGATTGCTACGAAGGCAAAAACGGTGGTGACCGTTGCGAGTGCCTGCATTGTTTCTCCTTGAGTAGTAGGTCATCTGTTAGCCGTGTGTCTCACGTAGCGGGCGAGCGAGTAACGCACAGATAACAGCCGGGCTGCCTCTCCTGTGCACGTCTCCGGTGTGTGGGCACAAATACTAATTCTACCCCTACCTCGTGGTTTGTCTGCTTTCTGTTCCGTGGACCCCAGGATACGGCGAACGCTCGCCACGACGTTACGTCGCAACGAGCGTTCAGCCCATCTTTCCGGTTCTTCCTCGAAGACAGGAAAAGTCGCTTAAAAGCCTAGTGCACGATGAGCGTGAGCAGGTACGTCCAAATGCACAGCAGTACCAGCAGGAAGAGACTGTACTTGATGGTTATGGAGGTAACCTTCGACTCCTGCCCTGCCTCGTTCACGGCGGCAACCGCCACCGCAATCGACTGCGGGGACACAATCTTGCCCATCACACCACCGGAGGTATTGGCTGCAACCAGCATGGCGGGGTCTACACCAATCTGATGCGCGGTGCTTGCCTGCAGACCGGCGAAGAGCACGTTGTTGTTGGTCACCGAACCGGTCACGAACACGCCAACCCAGCCGATTATGGGCGAGAAGAGCGGGAAGAGCGCACCCGCGGTAGCTACCGCCAGAGCGATGGAGGAGGTCATGCCCGCGTAGTTCATGAGGTTTGCTACGGACATGACCAGGCAAATCATGTAGATGGGTTTCTTCAACTGCTGCCATGCACCGTTAAGCTCCTGCAGAGTCTCACGGACGGTAATTTTCGAGGTGAACGCAGAGAGCAGAGCCGCCACCAGAATGGCGGTACCCGCCGCACCCAGGATGTTCCAGTTGAAGACCGCGTGGATAGCCAGGCCTTCACCGTCGCCAATCTGATGGTGGATACCGGGCACATGGAAGCTCAGGTTTGCAAAGCCCAGGGCTCCGTTATGGTCAAAGACGGGGCGCAGCACGGTGGACCAGAGCAGGATGGTGATGGAAAGGAAGATGAAGGGGCTCCAGGCGCTCGCAACTTCGCGCAGGCTGTACGTCGGTTCGTCCTGCGCGGAGAGCTCTTCCAGAGTCGGTGCGGTGGGCTCGCGATAGACGTGCTTGGGCTGCCAGAAGTGCATCACGACCGCCAGGAACACCAGTCCGACAAGGGGCGGCAAAATGCCGATGAGCTCGGGGTCCTGCAGGACCCACAGCATGATGCTCTGCAAGCCAGAAATCACGATACCGGTTGCGAGCGCTACTAAGCCTACCTCACGAATGCCGCGCAGACCGTCCTGAATAGCGACCACGAGCACGGGTACGAGGGCCGCAAAAATCTGCAGGACCCAAACCATCTGGTTGGATAGGTGCCCCAGGTCTACGTTACCGATAGCGGCACCGGTGGTCACAGGAATACCGACCGCACCGTAGGCGCCCACGGTGGCGTTAGCGACCAGGGAGAGCATAGCGGCTTTGAGCGGGTTGAAACCCAGGGCAACCAGTAGCGCTACAGAAATAGCAATCGGGATGCCGAAGCCCGCCGCGCCCTCAATAAACCCGGCAAAGCAGAGGGCGATGAGTAGCACCTGGATGCGCTGGTCCGCTGAGATTGAGGAGACAGAGGACCTCACGATGGCGAATTTTCCGCTGCGCACCGCGATACGGTAGAGCCACACTGCCATGAGCACAATCCATGCAATAGGCCATAGCGCTGAGAGGAATCCGTAGAAAATAGAACCTGCGGCTGCTGTCCAGGGCAGGTGGAAGACTCCGAGTGCGATACACAGGGTCAGGGCTAGGGTGATTAGCGCTGATTTGATGCCGCTGAGTTTGAAAACCGTGAGGCAGAGTAGAAAAAGGATAATGGGAGATGCCGCTACGAGTGCAGAGAGCACCGGGGAGTTGAGGGGATCGTAGGTTTGCGACCACATGAGAGTGGTATGTCCTTCCTCGCCGCAGGGTGTACCTACAGCGGTTTGGATGCCGCTGTAGGGTGCGTCCGCCTGCCCTTATGGGGTAGCACGAGGCGTAACCTCACGACGCCTCTACCGCTGAGGGTCCCTGAACGTGAAAGGCGTAGCAACATCATGTGTCTGTGTTGTAGCCTTGGCTGAAGGCAGGGGGCGCGGGGAAGGATATTTCCACGATGCGGGGCGTTGGTTCTCTCGTTGGAGGCCTCGAAGCTAAAAGTTCCTTAGCTCGTGCTCTCGCCTACGGCGCCAATGCCCACTGAGAACTGTATCACTGTGGCATGTGGGTCCTTTGCTAGGTACTGGGTGCTTTTACAGTGTGAAACGCTAGTTAAGAGTCATTACGATTTAGCTCTTGTCGGTAATTTTTCTCCGGTCAATCCCTTTCTGCTACCCGAGCCAAACCTATACGGCGGCAGATAAGACAAAGCCCCCTCCCCGACCGCACGGGTCGAGAAGGGGGCTTTGCATCAGAATCATCAGGGGTTCAGCGTCATGCCGCTATCTGCCCTGGTGTGAGGCTCACGAATGGCTTTAGCCAGCCATGAGCGAGAGGGCGAAGGACCAGACGCAGACCAGGCCCAGCAGAATAGCGCTGTACTTGATGGACATGGAGGTAATCTTCGATTCCTCGCCTGCGCTGTTCACAGCCGCCGCCGCAATCGCGATGGACTGCGGGGAGACAATCTTACCCATCACGCCACCGGCGGTGTTTGCGGCAACAAGCAGGGTCGGGTCAACAGCGATCTGGGCTGCGGTGGTGGACTGCAGGCCCGCGAAGAGCACGTTAGCATTGGTCACGGAGCCGGTCACGAACACGCCAATCCAACCGATGATCGGGGACAGCAGCGGGAAGACCGGGCCGGCTGCCGCGAGCGCCAGAGCGATGGAGGTGGTCATACCGGCATAATTCATGACGTTCGCGACGGACATGACCAGGCAGATCATGAGGATCGGCATCTTCAGCTGGTTCCAGGTACCGCCGAGTTCTTCGAAGGCTTCGCCCCAGCTGATATTCGAGGTCAGGATGGTGATGAGTGCCGCTACCAAAATTGCGGTGCCGGATGCGCCCAGGGTGTTCCAGGAGAACATCGCGGTCACGGTCTTGCCGGCACCGGTGGTGATGGCTTCGTGAATGCCGGGGATGGGGAATGCCAGGGTTGCAGCGCCGAGCAGGCCATTGGTTGCGAAAATCGGCTTCAGGGCAGTGGACCAGAGCAGGATGGTTGCGGAGAGGAAGATGAAGGGGCTCCACGCCTTAACAATCTCGCCGCCGGTGTGCTTGACGTTCTGCTGTGCCTGGGCTTCTTCGAGGTTGGGCGCGGTGGGTTCGCGGAAAATGTGCTTGGGCTGCCACTTCTGCATGATGAGTGCCAGTGCTACCAGGGACAGCAGCGGCGGGATGATGTCGACCAGTTCGGGAGAGCCGAGCAGCGTCAGGATAGCTGCCTGACCGCCGGAGAAGATGACGCCGGTCATGAGCGCTACGAGACCGACCTCGCGGATGCCGCGCATACCGTCCTGGATTGCGACCATCAGCAGCGGCACGAAGGCGACGAAGATCTGCAGTACCGGAACCATGCCTGCGGACAGGTGCGCGGTGTCCAGGCCGCCGACCTTAGCTGCGGTGGTCACGGGAATACCGATAGCGCCGTATGCGCCGGATGCGGCGTTGGCTACCAGCGCCAGCATGGATGCTTTGAGGGGGTTGAAACCCAGGGATACCAGCAGTGCAGCAGAGATAGCGATCGGGATGCCGAAGCCTGCCGCGCCTTCGATGAAGCCACCGAAGCAGAAGGCAATCAGCAGCACCTGGATGCGCTGATCGTTCGAGATGGAGGAGACAGATGCCCGCACAATGTCGAAGTTACCGGCGCGCACGGCGATGCGGTAGAGCCACACCGCCATGAGTACGATCCAGCCGATGGGCCATGCGCCCGAGAGGAAGCCAGAGAGGATGGAACCGGCGCCTGCGGTGATAGGCAGGCCGAAGATGGCACAGCCGATGATGAGGGTGGTGCCGAGGGTCAGCAGCGCTGATTTGAGACCGCTGAGTTTCAGGACGGTCAGGCCCAGCAGGAAGAGAATGATGGGCACTGCGGCAACCAGTGCGGAGAGCACCGGTGCGTTTAGCGGGTCGTAGGTTTGCTGCCACATTGGGGCGGGTGTTCCTTTCGGTCTGTGTGTATTAGCGGTCGCTTCTTCCGGTACGGCGCCTGCGCTGTATGGAAGCATTAGGCCGCATAAAAACCGATGGCCCCGGTCCTTGCGTCGTGGATGGGTCCATCGGTGAAGCGTGATGGTCTTGAGCTGCCGGGCGTTTGGTTGTATGACGTGGCGATATGCCGAGGCAATATACCGGGGCGCGGCGGCGGTGAGCGGAACCTTTCCCTCTCACTAGGTGCTCTTGACTTTATCTGTCTAAGCTAACAGGTCTTCCTCGAGACTTCAGGATAGGGTGACCTTAAGTGTGCACAAATGAAACTTATGTGCATAATTGCGCTCCTTAGCCACAAACCTCCTCCCCAGCACACAAACACAGACGCGCAAAAGCCCCTCCTACCGAAGTAGAAGGGGCTTTCGCTCAACCGTGTCGCGGGCACCTTACCTTCAGAGAAGGTAGGCTACACGCATCGGGTTCTCACGCTGTTTAGATGCCGACCAGAGACAGGACGTAAACCCAAACACAGGTGATAGCCAGCAGAGCTGCACTGTACTTGATCGCCATGGAGGTAATCTTCGATTCCTCGCCGGAGCTGTTCACAGCAGCAGCTGCAATTGCGATGGACTGCGGGGAAACGATCTTCGCCATCACACCACCAGCGGTGTTAGATGCAACCAGCAGGGTCTGGCTGACGCCAATCTGCTGTGCGGTGGTAGCCTGCAGGCCTGCAAAGAGGATGTTGTTGTTCACCACGGAGCCGGTCACGAACACGCCAATCCAACCGATAATCGGGGACAGCAGCGGGAAGATTGCGCCCACAGCGGCAACAGCCAGTGCGATGGAGGTAATCATACCCGCGTAGTTCATGACGTTAGCAACGGACATGACCAGGCAAATCATGAGGATCGGGGTCTGCAGCTGCTTCCAGGTGCCGCCGAGCTCCTCGATAGCCTCACCCCAGCTAATAGAGGAGGTCAGGATGGTGATGATGGTAGCCACCAGAATTGCGGTACCGGATGCGCCCACAATGTTCCAGGTGTAGGTCACGTCGATAGGCTTGGGGGTTGCAACAATCGGTGCCGCCTGCGAGATGCTCTGGTGCAGCCAGGGCAGGGGGAAGGAGATGTTGGTGAAGCCGAGCGCGCCCTTAGCAGCGAAGAGGGGCTTCAGAGCGGTGGACCAGAGCAGAATCACGACGGACAGGTAGACGAAGGGGCTCCAAGCCTTGAGGATTTCGCCGCTGGTGTGCTTGACGCTCTGCTGAGCCTGAACTTCTTCCAGGGAGGGAGCGGTGGGCTCGCGGAAGATGTGCTTGGGCTGCCACTTCTGCATGACCAGTGCCAGAGCGACCAGTGCCAGCAGCGGCGGGATGATGTCAACGAGCTCGGGGTTACCCAGGGTTGCGAGCAGAACGGACTGGCCACCGGAGTAGATAACGCCGACCATGAGAGCTACCAGACCGACTTCGCGGATACCGCGGATGCCGTCCTGAATAGCCACGAGCAGTACGGGGATGAGAGCTGCGATGATCTGGATAACCAGGACCAGCTCGGTGGACAGACCGTGCAGGTCCACGCCACCGCGGGTTGCTGCGGTGGTCACGGGGATACCGATAGCGCCATATGCGCCGGAGCTCACGTTAGCAATCAGTGCGAACATTGCAGCCTTGAGCGGGTTGAAGCCCAGGGACACGAGCAGTGCAGCACAGATAGCAATCGGGATACCGAAGCCTGCAGCACCTTCAAGGAAGCCGCCGAAGCAGAATGCAATCAGCAGCATCTGGATGCGCTGGTCGGTAGAGATGGAGGAGATGGAGGAACGAACGATTTCGAAGCCGCCGGAACGCACGGAAATGCGGTAGAGCCACACTGCCATGAGAACGATCCAGCCGATGGGCCACATGCCCGAGAGGAAACCGTAGAGGATGGAGCCTGCACCTGCGGTGACGGGCATACCGAAGATAGCGCAACCGATGAGGAGAGCTAGAACGAGGGAGATAACGGCAGATTTAATACCGCTGAGCTTCAGGACGGTGAGGCCCAGAAGGAAGAAAATAATCGGGACTGCTGCTACAAGTGCGGAGAGCGCGCTCGAGTTCAGCGGGTCGTAGACTTGCTGCCACATGGTTTATTGCGTTCCTTTCCACGCCCACGGGGGCGGGATCGAGTTGTGCCGTAAAACCTTCCCAGCGACGCTTGTGGCGGCGTGTGTGCCGTGTGTTGCAGGTGCGTGCACCTAGCTGTTTTATGCGTTATGGGCGCTATCCTCTGGGGATATATGCCTTCACTTGGGTTCGTGTTGGTTTTGCGGCTATGAAATTCAGTGTGTATGAAGTCGTGTTTTAGTCACAGAAACCTAAATATTCCTTGATTTGTCAAGGGAAATTCAGTGCCAAAGCTAAAATTTCTGACCGCTAAAACGCGATTCCTTGTGTACCCAATGTACCACCCATCACCCACAAAATCGGGCATATTCCAACATTTAGATCGAAGCTCATAATTGCACACTAACCTAAAGACCCACCGCTTTACAGGTGCAATGCCGGCCCCTCCCCCGCCATCCCAAGGAAGAGAGCGCCCTTCAGTGCTTCCAGCCGTGTATTTGGCACCGACTCCCGTATTTCCCCATCCAAGCAAGCAAAACAAAAACCACTAAACGGCATACAAAAAGCTCCGGAAGGAAAACCTTCCGGAGCTTTATCTGTCGGGTTGACAGGATTTGAACCTGCGACCCCTTGACCCCCAGTCAAGTGCGCTACCAAGCTGCGCCACAACCCGATTCGTTATTCACGATATTGTTTTCAAGGTTTCCCCTGAACACTCGAATAACTATACCGGGCTTTTAACCCCCGCGCAAGCCAGAATCCCTATTTTTAGAAAAAATCTTAAAAATCTTTTCCTCACGGATTTTTCGTGCAGATTTTCCGCACAGAATCCAGCGCGCGGGAGCCAAGCCTAGCACAAGCCTAGCAAGGGAGCCAGCCCAGCAACACGGCACCAAGCAGGTACGTACCGCTACTAGCGGCGGCCGCTCTTGCCCTTCTTAGCCTTCGCGCTCTGACGCTCACCCAGGGAACGGCGCTCACGCACACGCATCGAAATCTCAATCGGAGTACCCGTGAAATCAAAAGTCTCACGCAAACGACGCATAATGAAGCGACGGTAACCCGGGTCCAAGAAGCCGGTAGTAAAGAGCACGAACTTCGGCGGACGCGAAGACACCTGAGTACCGAAGAGAATACGCGGCTGCTTACCACCACGCAGCGGGTGCGGATGCGCGGCCACAATCTCGCCCAGGAACGCGTTCAGGCGACCGGTCGGAATACGCGAATCCCACGACTCCAGCGAGTGCTCCAGGGCGGGCACCAGCTTGTCCTTGTGCCAGCCGGTCTTCGCCGAAATGTTCACGCGAGGAGCCCACTGCACGTGCGCCAGGTCGCGCTCGATCTCGCGCTCAAGCATGTAGCGGCGGTCCTCATCGAGGGTATCCCATTTATTGAATGCCAGGACCATCGCACGACCCGAATCAATCACGGTCTGCACGATACGCACGTCCTGCTCAGAGATCGGCTCGGAAACATCCAGCAGCACCACGGCAACTTCAGAACGCTCCAGAGCAGTCTGAGTACGCAGCGAAGAGTAGAACTCCGCGCCCTTAGCCATGTGCTGACGACGGCGAATACCCGCGGTATCCACGAAACGCCAGGGGTAGCCGCCCAGCTCAATAATCTCGTCAATCGGGTCACGAGTCGTACCAGCCAGGTCGTTCACCACGGCACGCTCAGAACCAGCCAGCTTGTTCAGCAGCGAAGACTTACCCACGTTCGGGCGACCCACCAGAGCCACACGACGCGGGCCGCCCAGCGCCTCCGGCTGAGCGAACTGCGAGTGCTCCGGCATGACCTCAAGAATCTCGTCCAGGGCATCCGCCAGGCCGCGACCGTGCAGACCCGACACCGGGAACGGCTGACCCATACCCAGCGACCAGAGGTTATAAATCTCCGGCTCCAGGTGAGCGTCATCAATCTTGTTAGCAATCAGAACGATCGGCTTCTTCACGCGGCGCAGCATACGCACAATCTGCTCATCCGAAGCGGTCACACCCACGCGGGCGTCAACCACCAGGACCACAACATCGGCCTGCTCCACAGCAATCTCAGCCTGCTCAGCAACCTGAGCGTCAATACCGCGAGCGTCAGACTCCCAACCACCGGTATCAACCAGGGTGAAGCTCTTACCCAGCCACTCAGCCTTATAGGACACGCGGTCACGAGTCACACCCGGCTTATCCTCAACCACCGCTTCACGGCGGCCCAGAATACGGTTAATGATGGTCGACTTACCCACGTTCGGGCGGCCAACAATCGCCACTACCGGATCAGCGAGCTGCTCTTCCTCTTCCTCAATGTCGAAGCCCCAAGCACCCAGCAGGGCGCGGTCCTCTTCATCCAGGTCGTAGTCCTCAAGACCCTCAAGAAGAGCCTGAGCACGCTGATCAGCAGTCTCATCATCAATCTCAGCGAGGCGCTCGATAACGTCGTCCTCGCCACCGCCCAGGTACTTATCTTCGTAATCGTCGCGGATAGCGTCCTCAGCCATGCGCATTCCTTTCTCTACCCGCCCCACGCCCAACCCAAAGGTCAGCACGCGAGCGCGGCTCAACGTCTTCGCGAGAGCGGCTGCACCACTCCCCCAGCGTTTCGGCGGGGCCTAGCCCTCGCGCTTCGCCTTCAACTGGTCATTCACAGCATTAATCACTGCAGAGACCGTCGCATTAAAATCAAGGTCCGAGCTGTCCACCAGGGTCACGCCCTCGGCAGCTTCCATAAAGTTATTGACCTTCGAATCCTTCGCATCACGCTCAGCGATCTGCTTGCTCAAATCACCCGAAGCACCCGACTTCTCGGAGTTCTCCAGGCCGCGGCGCGCCATGCGCACCTCTTCAGAAGCAGTCAGCAGGATGCGCGCATCAGCGTCGGGAGCAACCACGGTGGTGATGTCGCGGCCCTCAGCGACCATGCCGTTAATAGCGTGGTCAATCATCCAACGCTGCAGACCAATCAGGTGCTCACGAACCGCCGGAACCGAAGCCACAGCAGACACAGCCGAAGAAATGCGCTCGCTACGAATCTCCTCACGGATATCGGTCGAGCCCATCAGAATCTCTTCTTCCTTAATGTTCGTACCGAACACCAGGGGCATCTCCTCGACAGCCTTCGCGATCGCCTCAGCGTCGTTCAGGTCAATGCCAAGTTCCAGCACACGGTAGGTTGCGGCACGGTACATTGCACCGGTGTCCAGGTACGCCAGGCCAAAGTGGCGTGCAACTTCCTTAGACACAGACGACTTACCGGAACCGGAGGGACCGTCAATAGCAATCGTCAGTTTAGGGTTCTCGTGCATCAGCACTCCTTAAAATTCGTCTCAAACTTTATGCCGGAAAATACAGCTTTAACTCTACTTCACAACACGCCAACCGCGAGCCGACAAATCGCGGACCAGTGCCTCATGAATAGACGGATTGACCGAGATTTCAGCCATACCCACCGGGGCACCCGTCGAGTGCTCCAGACGCAAATCCTCAAGGTTCGCGCCCAGCTCACCAATCTCGGCAAGCAAACGAGCCAGCGTGCCGGGGGTGTCGTCCACCAGCACCGTCATCTTTGCAAACGCGGCGGGGGCAGTACCGTGCTTACCCGGAATACGGCTCACGCCCGCGTTGCCTTCGCTCATCAGCTGCGCCAAATCCAGGCGAGCGCCGGATGCCGTCGGGTTCTCCAGCGTCGCGATGAGGCGGTTCAGGTCATCACGCACCCCGTAGAGGGTCTTCACAATCGGGTCAGCGTTCGCCGCAAAAATCTGCACCCACAGCGTCGGGTCCGAAGCCGCGATACGCACCGTATCGCGCAAGCCCTGACCCGCCAAAGACAGCGCATACAGCGGAGTGTCCTGCAGACGCGAAGCCAACAGCGAGCTCATCGCCTGCGGCACATGAGAGATCAGGGCAACCGTCTGATCATGCTCCTCAACGCCCAGAGAAGTCACAATCGCGCCCAGCTCCACCGCAACAGAACGCACCAGGCGCACACACTCGGGGCGGACCGAATCGTGCTCGCAGATGATCCACGGACGCGCCTGGAACAGCTCACCGCGAGCAGCCACCGGGCCAGACTTCTCACGTCCAGCCATCGGATGCGAACCCACGTAACGGGACGCATCCGCACCCGAGGCAAGCACATCAGCCAGCGGCTGCACCTTCACCGAGGCAACATCCGTCACCACGGCGCCGGGGTAGCCCGCCTCCGGTCGAGGCGCATAGGTGTTCAACGCGCGAGCGCACACGGCACCGGCACTATCCGGAGGCGCCGCCACCACCACCAGCTGCGGGGCGAACGCGGCGCGTTCCTCCTCCGACAGGGTGGAGATGCTTGTACCGGCACCAATATCCTGCGCCACTGCCTCGGCGGTGGGTGAAATATCTTGGACGTACACGTCCTCGCATCCTGCCGCACGCAACCCCAAACCAATGGAGGCACCCAGCAGACCCGAGCCGATAATGAGCACCGGCCCGGTTAGCGTTGAGTCCATGGGCAGCTCAGATGCGGAAAGCTCAGCGGGCGAGCTCATGACAACTCCTTAGCGTTATTACATGTCCACCGAAGCGAGCAGGTGACCGATCTCGACCTTGGAGAGGTTACGGACGGTGCCCTGCTTCTGCGAACCAATACGAATCGGGCCCATCTCGACACGGACCAGGCGCTCGACCGGGTAGCCGACCGCGTCGAAGAGGCGGCGCACAATGCGGTTCTTACCGGAGTGGATGGTCACCTCAACGAGCACGTGGCCAGGGGTGGAGTCCACCAGCTTGAACTCGTCCACGCGGGTCACACCGTCTTCCAGGCGAATACCCTTCTTCATGGCTGCGCCGACGCCGGGCTCCATCGGGCCGGGAACCTGCACCAGGTAGGTCTTGGGCACCTCGTAGGAGGGGTGGGTGAGGCGGTTCGCCAGTTCACCGTCGTTGGTCAGCAGCAGCAGACCCTCGGTTTCGACGTCCAGGCGGCCCACGTGGAACACGCGCTCGCTCATGGAGGAACGCAGGAAGTCAGAGATGCAGGGGCGACCTTCGGGATCTTCCATGGTGGAGACCACGCCGGCGGGCTTGTTGAATGCCATGTAGACGAGCTTGTCGTTGGTCTGAACGGTCATGCCGTCCACCTGCACGGTCACCTTGGAGGGGTCCACGCGCACACCCAGTTCGGTCACGACTTCACCGTTGACGGTAACGCGGCCTTCGGTAATCATTTCTTCGCAGACGCGGCGGGATGCCACACCGGCCTGAGCCAGCAGCTTCTGCAGGCGCACGCCGTCGTGGTCGTAGAACTCGTAGTGGTCTACCGGGGCGTTGCGGGGGCGGCGGGGGCGGTGCGGGCCGGCGTAGTTGCTGACGCGGTATTCGCCGCGCTCGTTTGCGAAGGCTTCGCCGGAGCGGTAGGGGCGGCCCGGTGCGCGGCGTTCGCGCTTGGGCAGTTCGGTACCGCGGCCTCGGCCGGAACCTGCGCGGCCTGCGCCGAACTTCTTCTCGCCAAACTTCTTGTCACCGAACTTCTTCTCGCCGAAGCCCTTTGCGCCACCCTTGCCTGCGCCGCTCTTCGGTGCGCCGGGACGACCGCCGCGTGCGGATGCGCCCTTAGCGCCGGGCTTACCGCCCTGACCGGGACGACCGGCGCCGGGACGGCCACCGCGGGAGTTCTGGGGGCGACCGGATGCAGAGCGGCCGCCGCGGGAGGAGTTTCCATATGCCATGGTGTTCTTCTCTTTTCTGTCGTTGTAGTTCTTGTTAGTCTTTGTGCCCGGCACCGAATATGCGGTGTTTATGTCAGCGCCAAGGGCGCTTATCCGGGTAGTTCTGCCGCAGGTTTTCAGCAGAACCGTTGGACGTTTCGTTATTGCCGAAACGGCTGTAGCTGGCGGGCTAGTCGTTACCTTCGGCGAGGACCGCCGCCTCCGTGTCGTCGGGCAGGAAGGGCGCAAGCGCCGGCAGCTCCTCCAGGGAGTTCAACCCGAGCTTCACCAGCAGCAGCTCCGTGGTTTCGTAGAGGGTCGCGCCGCTTCCGGATTCACGACCAGCCTCACGAATCAGCTGCCGTTGCAGTAGCTGACGGATTGCCGCGTCCGCGTTTACGCCTCGAATGGAGGCTACCCTCGCCCTGGTCACCGGCTGCTGGTAGGCAATCACGGCGAGCGTCTCGTAGGCGGGCTTGCTCAGCGTCGCGCTCTTGGAGCGGGTCACGAAGCGTGCCACCCAGGGGGCGAAGTCGTCGCGGGCGTAGAGCTTCCAGCCTCCTGCGATGTTCCGCAGCTGGAATCCGCGCGGTTCGGGCGCCACCCGGTTTTCGTCTTCTCCGTAGCCGCTTTCTTCGCCGTTGTACTCGCGGTACAACTGGTCGAGCGCGTGCTCAACAGCGCGTTCGCTGACGATGAGAGCGGCGGAGAGTTCACGCACGCTCACGGGCGCTTCGGCAACGGCGAGGATCGCCTCGATGGCGCTTTTGACGCCACCGGGGATTGCCTCGACCTTGGAAAATTCGGCTTCGGCATCGACCGCCACGCTGGGTGCGGTGGAGGGGCCTCCCGCCGGAATCTTTGCCGATTTCGCTACCGATTTCGCTTCCGGTTTCTTCGACTCGCGGGGCGCAGTTTCCTGCGATTCCTCAGGGATTTCGGAATTATCGGAGTCCTCTACCGTTTCAGCGTCCTCAGCTTTTTCGGCAACCTCAGTGCCCAGAGGGGCTGCTGCTACCTCGTGCTCAGCAGGCTCAGCGTCCGCCTCAGCAGGCTTTGAGCTCTCAGTCTCTACCGTCTCTGCTACCTCTACCGGCGCCGAGTCAGCCTGTTCCGAATCCTCATCCGCGTTCGGATCCCAGTAGCCCATGTTCACGATGGCAAGGTCATCAGGGGTGAATTCACGGTCAAAGCGTGAGCCGTGAATACTCATAATCCTCCTCTACCGGTTCCGTGTTAGCTTCAGATTCGTTCACTTCGGGTGATTCAGACGCTTCACCGATTTCATGCGCATCCTGAGTGTCTGTTGCTTCGCGAATCACGAACTGTGCAGCGCTCGCGCTCGCACGTACCCGAATGGCTCCGAGCGGTGTGTCCTGTTCCACGTGCAGGGCGCCTTCTTTGTAGAGCTCGAGCAGGGCGAGAAAACGAACCACCGCGATTTCTAGTTCGCCGGATCCTTGAACCAGTTCGGCGAAGCTCAGCTCCCGCGCCGCGGTATCGAGCAGGCTGTGCAGAATGTAGTGTTCTTCAGCCGCGATGGTGGTTAGCGGAACGTGCAGGTGCTCGTTGAGTTCTTCAACGATTTCTTCGGGTTCCGGTTCGGACTCTTTGGGGGTTCGGCTCAGCGCTGCTGCGGCGATGCGGGCGAACTCTTCGGCACCTCCGGTGAAGACCAGCTCGGGTAGCGCCTGGGCGAATCGTTCTTCGAGGGCTACCGCACGGGGAAAACGCTGCGCTTCTTGCGCCCAGCGTTCAGCAAAAATATCGGCGACTTCGCGGTAGGCGCGGTATTGCAGCAGACGGGCGAAAAGCAGGTCGCGCGCCTCCAGCAGTGCAACGTCCTCTTCGAGGGGTTCACGATGCTGCGGGAGCAGGCGTGCGGTTTTGAGTTCCAGCAGGGTTGCGGCGGTGACCAGAAATTCGCTGGCTTCGTCGAGTGCACGTTCGGTGCCTTCAGCGTAGAGGGCGTGCAGGTATGCGAGGAACTCGTCGGTAACCTCTGCAAGCGCCACCTCGGTAATGTCGAGTTTGCGGCGCGAAATCAGGGTCAGTAGAAGATCAAAGGGACCCTCAAAATTACTGAGGGTGAGGGTGAAACCCGGGTTCTGCAGGCCGCGGCCCTCAGTCCGGGCGTTTGCGGCGGTGTCTGCGTTCGGTGTCGGTACCCTCACGGCAGCGACGTTCGTGGTCATAAACGACCTATTCTCCTTAGGTTTATTCTCCCCGGCTTTGTTGGTGCCGTCTCAGATGCGGCTTTTACTTCGCCTACTTTTTCGGCGTAAGCAGTGTGCGGGGTCTTTAGAATCCACACAATTATACGCCCTCTGCCGGTGTGACTCAAGGGTGAGAATCACCTCAGCAGAGGGCGTATAGGTGTGGGGGCTTTAGCGTGCGCCGCCCTTGTAGATCAGTTCGCGTGCCACCTGGCGGTATGCTTCCGCGCCGGGGTGGCTGGAGGCGTAGCTGAGAATCGGCTCAGCGGACACCGATGCGTCCGGGAACTTCACGGTGCGCTTGATGACGGTGTCGAAGACCTTGTCGCCGAATGCGTCCACGATGCGTGCCAGAACTTCCTTGGAGTGGATGGTGCGCGCATCGAACATGGTGGCAAGTACGCCGGAGATTTCGAGGTCGGGGTTCAGTCGATCCTGAACTTTCTCGATGGAGTCGACCAGCAGTGCGACGGCGCGCAGCGCGAAGAACTCACAAATCAGCGGAATGATGACCCCTTCGGAAGCGGTCAGTGCATTGACGGTCAGCAGGCCCAGGGAGGGCTGGCAGTCGATGAGGATGACGTCGTATTCGTCACGGACCTTGCGCAGTGCCGAGGCGAGAACCTGCTCGCGAGCCACTTCGTTGACCAGCTGAACTTCAGCTGCGGAGAGGTCAATGTTGGCGGGCAGCAGGTCGATGTTCTCCACGCCGGTAGGCAGGATGACGTCCTTGATGTCGACCTTGCGGTCCATCATGACGTTGTAGACGGTCAGGTCCAGTTCGTGCGGGTTCGCACCGAAACCGGCGGAGAGAGCACCCTGCGGGTCGAAGTCGACCAGCAGCACCTTACGGCCGCATTCTGCCAGCGCCGCGCCCAGGTTAATGGTGGAGGTGGTCTTACCCACGCCGCCCTTCTGATTCACCATAGAGATAATGCGGGCGGGACCGTGGCTGCTCAGCGGAGCCGGGTCGGGGTATACGCGCAGGGGTCGACCGGTGGGGCCGAGTTCTTGAGCCTGAGCTTCAGTCAATGGTTCACCTTCATCAATGAATTCGAAGTTTTAAAGTTTAAGCGTTGTCTATAAGGTTACCTCAAGAGCGGCTGTTCCGCGGATTGACGGGGTTTTATCCCCTCTCGTGAGCACGCGGATGCGCCATGCGGTACACCTCCATGAGCCCCTCGGGCGTGACCTTCGTGTACACCTGCGTGGTCGCGATGGAGGCGTGCCCGAGCAGTTCCTGCACCACACGAATATCGGCTCCGCCCTGTAGCAGGTGCGTTGCGAAACTGTGGCGCATGGAGTGCGGCGAGAAGTCGGAGCTGAGCCCGGCGGCTTCGGCGGCTTCTTTGAGGATGAGCCAGGCGCCTTGGCGTCCGAGTCTGCCGCCTCGTCCGTTGACGAAGAGCGCGGCGGTGCCTTTACCGTGCGCTACGAGGGAGGGGCGGGCACGCACCAGGTAATCCTGAATGGCCTTGTGGGCGTAATTTCCGAGGGGCACGAGGCGTTCTTTGCTCCCCTTGCCGAAGAGCCGCACGTACCCGGGGAGGGTGATGTCGTTGCCGTCCTCGTCAGTCAGGGTTTCTTCAAAGTGCACGTCGTCGATATCGGCATTGAGCATTTCGCTCACACGGGCACCGGTGGCGTACAGGAATTCAAGTATGGCGCGGTTTCGCAGGCCGATGGGAGTGTCTCGATCCGGCACGGCGAGGAGGCGCTGCATCTGCTCCACAGTAATAGCTTTGGGTAGGCGCTTGACGTTTTTGGGCGGTGTCACGGTCGCGGCGGGGTCTTTTTCCACCAGAAAGGCAGAGACCCAGAAGGCGTGGGCTCCGCGCACGGCGGCCATGGTGCGGGCAATGGAGTTAGGGCCTAGAGGCAACGGGATGCTTCCCTCGCCGCTCTCCCGCTCCCCCGCCGCGGTACCGCGGCCCCCTTCGGCGGCGATGAGGACGGCCAGGGATTCTGCGGCCTCCTCGGCATCCACGGAGTTCTCTTCCCCCGGCTGCTTTTTAGCTGGAGCGGCCAGGCCGGGTATGGGCACGGTGGGTGCGGCAAGCTCGCGCATAAATGAACGCACCTGCGCGGTCGTAATGCGTTCGGGGTCGATTACCCCGAGGGTGGAGAGGTACGCGGCGTAGCGGCGCAAGTCTCGCGCGTACGAGGCGATGGTGTTCTCGCTGCTACCCCGCTCGACCCGCAGATGCACCAGGTACTGGTCGATGGCCCGCTCCAGGGGGGTCTGTTCGCCGGCCCCCTCGACCGCGGGGGTAGCGCCCTTCAGTGCGGGCTGTGCCATATCTCTTCCCTTCTCACGCGGTCGTTCGGGTTTGTTCGGATGCGCACGGTAGCGCGAAATGCCTCTTCGAGGGATCGGGCGAGAAGATTCCGAACCCTAACGGAAGGTCTGCGGCTTCTGTCGGCGATGCCCCATGTAGGGGTGGAATTCCCAGCCGCCGGCGGCTTCGCGCAGGCCCTCAAAGCCGCGCGCCGAGGCGGCGTAGGTGGCCAGAATCGCCTGGATGGCCAGCGCGTTGTGCACTTTACCGTCCAGAACCAACTGCACCGCGTCCTGCAGGGGAACCCAACGGTAGGTCATCTCCGCCTCTTCTTCGGTACGCTCGATGCGTTCTTCGGCGGGCAGTTCGCTCAGGTCGCGGGCCAGGTAGACGCGACCCGCTTCACTGGTTGCGCCGGGGCTGCTGAAGTAGTCGGTCAGTGCGTTCCAGGTTTCTGCCTGCAGGTCTGCCTCTTCGGCGAGTTCGCGCTGCGCGGCGACCAGAGGGTCTTCACCATCGATGTCGAGCAGTCCAGCGGGTACTTCCCAGAGGTTCATGCGCACCGGGTGGCGGTACTGGTTGAGCATCAGCAGTTCGTCGTTGTCGTTGAGGACCGCCACGGCGACGGCGCCGGGCATTTCCACGACGTCGCGGGTCAGCACGGTGTTTTTGTTGAGTTCGTACTCTTCAACGGTCGTTTCGATCACGTAGCCGCTGTACTTCACGGTGCGGGTGCGGATGGTGCGTTCGGAGGGTGCATCAATAATCTGCTGGTTGTTGCTCATTCTTTCATTGTAGGCGGCTTCTTAGCCCCGCTACGTTTGGCGCGTCAGGTACGGGCACGGATTAAAGCACGTTCAGGTTTAAACGAAAGCATCCCGCTCTCCCCTGCGCGGGGTGAGCGGGATGCTGAACGTTTGTGCCTAGATGTTAGGCGCCGCGGCGCTCCAGAGCAGCCTTAATCAGGCCGGAGAAGAGCGGGTGCGGGCGGGTCGGACGCGAGCGGTACTCGGGGTGTGCCTGAGTTGCCACGTAGTAGGGGTGTGCCTCTGCGGGCAGTTCCACGTACTCAACCAGAGAGGAGTCCGGGGAGGTACCGGAGATGCGCAGGCCTGCTTCTTCAAGCTGCTCGCGGTACTCGTTGTTCACCTCGTAGCGGTGGCGGTGACGCTCTGCAACCTCGGTTGCACCGTACGCCTTAGCAACCTGAGAGCCGGGAACAAGGTTTGCCTCGTACAGGCCCAGGCGCATGGTGCCGCCCAGGTCGCCTGCACCTTCGACGAACTGCTTCTGCTCTTCGATGGTTGCGATGACCGGTACGGAGGTTTCCGGATCGAACTCGGTGGAGGATGCTTCGGACAGGCCCAGTACGTTGCGTGCGTACTCGATGACCATGGACTGCAGGCCGAGGCAGATACCCAGGGTCGGGATCTTGTGCTCGCGTGCGTACTTGAGGGCGCCGATCTTGCCGTCCAGGCCGCGGATGCCGAAGCCGCCGGGCACGAGGATTGCGTCCATGTTGCGCAGCTGGTGGTCGGCATCTTCGTCGGTTGCGCACAGGTCGGCTGCAACCCACTTGATGTTGACCTTCACGTTGTTTGCGAAGCCGCCGGCGCGCAGAGCCTCGGAGACAGACAGGTATGCGTCGGGCAGGTCGATGTACTTACCGACCAGGGCCACGTTCACCTCTGCTGCGGGGCGGTGCACTGCGTCGAGCAGGCGGTCCCACTGGGTGAAGTCCGGTGCGGGAGCCTCAATGCCGAAGTAGTCGAGGATGTAGTCGTCGAGCTTCTGGCTGTGCAGGGTCTTGGGGATGTCGTAGATGCTGGGTGCGTCGGCGCAGGAGATGACTGCGTCGCTGTCCACGTCGCATGCGTTACCGATCTTGGTACGGTGCGATACGGGAACCTCACGCTCACAGCGCAGGATCAGACCGTCAGGCTGGATACCCAGGCCACGCAGTGCTGCGACGGAGTGCTGGGTCGGCTTGGTCTTGAGCTCGCCGGAGGGGCCGATGAAGGGCACCAGGGAGACGTGTAGGAAGAAGACGTTCTTGCGGCCAACATCGCGGCGTACCTGGCGTGCTGCTTCCATGAAGGGCAGGGACTCGATATCGCCGACGGTACCACCGATTTCGGTGATGATGATGTCGGGTGCGTTGTCAATTTCCGCTGCGTGACGCATGCGGGCCTTGATTTCGTCGGTAATGTGAGGGATGACCTGGACGGTGTCGCCGAGGTATTCGCCGCGGCGTTCCTTTGCGATGACGGAGGAGTAGACCTGGCCGGTGGTCACGTTAGCGGACTGGTCGAGGTTTTCGTCCAGGAAGCGCTCGTAGTGTCCGATGTCGAGGTCGGTTTCAGCACCGTCGTCGGTGACAAAGACTTCACCGTGCTGGAAGGGGTTCATCGTACCGGGGTCAACGTTCAGGTAGGGGTCGAACTTCTGCATGGTCACAGAGAGGCCACGTGCGCGAAGAAGCTGACCGAGGGAAGAGGCCGACAGGCCCTTACCGAGAGAAGATGCAACGCCGCCGGTCACGAAAATCTGGCGGGTTACCTTGTCGTTAGAGGACGCGTTCAGAGCGTTATTTTTTTCATTCACCACGGAATTTAAGCCTACCATTTTCTTGTCTGCTATCCAAGCAGAGGGTTTTGCCGCGAGAGGATTCTCTCAGGCGGTTTTCCCTCCCCTATTTGTCCTTATCACCACTGTAAACGGAGCTGGGGATTTATTATTCCCGCCGCGCCGTGTAGAAGCAGGTGTAGGAGTATGCACAGAGTATCTCACATCCTCCGCACTCCATGCACCACTGTTGGTCACCGGCTTGGGCTGTACTGACAACTTTCCGGGGCAGGCTCGCGCACTTCAGTCCCTTTGATGGTCTTTAGTGCGAAAGATGCTATCTTTCGACGCTTTTGCCAGCACTTTCCCAATGTATTTCCCTGCAGGTTTGCCGTCAGTTTCAGCGCCCCTGCGGCACTTCTCGACCGGCTGCCAGCAGCTCGCGGGCGTGCTCTCGTGCCGATTCTGATTGATCGTGCCCGGAGAGCATTCGCGCCAGTTCCACCACGCGTTCCTCTTCGGAAAGTACCTTGACCTTCGAGAGGGACGCGTCATCATTTTTCAGCACAAGGATGTGCTGGTCCGCGAAGGCGGCAACCTGCGGCAGGTGGGTGACCACCAGAACCTGCACGTGTCGGGCGAGCATGGCAAGGCGGCGACCGATTTCGATAGCTGCCTTACCACCCACACCGGAGTCCACCTCATCGAAGATGAAGGTGGGCACGGGATCCACTTCGGCAAGCACTACCTCCAGGGCGAGCATCACGCGGGAAAGCTCACCACCGGAGGCGCCCTTACCGAGCGGGCGCGGCACGGCAGTTCGGTGCGGGGCCAGCATGAAGGTCACGGTGTCTCGACCGTGCACCGAGAACTTTTCAGCTTCGGCAACCTCCACGACCAGGGAGGCGTTCGGCATGGCAAGAGCGGTGAGCTCTTCGCTGACGGCGTCCGCCAGTTTCTGCGCGGCGGCACGGCGCAGGGCGGTCAGCTCTTCTGCCTGGGCGCCAAGCACCTTGCGTAGCTGTACCAGCTCGGTTTCCAGGGTTTCCTGTCGCTGCGGGTCGTCCACCAGGGTCTCAAGGCGTGCGCGGGATTCTTCGGCCCATTCGAGGACCTCAGCAATATCGGCACCGTACTTGCGGGTGAGGGTCGCCAGCTGGGCGCGGCGAGTCTGCACCTGCGCCAGACGTTCGGGCCCTTCAACATCCAGGGAGGCCATGTAGGAGGACAGATCCGAAGAGATGTCGGTGGCAAGAATCAGCAGCTCGTTGACGCGCGCCGCGAGGGAGGCAAGCTCTTCGTCAGCGTCTGCCTGCGCCTGTAGCGCGGAGCGGCTTGCATCGAGCAAGCTCATGACGCTCTGCTCGTCGCCGGTGGAGTACTCGCTACCGCTGAGCGCTGCGGATGCGGTTGCCGAGGCAATGCGTAGCGCTTCCACGTTCATGAGCTTCACCATTTCGGCTTTGAGCTCTTCTTCTTCCCCGGCCTGCGGATTGACGGCGCTGATTTCTTCGAGGGCACCCTGCAGGGTCTGCGCTTCGAGGGCTCGTGCGCGAGAGTTTTCGCGTACTTCCTTCAGCTCTGCGGCGGCGGCGCGGTATCGCTCGTAGTTTTCGCGGTACTTCTCAAGCAGGTTGGCGAGCTCTTCACCCGCGTACAGGTCGAGGGACTGGCGCTGCTCTGCCGCTGATTTGAGGCGCAACTGATCGGACTGGCCGTGGACTGCAACAAGAGTCTGACCAATCTGAGACAGGGTTCCGATGGGCGCGGAGCAACCTCCAACATGCGCGCGGGAGCGTCCCGAGGCGTTGACGGTGCGTGCCAGAAGCAGCTCGGAGGTCTGTTCGTCGATGTCTTCGGCGGTGCCGCCGGCTTCTTCAGCAAGCTCAAGGGCGCGGTGCCCGTGGGGCAGGCGAATGACTGCTTCGGCGAGGGCGCTCTTGGCGCCGTTGCGCACGCTGGATGCGTCGGATCGGGCGCCCAGGAGCATGCCGAGGGCAGTGACGACCATGGTTTTACCTGCGCCGGTTTCGCCGGTCAGCACGGAGAATCCGGGTTCGAGGGGGAGCCTCGCATCGGTGATGATGCCGAGGTCTCGAATATGGATTTCCTCAATCACGAACGTTCGTTCCTTTTCTTTAGTGCTTCTCGGTATCCTGCGGGCCGCGCCAGCCACGGATCGGAAGCTCAAATTTACGCACCAGTCGCTCTGAGAAGGGAGCCGGGTGGATACGGGCGAGCAGCACCGACTTTTCGGAGCGTCTCACCTCAATACGGGAGCCGGGGTCCAGCTCTACGGTTCGGCGGCCATCGCACCAGAGCACGCCGGAAGCGCCGTTTCCGGGCATCATTTCTACCGCCAGAGTGGAGGTCGGCGCTGCTACCAGCGGGCGTGCGAAGAGCGCGTGAGCCGAGAGGGGCACCATGAGAATTGCTTCAACTTCGGGCCAGACGACCGGGCCGCCGCCGGAGAAAGCGTAGGCGGTCGAGCCGGTGGGGGTTCCCATGACCACGCCGTCGCATCCGAAGCTGCTGAGCGGGCGGCAGTCCACCTCGATAATGACTTCAATCATTTTTTCGCGGTTGCCCTTTTCGACGCTGGCTTCGTTCAGCGCCCAGTCGCTGTGCACGCGCTTGCCGTCGTTCCAGACTTCCACGTCGATTGCCATGCGTTCTTCAACGGTGTATTCGTTGTTGACGATGCAGCGAACGGTTTCGGTCAGGTCGCTCTCTTCGGATTCGGCAAGGAAGCCGACGTGCCCCAGGTTCACACCGATGAGCGGAACACTGGTTCGGCGCACCATTTCTGCGGCGCGAAGAATCGAACCGTCACCACCGAGTACCACGCCGAGTTCAATATCGATGAGCGCCACGGATTCATGGACGACCTGCACGGGGACGGGCTCGTCCCAGTTTTCGCTCAGGGTTTCCAGATCGGAGCGAGTCATGACGGGTGCGAGTCCCTCTTCGTAGAGCTGGGTGCATGCCTGTCGGGCGGCATCTCGTGCTTCTTTGCGCCCCACATGGGCGAAGACGAGAATCTTACGGTGACGTTGTTCCACCGAGTCTTCAAAACCATGACGTTCGAAACTGTGGTATTCGGAACTATGACGCGCACCTGCGGCAACTACCTGTGCGGTTGCTTCCTGCGGTGCGTGGCTTTCGTGTTCTGCCATAACGACTCTCTCCCATCGGGTGTTGAGATCGGGATGTTGAGATGGTGTATCTACACCTATCATACCGAATATGTTCTCGAAGATTTTCTAAAGAGCTATATTTTTAGAAAATTATTTCGAATAGCGTACGGCTGGGGTATCTCTAAAATACCTGTAAAAATACCTGTAAAAATACCTGCGAATAGCGCGGCAGCCTGAGAAAGCCCCGCCCTCAACGCGTCCTGCGTTACCGAGCGGTTTCTCTCAGACTGCCTTAGCACTATTTATTTTCGGCACTATATTTACTTTCGACACCGTTGAATAGGGAGTTGTAAAAAAGTTCCCTTAGCCTGCACAGCAAGATAATTTCGAAACATCTTTGTCAAAAGTTAGGACAGCCAGCTTCAATCCTTCTGCCATTGTTAGATATGGAGCCATCGTTTCTCTCAGATCTCCAACAGTTAAACCGAATTTCACAGCTAATGTTGCTGCATAAATTACGTCTCCTGCGTTTTCTGCCACTACATGCGCCCCTAACACTTTCAATGTTTTCGCGTCTGCCACTAATTTGAAAACACCTGTTGTTTCCCGATTAACGAGCGCTCTTGGAACAGCATCCAACGGCAATACCGATGTTTTCACTTCATATCCTTTTTCTTTTGCCTGTTGCTCCGTTAAACCAACCGTTGCAATCGATGGAGAAGTAAACGTAACGCCTGGAACCACTTCTAAATTGACCTTTTGATTTAGTCCTCCGATTGCATTACGAGCAGCAAGTCCACCTTCATAAGCAGCTACATAAACAAATTGGGGACCGAGAGTGACATCTCCAGCTGAATAAATTCGGGAATTGGTCGTTTTAAGATAATCATCAATGACAATTTCACCACGGGAACCAACTTCAACGCCTGCTGCATGTAAGTTTAATGATTCTGTATTTGGTTTTCTTCCAGTGGCAATTAGCAATTGTTCTGCTTCAATAATTCGCTTTTTACCATTTATCTCAACATGAACTTTTTTAATGTCTCCATCTTGCTCAACTCGTTCATAGGTTGCACCTGTTACTAAATTAATTCCCTGTTCTGTTAAGGCCTTAGTAATGGCTTCTGAAATTTCAGGATCGTATTCTTTTAATAGACGCTCGCTTCTTTGAATCAAAGTGACTTCTGACCCGAGGTTATGAAATAGTTGTCCTAATTCCATGCCGATATATCCTGAACCAATTACGGTAAGACGATTTGGAACCTTCTTTAATTCCAATAAGCTAGTGCTTGTTAAATAATCTACTTCATCTAATCCGGGAATATTAGGTGCAGTTGAAGAAGCACCTATAGCTATTAAAAATCTTTTGGCTGTGATTTGATTGCCATTTACTTCAACTGTATTTTCATTTACGAATTTTGCTTCACCTTTTATTAATTCAAAACCATAATCATCAATTAAATTCACATATTTTTCATTTCGCATCTCGGTTACTAAATCATTCTTTTGTTTTACTAATGGCGCTAAATCAACACTTGAAGCCGAAGTGTGTAATCCCACAAATGGATTATTTTTTGCTAGATGATTGATTTCCCCTGCTCTTAATAAGGTCTTAGAAGGAACGCATCCGACATTAACGCAAGTTCCACCCACCGTTCCACGCTCAATCATAGCCACTTTTGCGTTCAAAGTAACGGCTTCAATGGCAGATGAAAAGGCAGCTCCACCAGAACCGATGATGATGTAATCATAATCATAGTTACCTTCATCATTTAAACTTACATCTGTCCTTTTTTCCGATTGCACTTGTATTTCTTCTGCTTCGCCCGGGTGATAATTTGCGTCAGCAATCGCCTTTATTGCACTTTCAACCTCAATATCATCGGGCAGTTCAAATACTGCTTCACCACGACGATAACTAGACTCAATATTTTTAGCACCTATCTTTTCAAGTGCTGATTCTACGTGTTTTTCACAACCCGTACAAGTCATTCCTGAAATGTTTACCTTAAATTTATTCATAAAAAAGCTCCTTTCGTTTGTTAATGTTTCTATTATAACATAGTTTCAATTCGTTTTAAATCCTCTATTTGTTTTTGCACTTCCTTTTGTTTTTTAGAAACAAATTCGAACATATCTTGACAACGAACTTCATCTTTATCTACAACACCAAGTAATTTATAAATCTCACTTAAAGAGAAACCAAGTTCCTGTATTCGTTTATTAAACCCAACACGCTTAACGTCATCATATGAATATATCCGATAACCAGCTTCCGTTCGGTGAGGTTCTTGTAATAAATTTTTTCGCTCGTAATATCTGATCGTTTCTTTATTAACTCCACATTTATCTGCAAACTCACTAATGCGATAAATCATCTTATTTCACCCCCTGAATATTATAAACCATGTACCATAGTACACGGTCAAGTAAATTGGACTATTTTATTTTTTTCCCAAAGTATCACTCGTATGTGATTGATACTTTTATATAATACTATTGATTATCCTAACATCCCACCAGAAAATCCGATTTAAACACCAGTTGTTTTTAAACTATTAAGAAAGTAATTCCACTATATATTCCGAAGACCCTTTATTTTTTGCACCATAGGAAGTACTCTACGTTGCCGTCCTGTCCGGGGAGCGGGCTGGGTTCCATACCCATCACACGCAATCCGTGGCTGACCGCAGATGCCTGAACTTTTTCTACTGCTTCACGGCGGGCGGATTCTTCGTGCACCACTCCCCCACGTCCGATGCGATGCTTGCCGACCTCGAACTGCGGCTTGACCATGAGCACCAGGTCGCCGCCGGTTTCGGTGGCGTTCGCTAGCGCCTCCATAACCAGGGTCAGCGAGATGAACGAGAGGTCGGAGACCGTCAGTTCGACCTGCCCGCCGATGTCTTCGGGCTTCATGTAGCGAACGTTGAGTCCTTCGTACACGCCAACTCGCGGTTCTTCACGTAGTGCGTCCACGAGCTGTCCGTGTCCTACGTCAACGGCGGCTACGTGGGCGGCTCCTCGACGAAGCAGTACGTCGGTAAAGCCTCCGGTGGATGCTCCCGCGTCCAGGCAACGCTTGCCCTCCACCTCAATATCGGGGAACGCGTCGAGGGCACCAGCGAGCTTGTGGCCGGCACGGCTGACGTATTCGGTCAGCTCGCTCTGGCGCACGTAGAGGCTGTCCTCCGGGCCCACAATCATGGATGCCTTGCGCGCAACCTTGCCGTTGACTTGCACGTCCCTTGCCGCGATGAGTTTTGCGGCGAGGGTTCGGGAACTCACGAATCCGGCTTCGACCAGGTATTTATCGAGGCGCACGGTGTCCTTGTCTTCTTTCTGTCGTCGTCTGGTGATGTCATCGTCTGGTGACGGGTTATCTAGTGTCACCTCAGAGCATTGCTGTTCTGAGGTGACACCGCCGCGAACTAGGAGAGGTTTTCGAGGTCTTTCTCCAGCTGCTCACTCATCGTTTCGAGGCGCTTGACGCGCTCTACGGGATCCATGGCGAGGGTCGCCGCGAGTTGGCGCTCGAATTCTGCATCAAGCTCAGCGGTTTCCTCTGCCGTGCTATTAGTCTCCGGTTCTTTAGGCACCGGGGATCCCCTGGATGTTGGGGCGTGCGCCCTGTTCGGGGTTTGCCGCCCACCATGCCGCGCAGGCTACACGCCATGCTTCGGCTTCGCTCTCGCTGCCCGCGAATGCTTCGGTGTCTTCAATCTCGGGGCCGGTCAGGCTCAGGTTTTCACCGCGAACTCGGGCCTGCCAGGTGGGGCCGGTTGCGGTGACTTCATAGCCTTCGTAGAGCACCTCAATTTCGGGGTAGGGTGCGAAGAAGTCCTCGAGGGTGCGCAGAATATAGGTCGGACGCTGGTTCGGCACGGCCTCGATGACGTCCTGGTAGGTCTGTACGCCGGTGAGGACGAGGGCACCGTCCATCTTTGCGTTGTTGGCGCCGAGAATGTCGGTGTCCAGGCGGTCACCCACAATGACGGGGCGGCTGGAGTTTACTGCCTGCGCTGCGGTGTGGAAGATGGGCGCTTCGGGCTTGCCCGCGACGAGCGGGGTGCGGCGGGTTGCGCTTGCTACGGCTGCTACGAGGGTTCCGTTGCCGGGTGCCTGGCCTCGTTCCTTGGGGATGCTCTGGTCGGTGTTGGTTGCAATCCAGAGGATGTCGGGGTTTGCGAGGGTGTAGGCGGCTTCCGCGAGGTCTTCCCAGCCGATCTTGGGGTCGAAACCCTGGATGACGGCTACGGGGCCTTCTTCTTCCTTGCGTACGGTTTCGAGGCCTACCGCACGAACGCAGTCGGCGAGTGCTTCGGTGCCGGTGATGAGTACTTTGGAGCCTGCGGGTACGTGCTGTGCGAGCAGTGCGGCGCCTGCCTGTGCGGAGCTGACGACTCGTTCTGCTCGGGTGTGCACGCCCAGTTCACGCAGGTGCTCTGCTACGGATTCTACGGAGCGCGATGCGTTGTTGGTGACGAAGATGACCGGTACATTGAGTTCTTCTTCGGCGCGGTTGAGCGCTTCGGGTGCACCTTCGATGGCGAAGGGACCCGCGTAGACTACACCGTCCAGATCGGAGAGGAGGGCATCGTAGCGGGATAGGAGTGCGTTCGTGGTCATAGAGTGTTCCTCTCGGGGTCTCTGGCGGTTGTCGCTATTAATCGTACCTGTTAGACACTCTAGCGTTGTCGCCTTCGGGCGATTATATGGAAAACCGCTGGACGCTCTCCCCTGCTTGGGTGTGGCGTCCAGCGGTTTCACGCTGACACTTAGGTCACGTATTTAGAATTCTTAGATTCTCTGCAGTCTTATTCTGCGGAGGTTTCTTCTGCTTCTTCAGTCTTGGGAGCTTCGGTCTTCTCGTCCTCAGCTACTTCTTCTGCAGTTTCGATTGCTTCCTCTTCTGCGGAAGCTTCAGCGGTCTCTTCAGCTTCTTCTGCGGTCTCAGTGAGTTCTACGGACTTCTCTTCCTGCTCGAAGAGGCCAGCTTCACCGAACATGTCGAAGATTTCGGGTTCTGCGAAATTGCCCTGGCCCAGTGCTGCTTCTGCCATGAATGCGAGGCGTGCCCAGCGTTCTGCTTCCTGGTTACGGCCTGCGTTAGCCAGCGCGTCGGAGTATGCGCTGAACAGACGGGGGCTGTACTCGAAGGCGCGCTTGGGGTTCAGCTGAGGAATCTGCAGCGCTACGACGGCCTCGGACTTCTTGCCCTGATCGCTGAGGATACCGGATTCAACGATGGCGAGCTCTACGCGCACGTTAGCGGGCAGTTCTTCCTTCTTGAATTCTGCAATCATTTCCATTGCCTTGGGCAGGCGGCCGAGCGCGCGTTCGCAGTCCACCAGCAGTGCCAGGTGGTCTACGGAGCCGCTAATACGGCGGTGGGTGCGCAGTTCGCGCAGTGCCAGTTCGAAGTCTTCTGCAACGTATGCGGCGACGCCAACGGCTTCGCGTACTGCGGCAATACGGCCTGCACTGCGGGATGCGGCAACGGCGTGTTCCAGCGCAAATTCGGGGTCGATGTCGAGGTAGCGACCAGCCATGGCGAGGTGCTTTGCGACGGTTTCTGCGTTGCGAGGTTCCAGGGCGCGCAACTGACGGAAGGTTGCGCCGTCCAGCTCGCGACCGGTGATGTCGTCATCAATTTCCGGTGCCTTGGGCTTTGCGGGGCGGTAGCCTGCACGGCCACCGATGCTGCGTACTTCTTCGCGAGGTACTTCAGCCTCGGGACCGTTGGAGCGAGGTGCCTTGGATCGGGAGTCGGAGCGACGGCCGTCGAACTTCTTGCCTCCGCGGTCGTTACGCTTGAAACCGCCCTTGCCGCCAAAGTTCTTGCCGCCCTTCTTGGAGCGGAAGTCCTTTCCTCCGCTGTTCTTGCGGTGCTGGCGGGGGCCGGAGCCGTTAGACTCGTGACGGGGGGGCTCAGACATGAATCTCCTTGGGAGGTATCCGCCAGTGTGGGCGGGTAGGGTATGCAGTCGATTCGGGCGAACCGCTGCCTGAGGCATCAACTCTATGAGGGGTGCTTTAGATACACCCGCTAATGCCTAAACATAAGCCATACCATTCTAGTATAGAGAGCACCTTCCGCGCACCCGTACTGATGGGATGTTAAAGACAAATGGGGAGGCCTAACGACCTCCCCAAACAAAAATAGCCCCGGCGAAGCCGGGGCTATTGAATAATAAAGCGGCAATAACCTACTCTCCCACACCCACAAAAGTGCAGTACC
>NZ_KV795257.1:0-120284 GCF_001808955.1 Rothia sp. HMSC078H08
ACACCCGGTCACCCACACTCAACTCGGAAGAGCCGATTTAGGCGTCCTTTTCGTGCATGGAATTGGAAATCAGAAATCAGGGGATACTTTTAGCGCAATATATCCTTCAATTAGAGATGAATTTAATTCTGATAGCTATCTTAAATACAGGGAAGTCTCAAGACCTTCGAATGGGTCAACTGAAGCCGTTGGTGAAATATATTATGGAAATATAGTTAAGAATGTAATTTTCCGAGAATCAAACTGGAATAAAAAGTGTCCAAGTCCTGTAAATATAGTGAGTAAAAGAACAAACTTAGTTCTCCTAAAAGAGTGGATTGCGAACAAGGTCGGCCGCACTCGCATAGGTGCTTTGCTGATTGGGTTGATTCGCCTAGCCTTAAATGTTGCAAATTGTTTTTTATTGCTTCTGTATTTTTTGGGAATGAGGATTGTTTCGTCTAGAGTCTATAACTTTATATTTTCTTTGAGTGCCTTTTTTCTGTTCTTATTTTTAGGAGATAAATTAATTTCCATTTTTTCAAATTTTCAAAAAATTACCCCAGAAGATAGGGTTTCCCTTTATTTTAGTGTTATATTATTGTTTTCACCAATATTTCTGTTCTTTATTATATGGTCAAGATGGGATAGGTGGTTGGAGCATAAAATATGGGTCTCAATTTTCATGATTGTATTCATTATTTTGTTATTTATGGTGCGAAATATGGAAATTTTATGGATGATAGCTGCAGGGGTGTCAATCGTAATTCTGGGTATATTTGTTTCACTCACTATTCTTTTTCCTTTCCTTGAGTGGGAAAGAATTGAGCCATTGTGGGAACAGATTAACGATTCAGCTGATTATGTTAGGACAGGGTCTGAATTTGAATATTTACAGGTTGTAGAGTCAGACATTAAAAACTTGATGAATGAGAGTGATAAAGTCATTGTTGTTGCTCATTCTATGGGTGAATATCTTACGTATAAATCTCTTAAGAGGAATATCGCGAATATAGACTGCGAAGAAGTTCAGCTTATTGGGGTTGGCGGAGGTCTTGGGCTCGTTTCCCTGATGGGTTCTCTTAGAGCAAGTAATGGGAAAGGTGAGTACTCGATTGCAAAGTCAGCGCTTCTTTCCTTGGGCGCAGCACTTCAGGTATTTATCATTTTGGGTGGATTTACTATCGCTGCCCTAGGTTTAGTATCTGACATTTATAGGTCTCTACCCTTGCTTGCCGGAAATATAACACTGGATTTTTATTTTGGATCAGATATTCCAGATCCTTATATTCCACTTGAAACATCAAGCCGGGTTTTTAATATAATCTATCACGGTGTATTTTTTGTTATATTTCTTGCTATCGGATTTTTTACGGAGAAAATTATTAGCATTGATGTTATTGGTGATAATAGGCTGAAATTCTTTAAATACTCTCACTTTTTGGATCCGGTGGGAAACTCTGCTGTATTTTACTACGGAAAGATAGTAGATAAGGCAATTACTCCGAATAGCTCGTTTGCTCATTCGATTCGGAGCTATTTTACAGCCGGTGAATTTGGTGTAAAGTCTGCGGATCGGCATATATCAAAGCATATCTATATGAGGAGGAGAGCTGTTCAACATATAGTATCAACTGCATATGAGAATCCAGATATTCTGCAGAAAAAAACTCATTCTTTAATAGATGTGATAATTGAGGTTATTTCTTGCATAGTTGCTGTAATCATCACCGTATTTTTTGGGAATATGAAAATGGAACTATTTTTTGCATTTTTTCCGCTGGTCGCAATATTTAATTATTTAACTCTGAAAATATTTGTGTGGATTAGAACGGTTGCTGAAACTACTCGAGATTCATCCCAGAATCCCAAGAATGCCGGGGTCGTGTGGGATAAGTTCTTTTGGCTAGTGATATGTATGTTAATATGTTTCTTGACTGATATTATAGTTCTTTTGGCTGTTGATACTATATTGTCAATTGATATTAAGTGATTTCGGAATGGGAGTCTTTGATTTTTGTTTGAATAAAATTTTTCAATCATTAAAATACGACTAGCGAGAATGCCGCCGCACCCTCCCGAGTTTCGGGGGAGTGCGGCGGCATTTCTGCGCCTAGCGCCGTAATTTAGTGCCGCGTTCTGTAAGCCTTGCAAGCCCTAGAGCCCGCGCATTAGAACCTGCGCCCTAGAGCCCGCGCACGACCTCTAGCAGTTTGAGCGCCGAGTCGCGCCAGGAGTAGCGGCGCACATCCGACAGGCCGTCAATAATCACGCGCTCGCGAACGGCGGTGTCCTCCAGCGAGCGGATAGCCTTCACCCAGTCGGCGGCGTGCGCCTCCGGGGCACCGTCAACCGGCGCGAACACGGCGTGCGGCGCAATCTCACGGAAAATCGGGATGTCACTAATCACCGCGGGGCAACCGGCAGCCTGAGCCTCAACCACGGGTAGGCCGTAACCCTCCTCGCGGGAGGCAGTCACCAGGGCGTGCGCCTGGCGGAGCAGCTGCTGATACTCCTCGTCGCTCACGCCGTTGTGCACCTCCACGTTCTCACCGATGAGGCGTTCGTCGGTGAGCTGCACCAGGCGCTGCGGCGGCATCTTCGACAGCAGGTGCAGGCGGTAATCCGGCAGGGAACGCATCGCCAGCAGCAGGGTTTCTACGTTCTTGTACGGCATGAACGAACCCATGTACACCAGGTGCTTGACGGGCTGCTCTTCGCGGGTGGTGGCGCGCTCCAGCGCGGTCTGGCGGGAGACGACGCTACCGGGCTGCGGGGCGTTGGGCACCACGAACAGCGGCTTGGTGGTCAGCTCATGCTCACGAATCAGCGAGGCGGTCGACTCAGAAACCGTCACGACCGCGTCGCCGTGGTTGAGCAGAAAACGCTGCGGGGTGTAGGTCTTGTGGAAGAGTCGCCAGCCCACGCGCACCGGTGCGGGCAGGAACCCGGGAGGGGTCGGGTGCGAGTAGTAAATCAGGTCGTGCAGGGTGAGAATCAGCTTGAATTTGCGTCCGGTGGAGCCGATAGTCTGCATGGGGGAGAACACCACGTCCGGCGCGTACTTATTCAGCTGCAGGGCTGCGGTCGGTTCGAGCGGGCCGGTGGGCGAGCAGATCTTCACGTGCGGCAAATCCGGCAGCATCTCCAGCTGACGCTCATCGCTGATGATCATGGTCAGGTCGAGGTCGGTGGCGGCTTCGTCGCCGGTGTCGATGAGGGTTTTGAGCGCGCCCAGCAGGGACGCAGTGTAGCGGCTGATGCCGTCGTGGAAGCCGATACGGGTGTATCGGGCGTCAACCATGAGTTTCATGTTGGTTCCTTACTTCTCGTTCCCTGAGTGGTCGGCGGCGAAATCGGCGATGAGTTCCGCGGCGCGGCGAGGGGTTTCGTAGTGGATGAGGTGCCCGACTTCGGGGATCATGTCCAGGCGCTCGCGGGCACCGGTCGAAGTAGCGGGGAGGTCGCGGGAGGTCAGCGTCGCGTACATGGCGCGAGCTGTTTCGGGGGTGCCCAGGTCGTCGTCTTCAGCAACGAGCATCTGCACGGGTACTCGGATGGCGGCGGCGTATTCGGCGGCGGTGTGCGTAATGGACGCTTCGTAGGCGCTGAGCACTCCGCGGCGGGAGCCGAAGGAGCCGAAGTAGGCGGCGTGCTGGCCGTTGATGAAGCGGCGCATTGCTTTGTCTTTGGTGCGCATCATGACTTCGCTGGAGGCGCGGGTAATCAGCTGTGAACGCAGTAGCGGGTAGCCGATTTTTTCGGGTAGTGCCGCGCCGGTGCGGTAGTAGAGGGAGGCAAGGCGGGAGGCGACGCGCTGACTGCCTTCGAGGGCGGGTTCGCTGATGGGGTTGATGAGCGAGAGCAGCGTGAGCGAGTTCGGGTGTGCGGCGGCGAAGGCGCTGGTGACGATGGAACCGAAGGAGTGGCCGACCACGTGCAGCGGCAGGGGGCGTGCATCCTCGCGGGCGGGGTTGATATGTTCCACGAAGTCGTTCAGCCACGCCACGTACGCGTCGATGCTGTCCTCACCCAGGGTGCTTTCGGGCAGGTCTGCGGAGCGGCCGAAGCCGGGCAGATCGGGGCTGATGATGCTGACGTTCGGGATGAGCTTCAGCAGGTAGTTCGCGATGATTTCGAGACCGTGGTGGTCGCCGCGGAAGCCGTGCACGAGCAGTACGGGGTAGGAGCCTTCGGGAAAGACTCCGTCGTTCATGCCTTTGCCGTACTGCCAGTAGCGGGTCATGACCGCCTGCGCGCCGTCACCGATGAGGGCGTCGTGGCGGGTGCCGGGAATGAGCGGGCCGGGCACACCCTCAAGAATCGAGGTGTTGGGGGAGTCCGGGGTAACGGTGGAGGTCATGGGTACCTTTCGCGGGTTGGGTACTGGGACGGCAAAGTCCCGTTCTTAATTCTAGGGGAGAAGCCTGAAAGGGCTCTGAAACCCGCCTGCCGCATCGTGGTCGGGCGGGTGGTAGGGCGGGCGGTGCCGTCCATTTGGTAGTCGGGGCGGCCTCAACTCTGGCGCGGTGCTGGTTTCGCGCTACACTTGGAGGGTTAAGTTTTTATCAACCTGTCTTTATTTAAGGAATCGCTGTGTCTGCTCAGGTAGAGACCGAACGCAACGAAAATGCGTACGACTTCCGCGCTATGGAAGCCAAGTGGCGCCCCTACTGGGACGAAACGAAGGTTTTCCAGCCCACCGGTGACGCCCCCAAGGGCCGCAAGTATGTGCTGGATATGTTCCCGTACCCCTCCGGTGACCTTCACATGGGTCACGCGGAGGCATTCGCTATTGGTGACATGAACGCCCGCTACTTCAAGCAGTGCGGCTACGATGTTCTGCACCCGATTGGCTGGGACTCCTTCGGCCTGCCCGCTGAGAACGCAGCCATTAAGAACGACACTCACCCCAAGGAGTGGACGTACAAGAACATTGAGACTCAGGCTGAGTCCTTCAAGCGCTACGCTATTGCCGCTGACTGGAGCCGCCGCCTGCACACCTCGGACCCCGAGTACTACAAGTGGACTCAGTGGCTGTTCGAGCAGTTCTACAAGAAGGGCCTGGCGTACCGTAAGGACTCCATGGTCAACTGGTGCCCCAAGGACCAGACCGTGCTCGCGAACGAGCAGGTTGTCAACGGTGCGTGTGAGCGTTGCGGTACTACCGTGACTAAGAAGTCGCTGAACCAGTGGTACTTCAAGATCACTGATTACGCACAGCAGCTGCTGGACGACATGGAGCAGCTGGAGGGCAAGTGGCCCGACCGTGTTCTGCTCATGCAGCGCAACTGGATTGGCCGTTCTGAGGGCGCTGAGGTGCGCTTCGAGATTGAGGCGACCGAGGACCAGGCCGCTGAATCCTTCACCGTGTTCACCACCCGCCCGGACACCCTGTACGGCGCAACCTTCATCGTGGTTGCTGCGGATGCGGCGTTCGCCGAGCAGATCGTGGCACCCGAGCACAAGGCTGCCCTGGAGCAGTACCGCGAAGACATTAAGGCACTGAGCGATATTGACCGCCAGTCCTCCGACCGCGAGAAGACCGGCGTGTTCACCGGCCGCTACGCGATTAACCCGCTGACCGGCGCGAAGCTGCCCGTCTGGGCTTCTGACTACGTGCTCGCCGATTACGGTACCGGCGCGATTATGGCTGTGCCCGCGCACGACCAGCGCGACCTTGAGTTCGCCCTGAAGTTCGACCTGCCCATCGTGAAGGTCCTGGACGTTGAGGGTGCTGAGGACCCGGCTACCAGCGGTGTTGCCGCAGCTGGTGACGGCGTGCTCATCAACTCCGGTGAGCTGACCGGACTGCCGAAGGCTGAGGCGCTCGCTAAGGCTATTGAGCTGGTTGAGGCTGCCGGCACCGGTGAGGGCAAGGTCATTTACCGTCTGCGTGACTGGCTGCTGTCCCGCCAGCGTTTCTGGGGTACCCCCATCCCCGTGATTCACTGTGAGGATTGTGGCGAGGTTCTGGTTCCTGAGGATCAGCTGCCGGTGCTGCTGCCCGATAACCTGCGCGGTGAGCAGCTGGCTCCTAAGGGCCAGTCGCCTCTTGCAGCTGCCGATGACTGGGCGATTGTGCCTTGCCCCGAGTGCGGCAAGCAGGCTCGCCGTGACTCGGACACCATGGACACCTTCGTGGATTCCTCCTGGTACTTCCTGCGTTACGTTTCCCCGAACTACGACAAGGCTCCTTTCGACCCGCAGGCTATGAGCGAGTGGGGCGCCGTCGATATGTACGTTGGCGGTGTGGAGCACGCTATTCTGCACCTGCTGTACGCACGCTTCTTCACCAAGGTTGTTCGCGACCTGGGCCTGATCAAGCACGATGAGCCGTTCAAGGCGCTCATGAACCAGGGCCAGGTGCTCAACGGCGGCAAGGCAATGTCCAAGTCGCTGGGTAACGGCGTGAACCTGGGTGAGCAGCTCGACAAGTTCGGTGTGGACGCTATCCGCACCACCATGATTTTCGCGTCCCCGCCCGAGGATGACGTGGACTGGGCCGACGTTTCTCCCGCCGGCTCGCAGAAGTTCCTGGCTCGCGCATGGCGTGTGGCTCAGGACGTCACCAGCGAACCCGGCGTTGACGCAACCACCGGTGACCTGGAGCTGCAGAAGCTGATTGCTCGCACCGTGCACGAGGTTCAGGGCCTGCTGGATAACGGCAAGTTCAATGTGGTTGTTGCTAAGACCATGGAGCTTGTGAACGCTACCCGTAAGGCTATTGACTCCGGTGCTGGTGCGGCTGACCCGGCTGTCCGTAAGGCTGCTGAGACTATCGCGATTCTGCTGTCTCTGTACGCACCCTACACCGCTGAGGACATGTGGCACGCTCTCGGCCACGACACCCCGGTTCTGACCGCGGGCTTCCCCGAGGTTGACCCGGCTCTGCTGGTGGATGACACCGTCACCGCTATCGTGCAGATTAAGGGCAAGGTCAAGGCTCGCCTGGAGGTTGCAAAGGATATTTCTGAGCAGGAGCTTCAGGAGCTGGCTCTGGCGGATGCTACTGTTCAGCGTTCGATTGGTGACGCCGAGATCCGCAAGGTGATTGTGCGTGCGCCTAAGCTCGTGAACATCGTAATCTAAGCTTTGTAGCTAACTAAGCTTCTTAGATAAAGCACAAGCCCCGCTGTGGCTTCGGTTCGTTTTATGGAACGAACCCGGAGGCGCGGCGGGGCTTGCGCCGTTAACGCGGCCTTTAGCGCGTTGAACCTGGACGTTCTGCTCTGCCGGGGCTATGGTGGTAGAAGCCCACAATGAGACGCCAGACACAATAGTTGTGTCGTGAATATAACCAGCAGGGGAGAGGGACTAATGAGCCAGAAGGATACTCAGCAGAAACATGCTGAGCGGGCACATCCTGCACACGAGCAGGATAATGCGCCCCGCATTGCCGTGGTAACCGATAGCGCCGCCGCCCTTGACCCGGAGCTCGTGCGGCGCCTGAGCGCTTGCGGTAATTTTGTGCTGGTTCCGATGCCGGTGACTATTCGCACGCCCGGTGAGCCGGACCGTCAACTGCAGGACTTGACCGCCGCCGAGGTGGATGAGGCGATTATGCTTGCGCACGTGATGGGTCAGACGGTGAGCACTTCCGGGCCTGCGCCGGGCGTGTTTGCTGATGTGTATGACGATTTGGCGTCGCGAGGTTTTATGCATGTGGTGTCTGTGCATTTGTCCGGCGAGCTCTCAGGTACGGTGGAGGCGGCACGCACCGGTGCCCGCCTGAGCCGCCTGGGTTCTAAGGGTGTGAGCGTGGTGGATAGCCGCACGGTCGCGGGTGCATACGGACACGCGGTGGTGCGTGCCCTGGAGGTGCTGAACTCTGCTTCCTCTGATTTTGTTCCGAGCCCTGACCACCCGAGCTCTGACTATCCGACTGCGGCGCAGCTGGTGGACTACATTCAGTCGGTCTGCGAGCAGTCCACGCTCTACTTTTATATCCCGACCCTGGATGCCTTGCGCCGCGGTGGTCGCGTTTCCCCGGCGTTGGCGATGGTGGGCCAGATGTTCCAGATCAAGCCGATTGGCACGATTACCGAGGGCAAGCTGGCGTATGTGGAGCGCCCCCGCACTGCGGCGCGCGCCCTGGAGCGTCTGGTGGAGGTGACCGTGCAGACCTGCCGTGAGCATCAGCATGCGGCGGCTCTCACCTCTGTGGCTGCACCTGACATGGATTCTTCTCTTGCCAGTTTTTCCCGCACCAGTTTTTCTCTCAAAGCAACCCCGCGTGGTGAGGTAGTTGCGGTGCATCATGTGGGTAATGCGGCGCAGGCGGTGCAACTGTACGAGCAGGTTCAGCAGATGTTGGGGGAGAGCTCCCTAGTTCATGATGCTGCCGCTTCTTCGGCGCCGGAGTTTTTGGTGAGTGCGTTGCCGCCGGTGCTGTCGGCTCATTCGGGGCTGGGTGCTGTGGCGCTGGTCGTTTATTAGGATCGTGTACTAGCCGCCTTTCCGATGTGCCCGTGTTGACCCTGTGCTGTGTGCTCGTGCTGCGTGTCCGCGGATGTGCTTATGCGGTGTTCCTGCGGGGTGTTCCCGTATGATGCGCCGCGGGCGACACGAAAACTGTGTGCCTGGAGCGTATTTAGCCCTCTTTAAGGCTGTGGTGTGTCTTACTTTGGGGTCGTCTGTTTTTGGGTGAGAATTTGCACCGTGTGCGAGCGTATTGGGTGTCATTGAAACCCATTCGCAGGTGAAAGGGTATTTTTTACCCTCATATTTTGCCTTGATATGGCGCGGTTTTTAGCAAATGTGTGTTTCGTGTGTGTTTATGTTGCCGTGACCGTATCGCAACATTTTCTAGGGGCGAACACAACGTAAAACAACAGAAAACAACGGGTTTTTGCCGATTTTTATGGCGCAACTCACAAAAATTTCTTGATAGAACACACCAAAACACACACAAACTAGGGTAGGATTATTACCAACAACGGCGGAACACACCGGGCAACATAGAGCACGGACGAATCCGACAAACCAGAGCCTACAAGGCATCGGATTCGTACACCGCCACCAACGCACTGACAAGGAGATACTCCAGTGACCGTACGCGTAGCAATCAACGGCTTCGGCCGCATCGGCCGCACCTTCTTCCGCGCAGCTCAGACCGAGGGCGTCGGCTTCGAAATCGTCGCAATCAACGACCTCACCGATGTTGAGACCCTGGCACACCTGCTCAAGTACGACTCCATCATGGGTCGCTTCAACGCAGAGGTTGAGGTCAAGGAAGGCGCACTGGTTGTTGACGGCAAGGAAATCAAGATCCTCGCTGAGCGTGACCCCCAGAACCTCCCCTGGAAGGACCTGGGCGTTGACGTAGTCCTCGAGTCCACCGGTTTCTTCACCGACGGTACCAAGGCAAAGGCACACATCGAGGCTGGCGCTAAGAAGGTTATCCTCTCCGCTCCCGGTAAGAACATCGACGGCACCTTCGTCATGGGCGTGAACGACGACCAGTACGATGCAGCTAACCACCACATCGTCTCCAACGCATCCTGCACCACCAACTGCCTCGCTCCGATGGCTAAGGTTCTGAACGACGCATTCGGCATCAAGCAGGGTCTGATGACCACCATCCACGCATACACCGCTGACCAGCGTCTGCAGGATGCTCCCCACCGCGACCTGCGCCGTGCACGCGCAGCAGCTGTGAACATGGTCCCCACCTCCACCGGTGCAGCAGCAGCTGTTGGCCTGGTTCTGCCCGAGCTGAAGGGTAAGCTGGACGGCTTCGCAGTCCGCGTTCCCACCATCACCGGCTCCATCACCGACCTGACCTTCACCGCTGAGCGCGAGGTCACCGTTGAGGAAGTCAACGCAGCAGTCAAGGCAGCAGCTGAGGGCCCCATGAAGGGCATCATCAAGTACAACGAGGACCCCATCGTCTCCAAGGACATCGAGGGTGAGTCCATCTCCACCGTCTTCGACGCACCGCTGACCAAGGTCATCGGCGATCAGGTGAAGGTTATCGCTTGGTACGACAACGAGTACGGCTACGTTTCGCGCCTCGTGATGTTCACCAACAAGGTTGTGGCATCCCTCTAAGCCCCAATAGGCTTACGACGCTCACTGAGTGTAAGCGTCACCCCGCGTAACTAACGCATAGTGAACCCCGGCACCACCGCATTAAGCGGGGGAGTCGGGGTTTCCTGTACCAAGGCTCTGTGTAAAGGGTCTTAATAAAACCCCAAAATGTATAAACATACTATTTTCCGTCGCCCTTTTTGGGTCAAAAATACCGTAAGAAAATAGCTGATAGAGAGTGCGAATATCCGCGATATTCTGCGGAAAAACACCATATAAAAGCTATTTACTAGGCTGTCAATCACCCTAATGTTCGGTATGATGGAAACGGTATATAAACCCACCTATCCAGGAGGAATTCCTATGGCTAAGGCACTGTCCGAACTGCTCGAAGAAGGCGTCGCAGGCCGCCACGTTCTCGTCCGTTCCGACCTGAACGTACCCCTGAAGGACGGCGTTGTCACCGACGACGGCCGCGTCCGCGCATCCCTGCCCGTCATTGAGAAGCTTGCCAAGGCTGGCGCACGCGTTATCGTGACCGCGCACCTGGGCCGCCCCAAGGGCAAGGTTGACCCCCAGTACTCCATCGCACCGGCAGCTGCACGCCTGGCTGAGCTGGCATCCGTGCCCGTGAAGGTTGCAACCGACCTGGTAGGCGAGGACGCAAAGGCTAAGGCAGCAGCCCTGGCTGACGGCGAAGTTCTGGTCGTTGAGAACGTCCGCTACGACGCACGCGAGACCTCCAAGGACGACGCAGAGCGCGGCGAATTCGCTGACGAGCTGGTCGCACTGACCGGTGAGAACGGCGCATACGTGAACGACGCATTCGGTGCAGTTCACCGCAAGCACGCTTCCGTCTACGACGTTGCTAAGCGCCTGCCCGCATACCTGGGTGACCTGGTGAAGAAGGAAGTTGACGTTCTGGCTAAGACCCTGAACGACCCCGAGCGTCCCTTCGTCGTGGTCATGGGTGGCGCTAAGGTTTCCGATAAGCTCGCCGTGATTGACAACCTGATTGGTAAGGCTGACACCATCCTCATTGGTGGCGGTATGGGCTACACCTTCGCATACGCACAGGGCTACGAGGTTGGCCAGTCGCTGCTGGAGAAGGACCAGGTCGACAACGTTCTGCGTTACCTGAAGGAAGCTCCCGAGAAGGGCACCGAGATCATCACCGCAGTGGACGTTGTCTGGTCTGACGCATTCTCCGCTGACGCTAACACCGAGATTCGCCCGATTGAGGACCTGACCGGCGGCAAGCTGGGCGCAGAGGCTGAGGGCCTGGACATTGGCCCCAAGACCCGCGAGATTTTCGCTGAGAAGATCAAGGGTGCAAAGACCATCTTCTGGAACGGCCCCGTTGGCGTGTTCGAGATTGCTCCCTTCGCTGAGGGTACCCGCGCAGTGGCTCAGGCTATCGTCGAGTCTGACTCGTTCTCCATCATTGGTGGTGGCGACTCCGCATCTGCAGTCCGTAACCTGGGCTTCAAGGATGAGCAGTTCGGCCACATCTCCACCGGTGGTGGCGCTTCCCTCGAGTACATTGAGGGTAAGACCCTGCCCGGCCTGGAGGCACTGGGCGCCTAATCTGGGTGCACAGATTTAGTACACGGTTTTAGTGTAAGGAACCCCCGCTGGGGCGGTATTTCGGTACCGTTCCGGCGGGGGTTTCTGCATGCCCGCTCATGCCCGGATAATCCTGCGCGGGCAGATGGGCGGCGCCGTTTCCTGGCTATATGCTGTGGATTCCCTGGGTATGCGGCTTGTACCTGGGAGGGGTAGAGGCGGCTTTACTAGACTGGAAATGTAGAGGTTCCCGGCGCTCACCGGGCGGTACCCATACGGTTGCCGCGGGGGAGTACGGCAGGGAGCGCACGCACCTCCACAGGCAAGCAAATACAGGCGGGCGAAGACGCCCAGGTGCTGAACCCAGCCGCCCGAGCAGTCCAGGACCACCTCGGCAGCTCATAAAAACGGCAACTAGTGAACATCGAATCCAAGGAGGGAAAGAATGATCGTCAACGCTCAAATGCTCTTTGACGAAAAAGACTACACCGGAACATACCCGTACGTTGCCGATGGCGTGATTGGGCCCTACACACCCGCAAACCGGGACCACCCCGCCTACTCGGCACCCGCCCCAGGCGTGAGGTACACGCCGAATACTTACAAGGTGTCAAACCTGCGCCCCTACCTGGGCTACTACTACGCCTGCCAAAACTACATGATTCTCGCCTCGGAACCGGCAGTTCTGCGGATCGACAATATCAGTGAAGAAATGTTCTTCCCCGCCATTCAGGACCTCTACGAAGAAGGTAGGGGCTGGGTCATCACGCCTGCCTCTAAGATTCTGACCATGAACCTTCTGGAGGGGCAGCCGCGCCTCGTCGACGAGACGCTAAAAATTGTGGAATGGAACGTGCGGTTCGATATTCTTCCCGAAGTTCAGGTGTACCGCAAAGACACAAACCAGGTGTACCCCATCACCGATTTTGATACGCGCGGCCTGATCCGAGACGGTGCAATACACGGGACTCTACGCACACAATTCACGAATGAGTGGAGGCCCGTCCAATTCATCCCAGAAAATAGTTTGAGCTAGGGGAGGGGAGAGCAACATGACGAATAACTTTGGTGGACCCGGATACAACGGACCCGGATACAACGAGCAACGAGCGCTCATGAGGTCTATGATTTCTCGCGCCAAGTTTATACGAGCTGGCGTGTTCGCTGGTGCCGCCCTCGTTGCGGTGGCTTTTGGTTGGGGTACTAAACTGCTCAACGGGACGGGTTCGGAGTCTCAAGCCGATAAGAAGCGTGACCAGGAATTTGTGCGCCTGGAACCCACGGAAAAGTACGATGAGCTCCGTACCTTGGGGCCTTCCTCCGGGCCGCTGGTTTATACGGCATTCGAACGTAAGGGGCGCTTCATTCCTGCTACCGAGGCGCAGGCGGCGCAAAACGTGCCGTACCCTATTCAGCAGCCCGGAATGGATAACTACGACCGCGCCGGCTTGTACGCATTCTTGGCGTACTTCTTTGCGTCGATGAATTACTTCTACCACACGGGCGATACTGAGCCTCTTTCTAAGGTTACGGACCCGGAAAAGGTGCTGCACCCCGAAATTCTTCGCCTGTACAGGGAGAAGCACGGGTGGGTTATTTCGGCTGATAAGAATGTTCTGAGCGCCAATGTTGCTGATGATCTTATCGCCGGTGAAAAGGCTAAAAATACGAGCCGAAAAATCCTGGTGAGTACCCTGTACACGACTAAGGCTAAGGACCTTGCGTTTTACGTTAAAGAGACGGGTGAGAAGCAGGATATCCGCAAATATTTGAAGTATCTGGGGCGTTTCTCGCTGGCTGTGGAGCATCTGCGTGGGCAGTGGGTGATTGTGGTTGACCGCGACGGCTACAGCAACCGCAACACCTACGAGCCGATCTACCCGCAAGGATTCGGGCAGCTATAGCTTTCTCTATGTGGCTTCTTTCGGAACCCCCGCCGGGCAGCACTTTCGGTACTGTGCTGGCGGGGGTTTCTTGCTGGACTTTTGAGGTGGATGCTTCGCGGCTGGCTATGGGAGGTGGAAGCAAGGGAGGCGGAATCCGTCCTGCTGAGTTCGTGTGCAGAACGTGCGTGTGTTACCTTGAAGGGTGTGTGATTCTCACTGTCACCGAGAGGGAACACACATGCAACGAATGTGGGCGAGGAAGCTCGTTCACTGTCACATCAACTTCCGGAAGTAAATATATGGGTAACGTCCACGCTAATACTGAAGCTGTTCCTTTTGACTTTGAGAGCGCTGAGGCTCTCAAAACGCATTTGACGCATCTAACTCAGGTAATTGAGCATCAGCTCCCTGCCCGCTATGGCGCCGATGGTACTTGTGGTGCCGCTCAGCTCGCTCTGGAGGGGTTCACCGGTGGCTATGCACGAGTGTATAGAGCAAAGCTTGCTTCGTCATTTGCGCTGTTGCGAGAGTTTAAGGAATGCTTTAGCAACGCAGCTCGTAATATGGAGACTTATATTAAAGCTGCCCGCGAGGAAGAGCGTATTCGCCGAGAGATTACTGAATGGGAGAAGCTCAACGAACGTAAGCAAAGAGCTCGTGATCTTGAGAAGCTTGAGTATGACCTTCGGAATCAAGGTGCGTATAGCGTTGATAACCCTGACCTCAATCTTGAGGTTCCCCCTCGTCCTATGCCTTCCCGCCCCCCGCATTTTGAGGTCTACACGCCACGACCTGTAGCTGACCCCTTCACTGGTGCTCAGGGTAACTCAGTTTCTTCAGGAGTTTCTCAAAGTGCTCTCGGACAGTTTGCCGAGGCAAACTCTTCCGCACAGGGTACTCAACGTGTGAATACCCGAGCTGCAATTGCCTCTGGTGGTTCCACTGTTTCTATCATTCCACATAATGTGTATCAGTATGGTCAGATTACTTTTTCTATGAATGCTGAACTTGGCCAGGCACAACATCGCGTCGCGTCCACCTATGCTCAGTTCCGTTCGAATACTTCGTGGGGAACTTTTAACGCTGATTCTTTGATTGCTGCGTTGCACACCTGGATTGAAGATGTGTATGAAGATGCTACCTGGCTAGGAAAAGTTGCTCAGGTAATGCTTGATGCTGCAACTTATGGCAATCTCACTAGTGCTTCGGTGGAGGGTTCTGTTGATCTTTCCGGGCCTGGGGCAAAGGCTCAAGTTAGCCTCGACATGAACCTTCTGAATGAGCTGATGCATGATGATATTCCCATGCATCACCTACTGCAGGTTCCTGGCATGAGCATTACCGGTGTAAATATCTCATCCGGCTACGCAAATGACCCCGTCAACGTTGCAACCGGTAACTTCATTGAAAGTGAAGTTGACCTTCGCTCTCATGTAAACCCTGTGTTGCGTCTTGAGCGCACCTACAACAGTGTTCTCGCTGCCCTCCCGAATACCCCTCACGGTGCTTTTGGCAAGGGCTGGTCAAGCATGCTGGATAGCCGACTTGAGCAAAACTCCGATAGCATCTCATGGCACACTGCCGACGGTCGTGAACTCGTCTTTGAACGTGATACGAACTCGGCTAGCGGGTATGCACGAACTCCCAACGCCCCCTACTGGCTGGAGAAGGTATCCGAGTCTGCTCTAGACGCGGCACCTACGTATAATGTGGATTCAGTCTCTGCGCCCTTCGAAGAAGATACCGAAGGACAAGAGGCGCTTTATCGCGCCCTATACTCTGCTGTGAATAAAGCGGTCAAGTCCGCCCATCGTCTACTGCCGTCATCCTTTGAAGTAACGGAATCGTCTGAACCCAGTTACTACTGGTCTGTTACTAACCATTCTGGTAGCCGTTATTTCTATGCTCCTTCGGGTGAATTGGTTGCTTTCATGGAGGGGCACCCCAGCTCAGCTATAGTTGCTCTTTACAACCGTGGCCCAAAGGCTAATGCTGATGGGGAATCCGTAGCTCAGCGACCGAGTGCTTTGATTCAGCCCCTTAGCGCGCAGGGCATTGTTGTCAGCTATGATGCACATGATTTTGTATCTGGAGCATCTCTCGTCAACTTCGGTGGAGGCTCCTCTGAAGAACAATCATCAGGACAAGTCGAAAGCCAGCTGAACGATGCGCGCTATATTTACAATTCTGCTGGCGTACTTTGTGAAGTTCAGCGACCTGATGGTACCCGCCGTTATGAACAGACGGAGGATCACCTCATCCACCGTGTCTGGAATGAAACGGGATATTGCGAGGTTGAGAATAGCTATGACGCTGACGGCCGCATCGTAGCTCAGAAAACTGAGCACGGTCGAAATATTAGCTACCGCTATGAGCATGGTCTAATGACCGTGATTGAAGATTCCGGAACCGGTGAGCACGCTAATATTTGGCGCTCAAACGAACACGGTCAGCTTGTTTCCCTTGTGGCTGGTGACGGAAGCCGCCAGTCCATGCGATACAACTCCTACGGTTACCGCACCTATATCTGCGAGCGTGACGGATCTGTGACTCATCGTAGCTACGATGAACGCGCTCGCCTTGTCTCGGAAAATACTCCGGAAGGTGCAGTCCACCGTTATACGTGGGATGAGTACGACCGTATGATTGCCCACCGAATTATGAATAAGAATCGGCGTGCAGGCACCCTCACCGAAACGCGCTATACCTACTCCCAGAACCCGCTGGACCCTAATCCCCTGACTATTACCCGTAACGGAGGCAATACAACTTATCTTGAATGGGACAACGCCGGCCATTGCACCGCCGTCGCTGATGAATCAGGATTCAAGCAGCACTTTACCTACAATAACCGTGGGCAGCTTCTGAGCTCCACGGACTCTAGTGGTGCGCAAACGCAGTATTCGTATGATGCTGCTGGTAACCTGAGCTCAGTAACTAATCCTCTCGGCAATACCCAGTATTTTGAGTGGGATGCGAGTGGGCGACTCAGCACGGTGGTCGACGCGATGGGTGCTCGTTGGGGTTTGTCTTATGCAGAAGCAGCTCAGAACGCTACGCCGACCTCCGAGCAGCTCTTGACAGCGCTGACCGACCCTGAAGGTAACGTCACTACTTTTGAATACTCAGCTGGTCACCTAAGCGCTGTGATTGATCCTATGGGTAACCGAACCAGCGTCGAACGCGACACCTGGGGCAACGTTATCTCCATGACTGATGCCGCAGAAGCCAAGACCCATTATGAATACGACGAACTTTCGCAGCTCGTCGCTATCATTGACCCCTGTGGGGCTCGTACCGAGTATGAGTATTCTCTAACTGGCGACTTGAGCCGCATTGTGGATGCTACTGGTGTAGCTTTGAGCATCACCCACTCGCGCTCTCACGGTGAGTATTCAATGCGAGTTGAGGGCGCGTCCGGTAACTACGCCGTTGTAACTGATGCCCTGGGACGAGTTGTTTCTGCATCAAATTCTCTGATGACTATGGTGCCGGGTCTGGGTCCCGGTGGGTCTTTGCGCTCTAACTCTTCTCTTGCGGGGCTTGCTTTTGCTTCAGCAGGTAAGCAGCTTTCTGAGCGTCCTGCGGGTCCTTGGGCGTCGTGGAGCTTGGTGCAGCCGGAACTTCGTGTTCCCACTATTTTGGGTTCCCGCGATAACGTATCGCGAGGCGATAGCGCCCTTACTGCTGCTCATCTTCCGTCTGTTATTACGATGTTTGAGAACCGTCAGGATATGGCGGCTCTCTTTGGCGTGCCCGTTCCTAAGTTGAATATTCCGGATGCCTCTATCCTTCTCAACTCTTCCTCTGATAGTTCTGCACAGGCTGGGTATAACGCTCAGAGCCAGGTTGCTCAGATTATCTCTGCAAATGGAGCGGTAGTTAGCTTCGAGTATGATTCTCAGGGGCGCATGAGTCGTAGCGTTAGCGCAGCTGGTCGAGAGACCATCTTTGAATATGATGCTGCAGGTCGTTGTATCAGTCAGAAGGTTCTCAAGAAGACGAGTGAGCTCGACACTGACGAAGATTACCTGGAAACTATCTTTACCTATGATGCTGCAGGTCGTCTGTTGGAGAAGACCATTCGGGACTCTGCAGATGCTTCAGCAACCCCGTCGCGTCTTGTGCAGTACACCTATGATGCTGCTGGCCGACGCATTAAAGAAGATACGGGAGAGAAGGTTACCTGCTACAGCTACACTTCACGTGGACTTATTGCGCGTATTGAAGATAGCGTTGAAGGTGCCCGTTCTTTCTCATACGATGCGGCAGGTCGCCTTGTAAATGTTGAAGACGCTTTGGGCGGCACCTCCCGCTGTGAGTATGATGCCCTCGCACGTCCTCTGCGCTGGATTACGCCTGCGGGTATCGTAACGAGCTACGGATGGGATGCGGCAGGTCGCCTTCTGCGTGAAGAACGCTCAGGCACAAGTTTTACGGTTGAAAATGCGGCAGACTCTCTCGTACGTACTTTCTCTTACGATGCTGCAGGGCGTCTTCTTACGGTGAATGACGGTGAACGTATCCGTTCGTTTGAGTACGACTATGCTCGCGGTGGTGTGCTCCGTTCGGTCACTGTTAATGGTGAACTCCAGGGAACTTTTGAATATTCCTTGATGAATGGACGTGGCTCTCAGCAGGGCATGTTGAAGATTTCGGTAAATGATGCAAAGGCAGAGCACATTTATGAGTACTCTGCATCTGGCAGGTTGCTGAGCCGTACTCGCGTACCCCATGGTGATATGAACATGATGCGCATCTCAAGTACGGTGTCTATTGCTGATCACATCACGGGTATTCTTCGCGCCCCAGACGTGAACCAGCGTACTCTCCATGCCTTGCAAGCGTTTAAGCAGCGTGGTGAATATACGCTGAACTATACCTACGATGCAGATGGTGTTCTGGTAATGAGTAGCAACCCGTACGGCTCAGTGCGCTGGATGCGTGATGGTGCGGGTCGAGTGCGCCATACTCAGTCTAAGGACGTTTTTGCTCGCACCAGGGAGATGGAATTTACCCATGCTTCATGTGGTGCTTTGACCTCGATGAGTACAGAAGACACTCGCGCCGTGTGGAAACTCAATCCTGTTAAGAATGTTCCCGTGGGCTACAAGGTAGAGCGTACCGGTACCCGTGAGTTGGGAACTGGGACTGCACCTGTCAGTACGTTTGCTGCTCATGTGGAACGTGATACTTCTTCTCGGGTTGCTGTCTGCACTCTTGAAGATGCAGAAAATAACTCTGAGGCGCGCACTATGAAGTATCGTTATGATGCTTCTGGTGCTCTTATCTCTGTATCTGATGGTATTCAGGAACGAACTTGGACCTACGAAAACGGCATGATGGTCGCCGAGGCATTGTATAAGCGCAATTGTGAGCAGGGAGATAACGCCCTGCTGCTGGAACGCGCCTTCAGCCACAATTCAATTGGCCTTCTCAGCGCTGTTTCTGAGGTGCAGTATGGTGCCGATGGTACTGTCCAGAATCGTTCTCGAACTGAGTATTTCTATAACGCTGCCGGTGAACGCGTCCGTGAGGCGACCACGGACGAGCTGACTGGACAGCACCGTGAGCGTACCCTTGGGTGGGGCAACATGGGGCAGGTGAATGCTATTCGCCTGGACAGCGAAGAGTGGGAGCTACACCATGACATGACTGGTGAGCTTGCCTCAGTGCACGCTAATACTACGGTTGATGTCCCCAATGCATCTATGCCTTTGGTGTGGGACGCTGTCTCATCCGTACCTATGGTGCTGGGTGTGGGCGGAATGAGTGCTGGATCTGTGCTGGAGAATATCTCTTCTGAAGAGGAACTGGGCTATGGCTTGGGCTGGTCTATGTCTTCTAACCCGTGGGAAAGTGACGTAGTTACTGTTGCTGCTGTTCCTGGTCTTGGCATGGTTAGTGCTGGTCCGGCAGCTTCCTCAGTCAATATTGCTGGTCTTGATTTCATGGGTTTCCGTGTGGCTGATGCTGGCGTGCGCCGTTTTGTGTCCACTGATGCTTTGAGCTCGGTGCCGGGTATTGTGCACGGTATGGATACGAACTCTTTTGTAGGCTGGAACCCTATTTCCCTAGCTGACCCGTGGGGTTTGCGCCCGATGTCAGTGCAGGAATTTAGGGACTATCAGGTTCGAAAAACAGAGAAGAAAAATCATGATACATCTGAGATTATTAACGAGATAAAGTATAGTCCTGGTGCCCAAATACTGTTGTTTATAATGGGGATAATTGATTATTCACCACTTTCCCCCTTTGGAATATATAATTACTTTAATAAAGATCCAAAGATTGAGGATTTGAATGTTCAGCGGCAGCATGGGTATGGTGGGGATATTCCTCCTGTTCCTCCGCAAAATATTCATCAAGTGGCGCAACGCATGAATTCAGTTAATGACAATCAACATGTTAAAGACATGGAGAAATCGCAAGGAAACGCAGGGTACTCAGCCGTTCAAATTGACGTTTATGAAGGGAAGAAGCCTGATGATTCGAAGGAGAAGGTTGCATATGTTTATATTCCCGGCACTGATTTTGATTTTTCGATAAAAGGTGGAAAAGATGGTGAGATTGGCTCTATAGGAAATAATCTTGGTCTGGCTGGTAATACCTCTGATAAACCTGTTGATGATTTGTCGCCCTACCACCGAATGGTGGAAAAGGCAATGAAGGATGCTAAGCTACAAGACGTAGACCGAGTAGTAATGGTTGGTCACTCTCAGGGCGGTGCCGTGGCGTATTCACTTGCTAATAATAAGGAATTTAATAGTAAATATAAGGTATCTAATGTTGTAACCTATGGTGCACCGACCAGCAATCTTGAGGGACAACGAGATGATCTTGACCATCACTTTAACTATGTGGCTGTTGTGAACGAGAATGACGTGGTTCCTGGCCTAACACCTGGAAAGCAATACGGCGAGCCCGCTAATCGTGTACATGTCGTCGAAAGTGATAAAGCTAGGGGGGGCATGGATTCTCACGGTATGAATATTTATGTCGATGCTACTCAGCGTTATGTTGCTAGTGGCTACGGTGATGATGAAGGCGTTGATATCGATGCACAGGCGTACAGCGCGCAACAAGAAGTGCAAGGAGTAGAAGAAGGAACTGGGCTATATACCGGTAGAAATACTTCTAAGACTACTTATTACAATCGTGCGTTACGAGAAGCCCTTCGGGGAAATACGTTTTAGGAAGGAGAGGAAATGAGTGTCGACCCTGAGTGGACTAAAAAATTCTTCAATCAAGAGGACTATAGGGGAGCATACCATCTTGTCGATACTGACATGATTGGAATTTATACCCCAGCAGACCGGCAGCACCCTGCATATTCTGCGCCGCCGCCAGACTACAGCTATACGTTTACTAAATTTCTAACGTCCGCTGATTTGAAATTCTATAATAGCTACTATTATCAATGCCAAAACTATATGCTTTTGGCATCCGATTCGCGCCGCCTCGAATATGCAATGACCGCCGAAGAACTATTCTTTCCCGCCATCCAAGATATCTTTGACGACGGAAAAGGGTGGGTTATTACCCCCAACCAACAAATCTTGACCATGCACATTCTCGAAGCACAACCGCGCATCCACAACGAAGAACAAAAAATCTTCGACTGGAACGTCAAATTCGACATCCTTCCCGAAGCAAAAGTCTTCCGGAAAGACACCGGGCAGCTACAGCCCATCACCGAATTCGACACGCGCGGACTCCTTCGCGACGGAGCAATCTACGGTACCCTGCGCTCGCGTTTCCTCGATCCCGGATGGGATATTCACTTCATCCCCGAAAAGGAGGTATAACCATGGGACCCCAACGTAAGGAACAGGAGACGAGCATCCAGCAGAACTCCTCCGAGGAAGCTCATCCGGTATCTTCTGGTCAGCTACTTGCTCATCAGTCGGAGCCGCGAAAGCCCCGTTTTTCTCGTCGTACCCTCGCAATAGGGGGCGTGGGAGTCCTCGGCGCTCTCTTCGTCGGTCGACAGGCCGGTATCCTCGCCAATGATGAGGAAAAGCAGAAAATGCGTCTTCTTAAATGGGATAGGGCACTAATCGCTCTAGAACCTGATGAGAAGTTTGATGCTGGTTACGTAGACCGTGGAAGCGCAGCGGGGTTTATGGTCTACACCGCCTACGAACGCAACGGCAGGTACGTACCCGCCACTGAAGAGCATGCAGCCCAGAATGTGCCCTACCCCGTTCTGCAGCCGGGAATGAATGAGTATAACCGCGGTGGTTTCTATATTTTTCAGGCGTACTTTTATGCCGCCCTGAACTATTTCTACTACACCGGAGATACCAAACCGCTCTCTGAAGTGATCAACCCCGAAGAGATTATTTCTCCTGAGCTTCTTCGGCTGTACCGGGAAAATCGCGGCTGGCTTATCGCCGGTCAGGATGTGTACCGCCTGCAGGTTACCACCGCCGGTATTAATGACCGCAGTAAGAATGGTCGGCAGATATTGAGATACCAGGCAAGGCGACGTATTCGTGATGAGGCTGTCTTCTACGTGCCCGAAACGGGGGAGAAGTTACCCATCGATAAGTTCTTGAAGACCGGTGAGGAAGAGTACGCTTTCCTCTGTGCGGAGCACCTGCGCGGCCGCTGGGTGCTGGTGGAAGACGATAAGGACGCCACGCCGCTATACCCTCCGGGATTCTCCCTTGAAGGGCTAGAGGTATAAGATCCCATCTTCCCGGTAGCCGCACGACATCATCGATAACCACACCACACCAACCACCCTAGGAGACATATGGAACAGTCGCCCCAGAACCCCGGCGCGCCCGCACAGGACAGCGCCGTGCAGGGCAGCCCCTTGCCGGAGAATACGGCGCAGAGCAATGCTGTACAGGAAAACACCGTGCAGAACAACGCTGCAGAAAGCACCACGGTAGAAGCTACTGCAGTACCTACCGCAACCGCCCTCCAGAGTCCCGCGCAAGACCCCGCCGTAGATGGTGCCGCATCCGCGGCTCCTGCTGAGGCGGTAGCACCCGCGCCCGCAGAGCCTAAGCGCATGGGCCTGTACTCGCTTATCTGCCTCCCCACCGGCGGATTCACGGCCTTCTTCATTGCAAATAGTCCCTACCTCTGGATGTATTACGCCTATTGGGAATCTTCCTCGGTAGCAACGGCTACTCTCATCATTTCGTTTGTTGTTTTGCTGTGTGTCTGCTTCACCTACTGTGCTCTTGCGGCGCTCATCGTTGAGAAGATCGCTACCCGAAAGCTGCCTTGGGGTCGTTCCCTCGCCATAAGTGCGCGCGCTACCGCGCTTCTTGTGATTGTTTTGACGATTGTCTTTTTCTGCTACACCTCGTACCTTCTCCGAGGCGGCTACTAACACACCGTAGACAAACATCACCGGCAGAATACCGGCAGGGTAGAGCCCCCTAAGCTCCACCCTGCCGGTACTTCGTATCCGGGGTTCCGCGCAATCAGCGAACGCGGGGTGAGAATAGTCAAGGCACAGCATAAAACCGCGCCGAACCAGTGAAAATATGCCGCCAACCCTCTAAAATAGAAAAGGAAAATTCCGAACAACAACCCCGCCCGGCATACCGCGCGGGAAAGCTAAGGAGCGAACTATGTCGCGTAAGCCCCTCATCGCAGGCAACTGGAAGATGAACCTCAACCACGCAGAGGCAGTCACCCTCGTCCAGAAGCTCGCATGGACCCTCGACGACGCAAACTTCAACTTCTCCGCAACCGAAGTAGCCGTCTTCCCGCCCTTCACCGACATCCGCTCCGTGCAGACCCTCGTCGAAGGCGACAAGCTGGACATCCTCTACGGCGGCCAGGACCTCTCCGTCCACGACTCCGGCGCATACACCGGCGAAATCTCCGGCGCATTCCTCTCCAAGCTCGGCGCAACCTTCGTGCTCGTCGGCCACTCCGAGCGCCGCACCTACCACCACGAAAGCGACGAGCTGTGCGCAGCAAAGGTTCAGGCAGCATACAAGCACGGCCTGACCCCCGTCCTCTGCGTCGGTGAGCCCCTCGAAATCCGCGAAGCAGGCACCCACGTCGAGTACACCCTCGAGCAGCTGCGCGGCTCCATCGCAGGTCTGACCGCAGAGCAGGCAGAAACCCTCGTCATCGCATACGAGCCCGTCTGGGCAATCGGCACCGGCAAGGTCGCAACCGCAGACGACGCACAGGAAATGTCCGCAGCAATCCGCGCAGAAATCGCTAAGCTCTACTCCGCAGACGTTGCAGAGAAGGTCCGCGTTCTCTACGGCGGCTCCGTCAAGTCCTCCTCCGCACCCTCCATCATGGGCAAGGAAGACGTGGACGGCGTGCTCGTCGGCGGCGCATCCCTGCAGGCTGACGAGTTCGCAGCAATCGCACGCTTCGACGCATAAAACCCCGACGCACCACAGCGTCTCATAGCGTTACAGCGCCCGGCGGGTACCCACCCGACCGGGCGCTGGACCATTTAACCGCCACCGAGATAGCGGTGGGCGTAAGAGCCGGGTGTATGAGGCAGGCGCGTTCGCCCCTAACCGCAAAACCCGCCCAGAATACGCCGACCCCGCGGTTCGCCCCGTACACTTAACGGCATGTTCAGCTTTGGTTTTTCCCTGGTCATCGCAGCCCTCGTCGGCATGATCCTCTACAGCTACCTGCGCAACCGCAAAGTGAGTGCCCCGCGCCTACCCGGCAATGACGGCGGCAACATCGGCTACGCAGGCGGCGCAGAATACCAGGAACCCTCGCCCGAATACCAGTACTTCGAGAGCCGCCGAGAAGCATTCCTCGACCAGCTCTACAGCCGCACTTCCTCACCGGAAATCCCCGTCACCCTCACCCTGCGCGACTGGGTAGACCAGGGCTTCTACGCTGAAGGAGGCGCCTACTGGGCAGCCGCGCAGCAGTTCACCTACTACCTCATCGACGGCGGATACGTGCGCGCCTACGACACCGAAGGCGACGAACTCACCGCCCAGCGTGTGCTCACCGACCGCCCCGCAGCACTGCAGCTGACCCCCAGCGAATACCAGCGCCGCAGCAACCGCGCCGCGTAAAAAGCCGCCTCAACGTGACCGAATGGCGGCTGTAGCGTATAGTTAAACCCGTCTGTCTGCACCCCGCAGCCCAGGCACTCCACCAGAAGACAACGAAGGAAGGTCCCCATGGACGTCATCATGAACGTACTCATGGTCATCATCGCCATCACCAGCGTGATCGCAGTGATGCTTGTGCTGCTCAACCGCGGTCAGGGCGGCGGCCTCTCCGACATGTTCGGCGGCGGTATGACCAACTCCCTGAACTCCTCCGGTATGGCATCCAAGAACCTGATCCGCCTGACCGTCACCGTGATCGTCATCTGGGTTATCGCAGTGGTCCTGTACGGCCTGGCAATGCGCTTCAACGGCCAGATCGTCGTCTAGTCGCCTCTCATCAGAGCCCACGCCCACCCCACCGAGGGTGAGCCAATAGAGCTTCTCCCCGGCACTTCTCAACCGAGAATGCCGGGGATTTTTTATGCACCAAACGGCAATGACGAAAGCGGTAGCGGGGCGCAAATCTTTACGGCATGATAGGACGTATACACCACATACGAAAGGCAAAGAAGCCATGAGCGCCTACACCCTCGACTACACGTACACCGCACCGTCAGCCCTCATCGACGGCGCCGACTCCCGCGCGCTCAGCCTCGCCACCAGCGGCGGCAGCACCCCTGAAGGTGCCGCCTCCCACCCGTACTTCTTCTCCGGGTTCCTCGAACGAGCAGACGTCTACGCCACCGCATTACTGGTCGTCGCCAGGGTCGCCCGCACCCGCTTCTACGTGCCGCCCAGCTCCCTCGCCGGAGCCCTACGCGCCGCAGACCCCGTCGTCACCAGCACCGCCGAAGGCCTGCGCTTCGAATCCTTCAGCGCCTGCTGCGGAGTGTACGCGCGCCTCGACGTTGACTCCAGCGCACTCGACGCCAGCCACAGCGCCGTAGGCGTCACCAACGTAGACGTCAACCCGCCCCTGCGCGCCGCGCTCGCCTCCCTCAGGGCAGGGGAGCCCATCCACCTGAACGTTGGCGATGATGGGCTACTCACCACCACCCTTGACGGCTCCGTCATGGAAGAAAAAGTGCCGCTGCCCATCCGCTGGCTCAAGGGCTTTGCAGAAACGCAGATGCTCTCATCCCGCATGAGCCCCGTGCACAGCCTGGACGCTGCCGCCGCCCGAACCTTCATCCACTCCCTGCCGCGTAACTCCAGCACCAAGGCGGTCCTGTGGGCGACCCGCGCGGTGCGTTCCCTGCGCCTTGCCACCCGCGCCACCGCCGGATCTGTATGCGTGGCGGGCCCCGAGCGTCTGCGTGTGCTTGAGCCGCTCATCCGCCACATTCAGCGCCTGGACGCGTACAGTGAGCCCGTGAGCGCCGGTAACGCGCCCGTGCCCAGCGTGTGGGTGGCGCACCTGCCCGGCGCACGCCTGAGTATTGGTCTGAGCCCCGAAAAGTCACGCGGATTCTCAGGTGAGGGGTCCGTGCTGCAGGCGCTGTCTAACCCGAACACCGCCCAGAACGCTGACATGCTCAGCGTGCTGCTTTCCTTCGAGCCGCGCATTGACGTGCCCGTCATGTCTGCCCGCGCCGGCCTGGACGAGGCAGCAACCCGCGACGCCCTCGCCCTGCTGGCTTCCTCCGGTCAGGTTGGTTTTGACGCGCACGCTGGTGAGTATTTCCACCGCCCGCTGCCCGTGCATCCGGAGGCGCTGACCGCCATGCACCCGCGCCTGGTCGGCGCGAAAAAGCTTGCCGACTCCGGCGCCATTGAGCGGGTCGGTGCGGGCGAGCACGGCACCGGCGAGTACAGTGTGCGCAGCGGCGAGAACACGTACACCGTGACGCTACCCGCCGACCCGTACGCCGTGGAGGGGTACCTCTGCTCCTGCCCCTGGTGGTTGAAGTACCGCGGTACGCGCGGCCCCTGCAAACACGCGCTGGCGGTCAGTATTCTCTACCGCGAACACGCCGCCGGCTAGACACACCACGCACCGCACTAAACTCTTGCGGCGAAAATCTGAGCCGCACAATTTCTGCCGCGAGAGTTCCTTTCAGCTTCCTTCCGAAAGACCACCATGAGCAAACGCCCCGAAACGCACACCTTCCCCGAAGGTGTTATCACCGAGCCGCTCCCCGGTGAAGTCATTTACCCGCTCCTCAGGCAACAGAAAACCTGGAGCGACATCATGCACTTCAACCGCAACCTCGCCAACATTTTGGCGGTCGGCGGCACCCTCGAACAGATTTACCGCCGCTGGCAGTACTTCGACATTATTAGCACCCCGTTCGGCTCTGAGGTCGGCAAAAATAAGCCCGGAACCGTCACGCAGGACCGCGTCAAAGCCTACGCAGAGTTCGGCTGGTTCACCGGAGGCGTTGCCATGCGCCTAGCTGAGCTCTACGGTGGGGCGTGCCTCGAACACAACGAGGAATACTACACTGCCCTCATCAACTGCGACCGTGAGCTGATCCTCCCGTTGCTGCGCGAGGACGAACAGCTCCGCGAAGAACTCATCTGGGGCATGCTCGCCGTCGAAGGTAACCGGGACGTATCCCTCACCCAGCGTGACTCTTACAAGCCCGGGCAGAAGGTCAACAACCCCGGCTGGTCCTGCGCCCTCATCGAAGCCAGCGAAACCGGGCTGATTAGCCGTGACCGCCTGATTGATGCGCTCCTGAGCTCCCTCATGAGTGACTTCCCGGCGTACCGGGTCGGCTGGTTCTCGCGACTGGTCACCGGGCTCAAACTCACCGCCGAAGAAATTGCGGCACGTCAGAGCGAATTTCTGACGCTTTTCTCCTCGCCCATCGGCCCGAGCGTAACCCTTGGTGTGCAGCATATTCACCGCCTCTGGAGCAAAAACCCGCAGGCGCTGGACGCCACCGCCTTCGCCTACGCGGCACCCGCCGTATGCGCCGGAACTAAAGCAAACGCACTCAAAATCCTGACCATGCTCCAGGCGCTGTACCGGGCGGGCACCCTCGATGCTGCCGCTTGCGAAGACGCTGTGGTCATGGCGCTCAGCCACACCCACGCGCAGGTTCAAGCCGCCGCCCTCAACCACCTCGAAGAATGGGTGCAGGCGGGCGCTGCAGACAACGCGAGCGCCGAGACTATCGTGTTCGCCGAGCGTGCCCGCGAACTCTACCGCGACTACCGACCCCAGCTCGATCCGCTGGTTGTGGCGCAGATTCAGGAAGAGGGCTCGCCGCTCCTCGAAGATGGGTACAGCCCGGAGAATAGCCAGGGGAGCGGTACCGAAAGCACCGCCCTCACTGAAGCCGCTGATATTGAGGCCGCCGCCGCGGAGGCGCTCGCCGCCTCCCGCGCCGTAATCCACCGGTACTGGGACACCCCCGTGCGCCCCGTTACCGCATCTGACGTGCAAGAACGCGCCCGTGCGCTGCTGCACCACCAGGTCGCGCCCTGCGCCACCCCCGACACTCTCAACGAAGTGGACCAGCCCGAAACGCACGCCGGATGCGAGCTGGAGCTGGAACTGCTCACCGCCTACCTGCTCAGCGCCGACGGCATCGCGCAGAGCCCCAACCTGCTCGAACAGCTTGTTCCTATCTGCCTGAAAAAGCTGAACCACTGGGGCCTGGAATGGTTCGACATGCGCGCGCATTTGACGGTTCTTGCCGCCGCCGGGAAGCTGCGTGAGCGCCCGAAGGCATCGGAGATGACCCCGAGGGAAGACCCCGGTACGGTGCCGAACCTGCACTACATGTACTCCCGCCACGCCGCGTTCTTCAGCACCGGCTTCAAGGATGCCCTCGGCGCGCTGAAGAGCAGGCAGAGCTACACGCCGCTCGCCACCCCTGAACTGCTCGGCGGGTGGGTGCATCCGGATACCCTGGTACGCCGGTACGCCAAGAACCTGGCTGATGGAGCCCCCATCCTGCGCCAGGATTTCACGGCGGCGCTGTTGCGTGTGCGTGTGCCGGAGGTGCTGCCTCCATACGCTACCGACGAGCAGCGGCAGGATGCACAGAGCCGCCGTGCTGAGGCGCTGACCCTGCTTGAAAGCCTTGAAGAGCAATACGTGAAGAACGCTCAAGAGGACGCTCCGCGCTCTGCGCCTACACAGATTCGCGTGCTCCGCTCCGCCCTCGACGGCACCCTCGCCACCGGGCGCGTCAACCCCTACCTGGAATCCATCACGGTATCCCAGAGAGAAACAAGCTGGGGCCTTCAGCTGAACGGGGTGATGGACGGCGCCTCTACCCCCGAGCTGAATGCTTTCCGCGGCCTCGCCACCGCCCACCACGACGAAGAAGGACAATACGCCCTGCTCTACCCCTCGCGGGCAGAACCGCTGGCGTACTATTGCGCCGGCAGCAACTGGTACATCTTGGATCACTCCACCTTCGACCGTGAACTCTACCTGGCGTTGGCGGCGCACCCCGGCGTGTGGGGTCCCGCTTGCGCCTTCGTGTTTGCCGCGGGCTTCTCGGAGCAGCGCGTTGAGATTCGTTCCCTCGCTGTGGAAATCATGCACCGCGTGCTGGACGACCAGCTCAGCCTCGAGGATGCCACCGCAGGCTTCGTGAACTTTGTGCCGCTGGCGATGCTGAACCGTTGGGCGCTTGCCCTCACCGACTTCGCTCAGCTGGATGCACGGGCGGCGGTGCGCTTCTTCGCGCGCCTCATACCGCACCTGGATACCGGGGCGAACTCGCTCGGCAAGCTACTGGGTGCTTTCAGCCAGGCGCTGGCGACTCTCGACCCTGCCACCCGTGCGGAGCTCGTGGATGAGTCGCTGCGTGCCTGGTTGGGTACGCTGACTGGTTCTTCGCAGAAGGCGCGGTACGCCCGGAATATCCTCAACCAGGTGCAGGGCTAACCGCTCAACCAGCCCTCATTCGACACTTCCGTTCAACTTTTCACGACCATTCACCATCAACTCTGAAAGCAGGTACCAATGACTGATACCGCCCAGCCGCATAACCCTAACGAATGCAGCGCCGGTGAGCACAACGCAGGTGAGCGCACCCTCGAAGAGCGCCGCGCCGCCCTCAAAGCACTCATGGCGGCAGAATCAACTGACGTGCAGGAATACCACGCCGTCATCAGCGGCTCCACCGAGGAGGAGCGCGCCTCCCTCGCCCGAACCCTCACCCCCAAGAGCGTGATCGGTAGCGACCACATTAACCGCACCCCGCTTGCCGCCTACGTTGCTGGGGCGCTCGTGCGCACCCCCGACGGTGACCCGTGGGAATACCACCGCTCCGCCGGACGAACCATGCGCACCCTTCTCTGGGAAGGTAAACCCGACCAGCGGCTGATTGACGCGTTCCTGCTCGGCGCTTCTGAACGCCCCGAGGAGTGGATTCTGCGTTTTATTGAGGGCCTCCCGAACTCTTGGGCGCGCTCGAAGAAAATTTGGGAAACCTGCTACACGCTGCTTCGCGCCCGCAATCTGAGCTGCGATGCCCCCGAATACCTGGTCCTTTTCCTGCACGAGGCCCTGCCCTGCGTGAAGAAGGACAGCGCCAGCAACCACGCCCAGCTCAAAACCTTCTTCACCCGTGACATGACCCTGCTCGACCAGGAGTTCTGGGCGGTCTTCCGCACCGAGGGGGTGCTCTTCAAGGGCTACGGCAACTACATGGGTGAAAGCGCGGAACTGTGCCGCCTCATGGGCGAATACTTCGACATTCGCGACGAGATTCTGGACGCCCTGCTACGTGGCCTGACCAGCGATTTCAGCGCATTCAACTCGGCTGCGTTCCACTCCGTCTACACCGATCTGCAGCCCACCGACGCAGAAAACCGGGCACGCTTCGGGCAGCTCATGGCTGTCCTCACCGCAGAGCCCAGTGCCTCCGTCGGATTCGCTCAGACCATGCTGCAGAACGTGCTCAAAGCCTGCGCACCCGCCGCCCTGCAGAAGACCCCCGATCTGCAGCCCCTCGAACAGGTCGACCTGGAACAGCTCATCGACGCACTCGGCGCGAACCTCTACCGCACCGAAAAGAAGATTCAGCGCGGCGCCCTGCGCCTGCTCAAGCTCATCGCCACCCAGTACGCTGGTTTGAGTAAAGCCAAGCGTAAGAAGGCGCAAACCGCCGAGCAGGTGGCGCTCGCCAACTATGTTGCTGACCGCATCCTCGAAGCCTACGAGGTGCTACCCCTGGAACTGCGCGGTGCCGCGGAAGCCTGCCTGCCCGAAGACCGCCTGCCCCAGGCGGAGGCGGCGGAGGCGGCGGGCGCTTCCATAGAGGTACCGCCGGTGCTGTTGCCCGGCGTTGAGCACCGAGAACCTGTTGCATCCATGGCAAATTTGGAAGAGTTCTGCACCCTCATTACGGAGGAGTCGAACACAAACTCCAGTCGAATGACCGGGGACGAATCTCCCAGCACTCGGGGAGAGAACCTGGCTCGTCTTTACCACTTTGCCGCAACCGGACAACTGGCACCGGCAGATCAGCAGCAGCTTCGTACCCTGCGCAAAATTGCTGACCATTACAGCTACAACAACGTCGCGTACATGCCTGCGCTCTGCGCCGTGTTGGAAGCTAACGCCGAGGCCGCGGGATACGAGTCGTGGGAGCTACCCGAGCTGACGCCGCTCCTGCAGTATTCCGACCGTAGTGAGATGGTTGCACGAGCCCGCCCGAGTAACGCGCTCCTGGGCAAGGAAGAGATGATACGTCTGACTATTCAGAATAAACACCATCTCTGGAATGCTGACTACAAGCCGTTGAAGGGTTACCGTGACCTCTACGAGATCTTCCGCGAGCAGATGCGTGCCGTCGCCGCCGGGGGAGAGTACCACACGGATGGTCGTACAGTGCGCCTGCTGAGCGCACCACTACCCGCCCGCCAGCTGACCTACAGTGACTGGACTTATCGCACTGTTTCTGGCATGGATATGCCCTGGAGCGGCTTCAACCGCGGTCTCGACAATGATCGAGTCTGGGAATACCAGGAGGCCAGCAGGTCGGGTCGTCTCCGCGAGGCAGGCTTCGAAAACTTTAACGTTGAGGAATTCGTGAAGTACCAGCCCATGTGGCAGGTCAAGGGCGACATTGCGGATACCGCGGATGAGGCTCGCGAGGCGCTGAGCCACGCAACCGCTGGCATGAGCCCCAAGGAAGCCATCGCCTACGAAGCTCTTAACACCGCCTTGATCCCCTTCGTGTATCTGCTGAATCTCGACAGGGTTGACAGCTGGCTGGGTGACTTCCTCCCGGCGCTCACCGAGTGGGCGTCCTGGCTGCTTCAGAACAACCCGGACCTGCTTTCGGCATACTTCCTGTTTGCCGCTTCGCAGTGCGTTGAGGAGAAGACCGTAAACCCCGTCCCCGTGCTCATGCGCGCGCTGAGGGAGTCCACCGTGCAGGTGGGCGCCCCCTCCTGCACCCTGCTCGGTTACGTGGCGAGCGCGAAGAACCCCGAGTACCGTCTGGCGGCGGCAGAAGCCATCGCGGCGCTCTTTGAGGCGGGCTTGCTGGATACATCCACCTTCGCAGAGACCCTGAAGTGGGCTCTGGAGGACGGGATGGTTCTTCCTAACCGCCTGGTGGCGACCCTGCGTGAGGTGTCGTCTATCGGTGTTCTGGCGGGTTGGCGTGTGCTGCAGGTTCTGCGCCTGCTGCTGCCGATGGTTGGCGGGTTGACGAAGGGCGGCGACTATGTGCGCCTGGCGGTGGAGCTTGCCGAACTGTACGGCACGCCGGTTGAAATCCCCGCCGAACTGGAGCCGAAAATGAAGGGCTCCACGGTGCTGGCGAAGAGCCTGCGCGCCCTGGTTGCGGTGACCCCGCGCGTGACTGAGGAGGCGCTTGCTGCCCGCGAAGCTACGCTCGCGCTACTGGGTGAGAGCGGTGCCTAATACTGTGCCTGAAAGCGTGCATCCTGCGGCGCCTGCGTGGAGCGCCGAATACCTGCAGGAGTTCCTGTGGCGTATTGTGCCGGGTCGTTCCATGCGCTCTATGGATGATGAGGTGATTGCCGAGTTTTTCAGGGAGCATCCGGAACACTGGGAAAAAATCTGGGCGCTGTTTACCGTGGAGGGCGCCATACCCTCGAATGGTCTAGCACTCTGGTTTATTTATGATGCGCAGCTAACTATTTGCGGTCATGATTTGCTGGTGTATTTGGCGGAGCGTTTTCCGCAGTATCGAGCCCGGATTGAGCAGGAGTGCGTTCAGGCATTGCTACGTGATTATGCACCGCAGAACGCCCGCGTTTTCTCGCGTGCCTTTGAGGCTCTGACGGCGGTTCCGAAGGGGCTGCGCGGTGCTGAACGTAAGCAGGCTTTGGTGGGTCAGGCGCAATCCTATGCTCGGCACGGTGCGCTGATTCCGGCGTTGTTGGCTTCGCCGGTGGCGACCACGGCTGCCGTGGGCGCGCAGATGCTGCAGAGTGTTCTGCAGATCTGCGCGCCGTCTGGCGGTTCTGCCCCTGCCGGTCTGCTGCCACTGACTGCTGGTGAGCTTCAAACCCTGGTGGCGGAGGCTCTACCTGCCGTCGCGCAGTTGCTGTTCCGGCGTGAGAAGAAGCTGATGACTGCCGGTTTGAAGGTGCTTGAGTTGAGTGTCCGGGCGGTACCGGAACGTGCCGGGGAGGTGTCTGTTTACGCGCAGGATGCTGTGGAGGTTCTTCCTCTGGAGCTGCGCGATCGTGCCCAGAAGCTGTGCCCTGACACTGTGCCTGCACAGCCTAGTTCGATTCAGTCTGGCTCGGCTCAGCTCGCCTGCACCCAGTCTGCCTCAGATCAGCCGCCCCGTAGCGTGCAGATCCCGGATGTCCCTGCCCTTGGGCTCTCAGCCTCGGAGGTGAACGCCGCCCTCAACGCGGCGCCCCAGGCTGGGCGCGCCTCCGAAGCTACCCGGGATGCTAATCGTAACGACCGGGACTGCGAAGAGCTGCTGTTCGCCCTCTACCACCTCAACGAGAGGGAGCAGTCTGTCCGCCGCATCCCGGCGCTGCTGAACTATCTGCATCGGGCGCATCAGGAGGGGCGAGTCATTGAGTTCAGCCCCGCTTTTCAGAAGCATCTGCGCCGCTACCTGAGCCGTGCCTGGCATGACGGTCGCGACCAATTGCGGTATCTGGCGTACCGTCTGCTGATTCAGCATGCGTACGCCCCAGACCCTGACCCGCAGGCAGCACTCACCGAGCACACGGGTCGTTTTCAGGGTGCTGATTTTCATTTCAAGGGGTACCCGCGCAAGGGTAGCGAATATTGGGCGTACCGTTCGCCCACGGCACTATTCCATGAGCAGCTTCGCGTTGCGTTCGGGGATCAGCCCTATAGTAGCGAGGGTGCGGCTGGGCAGGGCTTTGCGCCTCTGCTGGCTGAGCCGCTGCCTGCGGTGGAGCGTTCTTTTGAGCGCACGGTGATTCGTTTCAAGTCGTACCGTGAGGCGTTTCCGAAGGTTCTGCACGGCGAGTATGAGGTGAATGATTCCACCTATGAGCTGTGGCAGGTGCCGGGGGAGGAGCTAGCCACGGAGCGGAGCACGTTCACGGCGGCGGCATACACGGTGGCTGGTGCCTGTGTGGAGTATCCGGGGCGTTCCCTGGAACATGCCGAGGTGCCGTCTGTTGCCCTAGTATGCGGCTGGTACGCCTGGGTGATGCGCCACAACCCGGACCTTCTGGCGGCGCAGTATAAGCCGCTGCTGAGCGTGTATCAGTTCTCTCGTCTTCACGGTTTTGAGGAGGTTATGCAGACGCTCGGTGCGGCGGAGCGTACTCTGGGTGTGCCGTCGTATAACTTCCTGGCGTGGGCTTCTGTAGTGTACGCCCCGGAGCGTCGCGCGTTGACGGCGGAGACGATTGCCTCCCTCATTGACCGCGGCAACTGGGATGCGCACCTTTTCGCCAGTGAGCTCGGGTACCTCCTGGAGCACGGCTGGTTCGGGGCGAATCGCCTGGTGCAGACGTTGAACGATGCCGCTTCGCTGAGCCCCTTGGCGGGGTGGTCCGTCTTCCAGACGGTGCGCCGGATTCTTCCGTTGGCTCCGCAGGTGGGTCAGGGTGCGTCCGTTGTGAAGCTTGCGGTGGAGCTTGCCGAACTGTACGGTACGCCGGTTGAGATTCCCGCCGAGCTGGAACCGAAAATGAAGGGCTCTACCGTGCTGGCGAAGAGCCTGCGTGCCCTGGCTGCCGTGCCTGCCCGCGAGACGGAGGAGGCGCTTGCCGCCCGCGAGGCCGCGCTCGCGCTATCGGGCGAGTCCTAGCCCGAAAAACCTACCTGCCGGTGAGGCTACTTGCCCCTTAGCTAGAGCCTCACCGGCGGGTAAAAACCCCCGAGCATGCTTCGGTGACGAAACGGCTTGACCACCGTCGCGGGGCGGGAGTACTCTATAGGTAATGGCGGATCATGAAGAGTCCTACTTTCTGAAATATCTTTTTCTTATATTTGTCGGATTCTTCGCTTCCCGCCATTTTTCTTTTAACCCCCGTTCCCACGCGGCTGATGGACAAGCACTCGGCGGATAAGCAGGCGACGGATAAACACCGCCCAGGCTCCGCTTACGTAACCGCCTGTTGCCCCCGCGAATACACACCCCCGCAGGTCACCGATGACCAAACCCAGCGACAACCCGCACCCACGCCGCTACGATAAGAACATAGACACACCACCGACGGTGACAGCCGGGTGAGACCAACGGAAAGGACGACCCGTGACCACTCCCTACGACGCATCCCCCTACCTGCAGGAATCACCCTACCTCAACGAATCCGCCTACCTTCACGGCGAAGCGCCCGAGGGCCTCAGCCCCCTCGTGCGCCTCATCCTGATGCGCCGCTACGGCGTGTACGTCTTCACCGACCTGTACGGCCCCTACTACCGCTCGAACTACTCGAGCATTAACGACCTGCACCACTCCGGCGCATTCGACACCGACCTGGGGCGAGTGTCCGCCCTGAGCAATTGCGGCCTGACCCTCAGCGAGGAATCCCTCGCCCAGGCGCTGAAGGTCAGCGCCAACGAATTTGCCCTGTTCTTGACCATCTGGTCCTACGAGTACGGGTACCGTCCCGGCCGCGTGTTCCGCCGCGACTTTGATCTGCGCGCCCTGGCGCTCCCCGAAGAGCAGCGCTACACCGAGCAGATCATGCACTACCTCTCCAACCCGTACTACAACCCGGACGGCACCGAGCGCATCGTTGGCGGCCTGCCCGAGAACTATGTGCCCTACGAGTGGCAGCAGCCGATGAGCCGCGCCAACTTCACGAGCATGGAACGCAACCGCCGACCCCTGCAGATGGTCAGCGGCGTGCAGAACGCCCTGATTATGGCGGGTGCACTCTACCGGCAGCTACTCGGTCAGCAGCAGGCGTACAACCAGACCGACCAGCGCGACCTGGTGGCGCTGCGCCGTTTCCTCGCCCAGCATGACGCCCTGCCGGCTGCCCGACCGGAGAACACCAGCCGCGAAAACCGCGTGTTCATCGCCGCCTGCCTGCACCCCGAAGACGCTGAGCACCTGCGCACCATGAAGGAGGCGCTCGCCCTCGCCGCCGCCTACTCGCGTCTGCGTTTCAACGGCACGGTGGGGGACCTGAGCCTGAGCATCGCGCCGCGCCTGAAGCTGCGCCGCAGCGAACGCACTCGCATCGCACACTTGCTCAACCGGGTGCTGGAGGCTGACCCGGTCGGTGCCCGCTACGACAGCGCGCCTGCCGCCGAAATGTACAAGCGCCTCGTCAAGGCGATTCACCCCGGTGACTACCCGTCACTGACCGCGCTGAGCCGCTGGGCTGACGACCTGTACCGCGGTGAGGTGTACAGCTTCGAGTCGCTGGTGGACCGCGCCTACGCCACCCGGGATGCGCAGAACGTGGCACGTCTGCTCTCGACCCGCCCCGGCGTGTTTGCACGCCAGCTGGTGCGCGCCCTGGATGCTTTCGAAGCGCCCCGCTACGGCATCGACACCGCGCCGAGCCCCGGCCAGCAGATCATCTTTGACGCGTTCGCCGCCGTGGCGCCGCGCGTTTCCGCGCCCATCCTGGTGCAAATCCGCAACCTGGTGACCCTGCAGCGTAACGCGCTCGCGAACCCGCCCAAGGAGCGCCCCGCCAACCCGGTGGCGGTGCAGGAGGACCGGGAGATGGCTGACTATGCGCGCCGCAACCCGGAGGGCGTCGCGAGGGTTCAGAACCTCATGCAGAACGCGGGCATCCCGAACCCGTTGGGCTCGTTCTTTGGGGATAATTCCGGCCCGGAGAACCCGCTGCCTTCTATCCCGGTCGGTTCCGAACCTGCCGCGAGCCAGCGCGAGGAGCGCCGCGCGGCGTCCGCTCAGAAGACTCAGCCTGCCGCCCCGCAGCGCATGAACCTGTCCAAGACCGGTATCGCCACCATGATTCCGGCGCGCGAGTACAGCCCGGTCGTGCTGGACCTGCTGGAGCGCCTGGTCGAGATTGGCCTGTCCGGCCGTCTTGCCGAGACCAGCATCTACCTGCCCGAGCAGGTGGGTGATACGATTATGCCGCTGAACACACGCAGTGCCCGCCCCTCCCTGGACGGTATGGGCCGCTACAACACCTCGACGGTGCACCTGCCGCCCACCGGCGTGATTCGCCTCTTCTGCTTCTGGGATGAGGGCGTGGACATTGACCTGTCGCTGATGATGTTCGATGCCGAAGGCAACTACATGGACAAGATCAGCTACTGGTCGCAGACCGTGAAAAACAGCCAGGGCGCCATTTACGCGCACCACTCCGGCGACATTACGGACGGTACCGGCGGCGCCTGGGAGTACATCGACATTGAGGCTCGCAAGGCGCTCAAGGCGGAGGTGTGCTACCTCGTGCCGGTGGTGCAGCTGTACTCCGGCTTCGGGGAGGCACACACCCTGGCCGCGGTGAACGACCTGCAGGCGGGCTTCATGGTGGTGCCCGCCGTGGGTGTGGGCGAGGTGCACGAGGTGAGCCAGGTGCACACCAAGTTCACCTTGCGCGCTGAGAGCCGCGGCGTGCTTCCGTTCATCGTGGACCTGCAGAACCGCGACCCGTACGACATCCCGGAGGAGACCGACGCCATCGTGAAGGTGACGGATATTGGTCTTGCCCACGGCATTAACGTGTTGCAGTCTGGCGCGAACATCACCGCCGTGCGTGAGCACTTTGACTGGGCGCAGCCCATGACGGTGCGCGAGTACCTGCAGCTGACCGGCGCGAAGCTCACCTCGACCGCTGAGGAGGCGCAGGAGGTGCTGGAGGCGACGGTTCCGTCGCTGGCGGCACTGTACGTGGGCTTTGAGAGCGAAGCGGAGGAAGCCCAGCCGCAGGCACAGCAGCTGAAGAATTAGAAACCGCAGAATCCTGCCGCTGCTGAACAGTAGGCGGGCGTAGCAAGAGTGGAGCCCCGGATAGTCGAAACTATCCGGGGCTCCACTCTTTTGTCATGTCATAACATTTTGGAATCTTCGTTGGATGATGAAGATGTACAGGCTTACTTAGGCGACCGCTTCGAGCTGTTGGCTCACGTACTGGTTCAGGCTCTGGTGAGAAAGCGCTGCCTGCTGAACCAGACGACGATGCAATTGCGGTGAAACACGCAAGTTGAATCGTCCTGAGAAGGAACGCAGAGAGAACGGTTCGGGTGCCTCGCGGCCATCTTCTTCAAGAATCTCAAGGGTATCGGCGACGACTTCTCGAATACCCGCGAATGCCTCGGTAGAGGTTGGGGCCAGGTATGAGAGGCTGGGGAATTCGGCTACGGTTCCGACGAATTCCTGGTCGTCTTCAGACCACTCGACGCGGTAGGTGTAGAGCTCCTGGCGGGGGAGAGTGTGACTCGGCATACTTCATGGTACCACTTCTAGTACCATTTCGGGGTGACTTAAAACCATAGAGAAAAGCCCCGGATAGATGTCTATCCGGGGCTCCACCCTTTATCCAATGCAGTTCAGAACCGAACCTTACGGGCGGTTCTCAGGAGCCAGCGACTCCTCGGTTGCAAAAATCAAGGTCTGCTTCTTACCGCGCGCACCCACCGCCGGGGTCTCCAGCAGCAGCTCCGCGTTCAGATCCTCAGCGTCCAGCTTCGCGCCAGCCAGAAGGCGGCCGGTCGCATCCTGCTTATCCTCACCGGTGATGAGGAAGAACACGTGACGCGAATTATTGATAATCGGCAGGGTCACCGACACACGCTCAGCCGGCGGCTTCGGCGAATCAGAAACCATCACGGTTACAGCCTTACCGCCCTCAACCGGATCCTCCGGCAGACCGGTACCCAGCAGAACCTGCTTACGGCCCGGGAACAGGGACGCAATGTGACCGTCCGGGCCCATGCCCAGCAGGGTGATGTCAAAGACCGGTGCGGGCCACTGGCCGCCACCGCCACCACCGCAGCCTCCGCCGCCGCATCCGCAACCACCTGCGGGCTCAGCAGCCTCAGCATCAAATTCGTCCAGGGTGGTCTCTTCGATGGACTGCTCGGGAGCGGACGAACCGCAGCCGCCGCCACCGCAACCACAGCCGCCGGAGCCGCCATGCTCGTGACCCGCGCCGCCACCGTGACCGCCAGTCAACGGAAGTTCGGTCGCGCCCTCGGGCATCTGCACGGTCACAGCCGGTGCAGAACCGGCGTAGTCACGCATCTCAAAAGCGTAGTGCTCGGCGGCAGCCTCAAGGCCGGTGAAAATATCGGACGGGCCCATGCGGTGCACATTGCCCACAACCAGGCCGTGCGAGAGCAGGGGAGCGAGCAGTGCCTCAATAGCCTGGCCGTCATTACGTTCGGGGCTGCGTTCGGGCACGTAACGCTCATCGGAGAACCAGAAGTGCACGCGGGACCAGTCGATATCCTTCACGCGCTCGTTCTCAGCCCACGCCTTCAAGGTGGCGATACCCATCGTGCCGCCGGTCAGCGAAATGTGGGCGATGGTGCGCTCAGAGAGCACATGCTCAATGATGTCGAGGATGCGGGTCACCGCGTCCGCTGCGAGAGCGTCGCGGGTCGGGTGCGCCACCAGGGTGGGGGTGGATGCGCCCATGTTCTGAATCTTAGGCATCGAAAACCTCCGGGTATTCTTCGAGATCCAGCATGTCTTCAGGCTGGCAGGTGTCATCGACGAGGGTGACGGTGCACAGCGCCTGTTTCAGCACGTCACCGTAGGTGTCGTCCGGGTCGAGGCGGCGCAGCTCCTCAGAGATGCACTCGGCAAGGGTACGCACCGGCAACGCAATCTGCTGGTCGGGTGCGTACGGGGTGGAGATGGTCGCCACGGAAATGCCGGGGCGGAACATCGTCACGGAACCGTCTTCACGCTCAATGCTGACGCGGTACAGGCCGCGGTTTGCCGCGCCGATGGTGGCGAGGTGTACGGGCGCTTCAAGCTTCCAGCCGAGCCACGTACCGAGCAGCACCACGGACGGGGACTTGCTCGAACCCCACACAACCACGCGGCGTACGGGGGAGGAGGGCATCTGCTCCAGGAGCGCAGCCAGTTGGGTGCGCCACAGGGTGAGGCGGGTCCACGCCAGGTCGGTATCGCCGGCGCGGTACACCTCGGCGAGGTGCTTGAGAGCCTCTTTCGGGTCCTCAGCGCGCGCAGAGTCGGTGATACGACGCTGAGCGATACGACCGATGGAGTGCTGTGCTGGGTTCTCCGGAACCGAGTGCGGCCACCAGACCACAATCGGGGAGTCAGGCAGTAGCAGACCGGAAATCAGTGCCTCAGTCGGGCGGGATGCGCTACCCCAGCCGCGCAGAACAATCATCTCGGATGCGCCGGTGTCGCCGCCCAGGTGGATTTCTGCATCCAGCTGGTCAGGGTCGAGCGGGTCGTGGGAGATGTGCATGATAATGCGGCTCGGGTGTTCGTGGGAGGCACGAATTGCGGCGCGCATCGCTTCGCGGGAGTGGCCCTTTTCCGCGAGGACAACGAGGGTGAGTACTCGTCCGCTGCTGAGGCTACCGTTGGCTGCAGCCAGGTTGCTCAGTTCCTTGTTGATAGCGGAAACGGTGGTGTTATGCAGGTGCGAGATCACGGGCGCCTCCAAGCGCGGTTGTCACGCTCAAGCATCTCGTGTGCTGAACGCGGACCCCACGAACCGGACTCGTAGGGTTCAGGCTTAATGCGGTTTTCTTCCCAGTACTCTTCGAAGGGGTCGAGGATCTTCCAGGAGAGCTCAACTTCTTCGTGGCGGGGGAACAGCGGCGGCTCGCCGAGCAGAACGTCCAGGATGAGGCGTTCGTAGGCTTCGGGGGACTCTTCGGTGAAGGAGTGGCCGTAGCCGAAGTCCATGTTGACGTCGCGGATTTCCATCTGGGTGCCGGGCACCTTCGCGGAGAATCGGATGGTCATGCCTTCATCGGGCTGCACGCGGATGACGATGGCGTTCTGGCCGACCTGCGGGTTTTCACGTTCGCCGAAGAGACGGTCGGAGGACTTCTTCAAGACCACGGCGATTTCGGTGACTCGGCGGCCCAGGCGCTTGCCGGCGCGCAGGTAGAAGGGGGTGCCTTCCCAGCGGCGGTTTGCGATGGACACCTTCAGCGCTGCGAAGGTTTCGGTGCGGGAGTCTGCGGGGATGTCGTTCTCGTCGAAGAAGCCGTTGACGTGCTCGCCGCCCTGGTAGCCTGCGGCGTACTGGCCGAGTGCAAAGGAGTTCGGCAGGTCGTCGATACGGACTGCTTCGAGGACCTTCGCCTTCTCGGCGCGCAGGTGCTTAGCGTCGAGGCTGAGGGGCTCTTCCATGGCGGTGAGAGCGAGCAGCTGCAGCAGGTGGTTCTGGATGACGTCGCGGGCCGCACCCACGCCGTCGTAGTAGCCTGCGCGGGAGCCGATGCCGATGTCTTCAGCCATGGTGATCTGGACGTGATCCACGTAGTGGGAGTTCCAGAGGGGCTCGAACATCTGGTTGGAGAAACGCATCGCCAGGATGTTCTGAACGGTTTCCTTGCCCAGGTAGTGGTCGATGCGGAACACGGCGTCGGGCGGGAAGACTGCCTCCACGATGGAGTTCAGCTCGCGTGCGCTCTCAAGGTTGTGGCCGAAGGGCTTCTCAATGACCACGCGGCGCCAACCGTCGACGGGGTTGATGGTGTCGTTATCGCGGGATGCGAGGTCGTGTTCGGCGAGCTTGGTGAGGACCTGCTCGAATGCCTTCGGGGGGATGGAGAGGTAGAAGGCGTGGTTGCCGTGAGCGCCACGCTCGTCGAGTTCGGCAAGGGTGCTCTTGAGTTGTTCATAGGCTGCGTCGTCGTTGAAGGCACCTTCAACGAATCGCATGCCCTGCTGGAACTGGTTCCATACGTCCTCGCGGAAGGGGGTGCGGGCGTTTGCCTCAACAGATTCACGCACGTAGGCGCGGAAGTCGTCATCGCTCCAGGGGCGGCGGCCGAAGCCGACAAGGCCGAAGCTCGGCGGGAGCAAACCGCGGTTCATGAGGTCATACACTGCCGGAAGCAGCTTCTTGCGGGCCAGGTCACCGGTTACGCCAAAGAAGACGAGCGCGGACGGCCCCGCAATGCGGGTAATGCGGCGGTCGCGAGTGTCCCTGAGGGGGTTCGCTTCATGACCGTTAGTCACAATATATTCCTTTGATTGCCTTGGTTGGTTCGTGCGGCGCGCGGTTCGTACCTTGTCGCGCGGAGGCGATGCCGCATTCTGGAAGGTGTGTACCCTGTATTGTACCGGTTTTGACGGGATTGTCTCAGTGGCACCCTAATTCACCGAGATTCCCCGAACGGTGAAGCTCTGGCGGGAACCCCGGCGGATTAGGATGCGGTGCCGCGGTGCGCATCGGGCGGTGCACACCGACAGTGTTTAGTGCCACGCTATATTTTCGATGGCTACTGGGGTGCGGCTACTTGGCCTGCTCGAGTGCCTCGCGGACGGTCTGCAGCAGCTCTTCCCAGGAGACGTCGAACTTGGACAGACCCTCAACCTCGAGCTTCTCCACGACCTCGGTGTAGGAGACACCTGCGGCACCGATAGCGTCCAGAACCTTGTTGGATTCGGAGTAGTTCGGAACGATAGTGTTGCCGGTGATTTCGCCGTGGTCAGCAACAGCGTTCAGGGTTGCCTCGGGCATGGTGTTCACGGTATTGGGTGCGACCAGGCCGGTGACGTACAGGGTATCCGGCAGCGAAGGATCCTTCACGCCGGTGGATGCCCACAGCGGGCGCTGTACGTTCGCGCCGTGTGCCTGCAGGCGTGCCCAACGCTGGGAGGAGAACATTTCCTCGAACACCTCGTAGGCGAGGCGTGCGTTTGCCAGGCCTGCCTTGCCCTTGAGCTGCACAGCGTCGCCGCCGGCAGCTTCGAGGCGTGCATCGATTTCGGTGTCTACGCGGGAGACGAAGAAGGATGCGACCGAGTGGATGGTGGACAGGTCCTTGCCGTTCTCCAGCGCCTGCTCCAGGCCGAGCATGTAGGCGTTGATGACCTCGCGGTAGCGGGTCAGGGAGAAGATCAGGGTCACGTTCACGCTGATGCCAGCAGCCAGGGTCTCTGCGATAGGGCGCAGACCTTCCTGGGTTGCGGGGATCTTAATCATGACGTTTTCGCGGCCTACACGCTCGTAGAGTTCACGTGCCATCTTGGCGGTGCCTTCGGCGTCGCGTGCCAGGCGGGGGTCAACCTCGATGGAGACGCGGCCGTCAAAACCGTTGGATGCCTTGTAAACGGGTGCGAACACATCGCAGGCTGCGCGTACGTCGTCGCAGGTTGCGGCGAAGACTGCCTCTTCAACGCTTGCGCCAGCGGCGGCAAGTTCACGCATCTGCTCAGCGTATGCGGCACCCTTGGAGAGCGCGCCAGCGAAGATGGTGGGGTTGGTGGTCACACCGACGACGTTGTGGGTCTTGATGAGTTCGGCGAGGTTGCCGCTGGTCAGACGCTCACGGGAGAGGTCGTCAAGCCAGATGGAGACACCGGCGTCGGAAAGCTTCTGAGTGGACTCAGACATGTGAAAACCTTCGATTCTTTGTCGAAATTGAAACTTGAGATAACAGTGAAAACTACTGGGCGGCGGGAGGCTCCGGCTGAGCGGTCAGCCGGAGCCTACCCGTTGCGTCCGCACCCCACCCGTACAAGGGGGAGTGCAGTGTGCGCGGCAGTTACCGCGGCGTTGTTACTGCCTACTTAGCGGCGGCGATGGAATCCTTAGCGGCAGCCACGACAGCCTCCGCGGTGATACCGAATTCGCGGTACAGGGTCTTCGCATCGGCGGATGCACCGAAGTGCTCGATGGATACGGCGCGGCCTGCGGTGCCGAGCAGGTCGTACCAGCTCATTGCCAGGCCAGCCTCGACGGAGACGCGGGCTGCAACCGAGGAGGGCAGAACCGACTCGCGGTACTCTGCGTCCTGCTCAGCGAACCACTCACGTGAAGGCATGGAAACCACGCGAGCCGCGATGCCCTGCTCTGCGAGGGTTGCGCGAGCCTGAACAGCGAGCTCAACCTCGGAACCGGTAGCGATCAGGATGACGTCCGGGGTGCCCTCGGTGTCAGCCATGATGTAGCCGCCGCGTGCGGTGCCCTCAGCGGAAGCGAACTTCTCGCCCTCAGCGTCTGCGTGCACGTCTTCACGAGCCCAGACGGGCAGGTTCTGGCGGGAGAGCACGATACCTGCGGGGCGGTCGGACTTCTCCAGGATGGTGCGCCATGCGACGGCGGTTTCGTTAGCGTCCGCGGGGCGAACCACGTCGAAGCCGGGGATGGCGCGCAGGGCGGAGAGGTGCTCGATCGGCTGGTGGGTGGGGCCGTCTTCGCCCACGCCGATGGAGTCGTGGGTCCACACGTACACTGAGGGAACGCCCATCAGTGCGGAGAGGCGAACGGCCGGGCGCTGGTAGTCGGAGAACACGAAGAAGGTGCCCGAGAATGCGCGGGTCGGGGAGGAGAGCACAATACCGTTAACGATTGCTGCGGCAGCATGCTCACGAATACCGAAGTGCAGCACGCGGCCGTAGGGGTTACCGGTCCAGTCTTCGGTGGTTCGCGATGCCGGGTTGAAGGACTCTGCCCCCTTGATGGTGGTCAGGTTCGAGCCGGCGAGGTCAGCGGAGCCGCCCCACAGTTCGGGGAAGGTGTCAGCAATAGCGTTGATGACGGTGCCGGATGCCGCGCGGGTTGCCACGGAGGTGCCAGCCTCGAACACGGGGAAGGCAGCCTTGTAGTCCGCGGGCAGTTCGCCTGCAACGAGGCGCTTGTACAGTTCGGCGCGCTCGGGGTTAGCCTTAGCCCATGCCTCGAACTTCTCGTCCCATGCCTTGTGTGCCGCAGCGCCGCGCTCGCGCAGCTGACGGGTGTGTGCCAGCACGTTCTCCTCGATGAAGAAGCTCTTGGCGGGGTCGAAGCCGAGCAGTTCCTTGGTTGCGGCTACCTCATCGGCGCCGAGCTTGGAGCCGTGTACTGCGCCGGTGTTCTGCTTGGTGGGGGCGGGGTAGCCGATGATGGTGCGCAGCTCAATGAAGGAAGGCTTGTCGGTGACAGCCTTCGCGCGCTCAATAGCGGCGTACAGTTCTGCGACGTCCTCAACGTAGTCGCCGGTGCGGGTCCAGTCCACGCGCTGAACATCCCAACCGTAGGACTCGTAGCGCTTTGCTACGTCCTCGGTGAAGGCAACGTCGGTGTCTTCCTCAATGGAGATGTGGTTGCGGTCCCAGACGACAATCAGGTTGCCGAGCTCCTGGTGACCTGCGAGCGCGCACGCCTCGGCGGTCACGCCCTCCTGCACGTCACCCTCGGAGGCGATGACGTAGACGTGGTGGTCGAAGGGGGAGGTGCCCGGGGCAGCCTCGGGGTCGAACATGCCGCGCATACGACGCTGTGCGTAGGCGAAGCCAACGGCGGATGCCAGACCCTGGCCGAGCGGGCCGGTGGTGATTTCTACGCCCTTGGTGTGCTTGTATTCGGGGTGGCCGGGGGTGAGGGCACCCCAGGTGCGCAGGGCTTCCAGGTCGCTCATTTCGAGGCCGTAGCCGCCGAGGAACAGCTGAGTGTACAGGGTGAGGGAGGTGTGGCCGGGGGACAGGATGAAGCGGTCGCGGCCTTCCCAGCGGTCGTCGGCCGGGTCCTGGTTCATGACCTTCTGGAACAGCAGGTAGGCGACCGGGGCCAGGCTCATCGCGGTGCCGGGGTGGCCGGAGCCGACCTTCTCCACGGCGTCGGCGGCAAGGATGCGGGCGGTGTCAACGGCTCGCTGATCGGTTTCTGTCCACTGGAGGTTTTCTGCCACGTGGGGTGTCCTTTCACAACGTGAGTGGATGCGCCAGCAGGCGTGTGCTAGCGCGCTGTTCATCGGGTGTAACGTGCCTTCGGGGGCGCTTATTCCCGCGCCGGTAGGTACCCGGGTAGGTGCCTTGGTAAGTACCCGGTAGGTGCGGGGAGCCTGGAGGTTTGTTTCGACCCTTTCGTTTTAACAGGATAGTTCACTGGGCGGAAGTATCCGGTGTGTGAATGCAGACATTCACAGGGTGATACGGGGCTGAGATGGAGAAAAAAGCGACGCTACAACGCGGGCTCCGCGGATTTCGCGGTGCACGTTTGAGCTGTGTTTCTGAGCTATGCGCTGAATATTGTTCAGTAACGTAACAATTTTTGTGTAAGTGGTGAAGCTCATGTTAAGGTTGAGCAGGAAGGTTGTAGACCGAAACAGTGGTTGGGTCGGTCTGCATCTCGGTGATTGAAGCCCCTCCTCCGCGTAAGAACCGTTGATTATCTTACTGTGGTGGTGAGATAAAAGGTTCTGGAGGAGGGTGCTTTCTTTTAGTCTCGGACCGTGCACTTTGTGCGTGGTTGAGACTAAAGGTTTGTGTTATATGTATGGGCGCCGGATATGATCGGAACATATCCGGCGCCCGTCTTTTAATTTGCGATGAGAAGAAGCTCTGTCTGCTCTTGCACTGTCTGCGCTTGCGCTGTCTGTATTTGCGCTGCCTCTAGTCGGACCACTTGAACTTACGTGAGGCAACAAACCCAATGACCACGGTCCACACAATGAGGACCCAGTGCGGTTCGGCAAGCCACTGATGCTGAATGAAGTTGCCGCGCAGCGCGTCGCCCAGAGCCGCCGAGGGCGACCACGCCACAACCCCGGCGTACCAGTCAGGGAAGGACTTCAGCGGGAACACCACGCCGCCGGCACCGGCAAGAATCACCCAGGCGATATTCACGATGGCGAGGGTCGCCTCCGCACGCACCGTACCGGCGATGAGCAGGCCCAGCGCCGTAAATGCGCCAGCACCCATGATCATCGTGATGATGGAGCGGGAGACGGCGATAGCGTCCGGGCGCCACCCCAGGCCGTACCCCAGAACCGCCACCAGGGTGAACTGAATCGCCACGACCACCAGCACCGCAATGCACTTGCCCATAATCAGGCCGTTACGGCCCAGGGGAGTGGTCGCCAGGAACCGCAGCACGCCGTAGCGGCGATCAAAACCGGTGGCAATGCCCTGGCCGGACAGCGCCGTAGAAATCACGCAGAGCGCCAGAACGCCGGGGACCGCCGCGTCCATGCGGGAGACCCCGACCGAGTTCGCGTACTCATCAATCAGACCGGTGAACCGCAACGCAATAAGCGCCATGACGGGAAAAATAATGTTGAGCATCAGCTGCTCGCCGTTGCGGAGCATCGCCATGGTCTCGTAGCGGCCCTGCTCGATCACGCGCACGAGCGGGTAGTTCGCGCGCGGGGGAATGTACTCCTCGTCTTCGTCAATAGAAGAGACCCTGGGGCGAGTGTCTACGGCGGAGCGGGTGTTCGCGGTGCGTTCTTCCATTCGGTTCCCTTCCGCTTGGTTCTCTTTTGCTCGGCTCTCTTCTGCAGGCTTTTCTTTTACTTGGTTTTCTGCTGCCCGGTTATTGTTAGTGCGTGCGGTGTTGCTCATCGGATATCACGTCCTGAAATGTCGAGGAAGACATCCTCAAGAGTCTTCGGTTCCATGGTGAGGGAAATCGGCATGAGGTAACGCTCGGCGAGCGCTGAGGTGAATGCCGCCAGATGCTCGGGACGCAGTGCGCCGACCAGCTCATACGCGCCGGGTACGGAGGGTGCACCGTCACGAGCCGGGGTGTAGGGCACCTTCTCGATGAGCTCCACACCGGCACGCAGATGCGCGGGCAGCAGCTGCTCACGGGTGGGGGTGGGTGCATCCAGGGTGTACTGCAGGCGGTTCGTGCCGTCGCTGGCGATGAGCTCGGAGACGGTACCTTCTTGAACCGTGGTGCCGTTTTCAATGATGTAGACGTAGTCGGCGAGCTTCTGCGCGTCGTCAATCAGGTGCGTGGTGAGCACGATTGCGGTTCCGAGTTCACGCTGTTCACGAATAATGTCGAAGACAACGTTGCGGGATTGCGGATCCAGACCTGCGGAGGGCTCGTCGAGGAAGAGCACGTCCGGGCGGCCAATGAGGGCGGCGGCGAGAGAGACGCGCTGCTTCTGACCACCCGAGAGGCGGCGAATCGTGGTGCCGTTGAAAGCGTCAATGCCCAGGCGTTCTGCGAGCTCTTCGACCGGGTACGGGTCGGTGTACATGGTCGAAATATGCTCGAGCAGCGGGATGGGGTGCATGGCGTTGGGCAGGCCGCCGTCCTGGAGCATAATGCCGACCTTGGCGCGTAGCTCCGGGTCCGCCTGCAGCGGGTTTTCTCCGAGCAGGCGCACGGTACCGCGGGTTGGCTTGAGCAGGCCCTGAGCGCAGGCGAGGGTCGTGGTTTTGCCAGCGCCATTAGCACCGAGCAGGACGACCACTTCACCGGGGAAGACGCGCAGGTTGACCTTGTTGACGGCGCGGTAGAGCCCGCTGGCGGTGAGCCGTTCGGGGTATTTGGTGCGGAAGGCGCGTGAGGGCTTGAACTCTTTGATGAGGTCTTTAATGCTGAGCGCCGGTTCTTCGGCGATGATGCGTCGTCGTGCGGTGGGGGAGGCGCTGGGCTCCGTGTGGTGCTCAGCGTGTGCCGTTGACACGGCGGATGCACGCCCCGGGTGGTCCTGCTGGCCCGCGGTGGTGGTCTCCATAGACAGTCACTTTCGATTTTTTCGATGATGAGCGTGTGTGTGCCCCCTTCATCTTATGCCCTAACTCACGTCTAAGGCACGCTCGTTACGACCCAAAAGTTCGCTTTAAGGTAGAAAAGCTAGCAAGTAGGGGTACCTAACTAGCCAAAGAAAAACTAATTAGGACATACTTTATTTGTGTATTCCGTGAATAAGACCCCTCAGCGCGCCTCAATGAACGAGGCGCAGACCCGAAACGGCACCCGAACTGCCGCCTCGGGCTCTACTGGTGCTTCCAGTACAAAGTCCTCCGCGGCACGCACATCCAAGCGCAAAGCCGAGGCAGAAGAACGCACCAGGGACCGCGTCCTACGCGAAGTCCTTAACAATGGCCCCGTATCTGCAGCAACCCTCGGTGAGCTCCTCAGCCTCACCCCCGCAGCGGTACGCCGCCACCTCGACGCCCTCGAATCCAACAACATGATCGAGGTCGCACCCATCAAAAAGCACGGCGCCGGAGCTGGACGACCCGCCCGCCGCTACGTGATCGCCCCCCAGGGCCACGAACGCCTCGGCAACGACTACCTAATCATTGCCCGCAATGCCCTGCAAATGCTCCGCGACACGGTCGGCCAGGAAGCCCTCGAAGCTTTCGCCTCCGCCCGCGCCGCAGACATGGAAGCCCGCTACCGCCCCGTCGTAGAAGCCGCCGGTGACGATGTGGCAGCCCGAGCGCAGGCGCTCGCAGAGGCAATGAGCAAGGACGGTTTCGTGGCGACCGCTCAGGTCACCGCGCCTCCTGCAGGACGAACCGTTCCCGAGCATTTTCTGGCAAGTATTCAGCTCTGTCAGGGGCACTGCCCGGTACGTGACCTCGCTGGAGACTTCCAAGTGTTCTGTGAGCAGGAAACCGGGATTATTTCTGACCTGCTCGGCGTTGATGTCCGTAGGCTTTCAACCATGGCTTCGGGTGCTCACGTGTGTACCACGCACGTGCCCCTGAACCGTGTCACCGCCGAGGGTGAGAAGAACGCAGAAGAATCCTAGAGAAACCTATTCCTAGAGAAACCTTCCGCGTAACACTTACCGCAGTACCCCGCGGCGCACCCCGATGAACCCCTCAAGGATGCGACCCGCACGCTGGAACCCGCCCGCCCCACGCTGCGTTAAACGCCGTGGTCGAGCGCGGCATCAGCCCCCTCAACTACCGCGCCTGCAACCGGCAGGTGGCGGCGAGAAATGTAATAACCATCGAAGAAAGGCCGTAATGACTGAGAAAGTTGGGCAGAACGCCAACGACACCGTCATTTCAGAGATCCTGGAGATGAACCCCGAACTCGAGGGCATTGGCAACTACGAGTACGGTTGGGCAGACTCCGACGAAGCAGGCCAGGTAGCAAAGCGCGGCCTGGACGAGAACGTCGTGCGCGACATCTCTGCGAAGAAGAACGAACCCCAGTGGATGCTGGATATGCGTCTGAAGGCGCTGAAGTTCTTCGAGCGTAAGCCCATGCCCACCTGGGGCGCGGATCTTTCCGAAATTGACTTCGACAACATCAAGTACTTCGTGCGCTCGACCGAGGGTCAGGCGGCTTCTTGGGAGGAACTGCCCGAGGACATCCGCACCACCTACGAGCGTCTGGGCATTCCCGAGGCGGAGCGTAACTCCCTCGTCGCGGGTGTGGCTGCACAGTACGAGTCTGAGGTCGTGTACCACCAGATCCGTGAGGACCTGGAGCAGCAGGGCGTGATCTTTGTCGACACCGACACCGGTCTGCGCGAATACCCCGAACTGTTCAAGGAATACTTCGGCTCCATCATCCCGATTGGTGACAACAAGTTCTCCGCGCTGAACACCGCCGTATGGTCCGGTGGCTCCTTCGTGTACGTTCCCCCGGGAGTCCACGTGGAGATCCCGCTGCAGGCGTACTTCCGCATTAACACCGAGAACATGGGCCAGTTCGAACGCACCCTGATCATCGCGGACGAAGGCTCCTACGTTCACTACATTGAGGGCTGCACCGCCCCCATCTACAAGTCCGACTCCCTGCACTCCGCAGTGGTTGAGATTGTGCTGAAGAAGAACGCACGCGTTCGCTACACCACCATCCAGAACTGGTCGAACAACGTCTACAACCTGGTGACCAAGCGTGCGGTTGCGCACGAGGGCGCCACCATGGAATGGGTGGACGGCAACATCGGCTCCAAGGTCACCCAGAAGTACCCGGCTGTTTACATGGTCGGCGAGCACGCTAAGGGTGAGACCCTGTCCATCGCATTCGCGGGTGAGGGTCAGCACCAGGACACCGGCTCGAAGATGGTTCACATTGCACCGAACACCTCCTCGACCATTGTGTCCAAGTCCGTGGCACGTAACGGTGGCCGTAGCGCATACCGCGGCCTGGTTCAGGTTCGTGAGGGTGCTAAGCACTCCAAGTCCTCCGTGGTCTGTGACGCACTGCTGGTGGACACCATCTCCCGCTCCGACACCTACCCCTACGTGGATGTGCGCGAGGACGATGTGACCATGGGTCACGAGGCGACCGTTTCCCGCGTCTCCGAGGACCAGCTGTTCTACCTGATGCAGCGCGGCCTGAGCGAAGAAGAAGCAATGGCGATGATTGTCCGCGGCTTCGTTGAGCCCATCGCACGTGAGCTGCCGATGGAGTACGCACTCGAACTGAACCGCCTGATCGAACTTCAGATGGAAGGATCTGTGGGCTAATGCCGACCAACGAAGAAACCCTGGGTTACCACTCCCCGATCATCCCCGGCATGGACCAGGAGGGCGAGAAGCTCGCCACCGAGTTCGCCCACGATGACACCCTGTACCGTGCCACCGAGGCACACCACCAGGGCTCCAACCCGAACAACGTCCAGAAGGTACTCGAAGCATCCCGTGCAGAGCGTAAGACCTCCTACAACGTGGAGGACTTCGCACCCCTGACCGGTCGTGAAGAGGACTGGCGCTTCACCCCGCTGAAGCGTCTGGGCGGCCTGCACCTGGAGAAGCTGACCGGCACCGCACCGGCACCGAAGGTGACCGCACCCGAGCAGGTTCAGGTTGAGACCGTCTCCCGCGAGGATGCACGCATCGGCTCCGCAGGTATCCCCGAGGACCGTGTGGCAGCAAACGCATGGTCCAGCTTCACCGAAGCAACCGTGGTGACCATCCCCGCCGAAGCTGAACTGGCTGAGCACGTGGAAATCGACATCACCGGCACCGGCAACGAGGCAGCCGCGCAGCACATCGTGATTGAGGCTAAGCCCTTCTCGAAGGCTGTCGTGGTTCTGCGCCACACCGGCTCCACCGTCCTGGCACAGAACGTTGAGTTCGTGGTGAACGACGAGGCTGAGCTGAACGTTGTTTCCGTGCAGCAGTGGGCTGACGACGCAATCCACGCCTCCGCACACTACGCTAAGCTGGGCCGTAACGCACGCTTCAAGCACGTTGTGGTGTCCCTCGGTGGCGATCTGGTGCGCGTGACCCCCTCCACCAAGTTCACCGCTCCCGGCGCTGAGACTGAAATGTACGGCCTGTACTTCGTAGACGCAGGTCAGCACATTGAGTCCCGCCTGTTCGTGGACCACTCCGTACCCAACTGCAAGTCCCGCGTGACCTACAAGGGTGCGCTGCAGGGTAAGGGTGCGCACTCCGTATGGGTTGGTGACGTTCTGATTGGTAAGGATGCAGAAGGCACCGACACCTACGAGCTGAACCGTAACCTGCTGCTGGAAGTTGGCCCCCGCGCTGACTCCGTGCCGAACCTGGAGATTGAGACCGGCCTGATTGAGGGCGCCGGCCACGCATCCACCACCGGCCAGCTCGATGAGCAGCACCTGTGGTACCTGCAGGCTCGCGGTATTCCGGAGGCTGAGGCACGCCGTCTGGTCGTGCGCGGCTTCCTGAATGAGATCATTCAGCAGATCCGTGTCCCCGAACTTGAAGAGCAGCTCACCGAGGCCCTTGAGGCAGAGCTCGCCCTCAGCAACAACTAAGCTTTACCAGGAGAAATCAATGTCTACTCTTGAAATCAAGGACCTTCACGTCTCGGTTATCCTCGACGACGAAACCACCAAGCCCATCCTGAAGGGCGTTAACCTGACCATCAACTCGGGCGAGATTCACGCAATCATGGGCCCGAACGGTTCCGGTAAGTCCACTCTGGCTTCCACCATTGCTGGCCACCCCAAGTACCAGGTTGATTCCGGTCAGATCCTGCTCGACGGTGAGGACATCACCGAGATGAGCGTGGACGAGCGTGCACGCGCAGGCCTGTTCCTGGCTATGCAGTACCCGGTTGAGATTCCCGGTGTGACCATGTCCAACTTCCTGCGTTCTGCTAAGACCGCTGTGGACGGCAAGGCTCCCTCCCTGCGTACCTGGACCAAGGACGTTAAGGAAGCCATGAAGAACCTGGAGATTGACCCCGACTTCATCGCACGTAACGTGAACGAGGGCTTCTCCGGTGGTGAGAAGAAGCGCCACGAGATTCTTCAGCTGGAGCTGCTCAAGCCCAAGTTCGGCATCCTGGACGAGACCGACTCCGGTCTGGACGTTGACGCACTGAAGATTGTGTCTGAGGGCGTGAACCGTGCGCACGAGGCTAACGACATGGGCGTCATGCTGATTACCCACTACACCCGCATTCTGCGCTACATCAAGCCGCAGTTCGTGCACGTGTTCGTGGACGGCAAGATGGTTGACCAGGGCGGCCCCGAGCTGGCTGACCGCCTGGAAGAAGAGGGCTACGTTTCTTACGTGGGTAAGAAGTAAGCTTCTTCTCCTTATCGGATTCTGATAGAAAGATAGAACTATGACTGAGACTGTGCAGGTTCGTGTTCCTCAGGAAGAAATTGAGGAAGCCCTCAAGGAGGTCATTGACCCGGAGCTCGGCGTCAATATTGTTGACCTTGGTCTGCTCTACGGTCTGCGCTGGGATGAGGATGGAACCCTCATTCTGGACCTGACTCTGACCACCGCGGCGTGCCCGCTGCAGGAGGTTATTGAGGAGCAGGTTCAGAGCAACCTGGAGAACCTGGTTGATTCTTGGCGTGTGAACTGGGTTTGGATGCCGCCGTGGGGCCCGGAGCGTATTACTGAGGACGGCCGCGATATGATGCGCGCGCTGGGCTTCAACATCTAAGCTCCTGACTCGCAGATAAGGTACCCGCCCGGTGCGGAAGGTGTATGCCTTCGGCACCGGGCGGGTATTTTTGTGCGATATCAGATATGTGAGCAGTGGATGCTTGTTCTGAGCAACGCCAATTTTTGCCACTTTGACAATGGGGGGTCAAGTATATTTCCTTGTGAATCATACACTCACATCATATTTAGGCTCCTTATGCAATGGCTGCTTGAGGATGCCGAAAGGAAATCATGGCACAAAAGATTATTGCCGCTGACGGTTCTGTCTACGTTAAGAAGAAGCCTTTCTACCTCCGTTGGTGGTTTATCACTCTCGTTATTCTTGTTCTTCTTGGCGGTTGCGCTTCGATGATGGGCGGCGGCTCCAGCAAGTCTACGAGTGCGAGCGCTTCTTCATCTTCTGCAGCTGCTGATTCTTCTGCTGCTACTACTGAGGCTTCTCAGAAAACTGGTACTGAATCCTCTCCCGTAGCTGGGGCGGAATCCAACGCAAAGCAGAATGATAACAGCGTTCCCACTGAATATAAGTCTGCTTTGAAGAAGGCGGAGTCTTATTCTCGCACCATGCACATGTCCAAGCAGCGTATCTACGACCAGCTCACCAGTGAATTCGAAAAGTTCACTCCTGAAGCTGCTCAGTATGCTGTGGACAATATGAAGGCTGACTGGAACGCAAATGCCCTGGAGAGCGCAAAGAGCTACCAGAAGACGATGAACATGTCTCCTGAAGCAATCCGTTCTCAGCTGACTTCTTCCGTTGAAGGTTTCACCGAGGAAGAAGCTGATTACGCAGTCTCTCACCTGAGCTAATTCAATAGATGATTCATAGAAGCCGCCCGGCATGGAACACAATCCATACCGGGCGGCTTCTATTTTCGGTTAGCGCTGAACCTAGTCGTTCAGGTGTAGCAGCTTCAGCGAGTGCTCATACTTGATCATGAGGCAGGTACGAGTCGGTTCCTCCAGAAGTGCCAAACGCTGCGGGTCAGTATTATCCGCAATATCGGCAAGCTTCACCAGACGAGCCAAATCATTCACACGCACCCGGCTCAGATACGACTCACGCGACTCACCCGGGCGGCGGGTCAAGGCCTCAATCGCATCCACAATACGCGCCGAGAAGTGACGAGCCAGATATGCGAGGGAAACGCCGGTATCCTCCACCGTGTCATGCAGCAACGCCACGATCTGCGCTTCAGCCTTCAGCTCCTCCAAAGAAATATCAGGGTGAGTCGCGGCAGCCAACTCACACGCAAGCTTACGTACCCCAAGAGCCACACGGCGAGGGTGGGAGATGTAGGGCCAGCCGTTACGGTCAGTCTGCCCCTCATGCGCCTTATCAGCGATGCTGTCTGCCAGGCGAACCATCTCTTTGTAGTAGTTATTCGACATGAGAACCTCCGTTGGTTTGAACTCCTGCGAGTTGATGGTCTCAGCGACGTTTTCCGCACCAACGCGGCACGGGTGGTAGCTGGTACCAACACTCTACGCCAGCTGTGGGGCTGCGGTGGCGGAACTCGCCCGAAACACCCTTAATACGTCAAATATGACGCGCCGAAGAAGAAAATAGGGTGCTTTATGTCTGCAAATCATAAACTTGGTGCCTGTTCTACCAGAGTTCTGCAGCGGATACCGACCCGCAGGAGGCGCCCCGCACCACCGCGAAAGTGTCTGCCGTACCCTTTGGCGCCGCCCGGTGTAACTCGCCCAAAATCTCATATGGTGGCAAAAAAATTTCTAACTTTTTCTGGCGAAAACAGGTGCTCAAACCGCCCAACACAAAGGCAGTTTAAGCGTGTTTAGCACACACCAATACACACTCATCAAACGAAAAAAATGCTCGCCCTCCGCGGCCTGATAAAACATCCAAAAACCCGTATTTTTGTGCGAAAATACGCGATAAACTGGGGGCAACCAAACATCGGAGAACACCATGGCAGAGCTCTACGAGCGCTTCGTCGCTTTGTATCCCTACCCACACGAGCGAATCCGCCACGGCGCCCCACGAGCCGAACTTAACCGGCGATACCTCGAACACCTCTACGAGGGCAAGAACCGGGGAACAACCCCCATCGTGGTTGCCCTCGACCCGACCCTGCTCGGGACCATTGAGAATAACGTCTCCCTACGTACCTCAACCCCAGTACAGGACATCACCGCCGACACCGTCAAGCGGTACGCACACGAGCTCATCACCGACCAGCATCGTTACCTGGATCAAGTCGGTGTAGAAGTCGCCGCGCACGAGGCGTTCCGGCACCTGAACGAGAGCACCTACCTGCAGACCTACCGCCGCCTCATGGAGAACGGCGAACTCGGCGAAGACGATATTGGCACGCCCCTGAAAGCGGAGTACCCCTTCGAACTGACCGCCGGCATCATCAATGAGAAGGTTAAGGCCACCGACATTGACAGCGCCGCGGAACTGCTCATCATGGACCTGCCGCTGCGGGACGCATCCGGGGTGTTCGCCTACCTGCCCTTTGGCGGGTGGGATTCCAGTCCCAGCCCCGAGGCGATGCTGTCCATTGCCCGCTACTGGTTTGAACGCGACGACGCCTACCCGGCTGTTATCGCCTCAGACTTTATCGAGTTCTACACGCCGGTGCCGGTCACAACCCGCCGCGACGCCGAAATCCTGGCGGTCGAGCACACGATGGTTTCCTCGGCGATGCCGGTGCGTGTCTACCGCGGCTTCGACAAGCTCGTGGAGGCGCTCTACGGTCAGCACGACTGGTACCTGTGGTGGGAGCAGCTCCCGGCGGTGCTCCTCATTGAAACGCCCTAAACCAGCCTAGCTAGGCGAGTTAAAACGAAGGGGCGGGATGAACCTACACGGTTCACTCCGCCCCTCTCGCGTATCTGCGCTATTTCAGCTCGTCCACGTGTCGCGCCCGCAAAGCACGAGCGGTCGCCGTCGCGTAATCAACCGCCTGCACCACCCACGGAATCAGCAACCGCCAATACATGCGCTTGGGCAGGTTACGCGCCACTGCCGCCCTGCGCAACGCACCCCAACGGTCCATGAGCGCCGGAATCGACCGGACCATCAACGCAATCAGCAGACCCAGACGCTCTGGGGAAAGACCCACGAAACGCAACGGCGAACACAGCCTCACAAAGCCATCAATCAGAACCGGCAGGGGAGTGCTCACCAGCAGAGCGCGGGACGCATAAAAAGCCGTCAGCATAGTCGCGATAGCATCCGCGCCGGAGGCGTACTGGCCCGTAAACACGTAATAGCCGACCATAATCAGTAGCAGCAGAGACAGCGTACGAACCACCAGCCACAGCTGGGAGGCGGGCACACCAGCCCACAACGCGCAGAACGTGGAGGCAACCAAAGCCACCAGCGCCACCTGCCAGCCGGTCACCGCCAACAGCAGAAACAGCCCAAAGAAGAGCGTGCCCTTGAACCATAGCGGCGCCCGATGCACCGGCGTGTTCAACGGCTGGTAGAAACCCACCAGCAGAGTACCGGGGATGAAATCCGAGCCCTGGCCGGCGGGGCGAGGATTCACGCGCGGCGTGTTAGCGCCCATGCGCGCCTCCTGCCGAATCCAGACCTTCGGTCGCACCCTCGTTGGGGAACCCCTCGGCACACCACGTGCGGTACTGCTGCACCAGCTGCGCAGCATCCCCCTGAGCAAGCATATGCCCGTCATGAATAATCACGGCTTCATCGCAGGACGCCGCCAAATCCAGGTCGTGCGTGCTGAGCACCAGCATCTGATCCAGCGACTCCAAATGCTTGAGTAGCCGCGCGCGATTGCGCAAATCCAGCAGGGTGGTCGGCTCATCGAGCAGAAGAATCTGCGGGCGCGCCGCCAGCACGCTGGTGAGAGCGACCAGCTGCTTTTCGCCTCCTGAGAGGGTGAAAACGCTCTGGTTTTCAAGATGTTCGAGGCCGCGCTCGCGGAGCAGTTCACGAATTCGTTCGAGGCGCTGCTCACCGCTGAGGGCACTACCTTCAACGGTGGCGGCACGGCGCAGACTCAGGTCAATATCTTCGGCAACGGTGGGCATAATCAGCTGCGCCTCCGGCTGGGCGAAGAGCATGCCCACGCCCTCAAAAGCGCCCTGCGAATGACCGCGAGCGCCCATCGAGCCGCGGCTCGGTGTCTCCAGAGTGTCGACACCGTTCACGCGCACAATACCTTCATCCGGGTGGGTGAGCCCATTGAAAAGCCCCAGTAGGGTGGACTTGCCGCTACCGTTCAGACCCAGCACTGCGGTGCGCTTCGCCGTGAACTGCAGGCTCACATCCTTGAGGATACGGCGATGCCCGCCTTCGGGCAGCTCGGTGAAAACACTCACCGATTCAAGCTCAAGGGCGGGCATGCTGGTAGAGGCGCTCACCGCCTGCTCGCCTTGCACCTGCTGCGGTGCAGGCTGGCGCGTGGAGCGGCGAAAAAACATAGCTATCCTCTCGTGTGGCACATTGTGTGCTTTTAACGCTGGGCAGAAGCCAGGGACGGGAAGGCGCGGCGTACCGACAAACCAACCAGAACCGCGATTGTGGACTTCACCAGATCCCAGGGAACGAATACCATTGCCGCGCTGAACGCGGCGTCAAAAGTCATGTGGGCGTTCACCATCATACCGGCGATACCGCAGGCGGTCAGAACCACAAAACCGCAGAAGTTCGCGACCAGAGCCATAAGGAAGGTCGCGCCAACCGAACGGGTGTTGCGGGTGAGCAGGTATGCGAGGGTACCGGCAATAGCGGCGAAGGGCAGGAAGCCGAGCAGGTAGCCGGCACTCGGGGAGGCGAGCGTACCCAAACCGGCGCCGCCCTTAGCGAAGATGGGCAGGCCAGCGAAACCAACCAGCAGGTACAGCGCCACGGAGGCGGTGGCACGCTTGCCGCCGAGCACCTGTGCGGTGATGTAAATGCCGAGGGTCTGGAAGGTGAAGGGAACCGCAACGCCGCCCAAGCTGACGGCGGGCATGATGGCGAGCGCGGCGATGAAGCCCGCGAACACTGCGATGAGGGAGAGATCGGTGGCGAGGGAGGTCTTTGCCGCTACGTTACGGCGCGGTGCCTGAGTTGCCTGGGGTTCCTGGGCTGATTCGCGCACGGAATCGGTCATTGGGGTGGTACTCCTTTGATACGTATTGCTCTGCAGATTTTTCTACAGAGTTGAGGGTGGCGGTGGTTGACTGCTTGTCACAACCCAGTTTTGAACAATGTTCTATGAATGGTGTCCGGTATGTATAGTACACCGCACACCACAAAAACAAAAGGTGCCCCACATGCGCACTCGGCACACCTGCACTAAAATTGATGAGGTGCTCTGCGCGCTCGCCGCTTCTAACCCAGCGAATCCCGCCTACCGAGCACTATCAACCCACACACCAGACCGCCATCCGGAAAGGCACCCATGATTGCTGTACAGAACCTCGAATTGCGTGCAGGCGCGCGCCTGCTCATGGAAGAGGTCACCTTCCGCATCGATAAGGGCGACAAGATTGGTCTGGTGGGCCGCAACGGTGCTGGTAAGACCACTATGACTAAGGTGCTTGCCGGTCTGACCCTGCCCGCTGACGGCACGGTGACCCGCAGTGGCACTATCGGCTACCTTCCGCAGGACCCGAAGGTGGATGACATGAGCCAGCTGGCGCGTGACCGCATCCTTTCGGCGCGTGGCCTGGATGGTGTGGCGCGCAAGATGCGTCAGGCGCAGGACGATATGGCGAGTGAGGACCCGGCGGTGCGCGCTAAGGGTATGCGCCGCTACGACCGTCTTGAGGCTGAGTTCATTGCCGGCGGCGGCTACGCGGCTGAGTCGGAGGCGGCGGTCATCACCTCCAACCTGGACCTGCCGGAGCGTGTGCTCGCCCAACCGCTGTCCACTCTGTCGGGCGGTCAGCGTCGCCGCGTGGAGCTGGCGCGTATTCTCTTCTCCAATGCAGACACCATGCTGCTGGACGAGCCGACCAACCACCTGGATGCTGACTCCATCATGTGGCTGCGTGACTTCTTGAAGAACTTCTCGGGCGGCCTGATGGTCATTAGCCACGATGTTGACCTGATGGAGCTGGTCGTCAACCGCGTCTTCTACCTGGACGCGAACCGCTGCGTGATTGACCAGTACAACATGGGCTGGAAGAACTACTTGCTTCAGCGTGAGCAGGATGAGCACCGCCGCAAGCGTGAGCGTGCGAATGCGCAGAAGAAGGCGAATGCTCTGATGGAGCAGGCGAATAAGATGCGCGCGAAGGCGACGAAGGCTGTTGCCGCTCAGCAGATGATTAAGCGTGCTGAGAAGCTTCTGCGCGGCCTGGAGGAGGAGCGTCAGAGCGATAAGGTTGCGGCGATTCGCTTCCCGGATCCGGCGCCGTGCGGTAAGACTCCGCTCTCTGCGCAGGGCCTGTCGAAGTCCTATGGCTCTCTGGAGATTTTCACGGACGTTGATTTGGCGATTGACCGCGGTTCGCGAGTGGTGGTGCTGGGCCTGAACGGTGCCGGTAAGACCACTCTGCTGCGCATGCTGGCTGGTTCCACCGAGCCTGATACGGGTGAGGTTGTGTACGGTCACGGCGCGAAGCTGGGCTATTTTGCGCAGGAACACGAAATTCTTGATGGCGACCGCACTGTCTTTGAGAACATGAAGTCTGCCGCGCCGGATCTGGATGACACCCGCGTGCGCACGATTCTGGGTTCGTTCCTGTTCTCCGGTGATGACGTGGATAAGCCTGCCGGTGTGCTTTCCGGCGGTGAGAAGACCCGTCTGTCCCTGGCGACCCTGGTGGCGTCGAGTGCGAATGTGCTACTGCTCGATGAGCCGACCAACAACCTGGACCCCGCCTCGCGTGAGGAGATTCTGAACGCGTTGAAGGCGTACCAGGGCGCTATCGTGATGGTTTCTCACGATGAGGGTGCCGTGGAGGCGCTGGATCCTGAGCGTGTGCTGCTTCTACCGGATGCGGTGGAGGACCTATGGTCGAAGGATTACCAGGATCTGATTTCGCTGGCTTAAAGCAATATCCGCTGACATCAAAGCATGGAGGAGGCTCCGGTACCGTGTGGTGCCGGGGCCTCTTTGCGTGTATTGCGCGTTGTTTTATTGTCTGGTGGGTATTGTTTGTGGCGTATTGTCTGGGGTGTATTGTCCAGGGCGTATTTTTGTGTTCTGAAAATGTGTTGCGGAGATATTGCCGGTATTTTTCTCGTGAATAGTGCGGAAAAATGTGACCTGAGCCGTGGGGTTGTATTGTTTTCTGAGCGTGTGTGCTGTTATTGCGTTCCTGTGCATGGGAACTGTGGGTTCTGACACACCAAACTCGCGGCGTATTTGACGGGAAATAATGTTGTCTTGTGGGTTTTTCTGAGGGAAAGAAAAGCTCTCGGGCGATATTTCAGGGGGTCTGTGTGGGCTTTTTAAATTTTTCATGTGTCTCTACATACATTGTGGGAAAAATGGTAGAAACACAACATGCATGGGGCGTAGACTTGTAACTGTTCCCGCCACTGCGAGGACGCAAACGCGAAACATTAGGGCTCACTACCGATGGTGAGCTAACGCGGGGGAGAAGAGATTCCCGCCCGCTCACGAAGGAGAACTACCAATGCACAACACTGAGTTCGAGAAGTACCCCACCTCTGGTGAAGAGAACGTTGAGGTTGACGTCTTCTGGCCCATCCAGGACGCTTAATCTCTCGCCCCGATAGGTCGGGATAAGGATTAGAAAAGCGCCCCGCCGCTTCCGTAGGGAAGTGACGGGGCGCTTTGCTGTCCTTGGTGAGAATTTAGTTATGCGGCACGTTATGCGGCGTGAATACCCAGTCCGAACATTTGCAGAGGGTATTCGGTAAAGCCCATCATGGCTGCCGCGTACCAGGCGACGTACCCGGTCAGTGCTAGAACGAGTGCCTTCTCGCGTACGCTGCCGGCATCACCCAGGATTGGCAGTGCCATGTAGCCGCTCTTTTTCCATAGGGGGGACGCCACCAGGGGCTTGATGACGATGGGGTAGAGGGGCAGCAGTCCGCGGGTTGTCAGTAGATCGCCAATGAGGTGAATGGTCGCGCCGACCGAAATAGCCCAGGGGAGCAGTGCCAGCGAATCGGTTGTGTAGGCTGCGTACCCGAGGGCAACGGCGCCGATCCATCCACCCGGTGCGCCGAGCACGCGCAAGGCTAGACCGCCCGAGAATGCGGCAAGAAGCAGTGAGGCCCAGGGGATTCCGTTGTAGCTCAGGTTGGCACTGAAATAGGCAACCGCCCAGAAAGCTATCAGACCCAAAATGGAGTGCGTTCCCTTGCGGTGTCCGCCGCTGACCGCCCCGACAATGCGTGCTACCCAGCGTGAAATGGGCGGAATGGAGTTGGCGATACTGCCGTTGTGGTGGTCAATATCCGGTAGCATACCCGCACCGGCGCACGCCAGGGTGGTCACGATGAGGGTGGGGGTATCTGGAACCTGCACTACTCCCGTCTCGACGAGCACTAGCCAGCCAGCTGCGGCGCTGACGGTGTGCGAATAGCCCATCATGGGGAGGTGCCTCCTTGAATGCGATTGCTCAGCGAGTGTGATTGCCCTGCGAGTGTGGTTGCCTGGGTGCCGGGATATTCACTCGAACTAATTAGAACAAATATAGCATATATCGAAATTACTTTCGATAAGCGGGGTTATCCCTCAAACGGCGCCACCTCAAGCGACATCACCTCTCAAGTGGCACTACCCCTCAAACGGAAGAGTCTGCTTCCAGAACTCACGCTCGCGCAGGTAATTCTCCAGCCAGCCCACGTGCTCGGAGCACGCCAACCAGATCTTGCGACGCTCGGGGGTGTGCACCTTTGGGTTGTTCCAGAGCAGCTGAAATTCTGCCGCCTGCTGGCAGCCCTTGCGGGAGCACTTGGCGTACTCGGGCTGTGCATCCTGAGAAAGTGAACCGAGCAGATCCATGTCTTCTTATCCTTACTATTGCGCCTCGACGTGCGGTGTTATTCCGTGCCCGCGCGACCGGGCAGAAAAGGGGTGCGGGCTGTTCCGCTTCAGCTAGTGTACGCGCCCGATGAGGCATGTAAAAGAAGGGGAGCAGGTGTTCAGTGTTCAAGAGTGGAGTGTAGCCTGCGGCACCTTTGCGCTAAAACGCGGTAAAATAGGGTTTGTCTGTCCATCCGTCCACACCCCAACCGCGGAGTCGCTGCATCGGCTCCAATCGTGAGGGGTCGACTCATCAAGGAAGCTCATGAGCGAGAACACTCCCAAGACCGTGCTGGTCACCGGCGGCAACCGAGGCATCGGCTACGAAATTGCCAAGGAATTCCAGGCAGCAGGCCACAACGTCTGCATCACCTACCGCAGCGGTGAAGCCCCCGAAGAATTTTTCGCCGTCAAGGCAGATGTACGCGATGCCGACAGCATTAACGAAGCTTTCAAGGAAATTGAAGCAGAATTCGGCCCCGTGGAGGTGCTGGTCGCCAACGCAGGTATCACCCGCGACATGCTGCTGATGCGCATGAAGGAATCCGACTTCACCGACGTGGTCGACACCAACCTCACCGGTTCTTTCCGTGTGGTTCAGCGCGCCATCAAGGGCATGCTGAAGCTCAAGCGCGGCCGCATCATCCTGGTTTCCTCCGTGGTGGGTCTGTACGGTTCCCCCGGCCAGGTCAACTACTCCGCATCTAAGGCTGCACTGGTCGGTATGGCACGCTCCATCACCCGTGAGCTGGGCGGCCGTAACATCACCGCTAACGTGGTGGCACCGGGCTTCATTAACACCGCAATGACCGAGGTTCTGCCCGAAGAGACCAAGAAGAACTACCTCGCGTCCATCCCGGCTGGTCGTTTCGCGGAGGCAGAAGAGGTCGCTCGCGTGATTCGCTGGCTCGCATCCGATGAGGCTAGCTACATTTCTGGCGCTGTCATCCCCGTTGATGGCGGCCTGGGTATGGGTCACTAACCCCACCCGTACGGACTGCACGAAGCGCCTGAGCGTGGGCGCACCCTTTCTAGACTTTAAGGACATAAAACTATGGCACAGCTGACCGGCAAGACCATTATCATTACCGGCTCCTCCCGCGGCGTTGGCGCAGACACCGCACAGATTCTTGCCGCTGAGGGCGCGAACATTGTGGTGAACTACCGCTCCAAGGCACCGCGCGCGAACAAGATCGTCAAGGCTATTGAAGAGGCTGGCGGCAAGGCAATCGCAGTGCAGGCTGACGTGACCAACAATGAGGACCTGCAGAATCTCGTCAACACCGCCGTGGAGACCTTCGGTTCCCTGGACTACCTGATCCTGAACGCGTCGGGCGGCATGGAAACCGGCATGGGCGAAGACTACGCAATGCGCCTGAACCGTGACGCACAGCTGAACCTGGCACGCCTGGCTGCAGAGAAGATGCCCGAAGGCGCACGCATCGTGTTCGTGACCAGCCACCAGGCGCACTTCATCCGCGAGGTTGAGACCATGGACGAGTACAAGCCCGTCGCAGAGTCCAAGCGCGCAGGCGAAGACGCACTGATCGCCGAGATCCCCGCACTTTCCGAGAAGGGTATCTCCCTGGTCGTCGTGTCCGCTGACATGATTGAAGGCACCGTCACCGCGACCCTGCTGAACCGCCTGCACCCCGGCGCTATCGAGCAGCGCCGCGAGACCGCCGGCAAGCTCTACACCGTCAACGAGTTCGCGCAGGAAATCGCGAAGATGGTCACCGCAGACGTTGAGACCGGCCACGTTGAGCTGGTCGGCGGCGCACGCGGCTTCATCGACTAATAACTTCAGCCGCTATAGGTGCCGTTGCGGATGCGCCCGCCCCTCTGACAAGGTACATTTGATGAGGCGCGCCGCCCCTGACGCGGCGGCACCTATAGCCCCTAAGGCTCCTATAGCTTCTAAGATTTTGCGCGAGAAACCCAATGTGGGGTACCCGCGCACTATGCGCCAACCGCTCCGATAACCCGGCACGGGTTGCGGGGTGAGGGGCGCATCCCATCCATCTAACTCACTGGAAGAAGAACCATGAGCACCGTACTCAACCTTCAGAATGTCTCCGTGATTCGCGGCGGCCGCCCCATCCTTAACAACGTTTCGTGGACTGTGAACGAAGGTGAACGCTGGGTTGTTCTGGGCCCCAACGGCGCCGGTAAGTCCACTCTGCTGTCGGTTGCGGCAGCCCGCCTGCACCCGACCAGCGGCGAGGTTGAAATCCTTGACGAGACCCTCGGCGCTGTTGACGTGTTCGACCTGCGCCCGCGCATTGGTCTGTCCTCCGGTGCTTCGGCAAACCAGATTCCCGCCAACGAGAAGGTTTCCGACGTTGTCGTGACCGCAGCGTACGCTGTGTCCGGCCGCTGGAAGGAAGAATACGACGTCATGGACGACGAGCGCGCCACCGAGCTGCTGGCTGAATGGGGTGTCGACACCCTCGCTGACCGCACCTTCGGCTCCCTCTCCGACGGCGAGCGTAAGCGTGCACTGATTGCCCGCGCCCTCATGACCGACCCCGAACTGCTGCTGCTGGACGAGCCCGGCGCAGGCATGGACATCTCCGGCCGTGAGGACCTGGTCGAGCGTCTGACCGCACTTGCCGCCGACCCCTACGCACCGGCTACCGTGCTCATCACCCACCACCTCGAGGAAATCCCGGCGGGCTTCACCCACGCTCTACTGGTCCGTGACGGTGGCGTGGTCGCCGCCGGCCCGATCCTGTCCACCATTACCGAGGCGAACCTCGCAGCAACCTACGACATGGATCTGGCTCTGACCGTCACCTCCGCGGGTCGTTACTCCGCGTTCAAGCGCGCATGAGCCGTGCCCCGAAGCAGCTGAGCGCCGAACAGATTGCTGAGCGTGCCGAGCGTGTCTACGCCATTGAGTCGGTCACGGCTCTGGCGCAGGCACCCGAGCAGGCTTTGCGCTACTACACGCAGCTGACCGACGTGAAGCTCCGTAGCGCCATGGAGCCGCAGTGGGGTATTTACATTGCGGAGTCTTCGAAGGTGATTCGTCGTGCGCTCGCTGCCGGTCATCAGCCCGTTTCTTTCCTGATGAGTGAGAAGTGGGCTGATGATTTGGCGGATGTTCTGCGCGCCCATCCTGAAACTCCCGCATATGTGGGCAGTGAGGAGCAGCTGGAGCAGGTGACCGGTTTTCATCTGCATCGTGGCGCGTTGGCGGCGATGGCTCGCCCGGCGCCGCAGCCTCTGGAGCAGTTGCTGCAGGGTGCCTCTCGCGTGGCGATTTTGGAAGATATCGTGGACCACACGAATGTGGGCGCTATTTTCCGTTCGGCTGCCGCGCTGAACGTGGATGCTGTGCTGGTGACTCCGCGGTGCGCTGATCCGCTGTACCGCCGCTCGATTCGAGTGTCGATGGGTACCGTTTTTCAGGTGCCGTGGGCTCGCCTGGAGTCGTGGCCTGCTGACTTGCAGACCCTGCACGATCTGGGCTTTAAGAGCGCGGCGTTGGCTTTGGAGGAGGACTCGCTGACCCTGGAGGAGCTGTCTGCTCGCCGGGATGAGAAGCTTGCGCTGATTCTGGGCACGGAGGGGCACGGACTGTCGCCCCGCACCTTGGCGGCGTGTGATGATACGGTGATGATTCCGATGTCGCACGGTGTGGATTCTTTGAACGTTGCGGCGGCGAGCGCTGTGGCATTCTGGGAGACCCGCCCACGTTCATAAACTGACTTCTAACCTGGTTCCTAACCCGCGTGAGTGCCTTCTTCGGGTGCCCTCGCGGTGTGTGGGTTGGTGCCTGTGAGGGAACGTACTGGGATTTAATCCGTGAAGGTGGTACCCTTAATGGGTTGTGCACGCCCTATGCGGGCACAATGGTGATGCGCTCTGAGATTTTCTCGATAGCTGCACATCGAAAAACCTACTCCATCTATATAAGGGCTACTGGCAAAATCCAGTAGCAGAAGAAGGTAATCAATGAAGGCAGAAATCCACCCGGACTACAACCTGGTTCTGTTCCGCGACCTCGCATCCGGCAAGGTCTTCCTGACCCGTTCCACCATGACCTCGGACAAGACCGAGAAGTGGGAAGACGGCAACGAGTACCCGATCGTCGAGGTTGAAATCTCGTCCGAGTCGCACCCGTTCTACACCGGTAAGCAGCGCATCATGGACTCCGCAGGTCGCGTCGAGCGCTTCAACGCACGCTTCGGCAACTTCGGCAAGAAGTAAATCTTCTTTCCCAGTTTTGCTTTTTAGCGAGATCAATGCCCCGTTCTCCTTGGTTTTCAGGGAGGCGGGGCATTGCGCGTTCTATGCGGGTAGCAGAATGGTTCGCGTGAACGTGAGGAAAGTTGTAATGTAAAACCTTTCGTTCACCGGTGCGTAGACCCGCTGACGGCGTTACAATGGGAAAGTATTTTGCGAGCTGTGCATTTTCTGTGCCATCCAGCACAGCCCCATATCGGCGGGTTATTTTCCGGTTCTCTGTATTCTAGAGACTTCGCTGGATGCGCTGCGCGTCTCGCGTATCACCACCTCAAACAAAGGACAACTTAATGAGCGACGCTCACTCTGAACCGTCGCAGAAGAAGAAATGGGTCAAGCGTATTCTGCTGATCCTGCTGATTCTTCTGCTGGTTATTACCCTCGGTATTGGTTTCTTTATTTGGCGTGCTGGCCACACCTGGGATAGCAAGACCGAGAAGTTTGATTCCATCACTAAGGTGGATGAAGACCTCAGCAAAATTAAGGAGCAGCTTGGCGAGGCTAAGAAGCTCAACGTGACGGAGCTGAAGGCTCCGACCGTCACCAACTCGGATACCGGCAAGAACGGTACCAACGCTAACGGCACCGCCGATGCCGCTGCGGCTCTTGCAGCGAACGCCAGCGAACACGATAAGGACGGCGACGGTATCTTGGACAACGGATACAATTACGGCGTTATTAAGGGACCCGGCAAGAACATTCTGCTGCTCGGTAGCGATACCCGTACTGGTGCTGATGCAGCTCTGGTGAGCGGTTCCCGTGCGGACACCATCATGCTGATGCACATCCCGGCTGACGGCAAGGGTGTGTACATCATCTCGATTATGCGTGACACCTGGGTTGATATTCCCGGTTACGGTACGGCTAAGGTGAACGCGGCGCTAAACTACGGCGGTGTTTCCCTACAGGTTGCTACCATCGAAAACCTGGTGGGCGTCAAGATCGACCATGTGGCTGAAATTGAGTTTGAAGGATTCAAGTCTCTCGTGAATGCCATTGGTGGCGTGGACGTCCAGGTTCCCTTCGCATTCACCAGTAATGTCTGGACCTTTACCCCGGGTCTGATGCACCTCAACGGCAGTGGCGCTCTGAGCTTTGTTCGTGAACGTTACTCTTTCGCTGATGGTGACTACCAGCGTGTTCGTAACCAGCGTGCATTCCTGCGCGGCCTATACAACACGATGAAGGCTAAGGGCGCGCTGAGCAATGTTGCTTCTTTCCAGTCTTCTATCGAGTCTCTGACTGATTACATGCGTGTGGACTCCGGTCTGAATGCGGCGCAGATTGCTCAGATTGCGGCTCCGGTGTTGACCAGCGGTGACACTACGATGCGCATGACCACTCTGCCGAACGCTGGCCCGGGTTGGTCCTATGACGGTCAGTCAATCATTCTGGTTAACCAGGCTGCAAATGCCCACCTGGCAAGCGCACTGCAGAATGACACGATGGATCAGTTCATGGCTACTTACGGTCAGGACTAAGATCTAACTCCTTGCGGGGGTGAACGCTTGTATGCGCTTTCACCCCCGCTGTGTTTAACCGTTCCTAGTTAACCGTTCCTGGGAAAACAGGGTACGTGAAAGGGCGGCTACCTCACCGTAATGGTGGGTAGCCGCCCTTTGTGCGTATGTTCTGAGGGGAGAGGCTTATGCCTTCGATTCGGGCTCTTCCTCTTCCTCGGTAGCCTCTTCGTCCTCGTATTCGTCGTAGGCTTCGTAGTCATCGTAGTAGGGCTGACGACCAAAGTAGAATGCTACAGCCGCGACAGCGCCACCCAGGATAGCGATGAGGATGCCGAGCATCGGGGTCCACAGTATCGAGATCAGGCCGGCGACCAGAACGGCGAGGCCTGCACCCTTGATCAGGTTCAGCAGGCGGTCACGCTCGTTCGGCTCGTAGTACTCCTCTTCTTCCAGGCTGTATTCGATGGCAGGCTTCTCTGCGGCGGGTTCACTGCGGGTCGACTCGGGGGCGGAGGAACCACCGGTCAGGGAGCTCATGAAACCGCGACGCTTCTTCGGCGCCTGCTGTGCAGAGGACTCCAGGTAGTGGCGTTCGCCTTCGGTGGGCACGAATGCCGGGGGCACCTCGTAGTCTTCACCAACGGGCAGTAGAGCCGGAACGTTGTTGGGCAGGGTCTCGTACCATTCCTGCGGAATATCGGCAGGGCGTGCAGCCTGAACGGTCAGGGACAGCTCGAGGGTGTTACCGCGAATAGTGCCCCATGCGCTGGTGAGGCGGTCGTTCTCGAACGCGTAGCGAATCACGGGTGCGAGCTGCTCAGACATCTGGGTGCTCAGGCGGCCCACGAGCTTACGGTCGTGGCGCACCTCCACGCTGTCAACAACGCGGCCGTCGGAGGTCTTGAGCTGGTTCGCTTCCAGGGTCAGGATCACGCGGCCTTCACCGCTGGGCGGCAGGATGCTGTGCAGGTATTCGGAGTGTTCCTTCTCGTCGAGCACCTTCATGGACGGGCCCTGGGGCAGCAGGGTTGCGCGGGTCGGTGCGTCGTTGAGGGGGAAGAGAGAACCGGGTGCGGACAGGGAGAGCACACCGGTGCTCTTCACGTGCATGCTGCCGCCTTCAGCGCGTACGGCAACAGCGGAGAGCTGCAGATGCGCGATAGGTTCGTAGCCGGAGGCGACCACGCGGGTAATGGAATCCCAGTACGCGGCGGAGTCCTCCACGCTCATGCGGCCTACCTTGAATTCGTCAATGTAGACGGCGATGCTATTGGGCTCGTAGGGGTTATCCGGTTCGGGAACCAGGCGCGCTTCACCGTACCAGATCCGTTCACGGTCGATGTGCAGTTCCTCGAAAATTTGGAGGGTTTCTGCTTCGTAGTAATCATCGGTGACGATGTCAACGCTACCGCGGTCACCGAGTGCGTAATCGACCACTGAAAACTCCTTCTGATATGTCTAAGCGAGCGGATACCTAGTCTATTCTCTCATGCTTTCAGAGCGGACAGCTCACAAAAACGGGTGACATTTATCTGTCTTTTAGCACCGGGTGCATATAGTTTTGCGTTTGGGGGAATCAGCCCCGGTAACGATGGCTCACGTCGCCGCACTAAAGGGCCGCGAACCCTCCGCGTGGAGCCTCCCGAAACAAAAATTTCGGCTGAGAAAGCCGCGAAAAAGACCACCGCTCGACACCACCCGGTTCACAACCGGGTAAGTGCCAAGCGGCGGTCTACATCAATCAGTTTGAGAACCTGGCGGGGGAGATCGGAACCTAGTCTAGGCACCGGTCCACACCCCGCCTCAGCTACTCAAACCATGCAGCTTAGTTCTGCAGGGAAGCGTTGAACTTCTGAGCCACAATCGAACGGTGGCCGTGGTCCTGAGCCTCCAGAACCAGACGACGCAGAGCCGAAGGAGCCTCGGGGTTCGCCTCCAGCCAACGCTGAGCCAGCGCCACGGAGGGGTTGCCCTCAACACCCAGACCCTCGGTGGAGCCGGTGTTGTACGGAGCCTTCGGGTACAGGCCACGTACAATGCGGGTCGCCATACCAATCGAACGAGACGCCCAGAGAGGCAACAGAGCCTCAAAGTAGGAGTCGTAGTAGGACTCACGCAGCTCAACCGGGCCACGAGCAAAACCGTTAATGGTCGAGGCCAGAGCGTCGTTCGACAGCGACTCGTCTTCCATGATGGTCTTGTACGCGGCAGCCTTACGCTCAGCAGAGGGCAGGGCAGCAATCGCGTACGCGTAACCATTCGAAGAGATCGAGGAGGGGCTGTACTTCGCCGCACGGTCCAGATCCTCAACGGTCACCAGGTCGCGGCTTGCGAGCGCACCCAGTGCACTCCAACCCAGGTTCTGGTCGTAAGGAATGCCGGTTGCGTCAGCAATATCGCCGGTGGTGTCTTCGAAAGCACCGCGGGCAATATCGCGGCAGAGCTCTTCACCCTTGGTCGCGTTGGTGGAGACCGAAATCAGGGCGCGCAGCAGAATCAGCTGTTCGTCGGAGCCGGGCTTAGCCTGCGCCAGTGCGGCTGCGAATGCGTCGTAGAGAGCGTCGTAGAGGCGCTCGCGGCCGGTGGGTGCGGAGAAGGTTGCGATAGCGACCTGTGCGTTGTTGACCATGGTGCCCAGCAGGGATGCGCTCGGTTCCTTGGAGACGTTGCGTACGACTGCGTCGACGTAGGTGGTGACGGGCAGGCGTGCATCGCGCACGTTCTCCCAGAGGGAGCCCCAGATGAGGCCGCGGGAGAGCGCGGATTCGAGGGTGGAGACACCTTCGATAGCTGCCTGCAGGCCGTCTTCGTCGGTCAGAGCAACCTTGGCGTAGGTGTGGTCTTCTGCGTTAAGCATGAGCAGGTCAGCTTCGCCAACGAGCTTCTTCTGCTCGTCGGTGAGCTCCACGCGGTGCTCGGAGACGGGCTCTGCCGGGTACTCGAGGGAGAGCAGGCCGGTGGAGACGAGCTTGCCGTCGGTCAGCGCGAAGGTTTCCAGCTTTGCAACGTGGGGGCGGCCCAGACCTGCGGGCTGCTGTGCGGGCAGTTCCTGAGTGAGGATCAGGTCGGTGAGCTGGCCGTCTTCGCCGTAGACGCGCTTGGTGCCCAGTGCGGACACGCCGGAGGTCTGCAGCCATGCGTTAGCCCATGCCTGCATGTCGCGGCCGGACACCTCGTTGAGTACCTGCAGGAAGTCGTTCAGGGAGGTGTTGCCCCACTCGAAGCGCTTGAAGTACACGCGTGCTGCCTCGATGAAGGTGTCGAAGCCGACGTAGGCGACCAGCTGCTTGAGCACGGATGCGCCCTTTGCGTAGGTGATGCCGTCGAAGTTCTGCGATGCTGCTTCCAGGTGGGGGATGTCAGCGACGATGGGGTGGGTGGTGGGCAGCTGGTCCTGCATGTATGCCCATGCCTTGCGATTGTTCGCGAAGGTGACCCATGCGTCGTTGAAGTTGTTGGCTTCCTTAGCGCCGAGGGTGCCCATGAAGTCTGCGAAGGATTCCTTGAGCCACAGGTCGTCCCACCACTTCATGGTGACGAGGTCGCCGAACCACATGTGTGCCATTTCGTGACAGATGGTGTTGGTGCGGCCTTCGAGGTCGTCCTCGGTTGCGCCGGAGACGAAGATGTAGTCTTCGGTGAAGGTAACCAGGCCGGGGTTCTCCATTGCGCCGATGTTGTATTCGGGCACGAATGCCTGCTCGTACTTGGGGTACGGGTAGGGGTAGTCGAAGAGGTCCTGGAAGAAGTCCAGGCCGTTTTTGGTGACCATGAAGATGTGGTCGTAGTCGAAGTGCGGCTTGAGGGACTGGCGGCAGTATGCGACCAGGGGGATGTCACCGCTGTTGACCTTGCTCTTGGGCTTGTAGGTGGTGGTTGCGGTGAAGTATTCGCCGGCAACGATTGCGGTGATGTAGGTGGAGATCTTGGCGGTGGGGGAGAAGACTCGCTTGGTGATGGAGTCGTCGGTGGGGTCTACGACCTGGCTTTCGAGTACGCCGTTGGAGCTGACGACCCAGTCCTTGGGCGCGGTGATGCGGAAGTTGAAGACTGCCTTCAGGTCGGGCTGCTCGAAGTTCGGGAAGACTCGGCGGCAGTCGGAGGGCTCGTACTGGGTGTACAGGTAGACGCGACCGTCGGAGGGGTCGAAGTAGCGGTGCATACCTTCGCCGGAGCGGGAGTAGTAGGAGCGACCGTGGATGGTGAGTACGTTTTCTGCCTGCAGGTTGGACAGGGTGATGCGTGCGCCGTTGACGACATCAGCCAGGGTCAGTTCGGTGCCGTTGAGCTTAACGGAGTCGACGCTGTGGTGGATGTAGTCGATGAAGGTTTCTGCACCGGGGGTGTTGCAGGAGAATCGGACGGTGGTGACGGTGGGGTAGGACTCGAATTCGGGGTCCTTGGCGTTAGTCAGGTCGACATGCACGTCGTAGGTGTCGACACTGATGAGAGCCGAACGTTCTGCGGCTTCTTCGCGGGAGAGGTTCTCATTATTCATGCTTTTTATTCTAGTCGTTATGACCGAAAATATGGCAGTTGAGTGGGCGTGCCGGTCATATTACTCAAGGTGCGAGAAGATCACCCGGGGTGTGGGGAACTAACCAACCTCGAATGTGTGACGCAGAACATGCTCTTTCGATTTGCGGAGTATCCAGAAAGCCCGTATAGTATTACGTGTTGCTTCGAACGGCACCGAAAGGAAAACGTTCGAAAGTCACCTGCGCGGGTGGCGGAATAGGCAGACGCGCTAGCTTGAGGTGCTAGTCCTCGTATTAGAGGGTGGGGGTTCAAGTCCCCCCTCGCGCACAGATAATCCCCGGTTCTTCGGAACCGGGGATTTTTGTATGCTCGGTTTTGTATTCCCGGTTTTGTGCACCCGGTAAAAAGCGCACAAAAAAGTAGTGGGGTGGGGCTCCTCGAAAGGAACCTCACCCCACACTAGCTACGCTAAGGAAGCTAGAAGAGTAGCTGCATCAGCTGAAACTGAATTACTCAGCACTCAGAGAGATTACTCAGCCAGACGCTCCGGGTCGGTGGTGACCAGAATCTTCACAGCGGTCTCGTTGTGGTTGATCAGGGTGTCGAAGCCCTTGTCAATCAGGTCTTCCACAGCGATCTTGCCGGTGATGAAGGGCTTGAGGTCAATCTTGCCGGACTCAACGAGCTTGATGGTCTCCGGGTGGGAGTTCACGTATGCGATGGTGCCGCGGATATCGAGCTCCTTGAGCACAACCTTCTGAACATCCAGGGAAGCGGGCTTGCCCCAAATGGAGACGATGACGACCTTACCGGTGGGCTTGAGAGCATCCAGAATCAGGTCCAGTGCGGGCTGAACGGAGGTGCACTCGAACGCGATATCAGCGCCACGGCCGTCGGTCAGCTTGTGAATCTCAGCCAGAACGTCAACCTCTGCGGGGGAGAAAGCGTAGTCAGCAACGCCGGAGTCCAGAGCCTTCTGGCGGCGCAGCGGGGACAGCTCAGAGATGATAACCTTAGCGCCCTTAGCCTTCAGAACTGCGGAGGTCAGCAGACCGATGGGGCCAGCACCGGTCACCAGTGCGAATGCGCCCTCTTCGAACTCGCCTGCACGCTCAACAGCGTGGTAGCCAACGCTCAGGGGCTCAATCAGTGCAGCCTCGTCCAGGGGAATGTTGTTAGGAATCTTGTGAACCCAGCGGCGCTTGACGGCAACCTTCTCGGACAGACCGCCACCGCGACCTGCCAGACCAATGAAGTTCATGTCCTTAGACAGGTGGTAGTCCTTGGAGTCGGGGCCGGTGTAGACGTCATCACGAATGATGTAGGGCTCGACGACAACGTGGTCGCCAACCTCAAGGTCGTCTACGCCTTCGCCCAGTGCCTCAACAACACCGGAGAATTCGTGACCGAGGGTGACGGGGGAGTCCTCGCCAGAAATGGGGTGGGGGTGACCGTGCTGGGGGCAGAAGATGGGGCCGTCCAGGTATTCGTGCAGGTCGGTACCGCAAATGCCGCACCAGGCGACCTTAATCAGAACCTCGCCCGCAGCTGCTTCGGGTGCGGGGATGTCTTCAATGCGGATGTCGTTACGGTCGTAGAAGCGTGCTGCCTTCATGGGATTGGAGCTCCTTAGCGTGGTTGTGGCGCTCACTGCGGTGTGTGCTTGCCGGTACGGTTCGCGTCCTTGGGTCTGTCACTGTATTGACAGAGGCCCAAACGACATGGTTTGGACCGGTTGTGAACTGTCCTGCCGGCATTCGCATCGCTAGCGCCGGATGGTGACGGGTGCGGCTGGATTGTCGCTCCCATGTGCTTAACGCTACTCCTATAAATCAAAGATTCCTAGGATATATACAAAATTTCTTTTATGTGACAGATATTTCTTTTTGGGTGTTTTCGACTCCATCACGCCCGAGCATCTAGCGCCCGGCGAGCGCAGACGGTAGCGTAGAAGCATGACTGACGCGAACGCACAGGGCACCGCCGCCCACACCCAGCCCACTTCTGACGGCTCCGGTCGAACGGCACCGAACCGACCCGCCGCAATAACCCGCCACTACGACGCGCCCGACGCTGATTGCGTGCGCGGTAGCGAGTACTCCGAGATTCTTGCCCTCGAAACCGAGCGGCGTAAGCGTGCCGCTGAGCACCGCCGCAAGCGCGGGCACGCGCATCCCGAGCGGGAACATGCCGACCATGGTCAGCCCGAGCAGGAACGTAGCCACGGCGAGCGCCACGGTCATGGAAAGGGGCACGGTCATGGAAAGGGGCACGGCGCGCATCACGGTCACCGCCTCGATGAAGATAGCGGGCTGGCGCATATTCGCCGCGACCTCGCCGATTCCGTAGCCACCCGCGCGGATTCTTTGACCGCAATTCTCAAGGCGATTCACACGCACCCTGAGACTGCCTACGAGGAGTATTTCGCCTCCCGCACGCTCGTTGATGCGGTCCGCGAGGCCTACCCGAACCTCAGTAACCCGAACCTCAAGATCGAGTACCCCGCCTTCGGTCTGGATACCGCGTTCAAAGTGGAGCTCACCAGCGCCGACTATGACCCTGCCAAGCACCGCACCATCGCGATTCTCTCCGAATATGACGCGCTGCCGGGCATCGGTCACGGCTGCGGTCACAACGTCATTGCGGTATCCGGCCTGGGCGCTTTCCTTGCCCTGGCGGATGCGCTCGCCACCGGCCCCGAGGCGTTTAGCGGTAGGGTCCTCTATTACGGCACTCCTGCCGAAGAGTCCGATGCCGGTAAGGAGCTGATGGCGCGTGCCGGCGCGTTCGAGCAGGTGGATGCCGCCATTATGGTGCACCCCTACTTTATCGATGTGGCTGATCAGGCGTGGTTGGGTCGCCGTGAATGTCGCGTGACCTACACGGGCGTGAGCGCGCATGCTTCCTCGCACCCGTTTATGGGTCGTAACGCCCTGGACGCGGCGAATCTGGCGTATCAGGGTTTGGGTTTGTTGCGTCAGCAGATTCCCGGTTCTGACCGTATTCACGCGATTATTGACCACGGCGGGGACGCCCCGAATCTGATTCCTGCCTCCGCGAGCCTGCATATTAATATCCGTTCTAAGTACGCGCCGACTTTGCGTGCGCTGTCGCGACGGGTTGAGGAGGTGCTGCGCGGTGCGGCGCTCATGGCTGGCGTGAGTGCGGAGGTGACGTGGGATTCTTCGCCGATGACCATGCCGGTGCGTACGAACCGTCCGCTGTTGAAGCGTTGGGTTTCGGCTCAGCGTTCGGTGGGTCGCCACCCGTACCCGCCCGGAACGGTCAGTGACACCCTGGCGGCTTCTACTGATTTCGGTAATGTGAGCCTGCGCGTGCCCGGTATTCACCCGCTGATTCAGATTGCGCCCGAGGGTACCGGTATGCACACGGTGGAGTTCGCGCACTGTGCTGACACTCCGGCGGCGGTGGATGCTGCTCTGGATGCGGCGTTCGGTCTGGCGTCTGTGGCTTTGGACTTCCTGGTCGACGACGAGCTGGCGGATGCGGTTCGTGCTGATTTTGAGGCTTCCGGCGGCGCCGTGGATGTGGAGGGCTACTTTAGCGGCATGTGAGCTTGCTCAAAAGGTCAGAACGTCATTATTTGGTTTTGTGAGTGAAAAACACCCCTCATAGCCCATAAAGTCACCAGCACCCATCGAAAAAAGCAAAATAACCCAACACAAAACGCAAAATCTGCGGCATAATAGAACATAACGAAGCAAGCTCACCGGGGAAGGACGCCCGCCCAAGGAAATTCAACCCCGAGGCACACACCCGCTTCCTTATAGACCACGCGAGAATCCTCTCGCACCACACGGATAACTCTCACGAAAAGAGGGCATACAGCAATGAACGGTGTCAACAACCCCACCAAGCTCGGCGTCATCGGTGCAGGCGGCGTCGGTAGCGCAACCGCATACGCAGCTATGGTCCGCGGCTCCGCAGACGAAATCGTCCTGTACGACATCGACGGCAAGCGCGCACACGCTGAAGCACTGGACATCGCACACGGTGCAATGTTCGCACACGAAGCAACCGTAACCGGTGGCGACGACATCGAGCTGTTGCGCGACTGCGACATGGTCATCATCACCGCTGGTGCTCGCCAGAAGCCGGGTCAGCCCCGCCTCGAACTGGCAGGCGCAAACGTCGCAATCCTCGAGAAGCTGCTGCCGAACATTCTGTCCGTAGCACCCAACGCGATTATCATGCTCGTCACCAACCCCTGTGACGTTCTCACCGTTGTGGCCCAGAAGATTACCGGCCTGCCCGCAAACCGCGTGCTGTCCTCCGGTACCGTTCTGGACTCCTCCCGCCTGCGTTGGCTGATTGCTAACAAGGCTGGCGTCTCCATCAAGAGCGTTCACGCAAACGTTGTTGGCGAGCACGGCGACTCCGAGTTCCCCGTCTGGTCCGCAGCAAACATCGGTATGGTTCCCCTGACCGAGTGGGAGCAGGACGGCAAGCCCGTCTTCACCGAAGAGGTCCGTGCAGAACTGGCAACCGAAGCTATGCGCGCAGCATACAAGGTCATCGAGGGCAAGGGTTCCACCAACTACGCAATCGGTATCTCCGGCGCACGTATCGCTGAGGCATTCCTCGGCGGCCAGAACGCAGTGCTGCCCGTCTCCACCACCATTGCAGGCGAGCTGTACGGCTTCAAGGACGTTGCACTGTCCCTGCCCACCATCGTCAACCGTGAGGGCATCCAGCGCGTGCTCGAGGTTCCCATGAACGAGGCTGAGCTGGCACAGCTGAAGGCATCCGCTGAGGCAATCCGCGCATCCGCAGCATCCCTGGGCTTCTAAAACCCCGGCTTCTCATTCTCTCGGGCTCAACCCGTAAGAAGCAAACATTCAGTAGGTGCAGCGTCAAGCTGAGCTAACCGACAGAAGAACCCGCCGCACCCGGCACCCGCCTCTTGAGGGGTAGGGGACCTGGGGACGGCGGGTTCGCTGTGTCTGTAAGGTTTTTATGCGGGGTTTGATGCGCCGCGTGCTGCTTGGCTTGACCAATCTGGCTTGCCGAGCCTGACTCGACCAACCTGGGCTTACCGCTCTGGCTTTGGTGTTCTCTTCACGCCACCGAATTTACCCGCTGATTTACCTGCCGCACCCGTTCATAGTTCCGCGTTTAAACCGCCGCATGACCGCCCGGCGCACACCATCGGCCTGTAGGTAGTAGAATAAATGGCATGAGCATTGATCCTCGCACCGAACTCACCCGCCTCCTTGACGCGCTGGAGGCGCACCTGACCGCCGTCGTCAACCGAACCGGCGAGCACGACTCTGCCGTCGATGAGGCATACGTAGAAATCGCCAACGCCTTCGAAGCCTACGAAGATGCCCTCTTCGAGGCGTACAACGAGGTCACTCCCTTGAGCGTCTACGGTGATGAAGACGAGGATGACCTTGAAGAAATCCTCGACGATGAAGACGACATCGACGACGATATTGAGTACGAGGACTAAATAGCGCCTCGCCCATACGTTACGAACCGACCCCTGACCGGTACCCCCTACGCGGGGTAATACGGCAGGGGTCGAACCGTACCCACAACACCCGCGTAGATCTTGCCCTCAGCATCTACTGAGCATCCACCACGCACCTACCGAGCATGTACCGAGAACGGAGACACCCGTGAGCGAACCCCGCACCTGGCGCGACGCCGCCCTCATCCTCCGCACCCAAAAACTCGGCGAAACCGACCGCATCATCATCATGCTCACCCGCGACGGCGGAATCACCCACGCCGTCGCCAAAGCCGTACGCAAACCCACCTCCAAATTCGGTGGACGACTCGAACCGTTCATGCACACCGACCTGTCCTTCAGCCGCGGTCGTACTAATCTGCACACCATCACCCAGGCGGCGACCCTGCACGCCTACACCGCACCCATCATGGCGAACTACGATGCGTACACGTGCGCCTCCACCATCGCCGAACTCGCCGAAGACCTCACCCAAAACAACGCCGGAACCACCGAACTGTACACGCTCACCCACGGGGCATTCGCAACCCTAGCCCACGCGCAGCACACCCCCCAGCGCGTGCTCACCCGCTACCTGGCCCGCGCCATGGACCGCTCCGGCTGGCCCCTCATCGGCGAGCGATGCACCCGATGCGGCACCCCACTTACGCCCGAAGCCACGGCTCGGGAGGGCACGGCGGAAGCCCCGGGCCGATACCTTGCCTTCCACACTGCCCACACCTACGGCCAGTACACCGTCCTCTGCCCGAAGTGCGCCCCCGCCACTGATGCGCCCCTCACCGCTCTCACGGCCGAAGACCTGGCCTACGCGCTCGCCGCCGCCAGCCCCAACCCGAGCGCCTGGGAAACCATCGACGCCGCACCCCGCGGAACCGCCGATAAAATCCTCAAACTCTACCTCGCCACCACCCAAAATCTGCTGGAGCACCCTCTCAAAACCTTCGGGGCGCTCGAGGCGGAAACCCCCGCAAAATAACACCCGAAGCGCCCGCCCATGCGTGCCGTGCCACGGTAAAATAGCTAACAGCATAACTCGGCAGACAACCCCGGGGGAGAACCCCCGCCAGGGAAGAAAGGCACACATGGCACGCACCCAGCCCGTACCCCCGCCCCCGCACCCCACCGGGGCAACCCCGCCTCCCATCCCGAAGAAGTTCATCCCCCAGCACGTCGCCGTCGTCATGGACGGCAACGGGCGCTGGGCCAACGAACGCGGCCTGCCCCGCACCGAGGGCCACCGCGCCGGCGAGGCGGCACTGCTGGACGTTGTTGCGGGCGCTATCGAAATGGGCATCCCGTACGTGACCGCCTATGCGTTCTCCACCGAAAACTGGAAGCGCTCACCCAGCGAAGTCGCGTTCATCATGCGTTTCTCCACCGAGGTGCTGCAGCGCCAGCTCGAAACCCTCAAGACCTGGGGTGTGCGCATCCGCTGGGCCGGTCGCCGACCCAAGCTATGGAAGAGCGTCATCGAAGAGCTCGAGCTCTGCGAGCGCGAAACCATCGACAACACCGTCTGCACCCTCACCATGTGCGTGAACTACGGCGGCCGCGCAGAAATTGCTGACGCGGCCGCAGCCATCGCGGCAGACGCAGCCGCGGGCAAGCTCAAGCCCGGCAGCATCACCGAAAAGACCATCCAGAAGTACCTGGACGAACCCGACCTACCCGACGTTGACCTGTTCCTGCGTTCCTCCGGTGAGCAGCGCATCTCGAACTTCCTGCTGTGGCAGAGCGCCTACGCTGAGATGATTTTCATGAACGTGCTCTGGCCCGACGTCGACCGCCGCACCCTCTGGGAAGCCGTCGAAGAGTACGCGCGCCGCGACCGCCGCTACGGGGGCGCAGTCGACGCCATCGCCGCCGAGTAGGCCGACCACTAAGCCCAGGCGTTAGCGCCCCAACGCGACGACCCGGTTCGCCGCCCACAAACCACCCATACCCTCCAACACTAGGGAGAACAAATGCGCATCTACCCGACCTTCTTCAACATCTTCTTCAAGGGCATGGACCCCGAGAAGGCACACCACGTCGGCTTCTGGGGCGTTCAGACCCTGCGCAACGTCGGCATCACCCGCGCGCTGCGCAAGTACTTCCAGCCCGCCCCCGAACTGGCAACCACCGTCATGGGCATCACCTTCCCCTCGCCCTTCGGCCTGGCCGCGGGCTTCGACAAGGGCGGTAAGGGCATTGCCGCGCTGGCTGGTATCGGCTTCGGCCACGTCGAGATCGGCACCATCACCGGTCAGGCGCAGCCCGGCAACCCGCAGCCGCGCCTCTTCCGCCTCGTCGAAGATAAGGCCGTCATCAACCGCATGGGCTTCAACAATGACGGCGCCGCAGCGGCAGGCCCGCGCGTAGCCGCCGCCCGCGCAGACCTCGAAACCGAATACCGCGGCGCCGTACGCCCGGTTATCGGCGTGAACATCGGCAAGACCAAGGTCGTTGAGCTCGAGAACGCTATCGACGACTACCTGATTTCTACCCGCACCCTGGCACCGCAGGCAGATTACCTGGTTGTCAACGTCTCCTCCCCGAACACCCCCGGCCTGCGCACCCTGCAGGCTATCGAGTCGCTGCGCCCGCTGCTCACCGCCGTGCGCGAGGAGGCAGACCGCGTCAGCCCCAACCGCCACGTACCCCTCACCGTCAAGATCGCACCCGACCTGGTCGACGAGGACATCATCGAGGTGGCGGCCCTGGCCAAGGAGCTGAAGCTGGACGGCATCATCGCCACCAACACCACCATCGCCCGCGAAGGCCTGGGCCTGACCAGCGATATGACCAAGGTCAAGGAAATCGGTGCCGGCGGCCTCTCCGGCGCGCCGCTGAAGCCCCGCTCCCTCGAGGTGCTGCGCCTGCTCAAGCGCGAAATCGGCGACGACCTGGCCATCATCTCCGTCGGCGGCGTGACCACCGCCGAGGACGTGCAGGAACGCCTGGACGCTGGCGCCGACCTGGTGCAGGGCTACACCGCCTTCCTGTACGAGGGCCCGCTCTGGGCGGCACACATTAACCGCGGCCTGGTGAAGCTGCGCCGCGCTCGCCGCTAAAAGGTTTACGCCTCGCCGGGTAACTGGCGGGGGAGGGAGCCTCACGCTCCCGGCGTGCTGAGGGGGCACCGTTCTCTACCCGTTGGGGTGGATGCGGTGCCCCCTTTTGCGTTTCTGCGCGGGCAAACAGCTCGCGTAATTGGACGAACAACAACCGGGCAACAACCGGGCAACAACCGGACGATGGGAATAGACCAATAACGGGTTCTAGGCGCGCACCCCCGCATAATGGAGATAGACGGGAAATCATGCACTACAACGATGTGGAGGACCACCCATGACCCCCAACGCGCTGAACCGCCGCTCGATGCTGACCGGAGGCTCGCTCCTCGGCCTCGGCACCCTACTCACCGCCTGCGTGCCGCACGACATCACAACTGCAGGAGACGGATCCACCGCCTCCGGCAGGGCCGCCACCAACAGTAGCTCAAGCACCGGCAACAGCGCCGGCGAATACCGCAAAGCAGACGCCAAAGGCCCCGCCCAAAACGTTCCCAAACCCAACGCCCCCGAAGACGGCTACCGCGAAAAGACCGCCGCCGGCATCCGCAAAACCATGGACGCCTGGAACCAGTGGATTAACTACGGCATCCAAACCGGCGACTACAGCAAAGCACGCGAATTCCTCTCCTCGACAAACGACGGAGAACTCAAAATCTACCGGGAAATAGAAGCACTCTACCGGCGCGGCGGCTGGGTCATCGACGGCATCCAATACTTCAAGCCCGTCGGCGAGCCCTGGACCGAGGACGACCAAACCTACCGCCTGAAAACCCGCCACGAATGGGACAAAGAAACCGACGTGGAACCAGATGGTCGCCAAGAAACCTGGAGCAGCGACAAGGAAGAAGAAATCTACATCTTCGCCCTCGAACACCGCGACGGCAGGTGGCAGATTCTCTACTCCCAAATCGACGTCTAAGCGTTACATTCGCCGCATAAGAGGGTAGCGGGCATAAAACTAGGGGAGAGGCCCAAACAATCAGGACCTCTCCCCACACCCCACAAACACAACCCCCAACACGGGACCGCGCCACAGGGCACTAACAACTAGCGCGGGTACTCGCCGTACTTCACCATCGGAACCGGGCGGCGCATACGACGAATCATCATCACACGGTTAAACGCATACATGCCAGAACCACGCTGAACCTCGCCAAACTTAGCAATCAGCTTCTTCTTCAGGCTGCGCCACAAAATGAAGTAGTCAACAACCCACAGAATCATCAGCGCATACATTGCGTACACGGAACCGTAATAAATCGGTGCCGCCGCAGTAGACGTACCAGCCACACCCTGAGCAATCCAGCCGCCAACCAGCAGAACCAACAGAACAATCAGCATGAAATCGCCCAGGTTACGGCGCGCATCCACATAATCACGGATGTAACGACGCTGCGGACCCTGATCCACAAGAGGCAAGAAACGCTGATCACCGCCACGCAACGCCTCATTCTGACGAGCACGAAGCTTAGCGTTATCCTCACGCTCACGACGACGAAGCTCAGCACGCGCCTCACGATCATTCGCAAGCGCATGATCACCGCCGCCCACCAGAGGCCTATGACGAGCCGCCTCCCGCTCCTTACGCGAAGGAGTCGGACGGCCCTTCTTCGGGGTAAACTTCGGATCAACCGGAGCCTGCGGCTCCTCTACAACCTGCGGCTGAGCAGCTTCAGTCTCAGCCTTCTTATTCTTACGACCAAACACCCTCCCATCATACCCGACACACACAGATACACCCCCTCCACAACAAAACCACGTCAGAGCCTGAAACACCACAGCCCCACCCCACCGCAAGACCCCGAATAACACACCCCCACACCCCGCGATGTAAGGTAGAAACATGACTACTGAATTCACCCACCACAGCGCCCTCAACGACGCAATCAACGAACGATTCGAAGCCACCCTACAAACCCTCACCGACCTCGTCGCCATTCCCTCCATCGCCTGGGAATCCCACGACCTCACCCAGGTCGACCGCAGTGCAGAAGCAGCCGCCGCACTCGCCCGCAAGGCAGGCTTCGACAACGCACGCATCGAACGCGCCACCTACACCACCGCCGACGGCACCGAAAAGCAGGGCATGCCCGCCGTCATCGCCCAGCGCCCCGCCGCCGAAGGCTACCCGACCATCCTGCTCTACGCCCACCACGACGTACAGCCCGCCGGCAACCTCGACCTCTGGAACATCGAACCCTTCGTCGCCACCCGCAAGGGCGACCGCCTCTACGGCCGCGGCGCAGCAGACGACAAAGCAGGCATCCTCGTACACCTCGCCGCGCTCGCAGCCATCAACGAAACCCTCGGCGATGACTTCAAACTCGGCGTGAAACTCTTCATCGAAGGCGAAGAAGAAGCAGGCTCACCCTCCTTCGTCTCCTTCCTCAACACCTACCGCGACGAACTATCCGCCGACTACATCATCGTCGCAGACTCCGCCAACTGGCGCGCCGGCGTACCCGCACTCACCACCAGCCTGCGCGGCGTCGCATCCGGCGACATCGAAGTACGCGTCGGCAGCCACGCCATCCACTCCGGCATGTTCGGCGGCCCCATGCTCGACGCACACACCCTCATGGCACAGCTCCTCGCAACCCTGCACGACGCCACCGGCGCCGTAGCCGTCGAAGGCCTACACCGAGCCCCCGAACCCGAACTCGAATACGCCGAAGCGGACTTCCGCAACGACTCCGGAATCCTCGACTCCGTACCCCTCGCAGGCACCGGAACCGTCGCCTCCCGTCTGTGGACCCAGCCGGCCATCTCCGTCATCGGCATGGACATCCCCTCCATCGCAACCTCCTCCAACACCCTGGCAGTCCTCTCCCGAGCACGCATCAGCACCCGTCTCGCACCCGGCGACACCCCCGAAAACGCACACCGCGCGCTCGCCGAGCACATCAAGGCCCACGCACCCCACGGCGCCGAGGTCAGCTACACCGCCGTGGATTCCGGCATGCCCTTCTCGACCGAGGTGGACGCAGACGGTGCGCAGACCGCTCTGGACGCCATGCGCGCCGCCTGGGACCTGGAACCCGTGCAGACCGGCATGGGCGGCTCCATTCCGTTCATCGCCGACCTGAAGCAGACCTTCCCGCAGGCACAGATTCTGGTCACCGGTGTGGAAGACCCCGACACCCGCGCCCACAGCGCCAACGAGTCCCTGTACATCCCGGACTTCAAGAACGCAATCCTGGCGGAGGCACTGCTGCTCAGCGCACTCGGCGCTCGCTAAACGCGCTCGCTGACCAGCACCCACTCGGCTAGAAAGCTTCAAGAAGCGCGGGGGAGAAACATCCACAAAAAGTGGGGGAGAAGGGTCACAAACCCCAACCCCCACTTTTTCGGTATCCTAGAAGCAGAATTATTTGTCAAGCCCCCACATCAACACTCACGCCCCCGGCGAACTATGCACACCCTAGGTTGTACATCAAACACCCGGGCGCGTATCGTGAAGGCTAAAACACCCACACGCGACGCACACGCGACGCACACGGGCAACCAACAAAACAAAAGGACAACACCAATGAGTGCAACCACCATCGAACTGCCGACCCACGGCGTCAACCTCACCGAAGTAGCACAGACCAAGGTCCGCACCCTCCTCGAACAGGAAGGCCGCACCGACCTGCGCCTGCGCATCGCCGTCCAGCCCGGCGGCTGCTCCGGCCTCATCTACCAGCTCTACTTCGACGAGCGCGTCCTCGACGGCGACGCAGTCCGCGACTTCGACGGCGTAGAGGTTATCGTCGACAAGATGAGCGCACCCTACCTCGACGGCTCCACCATCGACTTCGAAGACACCATCGAAAAGCAGGGCTTCTCCATCGACAACCCCAACGCAGCAGGCTCCTGCGCATGCGGTGACTCCTTCCACTAAACCGAAGACACCCACCACTAAAGCGCAACACGCCTAACAAACCCCCGTCTCGCATACTGCACCCAACCGTGCAGATACGCGACGGGGGTTTTACACTTAAAACATGACTACGCACGAAATCACCTGGAAATACATCCTCAACCAACTGATTAAGCACCAGAACCTCAGCGACACCGAAGTCGCCTGGGCCATGGACCAAATCATGACCGGCCAAACCGAACAGCCAATCCTCGCATCCTTCCTCACCGCCCTCCACTCCAAGGGCGAAACCCCCGAAGAACTCGGCGCGCTCGCAGCCGGCATGATCGCCAAAGCCGAGACCGTCGACATCGACCCCCACGCCGTAGACATCGTCGGCACCGGCGGCGACCAGCAAAACACCGTCAACATCTCCACCATGGCCGCCCTCGTCATCGCAGGAGCCGGTGCAACCGTCGTCAAGCACGGCAACCGCGCCTCCACCTCCAAATCCGGCTCCGCAGACGTCCTCGAAGCCCTCGGAATCCGCCTCGACATGCCCATTCCCGCCGTCGCCGAGTGCGCTCGCGAGACCGGCATCACGTTCCTGTTTGCCATGACCTTCCACCCGGCCATGCGCCACGTGGGCCCGACCCGCCGCCTGCTGGGTATTCCGACCGCGTTCAACTACCTGGGCCCCATGACCAACCCGGCCCGCGTGAAGTCCTCGGCAATTGGCGTGGCAAACCCGGTCATGGCTGAGAAGATGGCTCACGTCTTCGCCGAGCGCGGCGATCACGCCCTGATTTTCCGCGGAGACGACGGCCTGGACGAGCTGACCATCGCCACCACGAGCCGCCTGTGGGAGGCTGTAGACGGCAAACTGACCGAGTACCGTTTTGACCCGACCGAGTACGGCCTGCAGAACGCACCGCTGGAGCAGCTGCGAGGCGGCGACGCCGAGTACAACGCGGGTGTGTTCCGCGCCATTTTGGCGGGGGAGGGGGAGTCCCCGAAGAGCCCGCTGCGCGCTATTCACGACGCCGTGCTCATCAACGCGGCCGCAGGCCTGGTGGCCTACCGCCCGACCAACGGTGAGAGCTTTGAGACGCGCTTCACTCAGGCCCTGGCCGATGCGCGCGAGTCCATTGCATCCGGTGCAGCGGAGCGAGTGCTCAACGCCTGGGTAGAGTTCAGCGAAAAGCACGCGGAGGGCTAGGGAATCAGTAGCCAGAGGCGAGAGCCTCGGGGCTGATTTCAGAAGCCGAGCTGAGAAGGGCTAGGAGCTCTGGGGGTCGAAAGCTCTAGAAATCCTCTAGAAATCGATAGATAGCAGGCACCCGAGACGAACAGAGTGCACCGAAGGGTGCGGGGTCTCGGGTGCCTGTCGCTTAACGGAACGACGAGGAGATGTGAGCGGCGTAGAGAGTTCGAGCGTGTAGCTGAGCGTCGAGAAAGCCGAGGTGCCCGGAACGTAGAACAGCGGACGAGGACAGCGTAGTCGCACCACGAGGAGCGCAGGCTCGACCGACCCGTGCCAGCCAGAGTATCGAAAGCACCGGTGAACCGTCGGTGGGGTAGTGAAAAATAGGTCTACTTTACATAATGTATATTATCGGCTTTTTAGGGAGGTCTAGAATGAACCAAAGATTCCCCGTATCTAAATAAAGTCTTAACAGTTCATGTATTAACCTCACTCAGTCACCATAACCGTCGCCAGTACTCAATCCACCTGAAATAATGGATATACCCCGCATCACGAAGGTGCTGTCGCCTCGTATGCAGATTCAATGTCAACCACGCCGGTTGATGTACATCAAAGGAGAAAACTCGTGGATTGGCTCTTTGAGACACCCTGGACACTCTGGGTTGCACTCGCCCTCGTTTTCGCCGTCATAGAAATGCTCAGCCTCGACCTGTTCTTTCTCATGCTGGCGATCAGCGCAGGCGTCACCGCAGCAATATCGCCCTTCGTGGATAACATGCTGATTCGAACCGTTATTTTCGTGGTTATCTGCCTGATTCTGGTTCTTGGCCTGCGCCCGCCGCTGCTGAAGAAACTCAATAAATCAGCTACCGGAGCTGTCACTAATGCCGAAGCACTCATTGGCGCTGAGGTGCGCGTCACTCAAGATGTGACTGGTGAAACCGGTTTGGTGGTACTGGCCGGCGATACCTGGACGGCGCGCACCGCCTCCGGAACGCTCCCTGCCGGATCACACGCGAGGGTACGAGCCATTGAGGGCGCTACCGCAATCGTAGAGCCTCTCCCCCACACCTAAGACCCATCTGAATACCGGCTCTAGAAGCAGGTTCAGATACCAAAAACACACCATATAACTCACCGATAAGGAGAAACAATGCCTATCAGCCTTATTTTGACGGTCCTACTCATCCTCTTCGTACTGACGATGCTCGCAAAGACCGTGCGCGTCATCCCGCAGGGACGAGCCGGCATCGTTGAACGACTGGGTAAGTTCCACGCCGTTCTCAACCCCGGCCTGCACATCGTCATCCCCGTAGTTGACCGCGTGCTGCCCCTGATTGACCTGCGCGAACAGGTGGTTTCCTTCCCCTCGCAGTCCGTGATTACCGAAGACAACCTCGTGGTTGGTATCGACACCGTCGTGTACTTCCAGGTCACCGACCCCCGCTCGGCAACCTACGAAATCACCAACTACATTCGCGCCGTGGACGAGCTGACCAGCGCAACCCTGCGTAACGTCGTTGGTGGCCTGAACCTGGAGCAGACCCTCACCTCCCGCGACCAGATCAACGCGGAACTGCGAGGTGTACTCGACTCCACCACCGGCCGCTGGGGCCTGCGCGTCTCCCGCGTGGACATCAAGGAAATCCAGCCCCCGGTGTCCATCCAGGACTCCATGGAGAAGCAGATGCGTGCAGAGCGTGACCGCCGCGCCGCAATCCTCACCGCAGAAGGCCAGAAGCAGTCCGACATTCTGACCGCAGAAGGTGAATCCCGCGCAGCCATCCTGCGTGCAGAGGGCGAAAAGCAGGCACAGATCCTTCGTGCGGAAGGTGACGCACAGTCCGCAATCCTGCGCGCAAACGGTGAAGCCGAAGCCGTGCAGAAGGTCTTCGCCGCAATCCACGAATCCAACCCCAGCCAGCAGTTGCTCACCTACCAGTACCTGCAGACCCTGCCCAAGCTCGCCGAAGGCGACGCCAACAAGCTCTGGTTCATCCCGACCGAACTGGGCGATGCACTGCGCGGCCTGGGCAACGCATTCGGCACCCTGCCCGCATCCGACCTTGCGGACGCACCGAAGAAGCCCGCAGCAGAGGCTCCCAAGAGCGCACCGCAGGCCCCCGGAAGCTACGGCATCAACGGCTAAACGCGGAATCTAACGCATAAAAAGGCGCGAATCACCAAAAATCACGCCGAATAAACACCACCACGCTGGGCGGGTGGAGACTATTACCGATATAATGGATGTTTTGTAAACGTTCGAGGGAATAGCTCTCCCCCGCCCAACGTTATGCCTAAAGCGCCACAAGGCGCACCCGACGACACTGGAGGAAAAATGAGCGATCGTAGCCTGCGCGGTATGCGCCTGGGTTCCCAGTCGATGGAAACCGAATCGAACGTACAGCCCGCGCCCCGCCAGCGCGTCGAATACCGTACCGCAGACGGTGACCGCGTTTTCGTGACCTTCGCGGCAGAGGCAGAAATCCCCTCGGTATGGACCGCAAAGTCCGGCAAGGAAGCATACCTCGTCAACGGCGACTCCACCGCAGACGCCGAAGAAGAGAAGCCCGCACGTACCCACTGGGACATGCTCATGGAACGTCGCAGCATCGAAGAGCTGGAAAAGACCCTGGAAGACCGCCTGGAATACTACCGCAAGCACTACGCGCTCTAAAAGCGCTGTAGACACGCCGTAGAAAGGCTGTAGAAGCCCGCTAAGAGCCATTTGCGCTCTGAGCGGGCTTTCTTCTTTTGGTGGTGGCTTCGTCGATACGTGAGCCAGGAAAGAGTGCCAGAGAAAACAGAAAAAGGCCGGGGCGGATACGTTATGTATCCGCCCCGGCCTTTCGTATAAGTCTCAGAACGAGGGATGTTTTACTTGCCCAGAGCCTTCTTGAGCTTCTGAACACGGTTGGTCAGACCCCAGCGAGTCACCTTAGACATGGAATCGAAGATAATGTTGCCGTCCATCTTCGAAGCGCCAATCTCACGCTCAACGAAAGTAATCGGAACCTCAACAATATTCAGACCAGCCTGCTCAGAACGCCACGCCAAATCCACCTGGAACACGTAGCCCTTCGAGTCAATACCGTCAAGGTTCAGGCGCTGCAGAGCGTCACGACGGTACGCACGGAAACCAGCGGTAATGTCCTTGATGGAGGTGCCCAGAATCAGGCGGGTGTACAGGTTAGCGCCGCGAGAGAGAATCTGGCGGTGAGCCGGCCAGTTCTTGGTCTTGCCGCCGGGCACGTAACGCGAACCAATAGCCAGGTCAGCGCCCGCCTCCACTGCACGAACCAGGGAAGGAAGCTGCTCAGGCTGGTGCGAGCAGTCAGCGTCCATTTCAATCAGAATGTCGTAGCCTGCCTCAAGGCCCCAATCGAAGCCGGCGAGGTATGCGCCCCCCAGACCGTCCTTAACGGTGCGGTGCAGAACGTGAATCTGGGAATCCTTAGCCGACAGCTCATCAGCAATCTGGCCGGTGCCGTCGGGGCTGTTATCATCCACCACGAGAATGTCCACCTCGGGAGCTGCCTTGCGAAGACGCTCTACCACGACGGGCAGGTTCTCCTTCTCGTTATACGTCGGGATGACAGTTAGAACGCGCATATTACTCCCTCACAGGTGCATATAAAACAGGCAGTGTAGATATCCAGTATACCGGGTAAACATGTGGGCAGCTGAACCAGCGGGGGCTTCCACTGCCCCTAAACTGCCTAAAAAGGTGCTGATAAGCTAAAAAATTAGTTACTTTCAGTGTAAATAGATTCCAGGATGGGCAGAGGCGAATCCTCATCCAGCACCGGAAGCAACGGAATGCGAGCGCGGGGGTCGGTGCTCCACGACGCGACGCGGGAGTCGGGTGCCTGGACCATGAGGGCTTCGACGCGCCATTGTGCGACGTATGCGGGGGTATCGGGGGTGAGCTGGCCGGTGAAGGGGTTGTCTTCGTGGGCGAGGCGGTATACGCCGCGGGTGAGGGCGGCGAAGGCGCTACGTGCGGAGATGCCGTGTTCGTCGTTGACGAGTTCGCGGATGAGGGACCAGGCGCCGGGTGCGTACAGCTGAGCATCAGAACCCAGCGCGATGGAGGTGCCTGCTGCGTTTGCGCGGCGGGCTACGGAAGCTACCGACTCACGTACCTCTCCCCCGGCGTGTGCGAGGAGTGCTTGGACGGTGTCGTTGGCGGTTTCGTCTTCTTCGGGTTCGCAGACGCTGAGGCCGAGGTTGATGCGTGCTTCTGCCAGCTGGGTGAGGTATTCGTCGGTGATGGGGTCTTGCGGGGTGCTGATTGCTGCGTCGAGGCGGATGGAGAGCCAGGGGCGGGTTTCGCGTACGGCGAGCGCTGCGTCGGCTGCGGTGGTGAATCCGGTGGATGCGTCGATGGAGAGCAGGAGTGCGGCGTCTTCGGCTACCTGTGCTGCTGCGGGTGCCTCGTCGGGTGCGACAGAGATACCGACCAGCTGCAGGCCCTTGACGGCGCGTTCGCCTTCGGTGAGGGGGCGTAGTGCCTTGATAGCGCTGATGAGCTCGTCGGTTTCAATGCCGGTGGCGTTGAGGATGAGGCGGATGTCGGGGGTACCGTGTTCGGCGCTGTAGTAGCTGAGTGCGGAGACGAGGTCGGGTACGTCTTCCATGCCGGCGAGCAGGGTGTGGGTGTGGTAGCCGGCTGCGCGGTATGCCTGCAGGTAGTCGAGGATTTCGGGTGCTTCTTTGCCTGCGACCGGTGCCAGTGCGCGTGCAAAGGCGGGGGTCAGCAGGGCGCCGTCGAGTTCGGTGATGGTGGCGGACTCGTCAGCAATAGAACGTGCCCCGGAGTCGGAACCAACCCAGCGGACGAAGCCGTCCTCGACCAGCATTGCGGTTGCGTACGGGTCGACGGGGCTGTACACGCTACCATCTACGAAAATACGGGTAGACATTAGAATCCTTTCACCATTGAGGCGCGCCGGAGCGCACACGAGGGCGGGCACGTCGATTGTGCTCGCGTAGCTTAGCTGAGCGTCTCATTTGAGTATAGAAGCACCCCCGCTGCCTGTGGTAGTTCGTTCGTCCTTAGATGAGGCGGAACTTAGATGATGTAGAACAATGCACAGTAGCGGGGGTGGTGGCCCGAACTGGTCGGGCGCGGTGTAGCACTATGTACGGTGTAGCTAAGGCGCGGGCTAGACGTCCAGGGCGACTACGCCGCGGCGTACCGCCTCAATCGCTTCTTCACAGCGGGCTCGAATGACCGGGTCCAGTGAGCGGATGTGCGCGATTTGGTCCAGGGCGTCCAGTACCTGCTTTGCCCAACGTACGAAGTCGCCGGCGGCAAGGCCGGTGTCCTCGATTGCCTTTGCGAGGTGCGCGCCGTTCGCCCAGGCGTACATGGGCTCGACCAGGCCGAAGTCGCATGCGGGGGTCGGGTTGACCTTGAACTGTTCCTCGGCTGCGTTCAGGTCGGCGAGGCGCTGCGTAATCGTCGCAATGGGTGCGCGCAGGGACGGGTGCGGGTAGTGCGCCAGGTACTCCACCGCGTCGCGCTTGCCCTGGTAGGTTAGCGCGGCAACGGTTGCAGCGATGGCGGCGGGCTCCAGGCCGTCGAGGAAGTGCGCATCCAGGCACAGGGCGGTCAGCAGATCGCGCTCGCCGTAGATGCGGCGCAGAGCCTGGCCGCCGGTGGTCAGCGACAGTTCGCCGTCCTCGGTGCGTTCCACGTAGCCGTAGCTCTCCAGAAGGCGCGAAATGCGGTTGAAGACCTGCGCAATCGTGTTGGTGCGACGCGCAATCTGACGGCGCAACCCTTCGGTTTCGGAGTTGAGCTTCTGCCAGCGTTCGGCCCAGCGCATATGGTTCGCGCGGTCGGAACAGCCGTGGCACGGATGGTTACGTAGCTGAGCCTGCAGAGCCTCCAGCTGCGCGTCAATGCTGTTCTGACGAGCCGGAATGTTCTGCTGCGCGAGCGCACGCGGGGCGCGGCCGTCGTAGAGCGCCTGGCGCATGCGGCTTGCGGTGTCGCGGCGTTCCTTGGGGGTCTTGAGGCTCAGGCGCTTGGGAATCTTGATGCGTGAGACCGGTTCGACGGCACCCTCAAAGTCGCGGGTTGAGGCGGTGCGCTGGTGCGCGTCCTCGGTGACGATGCCGATGCGCGGGTCGGCGTGAGAATCGGAGCGGGTGATGACGACTGCGTAGCCGCGGGAGCGGCCGTGCGGAATGTAGATGATGTCGCCGGGCAGTAGCTGTTGGATGCTGTGGTGTGCCTGCGCGCGGGCGTGGCGTTCGTTGCTCTTGGATGCCTTCTTTTCCAGTTCAGCGATGTGGCGGCTGAGCTGGACGTATTCGGTGAAGTCGCCCAGGTGGCATGCCATTGCTTCGCGGTAGCCTTCTAGGGCGCTTTCGTTTTTGCGTACTCGGGAGGCGACGCCCACGACCGATTTGTCTGCCTGGAACTGTGCGAAGGAGGATTCTAGGATTTTGCGGGTGCGTTCGGCGCCGTAGGAGGCGATGAGGTTTGCCGCCATGTTGTAGGTGGGGCGGAATGAGGAGTTCAGCGGGTAGGTGCGGGTTGAGGCGAGGGTTGCCACGTGTTCTGGGGACATGCCGGGGCGCCACATGACCACGGCGTGGCCTTCGATGTCGATGCCGCGGCGGCCTGCGCGTCCGGTTAGCTGGGTGTACTCGCCGGGGGTGATGTCTACGTGGGATTCACCGTTGTATTTGGTGAGCTTCTCCAAGATCACGGTGCGTGCGGGCATGTTGATGCCCAGTGCGAGGGTTTCGGTGGCGAAGACCAGCTTAATCAGGCCCTGGGCGAAGAGGGTTTCGACGACCTCCTTGAATAGGGGTAGCAGGCCGGCGTGGTGTGCGGCGATACCGCGAATCAGGCCGTCACGCCACTCGTAGTAGCCGAGGGTGTTCAGGTCGCGGGTGTCCAGGTGAGCGGTCGCTTCCGCAATGTAGGCGCGGATGGTCTGCTGCTGTTCGGGGGTGGTCAGCGTAATATCGGCGGATACGCAGTGGCTGACCGCGCCGTCGCAACCGGCACGGGAGAAGATAAAGCAGATTGCGGGCAGCAGGCCCTGCTTGTCGAGGGCGCGCACCATCTCCGGGCGGGTAATGCGCTGCGGACGCAGAGGCTTCTGCTCACCGCGCGCATCAAAATCTCGGTTGTTACTGAAACGGTCACGACGGTTCGAGCCGCCGCGCTCGCCGCTGCTGAACGTCTCATTGAGCCAGCCTTCACGGCGGTGACGGAAACGTTCACGCTTGCCGCCGTAGCGTCCGCGGCCCGGGCTCGAACGGAAGCCGGGGCGTAGCGCCTTCAGCTGCGGGTTCAGGCGCAGACCGGCAAGCAGCGGGTTAGCGCCCGCCTCCACGGATGCGCCGCGTTGCTTAGCCTTCTGTGCCTTCTTCGCCTGCTTGCGGGAGAGCTTCTCCTCCGGCTCCTGGTTCTTGCCCTGGGTGTGGTTTTTGCCCTGTGCGGAGTTGTCCTCGGGTACGAACAGGTCCACCACGCGGTGACCGACCATCATGTGCTGCCACAGCGGCACCGGGCGGTGCTCCGAAACAATAATGTCCGTGCCGCCGCGCACCGTATCCAGCCACGCGCCGAACTCCTCAACGTTCGACACCGTAGCCGACAGGGAAATGACGTTCACATGCTCGGGAAGGTGAATAATCGCCTCTTCCCACACTGCACCACGGAAACGGTCCGCCAGGTAGTGCACCTCATCCATGACCACATAGCCCAGGCCGGTCAGCGTGGTCGAGTTGGCGTAGAGCATGTTGCGCAGCACCTCGGTGGTCATCACGACCACGGGTGCTTCCGTGTTAATGCTCGTATCGCCGGTGAGCAGACCCACGTAATCCTCACCGTACGCGCACACAAAGTCGTGGTACTTCTGGTTGCTCAGCGCCTTAATGGGGGTCGTGTAGAACGCCTTCATGCCGCGGCGCAACGCCAGGTAGATACCGAACTCACCCACAATGGTCTTACCGGCACCGGTGGGCGCGGCAACGAGGACGGAGCGGTCCGCCTCCACGGCGGCACACGCCTGACGCTGAAAATCATCCAGCGGAAATTCAAGGGACGCCTCAAAAGCGCCGAGGGCGGTCTTTGCGTAGGCGGCGCGCTCTCGGGATGCGGTGTAGGCGGCAGCGTAGTCGGTGCGCTCCGCCGGGGTCTGTGCGTTAGAAGCGTTAGAAGTGTGTGCGTCGGACTGTGCGTGGTGCTTGCTCATAGTATGTCCAGTGTAACGGTTCGCCCGCCGCGAGCCTCCAGAAAGCATCCTGCACGGGCACTAATCCGGTATGGGCGAACAGCGAGCGCATCCGGCGCGGTATAACGCTCCCTGTGAATCTCGCTATGGAGGTGCCGTGCGAGCCGACGTTAGAAGCTTTCCCGGCATGCGAATCTGGGCACTCTAATCTGGGTATGTCTGGGCATGCGAAAGGGGCGGGATACAGGTTCTCTGTACCCCGCCCCTTGCGGCTACGTCGCTCAATGCGAACTATTTAGTTAGGAAGTCTTCTCTTCCTCGAAGTAACCCATCTTCGCCAGGTCTTCACTGCTGGTTGCGGTGTTCAGGCTTGCTTCATCCGACCCCTGTGCCAGCTTGGCAAGCTTGCGGTCGCGGCGCTTGTCGTTGATCATGCAGATGCCGATCGCTGCGAAGAAGAAAATCAGCAGCGGCGCCATGAGCACGAACATCATCATGATGTCGCTACCGGGTGCGGTCAGCGCTGCAATCACTGCAACGAGCACGACAACCCAACGCCAGGACTTCAGGATGGTCTTGCCTCGGATGAGGCCGAGCATGTTAATGCCAACCAGAATCACCGGGATGATGAACGCGCAGGAGAACGTCACAACGAACTTCAGGATGAAGGAGATGTACACGCCCGCGTCAATGTAGTTACTTTCGTTGACGGGGGTGAACTTCAGCAGTGCGTAGACCACGCCGGGGAGGGTGAAGTACGAAATGGCGACACCGCAGGCAAACGCGAAAATAGATGCGGTGAGGAAGCCGAAGAGATACTTCTTCTCCTTGGTGTGCAGTGCCGGAAGCAGGAATCGCAGCGCCTGGTAGAGCCAGACGGGAGAGGCGATCACCAGGCCGATGTACATACCGACCTTCAGCAGCTGGTCGAAAGGAGATGCGACGCTACCGTAGTTCAGGTTTGCGTTGCGGCCGGTTTCTGCGTTGATCTGCTGCAGGGGTGCAGAGATCATTTCGATGAAAGGCTGGTAGAGGAAGACCGTACCGATGATGGCTGCGATGATGGTTGCGATAGCCGCTTTGATGAGGCGGTCGCGGAATTCGCGCAGGTGTTCCTTGAGTTCCATGCGTGCTTCAGGATTGATTTTGCGGTTGCGCACGTCCTGGTCGGGTGTTGCCACGTGGTGTCCTCTGGGTGTCGGTGCCGTGTGTGATTCGGCTGAGGGGGTCTGGTGGGGTGTTTATGGGGTGGTGCCGCAAAACCCGTGCCGGCCGGTGGGCTGGCACGGGTTTGGTGCATCGGTGGCGGGACCGTTACTTGGTTTCGGTCTTGCCGTCCTTGCCGTTGTCTACGACCTCAGCGGTGACGACCTCTTCGCCGTCCTTCTCGCGGGGGTCCTTCTTGGAGTCGTTCTTCAGACCCTCAACTTCGGTCTTGAAGATGCGCATGGACTGGCCGAGGCTGCGTGCCATGCCGGGCAGCTTGGGTGCGCCGAAGAGCAGGACGATGAGGAGGATAACGACGATGATGGTCGCGGGGTGGCTGAAAATCTGGCCCATGGTGGTGTGCCTTTCTGTTAGAGCAGGTCTCCGATGTTTTGAGGTTGGCCGAGTCGATCTCGTCGGGAGACCCGTCGCTTGATCCGCTCAGACCTGCGTGTCTGCTTACCTTGTTCGTAGTTATTGTATGCCTCGGTGATGGGTGTGAATACCCCGAGGGTGGTGTCTCGTGGGAGTTTTCGGCTTGCGTTCGCTTGCGCTGCGTCGAATTGTCCCTCGATTGACTCGACCCAGGTTACGGTTTCGTCAAGGAGTGTGAAACCGCGAGTGAGTGCTTTGTAGGTGAACCATGCCAAATAGAGGAGCGAGCAGATGATGAGCGCGCCCCATAGCAAAATCCAGAACCACCAAGACATGAGCACCATTATACAAGTTTTAGGTTAATGTTTTGGCGCCTTAGATGGGTTTTTAGGGTGTTTTTGCTTGTGGGTGAAGTTCTATTTTTCTGCGGGCACACCCCTGCGGCTGCTCGCGTTGAGGGTTTGCAACTGGTCAAGCAACGCCGCGCGCAGGTGCGCAGGACCGACCAGTTCGAGGGCACCTCGGTGCGCGATGACGGTGTCGAGGATGTTCTTATCGCCAGCGCCGTGGGCGTTGTTGTAGTAGTGAATACGCACGTACTGGGTGCGTGAAGCCTTCTTCACGTGGTGGGTGCTTCGACGCATGTACGTTGCGGTGAGAGTATCGAGCGGCTCGCCGCTGGGAATATGCTCGGTCGGGTGAATACGCAACTCAGCAAAGGGGTTGGTCTGAGTACTGTGCTGCTGCGCGTGCCAATGCGGGACGGTGTCACCGGTGACCGGGTGGGCACGACCCGCACCCGCCTCGTGGATGTGGTTGATGCGGGTGAGGCGGAAGTTACGCCAGAAAGTGGGGGTCTTCTCCCCTGCCTCATAATCCGCCACCTCGCTGTTTCCCGCCTGGCTGTCGGCAGTCTCACTGTTTCCTGCCTCGCCGGTGGCTGCGTGAGCAAAAGCCTCGGGTACGTACTCGGGGACTTGCTCACCACGCGCGGCATAGTAGCGTTCCTCAGCGGTACGGCACCACGCATGCAGGTACATGTGGTCGCGGTGCAACACCAGCGCATACGGATCCACCAGACGATCCGCGGCACGCTCAGAGGTACCGTAACCAATGGTCACGGCGTTGCCGCTGCTCAGGGCGGCAGTCGCCTCCTGCAGCAGAGGCTCCTCCGGGGCGAAGCACAGGTGCTGCGCATAAACGGGCGCGTTCGGGTACGCGGCGGCGAGCGCCTGGCGGATACTGCCCAGGCGCGCATCCGCCGGGTGCAGAATATCTGCGGCGGACAGGGTGAAAACGAGGATAGCGAGCTCAGTGTCGGTGAGGCGGGCGTAGTTCAGCAGCGTGTGCGGGGTCGCGCCGCCAAAGTCCGGCAGCAGATTAATGTAGCTGGGCTTGAGGGCGTCCGGGTCCTTGGGGTCGGCGTCGAAAGGTACGGTGTCTACCTGCGCGAAAATCTCGGGAATGATGGTCTTGCCGAGGTCGCGGTTTTTGTCGGTGTCCACGCTGTAGAGGGCGTTGAGCTGGTTCAATGGCATGGGCTCTTCACCGTGGGCGCTCGCCCAGCGGTCGGCACGGTGCAGACCCAAAATCAGGTCGACGAGGGCATCGAGGACATTATTGCGGTTACGCTGGTCAATCTTGCTCCACGTGCCGGGGTCCTCGACCGCTCCGCTGTGCAGGTCGGTGAGGGTGCGCAAGAGCTGCTGCTGGGCGGCGTAGCTATCACGCTGGCGGGTGGGCGCGTCCTCAGATTCGGCGGGCGGCTCGATAACGCAGCTGTAGCTCGTCGCCGCCACGGCGCTATCAATCGTGCCGTACGAGGGCACGGTGAAGGGCGCCGACAGCGTGGAATCGGCGTTGACCTCGGCAACAATCAGGCTTTCTTCGTAGCCCTTAATGTCTTCAAGCCAGTTCTTGGCATTGAACGTCGCGTTAATGGGGGTCGAATCAATACGCGAAAGCATCGTGAGCTTCTGAATACGGCTGGCGCGGAACGTGTACTCCTTACGCGCCGCGCTCTCAGTGTAGTAGCCGACAAAGTACCAGGTGCCGTAACGGTAACCAATACCGGCAACACTGACCTTCTCCTGCGTGCGGGTCGCACCGGCGGCAGTCTGGTAGGTGAACGTGACCGTCTTACGCTCCGCATAGGCGGTAAACAGCTCGTTCAGGTGCGGGTTATCGCTAAAGTAAATGCGCTGAAGGGGCTCACGGTAGCTGTACAGGTTCTTCGCGCGCTGACGCTTACCGGTCTTCGGGTCCTGAATCTTTGCGGCGGCGAGCGCCTCATCGGTGAGGTGCTCGCTCGTGAGCGCAATCTTGCGCAGGATGCGGTAGGCGTCATCCTGCAGTTCGGTGCCTTCCCAACCGCGCAGGATGGTGTTGATGAGGCGGAATTCCTCAGCGGTAGGGTTCCAGGCGGGCAGCTGTGCGGCGTCGCTGGTTTCGAGGCGGTAGCGCTCCCCCAGGTCCGTGGTCACGTGGGTGATGCGCGCGCCGGCATCACGCAGGGTCTGCTTGGCTCGCTCAAAGGCGCGTTCCTGCGACTCGCTGAGGGAGCCGTTCGCGCGCGTCTTGACACCGAGCAGGGTCAGTAGCTCGTTGCGGCTGATGCCCTGGGTTCGGGTTGCGGTGTCGGGTGCCTCGGCGGCGGTGGCGAGGCGGTGAAGAGTCATGTAAAGCTGAGCTGCGGTGGACATGGTTCAATCATACCGTGTGTGTTCCGCGGCACTTACTTTGCGTGCGGGTACGCAAAAGCCCGGTGCCCCTCCCACAAACGGGAGAAAGCACCGGGCTACACGTCTCTTACGCGAGAACCTGGCTAGTCCTTAGCGGACGTCCAGCAGGTCCACCACGAAAATCAGGGACTCGCCGGGCTTAATGACCGAGCCAGCGCCGCGGTCACCGTACGCCATGTCGGCGGGAATCTCCAGGCGACGACGGCCGCCGACCTTCATGCCGAGCAGGCCCTCATCCCAGCCGCGGATAACCTGGCCAACGCCCACCTGGAACGGCAGCGGCTCGCCGCGGTTCCAGGACGCGTCAAACTCTTCACCGGTGGAGAATGCCACACCAACGTAGTGGGTGAGCACGCGGGAGCCGGGAACAACCTCAGCGCCTGCGCCCTCAATCAGGTCGGTGATGACCAGCTCGGTGGGGGCGTCGCCCTCGGGGAAATCGATTTCAGGCTTTTCGCGGTCGAGGTTACGCTGACCGAAAGACATGGGTGTCTCCTTTGATTGGTTCGAAATGAATCGAAATAGTGGGTGCGCTCGCCGCCCATACAGGATAAGCGGCGAGCGCTGTATAAAACACTATATAAAAATGTGGGCGCCGGGCTACTGTGCGGTTGCCGAAGCGGACGCTGCCGGGGTTGCGGTCGCAGAAGCCTCAGCGGTTGCCGAAGCGGACGCCTCCGCAGCAGCTGCGCTAGAAGCCGCCTGAGCACGCTGCAGGGTCTGCGGGTTCTCCTCCGCACCCAGAATATCAACAACGAACACCAGAGTGCCCGAAGGCTTGGAACCGCCGGTGTCGTTACCGTACGCCAGGTCCGCCGGGATGACCAGCTCAACGCGGGAGCCGACCTTCTTGCCCTTCAGGCCCTGAGTCCAGCCCTTGATAACGCCCTGCAGGGAGATGCCCATCGGGGTGGCGGCGGCGTAGTTGCCGTCAACGACCTTACCGTCGGAGTACTGCACGCCAATGTAGCGCACGTACACGGTGTCGGTTTCCTTGACCTCGGCGCCCTCGCCCTCGATGAGGGTCTTAGCGGTCAGCTCGGTGACCTCCGGCTTGTTATCGGGCAGCTTAATTTCAGCCTTGCCGGTGGACTCATCCAGGGTGAAGGACGGCAGCGACGGGTCAGCCTCAACAGCCTTACCGGTTGCGTACTTGGGCAGCTTCGTCTTCACGGTGTACACCTCAACGTTGGTTGCGGCGCCGGGCGAAGCGGTCGTAGTGGTCACACCCGCGGTGCTGCGCTGCTGCAGAACGTTGGTAGTGTACGAGAAAGAACCGCCAACCTTAATCTTCTTCAGGGTTTCGTACACCTGCGGTGCAGCCTGCTTCAGCTGATCGTTAATCGGCAGCAGAATCGGCTCGCTGGAGTAAGTGGAACCGTTAAGCTTGCCGTCGGTGCCGTTGAACACGGCAGCCTCAACGAGCACGTAGTCACCATCGTTGATGGACTCGCCGTTACCTTCCTCAATCACGTACGCGGAGGGGCTAGAAGCGGCAAAGGGGGTCGCGAAGGACGCCTCAGGCTCAGCGGTCGCGTTCTTCAAGGTGTACTTCACCTTAGACAGGTCGCCGCTGGACTGCGCGCCACATGCAGACAGTGCAAGCGCGAGAGCAGCCGCGCTGGCACCGAAAATAGTGAGCTTAGAGCGTTTGGTCATAGTGTTATCCTCTGGGGTTTTCTGTGAGAGTGGGGCGTGTGAGTGCCCGTGTGCCACAGAACAGTTTACAGGTATAGGTTTAGCTGTTTTATGCTACGGCACGTAGCTGTGTTCAGGCTGTGTCGCGGCCGAGGCGTTCCCGAAGGTTGACAACCCTGACCGCCGGCGGGTTTCCCCTCATCAGAGAGTTTCTAGCAATGCTGTTTAGCAGGGCGGCGGAAATGCCGCCTCCTGATGCTGACGCGCCTTAGACGCCAACAGGCTCAGCACCTCCTCCAGCTCCTCGCTGCCGGTAGCAAACGGGTCCTTACACACCAGCGTGTGCTGCGGGTAGGCGTTGAGCTTTAAATGCACCCAATCCACGGTGAACTGCTCCCCCGCCGCAACCGCCGCATTAATGAAACGCGAACGCTGCAGAGCGCGAGTGTTCGGCGGCTGAGTCTTCGCCGCCTCCGCGGCACCCTCAGGCAGGATGCGCTTGACCGCACCGCGACGAACCAGCGCGTGGAAGACGCTACGCTCCGGGTCGATGTCGTGGTACGCCAAATCCAGCTGACGGATGCGGGCGCTCGCATAATCGGCAGGCTGACCAGCCGCGCGGGCACGGGCAATATACGCATCCAGAAGCTTCTTCTTAATCGCCCAGTCAATCTCAGTGTCAATGCTGCTGTAGTCGCCGGACTCGATAGCGTCCAGGGTGCGCTGCCACAGGTCCAGGGCGTATTCCACGTGGTGGTGGTGCGCGCCGTACTGCTGCACGTACTGGCGTGCCGCATCCAGGTAGTGACGCTGAACGCTCAACGCCGTGTAGTGCTTACCGTCGGTGGTTTCGAAGGTTGCGGTGCCGGTCAGGTCGTGGCTGATAGCGCGCAGAGCCGCCGGAACAGACACAATATCCAGGCTGGTGACCGGGAAGCGGTCTTCCAGCATGCGTAGCACCAGGTCGGTGCTGGCAATCTTCAGCAGGGTCGTCGGCTCCGCCATGTTCGAATCGCCATTAATGACGTGCATGCGACGGAACTTCGAAGCGTCCGCGTGCGGCTCATCGCGGGTGTTAATGAGCGGGCGAGCGCGCGAAGTTGAGGTGGACGCCGCCTCCCAAATATGGTCGGCACGCTGCGAGAACGAATACGAAGGCACACCCGTGCTGGACGCCGGGTCGGTCGAACCGGGCACCGGGCCGCCGTTCGGGTGGGTCTTACCGGCACCGACCAGAATCTGGCGGGTCACCAGGAACGGCACGAGCTGGGCAATCAGGTCGTTGAACTGCAGTTTGCGGCTGATCAGGTAGTTCTCGTGGCTGCCGTAGGAGTTGCCCGCCGAATCCACATTGTTCTTGAACAGGTACAGTTCACCGTCGAGAGGGCGGCCCTCCGAGCCTGCGAGCAGGCGCTTGCGGGCGGTACGCGCCAGATCAGCGAAAAGCAGCTCACCGGCGCGTTCCTGCGCGAGCAGTTCGTCAATGCTGCCGCATTCGGCGGAGGCGTACTCGGGGTGCGAACCCACGTCAAGGTAGAGCCTACCGCCGTTGGGCAGGAAGACGTTCGTTGAACGCCACTGATCCAGGACGGGCTTGAAAAGGGCGGCGGCGGACTCTTCGATGCTCAGCCGACCGAGCCCGTGCGGGACGTAGCTGAGCCCGAATTCGCTTTCAATGCCGAAAATACGGTGTTCCATGATGCTGACCCGGCGCGCAGGTGCGCCGGTTACTCGCCGCCCTTCTGGACGAAGCCGGTGACGAAATCTTCAGCGTTCTCAGCGAGCAGGCCGTCAATTTCGTCGAGCAGGTCGTCGACCTCGCTCACGTCAGAGACAACGTGGGAGGCGGCGAGGGTCAGTTCCTGCTCCTGCTCGGCTGCGGTGGTTTCGGTCTGCTGTGCGCTGATGCGTTCGCGGCTCATGGTTCTCTCCTCAAGGGGTTTTCGGTTGTGGACAAATAAGTTTTTAGTGGGGTTGGGTGCGGGGTATAAGGGTTTTGGTACCCGGACCTTACTGCACCCCGCCTGTGGGTTATGTGGTTTTTACTCTTCTGAATGGGGGTATTCGCCCCGGGGAAGAATGTGAGTTTATGTGGGTTTAGGGGGTGTGCTGCTAGCGCAGGCGGTTCAGCAACGCATCCGAATGGTTTACCTCATCCAGCAGCGGCTCCACCTGGGCGGCACCGTAGCGGGTCGGCTCCATCATCGTAAAACGAGTCAGATCCTTCGAATACCTGCCGCGGCACGAGACCGTATCCCAGTTAATACCCAGAATCTCCTCCGGCCAGCGGGACATCAGCGTGCCACGTAAAAACGCGCGCGTCTCACGCGGCGGCTCGGTCGTCGCACGCTCAATCTGCTCCGCAGAGAACAGCGTGCGCATACGGCCACGCGCCACCAGACGGTGATACAGGCTCTTCGACGGGTCAATATCAGCGTACTGCAAATCCAAAGCCTTCAACTTCGGATTCGCATAATCTACGCCCTGAGCGACATAACCGCGCACCAGCGCATACTTCGCCACCCAATCCAGACGATCCGCCAGCGAGAGCGGGTTGGTTTCCAGGGCATCCAGAACCTCACCCCACAGGTTGAGGATCTGCGCGGTCGCAGCATCCACACCTGCCGGGTTCGACTCCTCGTGCGCGCGGGATGCCTCATAGTAGGCGCGCTGAATCTGCAGGGCACTCGCCGAACCACTCGTGGACACCGGGTTCGGCAGGGTCGCCGAAGACGGCGCCAACGGCAGCTGAACCGACAGCGATAGGTCGTGGCTGACCGCGTGCATCGCCGCCACCGGATCGGACAGACGCACACCCGGCAGCACCGGGTGCTGCTCGCTGTGCGACTCAATCAGGTTCATGACCAGCGCCGCCGTGCCGAACTTCAACAGGTTCGAGTAGTGCGAGAGGTTCGCGTCCGCCGGAATCACGTGCAGGCGGCGGTACTTCGACTCATCCGCATGCGGCTCATCGCGCGTATTCACAATCGGGCGGCGAATCGTGGTCTCCAGGCCAATCGTGCGCTCAAAGAAATCAGCACGCGAACTAATCTGAAAACCCGGAACCTCACCGTGTGTACCAATACCCACACGGCCCGCACCCGTAAAAATCGCGCGGGTCGCAAAGAAGGGCAGGAGCGCATCCGCAACCTGCTCAAACGGAACATAACGGCTAATCAGGTAGTTTTCGTGGGCGCCGTACGACTGGCCCTTCGAGTCGGTGTTGTTCTTGTACAGCTTCACCTGCGGCAAATCCTGCGCGTGGTTGCCCAGCTCCACCAGCGACTCGTACGCCAGCGCGTCACCGGCAGCGTCATAGAGCACCGCGTCGGCGGGGGTCAGAACCTCCGGCGAGGAATACTCCGGATGCGCATGATCCACATACAGGCGCGCACCATTAGGCAGAATCGCGTTCATGGTCACGCGGTCCCAATCCAGACGCTCCGGGAAACCACCGCGGCCGTGTACACCGGCGAGCGCATCCAGGGCGCTCCGCGGCTCAGCGGGCTCACCCGGTGCCTGAACGCCCGCCTCACGCATAATCTCCAGGGCGATGTCTTCGCTGGTCAGCTCGGTACGGGTGTGCGTCATCTGGCTTGAGTGGGCGGTGGAGGCGTCCTGAACCTGACCGAACGCATCACGCAGCGGCGACTCGGACTCGCCCAGCCACTGACCCTCGGGGGCGGCGGGTGCGGGTTCGGTCGAGTAGTTCTCTGCCTGGCGTGCCTGCTCGGCGGTTAGCTCATCCGCCAGGGCGCGGCGCTGCAGCTGCTCGCGGAAGGCGGCGCCGCGGCGGAAGGCGAGCTTGGCGTAGGTGTTGACCACCAGTGCGGACAGCACGGTCGGGTTGGTGCCCGGTGCGGAGGGCGCGATGACGCCGTACTCGGTTTCGGCACCCATAATGCGGTGCACGCCGTAGCTGGGGGTGGAGTTCATGGGTTTCTCCTGAAGGGTTCCTATATAAAGTCTGGACCTGCGGTAATGCCGGTTGTATAGCGGGGTAAGCGCGAGGTGTGGGCTGAGCGCGCAGGTTAGCGGGTGCGCGCCGTCCGACTCATGGCGCGGGCGCTCGGTTTAGCGCGGCGGCTCCACCGACACCAGACGGCCACGTACACCGGCAACGGTGAGCGCGTCCTCAATATCGGGCAGCGGCGGCAAGTCCACCTGATCCTCAAACTCGGCGCGTACCGCCTCCAGCAGGTGGCGGGTACCAATACCCACACCCGCTGCGTTATCGCCGGCAGTCAGCGCCTGCAGTTGCTCCTTAATCGCCGCCTTCTTTGCGCGATCCACAATATTGCGAATCACCGCGCCCGAAGCGAAATCGCCGCGGTACAGCGTGTGAGTGGACAGGTTCGCGCTCGCACCAGAACCAACGACCATGGAAGAATCCACAGTCGCCACAGCGTACGCCGTGGAGGGGGTGCGCGCGTACAGCTGACCTGCCGCCGCCGCAATCATCGCGGTCAGGGCGGCGCGGGTCGAGCCGGCGGCTGCCACCTCCGCAACGTCCAGGGGCAGGTCCTCGGTCAGGTACAGGCCGAAAATCTCTGCCGCACCGGCGGCGTCCGGGCGGTTAATGCGGATTTTCAGGTCGAGTCGGCCCGGGCGCATCACGGCGGCATCAATCAGGTCTTCACGGTTGGTCGCGCCAATAACAATGACGTTCTGCAGCGACTCCACACCGTCAATTTCGGCAAGCAGCTGCGGCACGATGGTCGTCTCAATATCGGAGGAACGACCCGAACCGCGCATACGGAACAGCGACTCCATCTCGTCAAAGAACACGACGACCGGGTGGCCCGCCTCCGCCTTCTCACGGGCGGCAACAAAAATATCGCGGATCTGACGCTCCGTCTCACCGACGAACTTATCGAGCAGCTCGGGGCCCTTAATGTTCAAGAAGTAGCCGCGAGTAGCCGAACCCGGGTTCAGCGCAGCCGCACGAGCCGCCAGGGAATTCGCCACAGCCTTAGCAATCATGGTCTTACCGTTACCGGGAGGACCGTAGAGCAGAATACCCTTGGGCGGTGCCAGGTGGTAGCGCTCAAAAATCTCGGGGTGCAGGTAGGGCAGCTCCACCGCGTCGCGAATCTGCTCAATCTGCGCGCCCAGGCCACCAATCTGCTCGTAGGTGACGTCCGGAATCTCTTCCAGGACCAGCTCCTGCGAGCGGGAGGCGGGAACCTGCGAGGTCAGCATGCGGGTGCGGGTGTCGAGGGTGACCGCGTCGCCGGTGCGCAGCTGCTCAATGTCGAGGGAACCAGCCACGCGCGCCACCTGCTGAGCACCCGAGGACGTATCAACCAGCACGCGCTGCTCATCCAGCACCTCACGCACGGTCACCACGTCACCGAAGGGCTCGGTGTCCAGGGCGAGCACCGCCTCGGTCTTGTCGTTGAGCAGCACGGTCATGCCGGGGGTCAGCGTCGACAGGTCAATGAGCGGGGACACGGGAATACGCATCATGCGGCCGCTCACCTGAACATCCAGGTACGTATCAATCTCGGCGGGGGTCTTATCATCAGCGACCTGCTCGTAGGTCATGGTCTGACCCTCATGCACCGCCAGCACAATCGCCGAATTCAGCGGCGGCATAACGTTCTGCGACAGGGACGCGCGCAGACGCTCCACCTGGTAGCGCATGCTGGTGATGGCCTCGACGAGCTTGCGGTTCTTCTCCCCCGCACCACGAATCTGTCGGCTCATATTGTCGCGGGTTGCCTCCGCCGCGGAGAGTCGGCGCAGCACGGCGTCATACTCCTGCGCGCTGACGGGCTGACTGCCGGGCAGGGAGGTCGACCCGAAAGCAGCCGAGTAGTGCGGTGCCGCGCTGGCTGCACTGTGGGCGGTGCCGTATTGGGGGGTTCCTGCCTGATCTGCAGATTCGTGGGTGGACACGGTAGCTCCTTTAGCTGTTCGTCCTAATCGGTGGCTACTCGCTGCGGATACGGGGTATTAGGTAAGGCGAGTAGCCCGGTGAGTGCACCGCGGGGGCTCCAGGCAACGCCCGTGCCCCCGCAGGTCAAAGGTGGTTCAAATTATTCGGCGGATTCAGTCGCCTCAGCTGCTGCGCTGTCGTTTTGCGCGGTACCGTTCTGTTCGAGCGCAATCTCGTTCGCGCGTGCGGCGTGAGCGGCAAGGTTCTTCGCATCGCGGGCTGCGCGGCGAATCTTCTTATCGGTCACCTCACGCTCACCCACGTTCATGGGAATCCACGCGTTCATATCCTCTTCAGAGAAATCAGTCTTGGACGCGCGACGCTTCGGTGCCAGACGCACCGCACCGTCAGCCAGGCGACGAGCCACGACCAGGAACGCGGTGTGTGCAACCATGCGGTGGTCGGGGCGGACCGCCAGGCCCTCCACGTGCCAGCCGCGCACAATGGTTTCGTCGCATTCGGGTTCGGTGAAGCGGCCGTCCAGGCGCATGCCCTCAACCAGGCGGGACATCTGGGTCACGGTCGCAACGTAGCAGATGAGCACGCCGCCGGGTGCGAGCGCCTCCGCTACAGCGTCCAGGCATTCCCAGGGTGCGAGCATGTCGAGTACGACGCGGTCGACGCTGCCGGGCTCTTCAACCTGCGGAAGGGTGTCCTGCAGGTCGCCGATGCTCAGCTTCCACGCCGGGTGGGGTCCACCGAACATGGTTTCGATGTTGCCGCGGGCGACGTCTGCGAACTCTTCACGACGTTCGAAGGAGTGCACGCAACCGTAGTCGCCGACTGCACGCAGCAGCGCGATGGACAGTGCACCGGAGCCGACGCCGGCCTCGACGACGCGTGCGCCGGGGAAGATGTCTGCCTTGACGATGATCTGGGCGGCGTCCTTGGGGTAGACGACGGCTGCGCCGCGCGGCATGGAGAGCACGAAGTCCTTGTAGAGGGGGCGCAGCGCCTGGTAGAGGATGCCGTGAGTGTTGGCGATGACGGTGCCTTCGGGTGCGCCGATGAGGTCGTCGTGCTTGAGGAAGCCCTTGTGGGAGTGGTATTCGCCGCCTTCGGCGAGGGTGATGGTGGTGATGCGGCCGCGTTCGTCAGTGATTTGGACGCGCTCGCCGGGGCGGAAGGGGCCGCGGCGGTTGATTGCGCCGGTAGGGGTGTGGGTGCCGCTGCTCACGGGGTGGTTCTCCTCGGGTTTGGGTCAGTCTGTGCTGTTCGCCGTCGCGGCGAACTGTGGACGGAAAAAATCCTTTTCTATTTTAGCGGAGTCTGCAAATCGGCTGTGGCGCATTACCCCGCGGGCGTGATAACCAGTCATCGGGTTCTACAACCGGTTAAACGCAAAAGGGGGGGGTGACCCTGGAGTTATTCCAGAGTCACCCACCCCTTTTGTTGCCCTCAGAAGCCCTACGCTTCCTTCTGCGCCTCGTACGCGCGAACCTCAGCTAACATCTCTGCGGCAAGCGCATCGACCGTCTCACGGTCATACGGGCGAAGAGCGTACAGCTCCTCCATAACCGACGAAGCCATCTTAGAGGACCACGCCCAGGCGTGCCGCCAGGATGTCACGCACCAGCGCGCCACCACCGACGGTGGTGTCCGCCAGAGCCTTCACAGCCCACGCATCCACAGCAGCCAGCGCCGCCGGAGCGTTCAGGTCCTCGCCGAGCGCCTCACGCACAGCGGTCAGTAGCTCAACCGCCGCCTCATCGCTCGAACCCTCGCGGCCCTCGGCCACCGACACCGCGTGACGGTAGGTATCCAGGCGGGCCTTCGCGTGCTCGAGCAGCTCGTCGGTCCAGAACCAATCCGAACGGTAGTGCTGACCCATAATCGCCAGGCGAATCGCGTTCGCGTCCTCACCGGCGGCGCGCAGGCGCGAAACCAGCACCAGGTTGCCGCGGGACTTGCTCATCTTGTGGCCATCCAAACCGACCATGCCGGTGTGCGCGTAATGCTTAGCGTGCGGGCGTGCAGACACAGCCCACGAATGGCCCGCACCCAGGTCGTGGTGCGGGAAAGTCAGGTCGTTACCGCCAGCCTGAACGGTCAGCGAACCATCCACAAAACGGCGGGCAATCATCGTGCACTCGATGTGCCAGCCGGGGCGGCCCGCGCCCAGCTCGCCGGCATCCCAGCTCGGCTCGCCCTCACGCTCAACACGCCACAGCAGCGGATCCAGTGCGTCACGCTTACCGGCACGGTTCGGGTCGCCGCCGCGCTCAGCGAAAATCTCCAGCATCTCATCACGGCTCAAGTGGCAGACCTCGCCGGGCGCCCACGAGTAGCCCTCGGCATTCGCGGGCAGCTCACGCACGGCCTTCAGATCCAGGTACACGTCACCGTCAGGATGCACCACACCCTGCTCGTCCGTGAAACCGGGCACGCGGTACGCCAGACCGCGGCGGAACAGGTCCTCAATCAGCGGGAACAGCCACTCAATGGACTCCACCACACCCACATAGTGCGCCGGCGGAATCACGTTCAGCGCCTTCATATCGGTGCGGAACAGCTCCGTCTGATCCTCAGCCAGCTCACGCCAATCCACGTTCGTGGCGGTCGCACGCTCAAGCAGCGGGTCATCCACATCGGTCACGTTCTGCACGTAGGTGACCGGCACGCCCGCATCCAGCCAGGCGCGGTGCAGCAAGTCAAAAGCAACATAGGTGGAGGCGTGACCCATATGCGTCGCGTCGTACGGGGTGATACCGCAGACGTACAGGCTCGCCGCCTTATCCTCCTGAACCTGAACAATCTCACCGGCAGAAGTATCAAAAATGCGCGGCAGCGCAGCCTGACCGGGCAGAGTCACAGAGGCGGGGGCATCCCAAGCTCGCATGGGTTTCCTTTCTGTAAAAACGCCCACAACCGGTGGACGCGCCACACCCGCCGCCCAACCTCAGGGCATGCGGATGCCAAAAAATCTACTCCAATAAGAATACCCGCCCGTGAGAAACTCACGGACGGGTATGTCATATCACGCTGAGGGCTAAAGCCTTAGAACGCCGAAGAAGTAGCGTTCAGAACGCCAGTGCCCAGGCCAACGAAAATCAGGATACCGAGCGCAATGCGGTACCAAATGAAAATGCCGTAGGACTTCGAAGACACGTACTTCAAGAACCAGCCAATCATCAGGTAACCCACCACGAACGCGACCAGAGTCGCAACGATAGTCGAGGGGATACCGTAGTAGCCAGTCGCCTCAGCACCAGTGAACACCTTGAACGTCTTGTACAGGCCAGACATGAACACTGCCGGCAGAGCCAGAAGGAACGAGTAACGAGCCGCAGCCTCACGGGTGTAACCCATGAACAGACCCGCAGTAATCGTACCGCCCGAACGGGAAACACCCGGGATCAGCGCCAACGCCTGTGCGAAACCATACAGAATACCGTGACGGACAGTCAGGTCCTTCAGCTCACGCTGCTCACGGCCGAAACGGTCCGCAAGACCCAGGAACACCGCGAAGACAATCAGCATGGTCGCCACAATCCACAGGCTGCGGAACTGGGTGTCAATGTAGTCTTCCAGCAGCAGGCCCAGAACGCCGATGGGCAGGGAGCCGATAATAATCAGCCAACCCATGCGGGCATCCGGGTCGTTACGTGGTACGCGGCCGGTCAAGGACCCGAACCAGGACTTCAGGATGCGAACAATATCGCGCCAGAAGAAAATCAGAACCGCAGTCTCAGTACCCAGCTGGGTGATTGCGGTAAACGCGGCGCCCGGGTCAGCCCTCTCCGGCAGGATCTGACCAACAATGTTCAGATGCGCCGATGATGAAATCGGCAGAAATTCGGTAAGGCCCTGAACGAAGCCCAAAATAATTGCTTGAATCCATTCCACGCATTCAAGGATACAGGAGGCGCACCCGCCCGGGGCGGTTCGCCGAAGGTGATGTGGAACTTCCGCAAACCGCCCCGTCCACACTGTGAAACGCTCAGGGTACCGTTTCAGGGGGTACACCGCGGTACATCCGGGGCTTATCCACGGCCCCTCCACGGTTCAAGGAGGCCGCGCAAACACCTCAAATGCGCGCTCTCCGGCGCGTCAAAGGTGCGTCACCGGCGCAAGCGTACTAGCCGCACGACCAGTCAAAAACACCAGTCTCAAAATCAAAAACAGCGCTACCGCACCCAAAATTCAGCACATCAAACTCATCGAACTCAATATAACGAGCCGTCAGACCCTCCGGCAGAGCCTGCGCATAAAAATGAGTGCCACCCAGGTGAGTACCCACCGCAATCAGCGGCTTAGCCCACTCAAACCACGCCGAATCATCCGCATCCCAATCGAAAGGACTCAGATAACCAGTCTGCGGGTCAACATTCTCAAACACATCACTGGGGACCTTACCGGCATTCGGGTCATCCGTCGGAACCCACCCCACCAGAGCAGGCTTACGAGCCAGCGGCTGCTGCTGATCCGCCAAAGCCCAGGCGCTGAAGCTCTCCTCCTCACCACGATGCTCACCGGGCCGGCGCACATCCTGCGGCGGCTCCGTACGGGACGAGAACTCCTCCTCACTCAGGTACAGCACCGCAAACTCGGCATCCAAAATATCGCGCAACAACAACTGGTACGGATGCACCCGCGCCTGCGCATACTGCACCTCAAACGGGTCATCACTAGCAGCATTCGTAGCTTTTCATGAGAGTTCCTCTCTGCAGACTATTCGCCCCACAGCACGCCGATGCACACAACACCTGCGCACATTAAACGCGTAAGGGGCGGGATACATACTCCCAGTATGCGTCCCGCCCCCGCTTCATGCGCGGCTAACGGTCACCCGAAAACCTTGCACAAAGCATGTACGCTATCGCCTACGCCTGGCGCTCATCACGCAGCGCACGGTTCACAGCCGAAATCATCGCCTTCAAAGCCGCACGAGTCGTCGAGCTGTCCACACCAATACCCCACAGCACGCGAGAACCAACAGCAGCCTCAACGTAGCAAGCCGCGTTAGCAGTCGACGAAGACGACATGGTGTGCTCCGAATAATCCATCACGCGAATATCCACGCCCTCGCCCGACAGGATGTTCTGCAGAGCATCCACCGGACCGGTACCCGAAGCAGTACGGGTGTAGGTGTGGCCATCAATGTTCAGACCAACACGCAGATTGGTCGCACCAGTATCAGCCGAATCAATGTTAATCGACTCAATACGGTACTTACCCCAACGGTTCTGCGGATCAGCAGCAGGCAGGTACTCATCCGCGAAGATGTTCCACAGCTTCTCGCTGGTCATCTCGCCGCCCTCAGCGTCAGTACGAGCCTGAACAATCTTTGAGAACTCAACCTGAGCACGACGCGGCAAATCCAGACCGTGATCCTGCTTCAGCAGGTACGCCATACCGCCCTTACCGGACTGCGAGTTCACACGAATAATCGCCTCATAGGTACGACCCAGGTCGCGAGGATCAATCGGCAGGTACGGAACCTCCCAGTAAACCTCATCCACGGTCTTACCAGCCTCAGCAGCGGTACGCTCCAGAGCCTCAAAGCCCTTCTTAATAGCGTCCTGGTGAGAACCAGAGAACGCGGTGAACACCAGGTCACCACCATACGGCGAACGCTCGTGCACCTTCAGCTGGTTGCAGTACTCAACAGTCTTACGGATACCGTCAATATCAGAGAAATCAATCTGCGGATCCACACCCTGGGTGTACATGTTCAGGCCCAACGTCACCAGGTCAACGTTACCGGTGCGCTCGCCATTACCGAAGAGGCAACCCTCAATACGGTCAGCGCCCGCCAGGTAACCCAGCTCAGCAGCAGCCACGCCGGTACCGCGGTCATTATGCGGGTGCAGCGACAGCACAATGTGCTCGCGGTGGTTCAGGTTGCGGTCCATCCACTCGACAGAGTCGGCGTAAACGTTCGGGGTAGCCATCTCAACGGTAGCGGGCAGGTTCACAATCAGCTCGCGGCCGTTCTGACCGACCTCCAGTTCCTCAGCCACAGCGTTCACCACGCGAGCCGCGTACTCCAGCTCAGTGCCGGTGAAAGACTCGGGCGAGTACTCATAGATGACCTTAGTGTCAGAGATCATCTGCTCTTCGTACTTGCGGCACAGGCGCGCACCCTGCAGGGCGATATCCAGCACGCCCTCCTGATCCTGGTTGAACACCACGCGACGCTGCAGAACGGAGGTCGAGTTGTAGAAGTGCACAATCGCCTGCGGTGCGCCCTCAATCGCCTCAAAAGTGCGGGCAATCAGGTGCTCACGCGCCTGCACCAGAACCTGAATGGTCACATCCGAAGGAATGTGGCCGTCCTCAACGAGAGTGCGCACAAAATCAAAGTCAGTCTGCGACGCCGAAGGGAAACCAACCTCAATTTCCTTGTAACCCATCTTCACCAGCAGCTTGAACATCGCAAGCTTACGGTCGGTGTCCATGGGGTCAATCAGCGCCTGGTTGCCGTCACGCAGATCCACTGCGCACCAGCGCGGAGCCTTCTCAATGACCTTATCCGGCCAAGTGCGGTCCGGCAGGTCAACAACAATCTGCTCGTGGAAAGGGCGGTACTTGTGTACCGGCATGGGGCTGGGCTTCTGGTGGTTTTTCATGATGAATTTCCTGTTGGTTGGTCCGTCTCGCTCTACCCCACTTGTGGGGCTCGTACCGTGCCGGGTATCGGTCCCCGGCAGCCGTGGTCAAGGCGGTGCATCAGAAAGGATGCGAAGGTGAGATGCCGCGTCAAAAAGCCGGAACGGTTGCGGCAGATTCTAGCGTGCCCCGTTCCGGCGAATAAGCAGCAGGTTCACTGCCTGGCGGGTAACCCCGCGCTTGCTCTCACCGTCAATAGTCATGCCTCCACGCTATCACAGGGGTCGGAGGCGGTGGCAGGGCACCCGGGAAGCCGTCCATCATCTGGAAAGAATCAACGACAAAGGGGCGCAGCCACCATTTCTGGCGCTACGCCCCTTCACTCAATATTCACGTATCTGCGCTATGTTCTACTAGCTACAACCTAGTAGGCGAAAGCAGTCTGGCACTTGTGCTGATCAGCAGTCTGACCGGTCGCGTTACCCGCAATCGCAGCCTCCTGCTTCTCCATCGCCTCACCGGACGGGAAGTCAGTACCAATCGTCACCGACACGCCCAGAACCTCTTCAGTAGCCACCACGCGGGTTACGTTCAGCTTCGCGGCGATTTCCTTCGCTTCCGCCTCGTAACCGGTCGAGTAGAACACCGTGGTGAAGTTCGTCGGGTTAGCGGAAGTACCGGGAGTAACATTCGTGTAGCCTAGGCCCTCAATCACCGAAGCGATTGTAGCCGAGCGACCATCCAGACCGGTCGCGTTGTACACGTTCACCGGAACCGTACGATCGAGCTGAACCGGAGCGGCAGAAGTAGCCGGTGCCTCCGGAGCCTTCTCTTCCTTCAGCGACTTATCATCACGCAGACGCTGGAACACGTTCGCAGCATCCGCAGAAACCTGCAGGCGGTTCTCATCCTGGCTCCACGGCTCAGTCGGCACCGTCGCAAACACAACATTCGACAGGTCCACGCCGCCGAGAGCCGCACCAACACCCACCAGAGTGCTGATATTGCCCAGGTTCTTATCCACCGTCACGTTCTGAGTAATCGCCTCAGCAATGTTAATCAGACGGCCTGGATTCGACAGAGTACCCTCGCTCTTCACCTTACGTAGCAGCGAAGACAAGAAGCCCTGCTGAGCCTGAATACGACCAATATCGGAACCATCCGAGAAGCCGTGGCGGCTACGCAAAAACGCAAGAGCCTGCTCACCCTCAACAGTGGAAGTACCCGCAGGAAGCTTCAGACCGCTGTACTCGTCATCAATCGGAGCGTCCACACAGACCTGAACGCCACCAACAACCTTCGACAGCTCCTTCACAGCGTTAAAGTCCACCAGCATAAAGTGGTCAATATTCACGCCGGTCAGCTTGCTAATGGTCGCCACAGTACAACCGGCACCACCGCGAGACAGAGACTCGTTAATCTGAACGTTCTCCTCAGCCGGGTACACGGTGCCGCTCTCAGGGTCAGTACACTGCGGCACATCAACCATCAAGTCACGCGGGAACGACAGCACGCTCACGTTCTTGCGGTCCTTGCTGATCTGCAGAAGCATCATCACGTCCGCGCGAGCCTCAGAATTGCGGTCATCCTCATTACCGTACGCGCCGTTATTGCCCTTACGGGTATCGGAACCAATCACGAGAATGTCCAAAGCGCCGTTCTCCAGGCCGTCCTTGTAATTGCTGATGTTCAGCTCCTGAGTATGCAGATTATTGCGCATACGCAGAGCCAACACGCCACCAAAGCCAACAACAATGACGAGCATGCAAGCAGTAAGCAGAGCAATCCACTTATTGCGATTTGAAGTCATCACCGTCGTGCGCATATGACGACCGGTGCTTCGTAAACGAGGTGCCTGGGGCATACCTTTTCTCTTTCTGCCGGTGAGCAAGTGCTTTCTCAGAGTAACACTCTTCCCTATGAGCGCCGAATGAGTAGGAAAACTACTAGAATCCCAGGCGATTCAACGCACGCGCGTCAGACTGCCATTCCTTCGCAACCTTCACATGAATATTCAGGTAAATGCGGGTACCGAGCATCGCCTCAATCTGCTCACGAGCCTTCGTACCAATCTTGCGCAGATTCGAGCCGCCCTTACCGATAATGATGTACTTCTGCGACTCACGCTCCACAAACAGGTTCACGTGCACATCCAGCAGCGGGTTATCCGCCGGGCGGCCCTCACGGAACTGCATCTCCTCAACCGTCACAGCAATCGAGTGGGGCAGCTCCTCGCGGGCACCCTCCAGAGCTGCCTCACGCACCAGCTCCGCAATGAGGGTTGCCTCCGGCTCATCGGTCAGCTCACCGTCCGGGTACAGCGGCGGCGACAGCGGAGTGTACTGCGCCAGCAGGTCAGCGACCGCATCCACCTGGAAATGCTTCACAGCAGACACCGGGATAATCGCAGCCCAGCCGCCCTTACCGTCAACCGGCATCGGCTCAGACACCTCACCCGCACGGCGCTTAGCCGCAGGACCCGAACCCTTCGCGAAAGGCACAGCATCATTCTTGCCGCCCTTACCCTTGGGGCCCTTACCCTTCTGCTTCGCACGATGCGCGGCACGCTTAGCACGAGCCGCACGCTCAGCGCTCATGACCTCCTCGCCGAGTGCCTCAACAGCCAGCAGCTGCTCACGCAACTCCTCAGAGCTCACAGTGTCAGCCTTCGTCACAATCGCGACGACCGGCTTATTGCTCGACGCCACCAGCTGCGACGCAATGTAACGGTCACCCGGACCGATCTTCTCATTCGCCGGAATGCAGAAGCCCAGCACATCCACCTGCGAAAGGGTGCTCGCCACCAGGTCGTTCAGACGCTCACCCAGCAGAGTGCGGGGGCGGTGAATACCCGGGGTGTCCACCAGAATCAGCTGGTACTCGTCCTTGTGCACAATACCGCGAATCGTGTGGCGGGTCGTCTGCGGACGGTTCGAGGTGATAGCCACCTTCTGGCCAACCATAGCGTTCGTCAGAGTGGACTTACCGGCGTTGGGGCGGCCCACCAGCGACGCGAAGCCCGAACGGAAATTCTCCGGGTAGGTCGGTAGCGGGGTGCTCAAGTCCAGCGTGCTCAAATCGAGCGGGGTGTACTCCTGGTCCATTGTGTTTCTCCTTATCAACCCCGTGCGGGGCGTATGGGATGCCAGCCTCATCTGCCTGCGCCTTCCGGGGGCGGGGCGGCCGGCTCAAAGTGTGTATGGGATGATGCGGCGTCTATATTCGATGTCTAGCGGTTGCCGTGCTGATCGGTTGCCGGTTCAGCCTCTGCAATGTCTCCCGGAAGATCCGGATGCGCGTGCGGCTCAGCCACAGCGGGCGGCTCGGTATCCACTGTGAGGATGTCAGCAACCTCCGCGGAATTAGGCTCCGAGGAAGATGCCGCGGAACCTTCAGCACCCTGCTGCTCATCACGAGGCGGCTCATACCACGCCTGCAACATATCCACCTGGTGGCGGCGACCCGACGAACCAATCGCACGAATATGAATGCCGTCAATCTCAATCTCAGAACCGATAATCGGCACCATGCCCAGATGCTTAGCGAGCAGACCGCCCACCGTATCAACATCTTCATCGTCGAGCTCACGACCGAAAATCTCGCCCAGCTCATCAATACCCAGACGGGCAGAGAGACGGAACGTACCGTCATCATTCAGTGTGTAATCGGGGCTCTCACGGTCGTACTCGTCAGAAATGTCACCGACCAGTTCCTCAATCAGGTCCTCAAGGGTAATCAGGCCGGCGGTGCCGCCGTACTCGTCAACAATGATCGCCACGTGCGTGGACTCACGCTGCATCTCACGCAGCAAATCCATGGCGCGCTTCGACTCGGGCTCAAAACGTGCCGGACGCATCAACTCAACCACGGTCGGCAGGGCGGTACCCTCGGGAGCCTCACCGTGCAGGATGAAGGCGCGCATCGCGTCCTTCAGGTAAAGCACGCCCAGAATCTCATCGCTCGAATCACCAATCACCGGCATACGCGAATAACCCGAACGCAGGAACAGACTCAGCGCCTCACGCAGAGGAGTGTCGCGGCTAGCGGTGAGCATGTCGGTACGCGGAACCATGAGCGAACGGATGCGGGTATCGTCCATCTCAAAGACGGACTGCACCATCTGCGCCTCGTCATCTTCAATGGTTTCAGCGTCGGAGGCGCGGTCCAGGAACTCGCGCAGCTCCTCTTCATCGAACACACCCACCGGGGCCTCAGCCGAACGTTCCGGCGCCAGGCGCACGCTGAGCTTATCGAGCAGACCAGTCGCCGGGCTCAGCAGAACCGACAGGTAGTGCACCGGGCGAGCCAGCACACGAATCGACGCGACCGGGCGGTTACGTCCCAGAGCACGCGCTAGCACATGCAGAATCGGGTAGCCCACCAGCGCAACGATCACGAGGGTCAACACGACGGCGAGCGCGTGCACCTCAACCAGGTTCAGCAGGCAGGTCATGGTGGCGAGCACCGCGGTGGCTGCCGCAATGAGGCGGGTCAGGCGCAGCGGGTGCGTGTACGCCTCGGAGTCACCGTCGAGGGTGCGCTGCAGGACGCGCGCACCGAGGGTGTCCGGGTGTGCCTCCACGGCTTCTTCCGCCTCGTTGTGCGGCAAGTAGGTGAACGCGGTTTCGGCGATTGCCGCGACCACGGTCAGGCAGAGCGCGAGAACGGCGAGGAGGGCTGTGAGTAGAATGTCCACGCCGCTCCCCTAGTGTCGAGTTTCGACCGGTGCCGGGCGGCCCAGGAACTCTTCGAGGATGGAGCGCTGAATGCCGAACATTTCAGCTTCCTCTTCGGCGGTGCCGTGGTCGTAGCCCAGGCAGTGCAGAATGCCGTGGGTGGTGAGCAAGCACAGCTCGTCCAGGGTGCTGTGACCTGCATCTGCGCCCTGACGTGCGGCGACGGGCGGGCAGAGGATGATGTCACCGAGCATGCCGCTGGAGGGATTTTCGGGGGTTCCCGGTTCCAGCTCGTCCATGGGGAAGCTCATCACGTCGGTTGCGCCGGGCAGGTCCATCCACTCGATGTGCACGCGTTCCATTTCGTCTTCGTTCACGATGGCGATGGACAGGTAGGTGTCATCGGCAAGGTGCATGCGTTTGAAGGCGTGCTCGACGAGGCGGGTGAGCACCTCGGTGTCTACCGCTTCGAAAGATTCGCGGATGAAGGCGTCGGTTGCCGGGTCGGCACCGGTTGCGGGTTCTTCACAGTCGAATTCGATCTCTGCCACCGTTTAGCGTCCTTCCGGGGTGGTCTGTGCGTTGTCGGAGTTTGCCTGGTTCTGCGCGGCGTTCTTTTCAACGTTCTTTTCGGAGCCGCCGTTAATACCAGCGCGGTCCAGCAGCTTCTCAGCTGCGGCCTCGATGGTGGCGCGCTTGACCTTGCGGTTGCGCTTGCGTTCCATTGCCTTCTGGTCTTCGCCCCACTGATCGTAGGCGGACACAATATTCGAGACCAGGGTGTGGCGCACCACGTCGGAGGATTCCAGGATGCTGAAGTGAATGTCCTCCACGCCCTGCAGAATGTTGCGCACCTGCTTCAGGCCGGATGCGGCGCCACCGGGCAGGTCAACCTGGGTGATATCGCCGGTGATGACCATCTTCGAACCGAAGCCTAGGCGGGTCAGGAACATCTTCATCTGCTCGGCGGTGGTGTTCTGCGCCTCGTCGAGGATGATGAACGCGTCGTTGAGGGTGCGGCCGCGCATGTACGCCAGCGGTGCGACCTCAATGGTGCCCGCCTCCATGAGCTTGGGGATGGTTTCGGGCTCGAGCATGTCGTGCAGTGCGTCGTAGAGCGGGCGCAGGTACGGGTCAATCTTCTCGTTGAGGGTGCCGGGCAGGAAGCCCAGACGCTCGCCGGCCTCCACGGCGGGGCGGGTGAGGATAATGCGGTTCACTTCGTGGGTCTGCAGCGCCTGCACTGCCTTCGCCATGGCGAGGTAGGTCTTACCGGTACCCGCCGGGCCGATGCCGAAGATGACGGTGTTCGCGTCGATAGCGTCCACGTACTTCTTCTGGTTAATGGTCTTGGGGCGGATCGTGGTGCCGCGGGTGGAGAGGATGCTGGTGGACAGCGAGTGCGCCGGGTTGCTCAGTTCGTCACCGAGCATGCCCATGAGGCGGTGAATGACCTGCACGGTAATCTGCGTGTCGTGGCTGGAGAGCACACGCAGTTCGTTCAGCAGCTTAGCGGCGGTGTTGACGGCCTCGGAGGGGCCGGTGATGAGCACGTCCAGGTCCTTGGGACGCAGGCTAATCTGCTCGAAGTAGTCCTCGATAATTGCCAGGTGCGCGTCCTGCGGGCCGAGCACGGCAATCATTTCTGCGGCGCTCTTGAAGGATACGGTGCGCGCGGTCGAGAGAGGTCGGGAGGTAGTCATATGGGCTCCTTGGCTAGTGATGTATTTACAAGTATAGATGGGTGTGATGCGCCACGCCCTGGTGGATTCCTGTCAGCGGCGCTCTACCAGCGGCCCAGCACCACGTTCAGGGTGCACATGGCGGCAGAACCGGCGGTGGAGGAACGCAGCACCTCGTCACCGAGCAACGCCAGCTGCGCGCCGGCGTCGGTGAAGAGCTGCACTTCGCGGTCGCTAATGCCGCCTTCGGGTCCGACGAGCAGGTAGATTTCTTCGGGCAGGTTCTCTGCCTCGACAAGCTTGCGTGCCAGAGCGCTGAGGCGTTCGGTCGCCTGCTCATGCAGGATGAACACGGCGGCGGACTGCTCAGAGCCGGCTACTTCTTCAATGAGCTCCACCAGGTCGGCGGTGCTGTACAGGTCGTACACTTCGGGAATGAGCGCGCGGCGCGACTGCTTCGCCGCGGCGGTGACGGTGTTCTGCCACTTGGTGTGTGCCTTGGAGGCGCGCTCCCCCTTCCAACGCACGATGGAACGGTCCGCGCTCCACGGAAGCACACCGTACACGCCCAGCTCGGTCGCGGTTTCGATGGCGAGCAGGTCGCGGCCGTCCTTCGCGAGCGCCTGCACCAGGTAGATGGAGGGCACGCTACGTTCCTCGCGCAGCTCCTGCACCTGCACGCTCACGCCGTCCGCATTGATGGAGGCGACCGTACCGAGTGCGCGGCGGCCGGTGCCGTCGCCCAGGTCGATGCGTTCGCCGAGCTCAAGGCGCTTGACGAGGGCGTGCTTGCCTTCGGAGCCGCCGAGCGCACAGGTGGCGCCGGGGGTGAGTGCGTCGTATTCTTCCGTGCTGATGTAGAAGATGGGGGCGCTCATGGTTCTCCTTGAGGTGCGGGCTGAAAGCGTGGGTGGAGTGTGAAATAGGTGTATAGCTTAGCGCGGGCGCGTACAGCGCAATGCTGACAGGAATGCGGCGGGGGCGGG
>NZ_KV795257.1:120384-131053 GCF_001808955.1 Rothia sp. HMSC078H08
GCGGGTGCGGGTTGAGTACCGCACCCGCCGCATCCTCAGCTTGGTGTAGGAATCCTACTTGAACTGGTCCTTCAGGCGGGAGAAAAGACCGCCGCGGGACTTGACCTGCGAACCTTCGGTGAGGGATTCACCGCGCAGGGAAGCGAACTGGCGCAGCAGTTCACGCTGTTCTTCGGTCATGTCGGTGGGGGTGACCACCTGGATACGCACCAGCAGGTCGCCGCGACGCTCGGTGCCAAGCACGGTTGCGCCCAGGCCGTTGAGGGTAATCACGTCGCCGCTCTGAGTGCCTGCGGGGATAGCAACTTCCTGGTCGCCGTCGAAGGTCTTCAGCGGGATGGTGGTGCCCAGTGCCGCCGCAACCATGGGGATGTTCACGGTGGTGACAAGGTTGTCGCCTTCGCGGCTGAAGTACTTGTCGCGCTTGACGTTCAGGTCAATGTACAGGTCGCCGTTGGGGCCACCGTACAGACCTGCCTCGCCCTTGCCGCGCAGGCGGATACGCGCCTGGTCGTGCACGCCGGCGGGAACGTTGAAGGTCAGCGGCACGTCTTCACGTACGCGGCCCTGACCGTGGCATTCAGGGCAGGGGGTCTTGATGACGGTGCCGTAGCCGTGGCAGTCGGGGCATTCGACCTGCTGCATGACGGTACCGAGGATGGACTGCACGCGGCGCTGCATGAAACCGTGACCGGAGCAGGTGGTGCAGGTTTCGGGCTGGGTGCCCTCTGCGGTGCCTTCACCGTTACAGGACTTGCAGGTCACGGCGGAGCGACGCTCAATGGTCTTCTCAACACCGAATACCGCGTCCTGCAGGCTGATGGAGACGGTAATCAGGTCGTCCTGGCCCTGACGCATACGGGATGCGGGGCCGCGGGCACCTGCCGCGCCGCCGGTGAACATGTTCAGCAGGTCCTCAAAACCGCCGAAGCCGCTGAATCCGCCGCCCGGGTAGCCGCCGCCTCCGGGGTAGCCTGCGCGGCCCTGTTCGTCGCCGGTGGTGTCATAGTTGCGGCGCTTTTCGGGGTCGGAGAGCACCTCGTAGGCGAGGGTGACGCGCTTAAACTCTTCGGCTGCGTCCTCGGAGGGGTTCACGTCGGGGTGCAGCTGGCGCGCCTTCTTTCGGTACGCCTTCTTGATCTCTTCGGGGCTGGCGTCGTTCGATACGCCGAGAGTATCGTAGTGGCTCATGCGTTTCCTTCCTCTCGAGACGATGGCGGTGCTCGATGAGTGCACCGCCAACAATGGTCGTATCAATTCTAGGGGATACTACCCTCGACCCGATACAATGGCTAGGCTGAATGGAGGTCGCTCCCGCTATCCGCTTAATCTGCGGTGCGCCCCGAACCCCGTTTTAGTTCCCCCGCCGGTTCCGTCTCACGGTTCTGTCTGATTGTTCCCTCTGATTGTTCTGTCTTATGGTTCCGGCGCGGTCACCGCCCCTACTGGCTCTGCTGCCCCTACCGCCCCAAAGGAGAATACGTTGAGTACCCACCACTCCCCCTACGGCTGGGGTGCCCAGGATCTAAACGCCGCCCGCATGAGCCGCCAGGCGCCGGCCCCGCGTAAAGTACCGCTGCAGCGCGGCCTGCTGATTGAGGATATTAACGGCTGGGTGGGCGAGGTCGTGAAGGCTGAACGCATCGGCGGTGCCCTGTTCTTCGGACTCGAGGACGCGAAGGGTCGCGTGAAGAATTTCCCGTTGGGTCCGGGCTACCTGATTGAGGGTGAGCCTGTTGAGATTGTCGCCCCGGTGGCGGCGAAGGAGCCGAAGCGCACGATTTCTCGTTCCGGTTCTATTGCGGTGAAGAACGCCCCGGCTCGGGTGGCGCGCGCCTCCCGCATCTGGGTTGAGGGTCTGCACGACGCCGAGCTCGTGGAGAAGGTCTGGGGCCACGATCTGCGCGTTGAGGGCATTGTCGTGGAGCCGCTGCACGGCGTGGATGACCTCGCCGGTGCCATTCGTGAGTTCGCGCCGGGTCCGGGCCGCCGCCTGGGTATTCTGGTGGATCACCTCATCGAGGGCACGAAGGAGCAGCGTATCGTTGCGGAGGCGCTTGCCGTGCCGGGTGCCGCCGGGCACGTGAAGATTGTGGGCCACCCGTTCATCGATATTTGGCAGGCAGTCAAGCCCTCGGTGCTGGGTTTGAAGGCGTGGCCGCAGGTGCCGCGCGGTGAGGACTTCAAGAAGGGTACGTTGCGTCGTCTGGGTCAGCCGCACGAAACGCAGGCGGATGTGGCGCAGGCGTGGAAGCACATCCTCTCTCGCGTTGACTCCTACGCTGACCTGGATCCGACGCTGCTCGGCCCGGTCGAATCGCTCATTGATTTTCTGACCGAACCGGGTGCCTAACCACACGGAAACCCGCTATTGCGCCCCCGTCTGCGGGCGCAGGTGTGAATTTGCTCAGAACCTTTCCCTCGAGGGCATTATCCTGTGGGTTTTGTTCCCTAAAGCGGTACAATAGTTGAGCGTGTGGCATTGCCCCTGTGGGTTTATGTTGCGCCATCACTACACTCTTAGGTCACCACCGCTCAAACGATTCACCTCCTCGGAGGGTATTTCCACCGGCTTAGGTGATCACCACAAGAAACTTCTATCGAACCAGGATTTTCGTGACTAACGATGTTCGCCCGGCAACCGGGCCTCAGAAAACCCGTAAGATTAGCGTGATTCAGGACCGCAACCGTGCGACTCTTGCGCATTTCGGCGGTATTCTCGGCATCATCCCTTCCGCTGCGGTTTTCTACGTCAGCCGCAATAACGCACCCTTCGCTGAGCAGGAAGCTCGCGAGGCGATGAACTTCACCCTCCTGCCCTCCATTGCTCTGGTGGCGCTGTGGGTACTGTCCTTCCTGCCCGGCATGGGCAACACTGCCATGGTTCTGGGCGCGCTCGTGTGGCTGTTCATGGCGGTTGCATCTGTCCGAGCCGGTATTGAGGTGAACCGCGGTGAGCCGTACAGCTACCGCATTAACCCGCGCCTGCTGGACCGCTTCTACTCCACCGAGAACGCAGAATCCGCAGAGTCCTAAGAACTGCCGGTCCTAAACCGCGCTGATAGCTTTTACACTGAACGCCCCGCACGTTGTGTGCGGGGCGTTTTCGTGTTTAAGTGGGGCTTCTTTGCCTAGTGCGCGTGAATTGCTGCAAACTCTACCGAATGGTGCTGTAGATAATCGTTGTTAAACGATCGTGGGCCCCTGTTACCAGGAGCCCACAACCGTATTCACTCAACTTCAGCAAAGACGAGAACACGCTGTTAGACATATACCGTCCTGCCATGACCTATTATGGCACAGCGTAACCTTCAACCACAACTTGAAATTGGGTGTTTTGGGAAAATTTTTCCCGGGAAAGTATTCGAAAAATACGCACCCTCAAAGTGGTATGAAAGAGCGGAAAATTCTTTCGGCTAGTCCAGCACAAATGCGAACAATTAGCACGCCCGTGTAAGATTTAGTGCTCCCCTGACGCTCCCCCAAACAGCCCCGAAAATTTTTTTAAAAGTTTTTCTGAACCCACAAAAACGCCCCGAAATCACCGAAATATTACGGCGATTCCGGGGTGTACGCCGCGCGCAGGCGGTAGCAGGAACAGGGCTCAGGCGGAGCTACGACAGATCTGAGCCAAGGCACAGCCCCACCTGAAAAGCCCCTTATCACGCGGTATTTCTTAGTGCTCCTCATGCTCTTCCGAGACTTCCGGGAGCAGCTCACGGGTCACCGCGTCCCCCAGCAGGCGACCCTTGAGGGTCAGGCGCACGTGAGCTTCAGGGTCAGGTTCAGCCTGAGAAGTTAAAGCATCAGGCTCAATCAGAGCTTGAGAAACCAGCCAGCGCAGGGAGGCGCCCAGCTGTGCCTCATCGTGCACGGCGAGCAGCTCGCGCATCGCCAAGCCCTCACGCACACGGATCATGAGCATAATCGTCTCAAACGCACGAGTGGCGGTGTCCAGCACCTCACGTGCCGCCGTCGGGGACTCCCCCGCACGCACCTTCTGCGCGTACGGCACCGGGTGCTTCACGTTCCACCAGCGGGTACCGTTCACGTGCGAGTGCGCGCCGGGACCGATGCCCCACCAGTCCTGGTTGCGCCAGTAGGCGAGGTTGTGGTCACTGCGGGTGTCCTCGCTGCGCGAGTAGTTGGAGACCTCGTACCAGTTGTAGCCGGCTTCGGTGAGTAGCTCCTCGGCGAGCAGGTACATGTCCGCCATGAGGTCTTCGTCGGGCATGGTGTACTCGCCGCGGCGGATCTGCGCGGCAAGCTTGGTGCCGTCCTCCACAATCAGCGAGTACGCGGAAATATGGTCCGGCTCGTAGGAGATGGCGGCGCGAACACTCTGCTCCCACTGCTGCAGGCTCTCCCCCGGCGAACCGTAAATCAGGTCCACGGATACCTGCAGGCCGACCTCCTTGGCCCAGGCGACGACCTTCGGCACGTTCGACGGCGTGTGGGTGCGGTCGAGTACCTGTAGCACCTCGGGTACGACGGACTGCATGCCGAAGGAGACGCGGGTGAAGCCGCCGTCCTTGAGGGTTTGCAGGTCTTCGCGGGTGACGGAGTCGGGGTTCGCTTCGGTGGTGACTTCTGCGCCTTCGACGAGGCCGAATACGTCGATGGCTGCCTGCAGAATGCGTACGAGGTCGCGGGCGGGCAGTTTGGTGGGGGTGCCGCCTCCGAAGAAGACGGTGTGCATGGGGCGTTTTGCGACGCCGGATGCCTCGAGGGTGCGGGCGGCGAAGAGGATTTCCGCGATGGCGTCGTCGGCGTAGGTGCCGAGGCCGATGCCGTCGCCGAAGTCTTCGGTGGCGTAGGTGTTGAAGTCGCAGTAGCCGCAGCGTACGGAGCAGAAGGGGATGTGTACGTAGAGGCTGAAGTCGCGGGTTTCGCATCCTGCTGCGCTGGTGGCGGGGATGCGCCCGTCGCGGGGTGCGGGGGCGCCGGTGGGCTGGGCGGGCATTCTGCCTCCTAGTGTGTAGTAAATTGTTGCTACAACATGGGGATTACATTAGGGTGCAGGAATATGAATCCTGCTTTGAAAATAAGAATAAATTATAAACATATAATTCTGTAATAATTAAACTCATCTATCCCGATGCTTATCCTGCTTACATAGGATACATCAACCATTTCAATAGGAGGTTAACCATCATCTGTGCTCCCTCCTTAGTAGAATCCTTCCAGCAATCAAGGATCAATAATTTCCCTTAAAAGCGGAGTGCGCTGATACTATTTTATTGATACCAGCACACTCCGCTATATATTCTAGTCAAAAATTTTAAGGATTCTTAACAGACTTATCTTCAATTGAGAATATTTCTGCATAGGCGACCTCTGCCATTTTTCTACTTCTTTCATCAATTTTCTGGAAAATTTTATTGATTATAGTTTTATCAGCGCCTTCAAGTGATAAATTCTTAAATTCAGAAATTTCAGCAGGAAGAGTAGAAGCATAGCTCAGTGTTCCATAGAACTCAATCTTTTTATTTATATCTTCAGTCTCAACACCCTGATTATCATTATATCGCAGAATAATTAAATTACCTGGTGAATGAATCATTTTATGAACCCTTTCCCTCTCTTTAATTTTATCTTCCTTCGAAAGGTTCTCACATAGTATTTCTACTATTTTATCTATTTTTTCCTGCGCTACAATATGCTCTACAGTCAGATCATCTCCTGGCTTCCCCAAAGTTTCCGGTTGATACTTCTTGAGGAAATACTTCATTTTCCCTGAATCTTTAGAGTAGTCCATCTTATCAACGAATTCGTTAACAAAAACTTCTTGAGTCAAATTTTTCATCAGGTTACTATATCTTTTCTTAAGTTCCTCATAAACTTCATCAATCTGCATGTTTCCCACGGACTCACCCGATTCTCTTGAGAGATTGAATACTTTTTTCGCTTGACTATTATATGTATTTGTAAATTTATTTCCAGACTCTCCATGAATGGCCGTAAGTATAAAATGAGAATTTTCCATTAATGCAAAAATTCTATTTACAGCCTTGGTTCCTACCGCTTTATCATTATCATTAAAGTATCGCCTTAAAATTGCAAATATAAGCGGATGCGGCTGACTCAGCTCAAATTTATTTAGAGCCTTTAACGATTCATTCCAGGTTGCATTATTTCTTTTACGTTGAGATTCTCCTGGAACCTTATAGTCAGGGTCAAATATAACTCGATAAAGATTAATCTCATATGCAAGATTTGTTAGAAGAGCATCGGCGTCGTCAAAGGTTTTAACCATACGCTCATATTCAGCAGACGTACGTTTTTTTGCCCCTGGGGCGTCTCCCCTAGAGACCAGGTAGTGATAGAAAAAATCATCCTCTGACATTTTTGTAGAATCTTTTTTATTATTATTTTCTACAATCGTTTTAACTATAGACTCCCACTTCTTCCTATTCACGTCTACGCCATTTTCGTGATGAAGATGACCAAGAATATGACTCTTAATGAGATCTGACTGTCTTAAGTCTACCCCTCGAGAGTTCAATGTATTAAAGACCCTATATGCTTCTACTATATTTTTCATATGAATGTCTACAAATTTTATATGAAGAATTTTCTTTAAAAATAGTCTGACCTGAATTTCCCGAGTATCATCTGAAGAAAACTCAATTCTATAATCAGCAATTTTTTCAACAGGTATATCTTCGGAAATAATTCTCCTGATTTCATCTTTTAAATAATTATAAGCATCAATGACCTTTTGCCCTGCGTCAGTAGTCGTTGTAAAACCAGCTTTACGCTCATCCTCATCTTTGTCTTCGACAATCAACTTATAGTTATCTATAAAACATTCATCGCCGATTTCTTGAGATATTTTATAATACACTTTTCCCATGTAATCATTTGGGGTAAGATATCTTTGAATGGATCCATTTTTCTTATTCTCATGCGAAGACTTTTCAGCATGAACATCCCTCAAAGCTGCAAGGAGGATAGATATCGAAGTTAAACGTTGCTGACCATCAATAATATCCCACTGTGAATCATTGCCTCTCCCGCATCGAATGATTGCCCCAATGAAATGATCATTATCTGTATGTTTCGAGTTTTCGATGTCGTTAATGAGATCTTTTAGGTTTTCTTTAGTCCACGAATATGAGCGTTGATATCGGGGAATATAGAGTATCTCTTCTGCATTACCCAGGAATTTGCCGATGGTACTTTCACCTGCGGAAATATCCATGTCAGTTTCTCCTTTGAATGGAAACCTTAGGTGTAATCATCTGTGCTACACCCACGCTAACTCTACTCTTTCATACAGCACCATGGCAAGGGGTAACACATGTTATCCCTAATGAATATCAAATATGGCTGATTACCTATCGCCAAGCAACCTATACCAGTCGGGGCACAGAAAAGGCGGCGTGCCCCTCCCCCATTTAGGGATAGAGCACGCCGCCTACATCGGAAGAGCTGAGAAGGCTACTTCTTCTTTTCCTTCTCCTCGCTCGAAGACAGTGCCGCAATGAAGGCTTCCTGAGGAACCTCCACACGACCGACCATCTTCATGCGCTTCTTGCCTTCCTTCTGCTTCTCCAGCAGCTTACGCTTACGCGAAATATCGCCACCGTAACACTTCGAAAGAACGTCCTTACGCATCGCACGGATATTCTCGCGGGCAATAATACGCGAACCGATAGCCGCCTGAATCGGCACCTCAAACTGCTGGCGAGGAATCAGCTCACGCAGCTTAGAAGTCATCATCAGACCGTACGAGTACGCCTTATCGCGGTGAGTAATGGCGCTGAACGCATCCACCTTCTCACCCTGCAGCAGGATGTCGACCTTCACCAGGTCAGCCTCTTCCTCACCGTCGAACTTCCAGTCCAGCGACGCGTAACCGCGGGTACGGGACTTCAACTGATCGAAGAAGTCGAACACAATCTCCGCCAGGGGCAGGCGGTAACGCATCTCCACGCGGTCCTCGGACAGGTAATCCATGCCGCCCATCTGGCCGCGGCGGGACTGGCACAGCTCCATGATCGCGCCAATGTACTCGCTCGGGGCAATAATCGTACACGCCACCATGGGCTCGCGAATCGTCGCGACCTTACCCTCGGGGAATTCGCTCGGGTTGGTCACGCGCTTAGCGTTGCCAGCCTCATCCACCACGTCGTAAATAACGTTCGGCGCGGTCGAAATCAGGTCCAGGTTGAACTCGCGCTCCAGGCGCTCACGCACAATCTCCAGGTGCAGCAGACCCAGGAAGCCACAGCGGAAACCGAAGCCCAGAGCGGCAGAAGTCTCCGGCTCGTAAATCAGCGCGGCATCGTTAAGCTTCAGCTTATCCAGTGCGTCACGTAGCGCCGGGTAGTCCGAACCGTCAATCGGGAACAGGCCTGAGAACACCATCGGCTTGGGGTCCTCGTAACCGCCCAGGGACTCCTGCGCAGGCTTCGCGGCGGAAGTGACGGTATCACCCACACGCGACTGACGCACGTCCTTCACACCGGTAATGAGGTAACCCACCTCGCCCACGCCCAGGCCCTTCGAGGGCACAGGCTCAGGGGAAATCACGCCGATTTCAAGCAGGTCATGCTCAGCGCCGGTGGACATCATCTTAATCTTCTGACGCGGCTGCAGGCTACCGTCCACAACACGCACATAGGTGACCACGCCGCGGTACGAGTCGTACACCGAGTCAAAAATCATGGCACGCGCCGGGGCGGATGCGTCACCCTGCGGGGCGGGAATCGCCTCCACAATACGGTCCAGCAGAGCCTCAACACCCTCACCGGTCTTACCCGATACGCGCAGAACCTCGTCCGGCTCGCAACCAATCAGGTTCGCCAGCTCCTCAGCGTACTTATCCGGCTGAGCCGCGGGAAGGTCAATCTTGTTCAGCACCGGGATGATGGTCAGGTCGTTCTCCATCGCCAGGTACAGGTTCGCCAGGGTCTGAGCCTCAATACCCTGGGCGGCATCCACGAGCAGAAGCGCACCCTCACACGCAGCCAGGGAGCGGGACACCTCATAGGTGAAGTCCACGTGGCCGGGGGTGTCAATCATGTTCAGCGCGTAGGAGGTGCCGTCAACATCCCAGGGCATGCGCACAGCCTGAGACTTAATGGTGATACCGCGTTCACGCTCAATGTCCATGCGGTCCAGGTACTGCGCCTTCATATCGCGCGGGGCAACCACGCCGGTGGCCTGCAGCATACGGTCTGCGAGGGTGGACTTACCGTGGTCAATGTGGGCGATAATGCAGAAGTTGCGAATAATCGCGGGGTCGGTCGCCGCCGGAACGGGCGGGTTCTTCGACATGGGTGCCAATCACATCATCCTTTCGAGATGCTGGCTGCGGGTATGGGCATAGTTACCTATCATTTTCCCATACCCGCGCCATATGTGCGAACGGACCTAACGTTCCGAAGAATCCTCCGCGACTCCCGCACCACCGTCTGCCGGGTTTTCGGCCTCGGATGCGCCGTTGAGGGAATCCAGGTAGCCCTCAATATCCTCGGCAATCACCTCGCCGGAGACAGTGCGCAGAGTCGAATCCATCTTCTGCTCAATCTCACGCACCAGCTCAACCTTCTCGTAGTCCTTCGCCATTTCTTCGGCTAGCTCCGCCTCCCACTCATCAGCGTGGGTGCGCAGGCGGTCGTACTCCTCAGACTCGACCTTGATACCGAGGATGACCTCCAGCGCCTCGATCAGGCTCACGACCGCGCGCGGGTTCTGCTGGTCAAAGCTCAGATACCCCGGGATGCTCATACGCAGCATGACCGAGGAGGGCAGGCCGTGCTCGGCGGCGAGCGCAGACATCGCCATCGTCACCGAGGTAGAACCGGTGAAATACTCGTGCAGAATACCGGGGATCGCCGCCAGCTTCTCGTCGTGAGTGGTCAGCGTGTACGGGTACGGGCGGGTGTGCGCCACCTGATCTTCAAAGGTCTCGACGAAGATGGCGTGGTCCACGTGGAGCTTCTTCACGTATTTAAAGAAGCGGTTCATGAAACGCTGCAGGCACAGGCTCGGGGCGGGGCCGGTCACCACGAGCAGGCGCAGGCGGCGCTCCGGAATGGTGACCATGTTGTAGAACATCTTGGGCCAGACCAGAACCGTGGATTCGGAGTCGTCGTTGTTCAGCAGCTGCGGGGCGACGGAGGCATAGTCGTAGAAGTCGTCCATGTCGAAGCCGGGGCTCTCATCGCACGGGTCGAACGCGCGGTGAATCACGTCGAGGGCGTCCTCACCGTTGCCCGGGGGTTCCTTCGCGGAGTTGAAGCCGACCAGCATGACGGTCGTGTAGTTGTCTTCCTCTGAGGATTCGCCCAGGCCCAGCTTGCCGAGCAGTCCCTTCTTCGCGGACTGTTCTGTGGAGGCGGGCTTGGCGAAAGCGTCAAAGAGTCGGGCGGGCGGGAAGTTCGGCTGGCTCATCGTTGGTCCTTAGCTCGTGGTCGGTTCACCGGATACATGGGGGTGTATGGAATGTTCCCGGTAAACCATCGGTGGTTGTGTGGTGTGTATCGGCGGTGCTCTCGCGTTTTTTCCCCCCGCTATGTGCGACACCTCTTAGGGTGCTCATGGTAGGTGCGGGCGGTGTGCGGTACCGCTGACAGTTCCCACTATACGGGCTTCCACGCGACCCGCAAGCGGTTTCGTCACCGGGCGGGCGCCTCCCCCCCCCCCCCCCCCCCCCCCC
>NZ_KV795257.1:131153-154861 GCF_001808955.1 Rothia sp. HMSC078H08
CCCCCCCCCAAAAAATCCGGGCGTCATAAAACCACAGCGTGCGGGCATAGCAAAAGGCACCCCGCACTTAGCAGGATGCCTTTCACAAAAGTTATGAGGAGTTAACCGGTGGTGCCTCCGGTGTCTTCTAGACCGATGCATAAAGCCGCGGCCGCCCGAGCGTTATTGCCACACCAATAGGTGAGGCTCAGGGTTTCAGAGGGGTCGTTTAACTCCTTGAACCCAAGTATACACGAAAAAGAAACCCCCTGCGTTCCCCTTAGAGGAGGGGGAACACAGGGGGTCTCTGCCCTTAAACCAGAGAGGTACTTAGGTACCCCGCAAGTTTTAGAAAGCCTTGTTGACGAGCGCAGCAAGACCGGACTTCTTGTTTGCAGCGGTCTTCTTGTGCAGAACACCCTTGGAAACAGCCTTGTCCAGCTTACGGTTCACAAAACGCAGAGCCTCAACAGCAGCTTCCTGGTTCTGTGCCTCAACAGCAGCCTTGACCTTGCGGGTCGCGGTCTTCAGCTCGGACTTTACAGCGTTGTTACGCAGGCGAGCCTTCTCGTTGGTGAGGATACGCTTCTTCTGAGACTTAATGTTAGCCACAATTAAACTTTCTGTTTTGTCTTATTGGTCGGTGAGGGCGACGCTGGCCGATCATCGACTGAGCGGCGTGGGGATGCCTATGGCAACCGGCCAGCAGTGCCCGATGACCATCGGACACTCAACCACACATAATACCAGATGAACAGCCTCCACGACAGACCCTCGCGGAGAGAAAAATACTGTGAAAACCACTACACGCAGCCTCCACATCCGGCGCAGATTACCGGCACCGGTCACCGGCAAAACTACCGGCACAGGGCGTTAGCCGTTATGGCGAGTCCACGCACGCTCAATCAGGCGGAACGTATCCTCCGGCATAATCGCACCCTCGCGGCGCATCGCATCCGGGCGAACACGAATCACACGGTTCAGCTTCACCTCAGAGGCGCGGCCCTGCGGATCCCACGGACCCGAACCAATATCAAGGTAGTTCGAATCAGCGTGCTCACGGTTATTGTGGTCCTTACTGGTCATCATCAGCGCCAGCAGGTACTCACCGTCACGACCCACCAGAAGCACCGGGCGGTCCTTACCCTGCGAGTGGTCCTCCTCGAAAGGAACCCACGTCCACACGATTTCACCCGGGTCAGCGTCGCCGTCCAGGGAGGGCGAGTACTCAAAGTTGATCATGTCGCGGTAATCGCCCGGGTAATCCGAACCGTCGGATGCGCCGGTCGAAGCCGGTGCGGAAGGCTTAGGTGCCGAGGAAGACTTCGAGGCGCTCGGCTTAGGCGCCGAAGAGCCGGAGGTACGAGCCTCACCCTGACGAGATTCGCCCTTGTGGGACTCGCTCTTCTGGGAGGACTCGGAGCCGCCCTTAGACGCAGTAGCGTCATTGAGGGCATCCTCTGCCGCCTTCTGCAGGAAGGGCAGCAGGGCAAAGAAAATTTTCTTCAGAATTTCGAGCATGGGCTCTATTATGCATTACAGGCGCGGAGGTAGAGCAATCGCCAAAACAGCCTGCTCCACCGCATACACCGCGTCCTGCGACTCGCCCTTCAGCTGCGCGTCCGCATCAGCCAGAAGCTGCACAATATGCGCCAACTGGGCGCCGGTAAAACGGCGGCCGTCACGCTGAGCCTGTTCTACCTGCCACGGCGCCATGCCCACCTCGCGCGCCAGTTCGTTAGCGCTCAAACGCACGTGGTGCACGCGCGCAATATTGCGGATACGCATGGCGAGCGCACCCAGCATCGGAATCGGCTCCGTGCCGGTGGCGAGGGAGTGGCGGAGCAGACGCAGAGCCTCCGGGGCGTTACCGGAAATCGCGGCGTCACTGACGCGGAATGCGGTGACTTCGGTGCGGCCGCCGTAGTAGCGGTTCACCGCCTCCTCAGTGATTTCGCCGGGTACGTCTGAGAGTAGCTGCTGGCATGCGGCGGCAAGCTCCGCAGTGTCGGAGGCGGCGGCCGTCAGCAACGCCAGGGCGCCGCCGGTAATCGGGCGCTGAGCGGCGGCGAACTCCCCCGCCAAGAACTCGCTCTTCTCACGATCGGTCTTGAGCGCCTTGCAGTTAATGAGCACGAACTGGGAGCGCACCAGGTCGATGAGCTTCTTGCCGCGGTTACCGCCCGAGTGGTTCAGAATGAGCATAATGTCCGGCTCGGGGGCGTTCAGGTAGGCGAGCGTATCGGTCAAAAACTCGTCGCTCATAGAGGCGACGTTCTCAACCTCAATGATCTTTGCCGAACCGAACAGGGAGGGCGAAGCGTGCAGGATCAGCTCCCCCGCCGTGTAGGTGGCGGCGTTAATCTGAACGCGGTCCACCTCCGGGTGGATGCTGCGGAACAGCTCACGCAGGCGTGCCGCAGCTCGGGAAGCAAAGTACTCTTCGGGGCCGTAGAGCATGACGGCGGGTGCCGGGGTGACGGTACGCCACGCGGTGTCGAGGGCGGGGCCGCCTCGGCGGGCGTAGCCTCGGGAACCACCACGCTGGGTTGCACGCTTACGCTCGGACACGCTTATCACTCGCCTTTATCTGCAGGGTACGGGCTAAACTCGGCCCCGCTGCGCACGGGGGTGCTGCGCGGGTAGAGTCTCGAGTATCCATCATAGCGTTTTCTTCTCAGATGCCTCCTAGCGGTGGTTAGGGGTAGTCGGTCAGGGTTAGATGCCCGCAGTGAGTCGGTTAGGAACGGGCGGGCTGATCGGGGCGCTAATAGGAGGGCGCGGTGCGCGGTACCACCCGCAAATACTGCCGGTGCGTGACCGCGCGGTAGCGGCGCGCATCCACCCACCAGAGGGCTACGCTCAACGCCAGCACGCAGAGGGCGCTACACACCACTGCCGGGACGCTCGAACCGGGCTCCCAGGGGTTACCCGGCGCGTGCGCGGCAGTGTGTGCCGCCCACTCGATGCCCTGCGCGGCAAGGCCACCGGCACGAAGGCACACATCCGCCAGAGCAGGCAGACCCAGGAGCATTAATCCGAGCGCAGCCAGCCCGGCGAGCATACTCAGCGGCGCCAAAGGAGCGGCTACCAGATTCGCCGGAACCGAGTAGAGCGGCACCTTACCGCTCATCGCCAAAATCAGCGGAGTACACCACAGGGACGCCACAATCGGCGCGGCGAGCATTTCCGCGCAGAACACCGGCATGACGCGCATGAGCAGGCGAATCAGCGGCGGACCCAGCAGAATCAGCGCGGAGGTCGCCGTCACCGACAGGGCAAACCCTATATCCACGGCGAGGTGCGGGGCGGCAAGCAGACACATCAGCACCGTGGTCTGCAGAGCCGCTAGGGACTGGCGGCCCGAACCGCGCAGCATCGCGTAGGCACCGAGCAGACCCATGGCGAGGGAACGAATCACGGAACCCTCAGAATCCAGCAGCATGGCGTAGGCGAGCACCGCCGCAACCCCGCACAGCACCATGACGCGGTGCGGAATGGCGAGGGTGCTCAGCCGGTGCACGAGCGGCGGCAGGGGTTGGGCGTTTGGCGGGGTAGGTTGATGGGGTTGGATAGAGTGTTGGGGCTGGGCGGGATGCCGGGGGTACGCGGGGCGGCGAGAATGACCCGTGCCTCTCCCTCGCAGCCGTTGCCTCAACGAGCGGAACAGCAGGTACGCGCTGGCGAAGCGGTACGGACGAATCGCCAACACCAGCCGGTACGCACCCAAAAACACGATGGCAATATTCGCCCCGGACACCGCCGTAATATGGCTGAGCCCGCTGAGCTTATAGTCCTCCCGCGCGGTGGAACTCATCAGCGAGTCGTCCCCGTAGGCGGTGCCCAAAACTAGTGCCGCCGATTCCGTGCCCAGGGTATCCAGGGCGCGGGTGCGCAGTTGTTCCTTGAGCGTGGACAGGTACGGCTCCTCCTCAGTCCGGGCGGCGCCCGAGGCGTTCGATCCGGCGCCATAGGCGGGTGCGGGCATCGGGAAAATAGTCGCGCCGCTCAGCTTCGCCGTGGAGCCGTTGAACTCCACGGTGCCGAGGGCGGTCACCTTCATGCCCGGATAAATCACTTGCGAGCGCGCGGTGCCGCTCCCCCGCTGCTTAGCCGCCGAGCTTACTTCCGCGCTCGCCTCCGAACTTGCCTCCAGACTGCGCGCGGCGCTCTTTGCCGAACCGTCACGCCGGTACACGCGCACCCGCTCATTCACCAGCGCACGCACGCTCCGCCCCTGAATTTCCTCCAGCTTAATAACCACCAGAGTAGTTCGCGGATCCATGCGGCGGACCTGCTCCACCGTGCCATTCAGACGAAGCGAGGCACCCTGCGCCTGCTGCAGGGTAGCGCGGGATGCATCCACCCCCGTAGCGCACAGAAGCACCGCCTGAACCGTCACGATACACGCCAGAAAAACCAGCTGACCGGTCGTGCGAAAGAGCAGGCTGTAGGGCATCACCGCGCGCGGCGGGAAGAACAGCAGAATCGCCAGGCACCCCAGCAAGGCAATGAGCACGCACGCCAGCGGATGCGCCACCCGCCACGTGCCCACCGTCAGCGCCGCCGCGGTAAACGCCCACAGCACCAGCACCGTAAAACTCAGGCGAAGGTCCAGGTGAATGAGGCTTCCCTGGGCGCGCAGCTCCTGCTCGTCGCGGCGGGTGCGCCACCGCTCAGCACCGATGCTCCAGCGGTAGCGGGCGCGGTCATACGCCGTAGCCGCGGAACGGGTGAGGCGCCGGGTGAGGCGCAAGGAACCGGGAAATAGCTCCCGCTCCCCTGCCTGCTGTCGGTTCTGCTGTCGGTTCGGCCTGTGATTCTGCCTGCGCATTAGACCGTCACCAGCGGGCGCAGATTCTCCAGCATCGACGGACCAATGCCGGGCACCGCATCCAGCTCATCTACGCTACGGAAACCGCCGTGCGCCTCACGCCAGGCAATAATGCGCTGAGCCATTGCCGGACCAATACGCGGCAGGGTCTGCAGCTCCTCAGCGGTGGCGGTGTTAATGTTCACCGGGGTTGAACCCTTCTGCGCGCTGCCCGCAGGAGTTAGCGTGCGCGCAGGCTGAGGCTGAGCGCCACCCTGAGATGCACCGTTCTGCGCTGCACCATTCGCCGCGTTACCCTGACCCGCATTTGCCGTGCCACCATTGGGCTGAATCTGCGCCGGAGCAGCCGTCTCACCACGATGCGGCACATAAATCTGCACCCCGTCACTGAGCGCACCGGCAAGATTCACGCGGTCCAGATCAGCATCCGCGGCGGCACCGGAGGCGGCGGCAATCGCATCCACGGCACGACCCTGCGCGGGCAGCGTGTACACGCCAGGGTTGTTCACGGCACCCGCCACGTGCACCCGCACGGTAGCCTCACCGGAGGCGCCACCCTGCGCGGATTCACTTGGGTTAGCGCCCGGCTGAGCAGTGGACTGAGCACCGGACTGGGTGCCGGGTTGAGTTCCGGGGCTCTGCTGGGCACCCACCGCCTGCACCGACTCGGCGGAAGCACTCGGGGAGGCGACCTGCTCGGCACGCGGCGCCGCCGAAAACTGGGTCACACCCCACACCACGGCAACCAACGCCAGCACCGCCACCAGAAGCAGCACGCGCGGCGACAAGCCCCAACGGGTACTGCGTGTGGTGCCGGGCTGATCGGCCTGCTCCCACTCCGCCCAGTCGTCCACCTCATTCCAATCGGGCTGTTGATCCCAGTCAGCCCAGCCATTCGACTCCGGCTGGGATGCCGCGGGCTCGGCAGGTGTTTCTTCGGCAGGCGCCTCCGCGGGCGTTACCTCAGCAGCAATAGCCAGCGGCACGGTGTCCTCAGCATCCGGCGCACCGTTCTTGCGGGCGCGGGGGCTACGGTAGAGGCTGTTCATCAGGGAGCGGGCGCTACGCTGCGCACCGCCCTGCTGGGCTGCACTGTCCTGCACAGGGCTCTGTACAGCGTTCTGGTCGGGGTTGGGGGTCATGCTCGTCATACCCCTACCCTAGGCTCACGCGCGCGAACGCACGAGCGCACGCAAAGAACCTGTGGATAACTCCCCTCGCACAACGCGAAAGGGGCCATCCACAGGCTCATTTTTGAAAAATATGCGGTTTTTGTTCAAAAACGGAGGGGTTTGGTTTGTCACAAAACCGTCACAAACACCTCAGCCACACGAGCTGCCCGCACCGTTTATGAGCAGAATCTAGCCTTCGCTTAGTCTTCGCGCGGCAGTTCAGTACCCGGAATACCCAGCTCCGAAGCACGCTTATCAGCCATCACCAGCAGGCGACGAATACGGCCCGCAATCGCGTCCTTCGTCATCGGCGGATCAGCCAGACGACCCAGCTCATCCAACGACGCATGCTTATGCAGCACACGCAGCTCACCGGCGTAGCGCAGATGATCCGGCGCCTCATGACCCAGAATCTGCAGGGCACGCTCCACGCGGGCGCTCGCCGCAACAGCCGCCTGAGCGCTACGGCGCAGGTTCGCATCATCAAAATTCGCCAGACGGTTCGCGGTCGCACGAACCTCCTTGCGGGTGCGCGCCTCACGCCACGTGGTCAGGGTGCCGGTCGCGCCCATACGCTCCAGTAGCTGCGAAATCGTCTCGCCGTCACGGACCACCACACGGTCGGTGCCGCGCACCTCGCGTGCCTTCGCAATAATGTCCAGGCGACGAGCCGCACCCACCAGCGCGAGCGCCGCCTCCGGGCCGGGGCAGGTAATCTCCAGGGAGGAGGAACGACCCGGCTCAGTCAGCGAACCGTGCGCCAAGAACGCACCGCGCATGACCGCCTCAGCGTCCTGCAGGGAGCCGTTCACCACGGCCGGCGGCAGGCCACGCACCGGGCGGCCACGCAGATCCAGCAGACCGGTCTGGCGAGCCAGCGCCTCACCGCCGTGATCCACACGCACAATGTAGCGGCCGCCTCGACGCAGGCCACCACCGCTGACGCTGGTCAGCTCAGAGTCGTGGCCGTAAATCTCCGCGATGGTGCGGCGCATGCGGTGGGCGGTTGCCTCGTGGTCGACCTCAGACTCCACCACGATTCGCCCCGAGACAATGTGCAGGCCTCCGGTAAAACGCAGAATCGTAGAGATTTCTGCCTTACGAGCAGAGACTTTCGTTGCCTCGTAGTTGGCGAGTTCGTCCTTGACGAGCGTGGTTAATGCCATGACCAGGTCCTTCTGGGCGTAGTGTCTAAGAGTCTATAAATTCGGGGAAATGCGGGAGAGGCGCGCGCAACAACCGGACTCATACCGCACACGCGCGGTGAAGCAAACCGGTGAGGATTGAGCGTTAGGATGCGCCAGCTAAAGCGCTAGGCGCTCAGCTCAAACGCTTCGTTATACGCAGCCGCAAGCTTCAGCGGGTCGTGCACATTCGGCTGGGAACTCGAACGCAGATGCGCCCACACAACCTTCGCACCCATCGCAGAAGCCTCACGCTCCAGCTCGGAACGGTGATCAGCCTGCATGTCAGCGTCAGCAATCACCGCGTCAAGGTGAAGCTTCGGGGCGTACTGGCGCAACAAATCCAGGTGCGTTGCCGGGGTGAAGCCGACCGTCTCCTTATCGTCGGAGAGGTTCATGACCACGCAGCGGCGCGCCTCCGTGCGGATAATCGCCTCACGCTGAGCGTCCAACAGCAGATGCGGCAGAACCGACGTACGCCACGAACCCGGACCCAAAACAATCCAGTCGGACTCCTCAATAGCGGAGAGCGCCTCCGGGCAAGGACGCGCATTTGCGGGAGATAGACCAATATCGTGAACCCGCTCCTCCTTCGAGAGGTTCACCTGGCCGACCACCTTCACACGCTCAATACCGCCGCCGTTATGCTCACGCAACACGGTGCCGTAAATGACCATCGGATCCAGCGCCATCGGCAGCACGCGGCCGCGCGCATTCAGCAGCGCACCCGCCCAGTCCAGACCCGCAACCGGGTCATCCAGCAGCTGCCAGAGAGTAGCAATCAGCAGGTTACCGAGCGCGTGATAATCCAGCGGGAACTCACCCTCATAACCCTCGGGTGCGCTAAAACGATGCTGCATCACATCACGCCACGTGCGACCCCAATCGGTGTCATCACAGAGCGCAGAAAGCGCCATACGCAAATCTCCCGGAGGGAGAATACCCATCTCCTCACGCAAACGACCCGACGAGCCGCCATCGTCAGCAACCGTCACAACAGCCGTCAAATCAGGCGTGACGTGGCGCAACGCAGACAGGGAACCGTACAGACCGTGACCGCCGCCCATCGCCGTGACCTTCGGCGAACGGTGCGTGGTCTTCAACAGACGCAAAGCCTGAGTCGGCAGAGCCGGCAGGCGCGGAATACCCTGAGTGTCATAACTGGTCGAATGGGTGGACATAGTAATACCTCACATACCCGGAAGGAATGGTATGCCGGCCCCACGGGTGCGGGGCCGGACGGCGGCTAATGAAACACGGCGCGGTGGTTGGAACGCGTCGGGCGGAACCTACTCGCGGCCCTTGTCGCGGTGCTGAACATTCACGTTCAGCTCACCGAAAGCAGAGAGACGACGAGCCAGTTCCTCCGTCACAGCCACGGAACGATGCTTACCACCGGTGCAGCCAATTGCGATGGTGGCGTAGTACTTACCCTCACGGCGGTAGCCCTCAAGCACGGGGCGAAGAGCCGCAAGGTAGTTGCTGATGAACTCCTCGGTACCAGCGTGCTCCAGCACGTAATCGCGCACCGGGGCGTCCTGACCGGTCAGGGGGCGCAGCTCCGGAACCCAGTGCGGGTTCGGGATGAAACGCATATCAGCCATGTAGTTAGCGTCCGAAGGTGCGCCGTACTTGAAGCCGAAGCTCATCACGGTCAGGTTCAGCTTCTTATCCGCACCTTCAGCGAACATTTCACGCACGGTACGAGCCAGCTCGTGAACGTTCATGCCGGTGGTGTCAATGGTGCGGTCAGAAGCGAGGCGCAGACCTTCGAAGAGAGTGCGTTCAGCGCGGATACCGTCGAGGACGCGGCCCTCACCCTGCAGCGGGTGCGGGCGGCGCTGAGCCTCGTAGCGGGCAATAATGGTCTCGTCCTTGGCGTCAAGGAAGAGCATGGAAAAGTCAATATCGGACTTGCGCAAAGTCTCAATCGCAGCGGGAAGATCGGAGAACAACGCGCGGGCACGAACGTCAATACCGAGCGCCACCTTCGGCACTCGCGCACCGTCGCGGGTCACCAGCTCAGCCAGGGAACCGAGCATCTGCGGCGGGATGTTATCAATAACGTACCAGCCCTCATCCTCCAGTACATTTGCGACAGTGCTGCGGCCTGCACCGGAAATACCGGTGATTACCAGAATCTGAGGACGTTCCTCGCTCTGGACGGGCTGTACCGTGGCGGGCTTGCTCTGATTCTCGGACATGGTGCTTCTTCCCCTTCAACGCGAAATACTCTCTATGCCATGATACTAGACCTTTATCAGACGGTTCTGGGGTACGGTCAGAAATTTCACCAGTATGACAGAAATATGAGACGCTCCCGCGGTGGACGCTGGAGAGAAAGAAACCCGCATCACAAGTGCTTGCGCATAATGCTCCCCCAAGGGAGTCTACAAAAAGCGGCGGTCTACAGAAAGAGGCGGGCGGCGGAGCCACGGAGGGTACAGCAAAGCCCGCACGATACCTCCTACAGGAAGTACCGCACGGGCTCCACACTATAAACGCTACGGACTATGAACGCTCCGAAACTCTACGCGGATACGCCAGGTTGCCTTAGACAGAAAACTCAGGCAGAAAGCTCAGGCAGGAAAGCCGCCACATGCTCCAACAGACGCGCCGACAGCTCCTTCTTCGAACCGGAGAACACCGGCGCCTCATCATTCAGAGTCGACAGTAGCGTAATCGTGTTATCGTCCGTGCCGAAACCACGATTCACACCCACCGTATTGACCGCCAAGAAGTCCGTGCCCTTACGCTGTAGCTTCTCACGACCCAGCTCCAGCGGAGTCTTCTCCGCCGAGCCGGTCTCCGCTGCAAAACCAACAATGAGCTTCGGACCGAGGGTGCTCTCCCCCGCCTCATGAGCCTGCTGGCGGCGCACCACGACCTCACGCAGAATATCCGGGTTGCGCACCAGATGAATCACCGGCGCATCCTCAGAATCGGCGCTCTTCTTAATCTTGAACTCGGCAAACTCGGCGGGCCTAAAATCAGCCACCGCCGCAGACATGATCAGCACATCCGCCGCCGCGCTCGCCTCAAGAGTCGCCTCACGCAGCTCCAGGGCGCTCACCACGCGGGTCACCTGCACGCCCTCCGGCGCGGGAACCTCAAGGTTCGCACCGATCAGGTGCACGGTCGCGCCCAGGTCGCGTGCCGCCTCCGCGAGCGCCACGCCCTGCTTGCCGGTCGAACGGTTGCCGAGGAAGCGTACCGGGTCCAGTGCCTCACGGGTGCCGCCAGCGGTAATGACCACGAGGCGGCCGGACAGAGGACCACGCAGCGGTTCGGATGCGCCAGTTGCCTGGCCGGGTTCACCCTGGCCTGCATCAACCTGCCCCAGCAGCGCCGAAGTCAGCGTCGCCGCACGCGCCGCTGCCATACGCTCCTGCTCCGTACCCGTGTACAGGGGCTCAGTCGGCGCGTAACCGGGCGTGTACACCGGGTGCACCTGCCCCTTCGGGAAGCGAGCAATCACATCCAGCGCCACCGCGAAAATATCCTCCGGCTCGGGCATGCGACCCGGACCAGAATCCGGGCCTGTCAAACGCCCAATCGCAGGCTCAATCACGTGATAACCCCACGAACGCAGAGTCTGCACGTTCGCCTGAGTCGCCGGATGCTCCCACATCTGGGTGTGCATCGCCGGCGCCAAAATCACCGGCGCGTGCGTCGTCAACACCGTAGAGGACAGCAGATCATCCGCACGACCAGCCGCCAAACGAGCCAGCAAATCAGCGGTTGCCGGGGCAATCACCACAGCGTCAGCCTGCTCGGCCTGACGCACATGGTTCACCTCCGGCACGCGGTCAAACACGTCCGTCGAGACGGGGTTGCCGCTCAGCGCCTCCAGGGTGGGAACACCCACGAACTTCGTCGCGTTCGGGGTGGGCATGGCGATAACTTCGTCGCCATTCTTCGCAAAAAGACGAAGGAGCATCGCCGCCTTATACGCAGCAATGCCCCCTCCAATACCAACGATAATGCGCATGGTACGTCAAAGAATCCTTGTAGAAGCAGATTACTCAGCGGACTCGTCGAGGATAACCTCTTCGATGGCAATAACCTCTTCGCTACCTGCGGGGATGTACTCCTCCTCGATAGCGCCAGAGAACTCAGCCGCGCTGAAATCAATCACAGCGGACAGATCCTCGGGAATCGGGTAGCCGTCCTCGTCGAACTTAGCGTCCGGGCGGTGCTCCGCCACAACACGGTCAGCAATGATTTCACGCATTGCCACCGACAGAGACTTCTCGTTCGACTCAGCGTCAACCAGCGGGCCAACGTGCGCAGCAGTATTGTCCTGCAGGTTAGCGTAGTACGCGTTAATCTGGCGTGCACGGCGGGCACCGAAAATCACCAGGCCGTACTTGGACTCCGCCTTCTCAATCAGCGCGTCAGCGCTGGGGCTCACGATGCCCTCGGGAGCGACACCGTCAACGAAGTTGTAGTCCTCGTGTTCCTTGATTTCGTTTGCCACTAAAAACTCCAAATAGCTTGATGGAATGTACGTACCGAACACCCCCGCACACCGTTCGCGCTATGGCGCAAACCGGGCACACTGAGGGCACGGTCAAAACTAAAGAACTATTCTACCCTCTCAACGGCTAAAACGCACGTACCAGCCCGGACAAAAGGTGTCAGCTCAGACAAAAAGGTGGGGGCCCGAAGAAAACTCTTCGAAACCCCCACCCTTCACAACGCCTCACGGCAGAACTACAGGTCGGAAGAAACTCTAGCCCCACCGCAAACGCAAAGCATGCAGATTAGGCGGCGCCAATCAGCTCAGCAATCTCCTTCGCTGCACGCTCAACAGAGTCGTTGACGACCGTGACGTCAAATTCCTTCTCAGCAGCCAACTCAACCTTCGCGGTTTCAAGGCGACGAGCTTGCTCCTGCTCACTCTCGGTACCTCGACCCACCAGACGTGACACCAGCTCATCCCAGCTCGGAGGAGCCAAGAAAATCAGGCGAGCATCAGGCATGGTCTCGCGAATCTGGCGAGCACCCTGCAAGTCAATCTCAAGGATCACCGGGCGGCCAGCATCCAGGGCCTCCTGGACCTTAGCGCGCGGAGTACCGTACTTGTTCTTACCGTGCACCACAGCGCACTCAAGCATCTGACCGTCAGCGATCATCTGGTCAAACTCTTCCATCGAAACGAAATAGTAGTGAGTACCGTCAACCTCACCGGGGCGAGGATCACGAGTAGTAGCGGAAACAGAGAACCACACGTTCGGGTAGTTCTCACGAATGTACTGGCACACCGTACCCTTGCCAACAGCAGTGGGGCCAGCCAGTACGGTGAGAGTCGGCTGAGACATAGCTTCCTTACTGCGCCTTCATCGACTGAAGGCACGATGTGTTAGGACTGAGAAGATTCAGGAGGCAGAGTATTAGTCCTGCGACGTGCACGGTTCAAATACCGCGAATTACGGTTGAAGTACTCCACCATCTTGCGACGCTGGTGTACACCCAGGCCGCCAAGGCGGCGAGTCGGTGCAATATGAAGTTCTTCAATGATGCGTTCAGCTCGAACGGCACCAATGCCCGGAAGTGCGCGCAGCATCTGCCCCACCGGCATTTTAGCCAGTGCAGGGTCGGAATCGACCATATCGAGCACCTGACGCACGGAAAGTTCACGGTCACTCAGTGCACGCTTAATTTCCTGGCGGTGTGCTCGGGCAAGTACTGCCTTCTCGCGGGCGGAGGCGCGCGCATCCTCAGTTAGCGGAGTCAGCGGCATGGTTGGGTCCCCCATTTCTGCGAGTTATAGAATTTTACTTATCAACCAATGTAACACGGATAGCACGAGAACCCTCGTTCCACCCGCGGCACTCACCCACGCACCAACAATGCGTCTACGCACGTCAGCACGTAAATATCAGGGAGTACCCCTATAGCATAGCGGAGTATTCGCCCTATCAAAAGTGGAGCCACACACGCACCTTGCAGAGCGGGCGCACTCCCCCACCGCAGAGGTGAGCAAACTCGCATCGGTGCGAGTATGCGGCGGCAAAATTATGCATGCGGATGTACCGAAAAAATGCGATAAAACACCCAAAACTGCCGCGCTACCGGCACAAACCACCAATAGAAAAACCAGGTACGCACAAAGGGCGTGCACCCCGAGCAGACCCTCAACAGAATCCACTCGGAGCACACGCCCCTCTCACACAGCACGCGAACTATGCGCCGCGAGCCGCCAGCAGGTCATCACGAGCCGCCTGCGCAGCCTGCGCCAAACCCTCAACCGACGGGCCAGCAGCCAGCACGCCACGGCTGGAATTCACCAGCACCTGCGACTCAACGCCAGCAAACACGCGGTACAAATCAGCCGCCGAAGCGCCCTGCGCGCCGTAACCCGGCGACAGAATCGGGCCGTTGAACACGCTCAGATCAATACCCAAATCAACCAGCGCCTGACCAACAGTCGCACCAACCACCAGGCCGCACGGGCCCATCTGCTCCCACTGGCGGGAAGCATTCTCAGCGGTAGCCGCAGCGATAATACGCTTAGCCACAGCGCCCCCAGACTCGCCGGAATGACCAGACTCCGACGCGCCCACATGCTGAACGCTCTTACCCTCAGGGTTCGAGGTCAGCGCCAGCACGAACGTGCCGCGGTCATTCTCATCAGCCAAATCCAGCGCCGGACGCAGCGACTCAAAACCCAGATACGGGCTCAAAGTCACCGAATCGGTACCCAGCGGCGACGAGGAGCCGAGCCACGCATCCGCATACGCCTTCATGGTCGAACCGATATCGCCGCGCTTAGCGTCAGCAACAATCAGCACACCATCAGCGGCAGCGCGGGCAAACAGCGCCTCCAGCACAGCAAGACCAGCCGAACCGTGACGCTCAAACAGCGCCACCTGAGGCTTCAACGCCGCCGCAAACGGGGCGCAACCCTCATAGACCGCCTCAGTAAAAGCAACCAGGCCGGCAGCGGAATCCTCAAGACCCCACTGCTCCAGCAGGTTCGGATGCGGGTCAATACCCACACACAGGGGGCCGCGCTCCGCCATCGCCTTCGCCAGACGATCACCAAAAGCAGCGGACATTACGCCTCGCCACCCTCAGAACGAGCATCCACAGCGGCAGCCAGCTGAACGCCGTGCTCCTGCAGGCTCATGATGTCCCAGCTGTGCTCACGCAGAGCGTTAATCGCCTGAACAGCCGCAGCGAACTCAGAAATGGTAGTCATGACCGGGCAGCCCACCGAAACCGCAGCGGCACGAATCTCGTAACCATCGCTACGAGCAGCACCACCGGCAGGGGTGTTCAGAATCAGGTCAATATCACCATTGCGGACCATATCCACAATCGAGTGGTCGCCATTCGCCTCAGCGAACTTCGAAGCCACAATCACCGAGTTCAAGCCGTTACGACGCAGAATCTCAGCGGTACCACCGGTCGAAACGATCTCAAAGCCCAGCGACTCCAGCATCTTCGCGTAAATAATGACGTTACGCTTATCGTGGTTAGCCACCGAAATGAACACCTTACCGGAAGTCGGCAGCGGCGAACCAGCACCAGCCTGAGCCTTCGCGAACGCGGTGTCATAGTGCTTATCCAGACCCATGACCTCACCGGTCGAACGCATCTCCGGGCTCAGCAGCGAATCCACCACAACACCCTCGGGGGTGCGGAAACGAGCGAACGGCAGAACCGCAGCCTTCACAGCAATCGCAGTTTCCTCAGGCAGGGACGCGCCATCCATGTTCGACGGCAGGTAACCCTCAGCCTTCAGCTCAGCAATGCTCTTGCCCAGACCAATCAGCACAGCAGCCTTAGCCATCTGCACGCCGGTAGCCTTCGACACGAACGGAACAGTACGAGACGCACGCGGGTTCGCCTCAATCACGTACAGGTTCTCAGACACGTACGCGAACTGAATGTTAATCAGGCCGCGCACACCGGTGCCGCGAGCAATCTTCTCGGTAGCGTCCTTCACCTTCGCGATGATGTCCGGGCCGAGAGTAATCGGAGGCAGAGTACAGGAAGAGTCACCCGAGTGAATACCGGCTTCCTCAATGTGCTCCATGACGCCGCCCAGGTACAGCTCATCGCCGTCGAACAGGGCGTCAACGTCAATCTCGATAGCGTCCTCAAGGAACTTATCAATCAGAGCGGGCTGCGAAGGCGAAACCTCGGTAGCGTTCTCCAGGTAGCGTGCCAGGTTCGCCTCATCGTAGACGATCTCCATGCCACGGCCACCCAGCACGTACGAAGGACGAACCAGAACCGGGTAACCAATCTCGTCAGCGATGCGCTTAGCACCCTCGAAAGTGAACGCGGTACCGTTCTTGGGCGAAATCAGGCCGCCCTCCTCCAGCACACGGGAGAACTCGCCGCGGTCCTCAGCCAGGTCAATAGCCTCGGGGGTGGTGCCCAGAATCGGCACGCCCGCATCCTTCAGGGCACGAGCCAGCTTCAGCGGAGTCTGACCGCCCAGCTGCACGAACACGCCCATCAGACCGCCGGTACGACGCTCCGACTCAACAATCTCAAGCACATCCTCAAGGGTCAGCGGCTCGAAGTACAGGCGAGTCGAAATATCGTAGTCAGTCGAAACAGTCTCAGGGTTGCAGTTGACCATGACGGTCTCGTAGCCGAGCGAACGCAGCACCAGCGAAGCATGCACACAGGAGTAGTCGAACTCAATACCCTGACCGATACGGTTCGGGCCCGAACCCAGAATCATAATCGAGGGCTTCTCGTGGTGCGCAACCTCATCCTCCAGATCGTAGGAGGAGTAGTGGTACGGAGTGAACGCCTCAAACTCGGCAGCACAGGTATCAACAGTCTTGAAGACCGGGCGGATACCCAGAGCGTGGCGCACACCGCGCACAACATCCTCAGAAGAGCCGATAATCTCAGCAATCTGAGCGTCCGAGAAACCGTGGCGCTTAGCCAGCTTCAAGGTCTCCGGGTCGAGGTTGTCACGCTTAGCGTGAACCACACCGGCAACCTCATTCAGCAGCACCAGCTGATCCAGGAACCACGGGTCAATCTTGGTCGCCTCGTGCAACTGCTCCACGGTAGCACCAGCCAGCAGAGCCTGCTGAACCTGGTAGATACGCTGAGTGGTAGGAACCTTCGTCTTCTCAATCAGCTCAGCCAGCTCAGCCTCAGACAGGGACAGCGGCTTGAACGAGAAGGACGCACCCTTCTGCTCCAGCGAACGCATCGCCTTCTGCAGAGCCTCAGTGAAGTTACGGCCCAGAGCCATAGCCTCGCCAACACTCTTCATGGTGGTGGTCAGGGTCGGGTCAGCAGCCGGGAACTTCTCAAACGCGAAGCGCGGAACCTTCACGACCACGTAATCGAGGGTCGGTTCGAAGGACGCCGGGGTCTTCTGGGTGATATCGTTCGGAATCTCATCCAGGGTGTAACCTAGGGACAGCTTGGTCGCAATCTTCGCAATCGGGAAGCCGGTAGCCTTCGACGCGAGCGCCGAGGAACGAGACACGCGCGGGTTCATCTCAATGACGATGATGCGGCCAGTCTTCGGGTCAATCGCGAACTGGATGTTACAACCACCGGTGTCCACGCCAACCTCACGAATCACGTTGATTGCGATATCGCGCAGCTTCTGGAACTCGCGGTCGGTCAGGGTCAGTGCGGGTGCCACGGTGATGGAGTCACCGGTGTGCACGCCCACGGGGTCGAAGTTTTCGATGGAGCAGACGACCACGACGTTGTCGTTGGTGTCACGCATCATCTCCAGCTCGTATTCCTTCCAGCCGAGGATGGACTCCTCCAGCAGGACCTCGCTGGTCGGCGAGTACTGAATACCGGCGCCAGCAATACGGTAGAGGTCTTCCTCGTTGTACGCCATACCCGAGCCGAGACCACCCATGGTGAAGGAGGGGCGGACCACCATCGGGTAGCCCAGCTCCTTAGCGGCTTCCAGCGCCTCCGGCATGGAGTGAACAATCACCGAGCGTGCAGACTCGCCGCCGGCGCGCTCCACCACGCCCTTGAATGCTTCACGGTCCTCACCGAGGTTAATCGCCTCAATGTTCGCGCCGATCAGCTCAACATTGTACTTGGCGAGCACGCCGCGCTCATCCAGGGAGATAGCCGCGTTCAGCGCGGTCTGACCACCCAGGGTCGGCAGGATTGCGTCCGGCTTTTCCTTCTCGATAATCTTCTCAATCACCTCGGGGGTGATGGGTTCAATGTAGGTGGCGTCCGCGAACTCGGGGTCGGTCATGATGGTTGCCGGGTTCGAGTTCACGAGGATGACGCGTACGCCTTCCTCCTTCAGCACACGCAGTGCCTGAGTGCCGGAGTAGTCGAATTCCGCAGCCTGACCGATGACGATGGGGCCGGAACCGATGACGAGGACGCTATTAAGGTCAGTACGACGAGGCATTTATGCTTCCTTTGCAGTCTTGGTTGCGACCATCAGGTCGATGAAACGGTCAAAGAGGTAGGCGGAATCGTGCGGGCCCGCAGCAGCCTCGGGGTGGTACTGCACGGAGAACGCGGGGATGTCCTTACAGGTCAGGCCCTCAACCACGTTGTCGTTCAGACCCACGTGGGAGACCATGACCTGACCGAACTCGGCGTTCGGTGCGGTTACGTAGTCGCCAATCGGCGCGTCCACAGCGAAGCCGTGGTTATGCGCGGTGATTTCAACCTTGCCGGTGGTCTTGTCCATGACCGGCTGGTTGATGCCGCGGTGGCCGAAGGGCAGCTTGTAGGTGCCGAAGCCCAGCGCGCGGCCGAGCAGCTGGTTACCGAAGCAGATACCAAAGAACGGGGTGCCCTTACGCAGCACGCCCTGCAGCAGCTCAACCTGCTCGTCAGCGGTTGCCGGGTCACCGGGGCCGTTGGAGAAGAACACTCCGTCGGGGTTGTGGGAGTAGATGTCCTCGAGGGTTGCGCTTGCGGGCAGCACGTGCACGCGCACGCCACGCTCAGCGAAACGCTGCGGGGTCATCGCCTTAATGCCCAGGTCCAGGGCGACGATGGTTGCGACCGGAGGTGCGAACCAGTTGAACTGGTGCGGCTCAACGGTGTAGGCGGTGTCAACCGAAACGGAGTCAGCGAGCTTACGGCCAGCCATCGGCTCGGAGGCGCGCACCTCCTCCAGCAGTTCAGCTTCGGGGCGTTCTGCGTGCTCACCGGAGAACACGCCCGCACGCATCGAACCGCTCGAACGCAGGCGGCGGGTCAGGGCGCGAGTGTCAATGCCCTGAATACCGACGATGCCCTGCTCGATGAGCTCTTCGTCAAGGGTGCGCTCAGAACGCCAGTTGGATGCCACACGTGCGGCGTCACGAACCACGTAGCCGGCAACCCAAATCTTGGGGGCTTCAGCGTCGGTGGTGTTCACGCCGGTGTTGCCAATATGGGGAGCGGTCTGAACCACAATCTGACCCGCGTAGGAGGGGTCGGTCAGGGTTTCCTGATAGCCGGTCATGCCGGTCGCGAAAACCGCCTCGCCCAGGGACGCGCCGGTTGCGCCGTAGCCGTAGCCGCGGTAGACGGTGCCGTCCTCCAGGACGAGCAGCGCGCGGTCCGTACGCAGGGCGCCGGATCGTGTCATGTCAGTCATGCTCTTCTTCCTTTTCTCTGGTGTTCTCCCCCGCTTCCTGTACGGCCTCTACCGTGCAGGTTCCGGGGTAGTCTATGGTGCCTTCGGCGGGGTGTTCGCCTGCCGTCAGGCTAAATCTATGGGTATGGGTGCGCAGGGATATTACACCGCGATATTGCGCCGGGATATTACACCGGGATTTAGGCTTCCGGTTCTGCCGCCCACTTCTCGGGCGCATCCACCGCGTTCGGGGCGATGCGGCGCAGCTCCTCCAGGGCCGCCTGCTTATCCTCAGCGTAGCGGGTGCGGAAGCCGGTCTGCACGCGGTGACCGTCGAGGGTCCAGCCGATGACGACCAGGCCGTCCTTCTCCACAACCTTGCCGGCCATGCCTCGGTCGGTGGTGATGACCGAGAGCTTCTTCGCCGGAATCCACAGGTCCTTCGCGCCGTTACGGGTGAAGATGATGCTGTCCGGGTAAATCAGCAGGGTGGACTTGCTCTTGAAGCCGAGCGAATCGAAACCCACACGGTCCAGCCAGTTACCGAAGATCGTGGTGCTGACGTACTCGCCCTCGAAAGCGGCGTCAGCGGTCATGCCCTCGTAGCGTTCGGGAACTTCCTTGAGGGAGCCGAACATGTTCGCCTGGCGTGCCAGGCGCGAGCGCCATCCGTGCCACATGCCGTAGATGCACAGGGCGACCAGGGCGATGCAGATGACGGCAGTCAGGAACTTTCCCACGAAGGTTCTCTCTTTCGGTTGGGGTCTCGGTCGATGATCTCGGCCTGGGTTGGTGAGGTTGGGGGCGGTGCTCCCGGCGAGGCGGTGGTAGGCGTGAACCTACCACCGCCAGGCACGGTCACCACGTACGTTCGCTTCGCGGGTTAGCGACGCGGGGTTGCCAGCTCGCCGTTCAGCACGGTCGGGTGGCCAGCGTAGAAGGTTGCACGAATCGAGCCGGGCACCTCCATGTCGCGGTAGGGGTTGTTCTTACCCTTGGTTGCCTGCTCCTCCGGCTTGATGACGCGGGTTGCCTTCGGGTCGACCAGCACAATGTTTGCCGGTTCTCCTTCGGCAAGCGGGCGGCCCTGCTCGTGATCTAGGCGACCAATCTTCGCGGGCTCCTCGGAGAGGATGCGTGCCACATCGCGCCAGGTAATCATGCCGGTGTCAACCAGGGTCATCTGGATGATGGACAGTGCCTGCTCCAGGCCGGTCATACCGTTCGCGGCGCACGCCCACTCGCATTCCTTGGTCTCTGCCGGGTGCGGTGCGTGGTCGGTACCAATCACGTCAATGATGCCGTCAGCAACAGCCTGACGCAACGCCATGACGTCCTCTTCGGTGCGCAGCGGCGGGTTCACCTTGAAAATCGGGTCGTAGGTGCGTGCGGTCTCGTCGGTGAGCAGCAGGTGGTGCGGGGTTGCCTCCGCGGTCACCTTCACGCCGCGGGACTTAGCCCAGCGCACAACCTCAATGGAGCCCTTGGTGGACAGGTGGCAGATGTGCAGCTTGGAGTCCAGGTGCTCAGTCAGCAGCACGTCGCGGGCAATGATTGCCTCTTCAGCGACGGCGGGCCAACCGGTCAGACCCAGATCAGCGGACACCTTACCTTCGTTCATCTGGGCGCCTTCGGTCAGGCGCGGCTCCTGCGCGTGCTGCGCAATAACGCCGTCGAAGGTCTTGACGTATTCGAGGGCGCGACGCATCACGGCGGGGTCGTACACGCACATGCCGTCGTCAGAGAACACGCGCACATTCGCGGTGGAGTTCGCCATGCCCCCAATGTCGGAGAGGCGCTCGCCCTTCAGACCCACGGTCACTGCGCCGATGGGCTGCACGCGGCACCATGCGGATTCCTTGCCGAGGCGGTCAACCTGCTCAACGACTGCGGCGGTGTCTGCCACGGGCATGGAGTTTGCCATGGCGAACACTGCGGTGTAGCCGCCCAGGGCTGCTGCGCGGGTGCCGGTCTCGACGGTTTCGGATGCCTCGTAGCCGGGCTGACGCAGGTGGGTGTGAATGTCGACCAGGCCGGGCAGCGCCACCTGGCCTGCCGCCTCGACGACCTGTGCGTCTGCGGCGTCAATGTTCTCTGCGATGCGGCTAATCACGCCGTCCTCGATGAGGATGTCGGCGACCTTTTCGCCGTAGAGGCTTGCGCCCTTGATCAGGTACTTGCTCATGGTGTTGGTTCCTCTCGTTAGGAAGGTCGTTTAGGATTCGTCGCCGGCGTAGAGCTTGGCGCTGGAGCCGTCGGTCAGAAGCAGGTAGAGCACCGCCATGCGCAGCGCTACGCCGTTACTGACCTGGCGCAGGACCCAGGAGTTGGTGGCGTCAGCGGCTTCGGTGCAGATTTCCAGGCCGCGGTTCATGGGGCCCGGGTGCAGGATTGCGACCGGCTGCGGCTGCGCCTGCAGGGTTGCGAAACGTTCGGCGGTCAGGCCCCACAGGTCGGTGTATTCCTCTGCGGAGGGGAAGTACGCGGCGTTCATGCGTTCCTTCTGGATGCGCAGCAGCATGACGGCGTCGGGGTTGGTGGCGATGGCTTCGTCGAAGTCGTGGAAGATTTCCAGGCCGGCTTCTTCAACCCAGGAGGCGGTGTTCAGCGGCAGCAGGGTCGGCGGTGCGACGAAGACGACCTGCGCGCCGAGGGTGTGCAGCAGCCAGAGGTTGGAGCGTGCCACGCGCGAGTGCAGGATGTCGCCGACGATGAGCACACGCATGCCGGACAGGTCGGTGCCGCGAGGGCTGTCGAGGCCGTCGCGTTCTGCCTTGTACTGGCGCAGGGATACGGCGTCGAGCAGTGCCTGGGTGGGGTGTGCGTGGGTGCCGTCGCCCGCGTTGAGCACGGGAATGTCGGTCCAGCCTGCCTCGGCGAGGCGCTGCGGTGCGCCGGATGCCGAGTGGCGGATCACGAACGCATCCGCGGCAATCGCCTTGAGGGTCTGCGCGGTGTCCTTGAGCGACTCGCCCTTAGACAGGGAGGAGCCAGAAGCGGAGAAGTTGGTGACGGCTGCACCCAGGCGCTTCTCCGCGGCTTCGAAGGAGAGGCGGGTTCGGGTGGAGTCCTCGAAGAAGAGGTTGACGACGGTCTTGCCGTTGAGCACGTTGAGGGTGCGGTTTTCGGCTTTGACCTGCGCCATGTAGTCGGCGACGTCGAGGATTTCGATAGCTTCTTCGCGGGTTAGTTCGCGGGTGTCGAGCAGATGCTTCATGAGAGCCCTCCCAGCTGGATAATGTCAACTCGGTCTGTTGCGTTGTCGGTTTCAGTCAGTACGACGCGCACGGTTTCGCTGGCGCTGGTGGGCAGGTTTTTGCCCACGTGGTCGGCGCGGATGGGTAGTTGCCGGTGTCCGCGGTCTACGAGGACTGCCAGGCGTACGAGGGCGGGTCGTCCGTGGGCGTTGAGTGCGTCGAGGGCGGCGCGTACGGTACGGCCGGAGTAGAGGACGTCGTCAACGAGGACTACGGTTTTGCCTTCAATGCCGATGGTGGGCATGATGCTTTCCCCTGCGGTGTCTGGGGAGGTGGTGCCGCCGGTTCGCTGGTCGTCGCGGTAGGCGGTGATGTCCAGGGCGCCGATTCGTGTTTCTGCGTTGAAGTTCGGCTCGATGGCTTGGATGCGGGCGGCGAGTCGTACGGCAAGGGGCACGCCGCGGGAGCGGATGCCGATGAGTACGAGGTTTTCTACGCCTTTATTGGTTTCAATAATTTCGTAGGCGATGCGGGTGAGGGCGCGGCGGATTTCGTCCTCGCTGAGGATGGTGCGGCCGACGGTGGTCGCGTCCTCGGAGGTGCTTTGAGGGGTTGCCGAATGGGGGGCTGCGGTTAGATTTCGCCCCTGATTCGCGCCGGATGTGGGTACAGTTGACCCAGGCATAGCCGTCTCCTTCCCCGCCTCACGGGACGGATTTAAAGGTTTTGTGCTTCTAGTAGGGTACCACAGTTCACAGGCTACGTTCAGGTTCGGCGAGAGACCGCTCACGGTGAGGGGGAGACAGCGATGAGGCACGTACCGCATCCCTTATCTGCGCTGCAACAAGCAGGATCTCGACAATATGGACAAATAGTGAGCCGGGGTGTGTGCTCTGTGGATATATGTTAGGGTAATGGCATCAACCGATAACATTCCGCTGAATTCCACACGTTGTTGCGTGGATAATTCGGCGGTTTACACAACCACACACCAGAAAAGAACCAACAATGATGTTTAACCGTAGTTCTATTGCCGCGCTTTCTGCGGCAATGATGCTCACCCTGTCCGCTTGTTCCGGTGGTGCGCAGGTCAGCGCAGAATCGAGCGCTTCCACCTCCGCGAGCGCTGAGTCGGCAAGCGCGGAAGCTTCTGCAACTCCCACTCCTTCGCCCACTCCGACGGGTTATGAGCCCGTGCTGATTCGTGCGAACGTTGATCTGGATAACCCGTCGAAGGAAGCAGCAGATGCGACCCTCAAGGCTGCATACGATGCGTTGGAACAGTACCGACGTGTTTGGAATGCATGGATGCATGGGAGCCTGGAGCACACGAGTGATGAAGAGCTGCTCCGATACGTGGATAAATCCTTCCTGGAAGACACAAAGGAGGAAGTGGAGAATATTCAAAAGTTCACAGAAGAAAACCACGGTCCTATCAAGGGCGAAATTGCCTTCAATAACATCGATCCAGTCACCTATGGAACCATGCACGACGATGGTTCTGTCTCATACAACACCGGCGCAACCATCACGTTCTGTGAAGACTGGAGTAACGTTCGCTCTGCTGAGGGTAAGAAATTTAAGGACCCTCAACTAACGCGACGGGTCTTTGTTCTTCGCCGTTCTGAAGATAATGCGTTTGTTGTTGTCAAATCTGAGACCCTTCATTACGGTTGCGGAGACGAAGCAGACGCTACGAGCGAGGCGACCGCATCCGCTCAAAGCGAGTAGTGATACTAAACGAGGCGCATACCGGACACGCAGGGCGGGGGCTCCGTCCTCAAGGCGCTC
>NZ_KV795257.1:154961-347126 GCF_001808955.1 Rothia sp. HMSC078H08
AGAGGGGGCACTCCCCCGCCCGCGTTGTCCGGTGTGCTTCCAACAGTCACCATTTCCATAGCCGTCTTTATCGGCACAACCACACACCAGAAAAGAACTAACAATGATGTTTAACCGTAGTTCTATTGCCGCGCTTTCTGCGGCAATGATGCTCACCCTGTCCGCTTGTTCCGGCGGCGCGCAGGTCAACGCAGAATCGAGTGCTTCCACCTCCGCGAGCACTGAATCGGCAAGCACTGAAGCTTCTGTAACTCCCACTGCTACTCCTTCGCCCACCCCGACCGGTCCGTCTGGCTCCGAAATCGAACTGATTTACGCGAGCATGGACGTGAACCGCAACTCGCAGGAAGCCGCTGAGGCAACCGATAAAGCTGCGCACGCCGCATTGGAGCAGCATTTCCGTCTTTGGAATGCCTGGAGGCACGGGGATATCGAACACACCAGCGATGAGGAGCTGGTCCGGTACGTACATAAAGACGTGCTCGAAAGCGTGAAGAAGACTGTGGAGAATTTTTATGAGCTCTCTCAGGAAGCTCCCGCGAACGGCGATATTATCTTCCGTGATGCTAAGACAAAAGAGATTTACGGAAGCATCAAGGATGACGGGTCACGCGTATACAATACCGGCGTGGTTATCACCTACTGTGAAGACTGGAGTGATCTTCGCCGGGTAGATGGTGAGAAAGTTGATTCACCTCTGCAGACGCGAGAAATCACTTTTATTCGTCGCGCAGAGGATGGTGCGTTCGTTATTGCCAAGATGCGAACCGTACATAAAGGTTGCGACAACCAAGCAAACGCTACGAGCGAGGCGATCGCATCCGCTCAAAGCGAGTAGCTAATACTGCACGAGGCGCATACCGGGCACGCAGGGCGGGGGCTCCGTCCTCAAGGCGCTCAGCGCCGCAGAGGGGGCACTCCCCCGCCCGCGTTGTCCGGTGAAGCCTCGAACGTTAACCCTACCCACGGGCTCCAGTGCACCTCCCGACATATCTCAGCCGGTACCACCGAACCCAGCGAGCGCACTCCAACCCCTGCAAGCGCATCCGGCTCAGCATCCCAAACCCGAGCACACGACAAACGCAACCTAGACACAGAAAACCCCCGCCGTCCTGTAGCGAACTACAGCACGGCGGGGGTTTCACGTACGCTCCCTGCGGGCGCATCCTCAACGGCAGCAAACCAACCAGCTACAAGCCAGCAGGCCGCGGCGGGACGTCTTACGCGAGCAGGGTCGGCTTCACCTGACGGAGCTTATCCAGCAGACCGTTCACGAACTTCGGAGATTCATTCGTGGACAGCACACGCGCCAGACCGACAGCCTCAGAAATTGCGACAGCATCCGGAACTTCATCATTGTACAGAAGCTCCCAAGTGCCAATACGCAGCACGGCACGGTCCACAGCGGGCATACGCTCGAAGGACCAGTCACGGGCGTAAGTCTCCACAAACTCGCGGATCTCTTCGTCGTGGTCGCGGACGCCACGAATGATTTCCTCAGAGTAAGCAGAGATCTGCGCTACCGTGTACAGTCGGCGGCGGCGGAGTACCTCAATATAATCTTCGTTGCGCTGATCCGCCTCGAAGAGCACTTCGAGGGCGCGCAATCGGGCTTTCGTACGCGAATTCATTAGTCGTTCACGCGACCGAGGTACTCACCGGTGCGGGTGTCAACCTTGACCTTGGTGCCGGTCTCCAGGAACAGGGGAACCTGGATCTCGTAGCCGGTCTCAACGGTTGCGGGCTTGGTGCCGCCGGTGGAGCGGTCGCCCTGCAGGCCGGGCTCGGTGTAGGTGATTTCGAGGACCACGGATGCGGGCAGCTCGATGTACAGGGGGCTACCCTCGTGCATTGCGATGGTTGCGGTCTGGGACTCGAGCATGTAGTTTGCTGCGTCGCCAACAACGGTTGCGGGAACGTTGATCTGGTCGTAGGTCTTCATGTCCATGAAGACGTAGTCGTCGCCGTCCTGGTACAGGTACTGGTAGTCGGAGCGGTCAACGGTTGCGGTCTCAATCTTAGCGCCAGCGTTAAAGGTACGGTCGACGACCTTGCCGGAGGTAACGTTGCGCAGCTTGGTGCGGACGAACGCGCCACCCTTACCGGGCTTAACGTGCTGGAACTCAACGACGGACCAGAGGTTGCCGTCAATCTTCAGGACGGCGCCGTTCTTAATATCGGTAGTGGATGCCATGGGGCTCTCCTTCGTGTCATCGACGCTCACGCCGTAGTGGTACCCGGCGAGGCGCTAAGTTTTCAATGAGCAAAAATATGTCCCGTACATTCTACAGGATGCGCACGAATTTGCCTAGCAGGGGCGCCACAGTTTTTCTGTGGCACCCCGCCCGGCTGGCGCGTATTAGCAAATACGTACCGAGTGCATCCGGTGAATGTACGGGACCCGTCACCTACTCGGTAATCTCCTGGTAGGTCATGTACAGGATCGAGTCGTCCGGCACCTCGTAGACGCGCGGGCGAGCCAAACCGTCAAGAATGATGAAGCGCAGCAGGTTGCCGCGTGCCTTCTTGTCGCGGCGCATTGCTTCGAGCAGCTGGGGCCATGCGTCTGCCTTGTAGGAGGTGGGCAGGCCCAGGGATTCGAGGATGCGGCGGGTGCGTGCCACGAGTTCTTCGTCAGCGTGGCCGGTTGCTAGCGCCAGTTCGGCGGCGTAGACCATGCCGACGGACACTGCCGCGCCGTGACGCCACTGGTAGCGTTCGTTACGTTCGATGGCGTGGGCGAGGGTGTGGCCGTAGTTCAGGATTTCGCGGCGGCCGGATTCGCGCAGGTCCTCGGAGACAACCTCCGCCTTCACGCGCACGCTGCGTTCAATGAGTTCACGCATCACGGCGGACTGCGAGTCGCGTACGGCGTCCGGGTTCGCCTCGATCAGGTCAAGGATTTCGGGGTCTGCGATGAAGCCGCACTTGACGACCTCACCCATGCCGGTCAGCAACTCGTGCTCAGGCAAGGTGCGCAGGGTGCCGATCTCGCAGAGCACGGCGGCGGGCGGCCAGAACGCGCCGACCAGGTTCTTACCCTCGGCGGTGTTGATGCCAGTCTTGCCGCCCACGGCAGCGTCCACCATGCCGAGCAGGGTGGTCGGAATGTGCACCACGCGCACGCCGCGCAGCCAGGTCGCCGCCACGAAGCCGGCCACGTCGGTAATAGCACCGCCGCCCACAGACACGATCGCGTCGGTGCGGGTGAAGTCGTTCTGACCGAGCACCTGCCAGCAGAACGCCGCCACCTGGTAGTGCTTTGCCTCCTCAGCGTCGGGAATCTCGGCGCTGAACGACTCGTAACCCATCGCGCGCAGGTCCTCCATGACCAGCTCACCGGTGGAACGCAGGGCACGCGGGTGAATCACGAGCACCTTCTTGGTGCGGTTGCCCAGAATTTCGGGGATTTTACCGAGCAGGTTGTGGCCAATCAGCACCTCGTAGTTCTCGCGCGGGGAGCTGCCGGTCACCGGAATACGGGTGATGTCCGCTTCGCCGGAAGCGCCGAAGGTGGGCTGAGTGCTCATCGTGTGTCCTTTCACAGGAGAGTGGGGGTAGGAGGGGGTCAGGAGTTGTTCGCCCGTGCCTTGCGGCTGGCGGTGACGTACGCCTGAATCTCTGCGGTCATTTCGGTAATGGGGCGGCCGCCGCGAGCGTCCAGGGTGAAGTGCGCCAGCTCTTCGTAGCGGCTGCGGCGACGCTCAAAAATGTCGGTCCAGCGCTCGACCGGGTTCGGCTGCAGCAACGGACGGGTCTTATTGCCGGTAATGCGCGGGGTGACGGTCTCGGCGTCAACCAGAATGTACACCACGCACTCGTCCTTGAGGAGCTCCGCAACCGAGTCGGTCATGGGCGCGCCGCCACCGAGCGAAAACACCGTGTTGCGGTACACGGGCGAGGTGAGGACCTCTTCGATGGTTTTGCGTTCGAGCTCGCGGAAGTGCGCCTCACCGAAAATCTCGAAAATTTCGGAGACCTCGCCGTAGCGTTCCACGATCAGCTGGTCGGCGTCGAGGAACTCGTAGCCGTAGAAACGCGCCAGGTGCGTGCCAATGTAGGTCTTACCGGCCGCCATGGGGCCGATGAGCACGATGGGGCGCGACTGCTCGGCAAAGTTCTCGTGCATCTCGCGCACCTGCTGCGGGTGGATGCGGGCGCCGCAGGCGGACTCGTCTTCTGCGAGCGCCTCTGCGGGGACAGTGAGCTCTGCGGGTGCCACAGATTCAGCCGGGGTTGCGGGTAGCTCGGAAGCTTCGAGGGGCTTCTCCCCCGCCTGGTTCTCTTCTTCCGCGGGGGGCGCAGCGGGTACTGCGGGCGCGGCAACCTGGACCTTGCCAAACAGCGCCGGGGTCGGACGGACCGGCTTGGCGGGTTCAGCCGCGGGCACAGCTACAGGATGTGCAGGTGCAAGCTTGGGTGCATCCGCCTGTGCGGGTTCCTTGCGGGGTTCCTCTTCAGCGGTGCCCATGCCCTGCAGGGCGCTGAGCAGCTTCAGGCGCAGGTCCTCGTCCAGGCCGAGCGCCTGGTCGGCGTCCTCAGATACCGAGGAGGCGTACAGGCGCACACCCTGCGTGCTCGCCGTAGCGGCGGGCAGGCGGCGAACCCCCGAACGCATCAGGTCAGCCGGGGTCGGCACGCGAGAAGCCGGGCGCGCAGAAGAAACCGACGCGACAGCCTCACGAGCCTCAACGCCCGCAACCTCAGTGCCCGCCGCCTCAACAGCCTGCTCAGCCGCGGCAGATGCACCGGATTCCGGGCGCGGCGAAGCGCCCCCTCGCGCACGCTGCGTCGCCGCAGCAATACGTGCAAGGGGGCTCGAAGCGACCGGGCGAACACCCTGCTCCACAGAAACCTCCCCAGAACCGCGACCCTTAGCGCCGCGGCCCTCAGATTCCGCCGGAAGAGGCACTACGCGTCCCAACCGGCAACGTTAGACTCCCACGCCAGAGACGCCGGAATAGCATCCAGGTAGGAATCCATGTTGCGGCGAGTCTCACCAATCGAGTCGCCGCCAAACTTCTCCAGTGCCGCCTCGGCCAGCACCAGGGCGACCATAGCCTCCGCCACCACGCCGGCGGCGGGAACGGCACACACGTCCGAACGCTGGTGGTGGGCGCGAGCCTCTTCACCGGTGGAAGTGTCAATGGTCTTCAGAGCCTTCGGCACGGTCGCAATGGGCTTCATTGCCGCGCGCACACGCAGCAGGTCACCAATGCTCATGCCGCCCTCAATACCACCTGCACGGTTGGTATCGCGGGTTACGCCGTGCTCGCCAATGGAAATCTCGTCGTGAGCGGCAGTGCCCGGGCGGTCAGCAGTCGCGAAACCGTCGCCAACCTCAACGCCCTTAATAGCCTGAATACCCATCAGTGCTGCGGCAAGGCGCGCGTCCAGGCGGCGGTCCCAGTGCACGTACGAACCCAGTCCGGGAGGCATACCGTACGCGAGTACCTCAACCACGCCGCCGAGGGTCTCGCCGTCCTTGTGCGCCTCGTCCACGCGCTGAACCATCGCGTCGGAGGTTGCCTTGTCGAAGCAGCGCAGCGGGTCAGCGTCCAGCTGCTCAACGTTGCGAGGCGAAGGCACCGGGGCGCCCTCGGGAGCGTGCACGCCACCCACAGCCACGGTGTGAGAAACCAGCTCAACACCCAGAGCCTTCAAAATCTGGGCGGCAACCACGCCAAGAGCCACGCGGGTTGCAGTCTCACGCGCGGAGGCGCGCTCCAGCACCGGGCGAGCCTCAGAGAAGTTGTACTTCTGCATACCCGCAAAATCGGCGTGGCCGGGGCGCGGACGGGTCAGCGCAGCATTACGCGCACGACCCTCAATCAGCTTCGGGTCCACCGGGTCGGAGCTCATCACGTCAGTCCACTTGGGCCACTCGGTGTTCGCAATCTCAATCGCGACCGGGCCGCCCTGAGTCAGGCCGTGACGCACACCGCCCAGGATGCGCACGCGGTCCTCCTCGAACTTCATGCGGGCACCGCGGCCGTAGCCAAGGCGGCGACGAGCCAGGGCGTCACGCACCATGTTGCTGGTGAGTTCCACACCGGCGGGTACGCCCTCAATAATGCCGACGAGCGCCTCGCCGTGGGATTCTCCGGCAGTGAGCCAACGCAGGGCCATAGGTTAACCTCTTTTCATCGCACCCGCACCGCAGCGCAGGAGGAAGGAATAATAATTCTTCACGTGTATAAATAGTGTATAAAATGCCTGTTTACTGAGCGAGTGAAAGCACGCTTTTTTCACGAAACGGAAGCACGAGGCGCAAGATCAACCGCCGCGCACATCGCGTTCACCAAGCCCAGCAGCTCGCCCTCAGACAGGGTGCGGCCGGTAAACAGCAGAACCTGCTCCACCGCCTGGTACAGCAGCATCTCCAGGCCAGAAACCACCGTGCCGCCGTTAGCCTCCCAGGCGCTCGCCAGCACCGAAGGCCACGGGTTATACGCAACATCGAGCAGTACCGGCCGGTGCGTTGCGGAGGCGCCCTTCAGCCCGCTCAGCTGGTTCGCCCACTCATCCGCCGCATGGGCAGGAAGAGTAGACACCACCGGGTGATGGCCGCGCTCCGCAAGGTTCTGCGGCAAATCAGCCAGGGAAACCTGCTCCAGCTGAACGCCCAGGCGGTCCGCCGCCTCCTGCACGCTACCGAGCTTATGCAGCGAACGGGCGTACACGCTCACACGGGAATACCCCAGCTGATGCAGTGCGGTCAGGGCGGAAATAGCGGTCGCTCCCCCGCCCACAATCGCGGCAGAATCCTTGAGCGGCTGCGGCTCCAAACCGGCGTGGCGCAGCGCGTTCACAATGCCAATCACATCCGTGTTATCGCCCAGCACCTTCTCACCGCGCGGATACACCGTATTCACCGCACCGGTCACTCGGGCAGTCTCACTCAGCTCATCGCAATACTGGATAACTGCGGTCTTCAACGGCATCGTCACCGACAGACCCGCAATATACGGGGCGTCCTCCGTACCGTCCGGGTGACGCACCCCGCGCATAATCGCCGGCAAATCATCAGGCAGAGTATCGCGGCGATCATAACCCAAATTCTGCTCACCTAAAAAGTCATACGCGGCACGATGCAGCGCAGGCGACAGCGAATGCGCAATAGGGTGCCCCAGCACGTAGGCGCGGCGAAGATACGGGGCCTCACGGTACGGTTCAGTCTTCATCGATACTCTTTCGCTCTCAACGCTGGGGAACGCTCTCAACACTCAACGCTCGGGGCTTGCGGGCTTGCGGGCTTGCGGACGCGCACGCCACGAACCCGCGTTCATGGGCGCACTCTACCCATTTTAAGGGACAAACCAATATTCGGGTATAGCCCAACAACCAAGCACCCCATCAACCATGCACCCAGCATCCGGGTACAGCAAAGGCGGGCACCTCCCCCACTCTCGTGGAGGCGGCACCCGCCTCAGCAAGGAACCTTCACGCCGAAGCTACCAAATCGTAGCTACCAGCTAAACCAATGAGCTACAACTTAGCTACAGCGGTTCGGGTGCTTAGAACACCACTGGTTGTACTCTTCAACGTAACGCTGGTGCTCAGCGTAAGTGCGGGAGTACTTAGTCTCACCGGAGTCCAGGTCCACAGTCACCCAGTAGTAGTACGGGTTCTTCTCAGGAGCCGCAGCAGCCTTAATCGAAGCCAGCTGCGGGGAACCAATCGGACCCTTCGGAAGACCCTTATTCGCATAAGTGTTGTACTTATTGCTCTTATCGGCCTTCTGCTCTTCAGTCAGGTGGTACGAGCGGACACCCAGACCGTAGGTCACGGTCGCATCCGACTGAATCAGACCCGAGGTCTCACCATCGGGGTTGTTCAGGCGGTTCTCAATGATGCCTGCAACCGCCACGTAGTCCTTCGGCTGAGCCTCAAGCTCCACGATGGAGGCAATGGTCAGAACCTCAAAGGTCTTCTGGTCGCCGCTCACGCCGGCTTCCTTCAGGTCAGCCTTGGTCTTATCAACCATGGTCTGAATGACCTTCTTGATGTCGGTGTCCTTCGGGAAGCGGTACTCACCCGGGTGCAGCCAACCCTCAATCGAGGGGAAGTTGCTCGGCACACCGTACTGGGTGTAGTTGCTGACCGCGTCCTCAACCTGCTTGCGGGTGAACGCGCCATCGGAGCCAGAAACAATCAGGTCGATGGTCTCGCTCACGCGCTTACCCTGCGGAATCGCCAGGTACAGGACGTTGCTATTCGCATCAATAATGGTCGTAATCGCGCTCGAGCTGCTCATGTGCTGCTGCAGTTCATAGGTGCCAGGCTGCAAGTACTTACCCTTGCTCTCCTTGGTGTACACCTCGACGAACTTATCAGCATCAGCAATAACGCCCGCCGCCTCAAGCTCCTGCGCCACCTGCGCGGTGGACTGGCCAGAACGAATCGTGAACGTCACGGTCGTGCCGTTACCGCCACCCGAGTAGTCACGAGTCTTGAACGGGTCGTAGCGAGTAATCAGGGCACCAGAAATGATGACCAGAGCCACGACAAACAGGGAAATTGCGCTCAGCAAAACGGCGTGGCGGCGGCGCTTACGCGCACGCAACGTAGCCACCGACACGATTTCCTGTTCCATCGTGATGCCGGTGATGCCCTTACGTTCATCCTCGGCTGTCGGCCTAAAGAGGTCGAGCCCGCTCTCTTCGGGATGTTTATTATGTTCGGTCACTGAAGGTTCTCCGTTTCGTTGACGGCACCGACCGTGGTCCCTTCTGACTCGGACGGTCGGTTTTCTTCGTGGGCCGGATCGCTCACCTTGTACCCGGCTACGGACTGCCCCGCCTTGAGGGCATCCAGACTGTACTGCAAAATGTTCACAGCCGCCACCTGGTCAACCATAGTCTTGAAATCTCGGCTGGAAACCCCAGCCTCGTGCAGTGCACGGTGAGCGCTCACGGTGGTGAGTCGCTCATCCACCAGCCAAATGTTAATGTGTGTTTTGTCTTCGGCATCCAGCTCGGAGCGCAGAGCCTGAGCGTACTCCCGAGCCATTTCCGTGGAGGGAGAATCCCCACCACGCATGGTCTTCGGAAGCCCGACGAAAACCTCCACCACCTCGTTCACCTCAATCAGCTTACGCAAAACACGGCGGTCAGAGTTCTTCTTCGCGTCGCGGCGCAGCGTCTTGAGCGGGGTGGCGAGGATACCATCGGGGTCGCTGAGGGCGGTGCCGACGCGGGCGTTACCCACATCGACACCCATCCGCACTCCGCGCTGGAATTCTGCCATGTTTAGGCCTGAGCCTGTGCGATAGCGTCGCGGACAGCGTCCAGTGCAGCACCAATCTTGGATGCGTCCTGGCCACCACCCTGAGCGACGTCGTCCTTACCGCCGCCACCGCCGCCGAGAACACCGGCAGCGACGCGGACCAGAGCGCCAGCCTTCACGCCAGCCTCACGAGCACCCTCGTTGGTTGCCACCAGGACGACGGGGCGGCCATTAGCCACACCCACCACGGCGACAACAGCGGCCTCGGAACCGAAGCGCGAACGCAGGTCCAGAGCTAGGTCACGAACGCCGTTAGCGTCCAGTTCGCCAGCGTCATGCGCCAGAACGCGAACAGAACCGATGGTCTGTGCATTCTCCAGCAGCTTGCCAGCCTCAGCCTGCAGCTTCTCTCGGCGCAGCTGAGCCAGCTCCTTCTCAGCAGCCTTCAGCTTAGCCAGAGTCTGGTTAATCTTCTCGGGCAGATCAGCGGAGGACTGAACCTTCATCAGGCCGGTCAGCTGGTTCACCAGGGTACGCTCAGCAGCCAGGTGGTTGAAGGAGTCCAAACCCACCAGAGCCTCAACACGGCGGTTACCGGAGCCAACAGAGCTCTCGGTCAGCAGGGTCAGCGAACCAATCTCAGCGGACGAACCAACGTGGGTACCACCGCACAGCTCGCGGGAGAACTCGCCGCCGATTTCAACAACGCGCACCACGTCGCCGTACTTCTCGCCGAAGAGGCTCATAGCGCCCAGAGCCTTAGCCTCAGCAATCGGCATCTCACGGGTAATCACCTCGTGGTTATCGCGGATAGCGAGGTTAGCGACCTCTTCAACCTCACGCTTAGCGGACTCAGACAGGCCCTCGTTCCACGCGAAGTCGAAGCGCAGGTAGCCTTCCTTGTTGAAAGAGCCACGCTGAGTAGCCTCGTTGCCGAGCACCTGGTGCAGGGCAGCGTGAATGATGTGGGTACCGGAGTGTGCCTTCTCACCGTCGCGGCGGCGCTGAACATCAACCTGTGCCACAACATCGGCACCGACGTGAACCTCACCCTCACGCACAACGGCGCGGTGAACGCTCAGGCCCTTCACGGGCTGCTGAACGTCCTGAACGTCAATGATGAAGCCGTTGCCGGTAATGACACCGGTATCAGCTGCCTGGCCACCAGCCTCCGCGTAGAACGGAGTCTCATCCAGGACAACCTCAATCTTGTCGCCAGCCTTAGCAGCGGGCACGGAAACGCCATCCACCAGGATTGCGCGCAGCTTAGTCTCAGTACGCAGCTCGGTGTAACCGGTGAAGATGGAGCCACGCTCGTCCACGAGCTTACGCAGCTCGGACAGGTCAGCGAACGCACCCTTCTTCGCCTTAGCGTCAGCCTGCGCACGGTGACGCTGCTCAGCCATCAGCTCACGGAAAGCCTTCTCGTCAACCTTCACGCCAGCCTCAGCAGCCATCTCCAGGGTCAGGTCAATCGGGAAGCCGTAGGTGTCGTGCAGAGCAAACGCCTCAGCACCAGAAACAGCGTTGGAGCCGTCCTTCTTAGCCGCAGCAACAGCCTCTTCCAGACGCTCAGTACCGGTCTCAATGGTGTGCAGGAACGCCTTCTCCTCAGCGTACGCAATACGGGAAATACGCTCGAAGTCGTCAGCAACGTACGGGAACGCACCCTTCATCGCATCACGCGAAGCCGGGAACAGTACGGGCAGGCAGGGCTCAGTAACGCCCAGCAGACGCATCGCACGAATCGCACGGCGCATCAGACGGCGCAGAATGTAGCCGCGACCCTCATTGGAGGGGGTCACGCCATCAGCAATCAGCATCAGCGAAGAGCGGATGTGGTCAGCCACCACGCGCATACGCACGTCGTCCTCATAGCCCTCGTCCTCGGCGGACTCGGAGCCGTGGTACTTCTTACCGGACAGCTTAGAAGCAGCGTCCAGAACGGGGCGAACCTGGTCGGTCTCGTAGAAGTTCTCAACACCCTGCAGCAGCATGGCCAGACGCTCAACGCCCAGACCGGTATCAATGTTCTTCTTCGGCAGGTCACCCAGAATCTCGAAGTCATCCTTACCGATGCCCTCGCCACGCTGGTACTGCATGAACACGAGGTTCCAAATCTCAATGTAACGGTCATCGTCAGCCGCCGGGCCGCCTTCCTTACCGTACGCGGGGCCACGGTCGTAGAAGATCTCCGAGTCGGGGCCTGCGGGGCCGGGCTGACCGGTGGACCAGTAGTTTTCCTTCATGCCCATACGCTGAATACGCTCAGCCGGGAAGCCCACCTTGTTGTGCCAAATGTCGAAGGCCTCATCGTCACCCTCATAAATGGTGACCCACAGGCGCTCCGGATCCAGACCGAAACCGCCCTTATCCTGAGGGGTGGTCAGCAGCTCGTAAGCAAACGGAATCGCCTGCTCCTTGAAGTAATCACCGAACGAGAAGTTACCAGCCATCTGGAAGAAGGTACCGTGACGCGCAGTCTTACCGACCTCTTCAATGTCCAGGGTGCGGATGCACTTCTGCACGCTGGTCGCGCGGGAGAACGGAGGGGTCTCACGGCCCAGGAAGTAGGGAATGAACGGCACCATACCGGCGATGGTGAACATAGCGCCGGGCTCGTTCGAAATCAGCGATGCCGAAGGCACCACAGTATGGCCGCGGGAAGCGAAGAAATCGATCCAACGCTTAGAAATCTCCTGTGAGAGCATCTCGTTCCTTAGAGTAATCTGTGCGAAATTCTAAATTAGTCTACTGACCTATGGTGCCTGTCCGAGAGCAAAATGGCTAATCGAGCCACCCTCGTACCGTGGTTAACGGACAAAAACACCACCTTTAAAAACCTAGTTGAAGAAGCCGTCGCCTAGCTGACGGTCACGCGCAATACGCTGCTCACGCGCTCGCTTCTGAGCCTCTTCCAAGGAGGCGATCTCAGCCTCCACCTCAATGAGTTCACGCTCAGCCAGGCGGCGGTTCGTGGATTCAATCTCAGCCGAGCTCATCTGGCGGTCCCATGTATCCAGGGAGCCAGGACGCAGATCCTGCTTCTGGCGCTCCACCTTAGCGTTGAGCTCCATCTCCTTCTCCTGCATGCCCTCACGCACGCGGGCGGCGAACTCAACAGCACGCAACGCATACGGCTGCAGGGGCTTGCCAATCGGCGAATCGAAGAACTTTCCCATCTGAGACTCCGGGTTGAGGGCAAGCTCACCGTGCTCACGCATGAGCAGGGCGCTGCCGGGGGTACGCTGAGCAGGTTCGGAGGCAGCACGCCTGGAAGCGAAGTAACCAACCGCCGCGCCGGCGCCGAGCAGAAGAGCTGAACGAAGCAGACCCATTAGTTCTCACCGCCTGCAGAGTAAGAGGACTGAGCCGAACCGTACTGGCCGCCAGCGTGGGTGTTGCCGGTGTTACCAGCGGTGCCGTGCGCATCGCCGGACTTACCGCCGCGGAACGCCTGACGCACACCGTACGAGAAGGACGCAACCTTAATCAGCGGCTGACCCACAGTCGAGGTCACCAGCGAGGACAGCGCAGAAACGTTCGCGGACGCATCCGAAACATTCGAGGTGATGTCGTCAACCTTCTCCAGCTGCTCATTGGTGGTCACCACAGTGCGGGTCACCTCTTCAATGAGAGGGCCGGTGCTCTGGTTCAGCGAACGAATCGTCACGATAAGCTCATCAAACACCTTAGTCAGGCGAATAATGGGTAGCGCAAGAAGTGCCACCAGAATCGCAAAAACTCCTGCTGCAATCAGGCCCGCAATATCTCCGCCGGTCATCTATAACCCCATTCCGCTCAATGCATGATGCTTATCAATAGTCGTACAAGGCTGGACGCCACCGTGGCGCGCAGCCGGATCGTGCATACAGTTCAGGACTATATACACAGCTCAATCCCCTATTTTAGTCGAAAAATCCTTCAAGCGCCCCCTAAACTCTCATGAAACTCCCAGCGACGGAAGATTCACAGGTTCAGCGGCACCACTGCCCTGTAGTGTATATACCCCAAAAACCCGCGCGTTAAACGGGAACAACCCGCCCCCACCGAACGGTGCAGGACGGGTTGCTTCTCGAAAAATCGAGATTATGCCAGACGCGAGTAGTACTCAACGACCAGCTGCTCGTCGCAGATCACGGGGATCTCTTCGCGCTTGGGCTTGCGCTCAAGCTTTGCGTGCAGCTTCTCGATCTCAACGTTCAGGTATGCGGGAACCTCGGGCAGAACTGCCTGGTGCTCGCCTGCAGCCGCAGCCTGGAAGGGGGTGGTCTTCTCAGCCTTGGGGTGAACGTGGATCAGCTGGCCGGGCTTGACGTGGAACGAGGGGCGGTCCACGCGAACGCCGTCAACCATGATGTGACGGTGAACAACCATCTGACGTGCCTGTGCAATGGTGCGGGCGAAGCCTGCACGCAGAACCAGAGCGTCGAGGCGGGTCTCGAGCAGCTCGACCATGTTCTTACCGGTCTGGCCCTCGGTACGCTTTGCCTCGAGGTATGCGCGGCGCATCTGTGCCTCGCGGATGTTGTACTGAGCGCGCAGACGCTGCTTTTCCTTCAGCTGGGTAGCGTAGTTGGAGTCAGCCTTCTTGCGGGCACGGCCGTGCTGGCCGGGGCCGTAAGGACGACGCTCGAGGTACTTTTCTGCCTTCGGGGTCAGTGCAATGCCCAGGGCACGGGACTGACGCACGGTACGGCGGGTGCGGTTGTGCTTAGCCACAATCTACCTTTCTATGTGAGGCTCCTGCACCCTCACGGGTGGGGCCTCGGTCTGTTGAATACTGGCCTCCTCGGTTGACCCCGCCGGAATCCGTACGCGACCGGTTCGGTCGTTGCTGTACGGCGGTGGGGCGGAGAGCTCGGGGCAGAGTACCCCGCAGCTACATTACTGACGCTCGCACAAATGCGGGCATAGTAATTGCCAGACCCGTCAAGCTTACCGGATGCACCCGGGCTTTACCAGCCTTTTGGGAAATCTTTGGTTCAAATCACTGTGCGTGTGGGTTTTTGATACTTACCCACACGACCCCACAGGGATTATTTATGCCCGTCAAAGCTCTTTAGGTGCGACTTCTCCGAAAAATCGCGGCGCCGAGATGTTGGATTGTAATCATTTCGTTATTTTTAACCTGTGAATCTATGGGAATAGCTTGAATCAGTCCCCCATATCGCCTAGACTAGAAGCCATAACAAGCTTGGCGTCCGCCCTTCCGGGAAGGCCGATAGTCAAGACGTCTATCACAACTCAAAACTCTGACGCGGTGCGCAGTACTACCGAGGTACTACGCACCGCTTTCTGTTTGCACTCAGCTTGCACTCAGCCCTATACGGCTGCTTGCTCTATACGGTTGCTTTCCTGCCGAGGCGCGCTACTCCCCGGCGGTCAGCAGTCAAAGTAGTAGACGGCTCGATGGGAGCCACGTAAGCTAACGGGTCGTATCCTGCACCGGCGCGGCATCCAAAATACGGCGGATACGCTCACGACGCTCCGTCAACGTACGCTCAAAACCATGCTGAGTCGGCTCGTAGTAGACCGTACCGCGCAGAGTATCCGGCAGGTACTGCTGCGCCGCCACATGCCCCGGCTCATCATGCGCATACACATACCCCACGCCGTGACCAAACTGCTTAGCCCCCGCATAATGACCATCACGCAAATGCACCGGAACCTGACCGGCGGCACCCGCACGCACATCCGCAATCGCGCGGTTAATCGCGTTATACGCCGCATTCGACTTCGGCGCGAGCGCACAATATATCACCGCCTGCGAGAGGATAATGCGCGCCTCCGGCATGCCCACCAGCGCCACCGACTGCGCCGCAGCCGTCGCCACCTGCAACGCCTGCGGATCAGCCAAACCAATATCCTCACTCGCCAAAATCATGATGCGACGCGCCACGAAACGCGGATCCTCGCCGCCCTCCAGCATGCGCGCCAAGTAGTGCACCGCGGCGTCCGCATCAGAGCCGCGCATGGACTTAATGAACGCACTCACCACGTCATAATGCTGATCGCCCGAACGGTCGTAGCGGATCGCGGCGCGGTCCACCGCCTCCGTAGCATGTGCCAGGGTGATGCGCACGGGCGCGGCAGGGTCAGCCTCTTCGGCACCGGTTTCTGCGGGGCCGGTTTCTGCGGGGGCATTTCCCGCAGCTTCAGCCTCGCTAAACGCAATCGCAGCCGCCGCCTCCAGGGAGGTCAGGGAGCGGCGAGCATCGCCTCCAGAAACCGCCGCGAGGTGGGCGCGCGCTTCCTCATCAATGACCGCCGCACCGTCAAAACCGCGCGGATCAGCCAACGCACGATCAATCAGACGCTCAATATCGGACTGCTCCAGCGAATGAACCCGCAACAGCAGCGAACGCGAGAGCAACGGCGAAATAATGCTGAACGACGGGTTCTCCGTCGTAGCCGCCACCAGAATCACCCAGCGGTTCTCCACGCCGGGCAGGAGCGCATCCTGCTGAGCCTTCGTAAAACGGTGAATCTCGTCGAGGAAGAGCACGGTGGTCGAGCCGTACATGTCGCGGTCGAGTAGCGCCTGATCCATGACCGCGCGCACATCCTTCACGCCCGCAGTAATCGCCGAAAGCTCCACGAACTTACGACCCGGCGCGCGCGCAATCACATGCGCCAAAGTGGTCTTACCCGTACCCGGAGGGCCGTACAAAATCACCGAGGACGGGCCAGCCGGGCCGGCGTTCTCCCCCGCCAACACGCGCAGAGGCGCACCCGGAGTCAGCAGATGCTCCTGGCCGAGAACCTCATCAATCGTGCGCGGACGCATACGCACCGCCAACGGCGCACGAGACGCCGAACGGGCAGAATGCGCACGCGACGCAGAGGCATACGAGGAGGGCTCCTCAGCGGGCGCGCCAATCAAGCTCACGCGGTCCCCGTCATCGGGCAGCTCAAGATCAAAGAGGGAATCAGCCATAGTCTTACTCTATCGTTTCAAAGGCTTGAGGCGGGCGCGGGGTGTGGGTATACAGCTGCGGATTTAGCTCGCGGCGTGAAGCCGCATGGGTTTTCGATGGGGTTTCGATAGGTTAGTGTCTTCGCCGCGGGTTCATAACCCAGGGGTTGGGTTTATACCCCCGGGACGATTCGCTCGCCGATTGAGATGCCAACCCTAGAGGGTCTCACTATCGAGAATCATGGTCACCGGGCCGTCATTGACCAGCTCCACCTGCATGTCCGCACCGAACACACCGGTCTCCACGTGCAGGCCACGCTCACGCAGCGCCTGAACATAGTCGTTGAACAGCGGCTCGCTCACCGCACCGGGCGCAGCAGCAGACCAGGAGGGGCGGCGGCCCTTCTTCGCATCCCCGTACAGGGTGAACTGGCTGACCGCCAGTACGGGTGCGCCCTCATCGAGCAGGGACTTCTCCCCCTCCAGCAGGCGCAGGTTCGCGGTCTTATCGGCAAGCTTCGCAATCTGTGCCGCACCGTCACCGTGCGTGATACCGACCAGAACCAGGTAGCCGGGCTGCTCAATCGCACCGACCGTCTCACCCGCCACACGTACCGCCGCGCGGGTCACGCGCTGAATAACTACTCGCATCGTTCACCTTTCATCATGGAACCGGCCTTCGCCGGGCTCATACATCTCTTTCGACACCACTCTCAGCGGCTGGTTTAGGGGAGCCGCAGTTCTAGAAGCAACAGCCTCAGAGCACGCCGCGCAACTGCACGGCACGCAAAAACTGGTTCGCCGCCCGCGGGGTACGAAACTCAATAAAACGCTTCTGCAGATGCTGCCCGCGAGCCTCCGCCAGCAACTCCCCGACGTGCGGGTAGCTCCTCCACGTGTACCGAATCATGTTGTCCGGGTCGCGCAGAATATTCCACAGCGGCGGTTCCACGTTATCAGCCCACAGTTTCTGACCCGTCACCGCGCGGCGCACCGTCCGGCGAACCACGCGCCACATGACCACCGCGCGGCTATAGCGCAGGTAAATCACCACATCCGCGCGCTCCAGCAGGCGGCCGCGCACCTGCGGATACTGCCACTCCGTAATCCACGCAGGCCGCTCAATGAGCGTCTGAACATCCGCCTCAAAACTAGGGCGCGGAGTCCAGTTCGGACCCCAATGCAACGAGTCCATCTCCGTATGCGGAATGTCCAGGAGGCGCCCCAACCGCGCCGCGAACGTCGTCTTACCGCTACCGCTCGGGCCGGCAATCAGAATACGCATGCTCCCCTCCCCCTTTGGTTAGTACACAAATCGGCACGCACGCCAGTTGATACAAAAGGTGGGCTGCGACCCTGCACCAGCAGAATACACAGCCCACCCTCAACGGCGACCCCGGCACAACTCAACGCCCGCCGGGTTCACGCCGCACAGGCCCACACCCCTACGGGGCGCACGACCAAAGACTAGAGAAGATTACTCCTCGTCCTTCTTCTTCGGCTTGAAATCAACGCCAGCTTCCTTACGCTGCTCCGGAGTAATCGGTGCAGGAGCCGCAGTCAGCGGATCAAAACCGTTACCGGTCTTCGGGAACGCAATAACCTCGCGGATCGAATCAACGCCAGCCAGCAGAGACACAATACGGTCCCAACCGAACGCAATACCACCCATGGGCGGTGCGCCGTACTTGAATGCATCCAGCAGGAAGCCGAACTTCTCCTGAGCCTCTTCCTCACCAATGCCCATCACAGCGAACACGCGTTCCTGCACGTCACGGCGGTGAATACGGATCGAACCGCCACCAATCTCGTTACCGTTGCAGACAATGTCGTAAGCGTACGCCAGAGCCGAACCCGGGTCAGTATCGAAAGTATCCATGAACTCGGGCTTCGGGGAGGTGAACGCGTGGTGCACAGCAGTCCACGCGGAGTGACCCAGAGCCACGTCACCGGACTCAGTAGCCTCAGCAGAAGACTCGAACATGGGAGCGTCAACGACCCACACGAAGGACCACTCGCCGTCCTTAATCAGGCCGGTACGGTGACCAATCTCAACACGAGCAGCACCCAGCAGCGCACGGGAAGCCTTAGCCTCACCAGCAGCGAAGAAGATGCAGTCGCCGGGCTTCGCGCCGGTAGCCTCAGCCAGGCCAGCACGCTCAGCGTCGGTAATGTTCTTAGCCACGGGGCCGGTCAGCTCACCGTCCTCCTGAATGAGAACGTAAGCCAGGCCCTTAGCGCCGCGCTGCTTAGCCCACTCCTGCCAAGCGTCCAGGGTACGGCGAGGCTGGGAAGCACCACCGGGCATCACAACAGCACCCACGTAAGGAGCCTTGAACACGCGGAAAGTGGTGTCCTTGAAGTACTCGGTCAGCTCAGTCAGCTCCAGGCCGAAACGCAGGTCAGGCTTGTCCGTACCGTACTTCTCCATCGCATCCTTGTAGGTCATGCGCTGAATCGGGCGGGGAACCTTCACATCAATCAGGTTCCACACAGCCTCAACGATGCGCTCGCCCAGCTCAATGATGTCTTCCTGATCAACGAATGAAGCCTCAATGTCCAGCTGAGTGAACTCAGGCTGACGGTCCGCACGGAAATCCTCATCACGGTAGCAGCGAGCAATCTGGTAGTACTTCTCAATACCGCCCACCTGCAGCAGCTGCTTGAACAGCTGCGGGGACTGCGGCAGAGCATACCAAGAACCCGGAGCCAGACGAGCCGGCACCAGGAAGTCACGCGCACCCTCAGGGGTGGAACGGGTCAGGGTCGGGGTCTCAACCTCAATGTAGCCGTCCTCAGCCAGCAGGTTGCGTGCCGCACGGTTCGCGTCCGAACGCAGGCGCATGATGCGAGCCGGCTCCGGGCGGCGAAGATCCAGGTAGCGGTAGCGCAGGCGCGCCTCCTCACCCACCTCAACGTGCTCGTCAATCTGGAAAGGCAGCGGAGCGGCAGTGTTCAGCACCTCAACGGCGGACACCTCAACCTCAATCTCGCCGGTCGCCAGGTTCGGGTTCTCGTTACCCTCCGGGCGCTTAGTCACCAGACCGGTCACACGCAGCACATACTCGTTGCGCAGGTTCTCAAAATCAGCCTCATTGTGGAAAACACACTGGGTGACACCCTCACGGTCACGCAGGTCAACGAAAGCGACACCACCGTGGTCGCGGCGGCGAGCCACCCAACCGGTCAGGGTAACAGTCTCTCCAATATTTGCGGCGGTCAGCTCGCCGTTGGTGTGAGTGCGAAGCACAGACATTCCTTTCATAGCGGGCACCTCACGACTATAGACAGTAGCCGGGTACACGCGGTTGATGATATGCGCACACTGCGTGCGCCTCATATATTGTATCCCCTCCGGGCAGGTCGATGGCGGGTCGGGGCAAGTCTGGGCAAGTCAGGCGCCAGAAAATGGGGTGCGGAGGCGGGATGCGGGTAGGGCGGCAGGTTCGTGGGTGTCTGCGGTCGATAGGTTAGTGTCTTCGCCGTGGGTCTTTAACCCGGGGTGAAGGCATTACCCTATCGAAAAGCCGCTAACCTATCGAAGTATTACCGGGGAATCCACTCCGCATGCCTGTGGACAAACACTTTTTCGGTAGAATCCGCGAAGTTATCCACAGATTTCACGAACAAGCCCCACAACCTCACACAGCCTGCCAGGATAAAGCCTATGAACACAGCAACTATTCCGTGGCAACGCGTCCCAAACGTACTACCGGCTACACCAGAAATTACCCGTACCGCAGAACTACACCCATTCGTGCTGAACTCACAGATGCTCAACCTGCGAGGAATCGGGCCGAAACGCATTCGCAAGCTAGTGGCGGAAGGGTCTCTGCAACGTATCCAGCGAGGAGCCTATATTTACACCCGCGATGCCCAAGCACTCACCCCCGAAGAGCGGCTCACGGTACGGTGCATCGCTGCTCAGATGATGGGTCTTCAAGGGATCTTCTCCCACACATCAGCCGCGGCGCTATGGGGACTTGATGTACTCTCTGTTCCCCAAATGATAAGCGTGTATAGCTGTAGTCATAGCACCTCTGACAAGGGAAGAATCACCCGGCATTACAGCGCCACCGGCCCCGAGGAAGTCACCAGGTTGCCGGGCACCTCCATCATGGCGACAACGGTGGCTCGCACGCTACAGGATTGTGCGCGCAGCATGCCCTTTCGGGAGGCGGTAGTCCTCGCTGACTCCATCATGCGGCGGGGGCTAATGGAACCCCGCGAAGTAACCGAGATTCTACTGAGCCTCACGGGGTACGGCGGTTCCGCGGGGCCCCTCCTGGAGCAGGCGGTGGATGCATCCAGCGAGTCGGCTGGTGAAAGCCTCACCCGGTGCCTACTCATGGAACACAGGATACCCCTCCCCGTAACGCAGTACCCGATTTCATGCGAAGGCCGTAACTACCGGGTAGACTTCGCTTGGCCCGAGGCGCGCGTCATTCTCGAGTTCGACGGCGAACAGAAATACGTGGACCACCCCGGCAGGGACCGCTACGAAGCCACCCGCGACCGTGCTCTAACCCGCGCCGGCTGGACGGTCGTACACCTCACATGGGCTGACATCTTTCAAAAAGAGCGGGAAGTCATCACCCACTTGCGGAAACTACTCTTGAGATAAAGCGAGGAAACGCCTCAGTCGATAGGTTAGCGCCTTCACCCCGGGTTAAAGACCCACGGCGAAGACACTAGCCTATCGAAAATCTGGGCCCGCATAAAAAGACCCGCCCGGCATGGAGGTCAACATCCTCCCCACCAGGCGGGTACACATCCATATGCGGGTCCATATGCAGGCTACAGTAACCAAATTATTACAGCAGCCAGATACTACAGCGGCCAAACACCGCAGGCATTACAGGCCCTACGATGACAGGCCCCTAATGTTTACAGACCCTCAGCACGCACAATCTGAACGTGCAGGTCCTCAGCCGGCGGCATCCACGAAGCCGGATCAGCAGCAACCTGCTCACCCGAACGGATATCCTTCACCTCGTGAACCGGAGCACCCGACTCATCCGACGAAATGAACCACACGAACGGAATGCCGCGCTTCTCAGCGTACTTAATCTGCTTACCGAACTTCGCCGCGTTCGCAGACACCTCGCAGGCGATACCGCGGGCACGCAGCGCATCCGCAACATCATTCGCGGCCGACCAGCCCTCATCATTCGTCAGAGCCACAAACACGGCCGAAGGCACCTTGCGGCTCGCCTGCGCAAAACCCTGCGACAGAATACGAGCCACCACACGGGTCACACCAATCGACAGGCCAACACCCGGGTACGTCTTCTTACCGTTCGACGCCAGCGACTCATAACGGCCGCCCGAGCAAATCGAACCCAGCGACTCGTGACCAACCAGAACAGTCTCATACACGGTGCCGGTGTAGTAATCCAGACCGCGAGCAATCGACAGGTCAGCCAGCACCTTACCCGGCGCACGGCGAGCCGCCTCCTCAATGACCTCAGCCAGCTCAGCAAGACCCTGATCCAGCAGCTCATGCTCCACCGAATACTTCGTGGCAAGCGCACGCACCTGCTCCACGAAAGAAGCATCCTCAGTGCGGATCTGCGCCAGCTCCAGGGCGGCAGCGGCAGCATCCGCGCTCGCACCAGCCTCAGCCTGCAGCTCCTCAGCCACACGCTCAGCACCGATCTTCTCCAGCTTGTCAATAGAACGCAGAACAGCCGCAGTATCAGTCAAACCCAAGCCCAGGTAGAAACCCTCAGCCAGCTTGCGGTTATTCACACGCAGCTTGAACTCAGGAATCGGCAGCTTCGACAGCGCATCAACAACAACCAGCGCCAGAGTCACGTCGTAACGGAACGGCAGCTCGCCGTCACCAACCACGTCAATATCAGCCTGAGTGAACTCGCGGGCACGACCCTCCTGCGGGCGCTCACCACGCCACACCTTCTGAATCTGGTAACGCGAGAACGGGAAATTCAGGTAACCAGCGTTCTCCACCACGTAACGGGCGAACGGCACGGTCAGGTCAAAGTGCAGCGCCAGCTTTTCCTTAGCCTTCGCGGCCTCATCCTCCTGCAGGCGAGAAATTGCGTAAACTTCCTTGTCAATCTCACCCTTGCGCAGCAGCTGCTCAATAGTCTCTACCGAACGAGTCTCAATCGGGGAGAAACCGTGCAACTCAAAAGTCTCACGCAAAGTGTCCAGAACATGATTCTCAACCAACCGCTCAGCCGGAAGATACTCGGGAAAACCAGACAGCGAAGCCTTGCGAGCCATACTCGATACTCCTTGACAAAGAACTCGACAACAAAACCCCGGAACACGCCGGGCACATCTACCCATCATACCAACACCCACCCCAGCACAGCACCCACTCCCCCAGCTCACCCGACACAAACCCACGCAAACCCGCGGCCGGCAGGTTCGCCCACAACACAACACGACCAGACACTACTCACACACACCCCACAGAGGCTATGCTTAGGAGGTGCACACGCACACCCAAACGGGTGCCCACCACGGGGAACAGCGCAAAGGCGCCCACCCCCAGCACCCCCGAGTGAAAGAGTTATAGCGGTGACTACCAAACCCGACGACACTGTAAACCTCGAAAAGGCACGCCAGTACGGCCGCGTCTCCGAGGACGGCCACGTCTTCGTCATTGTCGACGGCGAAGAATACGCCGTAGGCCAGCTGCCCGGCGCCTCCGAAGAAGAAGCGCTCAGCTACTTCGCCCGCAAGTTTGAAAACGTCGAGGCGCAGGTTGCCCTGCTCGAATCCCGCCTCGCCAACAACGCCCCCGCCGCAGACCTGCAGAAGGGCATCACCTCCATCGGTGCACAGATCGGTGTGCGCAACATGGTCGGTGACTACTCCGGCCTGCAGAAGCGACTCATCTCCCTCGCAGAGCAGATTGCTGAACTCGGCGAAAAGCAGCAGCAGGCACGCACCGAAAACCGTGAACGCGCCCTCGCCGTCCGCGAAGAAATCGTCGCGGAAGCCGAGCAGATTGCCAGCCAGGACCCCGACCAGATCCACTGGAAGAACTCCCACTCCCGCATGAACGAACTGTTCGAAGCGTGGAAGAAGGCACAGCGCGAAATTCACCTGGCAAAGAGCGTAGAGGATGAGCTGTGGAAGCGTTTCCGCGCAGCCCGCACCACCTTCGACCGCAACCGCCGCGCACACTTCTCGCAGCTCGACGACCGCAACGCACGCATCAAGCGCGCCAAGGAAGAACTGATTGCACGTGCGGAAGAGCTGTCCACCTCGACTGACTGGTCTGAGACTTCCCGCGCGTACGGCGACCTGATGCGCGCCTGGAAGCAGGTACCCCGCGGCCACCGTCGCGAAGACGACAAGCTGTGGGCACGCTTCCGCGCGGCGCAGGACGTGTTCTTCAACGCCCGCAACGAAGCCGAAGCGGCGCAGGACGCAGTCTACGCTGAAAACCTCAAGGTCAAGGAAGCACTGCTCGAAGAAGCACGCGCACTCCTGCCCGTCGAAGACATTGAGGGCGCGAAGGCAGCCTTCGAGAAGATCCTGGACCGCTGGGATGCGGCAGGCCGCGTACCCCGCAACGACCTGCGCCGCGTCGACGGCGAACTGCGCCGTATTCAGGACGAAATCAACGGCGCCGAAGAGGCAAAGTGGAAGCGCAACGACCCCGCCAAGGCGGCACGCGCGAACTCCCTGCTCGCACAGATCGAGGACTCCCTCGCCGAGCTGGAAGCAGAGCTCGCCGCAGCTGAAAAGGGCGGCGACTCCAAGAAGATCGCCAAGGCTAAGGAAGCTCTGGAGGCGCGCCGCGCCTGGGCAGCAACCCTGCAGGGCTTCGGCAACTAAGGTCTAGCCGACGGTCTAAATAACGGTCTAATTAACGCCGAGAAGCCACATGTGTTTCGAAAAGCCACCAAAGAAGTGGCTTTTCGAAACACATGTGGCTTCTGCATGTCTGCGGGATGCGAAATTTTAGGTTCGCTTGGAGGGGCTAGCCTTCAACAGGCTCATACTTCATGATTTCCCACCTTTGACCATTGTGCTTCTTTCCCTTGTTATTTTTCAAAACTCACACCTGACTTTTCGCGTTTCTTCCACACCAGAAAAACAACTACAAAAGAAATTAGTTGTGCAATTACTACTCGGACTATCATCATCTCATCCACTCCATTCACAGTAATCACATGAAGAAGATTTGTTGCAATACAGTTATTGAAGAAGTGATCAGCCATTCCGGCATATAGGCTGCCAGTCATACGATAGAGCAGCCCCCATTTAATACCCATCATTCCTGCCAAAATGATGTAACTTACACTAAGTGCTATGAAAGATTCTAAATTAATGTCACCATCAATTAAATTATGGATAGGTGTTACAATATGCCATACGCCAAATAAAAATGCCTGAAAAAACAAGGCATATTTCAGGGAGTGATCAATGGCAACAATTTGATAAATAATCCCTCGAAATGCTCCTTCCTCCATAACTACATTTATTATATTGAAGAAAATACACATCAATATAAATCCGAGTCCTGAATGGACTACTGTCTCCCCTGTCAAGGAAAAGCTTGTTGTGAAGATTCCGAACCCAGCATCATATCCCTGAGTCTTGAGGAGAGCAATTTCCACACCATACGAAATAATAAATGAACAGAAGGCTAGCAGGATTCCTAGACCCACATTCTTAACGAACCCTATCCTCTTAAACCCTATATCAGACCAGTGCCAATTAAGGTACCGTAGCAATATAAAAACTACAGCGATACCAAATAGTTTATTAATAAAGTTCTCCCCAAAAAAAGTTTCATCCGTCTTGAGAAAGATTGCCTCAAAACCATGAACAAATATCAGGAGCAAAAAGATTGCCCAGCATAACACAACAGTATTCTTCTTGATTTCCTTACTCAACATAAAAACTCCCTTCCTACGCTAGCTCAACATAGCAACATCTTGCCTAAAATTCATCTGAATCAAATCAGCTTCGACACATTTCACTTTTGCATCAAATTTTAAAATACCTTTAATTGTCCGTTAATTTTCTAATAGCATTTCCATAATAATCACAGCGCTATTTACTGCACCACAGATTTATAGACTTCTCAACCCCTGAACAAAAGACACCAGGACCTCTACGGTTTGGGGTGCCTACCTGGTGTGCGTGGGCGGGCTATACGGCGAGCCGTACATGTCGTTGCGTGGCAAGGGGGTTTTCGGGAGGCGCACTCCCCCGCCACACGGAAGATTAGGCGCGGACTGGCTTGCCTCCTGAGCGCTGCTACCCCGCCTCCCACACACCGTGTGGAAATTCGGTCATGGGTTACGGACTTCGACCATGGGTTAGTGACTCTGGGCTGGGGTTTTAACCCCCACCAAAGTCACTAACTCTGACCGAAAATCGGCGCTGTGCAGAGGGGGTAGATTACACTGCGGGTAGCTGGTTGTTTCGATAGGTTAGTGTCTTCACCGTGGGTCTTTAACCCGTAGTGAAGACACTAACCTATCGAAGGAGCCCCGGCCCTCCCCCATAAACGGCGAGAAGCCACATGTGTTCAACACATGTGGCTTCTGGGCATAGAGAAGTATTTACGCCTCCGAGGGCTTCGCGCCGGTCAGGCGGTACGCCTTGTACACGCCCGTCACGTTACGGACCACGTTCAGCACGTGCTCCAGCATGAAGCGGTCACCCAGCTCCAGGGCGAAGCGGTCCACCACGGTACGATCCTCCGAAGTGTGCACGCGTGCATCCAGGATGTTCACGCCCGACTCAGAAATTGCACGAATCAGGTCGCTCAGCAGGCCCTTACGGTCCAGCGCCTCCACCTGAATCTGCACACGGTACGTAGCGGTCGGCGAAGACGCCCACTCAACCGTCGTCACGCGCGGCTCCTCGTCAGCGTTACGCATGTTCGGGCAGTCACGGCGATGCACCGAAATACCGTTGTAACGGGTCACAATGCCGATAATGTCATCCGGCGGGACCGGGGTGCAGCAGCGCGCAATCTTCGTCAGCACACCCTCAGCACCCGGCACAATCACGCCGTTATCGCCAATCGCCTTGCGGGTCGACTTCAGCAGCGTCTCATCAAAGTCGCTGACCTCAACCTCGGGTGCCGGCTCGTCACCGCGGTGCACCTCAACGAGGGTGTCAATGACCTGCTTCGGCGCGATCTCGTGCTCACCAATCGCACGGTACAGCGACGCCACATCATTCTTGTGCAGCAGCTGAGCCACCTGAGTCATGATCTCCGGGCTCATCATCTTCTGCAGCGGCAGCTCACTGTTGCGCATGCTCTTGGTGAGCATCTCGCGGCCGGCGAGCAGCGCCTCCAGGCGGCGTTCCTTCGCGAAGTACTGGCGGATCTTCGTGCGAGCGCGTGAGGAGCGAACGAACTTCAGCCAGTCCTCACTGGGTCCGGCGTCTTCGTTCTTCGTGGTCATAATCTCCACGGTCGCGCCGGTAGGCAGGACAGTGTGCAGCGGCACGAGGCGGCCGTTGACCTTCGCGCCAACGGTGCGGTCGCCGACCTCACTGTGGATGGCGTAGGCGAAGTCCACGGGGGTGGAGCCGTTGGGCAGGGCGATTGCCTCACCGTTGGGGGTGAGTACGACAATTTCGTCGGTGTCGAGGGTGTCAGCGAGCGACTCGTAGAACTTCTCCGACTCCGGGTTGGAGTTCGAAATCTCCGCAATAGACTGCAGGATGCCGACGTTCATCATCGCCGAGGTCTGGGTGCCCGGCTCCTTCGGGTCCTTCGCGGGCGCGCCGCCACGAGCCGCGACCTTCTCGCCGCGCGACGCCGCCTTATAGCGCCAGTGCGCCGCCACACCGTACTCGGCTTCTTCGTGCATCTTGTAGGTGCGGATCTGAATCTCAAGCGGCAGGTTGCCCGGACCGTACACGGTCAGGTGTAGCGACTGGTAGTTGTTGTTCTTCGGGTTCTTAATGTAGTCCTTGAAACGGCCCGTCATCGACGGCCACAGGGACAGCACGTGGCCGAGCACGGTGTAGCATTCCGCCTCTTCCTCAACCATGATGCGCACGGCAAGGATGTCGTTAATCTCGTCGAAGCTACGGCCCTTCGTCTTCATCTTCTGATGAATCGAGTAGTAGTGCTTCGGGCGGCCCGTCACGGTCGCGTCGATGCCCACCTCTTTCAGACGCTCCGTAATCTTGGTGCGCGCCTCATTCAGGAACTTTTCGAGCGCGGGGGTGCGTTCGCCGACCATGCGCACCATTTCGGCGTAAATTTCCGGGCTCATGGCGGCGAAGGACAGGTCCTCCAGCTCCCACTTGATCGTGTTCAGGCCCAGGCGGTGCGCGAGCGGTGCGTAAATTTTCAGGGTCTCTTCTGCCTTCTTCGCGGCAGAAGCCTGCGGCACAAAACGCCAGGTGCGGGCGTTGTGCAGGCGGTCGGCAAGCTTGATGAGCAGCACGCGGATGTCCTTGCTCATGGACAGCACAAGCTTGCGGATTGTCTCGATGGAGGCGTTCTCGCCGTAGGTCATCTTGTCCAGCTTGGTCACGCCGTCGACCAGGTAGGCGACCTCCTCACCGAACTCTTCGGTGAGCTGCTCCATCGTGTAGTCGGTGTCTTCCACCGTGTCATGCAGCAGGCCGGCGGCGAGCACGGGGCCGGTCGCGCCCATCTCCGCAAGAATCGCAGTCACGGCGACCGGGTGGGTGATGTACGGGTCGCCACTCTTACGCTTCTGACCCTCGTGGCAGCGGTTCGCCACCTCGTAGGCACGCTGCAGCACCTGAATGTCCTCATCCGGGTGGTAGCGGCGCACGGCACGCACGACCGGCGCAATCATCGGGGAGAAACGGATGGTGCCGCCGTGCGAATCGGACGCCTCCATCGTGCTGCTGCGGCTACCGAAGACGAGGCGGTTCGGCACACGTCCGCCAGCAGCCATGACGCGGTGCGAGCCGCGTTTCTTCTTTGCGTCAGACGAATCAGTTTCAGGCAGAGGAATCGGGCCAGCGGGCCGAACCGCGGGCTTCTCGGCGGTCCCTGCAGGGTTCTCAGCGTTGGTGTTCACGGCAGGTTCTGCACTCATTCCAGGCTCCTTCGGACTCAAGATAATCAGCCGCACACTCAGGTTCCTCATCGTTGAGGGCTATACCGGCCAAACCAGCCATCAGCAGGCTCAAACGCGAGCGCACAGTATCTTCACTTCTTATCCTACCCAGCGGTCTGGAACGCGCCAAACTATGCGACGTTTTAACACACCAGAGCGCGTTGTTTAGGAAATAATCGGGCACGCTAAAGGGGAGCCGACACCTTTCGGTATCGACTCCCCTATCGTTAGTAACGCCAGTAGCGCTGGCGGAACGTTGGCTAACCGTTCAGGTTCACGCGGTGAATCTCAATGGTTGCACGTGCCGGCTTCTTAGCGGGCTTCTCGGTTGCCTTCTCGGCTGCGTTGTCCGCATCGGTCGCCTTGTCAGCAGATTCCTCAGACTTTGCGGACTTCTCAGACTTCGCAGCCTTCTCAGCCTCGGCGGGTTCCTCCGAAGAGTCGCCCTCAGCCTCGTCAGCATCCTCAGCGTCCTTGAAGCTGCCGCTCTCCACCTTCGCGGTGTGCTCACGAATCTGGGGCTCACCCAAACGCAGCGAAGCATACAGCGGAGCAGACACGAACAGCGTACCGAACATGCCCACCAGAATACCCACGAACAGCGACAGGGACAGGTCCTGCAGAGTACCCGCACCCAGGATGAACGCACCAATGAACAGAATCGCGCCCACCGGCAGAACACCCACAATAGCGGTGTTAATCGAACGGACCAGGGTCTGGTTCACCGCCAGGTTAATCTGCTCGGCAAAGGTCGTGTCGCGGCGTTCCAGCACATCCTCGGTATTCTCGCGGATCTTATCGAACACCACCACCGAGTCGTACAGCGAGTAGCTCAGAATCGTCAAGAAACCAATAATTGCACTCGGAGTAATCTCGAAGCCGAACGCGGCGTACAGGCCAACCGTCACCACCACGGTGAAGAACAGACCCGCAATAGACGCCAACGACATCTTCCAGGTACGGAAGTAGAACGCCATACCAATCAGCGCAAGCACCACAAACGCGACCAGACCCCAGAACGCCTGACGGGTCACATCCGCACCCCAGGTCGGGCCCACAAACGAAGAGGTCACGTCATTCTCAGAGACGCCGTAACCCTCCTGCAGAGCCGCCTTCACCTGCAAAGTCTCATCATCGCTGAGCTTGCTCATCTGGGCACGAATCGTACCCGGCGCAATATTGGTCACGCGAACATCCGAAGCGTCCTTCGCCTTCTCGTGAATAATGCGCTCACCCGTAGCAGTATCAACGTGCGCGGTCTTCGAGACCACGAACTCCGAACCACCACGGAAATCAATACCCAGGTTGAAGCCGCCACCAACAGCCGGAATCAGAACCGAAACCGCCATCAGCACAGCCGCAAGCAGCAGCCACAGGCGGCGCTTACCCACGAAGGGGTACGAGCGGGCACCCGAATGCAGGTCATTACCGAAGCGGGCAAAAGCATTAGGTTTCACATCGGTAGCCATGCTTAGCTCTCCTTCTTCTCATCAGAAGCAGACTCGTCAGCCTCAGCGGCAGCACGCTCTGCACGGCGACGCTCAGCGATGCTCAGCTGCTTCTCCTCCGGGGTGCGGAGGCGACCGGCACCACGGTACAGCGGCGTAGCGCCCAGCGACTCAGGCGACAAGCCCGAGTGGCGGTGACCCTCACCGAAGTAGCGGGTATTTGCCAGCAGAGTCAGCATCGGGTGGGTGAACAGGTACACGACCACAAGGTCAGCAATCGCAGTCAAACCAAGGGTGAACGCGAAGCCCTTCACCGAACCAACCGACACCACGTACAGCACCACAGCAGCCAGCAGGTTCACAGCCTTCGACGCCAGGATAGTGCGGGATGCACGCTGCCAACCATGATTCACCGCCGACGGGATCGTGCGGCCCGCACGGATCTCATCACGGATACGCTCAAAGTAGACGATGAACGAGTCAGCCGTAGCACCAATCGCCACAATCAGACCCGCCACACCAGCCAGGGACAGGCGGTAGTTCAACGCCCAACCCAGCAGCGCAATCGCCTCATACGAAATGATGCCAGCCACAACCAGCGACATCATCGTGACAAAGCCCAACAGACGGTACTGGAACAGCGAGTACACAAACACCAGCAGCAGACCAATCAGACCGGTCAGCAGACCCACACGCAGCTGCTCCGAACCCAGGGTCGCAGAAATCTGCTGCTCCGACTGGATCGTGAAGCTAATCGGCAGGGCACCGTACTTGAGCTGATCGGCGAGAGCCTTCGCCTCCTGCTCAGTGAAGTTACCGGTAATCTGCGGCTTACCATCAGAAATCACAGCCTGCGACACCGGGGAAGACAGCACCTTGCCGTCCAGCAGAATCGCGAAGCGGGCACGCGGATCATTTGCGTTCTGTGCACGAATCGCGTTCAGGCGAGAAGTAATGTTCTGGAACTTCTCACGAGCAGCATCGTTGAACTGAATGTTCACAGCCCAACGGCCCGTAGTCACGCCCTGGCCGCTCGTCTCCTGCGAGTGGCTCGCGGTAGAAATATCGCTACCGCTCAGCTCCACAGGACCCAGAATGTACTTCTCCTGACCGTCAGTGGAACACGCCACCATCGGCTTAGTCGGATCAGCACTATCGGCGTCCTCATTGCGTGCCGCGGTGCAGTCCTTCGCCTCATACTGCTTGTACAGGTCAGCAGTAATCCAGTTACGGTCCGAACCATCAGTCGGCTCCGCAGAGGGCTTGGGCAGCTTATCGTCCGCAGTGCGGGCATCCTCAGCCACCGCAGTACCGGCACCAGAGACCAGCACCGGGCGGAACGTCATATTTGCAGACGCCTGAATCAGCTGACGAGTCTCAGCGCTAATCGTTCCGGGAACCGAAACAACCACGTTATTACCCGAGCCGAAAGAGGTGGTAACCTCCGCCTCCGAAACGCCGGCACCATCAACGCGCTGACGAATAATCTCAACCGCCTGGTTCAACTGCTCCTGGGAGACGTTCTCATCCGAAGAGCCATTGACCTTCGGAGAAAGAATCATCTGAGTACCACCCGAAAGGTCCAGGGCGAGCTTCGGTGCCCAAGAACCTCCCGCGTAGGTGGTGCCGAAAATACCGGCAGCCATAACAACCATGAGCAGGACCATCGAGAGGAGCGCCCCTCGCGCGGCTGCAAGCGGTGAACGCTTAGCCATAATGTTCCTTCTTCGTGTGAATAGTATTGAGTGTTCTACAGATTCCGTAACGCGAAAACCCGACGCCGCTCACTGGGCGCCGGGCTCATACGCGCTGAATTACTTAGCAGTATCAGAAGAGGTATCGGAAGCGGGAGCTTCGGATGCGGTAGCCTCGTACACGTCCTCGGTCAGGGGCGCTGCGGGGGCTTCATCCTCAACAAGGTTCAGGATCGCGTTCATGGACGCAGTAATCACAACGCCCTCTGCAATCTGAAGCTGCAGCTTGTTGTTCTCAAAGTCAGTGCTGACAACGGTGCCGTAGACGCCGGAAGCAGTCATCACCTGATCACCGGGGACGAGCGCACGTCGCATTGCCTGCAGCGCCTCAAGCTGCTTCTGCTGGTTCTTCTTAGCGGAAGTAAAAATCCAAAAAATTGCAGCAAAGAAGACAATCGTCATGATGACGTTGATGAGGAAGTTAAGATCCATGGTCTCACTTTCACATCCGCACCCGTGCCGCTCACCGCGAGGGTTGAGCGTACCAGAAGGTGTGGAATCGTAGATACAGTACGTATCCATCCTACGCGAGAGCATGAGCTTTAGCGCCCCGAACCAGCGTTTTTGTGAGGTTAACCTGAGTTTTGGACTCTCTCGGCGTAATTTTATGTCGCTGACAGAGCCGGGCAGAGCTCGGCAGAGCCCGCTGGAGCCTGCAGAACCGGTAGAAGAGCTGCCGCCCCTGCAGAAGAGCTACCGTGCCTGTAGAAAAGCTGCCGGGGTACAGAGAAGCCCGCAGGAGGCGGATACCTCCCACGGGCTACTACAGTGTTATCAGCTGGTCCGGGGCTAAAGCTGATACGGGGCTAGAGCTGAATCTCCGGGGCCTCCAAGCCGAGGTGCTCCCACGCCGCGGGCAGAGCCACACGACCGCGCGGGGTACGACCGATCAGGCCCTCACGCACCAGGTACGGTTCGGCAACCGTCTCCACGGTCTCCGTCTCTTCACCCACCGCAATGGCGAGGGTGGACAGACCCACCGGGCCGCCGCCGAATTTGTGAATCAGCGCCTCCAACACGGCGCGGTCCAGGCGGTCCAGGCCGCGCGAATCCACCTCGTACATGTCCAGCGCGGTTGCGGCATCGGTCGCGTTAATGCGGTCCACGCCGTTCACCAGCGCCCAGTCACGCACACGGCGCAGCAGGCGGTTCGCAATACGCGGCGTACCGCGGGAACGACCGGCAATCTCGGTGAAGCCCTCGGAGGTAATCTGCATGTCCATCAGACCCGCACTGCGGCGCAGCACCAGCTCAAGCTCCTCCACCGAATAGAACTCCAGGTGACCGGTAAAACCGAAGCGGTCACGCAGAGGACCGGGCAGCAGGCCCGCACGGGTCGTCGCACCCACCAGAGTGAACTGCGGCAGCTCCAGCGGAATGGAGGTCGCACCCGCACCCTTACCGACCACAATGTCCACACGGAAATCTTCCATCGCCATGTAGAGCATTTCCTCAGCCGGGCGGCTCATACGGTGGATCTCATCCAGGAACAACACCTCACCGGGGGTCAGCGAAGACAGAATCGCCGCCAAATCACCCGAATGCTGAATCGCCGGGCCGGAGGTGATGCGCAGCGGCGCCTCCATCTCTGCCGCAATAATCATCGCGAGAGTGGTCTTACCCAGACCGGGAGGGCCAGACAGCAGCACATGGTCGGCGCTACGGCCACGCATCTTCGAAGCCTCCAGCACCAGAGACAGCTGCTGACGCACACGGCGCTGACCCACAAAGTCGTCCAGGGACTTAGGGCGCAGTGCCGCCTCAATCATCTTCTCTTCAGGCTCTTCTTCCATAGCCACCAGGCGCTGGGCGGGAGCTGAAGACACCTGAGTGCCGGGCACCTGACCGGGAAAATACCCGCCGGAAACCAGGGATGCCGCGGGCTGCGGCTCATAGGGATTCTGGCTCATAGAATTCTTCTTTCACAAAAGTTTGAGTGGGATACGTCGAACAGGGCGCGCCGCTTAGTGGCGGCCCACCGTGTTCTGAGTACCCAAGGATGCGAGCACACCGCGCAGAGCCACACCCACCGGCTCAGTCTCTGCGGCAGGGTTGTGCTGCACGTAAGCGTCAATAGCGGCGGAAGCGTCCTTCTCGCTCCAGCCCAAAGAGGTGAGAGCGTCAAGCACCTGCGGCTTCCAGACAATGCCCTGGCTCAGCGGCAGCTCATCGGTCTGGCCATCGCTCAGAATCAGCTTGCCGGCAAGCTCCAGTACAATACGGCGGGCACCCTTCGGGCCGATACCGGGAACCTTCGTGAACGCCTTATCATCGCCGGTCGCCACGGCGCGCTCCACCTCAGCGGCAGTGTGAACACTCAACACCGCCAGGGCAATACGCGGACCAATACCGGAAACCGAAAGCATCATATCGAACACTTCACGCTCGGCAGGCTCCGAAAAACCGTACAGAGTCATCGACTCTTCACGCACAATCATGGTGGTCAGCACGGTAGCTTCCTCACCGGTGCGCAACTTGGAGAGAGTACGCGCGGTAGCGTACACGAGCATGCCGAAACCGTTCACGTTAATCACCGCATGATCAAGGCCCACCTGAGCCACACGACCGGTCAGGGATGCAATCATTTCTCTCCACCTTTCAACACCGCGCCCAGGAATGAGGCTCGCGGCAGTGTGAGGGCACCGGAAACTCCGGCACCCACAGAACGCTCTCCCCCAGTTCAACGGGGAGACACTACAAGTATATTAGAATATTTCTTCTGAAATCAAGCATATATTCGAACTTCTTAGCGAATACATGCGAGCCAGCAGGAGGCGGCACATAAGCCCACAAAGGCACCTCTAGCGGTGGCACCTCTAGCGGCGAGCGCGCGCCTCCGCCTCCATCCAGGCACGCTGCGCCGGAGTCAACGCCCCGCCACGGCGAGCCTGCGCCGGGCGTGAACCCTGGTGAGTCTGCGTCTGGGCCGCCATGTTGATACCCGAACCGATGCCGCCGCCACGCCAGCCGTGACAGATCGCAATCGCCAGGGCATCAGCAGCATCGGCGGGCTTCGGCATGGAATCCAGCCCCAAAATGCGGGTCACCATACGACCCACCGACGCCTTATCGGCGCGGCCGCTACCGGTCACCGCCGCCTTCACCTCCGAAGGGGTATGGAAGAACACCGGCACGCCGCGCATCGCCGCAGCAGAAATCACCGCGCCCGAAGCGTGCGCCGTACCAATCACCGTGTTCACCTGCTCCTGAGCGAAGATACGCTCAATCGCCAGGGCATCCGGCTTGTAGGTGTCGAGCCAGTGGGAGGCGGCGTTGAAAATCCAGAGAATACGCTGGTCCAGGGACTCCGCCGGGATTGTGCCGGCAACACCCACGTTCACGAAGTGCGCCTTACGGTCGGCGGTCATATCGAGCATGGAGAAGCCGCAGCGGGTCAGACCCGGGTCAACACCCATGATGCGGGTTGCACCCGGCACACGCTCCACGGCGGCGGCAGTACGGTTCTCGCGCATGCTATCGCGTGCGGCAGGTTGAGCGGCGGCCATCATCTCCCCTTTCGACAAACTCCCTATAGAATCTCTAGATTCTAGCCCTTCAGAATCCTAGCACCCGGCACCGGGGCGTGCCACGAGCGCGGTCACCACAAGCGCAGTCACCGCACGTGAACATCCCCAAGACGCTAAGAAGCCACTCCCCCAACCAGCCACCCTACGGCGGCTCGGTTAAAGGAGCGGCTTCTTCAAGCATCAGATATCAGAACCTGAGTGATTACTCAGCTGTGATTACTCAGCTTCCAGCTCTGCCATGACCTCAGCAGAAACGTTAGCGTTCGAGTAGACGTTCTGAACGTCGTCGAGCTCTTCAATAGCGTCTGCCAGCTTCATGAACTTCTTAGCACCCTCAGCGTCCAGGTCAACCTGCATGGTCGGGCGGAAGACCGGGTCATCGTTGTTGTACTCCAGGCCAGCCTCGTCCAGTGCCTTACGGATTTCGGGCAGGTCGGTCGCTGCGGAAACAACGGTGAAGATATCGCCCTCGTCCAGAACCTCTTCGGCACCTGCATCCAGAACAGCCATCAGAACGTCGTCCTCGGTCAGACCGTCAGTCTTGGTGACCTCAGCAACGCCCTTACGCTCGAACAGGAACGCAACCGAACCCTGGTCAGCCATGGTGCCGCCGTTACGGGTCACAGCCAGGCGAACCTCAGACGCTGCACGGTTACGGTTATCGGTCAGACACTCAATGTACAGAGCGGTACCCTGCGGGCCGCGTGCTTCGTACATGATTTCGGTGTAGTCAATGGTCTCACCTGTCAGGCCAGCACCACGCTTGATTGCGCGGTCAATGTTGTCGTTAGGAACGGAGTTCTTCTTCGCCTTCGACACAGCCAGGTCAAGAGCGGGGTTACCAGCAATATCAGCGCCGCCCATACGTGCTGCAACTTCAATTGCCTTAATGAACTTCGCGAAAGCCTTCGCGCGCTTAGCGTCGATAGCAGCCTTCTTGTGCTTAGTAGTCGCCCATTTAGAGTGACCGGACATTCGTATCTCCCTTAGTCAAAACCTCTGTGCGGACACGGCGAAACGTCCCACGCACCGTACTGTACTCACATAACTATACCGTAGCGGAGGCGCACACCACCTCAGAAAGTGCACGCCACCGCCAGGAATAGGCTAGCGGGGGCGAGATGCAGCCGAAGCGCGTGCCTTCTCCACCAGTGAGTCGTCAATCGTGTTCGGCGCGAACTCGCCAAACTTACGCTGAGCCGCCTGCTCAATCAGGTAGTCCGAAATCTTCGGGTTCTTCGGTAGCAACGAACCGTGCAGGTAGGTGCCAATCACGTTGTGCACGCGCGCACCCTCGTAAGTATCAGTCACGTTGTTGCCGTCGCCCTTGGTGACGGTCGCCAGCGGGGTGCAACCCTCGCCCAGGTAGGTCAGGCCCGAGTGGTTCTCAAAACCAATGACGGTGCCGAACTCCGCAGACTCCTCAACGATGTTGCCAATCAGGCGGTCATCGCCGCCGACGGTGTGCGCATCAAAAATGCCGATACCCTTCAGCACCTCACCCTCACGGGTGCGGAATTCCTTGCCGAACAGCTGGTACAGGCCACAAATGACGAGCATGGGCACGCCGTCCTCAGCCAGCGAGCGCAGCGTGTCACCGTTCGCGTGCAGGTCATCCTGAATCACGGACTGACCCGAGTCCTGACCGCCGCCACCCAGAATAATGTCAACATCTTCCGGGAAAGGCTGACCGGGGTTGTGGTCCAGAATCTGCACGTCAAAGCCGTGCGCCTGCGCGCGACGAGCCAACGCCAGGGTGTTACCCCAGTCGCCGTAAATGTTCATGTCGAGCGGGTACAGCTGCAGAATACGCAGAGTCTTACCGTTATTGGGGCCGGAGGCGGGGGTGCCCTCAAAAGTGTGAGTTGCCGTCATTAGGAAACCCTCTCAACGTCAGTGATCTTTGCGAGCTCTTCACGCAGAGCCAGCATTGCGGTGTAGGTGCAGAAAATACGCATGGGCGCGTTACCGCTGGAGGCAATGAAGCCCTTGAGCGCATCGGCGAGGTTCTCGTTGACCTCGTCAACCTTCACGCCGTCATGCTCCAGGCGCAGCGCCATATCCCAGGCGCGCACACCCGAAACCATCTGCACGCCGGTCTTCTTCAAGCTGTCGAAGTCAACATCCCACAGCCAGGACACGTCACGACCGTCAGCGTACTGATCGTTAATCGTGATCATGGTGGCGTAGTCGTCAGCGTTCGCGCTCGCCAGGGACAGGCGGAAACCGCTCGGGTTCTTCACCAGCAGCAACTGCAGCGGGCGGCCGTTCACGTTCAGAGTCTCACCGCGACCGAAGGCGGGGGTAATCTTCGCCAGCTCGGCGATGAGCTTATCTTCGTTGAGCTTCTCACCCATGACGGCGCGGGTCAGCGCCATAGCGCCAGCCGCGTTGAAGATGTTGTAAATGCCGTAGAGGTTAATCTCGCCGACTCGCTCCACACCCGCCAGGTCGAAGGTTGCGGAGGTGCCGGAGAACGCGGTCAGAGTGACGTCTGCCTCGGGCAGGGTCGCCTTCGCGACGGTGCCGCCGCGCATCTCATCATCCGAAGGGAAGTACGAGCGCAGGGACTCATCCAGGCCGTAGTACTTGACGGTCACGCCCGGCTGCACGTTCTCAGCGAGGGAGCGGATGCGCGGGTCCTCACGGTTGAGCACCACGGTACCGGTGGTTGCGGAGGCGACGGTCGCCAGCATACGGCGGGTCGTGTCAATCTCACCGAAGCGGTCCAGCTGGTCACGCAGAACGTTCAGCAGCAGAGCGTAGTCGGGCTTGACGGCCTTGACGAAGTGCACGGCGTGCGCCTCGTCCAGCTCAAGCACAGCGATATCAGCGTCAAGCTTGCCGCCGAGGGTCATCTCGCCCAGCAGTGCCGCGGCAACACCGCGCACAAAGTTCGAACCGGTGCGGTTAGTGAAAACCTTCAGACCCTGAGCTTCAAGCAGCTGCACAGCCATCTTCGTGGTGGTGGTCTTACCGTTCGTGCCGGAGACAACAACCACGCCGTAGGGCAGCTTCGCGAGCTCTTCAGCGACGAAGTCGGGGTGCAATTTTTCCATGACAAGGCCGGGGAAGGCGGAGCCGCCGCCGCGAAGCTTAGTCGCGGCGCGTACGCCCTGGCCGAGAAGACGAATGAGGGGTTTGGACATGCTTACCATTTTAGTACACGCACGCCAACGGCTGAATGGTCCGCCGGGCTCGTTCGCTCATGCCGGACGGGGCGGGGTTACTGGGGGTTTGGTGCAGGCGTTTGGTGCGGGGCTCCGGCTAGAGCGGAGCGCCGGGGGTATTAGAACAGCGAGCCCGTTTAGAACAGAGAACCCTGCACCCTCACCCGCGTGAACTCCTGCGCAGGCTCCACCAGCACATTCCGCCACGCGGCAGTGTTCACCAGGAACGCCGCGTCAGCATCGCCGGTGTGGGCGCTCAAAAACTGACCCGCCGCACCCGTGCAGAAGAAACCAGCCGACCCGCTCTCCAGACCAGAATCACACGGCGCTAGCGGTTCGGGCGATTGCGCCCGCAGAGCCGCGTACGGGCGGTTCATGGCGAGCGACGGAATCCACGGCTCATCCAGGGCGGTGAGCGGCACCTCCGGGTCGGTGCGCGCCAGCTCAGCGAGCGCTTCGCGGGCGCGGGCGACCGCCTCCTGATGGGCAGTGCGAAGCTGCGCGCCGGGCAGCGGGTTCGTCCAGGCGCGGTACTTGCTCGCCACCTGCTTGACCTGCGGAATCTTCGCGAGGGCGGTCACGGCATCCTCGGCGCGGCGAATGGCAAGGCCGTCGGGTGCGAGCGCAATGTAGGTGGCGGTGGCGACCGCCTGCTCATCCAGGCGGCGCGGGGTCGAATGCAGGGAGCTCGTGCCGACTTTGTGTGTGCCGTCGGGGAAGGTCGCGATGTAGAGGCGATGCTCCAGCATGGCGTAGGCGCGCATGGATTCGGTGAGCGTTCCGGGGTACAGGTGCGCGCTGTGCAGGGCGGTAAATTCGTCGCGGGCGGTGCAGCGCGGGCACTGCTGGCCACGCTGGATGCGGGTGCCTTCGGGGCAGGGTACACGGCGGATTCCGGCGGATTCGGGGGCGGCGTCATTGCTCGTGCCGGTGGTGTAGCCGGCGCAGTAGCGGTAGAGTTCCCCCGCGCTATCGCGCGGAATGCGCAACCCCAGGTAGGCGCCGGGGGTCAACGGAATCTGGATGCGAACCCCGCTCGGAACGCCAGGCTGCGCGAGGCTTCCTTCCTGGTTAGGGGTGCTCTTCCCCGCCGCTTGAGATGCCCGGCTATGAGTTCCTTCCGCGACCCCTCCGGGCACGACCGGTTCCACCTCAATGAGCGGGCGGCGGTTGGACCAGCGGATCTGCCTCCAGATGAGTAGCTGCGGCGCGCCTACAGAATCACCGGCGGCGGCATTATTACCGGCGGCGGGCGCAGCAGCAAACTCATCAAAAGCAGTCTCAAGCAGTTTGGGGTAGTCCATAGCATTCCACTCTAGCGGGTCTGGTACATCTAGTGCTGGCAAATCTAGCGGGTCTGGCGGGTTCGTGGCACGACCGGCGGGCTCACCCTAGACGTTCCGCACATTCCCGGCGCGCTCGCCCCCACACGCATCTGCCACGCGCATCCGCAGAACACAAAAAGAGGCCAGCGTCCTTCACGCTGATCCGCACCCCTCGCAGTGTTGCCGTGCGTTCACGCACGACGGGGTGGGTTCTCAGCTGAGGCGCTGACCTCTGTGGTTGAGGCAGGGCGCTTACCCTGCCAAGCCCGAAAGCGATCGGTGACCGCTATTTTTCGGTGAGCTATGCGGTGTTCATGGAAGCCGGAAGCTTCCCCGCAGCGTCGCTGCATTTAAAACTTTGCCATATCCAATGGACATAACATCATTCAAATACGCATCGACTGCCCAATCTGCGCATTTATGACGCAGAATTTCTGTGCACTAGCTGGCAAATTGAAGCAATTAGTGCAAAATTTCAAAATCACCAAGCCGCTCAGCCGGACTATCTGACGGATGAGCCACGCCATCTAGCTGAGGCGGGCAAACCCCCCCGCAATCGCAGAGCGCATATCATCCAGCGTGCGAGACATGGTCTTCGTCTGAGCAATAATCGGCAGGAAGTTCGTGTCCCCACTCCAGCGCGGCAGAATGTGCTGATGCAGGTGATCAGCAATGCCCGCGCCGCCCACCTTGCCCTGGTTCATGCCGATGTTGAAGCCGTCGTTATGCGAAACCTCGCGCAGAACCTTCATCGCAAGCTGGGTCAGCTGCGCAATCTCAAGGGTCTCCGCCTCGGTCGCATCATCGTAGAACGGGATGTGGCGGTACGGGCAGACCAGTAGGTGGCCGGGGTTGTACGGGTAGAGGTTGAGAATCACGAAGGCATGCTCGCCGCGGTGCACAATCAGCGACTCCTCGTCACTGCGGCTGGGCGCAGTGCAGAAGGGGCAGGTCTTCTCGGTGTAATCCTTCTGGCCGCCGCTCACGTAGGCGGTGCGGTGAGGGGTCCACAGGCGCTGGAATTGGTCCGGTGCGCCGGGCAGCTCGAAGGAATCCTGCACCGAGGCTGCGGTGCCATGCTCGGGGGTCGTGTTCTCGCTCATAGTCCCATTCTATAGCCCGCACGCGGCAACGGGAACGCCCCGTCCGTCATGCGTGCCAGATATGAGATAACTCCCCCGGCAGCGCGCTTAGCTGTGCTGCTTTTCCAGGTGAATGATGCGAGTGGCACCCTCAAAGGTCATGGGGAAGCTCAGCACGCCGTCCTCCATGACGAATTCCTTGGTTTCCTTATCGGAGGCGTACGGCGCACGCGCCAGCTTCGCGCGGTCCACGCGGGAAATGTAGCTGAAGTTGCCGTCTTTTGCTTCGAAGGTGCCGACCCAGAAGGGGGTTGCCAGCTCTTCGTGGTTCAGGTGGTAAGTCACCTCAATAACGCCGTCGTGAATGACGGCATCCATGTAGTTCTCGAGGTTGGTGGAGTCCTGCTGAACCCAGGTGCCGTCAGCGCTCGCAGTCGAGCGGGTTGCGAGCACGGAAGAGGGCACAGCCGTCGCGTCGGATGCGGCGGGCTCTTGGTTGCTGGTGTTGTCCGGCGCGGGGGTCTCAGTGGGCTGAGTTGCGGTCGGGTGAATCGACGGGTCGTGCGAGACGCTAGCCGCCGCCTTGATTCCGGTGCTAGCGTCGCCGGGAGCGGAGGCGGCGCTGGGCTCGGCGGTTTCAAAAGCTGCGGGGTCAACAACCGCACTTGCGGAGGCATTATTCGGCGCAGATGCGCACGCGGTGAGGGAGAGCGCGCCGACGAGTAGAGTGAGCGCGCCCAGGGCGGACTTAGGTGCCACGAACGTGTCCTAACAGTGTATGTGTTTGAGTGAGTTTGTGAGTTGAGTGGTGCCTCCCCGTGAGTGAGGTGGGGATACGACGACACCCCGTAGCGCGTTGGGCTACAGGGCGTTCGATAACCGGCACGGTAGATAGTTTATAGGCTCTGGCTAGGAGTTTCACCAGTGGCGGCCATTTTTAAAAGATAGTTTGGTCACATTAGACCTTAAGGCGGGGCATTTTTCACGGGCGCAACCCTCAATTTGCACTCCACACGGGCTATTTTTGCCTCGACAAGGCAAAATATCCCGCTCGGTGGCAAGTGCGGCGCTTAATCTGCCTACACGTGGGCTCGGCACCCAAACCCACCGCCACAACGGGTACGCGGTGTGGGTTTGAGTGCCGAGCCTCAACCGAACTGTCATATATGCGCTGCTATCTGCGCTACCACAGCCCAGCTACTGTTCGCAGGCTCCTATTATTTGCGGGAACGCAACGAGAACTTCTCGCGAATAATCGTGAACGTCTGGCGGGTCTCCTCCAGCAGGGCGACCGGCTCCTGCTCGCGCACCGCAACCTCATGAGATGCCGAGGAGTCGGCAGGTTCACCAGCCCGCGCGGCGCCGGGTGCGGTGTTCGGGGTAGCCTCCGCAGAAGCTGCCGCAGCAGCACCCGGAGCGCCAGGAGTACCAGGGGCAGTAAAGCCCGCGGCGGCGCTGAAACCGGCGCGGCGTGCCGCCTCCGCCTCCGAAGGAACCGGGTGCACACCGTCTTCATCCACGACCTCACGCAACGTATAGTCGCGGGCTTCACGGCGCGCATACTCACGAGCCAGCAGGGCACGCAGCTCAGAAATTTCCTGGCGAAGATCGTCCACGTCAGCCTTGGTTGCGGGGTACTCCTGCTCCTCCCTGCCACCAATCTTTTCGATAATCCAGCTGGCGAGCGCACCGGTCGCGACCGCGACCATACCCACGCCGTACAGCATGACGACCACTGCGATAACCCTGCCGATACCGGTGATCGGGTAGACGTCGCCGTAACCGACCGTGGCGAGGGTCGTGAACGTCCACCAGTAGGCGGTGGGCAGGTCACGGATCATCGCGCCCGGCTCGGAGGACTCCACCGAATAAATCGCCAGGGCGAACATGATGATGAAGATCGCGGTGTATCCGAAGAGCTTCACCGCCAGCTCGGAGAGCCTCTTATATTGGCGGTTGGTGGTCAGGTGAATCATGGCGAGGAAGCTAACGATACGCCACGCTGGCAGCAGCACAATCGCCAGGTTCATCAGGTTATGCGTGATGAAGTAGAGTCGCCGTGGCGCCAGGTACAGGCGAATGCAGTAGTCGGCGGCGAATAGGCCCCACAGAATCAGCTGAAGGATGTTGAGGTACCCGTCGTACGGCTCCTGGATGCGCGTGCTCATGATGGGCGCGGCAAACGCGAGCAGGTACAGTACGGACGCCACGAACATGGGTCGGGAGGAGCGTTCCTCCCACGCCGCCAGGTTCTTCTCGCCGCGGTACTTGCTGAGCGTGCGGAACAGGCGGGTGCGCGGGGCGCGACGCGGCGGGTCCGTGACGGTGCGGGTGACCGTGCGGATGGTCGTGGTGTGCGTTTCAGGTTCGCCCGCGTCAATAATCTCGGCGGCACTATCAGGGTTACCCTGGGTGCCTGCCTTCTGGGTGCCAGCTTTCTGGTCGCCCTTGCCGTGCGGGTGATGCGTGGTGCGGGTGATGCGACGCTCCTCGCGGTGCGTACCGTCCGGCGCGTCGGTGGTGGCGTACTCTTCGACGACCTCTTCGTAGTCGTCGTCGGGGTCCAGGTCGGTGGAGTAGACCGCACGGCTGCTGTCCAGGCGCATGGCATCAACGTGCAGGGCGGTTGCCCCCGCGGGGGTAGATGCGGCGGGGCTGGACTCTGCGGGACTAGTTGCTGCACTAGTTACTGCCGGGCTAGCTTCTGCGGCGGTACTCCCCTGCTTGGCACTCTCCGGCTTGTCGTTCTCCGACTGAGCACTATCTGACTGGGTGATATTCTGCGCAGCGCCTTCAGATGCGGCAGTTTCAGGGCGCACGGACGCACCCGCCGGATTGTCCGCCTCCGATGCTGAGCCTGACGTATTGGGTGCTGTACTGCTCTCTGCCGCGTTATTTGCCTGGTTCTGTGCCGCCTTATCCATAGTGTGAATGATACTCCGCGCTGTTGCGTTTGCGTTTCTATTTCGTTGCACTGTGACCTTTAGGGGCGGTCTTTACGCCGCGCCACGGTCTTTGCACTGCGGGCATTTAACCTGACACAATATGTGGTGTACCTATCACGTCGGTTGCGCTATCCAGCTGTATTACTGCCCCGCAGTGTTACTGCCCCGCAACGTTGCCGCCCCGCACATCGGAGTGCCTCATGCCTTCACACACCACCGCTTTCTTCTCCCGCCAGCCGAACTTCCGTCAGTCGGGTTCTCGTCAACTGAGCTTCCGTCAGCTGGGCACGAGCCTCTGCTTCTCCGGTGCGCTCGCCACCGCCCTGGGCGGATGCGCCACCCTAAACTCCTCCCCTTCTGCGTCTGCTGAGGCTTCATCTACGCCGACTGCGGCGAGCCACGCGACGGCGCCGGTGCTTCAGGATTCTGAGGGTTTCCGTCTGTTTACGGGTCGCGGCCCCGTTGAGGAGGCGGTTTTTGAGGGCCCAGCGGCGCCCGCCTCCTATTCGTATGTGGAGTTTGAGCGTCGCGGTGAGCCGGAGGGCACGATGAAGGTTTCTGTCTCTGACGGTTCGGGCACTCAGGTTGAGGTGGTTGCTGGCGGTTCGGGTGAGGGTGCGGGCGTGTGGGTTCGTAATACGGCGAGCGCGTCGGCGCCGAGCCCTTCTAGTTCCGGCTCTTCTGGTTCCGGCTCTTCTGGTTCCGCTAAGTCTGCTGGTGCGGTGAGTGTGCCGTATAGTTCGGCGCGTGTGACGGCTTCGACCTCGCAGTTGACTGATGATGCTGAGTGGATGGTGTCGGTTCGTGCGGCGGGTATTGATTCTTCCGGTGAGTTTGAGGCGCCTGATGGCGTGCCACTGACGAGCCAGAGCGCTGAGGTGGGCGAGATTCAGATGCAGGGCAGCCGCGGTTTTGTGCACGATATGGGCGGCGGTTCGGTTGCGGTGGAGAACCGTTCGGGCGCGAAGATGATGGTGTATTGTGCGGGTGTGGATCGTAAGGAGCGTAGTGTGCCTGCGGGTGGGCGTGTGTTTGTGGAGGATTTGGGGGTGCGTGCTTCGGCGGGTTCTCCCCTGTTCTGTGGTGTGGTGACTTCTGATAGTACTGCCAGCTGGAATGTTACGGCGCTCGGCGGCCGCGCCTAAGAGCAACCACGCCTCGGAGTAGCCGCAGCGCGAATAAAGCCTGTACAAGGGAAAACGGGTGCCTCTGGTAACGATTATCTTTTGTATTAGAGGTATATTAAGAACGGACTACCCGCCGTTATTAATCAATGGAGATACACCTATGACCGCTCAGTCGCCTGATACGACTCAGGTTGAACTTCCCAAGTTCTACGAATTCATTCCCGGCATTCTTGCCTATCTATCTGACGGCAACCCCCGCACCAATAAAGAGATTTATAGCGCTGTAGCGGAGCGCTACCCGCTTTCTGACGAGCAGCTGCTACCCTACCTGCCGAACGGCAAGCGTCCCGTTTATGTGGACCGTATTAGTTGGGGATTGACCTATCTCAAGATGTTCGGTGCGGTTGATTCCCCTCGCCGCGGTCAGCAGGTTATTTCTGACGAAGGCTTGAAGCTGATTGAAGCCCATCCTGGGGGCATCCCTGATGATGTCGTCGCACATATCGTTCGTTCCGCCCGCAGCACGCGTGAGCGTTCCCAGTCTGATAGTTCCGAGCAGGACCCGCAGGAAACCCCGAAGACCGTTGCCAAGACCGTTACCGTCACGACTGCCCCCTCTGAGGTATCTGATAGCACCCCGCAGGAACTCATTGATGAAAGCATCACTCAGATTGAGTCCGCGCTGACGCACGATATTTTGGAACGTGTCCGCGCAATGTCTCCGACTGCTTTTGAGCATCTGGTGGTGGATGTTCTGTTGGCGATGGGCTACGGTGGCCCGGCAGGACGCGGCACCGTTACTCCGGCTTCCAATGACGGCGGCGTGGACGGAATCATTGACCAGGATGCGTTGGGTCTTTCAAAGATTTATGTCCAGGCTAAGCGTTACGCCAAGGACAATGTGGTGGGACGCCCTGCCCTTCAGAGCTTTGTGGGCGCACTGCACGGCAAGGCAACGCAGGGAGTGTTCATCACGTCGAGCTCCTATACGTCTGACGCACGCACCTATGCGGAGGAACTTGGTGGCGGAGTTTCCCTCGTTCTGATTGATGGTGAGCACCTGGCGCGCCTCATGATTAAGTACGGTGTTGGTGTACAGGTAGCACGTACGTACACCATCATGAAGCTTGATGAGGACTTCTTCGACGAAGCCTAAACGTTACACAAGCGTGGGGCGGAAAGCATGTAGCTTTCTGCCCCACACTTTCTTTTTGGGCTAGCCGCCTTTTTGGTTAGCCACAGGAATGTTACGGCCCTCGGCGGCCGCGCCTAAGAGCAGCCACAGCGTTCAGAGTGTGGTGGGTGCGCCTCCGCAGGCCCGGGCGTATTTCCCCCGGAAAACCAGCAAATACGCGGCAAACCTGCCCATCAGCACGGTGTATGACCCACCCCCTTTATGGTGACAAGTAGTCGCCAAGCTTAGCCATAGCTAACAGGAAAAGACGGTGTTCAAGAGCAGATACTGGGATAAGGACAGCATTCACACCCTTCACCAGTAAGGAAGCTCAGATCATGACCACCGTTGTGTCAAACACGTCCGAAGCACTCAAGTCCCCCTACGAGGACACACTCAAGCGCCTACTCTCCGATGCGCGCGCCGAGGCAGTCGAATCCAGCGTCTCCGAACTGGAGCGCCTGGCAATCGCACACGACGCATCCCACTACCTCCTCGTTCCCGCGGGTCTGGTTCGCCCCGACTCTGCCGAAGACGTCGCCAACATCTTCCGCGCAGCCGGCGACCTCGGCCTGCCGCTGACCTTCCGCTCCGGCGGCACCTCCCTCTCCGGTCAGTCCAGCGGCGACGGCCTCATGATCGACACCCGCCGCCACTTCAAGAAAATTGAAGTCCTTGAAGACGGCAAGAAGGTTCGCGTGCAGCCCGGCGCGACCATCATGATGGTCAACAACTACCTGGCACCCTACGGCTACAAGCTCGGCCCCGACCCGGCATCCTGGTCCGCCTGCACCGTCGGTGGTGTGGTCGCGAACAACTCCTCCGGCATGTCTTCGGGCACCAAGTACAACACGTACAACACCCTCGACTCCATGGTGTTCGTGCTGCCCAGCGGCACCATCATTGACACCGCAGAACCGGACGCCGACCAGAAGCTGCGCTCCCTCGAACCTGAACTTCACGAGGGCCTGCTACGCCTGCGTAAGCGCGTCACCGAGAACCCCGAATCCATGGCGAAGATTCGCCAGCAGTACTCCATGAAGAACACCATGGGTTACGGCCTGAACTCCCTGGTCGACTTTGAAACCCCCGTGGACATTCTGCAGCACCTGCTGATTGGTTCGGAAGGCACCCTCGGTTTTGTTGCTTCGGCAACCTACCGCACCCTGCCGATTCTGAAGAACATTTCTACCGGCCTGCTCGTGTTCGACAACCTGATTGATGCTGCACGCTCCGTGCCCGAACTGGTTGCTAACAAGCTCGCTACCGTCGAGCTGATGGACGCCACCAGTATTCGTGTGGCTCAGCGTACCGGTCAGGCTGCGGAGGCGCTCGCCGCCATCGACGTGAAGGACCACGCCGCCCTGCTGGTTGAGTTCCAGGGCAACTCCGAGCAGGAGCTGAGCGACTTGGCTGCCGCTGCGGCACCCATGTTTAAGAGCCTGCCGGTGGCTTCGCCGGTGTCGATGACCAGCAAGCTGTCTGAGCGTAACGCACTGTGGGCGGCACGCCGCGGCCTGTACACCACCGTTGCGGGTAACCGCCGCTCCGGCACTAACGCACTGCTGGAAGACGTGGTTGTTCCTGTTGAGGTTCTGGGCAACACCTGTAGCGACCTGACCAAGCTGTTCGACGCACACGGCTACCAGGACTCCGTGATCTTCGGCCACGCGAAGGACGGTAACATCCACTTCATGCTGAACGAGCAGTTCCGCGACCCGAAGCAGCTGGACCGCTACCGCGAGTTCACCGAAGAAATGGTTCAGCTGATTCTCGGTAACGAAGGCTCGCTGAAGGCTGAGCACGGTACCGGCCGTATCATGGCTCCGTTTGTGAGCCGCCAGTTCGGTGACGAACTCTTCGACGTGATGCGCCAGATTAAGCGCCTCATTGACCCGAAGGGCTTCATGAACCCCGGTGTTCTGCTGGTTGAGCCGGACACCGACTACGTGACCGACCTGAAGGTCGCTGAAACCGTCGAGGAAGAAGTCGACCGCTGTGTGGAGTGCGGCTACTGTGAGCCGGTCTGCCCCTCCCGTAACCTGACTTTGACCCCCCGTAAGCGTATTGTGCTGCGCCGTGAGATTGCTGCCGCTGAGGCGAACGGCGATCACGAGCTCGCTGAGCGCCTGCGTAAGGAGTACGAGTACTACGGCATTGAGACCTGTGCTGTGGACGGCATGTGCCAGACCCGCTGCCCCGTGAACATCAACACCGGTGACCTGATTCGCCGCCTGCGTTCCGAGAACCAGGACAAGCTGGCTGCTACCGGCTGGAAGATCGCCGCGCAGCAGTGGGGCATCATGGACAAGGTCGCCGGTAAGTCGCTGACCGTGGCGAAGAAGCTGCCGTTCCCCGTGGTACACGGCACCACCAACATTGCCCGCAAGGTCATGGGTGACGACATGGTTCCTTCCTACAAGAAGGACCTGCCGGTTGGTGGCCCGGCACGTAAGCCGCACAAGGACGCAACCGCTGAGATTGTGTTCTTCCCCGCCTGCGTGAACTCCATGTTCGGCGGTGTGGACGGCGACGGCAAGCACGACCCGGTCAACGCAACCCAGGCGTTCATCCGCCTGTGCGAGCGTACCGGCGTGAAGTACCGCATCCCGGACAACATTGGTGAGATGTGCTGCTCCACCCCGTGGAAGTCGAAGGGCTTCACCGACGGCTACTCGATCATGAGCGACCGTGTGCTGAAGTCCCTGTGGGAGGCTACTGACGGTGGCCGCCTGCCGGTCGTGTGTGACGCTTCGTCCTGTACTGAGGGCCTTGAGGTAATGCGCAAGAAGGTTATTGAGGCGCTTGAGCACAAGATCGTGAACGGCCTGAAGCCGGGTGAGCCGGACTACTCGCGTCTGCGCATGTACGATGCGGTTCAGTTCGCCGCCGATAACATGCTGGACAAGCTGACCGTGTCCGCTCCCCTGCCGTCGATTGCTCTGCACCCGACCTGCTCCATGACTCACTTGGGTACTCAGCCTGCGTTTGAGAAGATTGCGAACGCGATGAGTGACGACGTGTACGTGCCGAAGCACTGGGGTTGCTGTGGTTATGCGGGTGACCGCGGTATGCTGCACCCGGAGCTGACGGCGAGCGCTACGGAGGCTGAGGCTTCTGAGCTGAGCGAGCAGAAGCAGTTCGCCGCATACATTTCGGCGAACCGCACCTGTGAGCAGGGCATGACGGAGGCGACCGGCCACAGCTACCAGAACGTGCTGCAGCTGCTCGAACGCACCACCCGCTAACGGGTTGAGCGCATAAGCTGACGAAAGAAGGGACCCGGCGGGCTATCTTATGTGATAGTCCGCCGGGTCCCTCGCTAATCATTTATTTTTGAACGACCACATTCCGCTAAATATCGCAATAAATGCAAGTGGTATATACACTACATAAACCCCTATATACAACATCAGCACAAGCATGCTCTCCAATACTTCAGAACGCGACTTCTTATCCCGTAAACATGTCGGATTCTGCTCTGAAAAAGATAAAGCCGCCAGAAAAATTAAAGAAAAAATCCCCAGAAAATTAAATGCATGAAAATCCCACAACGTAAACACCCATAGCGTAAAGGCTACAATCTGCAGCCCTCCACTCCTGATCTGCTTCATGGAAATAGCACTAACAAACATGCATATCCATCCAAAAATACAAATTATACTCTGCGACCCGGACAAGGGTTCTTGCTGAAGGAAAGTAGCAACATCGGCAACTGGCTTAGCTAGAGCGTCAAAATGAACCCATTCAAGAAATTTTGAAATACCCATGAGGCCGCTCAGTCCTGTATGGTTCCAGAGAGAGTAAATTACCGACATAGAGTAAGCAGATACGAAAACGCAGAAAGCTTTCGAGAAAAGGTTTTTGTCTGCTATATATTTTGCTGTGGTTTCCATATTAATAGCCACCAAATTCTCCTCATAGAAATTCTTGAACGATAGCGCAGATATTTATATATCTGTATTGAAAAGGCGGGCGCGAAGCTCCCCGTCAGCCTCTGTCACGATAATGACCGGTTTACCGCCCGCAACCTTGCGTGCACGGTCGAGTACGTCAGCCTCATCTTCGCCGGGAGCAACGGGGATAACATGGCACTCCCCTCCCGCCTTCTGCGCAGCGAGCGCAACAAGTGCCTTGTGTTCCGGGTTTCGGCGAGCAGACAGGTTGAAGCGTCCCGCGATGCGAGCTCGTTCTTTCATCACTTCAATGCTTGCCATTCTTCAATCCTTTCAAATGCGCCTTCTACGATAAAGGCTGCTACTTCTTCATGAACCAAACTTTGCTTCCCGAAGAACCTGGCAGGCTATCCAATCGGATGACCCGCCGGGCCTGTTTTCGTCTGTCGCAGCATCTATTTTCGACTATTAAATAGTCCAATAATCAATACTGCTATTGAGATGCCATAGAGAATTCCAAGCACCAGGTCGCTGACATTTGACACTACATTCAAGATAATTGCCAGGATCAAGAACAGCATCCCGACAGGAACATACTTATTCGACTTCATACGCTCGTGCTCCCTCAATAATCAATAGCGATACATCATTTTCAGGACCATCCAGCTACCCTTTTTCTGAATGACTATGGACGTTCGCCTTACTACCACGCTAGCACTCTGGAGCTAAAAACTCCCCTCACAACACAACTTTATGCACCCAACCGCACTCCCCCACCCTCGCCCCCTCAAGACGCACAAAAAACCACCCCCTCCGCAGCTTGTCGCCGCAAAGGGGGGGTGGTTTCTATATATCTGTATACAGATTCAGTGCAGATCCGCCACCTGAAACTAACAGTTGTTAGACGCACCGACGATCCCACATCTTTACCTCAACTACCTATACACTGAATGACAACGACCTCTCAACACATCTATATGGCTATGAATGAAAAGCAGTCAAACTATTTAGTCAGTTGGGATATATTTTTACAGCCCTTCAAATACTTAAACCTATTAAATTAATAGTATTGTAAATAATCATAGGATCCCCAATAGATTATTGCCAAATAAACTAGTAGACCCACACTCATCTAAGGCATTAGACAATTTTTATTTTTTCCTTATCGATCTCTGCTTCAATTTCACTATCCAGGAATTCTTTAAACTCTTTAGAAATAAGTACACGATAGTTAATCTTTCGACCAACATCACCATTTTTAACCTCTTCCTCATTCTTTTTACCTTCTTCTTCATTCTTTTTATTAATATATTTTTGAACCCGAGAATCCAAGAAGTCCTCTAAGTAATTAATGGTTTTAATTTGCAAACCCCCTACTTTAAATTTATTTCCAACATAAATTGTATAGAGTTTTCGCTGAACACTTTTAACCCCCTTTTCTTCATAATAATCCGACACCTTAAAATAAAAGTCTATATACTCTTTCACATTTTTAAAATCCAGGCCATCATGAAAAATCGACTTATAGTCTTTTCCAAACAATGCTCGCTTATTGTTACTAGCTTTACCTGGTTCACCGCGCATAATTGCCATAAGTATTTGAGCCGCTAACTCCATGTTTATATCACGATACCCGGAGAAAGATTCAGACTTTCCACTTTTTCGCACGTAATTATATTGAAATTGCCTCAAATAATAATGCAGTGAAATTTGAATGGGATCATTAGCATGCAGATCAGCCGGCTTGATAGAATTCTGACTATTTGTATATTTCGCAATTTCGGCGCCTAATGAATATTCAAGCTCCTCCTTCTCCCCTTCAGGTTTTGCCAATCCCACCGAGTAGGCACGGACAAGAACGAAAGAATTTTTTAACGACTCTATCTTTTTACCAGTCTTATCCTCAGAATTCTCAATATATTCATAGACTGAGTTTAGAGTTTGACCACCATTAACAATTTGAAAATTCTCCAAAGTGATAGTACTAACATCAGATGGCATATTCGCTCTCGAATTAACACTATCCGCAATAATTGTAATTCCGTTATTATATGCAAAAAATCTATCTCCGCTTTCTCGAATTGTATCAATTATGTCTTTATTATATTTAGTGCGACCTAAGTAATTTCTAACATTGTCCTCCAATAGAGATTTATCCATTTCTATTTTATTCAAATCATCAATATTTATTTCGGCTACTTCTTCCCCTTCTTCTCCTTCAAGCAGTCGATAGGCTTGATTAGTACAAGTTATTCTCATCAGCTCGAATAGGGATGCAATGAAGATACACGATTTACCCAGCTTTTCTCCAGTAGTTTCATATTCAATTACCTGATCTTTTTTAACTTGAATAACTGCCGACGTATTCCGTGGGTCATTGGTAATTCTGTTCACGATATCCTCTAAACACATCTCAGTTACTTTATATTCTTCAAATCCACTAAATATATTTTTATTTGCTCGAATATTATTATTCGAGACAAAATATATTTCTATGGTGGATACAGGCTTCCCATCCATTAATTTCTTAATATTTTTAATAGCTCGTGAAGAGTATTCATATTCTGGGTCCTCTTCAATCTTGGCCAAGCGCTCGCTACTAATGTGGTTAATAAATTTCACCGTCGAATTAACATCATCTTCAGTTAGCGATCCTTTTGACCTATAGTTATCTTTATATTTAAAGTTAAAAAGACTAATTTTATACCCATCACCATCTTTTTTTATATGGTAAGCATCCACTCCAAGATCATTTTTATTAGGATTACCTGTGGTCCTTCGAATATAATCGGTGTCAATAATCATATCTGATATTTCTTTAATATCCTTGACACCAGTAATACTACTTAATATAAAGAAATAGAATCCTAGACGCTCTCTATCCTTGGTGGCTATTTCTTCTATATTCTTAAATATTCCAGATTTCTCCGCATTATTGTATGCTTCGAGGCTAGCTTTTTCAACAATTCGATAATTGCTTATAGTCATATAAGTCTCCCAACTTAAAGGAACTTCCATGAAAAATGTACTTACTAACTTATTTTGAAAACCACCCCTCCGCAGCTTGTCGCCGCAAAGGGGGTGGTTTCTATATATAGGGTCGGTACAAGTTCGCCGGCTTAGCCAACCACAGTTATCTGTGTCTAGCCGCGCCGGCGAACCCGCATCCTAACCGCTACTACTCAGCAGCCTCCGTGCTGGGCTTGGGGTCTTCGTTCACGCGGTTGCGGATATGCTCCACAATACGTGCCACAGCCTCATCCACAGGCACACCGTTCTCCTGCTTGTTGCCGCGGAAACGGAACGAAACAGCGCCGTGCTCCGCATCCTCACCGCCAGCAATCAGAATGAACGGAACCTTCTCAGTAGACGCGGTACGAATCTTCTTAGTGAAGCGGTCCGAACCGTAATCCACCTCAACACGCACACCGTGCGCACGCAGCTTATCCGCGATCTCAGTCATGTAGTCGTTGAACGCCTCAGCCACCGGCACACCAATGACCTGGACCGGCGAGAGCCATGCCGGGAACGCACCCGCATAGTGCTCGGTCAGCACACCCAGGAAGCGCTCAATCGAGCCGAACTTCGCCGAGTGAATCATGACCGGCTCCTGCACGGTACCGTCCGCAGCCTGGTACTCCAGACCGAAACGGCTCGGCTGGTTGAAGTCATACTGAACGGTCGACATCTGCCAGGTACGGCCGATAGCATCCTTCGCCTGAACCGAAATCTTCGGGCCGTAGAACGCAGCACCACCCGGATCCGGGACGAGCTCCAGGCCGGTCTCCTTCGCAACCTGCTCCAGAACCGCGGTAGCCGCCTCCCACTGCTCATCAGTACCGATGAACTTATCCTTCTTATCACCCTCAGTGTCGCGGGTAGACAGCTCAAGGTAGAAGTCAGTCATGCCGAAGTCCTCAAGCAGGCTCAGCATGAACTTCAGCAGGTGACGCACCTCGTCCGGTGCCTGCTCCTTCGTCACATACGAGTGCGAGTCGTCCTGAGTAATCATGCGCACGCGGGTCAGGCCCTGCAGCACGCCGGACTTCTCGTCACGGTACACGGTGCCGAACTCGAAGAAACGCAGCGGCAGCTCACGGTACGAACGGCCACGAGAACGGTAAATCTCGTTGTGCATCGGGCAGTTCATAGCCTTCAGACGGTAATGACCGTTATCCAGCTCCATGGGCGGGAACATACCATCCGCATAGTACGGAAGGTGACCAGAAGTGTAGAACAGGTCTTCCTTCGAAATGTGCGGAGTGCTGACGTACTGGAAACCCTCCTGAATGTGGCGGGTACGCACGTAGTCTTCCATCTCGCGCTTAATCACGCCACCCTTAGGGTGAATCACCGGCAGGCCGGGGCCAATGTTCTTCGGGAAGGAGAACAGGTCCAGCTCACGGCCCAAGCGGCGGTGGTCACGGCGCTCCGCCTCAGCGATGCGCTCCTTGTACGCCACCAGCTCGTCCTTAGTCGGCCAAGCGGTACCGTAAATACGCTGCAGCATGGGGTTCTTCTCAGAACCGCGCCAGTACGCGCCACCGGCACGCATCAGGGCGTAACCGTTAGCAATCAGCTTAGTGTTCGGCAGGTGCGGGCCGCGGCAGAGGTCCTTCCAGACGGTCTCACCGGTCTTCGGGTGCACGTTGTCGTAAATGGTGATTTCACCCTCGCCGACCTCCACGGATGCGCCCTCGGCAGCATCCGCACCAGAACCGGGGCCCTGGCTCAGGGAGAGCAGCTCCAGCTTGTACGGCTCGTTCGCCATCTCGGCGACAGCCTCATCGTGGGTGACCACGCGGCGGCGGAACAGCTGACCGGACTTGATGATCTTAATCATCGACTTCTCGATCTTCTTCAGATCTTCCGGGGTGAACGGCTCAGCCACATCAAAGTCAAAGTAGAAGCCGTCAGTAATGTACGGGCCAATGCCCAGCTTGGCGTCCTTGCGGTACTCCTGCACCGCCTGCGCCATCACGTGCGCAGCGGAGTGGCGCAGCACGTTCAGGCCGTCCGGTTCGTGAATGAAAACCGGCTCAACGGAATCGCCAGCAGACAGCTCGTGGGAGAGATCAACAAGCACGCCGTTCACGCGTGCCACAACAATCTTCGGGTCGTCAGCGAACAGCTCAGCGGCAGTCTTCGCGGTGACCTCGCGCTCCTCACCGGAAACGCTAATAACAATTGCTGAAGAATCAGCGGCAGACATAAGTCTCCTTAACTCAGGCGCTCGCGGCCGCTCGGGGCGCCGCGGGTGCGCATACTATTCCGCACTGTACTGGTGCACGGACACACACCATCTTACAACGGCTCCCAGGCAACGCTCAGCTTGAGGGCGGACTAGTCCGCATGATGCTCACGCGTATGCTCGTGAACGTCCGTCACAATGTGACTAATGTGATGGTCCTTCAGGCGATAAATCGTGGTGCGGCCGTGCTGCTCGCGGTCAATCACGTGCGCCTCACGCAGGATGCGCAGGTGATGCGAGGCGAGCGGCTGCGAAATACCCAGGCAGGTGTGCAGCTCGCTCACGCTGTGCGGGCGGTGCACCAGGTGGTGCGCAATGGCCAGGCGCAGCGGGTTCGCGAGCGCCGAGAAGATCGCCACGGACGGGCCGAACTGCTCCTCCCAGTCCTTGGGGCCGCTCCCTTCGAAGAGAGGCGCGTTGGCGGGCGCCTCGTGGGTATGGTCCGATGCATGCTCGTGGGCATGGTCAGTGTGGGTGGTGTTAGTTTCGGTCTGGTCTGTGTGCTGGCTCTGAGTCATAGTATTTTCACCTTATGTACAGGAAAGGGGGCACGTCAAGGAAGTTACGCCTGCACGGCGTGCTTTCTTGAGCGTGCCCCTCTCCCCTATGTGCGCTGATGCTCGCGGGTATGCAACCTTAGCAGGCCTTTAGCGGTTGGCGACTGCCACCTGCAGGTAACCTTCAGCGGACTTTACGCCCTTGTCGGTCACTGCGCGGTAGCGGACCAGCGGTGCGAAGCCCTGCTTATTCTTAGCAGATACCGCGATGCCCTGAGTGCCGTCGGGCAGGGTCACCACACGATAGGTGCCGTATTCGTCGCTGTAGGAGCTGACGACCTGGCCGCGTTCGTTGAGCAGCTCCAGCTTCTTCACGGTCTCACCGCGGCTGTACGCGCCGAAGGATGCTTCGTCGTTGTTCAGGACTGCCACGTTCTGGGTGGTACCCGAGTACAGGGAGACGGAGTCCTCACGCGCGATGGGGCTGTTCTTGTCGACCACGTGCACCTTCAGCGGGATCGAGTACAGCTGTGCGGCTGCGCCCTTCTTCGCCTTCACATCGGACATGCGTGCGGGTGCCTTGCCGGTGCGGTTCACGGTGATGTTCGTGCCGTTGTCGCGGCGCAGGTCCCAGGTGGTGCCGGTGACGTCGTGGGTGTTCAGGTCGATCGAGTAGGTGCCGGTCTTGCCGTTGGAGGCAAAACGGATGCCGGTCTCCGCGCTGGAGAACTGGCCGCCAGCAGTGTTGACCTTCTCCTTGTTGACCCAGCGGCTGGGGCGGAAGTTCGGGGTCTGCTCGATTTCCTGGAAGTTGTAGTCGCGGGCGTAACGGTAGTTCGGGGAAACCTTGTGCGACTGGTGAACGCTCTGCGCGACTGCGGTTTCGCCGGCGTAGACGGTGGCGTGGTGCTCGGCGGGCTGGTAGATCACGCCGGAGCCGGTGCCGGTCTTGCCGTAGGAATCCGAGGGGTACTTGAACTTCACGGCGTCCGAAGCCTGGTTCACTGCCGCGTTCTGAGTCTCGGCATCGCTGATGCGGTCAGCCTTGGGGGCACGCACGGCGGAGCGGCGCACGGTCACGGGGCGTGCAATCTTGTGCGCGTCAGCGTTCGAGTCGGCAGCCTGGTTGTTGCTCTGCGGCAGAACCTGGGTGCCCTCGCGGCGTGCAGTGTTCTCAGCGGACTCGGTGTAGTTCACGGGCATCCACTGCACCTGCTGCCAGGGGAACTGGTTGCCGGTGAAGCCGCTGGGCACGAAGTTCGCGAACATTGCCGCCAGCTGCGGGTCTTCCTTGTACACGTTCTTACCCTGGCGGGCGTAGGGCGCGTAGGAGCTTGCCGCCTCCAGGTTGAATGCGTTGGTGAAGAGGTTGTGGTCCGTGAGGATGAAGCCGTATTCCTTCATGGCGGTCAGAATCATGCGGCTGAGCTGGTCGTCAGCGTGGCCGGTGTTTGCCAGGTGCTCTTCCACATCAAAGCTGGCGGGCAGGAAGCCACGCTGACCCGCGCGGGGTGCGTTCGGGTACTTGCTCGCGTCAATCTTGCCGTCGGTATCCTTCGCGGGGAAGGAGGAGACCAGTGCAGCGTAGTCAGCGGCGGTGATGGACACCATGTGGTTGATCTTGCCTGCCTTGAGCTCGTCCACACCAATCTGGGTGAGCTCGTTTGCCAGACCCACCACGGAGGAGGTGCCGTTCTTGAGGGTCAGCCAGTAGTTGTCTTCGCCCACGCCGCCAAAGTTCGGCTTAGCGAGCATGTAGCCGCCGGAGGACACGTGGTAGGTTGCCGGGTAGTCAACCGCGACGGGAATGTCCACGGTACCGCGGGTGCCTGCGGGAATCTTGTAGGTAATCTCGCCGGTGGTCTCGTTGATGGACGCGCCGGGCACGTTCTTTGCAAGGCGGAACTTCGCGCCGCGAGCAATCGGGTAGGAGGTGCGGGCGTTGCCGGACTTCACGTCAATGCTGACGGGCGCCTTGATGGTGACGGTCTGGCCTGCGTTGCCGCGGCCAACGTTGTCGTACTGAATCTTGGCGCTCTTGGGGGTGGACGCGTTGCCACCGCCAACCTGCACGCGGGCGGTGCTGGTGTAGGTCTGTGCGTCTGCGTCCTTGACGAACTTGAAGTAGGAGCGCCAGATGCCGGTTGCTTCGTCGTAGAGGGCGACAGACTGGTCGCCGGAGAGGCCGTGGTCCTCAGCGAGCCACTTGGGGATCGGGACGCCGCCGGTGAGGATGCGCTTGTTCTCTGCGTTGGCGTTGACGCGGCCATCGCGGGAGACGACCTCGACGTACTCCTGGTGCGGGTTCGCGGAGTTCACGGCGAGGGTCGGGATGTTCTCGTGGCCGCCGACGGTCTGGGTGCGGTCCTTCTTCACGGTGCCCGCGTTGATGGCGGTGGTGACGGGGTGGTTGCCCGCATCGGCACTGTATTCGAGGAAGGTGCGGCTGATTTCGCTACTGTTGGCGGCGACAGCTTCGGTGCCGGTGAGCTTCTGGGCTGCGAAGGAGTCGCTGGCGAGTTTGCCGCTCAGGGGCGAGGTGTTCTCGGTGGCGGTCAGCTGCTCCTTGGTGAGGGAGGAGTTGACCGGTGCGAGAGTGTCGATGGTCTTCGCCTGCTGGTCGGGGTTCCAGTAGCAGGTCGGGCCGGGTGCGACGTTGGTGATGTTCGCGAGGGTCGGCACGGTGCGGTAGCCTGCGTCGACGCAAGTGGTACCGGATACGTTACGGGTGGAGGCGGTTGCACCGAAGGTAGCGGGGAGGTTCGCGCCGGTGATGACGGTTGCCAGTGCTGCGGAGGCAGCGATGGTGGCACGGCGGCGGTTTGCCGGGCGCTGTGCCGGGTTTTTGGATGCAGTTATGGTCATGTTTTTCTTCCGTTCGTGTCGGCTTGTTTGAGTGAGTGCGTTTGTATGAACAAACACGGACGTGAGTGAAATATTCATCTGAGGGTGTGCCCGGGTGGGTCCTGATCTTCTGGCAGGAATTCTCAGGAAACTCTCAGATAATCCCCATACCCTACATAGTCTTTTGGGTGAACGCAAAACGAGTTTGTGATTTTGGGCACCGATTTTTTGATAAAGGTTCAGGCTTAGAGTCATACCTCCTTACACCTTTGTGTATTTATTGGTGTTTGAAGACATGGAATTTGCACCGCGGTGTTTAGGCTTTACTCCTAGTCAAGCGATGGTGATGTGAAGAAAACGAAAAATGCGCACGGGAAACTAAACCTTAAACCTTGAAGTTCCCTGAAAGACGCGCCAAAACTTCCTGTTGAATTTCTCACATGTGACCACAATCTGGGATTCTGCACTGAGAACAGATAGCATCTCACGCACCGACATGAGCACCCAACCACCCCTCAAAGAGCGATTTCTGGCAATCACCCACCCAGCAGGGGCACCCTGCGCTTCACCTCGCTGACCCCTCAAAACCCACGTAAAACCCTAAAATTCACGTAAAAGTTCAAAGTTTCTATGTGTTTGTCAGCGTGTAACCATGCAAACGCACCACTCCCCCACACGGGGTGCCGCACGCAGCTCCCAGCAACGAATCCAAGCCACCCACCGGGGGCTTTATCAACACAAAAAGCACTCCGCATGTGCCTTAAAAACACATGCGGAGTGCATAAGTATTCATTTTTGGGTGCCTTGCGGTGCACCCAACAGCAGGTGCCGCGCCCGCCTCCGTGGGTTCAGGTGGGTTCAATAGCGGTTGCTCACAGAGCTACCAGATAGCTACAGCGCGCCCGCCTCCGAGCAGACATTCACCAACTCACCAATGCCCTCAATACGGGTGCGCACCGTCTGACCCGGCTTCAACCACTGACGCGGATGCAGCGACAAACCAACCCCGGCCGGGGTACCCGTCGCCACCAGGTCACCCGGCTCCAGGGTCATAAACCGCGAAATATAGGACAGCAGCTGCGCCGGGGTAAACACCATATCCGCCGTCGTGCCGCGCTGACGCACCACGCCGTCCACCTCACAGACCAGCTCCAGGCCGGCAACCGGGTCAACCTCATCGGGGCTCACAATCACCGGACCAAACGGAGTCATCGCATCCCAGTTCTTACCCTGGAACCACTCCGAGGAACGGCCCTGCCAGTCACGCACCGACACATCATTCATGACCGTGTACCCCATCAGAGCCTCAAGCGCCTGCTCCTCCGTGGCGTTACGCAGGCGAGCGCCCACGACCAGGCAGAGCTCAACCTCCCAGTCGACCTTCGTGCTGCCGGTGCCGTCGGCGGCGGGCATGCGGATCTGCTCACCGGGCCCAATCAGCGCGTTCGGGAACTTCGCGAACAGCGCCGGATGCTCGGGCACCTCAAGGTTCATTTCCGCGGCGTGGTCGCGGTAGTTCAGGCCGGCGCACACAATCTTGCCGGGCTTATCCAGCGGGCGAATAAAGGGTAGGGAGTTCCACAACTCCTCGCCGTGGCCCATGACGGTCGCGCCGTTCTCCTTCAGGATTGCCACGGCGTTCTTCGGGTCGCCAAAGTTCAGGCGGAACCGGCTGTAGAAATTCAGTAGCGGGCTGAGCTTCGCCGGAAGTTCGTACACGGTCTCTTCAAAGAAGCAGACCGCGCGGCTGCCCTTCGAGTCTTTAATCTGTGCCCAACGCATGGATGCTCCTTCGCTTCAGGTCGGATAAATCAGTGGGGGTAAATCGGGTGGGTTTAGGGGTAAAAGTCAGAGATAAAACGGGCTGGTGAAAGCGAGCCCGGTGAATCACCTAGTGAAAACCGTTTTGGGCGTAGACCTCAACGATGGCGTCTTCCAGGTCTTCCATGAGCAGGTTGGGGTTCGCATCCTGCGCCGCGCCGACCGTGGCGGGGTCGAGGTCCATGCCGAGGGCACGGTAAACGTCCGCGGTGACCGCCCGCAGCGGCGCAGAATTAGAGACCACGATACCGGTGCTGAACCACCAGCCGCCGGTCACCACACGCTGGGCGGTGCCGACCAGTTTAATGCGGCCACCACCGGCGGAGGCGGGAAGCTGCGCGTGCACCGAATACTCGCCGGGGCAGTACTCCCCCGGGATCTCGCCCATGCGCGCATCCACGCCGACCTCGCGGAGCGCCTGCGCGTACATGGAACCGAACAGTTCGTAGCGTAGGGTGTTGCCGCTGCGGGCGTCGGAGGCGGGCTGAAAATGGTCCACGACCAGGCACCCCTGATGGTAGGCGGCGGCATGCCCGCCGACCTTGCGCACCAACACCTCAAAGCCGTGCTCGGCGCACGCCGCGGAGGCTTCCGCGAAGCCGGGGTTCAGTTCGTCACGGCGGCCGAACGCGACCGTCGGGTTCGGCTGATACATGCGCAAGGTGGCTTCTCGCTTGCCGGTTGCTACCTCGCGGAGCATCTGCACCGTCTGGTCGTGGTGAATGAGGATATCGCCGGATTCGGGGCCGGTCTCTCGAATAATCTGCACGTTCCTATTTTACGGTTGCGCCGGTCACTACGGTGCGTGGTCGGTGGGGCGTCTCAGGAGCGACCTGTAGGCGCCCCAGAGGCAGCCCGGAAGTAGTTCAGGAGGCGGCACTCCCCCGCTACGCCTCACGCCGATTCCCCCTGAATCTGTGCAAAGTCATCGCCGACGCCCCGCGGAATCCCAGCCGCCGATACGCCCGGTCATATTCACATTTTTTATGCCGATTTTCTTCACTCCGTTAATCCAACCCATTACGATTAAAAAACTACGTGGCATCCCACACATTGCCATAAGTACACAACACAGCATGACAACGCAGAAGAAACGCGCACACCGTGACGGCCCACCCACCACGGACCAAACTGTACGTTTCATAAGGAGTACGGACATGACACAGTCCACCAACATAGCAGCAGCCGCTGCCGCATCCAATCCGGAGGTGAACGGCCAGGAGGTGAGCGCAGCCCGCAAACAGCGAAACAAGCTGATTCTGCACGTTGCCATCATCCTCGCCGCGACCCTCGCCATCTGGTTCGTTCCCGCCCCCGAAGGCGTCGACCCGCGCGGCATGCACATGCTCGCCATCTTCGTCGGCACCATCCTCGGCCTGATCCTGCAGCCGCTGCCCACCCCGTCCGTGGCGCTCGTCGGCCTGGGCGCCGCAATGATTACCGGCACCATGGCGGCAAAGAACGAGGCACTGACCGGCTTCGGCAACTCCTCCATCTGGATTATCGTGGCCGCCTTCTTCATCGCCGACGGCTTCCTCATCACCGGCCTGGGCAAGCGCATCGCACTGCTGTTCGTGCGTGCGCTCGGCAAGTCCTCTCTCGGCCTGTCCTACGGTATGGCAATCACCGACCTGGTCCTCGCCCCCGCCACCCCCTCCAACACCGCGCGTGCCGGTGGCGTGATTTACCCGATTATCCGTTCCCTCTCCGAGGTCAACGGCTCCACCAACGAAACCCCCGAATCACGCCGTAAGCTCGGCTCCTACCTACTCATGACTGAGGCGCAGGTCAACACCATCACCTCCGCCATGTTCCTGACCGCAATGGCGGGCAACCCGCTGGCGCAGAAGTTCGCGCACGACCACAACATCAACCTCGACTGGGGTACCTGGGCCCTGGCCGCCATCGTTCCCGGTCTTGCCGCGCTGATTGTCATGCCGTGGATCATGTCGAAGATTTACCCGCCGACCATCAAGAAGACCCCGGACGCACCCGAGCACGCCCGCCAGGAACTGCACGAAATGGGCCCCATGAGCTCCAAGGAATGGATTATGCTCGGCACTTTCGTGCTGCTGCTGGTCCTGTGGATTACCGGCACCGCCCTGGGTATTGACGCCACCAGCGCCGCATTCTTCGGCATCGCAATTCTGCTGGTGACTAAGGTCCTGACATGGAAGGACATGGCGAAGAACTCCAGCGCATGGTCCACCCTCATCTTCTTCGCCGTGCTCGTCGGCATGGCAGACCACCTGAAGAAGCTCAAGGTCGTCGACTGGATCGGTCAGCAGGCGGCGCACAGCGTCAGCGGCATGGCATGGCCCATGGCGTTCGCGATTCTGGTTCTGGCGTACTTCTTCATCCACTACATGTTCGCTTCGAACACCGCCCAGATTGTTGCACTATACGCAGTATTCCTCGGTGCGGCGGTAGCTGCCGGTGTTCCGCCGATGTTCGCGGCGCTGTTCCTCGGCTTCATGGGCAACCTGATTGGCGGCATCACCCACTACGCCTCCGGTCCGGCGGGCGTGTACTACGGTTCCGGCTACTTCAGCGTGGGCGAATGGTTCAAGATCGGCTTCATGGCTGCTATCGTGAACCTCGTCGTCTGGGGTGCGGTCGGTACCGCGTGGCTGTTCGCGCTCGGCTTCGCCAACTAGTAGCGCAGGCCCCGCGGCGGCCTAGCTCAGCGTAAAAGCACTGCGTAAAAGCACTGCATAAAAGCCCGGTGTTCTGCACATGAATTTTCGTGTGAGAACACCGGGCTTTTACGCGCCCGCTAGCGTCCCAAAACAGCGCAAATCCTAGTATTCCCCCACCCCCTCCGCTAGGGTAGAAGAAAATCCTAAAGCACCTTGGAGGATGCCGTGCATCAGGACCAGCACATCACCGCCCAAACCACCGCGCTACCCAGCGTCAGCGCTGAACAGCCCACCAACCCGGCGCTGACCGAGCCGCAGCCGCTCGGCGCGTTCCCCGCCGGTTTCCTCTTCGGAGGCGCCACCGCCGCCAACCAGTTTGAGGGCGCCTGGAACGAAGACGGCAAGGGCCCCAGCCTGCAGGATGTGCTGCCCGCCGGCGGCCTGTACCCGCGCACCGCGGAACCCACCGAGGACAACCTCAAGCTGGAGGGCATCGACTTCTACCACCGCTACCGCGAAGACATCGCCCTGCTCGCGGAGATGGGTTTCAAGGTCTTCCGCTTCTCCATCGCCTGGTCGCGTATCTTCCCCCGCGGCGACGAAGAAACCCCGAACGAGGCGGGCCTCGCTTTCTACGACCGCGTGCTTGACGAGCTCGAAAAGCACGGCATGGAACCGCTCATCACCCTCAGCCATTACGAAACCCTGCTACACCTGGTGGAGCAGTACAACGGCTGGACCAGCCGCGAACTCATCGGCTTCTACGAACGCTACGCCCGCACCGTATTCGCCCGCTACGGCAAGCGCGTGAAGTACTGGCTGACCTTCAACGAAATCAACTCGATGCTGCACCTGCCGTTCATGTCCGGCGGTATTAACACCCCGGCGGATCAGCTCAGCGACGCCGACCTGTACCAGGCGATGCACCACGAGCTGGTCGCCTCCGCACGCGCCACCGCTGCGGCACGCGAACTGGCACCGGGTGCCCAGGTCGGTTGCATGATTCTTGCCATGCCCACCTACCCGCTCACCCCCGACCCCACCGACGTACTCGCCGCCATGCAGACGGAGCAGGCGAACTTCGCGTTCGGTGACGTGCACGTGCGCGGCGCATACCCCGGCTACTTCCTGCGTGCCCTGCGTGAGAAGGGCGTGGAGCTGAACGTCACCGAGCAGGACCGCGAGGACCTGAAGAACACCGTGGATTTCGTGTCGTTCAGCTACTACATGTCCACCTGCGCGACCGGCGACCCGGCACGAGGCGAGCGCGGCGAGGGCAACATCCTCGGCGGCGTGGCGAACCCGACCTTGCCCTCCAGCGAATGGGGCTGGCAGATCGACCCGACCGGCCTGCGCGTGGTCCTCAACCAGTATTGGGACCGCTGGCAGAAGCCGCTGTTCATCGTGGAGAACGGCCTGGGCGCCCGCGACGAACTGGTCGAGGTGAACGGTGAGCTCACCGTGGAGGACGACTACCGCATCGACTACCTGCGCCAGCACCTGCACGCGGTACGCGAGGCGATTGAGGACGGCGTGAACGTGCTCGGCTACACCACCTGGGGTTGCATCGACATGATTAGCGCCTCGACCGCGCAGATGTCCAAGCGCTACGGGTTCATCTACGTGGACCGCAACGACGATGGCTCCGGCACCCTGGAGCGCTACCGTAAGAAGTCCTTCCACTGGTACCGCGAGGTGATTGCCAGCAACGGCGCGGAGCTGTAACCTGTCAGGTTCTACCCCCGCCCCGCGAAACTAGCACGCGAAATTCACGGCGCGTGAAACTCAGGCCCCCTCGTAAGCCTGAGCCCCGCGAAACCAGCGACAAAAGGCCCCCGAGACTCTGAATCTCGGGGGCTTTTGCGCATGTCCGTTATGCCTAGCGCGGGCAAATCTAGTCTGTAAGCAAACCTAGTCCATGGGTAGGTCATTCAGGCTGGTGGACACGTACTCCCACCAGGTCGGCACCAGCCCGGCGTTCATCGCGACCCTCTGCGAGAGGATGTGCGAGGGGCTCGTACCGTAGAACGGCAGGTACCCTTCCGCCAGGGTCAGACGTGCGGCATCACGCACCAGCACGCTGGCGATGCCGGCGCCGCGCCAGGCGGGCAGCACATCGATACCGATTTGGCGCATTATCGGCGAATCGTCGCTCACACCCACGAGGGCGATAGGGTCTGCGAGCGCGGCGCTCTCCCCCGCCGCGGGTACATCAGCTGCATCCTCTTCCACCGGGTATGCGGCGAGCACCAGCACATCCGGGCGGGTCACGCTAAAGCCCAGCGCATTCGAGTAGCGCTTATCCCCGCGGAAGCGCTCAATCTGCTCAGCGTCCAGCAGCTCCACGCGCAGGTGGGTTACGCGTGCCTGCGTGTCCTGCGGGTCAACCTCAAGCGCCCCCGCGGAGGCGTTTGCCTCCCTGCGGATGGTGCGCTCGCCGGTGATTTCGGCAAGCAGCGCCGCCTTCAGTTCGGCGGGGTCAACGCGGCGCATCATGCCCATACCGGGCACGGCACACTTGACCTCCTGCGCCTGCACGCCCTCGGGTACGACCGAGTTCAGCAGGGCGCGGCCGGGCGTGTAGTAGATGCTCGTGCCGCTGACCTGCTGGGTGTAGGGGGTGAGCAGTTCGTTGAGCTGGCGCAGCTGCGCGTAGTCGCCGAGCCAGTTCGACTGGTCGCCGAGCATGTAGTCGATAGCCTTGTCCAGCACGCGCGGATGCTTGGCGCAGAGAATGCCGACGCTCGCGTAGTTGGCGACGCGCAACTCCCAGATGTCGTCGTTGCGGCGGCGTGCGGCGCCCATCTTCTCGGAGGGCGGCTGCACGGTGGCGAGTAGCGGCAAGCTTTCGGCTTCCGGGTAGTCGCGTAGCTCCTCGAGGGCGCGACTAATCGAGCCGGGCGCCTGGCAGAAGTCAGCCTCCAGCTGGGTATGCAGGATGTGCCGCGCACGGTCCACGGTGGTCACAGCTCCACGATTCACGACGCCACGGTTCACAGCACCACGGTTTACAGCTCCACGGATTGCTTTAGCTCCCCGGGCAGATTCGGTTCCTTGAGTATCAGTCACGTAGGTTTCCTCTAGGGCAAATTTTTGACTAGTTCAGGATCTCGGCTAGTTCAGGATCTCAGCAAGGAACGCGCCGGTGTGCGAGCCCTTCACCTGAGCCACCTGTTCCGGGGTGCCCTCTGCGATGACGGTGCCGCCGCCGCTACCGCCTTCGGGGCCCATGTCGATGATCCAGTCGGCGCACTTGACCACGTCCAGGTTGTGCTCGATGGTGATGACGCTATTTCCCTTGTCAACCAGCGATTGCAGCACGGCGAGCAGCTTGCGGATGTCTTCAAAGTGCAGGCCGGTGGTCGGCTCGTCCAGCACGTAGATGGAGCGGCCGTTGGAGCGCTTCTGCAGTTCAGTTGCGAGCTTCACGCGCTGCGCTTCACCGCCGGAGAGGGTGGTTGCGGGCTGGCCCAGGCGAATGTAGCCCAGGCCCACGTCCACGAGGGTGTTCAGGTGGCGCGCAATCGGGGTGAATGCGGCGAAGAACTCTGCGGCTTCTTCCACGGGCATTTCGAGTACGTCGGCAATGGTCTTGCCCTTGTAGTGCACTTCGAGGGTTTCGCGGTTGTAGCGCTTGCCGTGGCAGGTTTCGCAGGGTACGTACACGTCCGGCAGGAAGTTCATTTCAATCTTCAGGGTGCCGTCGCCGGAGCAGTCCTCGCAGCGGCCACCCTTGACGTTGAAGGAGAATCGGCCGGGGGTGTAGCCGCGCATTTTTGCTTCGCTGGTCTCTGCGAACAGCTTGCGGATGTGGTCGAACACGCCGGTGTAGGTGGCGGGGTTCGAGCGCGGGGTGCGGCCGATGGGCGACTGGTCCACGTGAATGACCTTGTCCAGGTGTTCCAGGCCGTCGATGCTCTTGTGGCGTCCGGGTACCTGCTTGGCGCCGTTGAGCTTGTTCGCCAGGGAGGTGTACAGAATGTCATTGACGAGGGTGGATTTACCCGAGCCGGACACGCCGGTCACCGCGGTGAATACGCCCAGCGGGAAGGACACAGTCACGTTCTTGAGGTTATTTTCGCGGGCGCCGCGCACGGTCAGCTGGCGTTCCTTGTCCACGGGGCGGCGGGATGCGGGCACCTCAATGCTGCGGCGGCCAGCCATGTAGTCGCCGGTAATGGACTTGGTGTTCTTCAGCAGCTCCTCAAAGCTGCCGGAGTGCACGATTTCGCCGCCGTGCTCGCCGGCGCCGGGTCCTACGTCCACGATCCAGTCAGCTTCGCGCATGGTGTCTTCGTCATGCTCAACCACGATAAGCGTGTTGCCCATATCGCGCAGCTTAGTGAGGGTTTCGATGAGGCGGCGGTTATCGCGCTGGTGCAGACCGATGGAGGGCTCGTCGAGCACGTAGAGCACGCCAACCAGACCCGAACCAATCTGGGTTGCGAGGCGGATGCGCTGCGCCTCACCGCCGGAGAGCGTACCGGCGGAGCGTGAGAGGGTCAGGTAGTCCAGGCCCACATCCAGCAGGAACTGCAGGCGCGCGTCAATTTCTTTGAGGACCTGCTCGCCAATCTTGGCTTCGCGGGCGCTGAGCTGCAGGCCGCGCACGAAGGCGAGCGCGTCAGCCAGGGACAGGTCGGTGATGTCTGCGATGGACTGGCCGCCAACCTTCACGCCGAGGATGGTCGGGTTCAGGCGCGCGCCACCGCAGGAGGGGCAGGCGACCTGGCGCATGTACTGTTCGTAGCGGTCGCGGGCGAAGTCCGATTCGGTTTCTTCGTGCTTGCGCTTGATGTACGCCTTCACGCCCTCGAATCCGGAGGTGTAGCGGCGTTCGCGGCCGAATCGGTTGCGGTAGGACACCTCAACCTTGTAGTCCTTGCCGTCCAGAATGGCGGCACGGGTTTTGGCGGGCAGGTCCTTGAAGGGGGTGTTCAGGTCGAAGCCGAGCTCCTCCCCCAGACCCGCGAGCAGGCGCAGCCAGTATTCGGTGGTTGCTTTGCCCTGCGACCAGGGGGCGATAGCGCCCTCGCCGAGGGTCAGGTCGGGGTTGGGTACGAGCAGTTCGGTGTCTACTTCCAGGCGCGAGCCAATACCGTCACAGGCGCTACACGCGCCGAACGGCGAGTTGAAGGAGAAGGAACGCGGCTCGATGGTGTCGATCTGCAGTGGGTGGTTGTTGGGGCAGGCGAGGTTTTCGCTGAAGGAGCGGGTGCGTTCGGGGTCGTCCTGCTCGCGGTCCACGAAATCGATGAGCACGCGGCCGTCGGCGAGCTTGAGCGCGGTTTCGATGGAGTCGGTCAGGCGCTGGTGAATACCGTCCTTAATGACGATACGGTCGACGACCACATCAATGGTGTGCTTGTACTGCTTGGCGAGCTTGGGCGGGTCGGAGAGCTGCACGGTTTCGCCGTCCACGCGGGCGCGCGAATAGCCCTGGGTCAGCAGGTCCTTGAAGAGGTCAACGAACTCGCCCTTGCGTGCACTGACGACGGGCGCGAGGATCTGCAGGCGGGTGCGTTCGGGGTACTCCTGCAGAATGTCCACGATCTGCTGCGGGGTCTGCTGGGTGATTTCTTCGCCGCATTCGGGGCAGTGCGGGTGGCCGATGCGCGCCCAGAGCAGACGCATGTAGTCGTAGATTTCGGTGATGGTACCGACGGTTGAGCGTGGGTTCTTGGAGGTGGACTTCTGGTCGATAGACACCGCCGGGGAGAGGCCCTCGATGAAGTCTACGTCGGGTTTATCGACCTGTCCGAGGAACATGCGCGCGTAGGAGGACAGCGACTCAACGTAGCGGCGCTGACCTTCCGCAAAGATGGTGTCGAAGGCGAGGGAGGACTTACCGGAGCCGGAGAGGCCAGTGAAGACGACCATCGCATCACGCGGAATGGTGAGGTCTACGTTCTTGAGATTGTTTTCGCGGGCACCCTGAACCCGGATACTGGTCAGGTCGTTCGCTTTGAGTGCGGTGCTACCGTGTGCCGGGCGGGGTGTCATCGAAAATCCTTTCGTCTTATCTTCGAACTTAAATTCTACACCCTCACGCCTTTCACCAGCGGGATTATGCGGCGGGGGAAGGCATGAGGGTGCAGCACTTATATGAGGCGGACTGTCAGGCGCGGTTTACCAGCCGCGGGTTCCCCACTCTTCCAGGTGGGGGCGCTCGTCGCCGAGGGTGGTGGAGCGGCCATGGCCGGGCAGTACGATGGCGTCGTCTTCGAAGCCGCCGAAGAGCTTTTCGAGCACGTTGGAGAAGAGCTCGCCGAACTGCTGCGGGGAGTCGGTCTTGCCCACGCCGCCGGGGAAGAGAGCGTCGCCGGTGAACAGCAGGGTTGCGGGAGTGCCGTCTTCCCAGGTGGTTTCGAGGGTGTAGACGATGGATCCTGGGGTGTGGCCGGGCACGTGCAGGGCGTGAATGACGGTGTCAGAGAGATAGAAGTCGAAGCTTTCGCCGCCGGTCAGATCCTCTTCGACGGTGTAGTCTTCCTGCTCCTTAATAGCGGCTGCGTCAGCGGCGCCTGCGGAGGTGACGGCACCGGTGAGGCGGTCGAGCTCCTTAATGGCACGGATGTGGTCCCAGTGGCCGTGGGTGACCAGGATGCCGGTCAGACCGATTGCGCGGGGCTTGAGGGAGTTGAAGTCCTCGTCCCTCTCCATAACGCGCACGCGGCGTTCTTCGCCGTCTGCCAGTTCGAGCTGCGGGCAGTCGTGCAGGAGCGCGTCGAGGGTGTAGGCGTAGAGTTCTTCTGCGTCGTCTGCGGGGTCGATGAGTACCTGCTCGCCGGTGGCGCGCATGGTGATGAGGTAGACGCTGTTGTCCATCTCGGAGACGCTGAACGCACGGACGGTCAGTTCGGGGTTCTCAAAGATGAGGGTGGGTTCGGGGTAAGTAGTCATAGTTCCAGTGTAGGGGTTGTGACCGCACAGCAGGCACCTATGCGTAATACTCCCCTATCAGCGCATTCGGCGTTGAACGCGCGGGGTACATGTACGGGTTGCCTGTGCGGGATGCATGTGCGGGATGCACAGGGAACAGATTCTGGAGCACGCTCGATACAGATTGGGTTCAGCGCGGATTAGGTTCCGGCTGGATTCAGCCCGGCTGGATCCCGCCCGGCTGAGGTTCCACTGAAATTCAAAAGTTAAACAGAGAAGCGACTGCGCATCGATACACAGTCGCTTCTCATGACACCCAGGGGTATCTATCACTCACTCAAACACAAGCAACCCGAGGACTTTGGAAATCTCACGATTACTTGATGACTCAATAGTAGCGAACTTTTTGGGGGCTGTTTTACCACCCAATTTGGTACGGAGAGCCGGATTTAGTGACCCGCGCCTCATTGTAATCATTCTGTAATAAAAACAGGTGTTTTTTAGGGTATCCATACGTACCAATTTCATTTTTTTCGAGTTTTAGCGTGACTTATTTCACCCAAAATAATTTTAGAATTTCCCTCTTTTGGCACTTCGGTGCACCTTTAACTTAAGCTCCACACTCGGCAATCCCAAAGGTTCAATACCCAGTTTTAGCCCGGTATTCTGCGGAAGTAGAGGGTTAAGGTGAAAGTATCTTCAAGTACTTGCAACTTCATGAGCAGGAAAAAATGTACTGCTCACCGTTCAAAATCTGCACAATTATTCGCGCGAGGGCAAAATCAATTGGTCTGTTTTACCCCTGTAGGTACCCCCTAAAGTAGAGGTTTTATTACAAAACAATAACAATACCTCACCCAAAAGGCTCCCTAGAGCCACCCAAAAAAACATCTTTCAAAAAACAAAGCACCTAGTCAATACCATATTTTCACAAAATGCAAGACAGTGTGTCACTAAAAAATCAACCTCTATAGATTGTTTAATAAAACCTGACCTTTAAGCATAAATAGAGCCCAATTATTAACCAGCACGTACCAATTTCACCCTCAAAACAGGCGCTCTAGAAGCCTCAATGAAAGGTTGAAAGACCCCTCCACCAGGGGTTTCAGAATCCTTCACTCCCCCGTTTTCAGGTACTCTACTTCCCCTTATAATCACTACAGAGAGCACCATAGGGCACAGCAAAGGCGGCGCCCCTCCCCCGCTGTGGGGAAGGAGCGCCGCCTCCACTAGCTATAAATCAGCTGGAACAGCCGCTTTAGGACAAGCCTTAGGACAGGCCGACCATCACGCCATTCTCGTCAAAGCCGATGCGCTCAGCTGCGGGGCTCTTGCTCAGGCCCGGCATGGTGCGCATGGTGCCGCAGATAGCGTAAACGTAGCCAGCACCTGCAGCCAGGCGAACCTCGCGCACGGGCAGGGTCCAGCCGGTCGGTGCGCCCTTCAGAGTTGCATCCGAAGAGATGGACAGGTGTGTCTTCGCGATGACCACGGGCAGGTGCGAGTAGCCCAGCTCAGCAAAACGCTTCAGCTGCTTAGCGGCAGCGGGAGCGATAGAGATGCCGTCCGCGCCGTAGACCTTGGTCGCAACCTTCTCAATCTTGGTCTCGATGGAGTCCTCAAGATCATAGGTGTACTTCAGATCCGAAACGTCGTCACATGCCTCAGCAACCACGTCCGCCAGGTCGGTGGTGCCCTTACCGCCCTCAGCCACACCGCGGTGGATAGCGACGCGAGCGCCAGCTTCCTCAGCGATACGGCGGATGGTCTCGTGCTCGGACTCGAAGTCGGTCGGGAAGGCGTTGATTGCTACGACCGGCTGAACACCGAAGTTGCGCACGATCTCGATGTGCTTCTTCAGGTTCTCTGCGCCCTTCTCCACGTCGGAGGGGCTTTCCTGCAGCATGCCTTCGGGCAGGGGCTTGCCCGGAACGATCTTGTACAGGCCGGAGTGAGACTTCAGGGAGCGCACGGTCACGACGAGCACTGCTGCGTCCGGCTTCAGGCCGGAAACGCGGCACTTGACGTTGAAGAAACGCTCCGCACCCATGTCGGCGCCGAAGCCAGCCTCGGTAATCACGTAGTCGGAGTACTCCAGGCCAACGTAGTCGGCGACCACGGAGGAGTTACCGGTTGCGATGTTGCCGAAGGGGCCCGCGTGAATCAGTGCGGGGGTGTGCTCCAGGGTCTGCAGCAGGTTCGGGTTGATTGCGTCTGCCAGGATGACGGACATTGCGCCGTCAGCCTTCAGATCGGCTGCGGTGACGGGCTCGCCGTCGTAGTTCAGGCCGATCACGATCTTTGCCAGGCGCTCGCGCAGGTCCTTGAAGGAGGTTGCCAGCGAGAGAATCACCATGATTTCGGAGGCGCTGGTGATGTCGAAACCGGTCTCGCGGACCACGCCGTCCATGCGTTCGCCCAGGCCCACGACGATGTTGCGCAGGGAGCGGTCGTTCATGTCGATAACGCGGCGCCACTCGATTGCGCGCGGGTCGATGCGCAGCTCGTTGCCGTGGTGCAGGTGGTTGTCAATCATGGCGGCAAGCAGGTTGTGTGCTGCGGTGACGGCGTGGAAGTCGCCGGTCAGGTGCAGGTTCAGCTTCTCCATGGGAACGATCTGGGAGTATCCGCCGCCTGCTGCGCCGCCCTTGATGCCGAAGGTCGGGCCCATTGCGGGCTGGCGCAGAGCCAGGATTGCCTTGCGGCCGGTCTGGGCGAAGCCCTGTGCGAGGGAGACGGAGGTTGCGGTCTTACCTTCACCGAGCGGGGTGGGGGTGACTGCGGTAACCACGATGTACTTGGAGCCGCGCTTGCGGGCGGTCTCTGCGTTGGTGGTTTCGTCAAGGAGGACCTTAGCGACATACTTGCCGTAGGGTTCAAGGCGATCTTCGCTGATGCCGTTGTCCGCTGCGATCTTGTTGATGGGCCAAAGATCAGCGGCAAGTGCGATTTCGAGGTCGGAAGGGAAAGGCTTCTTCGTCATTGTCATCCTTCGAGTTGTACGAATCATGCTCTTTTATTCTATGCCTTGGCTCACTCATTTGTCCCTCACCTCGCCGGAAGGTGGCAAATAAACTCAATTTTTAAAGCACTAATCCCCGCAACCGGTACCCTACGCTCACATGGAGTGAACAGGGTCGGTGCGGGGATCAGTAGCGCATACACGCCGGGTTGCCGGTGTAAGAAGGCACAAGAACCGACGATACGAGCGGCTATTACGGCATAGTCAGCAGAACCTTGGTGGCGGTGCGCTGGTCCATTGCCTCGTAACCCTTAGCTGCCTCATCGATGGGCAGAACCAGGTCGAATACCTTACCGGGCTCAATCTCACCCTTGTAAATCAGGTCGATGAGGGTCGGCAGGTACTTGCGCACGGGGGCGGGGCCGCCCTCCAGGTGAACCTGCTTGTCGAAGAGCTTATCGGTGCCGATGGAGCTGTCGTGCGGCACGCCCACGAAGCCGATGTAGCCACCGTGGCGTACGCAACCGAGTGCCTGGTCGAAGGACTGCTGGGTACCAACAGCCTCAGCAACGCCGTGTGCGCCCACGCCGTCGGTGAGCTCCAGAACCTTGGCGATGCCCTCTTCGCCGCGCTCTTCCACGATGTGGGTTGCGCCGAATTCCTTAGCAAGCGCCTGACGTTCGGGGTTGCGGGACATGATGATGATCTTCTCCGCGCCGAGCTGCTTAGCGCCGATGACTGCGCTCAGGCCGACTGCGCCGTCGCCAATAACGACGATGGTCTTGCCGGGGCCTGCCTGCGCTGCGTCTGCTGCGTACCAGCCGGTGCCGAGCACGTCGGATGCCGCCATCAGGTGCGGAATCTGCTCTTCGGTGGGGGTCGCGGGGGTCTTGACGAGGGTGCCGTCTGCGAAGGGTACGCGGGCGTATTCTGCCTGGGTGCCGTTAGAGCGCATGCCGATGAATGTGTCGCCTGCTGCGATTGCCTTGAGGCAACGGGAGGGGTAGCCTGCGGTGCAGGTTTCGCACTCGCCGCAGGAGATGCAGAAGGAGCCTACGACGAAGTCGCCGGGGGCTACGGTGGTGACCTCGGAGCCGATTTCTACGACCTCGCCGATGTATTCGTGGCCCATTGCGCGGTGATCGACGGGCTCTGCGTCTGCGCCGCGGTAGGGCCACAGGTCGGAGCCGCAGATGCAGGATGCTGCGAGCTTGATGATGGCGTCGGTGGGTTCGAGCAGGGTCGGCTTCTCAACTTCGTTGACGACGACCTTGCCGGGGGCTTCCATAACAACTGAACGCATGATATTCCTTTAGGGGTTGTGGGATAGTAGTCCAATAGTACGCCCCGCGCCCCGATATATCAATGATTTTTTATGCTACGGGGTGAAGGCAAAAACTCCGACAATCTGAACCCGCAAAACTGCTCCCACTCCCCCGCTTCCCCAGCGCTTCCACACCAGGTTAAACCGGGGAATCCTGGACATCCCGGCACGTTGAATAGCCCGGTTAAACGGCGGAACCCCCGCGCATCCATAGTGGATACGCGGGGGTTCCGCTCGGTTTATCTCAGCCTGATATCTCGCAGCGAGAAGGGGCTTAGAAGTCCCAAGCCTAGAAGTTTCAGCCTTAGAAGTCCCAGTCCTCGTCCTCGGTGTTCACAGCCTTACCGATCACGTAGGAAGAGCCGGAACCGGAGAAGAAGTCGTGGTTCTCATCAGCGTTCGGGGACAGCGCCGACAGGATCGCCGGAGACACATTAGTCACAGACGCCGGGAACATCGGCTCGTAGCCCAGGTTCATCAGAGCCTTGTTAGCGTTGTAGTGCAGGAACTTCTTAACGTCCTCACTCCAACCCACACCGTCATACAGGGAGTGGGTGTACGCCACCTCGTTCTCGTACAGTTCGTACAGCAGGTTGAAGGTGTACTCCTTCAGCTCTGCCTGACGCTCCGCGGACTCCTTCGCCAGGCCTTGCTGGAACTTGTAGCCAATGTAGTAGCCGTGCACTGCCTCGTCACGAATAATCAGACGAATCAGGTCAGCGGTGTTGGTCAGCTTCGCGCGCGAAGACCAGTACATAGGCAGGTAGAAGCCCGAGTAGAACAGGAAGGACTCCAGCAGGGTGGAGGCAACCTTCTTCTTCAGCGGGTCGTCACCGGTGTAGTAGGACAGAACGATCTTCGCCTTCTTCTGCAGGTGCTCATTCTCAGAAGCCCAGCGGAATGCCTCGTCAATCTCCTTGGTGGAAGCGAGGGTCGAGAAGATCGAAGAGTACGACTTTGCGTGCACGGACTCCATGAACGCGATGTTGGTGTACACTGCCTCTTCGTGCGCCGTCACAGCGTCCGGCAGCAGGGATACTGCACCGACGGTACCCTGGATGGTGTCCAGCAGGGTCAGACCGGTAAAGACGCGCATGGTCAGCTGCTTCTCTTCTTCGGTCAGGGTCTTCCAGGAGGGCACGTCGTTGCTCAGCGGCACCTTTTCCGGCAGCCAGAAGTTACCGGTCAGACGATCCCAAACCTCAAGGTCCTTCTCGTCCTCAATACGGTTCCAGTTGATAGCCTCAACCGCGTGGTCGACGAGCTTCACCTTTTCGCTCATTAGTAATTCTCCGATTCTTAAAGGGCGGTTACGGTCCCACGCGCGCCCAGCCAGTCGCGCAGGCGGGTTTCGTGTTTACCGTAACCGCCCCTTCCAGTCTTTAGTTATAGTGTGCCAGCTCAGGCTGAATGCGTCACAGCATTCGGGCTAGAGCATGCAGGATACGCAGCCTTCAACCTCGGTACCCTCAAGAGCCATCTGACGCAGACGGATGTAGTAGATGGTCTTGATGCCCTTACGCCATGCGTAAATCTGGGCGCGGTTGATATCGCGGGTGGTTGCGGTATCGCGGAAGAAGAGGGTCAGCGACAGGCCCTGGTCCACGTGCTGGGTTGCCACAGCGTAGGTGTCGATGATCTTCTCGTAACCAATTTCGTAGGAGTCCTGGTAGTACTCCAGGTTGTCATTGGTCATGTACGGCGCCGGGTAGTAGACGCGGCCGAGCTTGCCTTCCTTACGGATCTCAATCTTCGAAGCGATCGGGTGAATCGAAGAGGTCGAGCCGTTGATGTAGGAGATGGAGCCGGTCGGCGGAACAGCCTGCAGGTTCTGGTTGTACATGCCGTACTGTGCCACGTCAGCAGCCAGCTGAATCCACTCTTCACGGGTGGGGATGTGGTGCTTAGCGAACAGTTCGCGAGTACGCTCGGTCTGCGGTTCCCATTCCTTCTCGATGTACTTGGCGAAGAACTCACCGGATGCGTACTTCGAGTTCTCGAAGCCCTCGAAACGCTGGCCGCGTTCCTTAGCAATCTGCATGGAGGTGCGGATTGCGTGGTAGACGACGGTGTAGAAGTACATGTTGGTGAAGTCCAGCGCTTCTTCGGAACCGTAGTAGACGTGCTCGCGTGCCAGGTAGCCGTGCAGGTTCATCTGGCCCAGACCCACGGCGTGGCTCATGTTGTTGCCGCGCTCGATGGAGGGTACGGAGCGGATGTCGGACTGGTCGGAGACGGAGGTCAGCGAACGAATCGCGGTTTCCACGGTCTTGCCGAAGTCGTCGCCGTCCATGGTCAGTGCAATGTTCAGCGAACCGAGGTTGCAGGAGATGTCCTTACCAACGGTCTCGTAGCCGAGGTCAGCATGGTAGGTGGACGGCTCAGAAACCTGCAGAATCTCGGAGCAGAGGTTGGACATGATGACCTTACCGGCGATGGGGTTCGCGCGGTTGACGGTGTCTTCGAACATCACGTACGGGTAGCCGGACTCGAACTGAATCTCTGCGATGGTCTGGAAGAACTCGCGAGCGTTAATCTTGGTCTTGGTGATGCGTGCATCGTCGACCATCTCGTAGTACTTCTCGGAGACGTTGATGTCGGAGAAGGGCACACCGTAGATGCGTTCCACATCGTACGGGGAGAAGAGGTACATGTCCTCGTTCTTCTTGGCCAGCTCGAAGGTGATATCGGGGATCACGACACCCAGGGAGAGGGTCTTGATACGAATCTTCTCGTCGGCGTTCTCGCGCTTGGTGTCCAGGAAGGCGTAGATGTCGGGGTGGTGTGCGTGCAGGTACACGGCACCGGCACCCTGACGTGCGCCGAGCTGGTTTGCGTAGGAGAAGGCGTCTTCCAGCAGCTTCATGACGGGGATAACGCCCGAGGACTGGTTCTCAATCTTCTTAATGGGCGCGCCGGATTCGCGCAGGTTGGTCAGGGCAAATGCCACGCCGCCGCCGCGCTTGGAGAGCTGCAGTGCAGAGTTGATGGAGCGGCCGATGGACTCCATGTTGTCTTCCATGCGCAGCAGGAAGCAGGAGACGAGCTCGCCGCGCTGCTTCTTACCAGCGTTGAGGAAGGTCGGGGTTGCCGGCTGGAAACGGCCGGAGATGATCTCGTCGACGATGTCTTCGGCGAGTTTCTCGTTGCCTTCTGCCAGCAGCAGCGCCACCATGCAGACGCGGTCCTCGAAGCGCTCCAGGTAGCGCTGACCGTCGAAGGTCTTGAGCGCGTAGGAGGTGTAGAACTTGAAGGCACCCAGGAAGGTCGGGAAGCGGAACTTCACGGCGTAGGCGCGCTTGAACAGGTTCTTGATGAACTGGAAGTTGTACTTCTCGAAGAGCTCAGGCTCGTAGTACTGGTTCTCGATCAGGTACTCAATCTTCTCTTCCAGGTCGTGGAAGAACACGGTGTTGTTGTTGACGTGCTGCAGGAAGTACTGACGTGCTGCCTGGCGGTCGGCGTCGAACTGAATCTTGCCGTTCTCATCGTAGAGGTTCAGCAGAGCGTTCAGCTCGTGGTAGCTCATACCCTTGAACTTCTCGGGTACGCTCTTGCCGCTGTGGCTCGCACCGAGAGTTTCTAGTGCTGAGGGCAGTTTTGCGTCCAAAATGCTTCCAATCCTTCGTTGACTTTTTCTACATCTGAATCGGTGCCCATGAGCTCAAACTTGAAGAGCACGGGCACATCGCACTTCTTGGCGACAATGTCTGCCGCGATGCCGAAGAGCGGACCAAAGTTGGTGTTGCCGGAGCCAATCACACCGAGCATGTGGTGACGATTCTGCTCCACGTTCAGGAATTTAACCACCTGCGGGGGAACGTTACCGGCGCCTTCAGGCTTGCCGTAGGTGGGGACGATGAGCACGAACGGCTCATCAAGAATGAGGGTGTCTTCGCCGGTGCGCAGCGGCAGGCGGAGGCGGCGGGCACGGATCTTCTCCACGAACTTGTGGGTGTTACCGGAGATGGAGGAGAAGTACACGATGAGTGGCGCTGTGTCGTCCAGTTCGACCTCGGTCGCTCGACCCTCGGAAGCATTGCGTGCATCCATAAGAATCTTGCGGATTTCTGCGTGCTCGTCGACGGGGTTGGGCGTGAGGGCGGTACTCAACGTGTACTCCTTATCTCGTGTGCCGGTGTGAGTTCCGTGCCGATTTTTCCGTTTGTACGGGTTCGGCTGGGTTGTTAGGCTGCCAGAGCGTTGATCTTGTCGGGCTGGAAGCCGGACCAGTGCTCGTCACCTGCAATGACGACGGGTGCCTGCATGTAGCCGAGGGACTTGACCATTTCGAGGGCCTGAGCGTCTTCGGTGATATCAACCTTGGTGTAGCTGATACCCTTCGCGTCGAGGGCGCGGTAGGTCATGTTGCACTGGACGCACTGGGGCTTGGTGTACACGGTCACTACCATGGGAGTGCCTCTTACTTTCTCCCGCTCAGGCGGGGTTATCTCGTGAATGAATCTGGCGTGTTTCGTTTGCGGTTCACCACGTGATGTTTACGGCGGGCGCGGTGCCGTCCGCTGCCCCCTCCTCGTGGGGTGTGGCGGTTTCCTGCGCTGGGGCAGGGCGCTCAAAGTGCCGTAGTGGTGGAACCGAGTATTAATACTACATCTAGTGTCGAGATTTTTCTTCACCACAAGATGATGTGGTGCAAGGGTCGTGTTTCGTTCGATAAACCCACAGCTGAACCCACTTAAGAGGGGGTGTCTACAGCTTATCCACACCCTACCGCGAGGCTAGTTCGTTGGATTTTCGCGGGGTGCGCCGGGTTATCCACAGGTGGGGTTTAAGTTGGGCAGGATTTTTAAGGGTTCATTCGCCCGCCAAGTTGAGGTTCAGTTAACCTCATGTATGCTTTCGGGGGCATAAAACCCGGCAGATTCGGGCTTGATTTTAAAGAGATCTTCGCTCTCACGCGTTCTTGCGCGGAACGGCGCGGTTTTAAAGCAGAACGGACTTTCTTAAAGACGAGGGTTAACCCCCTTCGAGCGGCTTTAAGCTATGTGATTAAAGCTGTAGAAAAGATTTTTAACTTTTTTCCACTAACCGGTGTGTCGTGGGTTTAAGTTGGTTAACTCCCCTGAAACAGCAAAACCCACCGCATATACCGGTATTTCGCGGTATTTGCGGTGGGTTTACAGGCCATAGGCGCAGGTTTTAGCAACCGGCGAACAGTGACCGACTAGAAATCGATCAGACCCAGCTCACGCAGCTTCTTACTGAGCGTTACGCCGTCGGTGGCTTCAATCCACAGCGGCGAGCGCATCATCTGTTCGGCACGGTAGTCACTCCACACGCGACCGGAGGCGAGCATGGTCTCCCCCACCGTCAGGTTGCGGATGACGATTGCCGCCACGTTGTCCGGGTAGCGTACCGCGAAGCCGTTGTAGATGTACGGGTCGCGCTGCCCATCGTCGCCGACGAGGATCCACTTCATCTGCGGGAATTCCTCGGCGAGGCGGCGCAGGGACTCGACCTTGTGGTTGGTTCCGGAGCGGAACCAGCGGTCCGGGGTGGGGCCCCAGTCGGTGAGCAGGAACGTGCCGCGCGGGTAGCCGTTGCGGCTGAGGAAGCGGCGCAGGGTCGGGGTGATGTTCCAGGCGCCGGTGGACAGGTACATGAACGGCGCATTCGGGTGGCTGCGGCGGATACGGTCGGTCATGACCGCCATGCCGGGGGTGGGGATACGTGCGTGCTCGTCGAGGATGAAGGAGTTCCAGGCGGCAACCATGGGGCGCGGCAGCATGGTGACCATGACGGTGTCGTCGACGTCCATGATGACGCCGAGCTTCTGGCTTTCGGGAACGATGTAGACGCTGGTTGCTACGGCGCGGGAGCCGGGCACATACATGATGACTTCGTGCATGCCGGGTTCCAGGTCGATGCTGAGTTTGACGTCGAGCACGCCGCCGCGGTCGGTGTACGCCTCGTGCTTGGTGCCATCGATGACGATGGTGACGGGCGCATCGGACATTGCGGTTGCGGTGAAGGAGCGCCAACCGCGCATGGGGTTGGCGGTGTCTTGGGTGCCTTCTACGACCTGTAGCAGGCGTTCGAGGTTGACCGTCTTGTAGAGTGCGCGGGCGATGACGCGGACCCAGCCGGGGTTGCCGTCGGAGGCGGCGCGGCCGTAGCCTTCGGTGGGCACGAGGATAGGCTCGCGACCGGCAGCGATGGCGCGCTTTTCACGCCAGCGGTGCAGCCTGTCTGCAACACGGTAGCCGATGTTGACTGCCTCGTCGGCAGCATCGTTCACAAGGTTGCGCAATTCGTGAGTGCCCAAATTCTCCATCCCCCTAGTTTAGCGGAGCGTTACCGGCTTGCGGCTTCTTGATTTTGTGTTCTTATACCTAGTTTTTATACCTATTAATACTGTGGTGCTGAGCGCGCGGTGTGATGTGCGCATTATTTAGGGTGTATTCGCTGTTCAGATTCGTTCCTTGCAGGTGGGGGCGTTATCCTGGAGAGTATGACCCACTCACAGCCTAACCGCCGACTTTTTGTGCTCGGCACTGCTATGCTTCCGCTGATTGCTGCCTGCTCGAAGAAGTCGAATGACTACGACGGCACCAGCGGTAATTTCACTCCGTATCAGGCTGGCGGCGAGACCTCTGCTGCTGCTACTCGCCCCGCACCCACGAATTCGCCGACGGTTGCCGCTGCTGGCAACCCGGTTGATAAGCCGCGCGAATGGCCCGGCATCGGCAACTCTCTCATTGGTGACGGCAAGTATGTTGCGTGGACTGTTGATGACGGCGCAAGCCCGGAGGCGATTCGCGGCTACGCTGAGTTCTCGAAGCGTACGAATACTCGCCTGACCTTCTTCATTAACGCTTCTTACACCGGTTTTAAGGAGCATGTGTCGTTGCTGCGTCCGCTGGTTCAGAGCGGTCAGATTCAGGTTGCGAACCACACCTACAGCCACCCCGACCTGACCACCCTGGACGCTGAGGGTGTGAAGGAAGAGCTGCAGCGTAACGAAGACGAGATTATGAGCATGTTCGGTGTCTCGTCGAAGCCGTACTTCCGCCCGCCCTACGGCCGCTACAACGATGCGGTGCTGAAGGCTGCCGGTGAGATTGGTTTTACCCGCCCGGTCATGTGGAACGGCACCACCGGTGACGAGGCGAAGACCAGCTCCCGTGTGATTTACATGCGTTGCATCCGCTACATGCTGCCGCAGCAGATTGTGCTGGGCCACCTGAACTACGAGACGATCATCCCGATCCTGGATAAGGTGAAGGGCCTGCTTGATGACCGCGGCCTGACTGCGGTGACGGTTCGTGACTACTACGGTGACGCATCCGAGGAAGAGATTAAGGCGGCGGCTCCTTCGCCGACCCCCACCCCGGAGGAGAAAACCCCGGAGCCCGAGCAGACCACTGAGGCACCGGCAACCCCTACCCAGGAGCCGACTACTGAAACTCCGACTCAGGCACCGACCACCCGATATGAGGATGAGGTAGCGGCAACCCAGCAGGCTACGACTGCACCTGCGGCGGCACCCACTACGGCTCCGCCTGCTCGTGCGACCGCTGCACCTGCGGCTACTGCCACGACCGCACCGGCGGCTGCCCGCCGATAGGGTCCGCGTATTTCGCGTGTGCTAAGCCCCCTTGACCCGGTTCCTGTACGGATATTCCTGTGCAGAAGATTCTGTACGAACCGGCGCGAGGGGGCTTTGCCGTACCCGGCGGGAATAACGCTGGGAAATAGCCGGGAATAAACGCGGCAACCGGGGCGTTAGGTGAGCGTACAGTTGCGGCAGTTGCCCCATCCGAGTGTGAGAGGAATAGACACCATGCGTATTGATATTTGGTCCGATATTGTGTGCCCCTTCTGCTACGTGGGCAAGCGTAACCTGGAGCAGGCGCTCGCCGAGTTTGAGCACCGTGACGAGGTTGAGGTGGTGTGGCATAGTTTTGAGCTGGACCCGTCGGCTACGGAGCATCCTGCCGGTTCGCTGCCTGAGCTGATTGCCGGTAAGTATCAGATGTCGTTGGAGCAGGCGATTGCGAGCCAGGAGTCGTTGGCGGAGCGTGCCCGCGAGGTGGGTTTGGATTTCAATTGGCGTCAGGCGCGGTACGGTAACACGTTTGATGCGCACCGTGTGATTCATTATGCGGCGGAGCAGGGTTTGGCGTCGGCGGCGCAGGAGGCGTTTAAGCTGGCGTACTTTACGCAGGGCCGTTCGGTGCAGGATCACGAGTCGATTCTGGATATTGCTTCTGAGATTGGCCTGGATACTGCCGAGGTTGAGGCGGTGTTGAAGAGCGACCGTTACGCGGCGGATGTGCGTGCTGATGAGCAGTTGGCACGCCAGCTGGGCATTAATGGTGTGCCGTTCTTCTTGATTGAGTCGAAGTGGGCGGTCAGTGGTGCGCAGCCTGCGAAGATGCTGGTGCAGGCGCTGCGTCAGGTGTGGGAGGAGACTCACCGTGTTGAGTTTTTGAACCCGCTGGCGGGCGCGGCTGGTGACGCAGCAGGTAACAATGCTGCGGAGGCGGGTCCGTCCTGCGATGTGAACGGCAACTGCTCCTAGAACTGCTGAGAGGTGCGCGGCGGGGGGGGTGCTACTCCCCTAGCGCCCCCGGCTAATGCAGCCCCAGGTATAGCGAAGCCCCCTTGCGCCGGTTCTTGCATGAACCGATGCAAGGGGGCTTTGCTATGCCCGCACGTTATATCTTCCCTTGTCAGAATGTTTGGGAGCTCAATATTACCTGCGGATAGGACTGTTTTCATTTACACTTGAGTGTGTGTTCTACGGTGAACACACTTGTCCACTCACTTTATAAAGGAATATTGTGTTGAAAATTCACACCGCGACCGCTGGTGTTCTTGCGGGTGCTCTGCTGCTGACTGGTTGCTCTTCGTCTGTTCGCGCTCCGAAGCCTGGGCCTTCTGCGTCATCGTCGACGTCTGTTTCTGCTAGCCCTTCGGTTTCAGCTACTCCTAGTTCTTCTCCGAGTGCGTCTGCGACTCCTTCGGAGTCTCCTACCCCGACGGTAACCCCGTCTCCTGTTCCGACGACTGAGGCTCCCGTGCAGGCACCGGCTACTGAGGCTCCCGCGCAACAGGCTGAGCCTGTTCAGCAGGCGCCGGTAGCTACGGAGGCGCCCGTCCAGCAGGCGCCCGCGCAGCCGGTTCAGCAGGCTCCGGCGCAGTCGAGTGTTTACTACGAAACATGCGCTGATGCTCGTGCGGCTGGTGCGGCGCCCTTGCATCGTGGCGAGCCGGGTTACCGCCCGGGTCTAGATAAAGACGGTGACGGCGTGGCGTGCGAGCCGAAGAAGAAGCACTAGGCTCCTGCCCGTTCTTATAGCGAAGCCCCCTCGTACTATTTCTAGTACAAGGGGGATTCTTACTTTTTAGCGCTTCCAGGGCATGTTGCCCCAGAACTGTCCCATCTTAGATCTGGGAGGCGTGAGCTTGCTCCTGCGAGTCTTAGCTTCAGAAGCCTGCTCATGAGCTTCTTCGTCCGCAATTGCTTCAGAGCTTTCTTGTTCTAGCTTGGCTTTGAGCTTGCTCTGCGGAGTTCGAAGACGTGACGGACGTTCCTCAGGTTCCTCGTCAACGTAGTACCCGTACTGCGTTGAGCTAAAGAGGTTTGATTCGCGGAATTCGTTAACCGGCACGAAGAACGGTTGAGGTTCCGCAGGTTCCTGAGCCTCAGACTCCTCAGTATCAGATTCCTCAGCTTCAGGTTCCGCGGGTTCGATGTCCTCAGCAGCCTCAAGATCTGCTGGCTCTTCCTCCTCTTCAAGCTCTACCTCTTCCGACTCGTAGTCTTCTACAGCTTCAGAATCCCAGGTATCTTCATCCTGTTCTTCGGTGATACCCTCCTGCAGCTTGAAGGCCTCGATAACCTCGTTCTTGATGTCCTCAAGGAGTGCGAACATATCCTCGTACGACTTGTACTGCACCATCTCAACGCCCATACGCACCGTGAGCTCTTCCGCAATTTTACGTTTGATCCTACGAGCAGAGACTCCCCTCTCCAAACCATAATCGCTGGGTACACCCACAGAGTTTAGGGTTCGAGCGAGAGCCAACGCCAAATTACGGTTCGTCGAGATAGAGGTTCGGTCCAAAATCTGGTTGAGGTCTTCCTCTGTGAGGTAGCTTCCCTCTTCCATGACTTCACCCAGGAGGTCATAGGTCAGCCAGGTTCGACGTAGGACGTGGCGGCGCAGGTTGCCAATATGTCGGTCCTTATTTGACGGGGCAAAACGCGCAAAAGCAGCCACAGGCAGAACCCTCAGACCGATAAACTGCCACACCTCAATGGATTCAGCTTCGCCGCGAATCATGTGCAGGTTCTTGTGTAGGGCTTTACCGATACGGTGCGAGTACTCGTACTTCCACTTATCCCGATCATCAGAAAAAGCCTTAAGACTATTAAGTTCCTCATCGATGATTCTGCGAAGTTTATCCAGAATCATTATCGGAATCTTGGTTCCGCCAAGCTTAAGAAAGTCCAGGTCAGTATCAATTTTTCCGCAATCTACATTGCGTAGCGGAACCCCAGAGTTTTTCCATTCCTGCAATTCTATACCCGCTAGAAATTCTTCCAGACGGTAGTAAATATACTGTTCTTCCTGCTCTGCAGGCGCCTGAGTAGTCTCAGGTCTAATATCCTGCTGGGCAGGCTCTATGTTGTGCTGAACCATGCCTACTTCCATCCCTTCTGCATGTACCCGGTAGCACCGTCAATCTTGCTCTGCACGGAATTCCAATCCCTTTTCAGCGCGTCAATAAGTTCCGGAATGGTCATTGAGAAATTTTCTTTAATAATCCTCTGGGCGACGATTTGAAACTGCTTGCAATTTCCTTCGGTGAGTTCTTTCTGCGACATATACAAAGAAGTCTCGTTCATATGAGAAATATAGATTTCTCGCACAAGAGTTGCCAGAAAATCTCGAGAAATAGCGGGTTCTAGGATTTCATAATCCTTTTCATTCTCTCGCACCAAAGCCTCACCAGCCGGGTGTTTTGTATTCACACATACTCGCACGCACCTTGAATAAATTGCTTCCGGATTACTCGCGTCACATTCTACAACCCAGGGCGAATTTTTATCCCACTCGTGCACTCGAGAAAAATCGAGCTGCGAGAATGGCATGCCAGCACCTTCACCACTTATAGAGAGAATTTTTTCAGACGTAGCAATGTATGCTTCTCGCGCCTGATTATGTCCCTCCATGTCTAGAGCACCACCCACTAGCACTGCTCGAAGTTTCAGTTCTCCCGCAACCTTACGTCCAGGAATCTTGACACTGACAACCGCAACAAATGATTCCGAATCGAGCTGAATATCTCGGCTCTCTTCAATGACGCTCCAGTGGGTCGGTCGGCACTGGACCTCACACACTAGGTTCAAGGGGATGTCCAAGCTTCCAAGTACTCGACGGAGCCCCTCAACGCTAGCTCTAACAGAAATAGAAAGTTTCAGATTAGTTTCATAGTTCCAAATTGAAGATAGATTATCCGGGTCAACAATTTCGCCGTTCTGATTACGAATATCCCATTCGCCCCATTCCACTTCGTGCGGGAAAAGGGTGAGATGAGGATATGCCTTTACACGCTTACCTGCCATAGCTATCAGCCCTCCATCTCAAAAATATAGGTCTTACCCTTACGCAGCGTAACTACCACAGACCCCTGGTTCTCCTCGGAATCTTCAGAACCGTCCCACTGCACATAAACATGCCCCACCTTTTGGGTGTCGTTAGCGTCAGGACCCCAGCCTTCGCTCCAAGAAGGCTCAAGGTCGTGAGAGTCTGTGTACTCCAGAGTCCTCTCATCGCCGGTTGCGATAGAAACCTTGATACCGATACGCTGACCAGCCTTCCAAGCGCTACTGCAGGAGAAGCTAATGAAATACTGCACGTAATCAGGGTTCTGCGGGTGAACGCCAGTCATCGCCGCAGACTCAATCGATACCGAGGCGCGACGAACAACGCCGCCAGGGCGCTTTTTATTTTTACCTTCGTCCTCTTCCGTCAGCTCAGTAATGACACCGCCTCCGGGGGACATAATCGGATTGAACCGAGCAAGCTTCTGAGAAATCTTCGACAAAGAACCCAGCGATCCACTATCGCGCTTAATATCTTTCGCTTCAAAGATACTCTTTAGACTCTTATTAATATTATTAATCGCATAAGTAACAATTCTCTTATACTCAGCATTTTCAAGAGATTTCGGATTCCATTCGTCATGAGCTGGGGGCTCAGCCTCTCGGAAGGCAACATCCATTTCAGCGTCAGGCTTGAAAACGCCATACCAAGTGGCCTTCGAGTCATCCAGGCCATTCACTTCTCGGTACTGGACGACTAATTCAGCCTCATTACGCATCAAGCACACAGTGTTTTGAGGATAGATTAACCCATCAGTGTTATTTTTGTACTCGCTTCGAGCAATCCTTAGATATCCAACATTGTAGGAATCCTTGACTCGCTTAATAACAAAGCTGTTATAGTAGAAAACACCAACAAATGAGTCAGCATCAATATTTTCTCTTTTAATTTCATCCATTTTCCGCACGTCAATAAGAGCTGCGCACAGCTGCTCAATTCCCTTATATTCAGGCTTATTCTTAAGGTTCTGAATCAAGACAGGGTCATTATTAATCCTAATATCCATAGACCTATTTCCATCTTCAACATCCAATTTGGGCCAAAGATGGCGCATCACGATATTTTGAATCTTTTCGTGGGAACGGTCAATAATTCGACCCGGTTCATCCGGAATCTTACCTTCATCATTATCTGATGCTTCCATAAGCTCTGCAGGCTTTGCATCAACAATAAGAATTGAAGTGCCAGTTTCTCCATCATTAAAGTGACGAGAGAAAATAGCCTCACCCAGCCGACGAGCAGGCTCTCCCGTCAGCGGGAGAATGTTATCCGTTCCATTAAGTGTGGGTCCCGCATATCCCCACCAATGGCGACCGGTATAGTTTCGACCGTCGTACGTATATTCTTTGCCAAGGGCAACAGCAATAAGTCGGTAATCAATCTCGCCAGTTTTGGTCTTAAAGGCAGACCAGTAAATAACGGACTGAGACTCGCTCATATTGAAAGCAGCCGTTTTACCGAAGCCATATGAGCCACCGTTACCTTGACCCTTGTTATCGCTACCAAGGTTCATCGTGAGGTTAACGAAGTTCTGGCTCTCCCCTTCCTCAACAGCTTCGTCGGGGCGCTCCGGACCGTCAAGACCGACCGTCCCGCGGTCCCAGAACTCCAAGAAGTAGACGTCGCCGCGGTTAAAAGTCTGATCGAGACCGGTGTACTTACTGTGGATTTCAAAACCAGCTGCAAATACCTCGTTCCGCAGAGTGTTCAGTACACCCTGATTGGCATACCGAACCAAGCAACCGAACTCCGGCATGTGCCCATCAAGGCGTGCATCCCACGAGTTCTGAGCCATCTCTCGGGTCACCAGAGCAAGCGGGGTCAGATTAGGGCGGCCGAGGGTACGCGAGGCTCCTCGAGCAGATATTGAACCAGTATTTTTAGGAAGGGGGAACCAGTCAAGGCTCACGATGTTATCTCCTTGCCCTGTAGAAATTTGGGCACTATTGAGTCGTACGGTGTGTGTTATGGGGGGTATAAAGCTTCGGGGTGGCATTATCCGGTGAGATGACACCCCGAAACCTATACCTATTTATGGGCGCTGAAGAAGCTACCTGAGGTTACTCGCTCTTGTAGTCGCCTTCATCATCGCTGTCAGCTGCTGCCAGAATCGAGCTGTTCTCATCCAGTTCTTCCTCGTCGAGATGCAGGTCTTCAACCGAATTAGGAACAACCGAAATGAAGTTACCGTAGTTGGAGCCTGCCACCTGAGGAAGCACAACCGCATGCAAGACAACCGGTGCCACTGCGTCAAGATCACGACGGCGGACACCCTTCTTTGCCTGGGAATGGGGGTTAACCACGTAAATTACCAGGAGCGGGACATTACCTTCCAGGTAACGCAAACCCAACTGCGCGGCACGGCTCTTGGCTGCCTTCAAAGCTTCGGCATCCGCGAACTTTCCGGCCTCAGCAAGAATCTTGAGGTCGACAATGGGGGTCTCACCAACAGCAAGAGCACCCAAATCAGCGATACCAGGCTCAGAGTTAACGTACGCGCTACGGGTTGCCATACGAATGTCCAGACCGGCAAAGTTCTGCTGCGGCATATCCTTCTGGGTACCGGAATAGATAACGACATTCCAGTCCTGGTCGGCGTACTTCTCAATCCACTCAACCAGCTTCTCCGGGCCAGCCTCATAGTGCGAGGAGTGAGCTTTGAAGTCCTTGAAGTAGGACAGCACCGCATCCACAGGCACGCCGGTGAAGAGGTAGCTACCGTTGTTCTTATCCTGCACTACCTCATGAGTGCTCGAGATAGAGCCAATGAGCGACTCGAATACCTGAATATTGTGGTTCAGGATTTCGGCGTTCTTCTCCTCGAAGCGAGTCAGCTGGTGGAGCTTACCACTGTAATCAACGCTGAGGGTCGTAGCGTGGTACATCTTGTTTCGGGCGGTAACCTGCAACGAACCGGGGTGAGTACGAATCTTCACGCCAACACTCTTGGGGGTGCTACCCACAATGCGGATCTCTTCACGGATTTCATCCTCGACACCGGCAAGGTGGCGATAGTCATCCTGAAGGTCCCTGGTGGTCCACAGACGAATCAAATCATCGTATCGAGGACGGAAGCCGAACCAACGACCCATCTGCAGAAGAGCGTCATAGGTTTTGCTCGTCCTGAGGTAGTAGGAGCTGATGAGACCCTCAAGAGTCAAACCGCGGGCAAGGGTATTACCGCCGATAACGACATAGGTAGCCGGTGATTCTGCGCTGTATTCCAGGCGCTCCTCCGAGGAACCGTTGTCCACGATGCACTTGGTCTCGCGGACAACCTGGCCCACAGCAAGCTTCAGCTCATCCCACGCGGGGTACGACTCATCGGGGCGGATAGCCTGCATACGAGTAACCTCTCGTTCGTACAGGTGCTGCATTGCCTCGTTCATCTCAGGCGTATCGTATGCCTTCTTCAGCTCGTCGATGTACTCCTTAACGACATCCGCAGCCTCGAAGTGAGTCTGTACCCTGTACGAGAAGTGAATCAACATCGAACTATGCTGCTTCTTTCCCGTACGAAGACGGCGAAGAGCAGTGGCAATCATAAACCAGTGCACTGCGTCCTTGAGACTGGGAACCATCTCCGGCTCGTACCTCTTACCGGCGCGTTCCTCCGTCGGCGTCGGAGGACGCAAGATTTCAGCTTCCCACTCATCGATATCACGCAACGCATCAATATTTGCACCATCATCAAGTACACCGTCCTCATCCTCGGTAGCCCACAGGGGGGTACCAAAAATACGAGATGCGCCAATGTAGCCCTTCGGGCGTTCCAGGGCATAAATAAAGTCGGAGGGATACATACCCGGATAGTGTTCGACAGTCTTTCCTTCAGGATTCTCAGGATCGTCAGAGTCTACATACTCGGTGTAGCGTTCATCATCATTGGGATCCATCAGAACATTCGCAAAGGGGGTAGCGGTGTATGCAACGTAAGAGCCCTGCTGAACCTGATCCCAAATTTTACGAATTCGCAGGTTAATACCGGAACATGCCTGGTCTTCCTTCGCGGTATTAGGGGTTGCCTGGTCCGACTCATCATCAATGATGAGCACGGGAGCGTCGTCCAGCAGACCTTCTCGGTTCGCAGCTTCCATCTGCTTCAGCAGATTCTTCAGACGGCTGGGGTTCTTCTTCACCACAGCAAAAATAACGTTGCTCTTGGTGCGCAGACCCGTTAGCAAAAGATCAGCATTCGGAGAGATATCACCCTCGATACTGGTCAGAGGGTAAACGCTCTTATCGGCGTCATGTAGGGAGGCCACGACATCGGCATTTAGGCGTTCCTGAGTCTGGCGTCGCAGGTTGTTGTACATACCCGCCAAGACAATGATGAAACGGTAACCCTCGTCAACCGCCTTGGTGATAACCGCCGAGAAGTTCGCGGTCTTACCGGACTGCACATAGCCGACAACAAGGCCCTTGTGGGTCAGATTCTTCGTCGCGGGATCGGCAAGAAGACCGACAACTTTACCGGATTCCTGGTGAATAGTGGACGTGCTATCCTCGCCAATCTTTGAAGTGAGCTTCTCACGCAGGTACGACCAGGCGCGGGTATCAGGCTTAGCGGCATCGTACCAGTGGTGGTAGTCTTCCTTGGCCGTAGCAGCCTCGTCGAACTCGCCCTTGGCGTTCGCGGCTTCACGTTCCTGAATGCTACGAAGTGCCTTCTCGTAGACAGGAACGATTACGTCTTCCGGAATACCCGCGGCAACCATACCGTCAATTACCTGGCGGCATGCATCTTCGTACGAGATGAGTTCCCGCGCAGCAGTATCGTAAATCTGCTGTTCCGGCTTGGAAATTTCCTCAGCCATTTTCTCCTCATTGAAAAATAGAGATGTGAGTGATTTACAGAAGCCGTTGATTAGCTTCCTCTGTGAGTTTAGCACTCGTTCTCACACGTCAGCATAGGTTTTCGTCATCGTGATGCACTATAAAACTACTAAAGCCAGATTGTTTTACTCCAGGCGACAAAATCTACTTGAGGTAGGATGCGAGCAGGACCCCCGGGCTGCTATTCTTAGAGGGTTTAAACCTGAATACATAGACGGTAATTCTATGTATCAACCGGCACCTGACACAGCACTATGACTTGCGGAGAACTTTATGACTGAGAAGCACTCGTCCCACTCCCCCACCATTTACAGGATGGGTGAACTCTTCTGTGGACCCGGCGGCATTGCCCTGGGCGCGCACAACGCAGCCGATAAGGTACCCGGAGTCAAGGTTGAGCACGTCTGGGCTAATGACTACGACCCCACGACTGCGGATACCTACCGCGAAAATACCCCCGGTGCGTCTGAAGAGACCGTCTACGTCGGTGACGTTCGTGAGCTCGATACCGACGCTCTGCCTCCAATTGATGGTTTTGCATTCGGTTTTCCCTGCAATGACTTCAGCCTCGTAGGAAAGCAGAAAGGCCTAGAGGGTAAATACGGCCCTCTCTATACCTATGGAATCAACGTGCTCAAGAGTCACAAGCCTGAATGGTTCGTGGCAGAAAACGTGGGTGGTCTCTCCGGTGCTAATGAGGGCCTTGCGTTCCCTTACATCCTGCGTGAAATGCAGCGTGCGGGGTACACCGTTGTTGCTCATAAATACCGCTTCGAGGAGTACGGTCTCCCCCAGGCTCGACACCGAATCATTATCGTAGGTCTGCGCGATGACATTGCCGCCAAGGGTGTAGCGTTCAAGGTTCCGGCACCCACCACTCCCGAGCCTTCGATGATGCGTACCGCTAAGCAGGCAATCACTGAACCGCCTATCCCCGAATGGGCAACCAACAACGAGCCGACCCGTCAGTCTGAGGTGGTGAAGCAGCGCCTCGCCTACATCAAGCCCGGCGAGAACGCCTTCAATGCGACCGATATGCCTGAGGAACTGCGCCTCAACGTGCGTGGCGCTAAGCTCAGCCAGATTTATAAGCGTCTGGACCCCAATAAGCCTGCTTACACCGTCACCGGCTCCGGTGGCGGCGGAACGCACATTTACCATTGGGAAGAGCCCCGCGCCCTCACTAACCGCGAGCGCGCACGCCTGCAGACTTTCCCCGACTGGTACAAGTTCATCGGCAGCAAGGAAAACGTACGTCGCCAGATTGGCATGGCGGTTCCTCCGGACGGTGCACAGGTCGTATTCGAGGCTCTCTTCAAGACTCTTGAAGGTATCCCTTACGAGAGCATTGAACCGAATATCGATGTAGAGAAGCGCATTCAGGCGATGGAAGATAAGCTCGAGGCAGACAAAGAGGACACTCTTTTCTAGGTAAAAGAAGGAATTTATCTCATGGAAATTTACTCGTCGCTCATGGGTGATAATCTAGCAGAACTCGTACTGCATTCTCCCTATCCTAAAGGTGACCGCGCTGGCCAAGAGCTGTGGGCAGTCACCGGTTACATTTCCCCAACCGCAGTCCTCCGTGCTCTTTACCAGGTAAAGTATGCCCCTACGAAACGATCCGGGGACGCCGCTGGTTGGGGTGAGCTAAGTAACTTCCGTCCGGGCCGACGCACCCCCAAGATTCATATTCTGGTTGGCATGGCACGCGATGGTGCGGTAAGCATTACGACTCATGAAATCTTCAAGAAATGGGTCAAGGCTAGTAATGGGTACATAGATGTCCGTTACCCGGATCCTCGTCTCTCTCCCCTGGTGCACACTAAGCTCTACGCTTGGGCGCAGAACGGCTCCTTCGATATTGCCTACGCTGGCTCAGCTAACCTTTCGACGGACGGCCTCAATATCGGTCGAGACGCTTCGGAATGCCAGCAGGAAAACATTCTTGTGCCGGTGTCCGTGGAGTATGCGAAGAAATATATCGATACACTTTTCGATGCTTCGCTGAGTTGCGCCGACCCTGTGGTTGATTCTCTCTTCACCTTCCCCGAAGCGCCCTCCGACATTCTGGCGAATAAGTCCCTGCCTCCGGTACCGCCTCTTCCCGAGCCTAAGTCGGAACGCGAGGAACGGTTGAAGGACTTCCCGTCCGTCAATCTTTACCTCTACAGCCGCCAGGGTAAGAAGAGCTCATCCTATAATGGTGCCGGAATTAATTGGGGTCTCCGCCCGAATCGATCCAATAAGGATGAAGCCTACTTCGGTGTTCCCGCAAGGGTTGGAGTTTCTAACTTCTTCCCTCTTAAGAACACTCCGTTTACCGTGTATTGCGATGATGGTGCAGAACTCCTCATGCGGGTTGCCAGCGGTTGGCGGCGAAGTGGAAAAGATATGTCTACGATTCATAACGGCGATTTGGGCACTTATATTCGAAAGCGCATGGGTCTTAAACCAGGAACCAAGGTTGGCATTCGCGAGCTACTCGATTATGGTCGCACCTACGTCACCATCACCCGAACCTCTGAGGGTAACTACTATCTGGATTTCTCGCCGGAGACGGCGGAACCCGATGAGTTTGCTCTGCAGGCTCCCGAGATTGTCAACGAGTTTTCTCATGAGGACGACTAGCGCCTGCCGGTTAGTGCCCCCCCCCCCAGATATAGCGATGCCCCCTCGCACTATTTCTAGTACGAGGGGGCTTCGTCATATCAGCCTAGTCTGTCAGCTCAGCCGGTGAGGTTAGCGCGGCTGGTAGGCGCGGGCACGCTCAGCACGAGCACGGCGCGCCTCCGCATCCTGCAGGACCGGCACCAGCATACGCACCACCTGGCCCATGCCACGCAGCACCAAATTCAGCCACAAACCCACAGACCACACCGCCGCCACACGCGGATGCCCCGTGCGCATCCACCGCACACCCAGAAAAGACAGCGAGTAATACAGCAGAAGCAGCAGCGACTCACGGAAGCGGTACACCTGCCGAAGAATAGGGTTCTGAGGAAGCTTCATCATGCCTCCCAGTATACCCACCGGAACCCCTCGCCGGGGCTCCCCCGCACTACCCGTAATAGTCGCGAATCGTCACCGTCTTCAACCCGCGCCGATCCAACAACGCCCGAATACGGTCCAGCTCAGACACCACACCCCGATAATTCAAATGCCCAATCACAATATGCTGAGCCAACGCATACTTCTCCGCATAGGCATACACCTCAGCCGAAGAAATATTAGACGAATCCGCCAACGACCCGTACCACAGAACCGGGCGCGTAAAACCACACGACGCCGCAGCCGCCAACACGCGCGCATCATAATACCCGTACGGCGGGCGGAAGTACGGCTTCGAAGACACCCCAAACAGGCGCCTAATCTCCTCATCATTACGGGTCAACTCCTGAACAATCTGCTCATCCGTCAGGCTCGTCAACGCCGCATGACTATACGTATGGTTCGCAATCTGCAACTGGCCGCTCTTCACCAGCGGCAACAACAGGTCACGATGCTGCCTAAACGCCGGGTACTGACCGTTGATAAAGAAGGTGAGGCGCGTGCCGGTACGGCGGGAAAACTCCGCGTAGGCGCGTACCACCTCCGGGTCGGCGCCGTCATCGACCGTCCACGCAATATACTTGCCCTCACCCGGCAGGCCAGTCTGCGGGCCAGTCCAGGCACGAGCTTCGGGAACCGGGTTCGACGAGGTCGCAGTCGCAGAAGCGGTCTTAGATGCCGCGGCAGTCGGGGATGGGGTACCCGTTGCGGAGCCAGATGCGGAGGGGGCAGCCGCCGAGCTTGCCGAAGGGGTCGAAGAAGGGCTCGCCGACGCACTACCGGACGGGCTGCTCGATGGGGTGTTCGACGGGGTACAACCGGTGAGGCCAAGACCCAGCACGCCGAAGCTCACCGCGCCCAGGCCAAAGGTACCAACGTGTTGTAAGAGTTCCCGTCGCCCCATGGAGGCGCGGGCAGAGGCGCCCGATACCATGTGGTCAGTAGCGGGGTTGACGATAGCGGATTGACGAGGAGCGATAGGTGTTTCTGGGTGTGGAACAGTGTTCATATTACGAGTGTATGATGAGACCACTGTTAGCTATCGAAAAATTCAAAATATTACTTAATGATTAACAACTGCGCCATTAAAGAACCTCTACGTACTTTCAGTCCCCTCACTCACCGAAGACCACGCTCAGCGCACTAAGCTACCCCCGCCAGGCAATCCAGGTACAGCTACAGCGCAAGGTGCAACTCTAGGTAAGTACAGCGAGGCCCCTCCCCCAGAACACGTTCACAACGCGCCCGGGAAAGGGGCCTCAATATATAAAGTTCACGCAATCGTACTGCCAAGTACGCAGATACGATCAAGTACGCGGAGAGAAACCTACTCAGTTTCCGAAGCTTCCGGCTGCTCCGCCTTAGCAGAGTCCAGCGCATTCAGTGCCTCCAGAGCCGCAGCCTCCGCAGCCTCTTCGGCGTCCGCCTCAGCCACACGCTCAGCATCCGACTCAGCAGAAGTCACTGCCGTCGGGTTCGTCAGAACCTTCACACCCATGCTGCGCAGCGCATCCGTATTCGTAATCGTCTCGTCATTATCAATCAGGTACACCTTGTACCCGTCATTCCTCAGACGACGCATCAGCTCCAGGAGCATGCTCTGAGCGACCTCATCCACCGCGTACACGCGAGTCACGTCCAGGGCGACCTTGGAACCCTCCATCGGGGCTTCCACAATCTCACGAATCACGCGCTCCACACCCGCAAAACGGATACGGCCCTGCAACTGAATCAGGCGCATAGACTCATCACCCGAACCGATCTGGTAGTTCGCGCGCAACGCCGAACGAGCCACCGTCGGCACATTCATCACGTGCATGCCCATGTCATCCGAGAACTGCTCGAACAGCTCCACACCGCGCACACTGTTACCGTGACCGTCCAGACGCGGCGAGAACGTCGCCACGCCCAGCTGACCGGGCACCGCACCAATAATGCCGCCGCCCACGCCGCTCTTCGCCGGCACACCCACCTGGGTTGCCCAGTCACCCGCAGCGTTATACATGCCGCACGTGAACATGACGCTCAGCACCTGACGCACCACAGTCTTAGGAACCACCTGCTCACCCGTCACCGGATGCACACCATAGTTCGCCAAAGTCGCCGCCATCAACGCCAAATCCTTAACCGTCACCATCAGCGAGCACTGGCGGGTATAACCCTGCACCGCCACGGTCGGGTCGCCGGTCAGGATGCCGTGGCCGCGCAGCATGTGCGCAATCGCGTAGTTGCGGTGCGCGTGCTCCAGCTCAGACTCGTACACGCGCTCGTTCACCGACAGGCGGCGGCCCGCAAACGCAGACAGACCAGAAATGACGCGCTCCATGCGCTCGCCCTGAGTCGCACCGGGAGGACCCACCAGCGAATGGGTGGTAATCGCGCCGGCGTTAATCATCGGGTTCAGCGGCTTACCGGAACCGTCCTCCAGGGACAGCTCATTGAACGGCTCACCGGAAGGCTCCACGCCCACCTTCGCAAGCACGTCATCATAGCCGCGGTCCGCGAGCGCCAGGGCGTACACGAACGGCTTAGAAATCGACTGAATTGTGAACTCCACATCGGAGTCACCGGCGGCGTACTGCTCACCGTCAACCATCGCAATAGACGCGGCGAGCTTGTCCGGGTCCACGGCGGCAAGTTCCGGAATATAGTTTGCCAACTCACCGGAGGTATCAGAAGCGACCGACTCGAGGGTCTCGGTCAGGTAAGTGGCAATAGGTGAATGCATAGTGTTCCGTATCTGCTGCTAATCGTGGTTGTTCTCGTCAAAAATCTATGGATGCGCCCGCCCGCTGTTCCGTTTCAGCTATTCCGTTTCAGCTGGGCTGAGGCGCTCATCGTTGCAGGCTACCGCGACTGCCAAACTAAAGAGCCAGCCAGCGGACCTGTCAAAGTGTGCGGGTGAGGAGCACCTTTTGCTCCCTAAAGAGTGTATCTTTTGCATAGTTGAGCCACCAAATATAACGGTCGCCTCTCCCCCGCTATCTCTGGTTCTGGTACCTGTTCTGGCTTGCTATTTCTGCTCTATCTACCGCGGCGGGCAGACCTGCCGGCGAAGCATGGGCAAAATCTACGCGAGGCAAAACCTACGCGAGGCAAAACCTACGCGAGCCAGCCTACGGGTGGCGAATCGAAGCCGGCTCACGACCACCCAGCTCGGCGGTCTCCAGCTGGAAGGTCGAGTGCTCAACCGACACCTCAAAATGGCTCGCCACACACGAACGGATATGGTCCAGAATCGTCACCGCAGAGCCGTCATGGAAGCATGAATCGGCAACCACCACGTGCGCGGTCACCACTGGCAGACCGGTCGCCACCATCGAGGCGTGCACATCGTGCACCTCTACAACGCCGTCAACGCGCAGCATGTGCTCACGCATCGCGTCCAGGTCCAGGCCGTCCGGGGTAAACTCCATGAGCACCGCCGTGGTCTGCTTCATCAAACGTACTGCACGCGGCACAATCAGCGCCGCAATGAATAGACCCGCCAGGGCATCCGCCTGGTAGAAGCCGGTCAGCCAAATCACGATAGCCGCCACAATCACGCCCAGCGAGCCCAGGGCGTCATTGAGCACCTCCAGGAACGCGGCACGCATATTGAAGTTCGCGTTCCTCGCCGTAGCCAGCACCGCAATACCAATAGCGTTCGCCACCAGGCCAACCACACCAAAGATCAGCAGCTCGGTGCCGGGCACCTCCGGCGGGGCGAACAGGCGATGCACACCCTCCACCGCCGTGTAGATACCCACCGCCAGCAGCAGCACCGACTGCCCGAGGGCGGCAAGCACCTCAATGCGGCGGAAACCCCACGTACGGCGGGACGTTGCCGGGCGCGTCATCAGCGAAGCCGCCGTGAGCGCCACCAGCAGTCCGGACGCGTCCGTAATGGCGTGCGCCGTATCGGTCAGCAGGGCAAGACTTCCGGTGACCAACGAACCAATCGCCTGCGCCAACACAATAACGACCGCCAGACTGAACGCAATCAGCAGGCGCGGACGCATCGAGGCGGCGTCCTCCGGGCTCGGGGCATGCGAATGGTCGTGGTGATGCCCGTGATGCCCGCCGTGGCCGTGATGTGCGTGCGCTCCCATGAGTGACTCCTCAACTATGAACTGTGTTGTTGACTATCGAGAGTTATCGGCAGATAGCAAAATCGCCCGATTCACAAGAACCGGGCGACAAGCTCCTCAACCGAGGAAAACGTGGAGATAAGGGGACTCGAACCCCTGACCCCCTGCATGCCATGCAGGTGCGCTACCAGCTGCGCCATATCCCCATATTCTGTTAGTGACCTCAACGAGGCAACATGAATATATTACACACACCACGGACAGCGATGCAAACCAGCGCACCCAAAAATCCAAAAAGTTCCCGGCGGGTAAGCCAAAGGCTAAGCAAGAAGGGCGGACCCCGCGGCACCATACAGCGCCAGCAGAGCCCACCCCTCATCAGCTAAAAATCAAGCAGAAGCCTATGCCTCATCCTGAGCGGGAATGATGCGTGCAGCATCTTCCTCAGTCTCACCCTCAATGTCGAAGGGAGCCTCGTTCTCAACCCCCAGCTCAATACGCGGGGCCTCAGCCCACAGACGATCCAGAGCGTAGAACTCGCGGTCCTCCTCATGCTGAACATGCACGACAATATCGCCGAAGTCCAGCAGAATCCAACGACCCGAGGAACGACCCTCACGGCGGACAGGCTTCAAGTCAGCCTGCTCACGCAGAGCGTCCTCAACCTCATCCGCAACAGCGTTCACGAGGCGCTCATTGTGGGCAGAAACCACCAGGAAGCCATCAATCAGACCCATCGCGTCGGATGCATCCACAGCGAACAGGTTCGTTCCCTGCTTCTCCTCCGCAGCGCGGGCGGCAATGCGCAGAGCCTCAATCGAGGACTGTGCAGCAGTCATATTTTCCTTCCTTGCCGGCAGAACACCCGCCGGCAGCACCCGCAACAGGGGTGCATTGTTCACGGCCTACTTAGGGCCAAAAATCATAATCAGACCAACAACGACCAGGGCGAGCAACAGCACAATCCACAGCCACGCCAGGGAGGCCTTCTGCGCAGGCTGCAGAACCTCTTCAGCCTTCTCAACAGCGCCCTTAGAAGCGGACTCCTTGGAAGCCTCAGCGGAAGGTACCGGAGCAGACTTGGACTCAGCAGACTTGGACTCGCCGTCTTCTGCGGCTTCCTCAGACTCTTCAGCGTCCTCGGTAACCTCTTCAACCAGAGCAGCCGACTCTTCGGGATCCTGACGATCCACCATGCGCTGCAGCAGCTCCTCCACCTCATCCGGGCTCAGAGCAACAGTCGGGTCGCCGTCCACCGAATCCACGGTGTCACCAGCGGAGGCGCTATCCAGCACGCTCAGGTCAAGACCCTGCGCGTCCACCGCGCTCACGCGGGTGGGCAGCTCGTCAGCAGACTCTTCAACCTCAGCAATCTCAACGGCTTCTTCCTCAATGGAAGCAACCTCGGTCTGCTCAGCCTCAACGTCAGAGCTGTCCAGCTCCTCAACCTTCGGCTCATCGCGCACCAAGTACTGGTGCAGCTCGAGTTCCGGCTTCTCCTCCTTAACCACGGCAATGACCGGGATCGAAGAAGTCATCGGGTTATCCACCGCGGAGGGGCTAGTCGCATCCACACGGTTCTGCGCGATCTCTTCGGGGCGAAGAACACGCAGGCTACTGGTCAGAGGAGCAGGCTCATGCAGCTTCTCCTCATCGTTCGCCTCAGTGTCAATCTTGCCCTGAGCCGCCAACGCCGCAAAACGACGCTGAACAGCCAAAACCTGCGGGTCAATAGCGTCCGTATGAATCACGGAGCCCATGTTCGCAACAGGCTTCGCGGGCTCACCGCGGCGGTTCGCACGCAGGTACTCGGCAACTTCTTCACGGTAACGGGCAAGACGGCGCGGACCCATCACCTTAGTAGGCGGCGGCACCTCAATGCCGTCCTCGGTCACGTACGTCTCGTAGAGGTACGCTTCGTCCTCGCTATAGGGCTTCGAACCCGTAGCTTCACTCATGTGTTCCCTCATTATTCGTCGATTGGGGTGCCTGCCCAGACTCATCCTTCACGCGGGGCAAGCCATCACGGTACGCCGTCAAGGCGTCCTTCTTGTACAGGCCGTACTTAGCAATGTACTGCACCACACCATCGGGCACCAGGTACCAGATGGGGGCATCTTCAGCTGCGCGGCGACGAATATCGGTCGAAGAAATCGCCATCGCAGGAATCTTCAGGGTCGTAATATGACGACCCTCTGCCAGCGGCGGATCCAGCTCATGATCGGGGCGGGTCACACCCACAAAAGTCGCCAAATCCCACAGCTTATGGGCATTGCGCCAGGTCATAATCTGGCTGATCGCGTCCGCACCGGTAATGAAGAATAGGTCAGCATCCGGGCGCAGGGCGCGCAGCTCGTTAAGCGTATCAAAGGTGTAGGTGGCGCCGCCACGGTCAATATCAATACGGCTCACCGTAAAACGAGGGTTCGACGCGGTCGCAATCACCGTCATCAGGTAGCGATGCTCAGCGTCACTCACGTGCCGCTCCCCCACCTTCTGCCAGGGCTGACCGGTCGGAACGAAAACGACCTCGTCCAGGTCGAACACGGCGGCAACTTCACTAGCCGCCACCAGGTGTCCGTGGTGAATCGGGTCAAAAGTTCCACCCATCACGCCCAGACGCACCCGACCGGGGGTACGCGGGGGAATCGACTCGGTGCTCGGGGCACCAAAATCAAGGTGAACAGGCTGGTCAGTCACAAATGCCGTCCTTGCTGGGACAGAGACCGCACCACGGCAACTTAAAGAGCCACCACAGGTGCGGATGCGGGCAGGTACACAGAAGGTACGCAACACCGAAAACGGTGCCCGCGTACATTCCCCTCTATGCTACCTGCTTACGGTCAAAAACACCGAAATGACGGGGGTGAGCTAAGCCGCCAGTGGAATACCCAGCCAGCACGCCCAACCACAAGTTCTCCACAGGCTCACCCGCGTGTTCTGACACGCACATCCGGCTCGAGCGGCAACCACAGAACCTACAAGAAAGCACCGCACGCAAAAGAAAGCGCCGCGCACCGGAGCCAAACCCCGGTACGCGGCACCACTCACTGTCTATGAAACAGCTGTCTAGGCAACAGCTAACGCTTCAGCTATTAGTCCTCGACGTTCGGCATGTCGATATTCTCGTCGACCTTGCCTTCCTTCAGCTTCTTGCGGTACTCAACCGACTCGGTCCACACGCCTGCAGCGCGCTCGGACTCCAGCTCGGCACGAGCCTCCGCCTTCGCGTCCATACGCTCCTTGTACTCCACACGCTTCTGCGCACGAGTCGGGCGAATAATCTCTTCCAGACGAGCGTCCGTACCACGCGGGGAGGACAGCAGCTCAGCGCCACCGACCATGGTCGGCTCCCAATCGAAGATCACCGAGTTGTCGTTCTCACCAATCACCACGGCGTCACCGGCACGAGCACCAGCCTTGAACAGCTCATCCTCAACGCCCAGGCGCGCCAGGCGGTCCGCCAGGTAGCCGACAGCCTCATCATTATTGAAGTCAGTCTGCTGAATCCAACGCTCAGGCTTCTCACCAATCACGCGGAACAGCGGCTCAAGGTTACGCTCCTCGCGGCGAATAGTGAACTCCTGCTTCTTCTTACCGCGGAAGCCCTTCGGGCGAACCACAGGAGCCTCAACAACCACGCGCTCCGCTTCCTTCTCGGCAGCGGCACGAGCCACACGGTCCTCCTCAACGAGCTGTGCCATCGCAAAGATCAGGGGCTTCAAACCCTCATGGGAAGCCGTCGAAATCTCGAAGACCTTGAAGCCCATCTCCTCAAACTCGGGGCGAACAAACTCAGCCAGCTCACGAGCCTCAGGAACGTCAATCTTATTGAGCACCACAATCTGCGGACGCTCATGCAGCGGCACGGTCACACCCGCAGTCGGGTCAACCTCATAGTTCTGTAGCTCGCCGCGAATCACCTCAAAGTCACTGATCGGGTCGCGGCCCGGCTCCAAAGTAGCGCAGTCAATCACGTGCACCAGAGCCGAAGAACGCTCCACATGGCGCAGGAAGCGGTGACCCAGACCGCGGCCCTCCGAAGCGCCCTCAATCAGACCCGGAACATCCGCGACGGTGTAGCGAACATCGCCCGCCTGCACCACGCCCAGGTTCGGGATCAAAGTGGTGAACGGGTAGTCAGCAATCTTCGGACGCGCCGCAGAAATCGCAGCAATCAACGAAGACTTACCCGCCGAGGGGTAACCCACCAGAGCCACATCCGCAATGGACTTCAGCTCCAGAACAATATCAGCTTCTTCACCGGGGGTGCCCAGCAGAGCAAAACCGGGAGCCTTACGCTTAGCCGAAGCCAATGCAGCGTTACCCAGACCGCCCATACCGCCACGGGCAGCAACATACTCGTCGCCCACACGCAGCAGGTCAGCCAAAACATTACCCTCGCGGTCCTTCACCACAGTACCCTGCGGCACGGTCAGAATCAGGTCCTCACCGTTAAAGCCGTGGTGCATATCGCCACGACCAATATCGCCATTCGGGGCGTGCTGGTGCGGGCTGTGGTGGTACTCCAGCAGGGTCGTGGTCTGGTTATCCACGCGCAGAATCACCGCGCCACCATTACCACCGTTACCGCCGTTAGGGCCGCCCAGGGGCTTAAACTTTTCACGTCGCACGGAGACGCAGCCGTTACCTCCGCGACCGCCAGATACATGCAAGACCACGCGGTCCACGAATTCTGCCACGGGTTCTCCTTATCTTGGAAAATCTTCACTTCGCCACCGCACGGCACACACCAATCATGCTGCGGATGCGGCGGCAGGCGCGACCGGGTTGGGGTGCGCCTCATCGTGGAGCCCAGCACAGGCGTCCACGGCATTCGAGGTCATAGCGAGAGGGGGTAGACTAACGCCTACCCCCTCTGCCCTAGCGGTGAGTATTACTCAGCTGCTGCCAGGATGTTAACGACCTTGCGGCCCTTGCGGGTACCGAATTCGACGGTGCCTGCTGCCAGAGCGAACAGGGTGTCGTCGCCACCGCGGCCAACGTTCAGGCCGGGGTGGAAGTGGGTGCCGCGCTGGCGAACGAGAATCTCGCCTGCGTTGACGGACTGGCCGCCGTAGCGCTTAACACCGAGGTACTGGGGGTTCGAGTCACGGCCGTTACGGGTGGAGCTTGCGCCCTTCTTGTGTGCCATTCTGTATTCCTACCTTAGGGTTTGAATTCCGGTCGTTTCGATTACGCGTTGATAGCGGTAATCTTGACGGTGGTCAGCTCGGCGCGGAAGCCCTGACGCTTCTTGTAACCGGTCTTGTTCTTGTACTTCTGAATAACGATCTTCGGACCGCGCAGGTCCTCAACCTTCTCAGCAACAACCTTGGCGGAAGCCAGGGACTTTGCATCAGCGGTGACCTTGTCACCGTCGACGAGCAGCAGCACGGGCAGCTCGATGGTGCTGCCGGGCTCGCCTGCAACACGGTCAAGGGTAACGAGGTCGCCTACGGAAACCTTCTCCTGGCGGCCGCCAGCGCGTACAATCGCGTATGCCACTATGGGACTCACTTTTCTCGACAACTTGCTTCTTGGATCTCACACGAATGAGCAACCTGCGCTTTCATTGCTGTGCGCCCTCCCCCGCCAGTCGAATGACCGCGAACAAGGAGGAACGGCCCGTGCGTTCCGGCGGGATTGCCCGCCGAAGCCAACACGCGAGGCTCACCGGTGGTGTCTCTCTCCCGCACGTTTCGACTCAGCCGAATACTCGACCACGCCGAAGACGATGCGGGTGGGAGCGGTGTCTCCCGCTGGCCCTGCGTCGATAGGGCTTCACTGAGATAAACACCAGTCCTTAAGGATACGGCATGATCTACGCGCCGCGCAATAGATAAATTTACGGATTATCCGCAGACACCACGTGATGCTCCTCTAATACTGCACCGCACTCTTAGTAGCGCCTTTAAAATGACGCAGCACACGCACAGAAAAAAATAGCCTCGGTAGGGAAGTTCCGGCTCGCCCTACCGAGGCTATCTCATATACACACACCATCGGAATTCCGATGATCGGAAGCTAAAGACTAATCGTCCTTACCTTCACGCTTAATGTCGGCAGCGGCAACGCCAATGCCGAACAAGACAGGGGCCGAAGCGTCATCAGCCACCGGAGCCACATCCGCAACAGAAGCGGAAGCAACCACGGAACCCTCAGCACGCTCGGAAGCGTCCACGGTCACGACCTGAGCACCGGCACCGGCGCTCGAAGCCGCACGGCGAGTGCGACGCTTACGCGGGGTCGAACCGGGCACCTGAGCCGCAGGCGTCTGATCCTCAACCGGAGCCTCAACCGCTGCGGGAGCTGCGCCCACCACACCGGTCACAGCCGGAGCACCAATCACGCCGGTCACAACCGGGCGAGACTCAGACTTCTCAATCTTATCAGCCTTTGCGGGCGCCTGCTCAGCAGCCTTCTCGGCGCGCTTCTCATCAGCGGCGCGACGAGCACGGCGGCGGGACGCACGCGGGGTCTCGCGGACATCCTCGATGCGCAGGTCCTCACGCTCAACACGCTTGGACTCCTGAGCCTTCTGCACACCCGAGTTTACCTCAGCGGAGGTTGCCTCAGCGTTCTGCTGCTCAGCGTTCTGGCGCTTCGCCGAACGATCCTCGCGGCCCGAACGGAACGACTCACCCTCAGTACGGGCAAGACGGCCAGCCTTCTGAGAAGCACGAGCCTTCGCCTCACCGGCACGAATCGCCTCAAAACGATCCGAAGAGCGGCTAAAGCGCGGGTCGAGCTCCGGATCAACGTGGTGCTCGTCCTCCAGCGCACCCGCGCCGGAATCCTCCACAGCGGCAATATCCGCATCGGTCAGCTCGCGGCGCTGGCGGTTACGAGAAGACTTCTTCTCGCCGCGCTTAGACGAACGACGCTCCTCAGAACGGTCCTCCGAACGCTCCTGCTCAGAGTCCTTCGAGGAATCCTCAGCGGACTCCTCCGCGCGGTCAAACGCACTTGCCAGCTGCTCCAGGGAGAAACCGCCCTGCTCGCCAATCCAGTTGCCGCCGGTGACCTCAGCGACCTTGTCCTCACGCTGAGCAACCTCGGCGTGAGCCTGCTCGCTGGCAGCCTCGGCAATACCCTGAATCTCCTGCTCAAGCGACAGCTCAGCGGTCTCCGCGCGGCGCGAACGCTTGCGGCGCTTACGCTTCTTGCGGGTCGAAGCGGTCTCCTCCGAAACGTCCTCGCTCTGAGCGGATGCGGCAGCCACCGCAGCCATAGCGTTACGGCGCTCAGCCTTCTTCGACTCCAGAGCATCCTGCTTCTGCTGGTCACGAGAATCCTCGCGGGCAGCGGCACGGCTACGCTTACGGTCATTACGCTCATGGCGGTGGATGTAATCCGACGCGCCACCGCTACGACCGCTCAGCGGCTGATCGTGAACCACCAGGCCACGACCGGCACAATGCTCACAGGGCTCCGAGAAGACTTCAAGCAGACCGGTACCCAGGCGCTTACGGGTCATCTGAACCAGACCCAGCGAAGTCACCTCAGCCACCTGATGCTTGGTACGGTCACGACCCAGGCACTCAATCAGGCGACGCAGAACCAGGTCACGGTTCGATTCAAGCACCATGTCAATGAAGTCAATGACGATAATGCCGCCGATATCGCGCAGACGCAGCTGACGGACAATCTCCTCAGCAGCTTCCAGGTTGTTCTTGGTGACAGTCTCTTCAAGGTTGCCGCCGCTACCGGTGAACTTACCGGTGTTCACATCCACCACGGTCATGGCTTCAGTACGGTCAATCACCAGCGAACCACCCGAAGGCAGGTACACCTTACGGTCCAGTGCCTTCGCCAGCTGCTCGTTGATGCGGTAGTGGTCGAAGAGGTCATCCGCGGAATCCCACTTCTGCAGGCGGGAAACCAGGTCCGGCGCCACGTACGTCACGTACGCCTCGATGGAATCCCACGCGTTCTCGCCCTGAACGATCATCGCGGTGAAGTCCTCGTTGAAGACGTCACGCACGGTCTTAATCATCAGGTCGGGCTCCTGGTAGAGCATCTCCGGAGCCAGCACCTTGCGGGAGTTAGCCTTCTCCTGAATCTCTTCCCACTGCGCACGCAGACGGTTAATGTCGTGGGTCAGCTCCTCCTCAGAAGCACCCTCCGCCGCGGTACGAACGATTACGCCAGCACCCTCGGGCAGCTTGTCCTTCAGAATCTTCTTCAGACGAGCACGCTCGGTGTCGGGCAGCTTGCGGGAAATACCGGTCATCGAACCACCCGGCACGTACACCAGGAAGCGGCCGGGTAGGGAAACCTGGCTGGTCAGGCGGGCACCCTTGTGGCCAATCGGGTCCTTGGTGACCTGCACCAGAACCGAATCGCCGGGCTTCAGGGCGTTCTCAATCTTGCGGGGTGCACCGTCCAGACCGGTGACATCCCAGTTGACCTCGCCCGCGTACAGCACAGCGTTGCGGCCGCGTCCAATGTCAACGAACGCAGCTTCCATGGACGGCAGAACGTTCTGAACCTTACCCAGGTACACGTTGCCGATCAGGGAATCCTGCTGGGTCTTGGACACGAAGTGCTCAGCCAGCACGCCGTCCTCAAGCACACCAATCTGGATGCGGCCGTCCTTCTGACGAACCAGCATCTGACGGTCCACAGACTCGCGGCGAGCCAGGAACTCAGCCTCGGTCACGATGTGGCGGCGGCGGCCCAGGGAGCGGGACTCACGGCGGCGCACACGCTTCGCCTCCAGGCGGGTAGAACCGCGCACACCGGTCACAGTGTTGGATGCGTGAGAGTCAGCCAGGCGCGGCGCACGCACCTTGGTGACGGTCTCAACGTCGTCATCAACGCCGCCCTCAATCTCAATATCTTCGGTACCGCGGCGACGGCGACGGCGACGGTGGCTCGTCACCTCAGCCTCAGCGGCAGCCTCCTCGCGGCGGCGCTCCATGCGCTCCTTACGCTTCTGCTCCTCGGCAGCGGCGCGGCGTGCCTCACGCTCCAGCTTGGCGGCAACAGCGAGCTCGCTCAGCTCCTCCGGCTCGGGAGCCATGAACAGCGGCATCGCACCCATGGGGGTACGCGAGCGCAGCTCCTGCAGCTTTTCGCGCTGCAGGTCGCTAATGGTCTTTACGGGCTCGGGAGCTACTTCAGGTTCCTCAGCTACGGGTTCCTCAGCTGCGGGCTTTTCTGCAGACTCTTCTGCGGCGGGTGCCTCAGATGCAGCTTTTTCGGATGCGGATTCCTCAGCAACTACAGCAGCCTCAGCGGGCTGCTCTGCGGCAGCCTCTTCAGCCTTCTGCTCAGTATCTTCAGCAACAGGAGCTTCAACGGCAGCCTCGGTCTTCTCAGCTTCCTCAGCCTTTGCGGGGGTTACGACCTCAACCTTGGCGGTCTCTTCCTTCACCTCAACGGCAGACTCAGCGGCGGGCTCAGCAACCGGCTCAGCGGCGGGAGCAACAACTTCCTCCACCTTCGCGGTTTTCTCGACGGTCTCGACCTTCGCGGTGTTCTCCACGACAGCAGGCTCAGCCGCCTTCTTCTCAGCAGCCTCAAACAGGCTATCCAGAGTAGAAGCAACCTCGGTCTCAGACGCAGCGGGAGCGGCAACCTTCGGTGCCGGCGCGTGCTTAGCCTTAGCGTTACGCAGGTTGGTCAGGCCAGCCGCAATCGCCTCATCCAGGGGAACCTCAGGAGCCTTCTCCTTCTTCGGGCGACCCGGACGGCGGCGCTCAGTACCCTGCTGGGCGTCAGAGCTCTCACGAACATTCTTACGCAGAGTTTCACGGGTCTCTGCAGAGGCGTTCTTCTCCTCCGCGAGGGCGTTCAGCGCCTCAAAAACCCCAAGTTCGACGTTCTTCTCGTCAGACATTAATCTTCTTTCGTTACACCCTGCTCCGCACCGCAAGGATTTTAACAGCGCGCATACAGCGCAAAGCCTAGTTGCTGCCACCGCGGCTCAAGCCTCACCCTACGGTGCGCGTTCATTGGCGCTACCGGGCACTATCTCGTTCAGTGCTTCTGCCGTAGGGGGCGAGCGGGCGGAACGCAGAGCGCGCCGCGACGGTCACAGCCACCTCGCTCTCGAGCACGGCACGCTCACACCCTTCCTGGGTGCTCTGCCGGTCTTCGGGTTTCTTCGCCGAGGCGGGCGGCCCGCGCGGTGCGACAGTTATGCTCCGCGGCTTATAGCCGGCGCTCTTCGGGTACTCTCCCTCGATGCGTTGGTGGGGATCTTTATGCGCGTGCGGGGCGCACAAGACACCGTGTTCCATTATACCCGGTAGAGGGTACCTCTAAGCCACCCCGCCCATCCTATCTGGGCTCCACCTCCCGGCAGGATACGCGGGGCACATTGCGGCGGGACACATTACGGCGGCCGTCTAGCGGGTACAGCAAAGCCGGGCGTGCCACTACGCACTACCCGGCTTCAAAAAACTTTCAGAGGAGGGGCTAGTCCAGACCCAGCTCCGCATCGCGCGCCTCACGAGCCTGCTGAGCAAGCTTCGGGTCGGTCGGCAGGTACTCCGGACCGGAACCGGTCGCAAACGGAACACCCAGAATGAAAACAAACGGAGAAACCACCAGCAGAATCACCCACAGCAGCGAGAAGTGACCGGCGGTCAGCAACAGCAGGGCAGTCAGAAAAATAACGGCAGCAGCGCCCATTGCGGCAATTCCGGCAGTCTTCACGGGTCTCCTCGAAGGGGTATCAAGAATCTAGTGTCCAGCAGAACGGCAGGCAGGTAACGCCGCAGGTGAACCCCGCGGACGGCTCCGACTGATGCCGCTCAAGAATATACCTGACCATTATACGCACCCGCGCCGCCTCCCCGCTGACCGCCACCGGCAAAGTCACCGGCACCTCCCCCCCCCCACTACCCGGCGCCCCAGCCCGGCGTATTCTGCCCGGCACGATCAGCCCGGCGTATTCTGCGCAGCCTCACCCGCCCGCAGACGCAACAACGCCCCGGCACCAACAGGCACCGGGGCGTTGCACGTTCGGGGCATCAGCCCTCAAACCAAGCTCAAAGATGAACGCTTAGCGCATCATATTCACAATGACCTCAAAGAAGCGGATCACAATAATGCCGAAAATCAGGATCAGCCACAGGCTAATCGCAAACCAGGACCAGCCGCGAGCGCTCTCACGCATCGACTGCGACGCCGGAATAACACCCGCCGAAATATTGCGGACCGTGGTCTTCACAAAAAGCGTGATGGTCATAACCCACACAATCATGCAGAACAGGCACAGCGCGTTAATCTGGAAGGTCGTCTGGTACCACAGCCACATAATGAATGCGGTTGCCGCAGCCAAACCAATGTTCATGCACACCCAGAACCACTTCTTGAAGCGTGCCCCCGCCATCATCGCGGCGCCGATAGTCACCACAATCGAGAAGCCCACCAGGCCAATGAACGGGTTCGGGAAGCCGAAAGCTTCCGCCTGCGGCGTGCGCATCACCGTGCCGCAGCTGAGCAGGGCGTTAATATCGCAGACCGTGGAGTGGCCGGCATCAATGTAAATCTGCAGCCGCTCATACACCAGAATCGCTGAAGAAATGAGTGCAATCAGGCCGGCGCCAACCAGCCAGAATCCGAGCTGTCGGTCTGAGTAGCTGCCCGGGGTTCCCGCATGCCCGTGCTGCGCTTCGTTCTCAGCCTCAGCGTGGGTGGGCTCGGTAGTACTCGATGCGGCGGTACTCATACGACTCCTTTAGATAGTGTTTTACGGTGATACTCACCGGCGCGGCATAGCCAGCACCCCGGAAGCAGTACCCCATTTATCCTAGCCTCTCACATTGCTCAATAGCACGCCATTAGCTTCTACATTTACTATATGACGCCTCAGATCATGCAAATAGGCGCGTTTTTGTGACGTACCTTAAACACAAAAGCCCCGGAAGGAGCCCGCAACGTAGCGGCGGGCGGGACCTTCCGGGGCATGGTGCGCATGTTTTCTATGGCATTCGCCTCATCGACGCGCGGCGGCTCCCACGGCAACTACCGTGGAGCGCACAGACGGCACGTGAGGGCAGTGCGTTAGGGCAGCGGGTGGGTGTACGACTCATCAAAGAACAGCTGCTCCAGCTCCACCGCGCGGCTAAAGAACTCGCGGGCAGCCTGCGCATCCGACGGGCCCACACGGTCCAGTTCGCGGCGCAGGAAATCAACCAGCTCACGAAACTCCGGGTAGTCGTGAAGGCTAATCCACTCGTGGTGCACAAAAGATTCAGGACGCTTGGCGGGAGCCTTCGACGCCCAATCCAGGTACAGGCCCTCGCAAACCACCAGCACCGACAGGATCGCCGCGTAGCTGCCGCTAGCCGCCGCGTCGAGGAAGAGACGCTTGAAGCCGGTGGTCGCCTCCGTATCGGGCATGGAATCACGCTGATGCTCAGTCACGCCGAGAGTTTCAAAACAACGCAGGAAGTAGGTGTTCTCATCGCCCGCAATCTCGCCGGCAAACTGCGCCAAGCGCAGGCGACCCGCGAGAGTATCAGCGTTAGCAATCGCGCCACCAATCAGGGCGAGGAAGGTATCGAGGAAACGGTAGTCCTGCACCAGGTACCCCGCCATGACCTGCGGGGCGATCGAGCCGTCAAAAAGCTCAGCAACAAAGCGGTGATTCGTGGCGGAAAGCCAGGTGTCGAGGTTCTCCTGGCGTAGGGACTCGGTGAACGAATCGGTGCCGATCAAATCGGTGAAGGGTGCGGGCATGATGGGTGCCTTTCGCTATGTGGCATACCGTCGCTGGTATGCGTATGTGTGCGGGTGTGTTGGTGCGGCCTCAGGCGTTGGGGCCGGCGCCTCAGCGAATATAGCACCGTGACGCCAAGGCGTGCCCGGTTTTGCGCCCCCGGTGCCCACAATTTTTCGTTATTTTCGATTTATGGGTGGGTGGGGATCCTTGGGTTTGAGCGCGAGTATGTATGCACGCAAAAGCGGGGCGCCACTCCCCCAGCCGGTAAAACCAGCTAGAGGGCGGCACCCCGCCTCATCTCTGCAACCTCAACAGGTCGCTTTAGTGATCCGCATCGTCCTCGGAATCAGCATCACCGAAGAAATCATCGGTGTACGAGTCACCCAGCGGCAGGCCCAGCGAATCCTCCAGCGAAGAACCCGCCGCAGACTCGCCACCCAGCTCAGCCATGATGCCGTCCAGCAGCTCATCCGGCTCAGCAGAGGCAGCCGCAGCCGCCGCGGCAGCCAGAGTCGAAGCCGACGCCGCACCCGCAGAACCCGCATAAGCGCCCTCGGCGGGCAGCTCATCCGGTAGCTCCTCAGCCTCAGCGCCGGGGGTCTTCGCCTGCTCATGCGCAGCCAGCAGGGTACGCGCCTCACCGATGACCGTAATCGAACCGGTAATCAGCACGCCCGCCGACTCCTGCTCGAAGAGGGCGTTCTCCATGGCGGTGGCAATCGCCTCGTCCAGGTGCTCGAACACCTCAATCGAGTCTTCGTCCAGACCAGCGTCCAGGGCGAGCTCGTGCAGGCGCTCCGGGGCAATCGCACGTGGCGAATCCGACGCCGCCAGATACAGGCGGAACGTACCGTCCGAAGCGTCAACATACTCTTCGCGCATGGTCTCAAACATGCCCAGCGCATCCTTCTCACCCAGGATGCCAACCACCGCGTGCAGGTGCGAAAGCTTGAACGCCTCAGTCAGCGCAGCCGCGGACGCACGCACGCCGTGCGGGTTGTGGCCCGCGTCCAGGATGGTCAGCGGCTCGGTGCGTACAACCTCCAGACGACCCGGCGAACGCACCGTCTCAAACGCGGTACGCACCACGTCCTCGGGCAGCTGACGCTGACCGCCGAAGAACGCCTCCACGGCGGCGAGAGCCACCACGGCGTTCTGCGCCTGATGCGCACCGTGCAGGGACAGCGGCACATCCGGGTACTCGCCCGCCAGGCCGCGCAGGGTCAGCAGCTGACCGCCGACCGCAAGCTCACGGGAGACAATGCCGAACTCCACGCCCTCAAAGGCGAAGGATGCTTCCTTCTCGCGGGCAGAGGCGAGTAGCACATCCGCCGCTTCCGGGTCCTGTGCGGCAGAAACCAGGAAGCCGCCGGGCTTGATAATGCCGGACTTTTCGGTTGCGATCTCGGCGAGGGTTTCGCCGAGCATATCGGTGTGGTCCAGACCGATCGGGGTGACCACGGAAACCACGCCGTCGGCAACGTTCGTGGAGTCCCAAGTGCCGCCGATACCGACTTCAAGCACCACCACATCCACCGGCTCATCCGCGAAAATCGCGAAGGCAAGCACGGTAACGGACTCGAAGAAGGTCAGGGCGGGCTCGCCGCGGGAGGTCATCTCCGCGTCCACAATCTGCAGGTAAGGGGCGATTTCCTTCCAAATACGCACAAAGGTGGCATCCGGTACGGGCGCGCCGTTAATGCAGATACGCTCGGTGACGCTTTCGAGGTGCGGGCTGGTAAAGCGGCCCACGCGCAGATCGTGGCCGAGCAGCAGCGCCTCAATCATGCGGGCGGTGCTGGTCTTGCCGTTCGTGCCGGTGATGTGGATGACCGGCGCGGCACGGTGCACGTCGCCGAGGATTTCGACGGCGCGCGCCACGGCGTCCAGGCGCGGCGCCATCTTGTTTTCGGGTGCTCGCGCCAGCAGTTCACCGTAGACCCGCTCCACGCCCTCGGGGTCGGGAATTGCGGGGTAATTCTTCTCGCTCATTGTTCTCCTCACTGGGATAGCCGGTCGGTGCCGGCAGGGGCCCACCGTGCGGCAGGATAACCGTGCGGCGGGATAGACGACGGGCCGCCCCGCCCGTGAAGGGGGCGGGACGGCCGTACGGTTCAGGCGTTTTATGCCTTGGCTACGCTAATGCTCAGCTCGGCTGCTTCGCTCAGCTGCAGGGACACGGCGAGGGTTTCACCGGTCACCAGTGCTTCGTTGGCGCGCAGAGCTGCCAGAGTTTCCTCCGGTGCCGCGATGCTCAGGTTGATGCGGTCCGCAACGTTCAGGTCGGCGTCCTTACGTGCCTGCTGAATAGCGCGGATGGTGTCGCGGGCGATACCCTCGGCAACCAGCTCGTCGGTCAGCTCAATGTTGAGGACCAGGAAGCCGCCGGGCAGAACCGCAGCTGCAGTGTGCTCAGCACCCTCAGCGTCAGCGGCAACCACGGTTGCCAGCTCGTATTCGCCCTCTTCCAGAGCCAGGCCGCCGTCCAGAGCTGCCACGCCGACCAGGACGGTACCGTCCTCGGTCACGGCCCAGTCACCGGACTTGGATGCCTTAATGGCAACCTGCACCTGCTTGCCCAGGCGCGGACCTGCCGCACGTGCGTTGACCTTCAGCTGCTGGGAGATGCCGTAGTCGGCGGGGTCGACGGTGTCGGCGCTGACCAGCTCCACCTGGCGCAGGTTCAGCTCGTCCTCGACGATGTTCGCGAAGTACTCCGCGCCCTTCTCACCGAAAGCGGTGCCCAGGGCTGCGAACTGCTCGGGTGCAATCGCCACGGTCATCTTCTGTAGCGGCTGGCGCACGCGGATCTTCTTTTCCTTGCGCAGTGCCGAACCGGCGGAGCAGACCTCACGCACGGTCTGCATGAGAGCCAGCAGGTCGGACTCATCAGCGAAAGCAGATGCCTCGGGCCAGTCAGCCAGGTGCACAGAGCGTTCACCGGTGAGGCCGCGGTAGATTTCCTCGCTGCTGAGCGGCAGCAGGGACGCGGCGACCTTCGACACGGTCACCAGTGCGGTGTAGAGGGTGTCGAATGCGTCGGTGTCTTCGTTGAAGAAGCGCTCGCGGGAGCGGCGCACGTACCAGTTGGTCAGTGCGTCGGCGTACTGGCGCAGGGATTCGCAGGCGTTCCAGATGTCGTAGGAGTCCATCGCTGCAGTGACCTGCTCGATGAGTTCGCGGGTCTTGCCGAGGATGAAGCGGTCCATCACATGCTGCGAGTCGTACTTGAGCTTTGCGCTGTAGCCTTCGCCGTTGTTGGCGGCGTTAGCGTACAGGGCGAAGAAGTGGTAGACGTTCCACAACGGCAGCATGACCTGGCGAACACCCTCGCGGATGCCCTGCTCGGTCACGATCAGGTTGCCGCCGCGCAGGATCGGGGAGGACATCAGGAACCAGCGCATCGCGTCGGAGCCGTCGCGGTCGAGGACCTCGGAGACGTCCGGGTAGTTACGCAGGGACTTGGACATCTTCTGACCGTCCGAGCCGAGCACAATACCGTGGCTGATGACGTTCTTGAACGCGGGGCGGTCGAAGAGCGCGGTCGCCAGTACGTGCAGCACGTAGAACCAGCCGCGGGTCTGACCGATGTACTCGACGATGAAGTCTGCCGGGTAGTGGTTCTCGAACCATTCCTGGTTCTCGAAGGGGTAGTGCACCTGTGCGTAGGGCATGGAGCCGGAGTCGAACCAGACGTCGAGCACGTCTTCCACGCGGCGCATGGTGGACTTACCGGTCGGGTCGTCCGGGTTCGGGCGGGTCAGCTCGTCAATGTACGGGCGGTGCAGGTCGGGTTCGCCATCCTTGTTCAGGGGCAGTCGGCCGAAGTCTGCCTTGAGCTCTTCGAGGGAGCCGTACACGTCCATGCGCGGGTAGTTCGGGTCGTCCGAAACCCACACGGGAATCGGGGAGCCCCAGAAGCGGTTACGGGAGATGGACCAGTCGCGTGCGTTCTCAACCCACTTGCCGAACTGGCCGTACTTCACGTTTTCGGGGATCCAGTTGATCTGCTTGTTCAGCTCGTACATGCGGTCCTTGAAGTCGGTGACCTTCACGTACCAGGAGGTGATTGCACGGTAGATGAGCGGGGTGCGGCAGCGCCAGCAGTGCGGGTAGGAGTGCACGTAGGACTTCTCACGAATCAGCACGTCATCTGCCTTGAGGGCGTTGATAATGGTGCGGTTCGCGTCGAATGCCTGCACGCCTGCAATCTCAGCCAGGGCGGTGGTGCCGGAGGCGGTGGGCTCGGCGAAGAGGTTCAGGAACTTTGCGCCTTCGTCGAGGGAGAGAATCACGGGGATGCCGTAGCCTTCACAGACCTTCTGGTCGTCTTCGCCGTAGGCGGGTGCCTGGTGGACGATGCCGGTACCGTCACCGGTGGTGACGTAGTCGGCGACGAGGATCTGCCAGGAGGTTTCGGTGCCCCACTTTTCGGTGTCTGCGAAGTAGTCCCACAGCGGGGTGTAGCGTACGTGCTCGAGCTGGGAGCCGGTGTAGCGTGCGGTGACGGCTGCGGCTGCGTCCTTTTCGGGCTGGTCGCCTTCGTAGCCGAGATCCTTGGCGTAGGAGCCGAGCAGGTCGGAGGCAATCAGGAAGGAGCGGCCCTCAAACTTGCCCGCGCCGGGCACGACGGAGTATTCAATCTCGGGTCCAACGGCGAGCGCCTGGTTGGTGGGCAGGGTCCAGGGGGTGGTGGTCCATGCGAGTGCTTCGACGCCGTCGAGTTCTGCGGCGACCTTCTCGTCAGCACCGAGGGCGGTGTCTGCGGTGAGGCGGAATGCGACGGTGACGGTCTGATCCTGGCGGTCCTTGTACACGTCGTCGTCCATGCGCAGCTCGTGGTTGGAGAGGGGGGTCTCGTCCTTCCAGCAGTAGGGCAGCACGCGGAAGCCCTGGTAGGTCAGGCCCTTGTCGTAGAGGCGCTTGAACGCCCAGATGACGGACTCCATGTACTCGACGTTCAGGGTCTTGTAGTCGTTTTCGAAGTCGACCCAGCGTGCCTGGCGGGTGACGTACTTTTCCCACTCGTTGGTGTACTTGAGCACGGATGCGCGGGCAGCGTCGTTGAAGTTGTCGATGCCCATTTCGAGGATTTCGCGCTTGTCGGTCATGCCGAGCTGCTTCATTGCCTCGAGTTCTGCGGGCAGGCCGTGGGTGTCCCAGCCGAAGCGGCGTTCTACCTTGTGGCCGCGCTGGGTCTGGTAGCGCGCGACGAGGTCCTTGGCGTAACCGGTGAGCAGGTGACCGTAGTGGGGTAGGCCGTTAGCGAAGGGAGGGCCGTCGTAGAAGACGAATTCGTTTTCGCCGTTTTCGCCTGCGGGGCGGTTCTCGACGGATGCAGCGAAGGTGTTGTCCTTCTTCCAGTAGTCGAGGACTGCTTCTTCCAGCGCGGGGAACTTAGGCGATGCGGTGACGCCGCTTCCTGCGGCTTCGAAGGCACTCGCCTTGGGGTATACGTTAGACATTGGGTGCGCCCTTATCTGTTGTTCTCAACGCTGAGAGGCTGGGGCGACAGGGTACGTAGCACTCGTCGTCCGCGCCGTTTCAGCGGGTGAGGATTGACATGACGGGTGCAAGGACGCCTGGGCATCACTGACTGATCCGGGCTGTGCCGGGGGCAGGATGCGGCGCGGTACCACCTTGCTTACTGATTTAACAGCTCAACGCACCGAACCCTCCCGGGGCTACGGGGTGCCGCGGTGTATGTCCGCGATACCTAGCCACCGGAAGAGCGGCGCGTTGGGCGGGTATCAGTCGCTTATTACAGCTATATCGGGCTTAACCGTCCGGTTCTACTGGGACTACATCTCTTCCGCTAAGACACCCTCGCCGCAGCGATTGGCGGGTGTCCGCAGGTGCGGTCCGTTCTTCCGAATTGCTCGCCGGGGATGGCCGGGTCGTTGCAAACACTAATAGTTTATGTGGCTTTTGTGTCTGTATGCAACCCCGCGGGGTGTGGGTTTGAACAGCACTTTTCTAATGCACCGATACTGGAGGCGCAAAACAGAATGGTTCTTCGTTCGGCGATATCTAGAGCGAGTAGGGGGCTTAAGGGGTCTTGCCCCACCCCGCACTCGGGCGTGTTTAAGGATGTATGTTTTTACATTCCTTGCGTGTTGCTTTAAGTGGGTTTCAATTTTTTCAAGGGAGCCTGCGGGATTAGTGTCGGTACAACCACAAGATATGGGGTGAACACCGATGTAATTCCACTAGATATTCACCTCTGCAAGTTTTCATCCCCTCAGTATTCCGTGTGGGAACCGGTTTTTCCGGATGGTTCAGCAATGCATAGCGGGTGAATAGAGTGCATATTTGGGGATTGCCGAGCGGGTTTCCCCTTATTGAATCGGGTATTTCTTCTGGACTATTGAAGACTTCCTTACGGTCAGAAGATTAAACTAAACACCCTCCTCTCCCCCGCCTTTTGGAAATACTGAGGCGCAGCTCTTTTATTTTTCAAGTCATAAATATGACCGAAATCACTTAGCTCGACATGCGCGCAACCCCCTCGCCAAGTAGTCGCCTCCATCACATAACTCCTCACCAGCAGGGGGCAGCCGTAATACTTTACAGTGATTGATATCTTGAATGCCCCATAGGCTCTCAGGGATTACTAAGGTGCTTTTTCGTGCATTTTGAGCTCAAAATAGTCTAAAATGAATCGTGTAACACATCAATGATGATTCGATAACATCTACCCTCTCACCGGGGCGCGACCACAGCAGTCTCAAAGATGAGTTCACCAGTACCTCTAGCCCACGGCGTGAGGTACACCCGAGGTCACTTCCGGACAGGGTCTGAAACCGCGGCATTTGCCCGAAGTTTTCACCCCTTTCACGACCTCATCCAACACGCCATACAACCACGCGCCCGCCGCCGGGTGCCCCGAGCCTGCCTCGGAAAAAATCAAGGAGTTCACCGATGCTCTCACCCGACCGCTCTTCGAGTACCCGTTCCGCTACTTCCCGCCTCTTAAGCCGCCGCACCCTGCTACTCGGTGGCGCGGTTTCCCTCATGGCTGGTTGCGCCTCCGATATTCGCCCGCTGAGCGAAGAAGCAAAAGCTAAGGTAGGCTCCCCCACCCCGTCCGCGAGCGCGACCGCTTCTGCATCTAGTTCACCAGCTGCTTCACAGTCTGCTACCGCTACGTCCTCTGCGAGCGCTTCAGCAAGCGCTAAGAGCAGCTCGTCCAGTGCGGCACGCGTACCCGTCTCCGAGGATGCGCTGGTCGAGGGCTGGCAGAAGTACCCCGGACCCCTGAAGCTGACCGGCGAATACATGGGCGAGTACCAGCCCGCAACGGATTCTTCCCCTGCGAAGAACGTACCCAAGCCTCTCAAGACCGTTCCGCACCGTGAGGACCCGACCTTCCAGGGCGCCTACGAGACGTTGCGCGCCTACTACAGCGCCCAGATCACCACGCTCAAGGATGGCCGCTACGCGGATCAGGCGATTGAGCTGACCTACCCGGCAGACAAGAGCGCCATTGATGAGGTCAAGGCGGTCAAGGAACTGTATGAGCAGAACGGCTGGTACATGGACTTCACGTGCACTATTTCCATGCGGAATACGGAGCCGCGAACTGCCCTGAAGAACGGTGACGGCTACGTAGAAATCATGATGGACGCCAAGTATTCTGCCACCGCCATCCATCAACCGGACGGCTCCGAACGCAAGATACCGGCGATTACTCAGGTAGCCATTCCGCACGTGATGCTCTACACCGAGGGTAAGTGGTGGCGAATCGGCAACGACTATCTGAACGAGCGTCTGAATGGCGGCAAGGGCTCTTCCGATTCTTCCGACTCTTCTAGTTCCGGAGGTTCCGGTTCCGCTGGTTCTAGCGGTTCTTCGGGTCGCGGCTCCACTAAGGTCTAAATCCGCAGGGGTCTAATACCCCCGGTCGAGAGCCGCCCCATCTCACCAATTTCATACGCGCTAGCCCAAAGTCGTTGAGGCACAGTTCCCCCTGCACCTCACCGACTTTGGGTTATTGTGCCTTAAAGACAATGTCCAGGGTTTTTTGACGAAGTTTTAAAACCAGTCTTCTATAGTAAGAAGTGGATACTTCATACCGCCGCAGTTCACGCTCCGGCACACCCGTATCCCGGTACCCCCCCTGTACCGCGCACCATACAAAACGATGAGGAAGAGTCTCTCGTACGCATCGCAGCGTTGCGAGTTACCTCGATCAACCACTTTCAGGAGATACCATGTCCTTCCGGCCGAGTGCACACACCAGCCCCTCTGCTAACGACCGAAACATGTTGACCCGCCGCGCCGCGCTCTTGGGCGGTCTGACCGCCGGCGCTTTCGCCCTGGCAGGATGCGCTTTCAACAAGGATATTCGCCCCACCGGTACCGGTGATACTTTCTCCGGTTCCCCGAGCGCTTCCGCCTCCCCCTCGGCTTCGGCTTCTGCGTCGCCTTCTGAGTCTGCCTCGGCTTCGGCATCCGCTTCGTCTTCGTCCTCGTCCAGCCGTACCACCGCGAAGATTATTCCGCCCGACGAGTTCTTGAAGGACTATAAGAAGTACATTGGCGACGTCAAGTACGAGTACAAGCCCGCCATTGCACACTATGTTGAGCCGACCGACACCTCCCCCGCGAAAAACGTCCCAATCCCGGTCATTGATACGGTGGCTCAGCGTACCGTCTCCCTCGAGGGCGCCTACAAGACCCTGGCTGCTTACCAGAGCGCGTACATTGCCGCGATGTACAGCGGCGATCTGCAGTACCTCAAGGGTCTGGTCCACGGCGCTGACAGCGGTCTGGTCAACAACCTGAAGGCTATTGCTAGGCTCTACGCCGCGGGCGGTTGGACTAAGGACTACGAGAGCAAGCTGAGCATCCGTGACGATCTAAATGCGAAGGCTCTTGCCTCTTCCGATTTGGCTGTTGTGGCGTTCCCCTGCCGGGATGTTGTGAAGGAATACACCATCTACCAGAAGGGTACCGGTGAGGTTCAGAAGGCAAGCACCCTGGATGTCGTGATTTACGTGGTGTACGCCGAGGGCAAGTGGCGCGTGACTAGCCGCGAGTACTTCGTGTCGGAGTACAGCGACCGATTCCGCAAGGTCTTTGAGGGTCCCTCTGCATCTTCTTCTGCAAGCAAGTCCAGTGGCTCCGGTAGCTCCGGCAGTTCCGGCAGCAGCAACGACTTCAAGATCTAGGCGCTGAGAGCAACACCCCTGACGAAAGCGGGGCGGGTATCAGTTGATACCCGCCCCGCTTTCGTATGTTTTTGTGCCGCGGCGCTCCCGGCGCCACTGCGCCTGTGCGCGCCTCAGTCGCCCAACATCTAGCATCTACGCGCAGCAATAACAGCAGGCACAGCAACAGCCCCGCCCCTTGGCAACTAGGAAAACCAAGGATGCGGGGCCGTGCAATACTATCTGGCGCACCGCCTCTAGGAGGTGGAACGCTCACGCAGACGCTCGTGAACCTCGCTCACAAAGCGGTTCTGATTATCGCGAGCATAATGCACGACCTCACCGATGACGGTAATAGCCGGCGCCTTAACCGATGCGCAATCTACCTGAGCGTTCTCAAGGGTCGTGACAGTCACGCGCTCCTTCTCAGAGAAACCGTTCTCAATGGTTGCCAGCGGCGTGTCAGCCTCAATCCCACGAGAGAGCAGAGACGCCACCGTATCGGGCAGGGTACGAACGCCCATCAGCAGCACCACGGTGCCCTGGGCACGCAGGGTCGCCTCAACCGCCGACACTTCGGTCTCCGACAGGCCGGAGTGACCAGAAATGACGGTGAAAATCGAGGATACCTTACGCAGGGTCACCGGAATCGCAGCACGCGCAGGAACCGCAATGGCGCTGGTAATGCCGGGGATAACCTCAGCCTCCAGGCCGGCGGCGATGCACGCATCCAGCTCTTCAGCGCCGCGACCGTACACGTACGGGTCGCCGCCCTTCAAACGCACCACGGTCTTACCCGAGAGCGCGTAATCAATCATGAGCTGCTGAATGCGGGACTGCGGAACAGCGTGCTTACCGGGAACCTTGCCCACATCAACGATGAGGGCGTTCGGTGCGTACTCGCCGTACTCCTGCGGGGCGAGGTGATCCAGAAGAACCACGTCCGCCTCGCTCAGGGCACGCGCCGCACGCAGGGTCAGCAGGTCAGCGGCACCGGGGCCACCACCCACAATGTAGACCTTGCCGGGGTTCTCAGCAGGCTCGCCGGGCAGAAGAATGCCGCGTTCCGTCACGCTATCGTCCAGGCTGTGCCCGGGCGCCCCGCCCGCGAGCACCTCGTCAATCGTGGCGAACTCGCGGGGCGGGAACGGAGGAATCTTCGGGCACATACTATGCTGCCGGGACCGGGTTGAGGTCACTGGGCTTACCCACGGGAATCTTGGCACCGGTCAGCAGGACAGTGTCGGACTCGCCAGCTTCTGCCGCCGCAATCTCCTCGGGGGTTGCGGGGCGAATCTGCTCGCGCTCCAGCACGTACAGGTGCGAACCTTCGTCGCTGCCGTTGGGCTCGTTGATGAAGGCACGGAAGCGGCGCAGGCGGCGCTCGTCGCGCAGGGTTGCTGCCCACTCGTCCTCGTAGGAGTCAACGTGACGCTGCATGTCGCGCTCCAGGTCCTCGCACACGCCCAGGGAGTCCTCAATGAGGACGGACTGCAGGTGTGCCAGACCGTCGCCGTGCTCCTCATCCAGATCCTCAAGCCAGCGAGCGGTACGCTGCAGCTTGTCTGCGGTACGGATGTAGTACATCAGGTAGCGGTCAATGTAGCGGATGATGTCCTCGCTGGAAGCATCCTTGACGAAGAGGCGACCGTGAGCGGGGTTCGCACCACCGTTACCGCCCAGGTACAGGTTCCAGCCGTTGGTGGTTGCAATCAGACCAACGTCCTTGCCCTGTGCCTCGGCACATTCACGGTTACAACCGGAAACACCGAACTTGAACTTGTGCGGGGAACGCAGACCGCGGTAACGGTTCTCCAGCTGGACTGCCATGCCGGTAGAGTCCTGAACACCGAAGCGGCACCAGGTCGAACCCATGCAGGACTTCACGTTACGCAGGGACTTACCGTATGCCTGACCGGACTCGAAGCCAGCGTCCACCAGGCGCTCCCAAATGTAGGGCAGCTGCTCCAGGCGAGCACCGAACATACCGATACGCTGTGCACCGGTGATCTTCACGTACAGACCGAACTCTTCAGCGACCTCTGCGATGACGCCCAGCTTCTTAGCGGGAATCTCACCTGCGGGAATACGCGGAACGACGGAGTAGGTACCGTTCTTCTGCATGTTCGCCAGCGCACGGTCGTTGGTCTCCTGAATACCACCGCGGCCTGCGTCCAGGACGTAGGAGTTGCGGAAGGAGGAGAGAATCGACGCAACGGTCGGCTTACAGATTGCACAGCCGTCGCCGCCGCGGCCGAAGCGTGCCAGCACGGAGTCGAAGTCATCCAGGCTGGTCAGGCGTACAGCCTCAGCCAGCTCTGCACGGGAGAAGTCGAAGTGCTCACACAGTGCCTTGGAGACGGTCAGACCCATCTTCTTCATCTGCTGTTCCAGAGTCTTCTGCAGCATCGGAACACAGGAACCACACTGGGTACCCGCGGTGGTGCAGGACTTCAGGGATGCAACATCGTGGTTGCCGTCAACGATAGCCTCGCGGACAGCACCGAAGCTGATGTTGTTGCAGGAACACAGGATTGCGTCGTCGGGCAGTTCGGTGTCGGGGATGCCGTCGCCGCCGCCAGCTGCGGTCAGGTAAACGTTCGGTTCAGCGGGCAGTTCGCGGCCGAGCAGGGGCTTAAGGGAGTCGAAGGGAGCGGTGTCACCGACGAACACGCCACCGAGCAGGGTCTTTGCGTCGCCGCTAGTCACGATCTTCTGGTACATGCCGCGTGCGGGGTCTGCGAACAGAACCTCGAGGCAACCCTCGGTGGTGCCGCGGCGGTCACCGAAGCCAGCGACCTGAACGCCGGAGAACTTCAACTTGGTTGCGATGTCGAACTCTTCAACCTGAGCTTCTTCGTTGTCGTTGAGCAGGTTAGCTGCCACAGCGTCAGCCATAGCGTTAGCCGGTGCGACCAGACCCCAGGTGCGGCCCAGTACGCAGGCGACCTCACCGATAGCCCAAATGTGCTCGTCGGAGGAGTGGCATGCGTCGTTGACGAGAATACCGCCGCGCTCGCCCAGTGCCAGGTCGGCGTCGCGTGCCAGCTCGTCGTTGGGGCGAATACCGGCACCGAAGACCACCATGTCGGCGGGCAGGGTGCGGATGTTTGCGTCCTCGGAGGGAGAGTCTGCGATGGAGACGGAGACGACGTTACCGTCGGCATCCTTGTTGATGCCGGAGATGAACACGCCGGTCTCAATATCAATGCCGGTTGCCTTGATCTGGGCGTTCACGGCGTAACCGCCGCCCTGGTCCACCTCAACGGAAAGCAGCCAGGGAGCCACATCCAGAATGGTGGGCTCTGCGCCCAGGTCCTTCAGACCCTCAGCTGCTTCGAGGCCGAGCAGACCGCCACCGACGACGATACCGCGGGGTGCGCGGCCCAGGGTGGACTGCAGACGGTTGACCTCGGAGACCATGTTCTTCACGTCGTCAATGGTGCGGAAGACGTGTGCGGCGTCCGAGTTAAGAATGGGGATACGAACCGCGCGGGAACCGGTCGCGAAGACCAGCACGTCGTAGGGGTACTCGTTGCCCTCGGTGTCGGTGACGACGCGGCGGGTGCGGTCAAGCTTCTCTGCGTGGCAGTTGTTGACCAGGTTGATGTTCTCTGCATTCCACAGTTCGGGGTCACCGAGGGTCAGGTCCTTCTCGGTGTCCTTGAAAATCTTCTCGATAGCAACGCGGTCGTAGGGGATGTAGGGCTCATCGTTGAGGACGGTGATGGTGTCCGCTGCGCGACCGGCAGCTTCAGCGCCTTCGTGGTACGCGCGTACAAAACGCCACGCAGCGGGGCCTGCGCCGACAACGAGAATGTTGCGGGGGGTGTGCGACATGGATTTTCCTTCCTAGTTGTAATGCAGGTAGTTCATGGCACTTATCTACCCTCAGTGTGCGACTGGATCGTGCCCCGCATTGGAACTCCTAGTTTCCGTACCGTTGGGCTCGTACCTGATGCGTACCGAGTAGTTGGAGCGCCCGCTTCTTTAGAATGCATCTGAAAATTACGAAACATTTTTGTGTGGGATTATGTTGTTTTTTCCAGGCAGTCAAAAGGCGTTTTTAACTACGACTTTTATCGTACACTCTAGCGCGGGCTCGAAGCATCGAAAATCCGTATTTTTTGGGAAAATTTTCCAAAAAATCCGCGGAATACCGGGCTGAAATAGGGTATTCTTACCTTACCTAAACTTAATTTAGGTAAGGCTAATCTATGAAATTTGAGATTGTCTTTTTAGGGTAAAAATAACCTTTAGCACCCTCCGCGTGCCCCATTTCCAAATGTGGGTTTCATAAGGTAAACTCCAAACAAAGAACACACGAACCGTTATTGTGTCCTGCACCCGCGCGGCGCAGACCACCGCTTCGAAAGGAAACCCCCATGGCTGAGAACTGGGTACGCATCTGCGCCGAATCTGACCTCGAAGAAAACTGGGGTGAAGTCGCCCTGGTCGACGGCTACCAGTACGCGATTTACAAGACCAAGCACGGCATCTTCGCCAGCGACCACCTCGACCCGCACAGCCAGGCACTGGTCCTCGCACGCGGCATCGTCGGCGAGAAGAACGGCAACCCCACCATCACCTCCCCCCTCTACAAGGAGGTCTACGACCTGACCACCGGCGAGTGCGTCTCCGACCCCTCCTACTCCATCAAGGTCTACCCCGTAGAGGTCCGCGACGGCGACGTCTACCTCAAGACTGCCTAAGCACTCAGCTACTTCAGCTACATACAAAAAACCTCGGGAGAATCACCTCCCGAGGTTTTTTGTATGTGCTTTTAGAAGCCCCAAACTAAATTGGGCGAACAGCTAGGCGGCGTCCAGCTGCGCAATAGCCGCATCCATGCGGTCAATAAAGCACTCCGCCACCACGGCAGCAGAAGCACCACCCTGCGCGTTCACCAGCGGCGCGGCAACCTTCACCGGCACACCGGTCGACTCAGCGTCACGGCGCATCTTACCGGAGAAGAAACCCTCCGCCAGCAGGTAGGTCGCAGCAAATTTAGGCTGATGCTCGGCAACAACCTCGTGGAACTTCGGATCAATCGCGGCAACGAAGCCGTGATGCACCGGAACGTGCAACTCCTCAGCCAGCAGCTCAGCCGCACGGCTCATATCCGCGCGACCATCTGCACGAGAAGAACCCGCAGCACCCTGAACCACAGGGCCATCGCCGGGAGTCCAGCCAATTTCCTCCAGGCGAGCGCGAGTCAGAGCGGCAAGGCGCGCATCCGGGCCCAGCGACTCACCAATGCTAATACGCTCAATACCGCTATTGCGTGCGGCACGGCGCAAATCCACCTGAGTGTGGAAGCCGGTCGACAGCAGAATCGGCACGATCACGCAGGGCTCATCATTGGGCAGGGAAGCTGCGGCATCATCAACGCTGGGAGATTCCACATCCACATATGCGGCGTGGACACGGTACTCCACGCCGTCATTACGCTGGGCAAGCAGGAACTTGATCTGCTCACGAATCAGCGTGATAGCTTCACGACCGGCGACCGAGTCAGTGCCGTGCGAAGTTGCGATTACATTCAGAATAGTCATATTTCCATTGTATGAAAGGAACACCCCGCTCCCCCACTCATGAACACGAGTGGCGAAGCGGGGTGTTGCACGAAGGCTAAATTTTAGCTCTTGCGGCGGCGAGCCACGACCAGTGCGGTACCCGCAGCCAGGGTGATAGCACCAGCTGCTGCGGCGAACATAGCGCCGGATGCGCCGGTCTGTGCCAGCTTCGAGGAGGAGCTACCGGAGGTCGAGGAACCACCTGCGGAAGAACCACCGTTAGAGGAGCCGCCATTGGAGCCGCTCACACCCAAGTTGTCGGAGGTGCCGGAACCTGCGTCAGAACCGCCGTTGGAGCCGCCCTTGTGGCCGGCTGCGTTCTGGTCGGCGGTGCTGCTCTCAGAAGCAGAAGCGCTCGCGGATGCAGACTCGCTCGCGGAAGCACTCGCGGACGCGGATGCACTCGCAGATGCAGACTCGCTAGCCGATGCGGTCACCGAAGCGCTACTGGAGCTGCTTGCGGAGCTCGATGCACTCGCAGAAGCGCTCGAAGAAGCAGACGCGCTAGCGGACGCCGATGCAGACGCGCTCACCGAGGGGGTCACGGCGGGAATGCTCGGAACCGCGGTCGGGGAAGCGCTCACCGATGCGCTCGGAGTTGCAGAAGGTGCTACAGAAGGTGCCACGGATGCGGTCGGCAGAGACGGCGAGGTGGGCTCCTCCGAAGGCACTGCGGTGGGTTCTGCAGTCTTGGTGGGCTCAGCGGTTGCGGAAGGCTCCATAGTCGGCTCTGCAGAAGGTTCTGCGGTCACGCTAGGCTCTGCAGTTGCCGAGGGCTCGACGGTCGGCTCAGCAGTTGCAGAGGGAACCTCGGTCGGTGCCACGGTCGGTTCTGCAGTCTTGCTAGGCTCTGCAGTCGGTGCCACGGTGGGCGCGACAGTCGGCTCAGCAGACTTAGTGGGCTCTGCGGTCGGTGCCTCGGTCGGAGCAACAGTCGGCTCCGCAGTGACGGTAGGCTCAGCAGAAGGCGCGGCAGTCGGCTCAGCAGTCGGTGCCACGGTCGGAGCTACGGTGGGAGCAACGGTCGGCTCAGGTGCCTTGGTCGGCTCGGGTGCCGGGGTCGGTGCCGAGTTCGCTGCCAGGCGGTTCAGCCACAGCTGATCCTCGTAGGTGTTCGGGTTCTCGAAGCTGGTCGGGTAGATAATATCGCCGTTGGGCAGCTCGAGAGCGTTGTAGCCGCCGCTCTTGTCGGTCTTGCGCATCGAGGAGAGCACCACCTCGTTCACCTTGTTCAGGGTCTCATCCATGAACACCAGGCGGGAGCCGGATGCGTCCACCACAACCACGTTGCCCGCACGGGTCAGGAACATGGTGGCAACCTCGGTCTTCTCGAAGCCCTCAAGAGTTGCGGACTCACGGACCACGCTGAAAGTGCCGTTCTCGTACTTGAGGATCTGCACCTTACCGCCGTACCAGTTGTTCCAACGGTAAATGTAGCCCTTGGGGCTGACCAGGGTCGAGGGCAGGGCGGTGTCGTAGCCTGCGGGTGAAGAGTTCGGCACCAGGGACACGCCGTTGCTGCTCATGTGCAGCAGGTGACCCTTCTGAACCGCCTTTTCGCCGGCCGCATCGTAGATGGAAGTCGACGGCGCGTACACGAAGCTGCCGTCGGGCAGCGGTGCGAGGGTCACGGTGTTGTTGGAGAACGAGTCGCCGTAGTACTCGTCGAGCGAGTATGCGTTCACAACCTGCGGGTCGATAGAGTCGGGCTTCGGCAGAGCCTGCGAGGTTGCCTTGCCGGATGCATCAATGATGGTCAGCTTGCCGCCGCCCTGGCCGTCAATGCTGACGATGCCCCAGGTGTTGTTGGCGGGGTTGTAGCCGATTGCCTTGACGGTGGTGGTGCCGAGGTCTGCGTCGGAGTAGGTGCCGGAGGAGACGAGCTTACCTTCGGCGGTTACGGTGTACAGCTCGGGCTTGTTGGTCTCACTGTTGATGACGAGCATGCGGTTGCCGTCAGCATCCACCGCGAAAACGCCCTTGTTGGCCTTCAGGACGCCGGTGTCGGTCATCTTCAGGTTGGAGCTGGTCAGCACGGTGTAGGTGGTGTCGCCGCCGAAGCTCGGGGGTGCCACGTGCACGATGTGGTTCTGGCCCAGACGTGCGGTGTTCTGGGGCAGGTTCACGCCCGCGCCGGTGTTGTAAGACTCGGCGACGCTGTAGGCGCTCTTGGGGGTGTTAGCTGCGCTACCGTTGTAGGAGATGCTCAGCGGGTCGAGGCTAGCGCCTTCGTTGTAGAAGTCGGAGAAGGCGTGGTTACCGTCGGCGGTCAGGTTCGCGGAGATGCCGCTGATGCTGACCACACCGTCCTTCTCGCTCTGCTTGGCGGTGCCGGTGCTCAGGGTCGCCATCTTGACTTCCATGGGGCCCTCGAACTTGCCGGAGGCGTAGTTTTTGGTGCGCACGGTCATGTAGAGGGAGCCGGTGCCGTCAGCAAGGTTCAGTTCCACGCGGGGGTTGGAGAAGGTGAGGTTCAGGGCGCAACCAGTTTCGGGGTCTTGACCTTCGGCGCAGTGGCCGGTGAACCAGAGGCGGCCGGCAGCCTGCAGGGTGACCTGCTTGCCGTCTTCAGAGACGGTGGTGGAGGTCGGGGTGAAGGTGAACTGCTTTGCAGTTGCGTCCCAGGCTGCGCCGTCGGTCATTTCGCGGGGCATACCGTTGTAGGACAGGAAGGAGGCGCGCACGCCCCAGCCGAAGGACGCGCCTGCAGTTGCCTGGTCGCCTGCAGCGACGTTCTGTGCGGCAACGTTCTGGGCAGCGATATTAATGTTCTCGGCGAGAACGGGTGCCAGGGGCAGGGCGACAGCGCCAGCGACAGCGAGGGCGCAGGCTCCCTTGGAGAGGCGGGTGCCAGATGTGAAAATCTTCATTGGTGTGTATCCATACTATCGACACTGTTAGGACAGGCTTACTATATCGATAGCGTGAGTATTTCTCAACATCAGGTTCCAAGAAACCGTTTTGTGACAAACCATCCCACAGCACACCGACAGGGCAATACCCCCTCAACAGGCAACAGGGGCCGCTACTCCCCCACCCCCTACGCGACTAATCCTTCTTCGAGGTATGCATGCGTGACATGCCCAGAGCACCAAGAATCAGACCGCCACCCAGGGTCACCAAAATCGGCAGAAGCGGCGAGCTCTTATCCATGTTGTGGGTAATCTGCGCCTCCGTTGCCTTCACACCATTCGGCGATCCGGGATCAGTACGAACCTGAGAGGAAGAACCGTTCAGAATCGCGGCACGGCGAGACTGCGCCGCCGAATCAGTACCCGAAGGTAGGTTAGAATCGGGGGTCGCCACCTCAACAGGCTGCGCCTCCCCGGTGCGGTACCCAAGAGCCGAGGAAGACTCGGTAGCGGAACCACCCGAGGGGCGCGGAACAGAAATCGTGGCGTCATTAGTACCCGGAGCCATAGCGGTATCAGCCTGAATACCGCGGGTCTTAGACGTAGAACCCGCAGCGGGTGCCTTCGCGCCGGATGCGTTCGCAGTCTCAGAGGCAGTCGAAGGAGAGGCGGAAGACTCCACAGCTGGGTTACCCTCGTCCTTAGAGGAAGAATTAGATGACGAGCCACCATTCTCGGCAGACGCCTGGGTCACCGTAAAACGCACCGTATTGAGCTGAAGGTTGCCATCATCGCCTGCGTCGAAAGCCGCCACCAGGTAGGTCTTACCGATCTGCAGGGACGCACCGGGCACGCCAATCACAGCCTCGAAAGCGCCCGCAGAAATGGATTCCGGGCCAACATGAACAATGGCGAGCGCATCACCAACAGTGTTGCCGTTGGTGTCGATTTCCATGACAATCAGGTCGTAGCCCTTGTCATTCCGGGGGAAGTTCGTGGCGCGGACCGTGACGGGCTTCGTGTCATCCTGAGAGTCGCCCTGCGAATCCTGAATGGATAGGTGCGCTTTGCCATCCCTCTGGTTCATCGGATCGTACACGCTGTTGTCTTCGGAGATAACGTACTGCCCAGAATCATGGTTCTGCGGGTTATCTACAGTACGGCGAACCGTGTCATCGCTCGTATCGGTGGATGACGTAGCGGTGGGCGACGGCAGGTTCACCGCTTCGGGGGTCGGCTGAGCAGTCGCCTCGCCGGTTTCTGCTTCTTCACGCTCAATATCGACCGGCGGTTCGGTGGGCTTTGCTTTGCCGTTGCGCGGGTCAGCGGTCTGGACCAGGCGGTTGCCCTGCTCGGTCACAAAGAATTCGTAGGAGACACCGTGCGCGGTATCCTCCAGAACGATCACGTACACGACGTTCGAGTCCGTCGCCGGGCTCATCAGGAGGCGGAACTCCCCCTCCTTGGTTCCCTCAGTTAGGGTCGGGCTCTCCAGGACGGAGCCACCGTACTCACCGGAAGGGGTGTAGAAGTTCACGTCAACCAGCACGCTGGAAGCCTCCAGCCCCTCAGGGAAGCCCGTCCAGCGCAGGAGGTAGCTGCCGTCCTTGAGCTGCGCCTTCATGGTGATTGTGGAGGCTGCGCCCTGCACCTGCTGATTGTCTTCAGCCTGGTTCGGGGTTGCGGTCAGGGTGGCGGTTTTTTGCACGGCAGAGTGCGTCGTGACGGGTGCCTCCGCCGCGACAGAGGGTACAACAAGCCCGCACTGAAGCCCCGCAGCCAAAATGGTTGCGGTGACAATACGGTGCTTCGCTGAATAAATACTCATGCAATGCGTCTTTTCGTGGTGGAAATGTGCGCACTATTGCTTGTTCTTCACGTGCCGCGTGGAGCCCTTCGGGCGCGTCATGTACCCGGATTCGTCGTACCATGCTCCGCTTCGTATTTCAGGTGGTGAAGACCTGACAATAGCTCGCATCTATTTATCGGTTATTTCAACCCTATCACGAACCTTAAGGTTTATTCACGCGAGGGTAGAGTTTTTTTGAACACCCTGAACACGCGACTCGCCCCCGCTATCTGCACCTACAGATAGCGGGGGCGAGCATTCCTCATGAAACGAAAAACATACTATACAGGGCCGGCAGAAAACGCCTGACTAGCGCATTAGCCGCCCAAGAAACCGCGGCGGTGAGCCATCCAGGCGGCACCAACCACGAGCGCCAAACCAACGCCACCAAGAGCCCAGAAGGCAACACCGTGCTGAGCAACCTCTTCACTCGCAGGAGCCGCAGTGGAAACCGCAGCCTTCACGCCGTCCTGACGGTCAGCGTTCGAGTACACCTGGGTGGTGTTCGAGTGCACCGCAGCGGAACGAGTGTTAGGCTCCGAGTGAATGACGGGAGTAAAACCCTTATTACCATTACCGGATTTCGACGAAGCCGCCTTTTCTTCATCGGTCAGAGCGTCCAGGTTTGCGGCAACAGCAATAGACGCCGGGTCAGAACCCGAGCTATACGCCGAAATCTGGTTAGTGCGGGTCGGTTCAAAAGCCGAACGCGGGCTCATCGTGCGCGCCTGAGCCAAAGTCTGCAGAGCCTGACGCTGACGCTCAGCCTTCGCTTCCTTAGCCTTGGACATGGCGCTCACCGCATCCAGGGTGGAGCGGGGCGCGCTCGCGGCAGACTGACCCGAGCCCGACTGGGTTGCGTCAGAACGAGTCGAGACGGCGTTATTGGAGACGGCGCTAGTAGCAGCCGAGGGGCTACCCTGAGTGGCACCGGTCGCCTCGGCCGCATTGGCGCTGGGCGTGAGCGATGCGCTTGCATCCTGGCGAGGCGACTCATCTTTCGTCAAGGAGGTTGAGTTGCCGGTCGCCTCGCCACTGACCTTGAATCGCACCGAGACAACTTCTTCCGCATACTCAGTATCGTCCGCACGCACCAGGTAGGCGGTGTACACCGAGCCGGTCTTCAGCAGAGAGCCGGGCATGCCAATCTCTTCTTTGAACGCGCCATTCACAATGCGATCAGAGCTGATGTGCGTAATGGACAGCGCATCACCCTTATGGTTGCCACTCATGTCGGTTTCAACCACAATCAGGTCGTAGCCAGCCGCATTCGCAGCCAGACGCGCTGCACTGATAGTCACCGGCTTGGTTTCCTTATCGGAGCGAACCTCAGCATACGCAACCTTCAGTTCCGTAGCGCTCAGGGTCTGAATATCGCGAGAAGAGGTCGATCCGCCGGGGATCTGCTCCAGCTTCTGCGTGTGGGTTTCGGAGTTCGGGTTTTCAGCAGACTCGGAAGGCGCCTCAGTCTTAACCTTATCCCTGCTACCCTTCTGATCTGCAGCCTGCTGGTTCTTCTGCTCCTCTTCACGGAGCTTTTCCATCGTCTTCAGCTCGTCAATGGTCGGCACCTGGTGGGCAGTTTCCTTCTTATCCACCATTACCTCGTCAGAGTCGTCCTCTACCGGGATAGTATGCGGCACGAGAGAGCCCTCAGAGATCATGAATTCGCCGTAGCCCGCATCGGAGGTCACCAGGTCCATGACACTCATGGAGTAGTAGCCTTCCTGGGGCATCTGCGGCATCTCAAAGGTGACCAGCATGGAGCCGTCGTCAGCACGCTCAACCTGCAGTGCGGACGGCTCGTAGGTATCAGATCCGAGCACCGTGCCGGTGGTGCCGTAGTACTGCATTACCAGGTACACCCTAGAGGCATCGCCCACGTAGCCGCCCTCATAGAGGGGGGCGAGCTTAATGGTTGCCTGACCGTCCTTGATGGACTGAATCTGAATCTCAATGGTATCGACCTCAATTTCGAGGTCTTCGTAGGGGCAGCTTGAATTAAATTCGCTATTAACCAAAGCCGCCAGGCAATCATTCACGTTAATTGCTTCAGCCTCTACTGCGGAGGCGCCAGGAAGCACAAAAGCGCTTGCACCTAAAGCGGCGGCAAGCGAAAGAGCATGAATGCGTTTCGGAAGTCGAGTGATAGTCATGTGCGCCATTTCGATCGATGTAGGCGCAAAGCGTGGACTAGGGAAGGCTCACCACAAGCCGGTGTTTCTATCCAAGTATTTGCGCACCAGTACGTCGGTTACACCCTAGCCTAACACGGATATTGCACTTAATGTTGCATTGCATTCATGTGCTAAAACTTTATGTCGCAATAATTACCGAAATAAAAGGGAATTAATTACTTTACTGAGATATAAATAACGCAAAATTCGAATGTCAAAATATATTCTCCAGAGTGCACCAAAAAGAGATTATTACACCGCCCCAAGGCGCACCAGACCACCGCGCAATAGAGTCAAACATCCGGGCACGCAGAAGGCGCCCCACCGAACACGCACCCACACGGCACGCACCCGACAGAGCGCCTCCCACTCAACAACTCCCCTACAGAGAGCCACGCCTCACAGCGCTAAGCGGCAAATAGCTGAACTACTCAGCACCCAGTTCCTCAGCACCCTCAAGGCGGCGACGATACACATTAACCGCAACAGCAGTACCCACAAAGGCAACCGAACCCAGCAGAGCAATACTCAGCGGCAAGGTACCCTCCGGCAGCGGGCCATTATCCTGAGCGCTCGCCTCCAGCTTCGAACCGGCAGAATCACCGCGCGACTTCGAGCTACGCGTATAGAAACTACCCGAACCTGCAGCACCCACATTCTCCTGAGGCGAAGCAACAGTCACCGTCTCACCCTCAGCAGACTGGTAACCCAACAGGTTCACCACGGTACGCCCCGGCAACATCACCGCATAACCAGACATCACCATCGTCGAAGGAACCACCGCAGTCTCAGCCACAGAATTACGAGCCTGCGCGGTAATCGCACGCGCCGACTGCTGCGCCTGCACAATATAGCCCAGAGCGCTATCCACCGACGGGATCTTAGCAACAGAATCAGTCACCAAATCTTGAGCATCCGCAGAGGCACCTGAAGAATCCACAGTGCTCACGCGACCCGAAGGGGCCGAAGGGCTCACACGCTGATTCGCATCAGAAATCATCGGGACCTGCGGGTGAACAACAGTATTCGTAGGCTTCGGAGCCGGATCAACAGGAACCGCACGCTGAATCACGCTCACACCAAAAGCACTGGTCGCCATGAGCTGCAGCTCCTCAGTGGAGTTACCACCCACCACAACCACACGGTAGCGCTTACCCGCATGCAAAGAGGTACCGGGAACCTTCAAATCAGCAGAGAAAGAAGCATCAGTCACCTGCTGAGGGCTCACATGCGTGGTCGCCAGCGGTGAACCCACGGCACCGCCGTCAGCAGGCATTTCAAAGACCATCACGTCATAGCCCAGGCCGCTCTCCGCCACGTTCCTAGCGCGCACGCTAATCGGCTGCAGCTCATCCGATCCGCGCAGCTCTGCGGTAGAAATTTCCAGGGTCGCCTCACGGGTCTCCGCGGGAGCCCGATCGGAGCGGGAGTGCACCAGCAGACGATCCTCGGTCACCTCAGCGGGTGCCGCATCATCGGTAGAAGAACTCACCGAAGCAGAAGCACTGGCAGACGCACTCACCGAGGCGCTAGCAGATGCACTCGCAGAAGGACGAGCCGAAACTTTCTGCGATGCAGACGGCGCTTCAGAAGGTACCGGGGCGACCGTCGGGCGCGGGCTATCCTTCGCGGCGCTCGGGGATGCACTGGGGCTCAGGGACACCTCGGGGGTGGGATTCGCCTCCACGCGGTTAGCACGGGGAACGCCTGGGGTGTCAGGGAAGAAAATGTTCTGGCGGCTCGCCAGAATCTCGTCAACGGTCGCGCCCTGTTCAGGCATGAACTCAACCGAAATAGCATCCTTGGTGCTCAGGTTCTGCACCTCAACCATGTACGGCTGCTCAACGTTCAGGCGCTGGTGAATACTGACCTCTAGCGCACCCTCATCGTTCAGAGAGGCAGTCATCTGGGAGGCAGGCACGGTCATCGCCGCCATGATACCATCGTCAACGGAAATAGCGACCAGGCGAACCCTCAGATTCTCCAAAGAGGTTACACCGGTCAACGACAGCAGGGTGTAGTCATTGCTCTGAGCAACCAGGTCCAGGGTAATGTCGTGGCTAACCACATCGGTGGCAACGGCGATGGGAAGTTCAGGCTTCGGGGTCTGCTGAGTCTGCGCGTGAGCGGCAGAGGCAAAGGTGGCAGGGGCCAGAGTTGCAGGCGCGACGGAGCCGCCCAAACCGAGGGCGGCAGACGCTACTAGCGCCGCGCCGCGAGCAGTTCGCTGCGTGGAAAACATGGTCACCTATTTTCGTGAGTGAGTGTGATGAATCGTCGTGTGACTCCTGCGCCCAAAGGTCGGAAGTAGGCACAGAATAACGGTTCTCTGATATCGGTGACCGGAGGCGCTTCACAGCGACTCCTCACCTCGGGTGAACGAGGTGGTAAAGAGTGATAGTACCGTCTATGACAGCACTCTAAATTATAGGTATAACCTTAGAAAAAGTTAAAGATGTAGGGACGCCCGAATCTTGCATTTCGGACATCCCTACATCTATATGCATATTTTGCCTAGTGGGGCAATAATTGACCCGTTTTAGCGGCGAGAACTGAGCTGCATCTCACTACGGCGACGGCGGCTCAAACGCATACCGGCAAGCAGTGACAGCGATCCAGCGGCACTAATGACCAACATATTGGAGGCGCCAGTAGCCGCCAGCTGCTCACGCTTCTGCTGGGCACCGGAGGCAACCTTCTGGGAGCCAGATGCCTGTGCTTCGACCTTCTGCGCGTTGCCCTTCTGCGCTTCAGTCTTCTGCACAGAGGTATTCTGTGCAGAAACATTCTGCGCGGGAGCACCCTGAACACCAGCCGGAGCGTCCTTCTTCTGCTCAGAACCGCTCTCCCCCGCCTTCTGCTCGGTAACAGAAGCCTGATCAGCCGCAGGCTCAGTAGGCACCGAAGCATCGACCGCGGGAGTCTCGACAGCGGGAGCGTCGGCTACGGGAGCCTCGACAGTGGGCGCATCCTGCTCGGGGGCCGCGGGCAAGCTATCCACGCTATCGCGCTCGACGGTAAAGCCGCCATTGACCATGCGCACAGTACCCTGCTCATCCTCCGCCACGGCGCTCACACGGTAGGTGGCACCGGGCTTGAGCTCCGAGCCGGGAATCTGTACCTGTGCAGTGAAAGCACCGGAGTCGTCAATCTCAGAGACGTCAGCCGACGCAATCACGCCGCCGGTAGCTACTCCGTATTCATCGATAGCGCTAACCATCAGGTGCACCGAGCTGACGCCGGTGAAGCCCTCTCCACGCAGGGTCAGGGTCTTTGCGGAATCGTTTTCGGGAACTACGGTTTCTTCTACGTGCAGGCGGGCGGTCATCACGGGGTTAGAGGTGTTGTTCTGTTCTTCAGTGGTGTCGTGGACGCGGTCAAAGCGAGTGTCGCGCGGCAGGCTGTAGTGGCGGCGCGGGTCATCCTCGGGCAATACGTGGTCGAACTTCTCGACGGGGCTCACGGCAACTACCTGCTCAGAATCAGCCTGGGCGTTCTGCGCGGGCTGCGCCTCCTCTGCAGACTGCTTCTTCTCAAACTGTGCCTGCTCCGCCATTGCACGCTCAGCGGTCGCAACCGGAGCGGAGCCATTCTGTACATTCCAACCATTCATGAAGGGAACCTCAACTTCCTGGGCGGTGTAACCATTAGCGGCAGAGGGCGCAACCTCAACGCTCAGCACGTAGCGCAGGTCTTCGTGAACAGCCTGCACTTCTTCCAGCCTGGATCCGGGCACTTCAATGCCGTCCAGGAGGGTGCCGTTCATAACGTCGGCGCGCGCGGGAGAGGCAGCGAGCAGGATGCGGTTACCCTGGCTATCCAGGGCGTAGGCGTAGGTCATGACTTCGAAAGCCTGCGCCTCACCCAGACCGGTGACTTTGTAGACGACAAGGTTCTTATCCTGCGGGATTTCCAGCTGCCCCGAAAGAATCCGAGCATTGAGCGGCTCATCCTGGGTGTCGGCGGGCAGCACTTCCAGCGGTGCGGAGGAGTTGTAGGAGGGGTCCTCGGTTGCGTAGCCCTTACCGGGGTCGACCACAGCAGTTGCGACGACGTACTGCTGGTTGGGGTCGAGGGTACCTGCGGGCAGGGTCAACTGGGTGCTGAAGCGGCCACCGTCCACATCGAGTTCGGGTACGAGGGTCATCGTCACTGCGGAGCCGCGACCCAGTGCGTAGAGGGGGTACTGGCGGTATTCGCTCACGTACACCGCCACACCGTAACGTTCAACGGCACCGCCGGTGAAGCCTTCACCGGTGACGGTAATGCTCTGGGAACGTGCCGGGTTAATGACGACGCCCTGCTCGACGTACACCTGCGGGGAGGTTTGGGTGGCAACGTTTTCGATGGGGGTTGCGTTTGTTGCGGAGGGGGGATTGTCGGGTTCTACCGCAGTCGATGAAGCAATTCCGCCAGTATTTTGCACCTGCACATCTGCGTGCGCAGCACCAACACCGGTAACGGACAGGACGGATGCAGCAATAGCGGCTGTTGCTCGGGTTTTTGAGTGAGCGGGTTCGGGCATGGAACACACCTTTTCTGTGAGTGTGAACGATACCCTCCGGAGGGTGCCACGGATCGAAGCTGGACGGGTGTCTCTTCGGGATTGACCGCTATAACGCACGGACTAGTCATAACATTCCTGTAATGGTGGAAGTTACCGCGAAGGGAATCGCTCTATTTATCGGTAATTCCACACTAACAATACTTTTTAGGTTATTGCTGTAAATACGCTTTACGTCCTGACTATTTTCTTGTGCAATAACCCACATGGAATATTTTTTACTCTCCGGAACAGTATCAAGAGTACTCAAATTGCATGGACTAGGCGAAATTTTTCAACTCTCCCTTGAGGCTCAAGGTTTTATTGCATGCATATGCAGTTTTAATGGATTTGAGATAAAAATATTCTGCACATCCATGCATTTAATTTATTTCTTTTAAGTGAAAAAATTGCAGGTCACAGCGCTTTTCCCGCACATTGATTAAAAGCGTGCGTACCAATAACCACGCACAAAATAACCCAGCAAAATGATTCCGCCACCCCACCCCAGCACCCTCAGTAATAAACTCCCTATGAATCGGTAATACGAACGACTCTCTTGCCACGCGTATGGCCAGCCTTCAAATCGCGGTAGGCTGCACGGACGTCCTCAATCGTGAACCCGTACACGCGATCCAGCCGAATTGACACTTTTCCCTCAGTAACCAGCTCGGCTAGGGCTTCAAAATCCCCGTGTTCCGAGTGGCGGGGGCCGGTAAACTGCGCTCCCCGGATCATGACCTTGGGCGAAGGAACGAGAGTTCCAATGTCTTTACCCTTCAGACCCAGCGAGAATGCCAAGCTGACGTAGTCGCCACCATAGCAGTCCAGGAACTTCGTCACGCGGCCCTCAGCAGCTTTGAGCACACGCTCCCTAACGCCCTCACCGTAGGCAACCGGAACAGCACCCAGCGACCTAACAAATTCGGCATTCGCAGCCCCCGCGATTCCGACGACCCGTGCGCCACGAGCCACCGCATACTGCACAGCGGTGGACCCAATTCCGCCCGAGGCTGCAGAAATGACCACAGTATCGCCCGCACCCACGCCAATATGGCGGAAGGCGCCTCCCACGGTCAAGGCCGCGACACCCATTGCAGCGGCATGGTCAAAATCAATGGAGGCGGGCTTAAGCGCAATATCACCGGTATTCACACAAATTTCCGTAGCTAGAGACCCCCTCTTGGTACCCAGACCGGGGGCACTAACAATGGTTCCGAAGACCTCGTCACCCACATGGTAACCCGATACGCCGGGCCCCACCTCGAGCACCGTGCCGGAGAAATCACGCCCTACTCCACGAGGGAACTGCGATTTCTTTGATTCAAACCAACGGCGGGGGTTCCTGATTTTCATGACGCGCGAGAGCATCCTGAGCTGCGGAGCGCCCTCAAAGATCTTATAGTCCACAGGGTTCAGGCCGACCGCATGCACCGCAATCTTTACCTGCCCCTCCCCCGGAATCTCCTCCGGTACACTCACGAACTTCAGATTCTCCACGGGCCCAAAGTGGTCGTACTGTACTGCCTGTACACTCATCGTTTCTCATTCCTCTCTCTTCCCAATTCGGGACTCCAAAACTCACAGACTCAGGAAACCCGCAACAAACAAATCTGCACCGGTTTGCCCGTCTCATGCGGTTATTACATTCCGCAAAATACCGCCTAAACGCCCTCGCGGTCTCCTAGGAATATTTTATTCCCAAAGAGACCGCGAGGGCGTTTCATAAGACTCTATACGAAAGGATAAACCTTAGAGGCTGCGGCGGCGCAGGAGCATCAGTGCGGCACCAGCAATCAGAGCTGCGGCGCCAACGCCTGCAATACCTGCAACACCCTCAGCACCGGTGTTAGCCAGCTGCGGCTTCGAGGAAGCCGAAGAAGAGGTCGAAGTCGAACCCTTGGTGCCGGAGACACCTACAGTGTGACCCTTGGAGCTAGAGGAGGTAGCAGCAGAAGCGTTGCCAACCTTAGCCTTGGGTGCCTGAGAAGAAGGCATGCGGGTCTCGGTTACGACAACCGAACCATCTTCGCGCATCTCAGCGGTGAAGACGCTGGTGGTGCCGTCGCCGTTATCGCGAACGGTGGTGCTCTCATCCTCGGTAGCTGCCGGCAGGGTCGGTGCGGGGTTGTTCGCATCGCTCACGGTAGCGGTGGTGACTGCCACCTGGTGTACCAGGCCGTTGGGGTCACTGGTTGCCACCATTGCGTATGCGTAACCGGGCTGCAGCAGTTCAGCAAGAACGCTGACCTTGACGCGGAAGGTGCCGTTCACGATTTCAGAAGCAGGCACATCGTGGGTTGCCAGAGCATCACCGGTGATGTTGCCGTTTGCATCCAGGCGGAAGATAGCAATCTGCACACCGTTAGCGACAGACTCGTGGGTGAAGCCGGAGCCATTGAAGGTCAGGACGTTGTACTGGTCGTTCGGATTCAGGGATGCATCCTCGGTGGTGAGGGTTGCGTTCTCAGGTGCTGCGGGAGCCTCAGGAGCGGGGGTCTCGGTCTGCTCGGGTGCCGGGGTTTCAGCCTTGGGTGCTTCCGGAGCAGGAGTTTCTTCCTTGGGAGCCTCAGTCTTGGGAGCCTCGGGTGCCGGGGTCTCGTCAGCCTTGGGGGTCTCCGGTGCCGGGGTCACGGGAGCGGGGGTCTCTTTGTTCTTGGGTGCCTCGGGAGAGGTGGACTCGGTGACCTTGAAGGAGGAGAGAGCCACGAGCTTCTGGTCAGCCTGAGCAGCCTGAGGGTTGCTCACAGCAACCAGAGCGTAGGAAGCGCCGGCGGGCAGCTTGCTTGCCTCGACAGTGAAGGAAGTCTTGAAGGAGCCATCCTGAATCTGGTCCGCAGACACGGACACGGTGGTAATGACGTCGCCGGTAATCTGCTGGTTCTCATCCAGCGCGTAGATGCTGACCTGAACGCCGGGGCCGACCTTCTCGCCGTAGAAGCCGGTACCAACAACGCTCACGGTGTTAAACTGCGCATCACCGGAGAAGCGTGCGTTCTCGATGGAGACGAAGGGGTTAGCCTGCTTCACCTCGGGAGCCGGGGTGGAGGGAGTGGTGGGCTCGGGGGTTGCGGGAGCAGGGGTCTCAGCCTTAGGAGTCTCAGCCTTAGGGGTTTCAGCCTTAGGAGCTTCGGTTGCCTCAGCCTTAGGAGCCTCAGCCTTAGGTGCTTCAGCCTTAGGAGCTTCGGTTGCCTCAGCCTTGGGAGCCTCAGCCTTAGGTGCTTCAGTTGCCTCAGCCTTAGGAGCTTCAGTCTTGGGAGCCTCAGCCTTGGGAGTCTCGGTTGCGTTGCCGCCGGGCAGGGAAGAAGTCTGAGAAGATGCCTTCTGATCAACAACCTGCTGCTGCTGATCGGCGGGTGCTTCTGCCGCAAAGGTTGCCGGGATTGCTGCCACAGAACCAGCGGTAAAAGCTGCCGCAGCTGCGATCTTGTAAACGCGACGGGTAGTCTTCGACATTTTTCCTCGATCTCTGAATTATCGGTGGTGAACCTACGCGGTGTGCCTCCGTCTTTGAGGGGCGCGCAGATTCACACATGGGTGTGACTGCTAAAAGGCTAACACCCAACTCTGAGTCTTCTGCCCTCTTAATGCCCGCTTTAAGTAACTGTAATGAAATCGTTATAAAACCACCCCTCAAGTTGAGGGTTATTACAGACCAATTATGGTGTTTTGTGGTCATATACTGACATGTGAACACCGGTAACCCTACATTTTGATTGCATTTGAAGAAAATATAATACTTTCCATAGATGATTTCACCCCAACTATTTCACCATGGTGAACCTTAAAGTCTCACGTACCACTTTATAGTTCCATCAAGTACTCCTTGATACCTCTCCCCCACCTATTCCCGCCCCGCTTGGCACCCGGATCAAAGCTCCACACAAGCCACAGACCTCCCCGCGTACAAACAAAAAGCCTCGCCCGCATCCCAAGAATCAGGAATGCAGGCGAGGCAAACACAAAACCCCGCATCAGCGGACGCAAGAGCACAAAGCTTAGCTCTCCTTGCGAATCACCTTGAACTGGCTCGGCTGCGCCACCGGGCGAATCGTAATGCGGTCAAGGTTCACGTGGTGCGGAACGTTCAACGCAAAGGTCACGGTCTGCGCTACATCCTCGGCGGTTAGCGGCTTCTCAACGCCCGCGTAGACGCGCTCTGCAGCTTCCTTAGAACCCAGACGATTTAGGGAGAACTCCTCGGTGTGCACCATGCCCGGGCAAATCTCAATCACGCGAACGTTATGTTCCGCTTCTTCCAGGCGGAGCGCCTCGGTCAGGCCGCGAGCGCCGAACTTCGCCGCGTTGTATCCGGCGCCGCCCTCGTAGCCGTGCTCGGCAGCGGTGGAGGTCAGGTTCAGGATCGTGCCGTGACCGTTCAGGCGCAACGCCTCCGCGAAGGCACGCACCATGTGCAGAATACCGAGAACATTCATCTGGTACATCTTCAAATAATCGGTAGGCTTGCCGTCGGCAACCTTATCCACGCCAATAGCACCACCGGCAATATTGACCAGGGCGTCAATGGTGCCCTGCTCCTCCAGGATCTGCTCGGCTACGAACTGAACGGACTGCTCATCGGTCACATCGCAGGTCACCGGGTGAGCGCCGGTTTCCGCATAAAGGGTGTAAAGACGGTCGGTACGACGAGCCAGGGCGTAGACGGTCCAGCCACTTGCTACTAGCTGCTGTACGGTGGCTCGGCCAATACCGCTGGATGCGCCGGTCACCACGGCCACTTTGCCGTCACCGGTATGGGGCAGGAAAGGAGATGCAGGAATGTGGGTGTTCTCAGTCATACTTTAATCCTAGTAGAGTGATGCCCGCGGGTGCTCAGTTCGAGCAGACTCGCGGGCATATATTTTGAAATTTTCGATAGTGAGATAGGTACCCGCCGCCGTTCAGAACAAACGATACAGACACCATCACCCGTGCTACTTGCGGCGGCGCGGCAGACCCCAGCGGCTCCTGCCGCCGTCACGGAATCCGAGGCGATGCTCAAAGTACACGGGCGAGCTACTGCCGGTCTTAATCGTGTCCGGAGGGACCGTACCTTCACGCGCAGACAGCAGATAAAGAACCGCAGCGCCGGGCATGAACATAATCAGCGGTAGCACGAAACGCATACGCGCCTCACCATAGCCGCTACGCACCGTCAAATGCCAGACGCACAACGCAACCAGCACCAGGTGCAGTATCAGCAGAACAGTTTCAGACGTGCCCAAACCAAAAATACTCAGAGAACTCATTGGCAACTCCTCAAAGGTCGTGTACTTTCAGTCTACGCCGTGCCCGCGCCCCTGAGAAGGATTCGCCGACTGTTGATACTGCGGATTTTCGCGCCTACACTGCAGGTAATCAGGGGCAGCAATATTAGGGGGTCTCTCCCCCATTACCGTTTCCACCGAGTTTGTCACTGAATCGCCAATTACTCCTCATATAGGGAGCCTCCACATGACAGCAACACCGCACCAGCACATCACCGACCTTAAAGAGCAGCGCCGCACCCTCCAGCAGCGGGCGCGCAGCATCCGTGCCACCACCGGACTCCCCTACAGTTCCGAAGTTCACCTACTGCTCGGGCAGAGCTACCTCGACCCCGCCAGCTGGCAGGATCTCACCGCCTCCGGCGGGGTACGCGCCGCAGTGCGCAGGGCACAATTTGTGAGCCGGTACCGGCACCTCCTGGCGCGCCTAGAAGCCGCCATCGAGCGGTACGAACAGCACGGTGCGGCGCAGAATTCCCCTGGAGCTGAGAGAATGCCGTGAATATGAGAAAATAGCCGTTATGGCTGAAAACATTTTGGGCTCAGACTCGCCCGTACAGATTAACGTTCCCGACCGCCCCGCCCTCGAAGGCCTCGAAGAGAAGCTCTCGCAGCGCTGGGCCGACGAGAAGACCTACGCATTCGACGAGAACACCACTCGCGAACAGGTCTACTCCATTGACACCCCGCCGCCGACCGCATCCGGCTCCCTGCACGTGGGTCACATGTTCTCCTACACCCAGACCGACGTCATTGCACGCTACCAGCGCATGACCGGCAAGAACGTGTTCTACCCCCTCGGCTGGGATGACAACGGCCTGCCCACCGAACGCCGCGTTCAGAACTACTACGGCGTTCTCTGCGACCCCTCCGTGGCAGACAACGACTCCTTCCGTGACCTGATCACCTGGAAGGCAGACGGCACCCCCAAGCCCGACCGCAGCCAGGCAAAGTGGCCGCGTATCTCCCGCAACAACTTCATTGAACTCTGTGAAGAGCTCGCGGTTGAAGACGAGAAGGTCTTCGAAAACCTCTTCACCACCCTGGGTCTGTCCGTTGACTGGTCGCGCACCTACCGCACCATCGACGCGCACTCCCGCAAGGTCTCCCAGCTCGCCTTCCTGAAGGACCTGGAAGCAGGCAACGCCTACATGGCTGAAGCACCGACCATGTGGGACGTCACTTTCCGCACCGCAGTGGCACAGGCTGAGCTGGAAGACAAGGAACGCCCCGGCGCGTACCACCGCATCAGCTTCCACCGCCCCAACGGCGAGAAGGTCTGGATTGAGACCACCCGCCCCGAGCTGTTGCCCTCCTGTGTGGCTCTCGTGGCGCACCCGGACGACGAGCGTTACAAGCCGCTGTTCGGCACCACCGTCACCTCCCCGCTGTTCGGCGTTGAGGTCGAAATTAAGGCGCACCCGCTGGCACAGCCCGACAAGGGTGCCGGTATCGCCATGATCTGTACCTTCGGTGACACCACCGACGTCACCTGGTGGCGTGAACTGCAGCTGGACACCCGCGCCCTCATCGGTCGCGACGGCCGTTTCTCCCGCGAAACCCCCGAGTGGATCACCTCCGCTGAGGGCCGCGAGCGCTACGAGCGTATGGCTGGCACCACCGTCTTCACCGCACAGAAGACCGTCGTGGAAATGCTGGTTGAGGCTGGCGAAATGGACGGCGACCCCAAGCCGATTACCCACCCCGTGAAGTTCTACGAGAAGGGTGACAAGCCCCTCGAAATCGTTGCTTCCCGTCAGTGGTACATCCGCAACGGTGGCCGTGACGCTGCACGCCGCGAGAAGCTCATCGAGCGCGGCCGTGAGATGAACTGGTACCCCTCCTTCATGCGTAGCCGCTACGAGAACTGGGTTGAGGGTCTGAATGGCGACTGGCTGATTTCTCGCCAGCGCTTCTTCGGCGTTCCCTTCCCCGTCTGGTACCCGCTGGACGCTGAGGGCGAGCCGGACTACGAGAACCCGATTCTGCCCACCGAAGAGATGCTGCCGGTTGACCCCGCATCTCAGGCTGCTCCCGGTTACACCGAGGATCAGCGCGGCGTAGCGGGCGGCTTCATCGCTGACCCGGACGTTCTGGACACCTGGGCTACCTCCTCTCTGACCCCGCAGATTGCGACCGGCTGGGGTGTGAACCCGGACCTGCACGCGAAGACCTTCCCCATGGATCTGCGCCCGCAGGGTCACGACATTATCCGTACCTGGCTGTTCTCCACCGCTGTTCGCGCGGAGACCCTGGCGTCCTCCGTGCCGTGGTACAACACCGCGCTCTCCGGCTGGATTCTCGACCCGGACCGCAAGAAGATGTCCAAGTCCAAGGGCAATGTTGTGGTCCCGAACGAGGTTCTGGAGAAGTACGGTTCGGACGCTGTGCGCTACTGGGCTGCTTCCGCTCGCCTGGGTGCCGACACCGCCTACGACGAGGGTCAGATGAAGATTGGCCGCCGCCTGGCCATCAAGCTGCTCAACGCATCCAAGTTCGTGCTGAACCTGGGTGCAACCGAGAAGTCCGTCATCACCTCGCAGGCTCAGGGTCGCGTGCTCATCAACGCCCTGGATCGCTCCCTGCTGGCTCGCCTGGCGTACCTGGTTGAAGAGGCAACCGCAGCATTTGAGAAGTACGAGTACGCTCGTGCCCTGCAGATTTGCGAGAGCTTCTTCTGGTCCTTCACCGACGACTTCGTCGAGCTGATTAAGGACCGTGCCTACGGTGCTCGCGGCGAGGAGGAGCAGGCTTCGGTTCTGGCCGCTCTGGCCACCACCCTGGACGCTCTGCTGCGCCTGTTCGCGCCCTTCCTGCCCTTCGTGACCGAAGAGATTTGGTCCTGGTGGCGTGCGGGTAGCGTGCACCGCGCCGAGTGGCCGCAGGCACTGCCCATCCTGGAGGGCACCCTGCTGGCTGAGTACTCCGCACAGAACCCGACTGCTGGCATTTCTGCTCAGTGGGTCCTGGCGGACGCTGACCCGGCTCAGATTGAGTCGCTCAAGCAGATCCTGCCGGATGTTGCTGAGGCTCTGGGTGGTCTGCGTAAGGCTAAGAGCGACGCGAAGGTCAAGCAGCGCACCGAGGTTGAGTCCGCTACTATTGCGGCTCCTCAGGCTCAGCTGGATCGCATTGCCGCTGGCTTGGCTGACCTGAAGGCTGCCGGTAACGCTCGTGAGCTGTCCCTGGTGGCAGCTGAGGGCGAGCTGGAGGTTCGCGACGTTGTACTCGTTGTGGAAGAAGCAGCTGAGTAATCGAATCTAACGTTCATTGCTTAGTGACATAACACCGAGTTGGTGTTGAGGACGGGGCGGTACCGATTGACGGTACCGCCCCGTTTTCTGTGTCTGCGGTTCGTTGGTTTCTGCAGGCAAGGTACCCGGAGAGCGTGATGCTCGACTGCGGGCGGTGCTTTGTATGGCGCTTTTACGACTCTGACTAGAGGCTTTACACATTCGGTACCCGCGGGTGCCCGTACCCATCCCTAGCACCTTCACAACCTCCTCCCCCAATAATGTGGGTTTTAGTCTGCTGTTCTGTAGGGATTATGTGGGATTTTCAATCCCTTTTTCTGTTCATCAATGTGCAAAGAGCATAATCAACCTTATGAGATTGACTGTCACTTTATGTATGATTGTTGATGCGAGGGTTTTACCATCGGGAACAACCCTCTATTCAACTTCAGCAACAGACAAATCACCGGTACGAGCAAGACATACCCCGACCAACCGCACGACAATAAACCACCCGTCAGGCGCAGCGATGCGTCCTGACTCTGACCCGCGCCAAAGTAGGCGCACCCCATATCCTCATGAATTCATACTCATCCTCTTCCGGATTACCGAACAAACCCCAGGCGAGGCAGAGCTCAACCCCGAGCACGCCGCCAGGAGCACAAGCCAACATTTCCCCCGATCAGCTTCAGCACTATCACACGAGCCTGAACGAGTACATCAGCCAGGCACGTGAACATGCCCAGGCGCTGCGTGCCAGCTACACCAACGAAGTGTACGACCTGTGGCATCAGCACATTTCCACCAGCGCCGCCACCGATGAGGCGAGCATCGCCTCCGGTTCGTTGACCGCTCAGCAACTTGAGGAACTGACCCGCAAGTGGGTGCGCCTCATGCGTGAAAGCCGCGATATGCTGCACCACGAAAGCTCCATTGCCGCCGCACGTGCTGCGGTTGAGGCTAAGCCCCTCCCCGAGTAGGGTCACCCTTTATTTCTTTCGCGCGGCAACGCCAGCACTCCGCGTTGTACCGCGTTTTTCTGCGGCGGGGCTATCGAGCCAAGCGATTAAGCCCTGCCCGGAATGCGTACTTCACATAACCTGCCCCTTGCTATAGTTATGGATATTCAAAGACCCTAACTATGTTGCAGAAAGGGCGGGAATGTCCCACCAAAAACGCGTCCTGCGGCCTATACGTAGCGATGTTGCTCCCCCAGTCACCTCGCCACCGGTTTACCGTGGCGATATTGACACGCGCGGTGCGGCGCAAGACCTCGTGCCGCGTAGCTTCTGGGTTGATTTCTGGGACACTCTCTTCTTTATCTTCGCCGGCGTCGCCGCCCTCGTGCTGACCTTCATGATTCTGGCGAATACGGTCGGCCATTCTTTCTGGGGTTTCCCCATCGCCTTCATTTTCTGGGCGGTCACCGCGTACCTGACGCTACCGCGTTTTCACGCGATCATGACCCGCATCTACGTGCCCGACTACTTTATTGGGCGCACCCGCACCCCGGACGGTCTGCTCGGTGACCCGGTCAATATCGGTCTGATTGGTACCGAGGAGCAGATTCACCAGGTCATGCAGGACGCCGGCTGGACCCGCGCTGATGACGTCACCCTCGTCTCTTCCTGGAAGATTATTCTTTCCACCATCACCCGCCGTTCCTACGCGGAGGCACCCGTCTCCCCGCTGAAAATTTTTGGTAAGACGCAGGCTTTCGCCTACCAGAAGGAAGTGGACGGCAACCCCGAGAAGCGCCACCACGTGCGCTTCTGGAAAACCCCGGACGGCTGGCTTCTGCCGGGCGGTCACCAGGTGGATTGGTTGGCGGCGGGCACGTACGACTCTGGTGTGGGTTTCAGTTTCTTCACTCTGCAGGTCACGCACCGCATTGACGCTGAAACCGACTTTGAACGCGACTACATTGTGGAGTCCATTCAGTACGCTCACCCGGAAACTCACGTTGAGATTCTGCACGATTTTTCCTCCGGCTACCACGCCCGTAACGGCGGCGGTGACGCGATCCGCACGGACGGCGCGCTCCCGGTCATCGTGCTAAACAATGAGGGACTGGAGCCGCAGGAGCAGGAAGAAATTCACCTCTCCAGTGCGCACGACCTGGCGTACCGCATGCCGCTGAGCCTGCTGGTTGGTTCGGGTATGCTCATCGCTGTGACCCTCGCCGACATTGTCAACAGCGTCATTTTGGCGCTCAGCCGCCCGGCACTTCGCGCCAAGCTGCTGGAGGAAGGCTCCGGCAACGACATTGAGCTGCTGGACCTCTTCGATCAGGTGGATAGCAACGTGCTGCTCACCATTACCGGCACCGTGCTGGTGGGTTTTGTAGCAATTTATTCGGCGGTGCACCTGTTCCTGCTGTGGAGCACGTTGCGCGGCTCGTCGAAGGCTCGTCGCCTGGCTCTGCTGTTGACTGCGTTGAACTTCGCAGCGATTACCGGCGGTGTGCTGTGGGGCCACCAGTCCCTGCCGCTGTCCACGATTTTCTTCCAGCTGGGTGTTGCGGTGTTTGCGATGCTGGCGTTCACCTCGGATGCGGCGGTCCAGTACACGGCAACCCGCACCTTCCACATGCGCGATACGAAGATCGTGCAGCGCGCAACGCACCCGAAGGTTCTCGAGCACAGGGCACAGCGCAAGGCTCAGAAAGCCCAGAAAGCGCAGAAGACGCACAATGCGCAGAAGGCACGCAAAGCTACCTCTGCAAGCAACGCTCACCGCGCGTAGATTGCACGTTTCAGCGCAACATAGTGAATAGAAAAGTACCGCCCGGTCAGTACATGATCGGGCGGTACTTTTTTGCTCTGCAGCCGCAGACTCTACCGGGCCTGCGCGCATTGCAGGAATCTCAGCACATTGCAGGCTTCTTAGGCTTCACCCTTTTCGCCGTGGAAAATCGGGCCCACGTTACGGGGGCGCTTGAGCTCAAAGAAGCCGGGGTAGGAAGCCAGCGCCAGGGCGCCGTCGAAGAGCTTACCTGCCTCTTCACCGGCGGGGCTCGGGGAGATGACCGGGCCGAAGAAAGCGGTGCCGTTAATGGAAATCAGCGGAACACCCACATCGGTGCCGCCCACGGTCTCCAGTGCGAGGTCCAGGGAGGCGCGCATCTGCTCATCGTACTGATCGGTGAAGGCTACGTCCGCCAGCTCTGCGGGCAGATTGACCTCCTCCAGCGCCTTGACGATTGCATCGCGGTAGGAATCGGCCTTGTTGCTGTTGTGGTGAATCTGCTCGCCCAGAGCGTCGTAGAGGGGCTTAATAACCTCGTTACCGTGCAGCTCGCGCACAGCGGTGATGAGGCGGGTCGGCGCCCAGGACTGGTCCATCATTGCCTGGTAGTCGGCGGGCAGGTCGCGGCCCTGGTTGTGCATGGACAGCGAGAAGGGGCGCCAGGTCACCTCAACGTTGCGGACCTTCTGCACCTCGCCAATCCAGCGGGAGGTAATCCAGCACCAGGGGCAGATCGGGTCGAACCAGAAATCAATCTGTGCGGGTGCGTTCTCAGCCATGAGTGTTCCTCTCTCATACGGTTGTGCCAGCCGCTTCTATGAGCCGGCGCTTATTCTTCGGTACACACTCATCAGGACACGCCAGCGAGAGCAGTACCTGCTAGTGAGCCGTCACCCCGTATAACCGGGGCGACGGCTTCTTTATTCCCTAGCCTATCGGCTGGAAGTATTCGGTTATGCCGCCTGACGGTCCGCTTCCTTCAGGGAGGCAGCCTTCGCCTCCCCCTTCACGGTGCGGGTGGTCTCGGTTTCGGGGTCGGGTGCCTGCAGCACGTAGCGGGGTTCCGTGCCGTTGAGCACGGTGTCCTCACCGATGACGATGGACACCACATCGGTGCGGTCCGGGATGTCGAACATAATCGGCTGCAGAATCTGCTCCATCATGGCGCGCAGGCCGCGGGCACCGGTGCCGCGTTCGGCGGCGAGACGGGCAATAGCCGCAATCGCTGCGTCGTCGATGACCAGGTCCACGCCATCCAGGGCGAAGAGGTGACGGTACTGTTTGAGCAGTGCGTTCTTCGGTTCCGTCAGCACGCGAGCCAGCTCTTCCTCGTTGAGCTCACTCAGGGTCGAGATGACCGGCAGGCGGCCAATCAGCTCGGGGATAATGCCGTAGTGCGCCAGGTCCTCGGGCATGATCTGGTCCAGCGGGTTCTTCACGGAGCCACCCAGTTCAGCACCGAAACCGATGCCGCCGGCGCCCACTCGGGCTGCGATGCGGTCGTCAATATTGTCGAAGGCTCCAGCCACGATGAAGAGAATGTTCGAGGTATCAATCTCAATGTTCGCGTGCGCCGGGTGCTTGCGGCCGCCCTCCGGGGGTACGGTCGCCACGGTACCCTCAATAATCTTCAGCAGCGCCTGCTGCACGCCCTCACCGGACACGTCACGGGTGATGGAGAGGTTCTCGCCACCCTTACGGGCAATCTTGTCGATCTCGTCAATGTAGATGATGCCGCGCTGAGCCTTGGCAATATCGCCGTCAGCGGCGTTGATGAGGCGCAGCAGAATGTTCTCCACGTCGTCACCCACGTAGCCCGCCTCGGTGAGGGTGGTTGCGTCGACCAGGGCGAAGGGCACATCCAGCTTCTTCGCCAGGGTTGCCGCCAGGTAGGTTTTACCGCAACCGGTCGGTCCGAGCATCAGAATATTTGACTTGCCCAGCTCCACCTGCTCCCCCGCGGTCGCCGAAAGAATGCGGGAGGTCAACACCGGGTTATCAATATCGTGGATGCGCTTGTAGTGGTTGTACACCGCCACCGCCAGGGTGCGCTTCGCCGCGTCCTGACCGATGACGTAGTCGTTGAGGTAGCTGTAAATTTCGCGCGGAGTAGCCAGCTGAGGCGCGGGCGCAGCGGCGGGGGCCTTCACCTTCAGACGCTCTTCAGCGAGGATCTCTTCGCACAGCTCCACGCATTCGTCGCAGATAGAAACATTCGGGCCGAGCACAATCTTAAAAACCTGCGCGCGAGTCTTCTTGCAGAAGGAGCATCGCATGCTGGCGTTGGGCTGTTCGGGAGGCACAATGACGTCTGTGGCCACGAAAATTCCCTTTCGATCGGCGTGGTGAAATCGGCGCAGAAGGGTCAGTGACCTGATGTCTGCGGTGATTTCTCAGGAGGAGCACCGGCGGGTGGTGGGCGCCCTAGTTTGAGTGAGAAAACGGTATGAAATACTCGAATTTTCTCCTTTTCTAAGGCTACCGGAGTTCACCCCGGAACCAAGAATTACGCACCGCAAATGAACGGACTTACCGGGCATATGACAAAGCGCGTCTTTTATGACGGCGGCAGGAACTTCCACACCCCGATATGACGGTGATTCACAAGGGTAAAGTGCAGGTCAGAGTCACCTACTGAAGCACCACACGGAGACCCACCAAATACACCCACGGTGCACAAAAAGAAGCGGCACCGCACCGCGCACCAGCCCGAAGGCTCGCACACGGGGCAATGCCGCCCCTCCCCCGAAAAATACTCGGGGATATTCCTCAAAACTAAAGTTTAGGTGTGGGAAATAGCGGTGTTGGTCGCAGGCTTACGCAACTTACGAGACTCCAGCACCTTATCGACCAGGCCGTACTCCAGAGCAGCAGCCGCAGTCAGAATGTTGTCACGCTCAATGGAGCGGTCAACTTCCTCGTAGGTCTTGCCCGAGTGCAGCGCCAGGGTCTGTGCAGTCCACTCACGCATACGCATAACCTCGTTCGCGTGAATCTCAATGTCAGATGCCTGACCGCCCTGCTGGCCGCTCAGAGCGGGCTGGTGAATCAGCACGCGAGCGTTCGGCAGTGCCAGACGCTTGCCGGGGGTACCGGCAGCCAGCAGAACCGCCGCAGCGGATGCCGCCTGACCCAGGCACACGGTCTGGATCTCGGGGCGGATGAACTGCATGGTGTCGTAGATAGCGGTCATTGCGGTGAAGGAGCCGCCGGGCGAGTTGATGTACAGGGTGATGTCACGCTCGGGGTCCTGTGCCTCCAGCACCAGCAGCTGAGCCATGATGTCGTCAGCGGATGCGTCGTCCACCTGGGTGCCCAGGAAGATGATGCGGTCCTCGAACAGCTTTGCGTACGGGTCCTGACGCTTGTAACCGTAGGGGGTGCGCTCCTCGAAGCTGGGGAGCACGTAGCGGTTGCTCGGCATAGCCGGCGCCGAGGTGGTGATATCGTTCGGCAGGTAGTTCATGTGCATCTCCCTTATGCGTTCTTCGATTCGGGCAGCTTACCGGCGGTGGTCGCAATGTGGTCGAAGAAGCCGTACTCCAGGCCCTCTTCCGCGTTGAACCAGTTGTCGCGGTCGTTATCCTTCAGGATGGTTTCCAGGCTCTTGCCGGTGCGCTCAGCGGTAATCTCTGCCAGGCGCTTCTTCATGTCCAGAATCAGCTCAGCCTGGGTGCGGATATCCGATGCGGTACCGCCAATACCACCGAGGGGCTGGTGCATGAGGATGCGGGCGTTCGGGGTTGCGTAGCGCTTGCCGATGGTGCCTGCGGTGAGCAGGAACTGACCCATGGATGCTGCCATACCGGTCACCACGGTCACCACGTCGTTCGGGATGAGCTGCATGGTGTCGTAGATTGCCATACCAGCGGTCACGGAGCCGCCGGGCGAGTTGATGTACAGGTAGATGTCTGCCTCGGGGTCTTCAGCCGAGAGCAACAGCATCTGGGAGCAGATGAGGTTAGCGTTGGAGTCGCGCACCTCGGAGCCGAGCCAGATAATGCGCTCCTTCAGGAGGCTGTTGTAGACGTAATCTTCCTGGGCACCAACGATGGGGGTTGCCATAGACGGCGCGGGCGCCACGCCGGCTGCCTGGGAGGCGCCGATGGGCAGAGGCATGTAGCTGGACATTCTTCCTCTTCTTCTCTAATGGGTCTTCGCTGCATCTTTGCGCGATTTACGCGCCGGAGCGCACGCGAAAAGTTTCGTTGCTACTACCTTACCGATAGTTGCTCTCCCCCGCTTCCCTTCGGGTTGTTCGTTCGCCAGGGGGTGAAGCACAGCGTGAAGCACAGCGCCCAGCATATGCGGTACTGACGAGCCTGCATGCGCATTCGGGGTGTTGCGGGGAGGAATTGCGGGCGAAGTAACTTGGGGTGAAAAAGAGCCTCAGCGGGCACCCAACCGGTAATTCGGTGGATGCCCGCTGAGGCTACACGTTTCAAGCAATCAGCGCACGCCCTCTAGCGGGGTGGCTTTTTGCAGACCGTGGCGGGATTTAGGCAGCTGCCTCTTCGCCCTCGCCCAGGTACTTGGACAGGTCAACAACGTTGCCCTTGGTGTCCTTGACCACTGCGGTCTTCAGCACTGCTGCCAGAGCCTTGGAGCGGCGAACCTCGCCGACCAGTGCGCCTGCCTGGCCGGAGCCGTCCAGCATCTGTGCGAACTGGTTGGGGTCCATGCCGTACTGGGAGCTCATGGTGATGATGTAGTTGATCATCTCAGCCTGGTCAACGGTCACTTCTTCCTTGTCCGCAACAGCGTCGAGAACCATCTCGTTCTTGAATGCGGTCTCGGTGTTCTCGCGAACCTCGGCGCGGTGCTCCTCGGTGTCGTGGCCTGCTTCAGCGTTGGGGTTGTTGAAGTGCTGCTCGAGCTGGTCCTCGATAACCTTCTCGGGGACGGGGATCTCAACGAGCTCAACGAGCTTTGCGAGGACCTTGTCGCGTGCCTGGGTGCCCTGCTCGGCAACCTTAGCTTCTGCAACCTGCTTCTTGATGTCTTCCTTCAGCTCGTCGATGGTGTCGAACTCGGAAGCCAGCTGTGCGAACTCGTCGTCAGCTGCGGGCAGCTCGCGCTCCTTGACTGCGGAGAGCTTGACCTTGATGACAGCCTGCTCGCCTGCGTGCTCGCCGCCGGAGAGCTTGGTCTCGAAGGTTGCGTCCTCGCCAGCGGACAGGCCGGTCAGAGCCTCGTCGATGCCGTCGAGCATGGTGCCGGAACCAATCTGGTAGGACAGGTCGTTTGCTGCGTCTACCTGCTCGCCGTCGATTTCTGCGGCGATGTCGATGGTCACGAAGTCCTTGTCAGCTGCGGGGCGCTCAACGGTCTTCAGGGTGCCGAAGCGCTCACGCAGAGCGTCCAGTGCCTGAACCTCGTCCTCAGCGGTGACCTCTACCTCGTCAACCTCAACCTCGAGGCCCTCGTAGTTGGGCAGCTCGATTTCGGGGCGGACGGTGACGGTGATGGTCAGCTTGAGGTCTGCCTCACGGTTCTCAGTGGAGGGCTGGGACTGAACGTCCAGCTCGGGCTGTGCCAGGGGGGAGAGTTCGTTCTCGCCCAGTGCCTGTGCGTAGTAGTCGTTCAGAGCGTCGTTCAGGGATGCCTCGACGATGTAGTCGAAGCCCGCACGCTGCTCGATGAGCTGCTTGGGCAGCTTACCCTTGCGGAAGCCGGGAACGCTGATCTGACCCGAGAGGTTCTTGTAGGTGCGGTCCAGGTAGGGCTTGAATTCTGCGAAGGGAACCTCGACCTCAATCTTTGCGAGGGTCGGGTTGAGCTTCTCGACGGCGGTCTTCACGTCCGTGATCTCCTCATATAGTTTCGGTGCGGCACGAATCGTGTGTGCCGCGGTTGCTTAGTGGAAAGAGCGCCACGACCCTGTAGCGTCGCGGCAACCGTTTCACGTCGGGGCGACAGGATTCGAACCTGCGATCTCCTGCTCCCAAAGCAGGCGCGTTAGCCAAGCTACGCCACGCCCCGTGAAACCGACCGTGTTGCGCACTTGCGTGTTTAACACAGTCAGTGCCCTAGTTTACCTGTTTTCCCGCTAAATGCCCAACACAGCGGCTCGTGCGCGGTTTATTTCCACTGAGCGCGTACTCCCCTATCTCCCTTGGTTTTGTAGGGTGTTTTGTGTGGATGCGAGGTGGAGGGGATGACGAGCTGGAGCGTGCGGATTCCGAGCGCGCGAGGAAATAAATCCGCATGCGGAAGGGATTCCCGTCATCCCCTCGAGGGAAAAAGAAAGGGCCTCGACGCGAAAGCGTCGAGACCCTAAATCTCGAGGGGATGACGGGAATCGAACCCGCGTAATCAGTTTGGAAGACTGAGGCTTTACCATTAAGCTACATCCCCGGAATGGAACTTGACTATAGTAGCGAGGTTCCATCTGGGCTGTCAAATATTTGAGTAGTTTTTAGACCTGTTTTCAGACCTGGCAGCCGGGGCACCAGTAGAGTTTACGGCCGGCAATTTCTTCCATGCGGATGGTGGTTCCGCAGCGGCGGCAGGGCTCGCCGTGGTGCATGTACACGTAGTTGGCGTGGTCGGGCCACGCTTCGGTTTCGGGTATGCCGGGGCGGTCTTCGGGTTCGGTGGTGATGATGCGCCCCACGCGCACGCCGATGACCAGCAGGTGCTTATTGTCTTCCCAGAGTCGCTCCAGTTCCTCGTCACTGAGGCTCTTGCCGGGGCGTAGCGGATCAATTTCCTGGCGGTACAGCGACTCGGCGCGGAAGATATTGCCCACGCCGGAGATTGCCGCCTGGCCCATCAAAATCACACCAATCGGGCGGGAGCTCTTGCGTGCCGCGCGGTAGAACTGTTCGGGGTCGGCGTCCGGGTTGAGCGGGTCGGGGCCGAGCTTGGAGCGGACGGTGCGCACCTCCTCCGGGGTGAGGGTGCGGCAGATAGTCGGGCCCACCAGATCCGCCCAGCCGTGCTCCGAAACAATACGGCAACGCACCGTACTCTTCGGTTCGGGAGGACCGGCGTAGGGCTGCTCCTCCCCCGCCGCATATTCCTTCTCACCAATCTTGCGGGGCGCGCCAATGCTCGAAGCACCCGTGAACGTCTCGTCCCCGCCGAAGCTCCAGTTACCGTAAATACCCAGGTGCACGTTCAGGGTCAGGTCGTTTTCGAAGGTCACGAACAGGTGCTTACCGTGCGCGTATGCCCCGGTGATGGTGTGACCGTCCAGCAGGGCGGCACCCTCAGTGTAGCGGCCCTGCGGGGAGGAAACCTGCACGCGCTCGCCGGTGAAGACGTCGCTGATTTGGCGGGCGATACGGTGGATGGAGTGGCCTTCGGGCACGGGTTCTCCTCGAAAACTTGTGGGCTGGAAATAGCGCGGCTAGAAATAGTGCGGATTATATGGGGCGCAGAGACGACTGAGGCGCATAGCCTGCACTATGCGCCTCAGATTTTAGAGCTTAGGCAGCGTCAATCTGCTTGCCGGCAATGTCGCCGGTCTGCTCGTACTCAGCCAGCTGGCCGATACGGCGTGCGTGACGCTCCTCGTTGGTCCAGGGGGTAGCCAGGAAGATCTTAATGATTTCCAGTGCTTCTTCCTTGCTGTGCTGGCGGCCACCCACAGCAACGACCTGTGCGTTGTTGTGCTCGCGAGCCAGTGCCGCGGTGTCGTGGTTCCACGCCAGAGCCGCGCGGATACCCTCAACCTTGTTCGCAGCCATCTGTTCGCCGTTGCCGCTACCGCCCAGCACGATGCCGAGGGAGTCCAGGCCGGCCTCGCGGTCACGCTTCACACCAAGGGCTGCGTTAATGCAGAACGAGGGGTAGTCATCCAGCGGGTCGTAGTCGGCGGGGCCGTGGTCAATCATCTCGTAGCCCTCGGCGGTGAGGGATTCGATCAGGTAGTGGCTCAGTTCGAGGCCTGCGTGGTCGGTTGCGATGTGTACGCGCATGGTACTCTCCTGGTGATTTGGTGTGACGTGCGTTTGTGCGTTCGTGGGAGGCGCCGGGTCTCAGTTCTGAGCGCCGTTGCTAGAGTGCGCCGCGCATCCATCAGGTGGGATACGCTCCCCCGCTTGGGTTTTTTCTATCTTAACTGTATCGAATTCGCGCGGGTTCGGGTAATGCGAAGCCTTCTAAACCCCCACCTATACGGTAGACTGTGGGATATGGCACTTTTTGGTGTCCCGATTCGCCGCGCCCAAACTTGAACGCCTCCAGCGCTACGTATGCAGCGTCGCAGGAGCCGCGCACCTCGGGAACCAGCGCACCATGACAGGGCGTGTCAACACGGCACGCTATTCACATCTAAGGAGAGGGAGCTGTATGCCCGGCCTGAACCTAACCCGCAATGAGGCAACCGAACGCGCATCCATTATTAAGCGCGTGCACTCGTACCGTATTGAACTTGACCTTCCGAAGGACAAAGACGTCTTCTCCTCGAAGGTTGAAATCCGCTTCGACGCTCAGGAAGGTGCCTCCACCTTCATTGACGCCATCACTTCCTCGGTCAAGTCCATTAACCTCAACGGCGAAGAGCTGAGCACCGACCTGGCGGACGGCGAGCGCATCCAGCTGCCGAACCTTGCTGCTGAGAACACCCTGGTCATTGACGCAGAGATGTTCTACACCAACACCGGTGAGGGTCTGCACCGTTTCGTGGACCCCGCCGACGGCGAAGTGTACCTGTACTCCCAGTTTGAGGTGCCGGACTCCCGCCGCGTGTTCCCCGTCTTTGAGCAGCCCGACCTGAAGGCTGAATTCGAGTTTATTGTGCGCGTTCCCTCGCACTGGGTGGTTGTGTCTAACCAGCCCGAGGTGAAGGTTGAGGAGAAGGAGTGCGGTTGCGGCCGTGCGAAGACCTGGTTCTTCAAGCCGACCCCGCGCATGTCTTCGTACATTACCGCGATTGTGGCTGGCCCCTACGAGAAGGTCACCAGCGAGCTGACTAACTCTGAGGGTCGCGTGATTCCGCTGGGTGTGTACGCTCGTAAGTCCCTCATGCCGTTTGTGGATGCTGAGGACATGTTTGAGCTGACCCGTCAGGGCTTCGAGTTCTACGAGGAGCAGTTCAAGACCCCGTACCCGTTCGAAAAGTACGATCAGCTGTTCGTGCCCGAGTTCAACGCCGGTGCGATGGAGAACGCTGGCTGCGTGACCTATCTGGAGACTTACGTCTTCCGTTCCAAGGTTGCGGAGGCTCTGCGTGAGCGCCGCGCTATCACCGTTCTGCACGAGCTGGCTCACATGTGGTTCGGCGACCTGGTCACCATGAAGTGGTGGAACGACCTGTGGCTGAACGAGTCCTTCGCTGAGTTCATGTCGACCCTGGCTGCTGCGGAGAACACCCGCTACGCGAAGGAGGCGTGGGCTACCTTCGCCGCGTCGGAGAAGACCTGGGCGTACCGTCAGGATCAGCTGTCTTCCACCCACCCGATTGTGGCTGAGATTCGTGACCTTGCCGATGTTCAGGTGAACTTCGACGGCATTACGTACGCGAAGGGCGCTTCGGTGCTGCGTCAGATGGTGGCGTGGGTTGGCCAGGAGAACTTCATGGCTGCCCTGAAGGTGTACTTCGATAAGCACAGCTGGGGCAACACCGTTCTTGACGACCTGCTGGTTGAGCTGGAGCGCACCTCCGGCCGTGACGTGCGTGCGTGGAGCGCTAAGTGGCTTGAGACCGCTGGTGTGAACACTCTCGCCGTTGAGGTTGAGAATGATGAGGCGGGCAACATTTCGAACCTGGGTATCCGTCAGTCCTACGCTGAGGGCTTCGAGACTCTGCGCCCGCACCGTGCCGTGATTGGTTTCTACAACCTGGTGGACGGCAAGCTGACCCGCACCGACCGCATCGAGCTGGATATTGACGGCGAGCTGACCGTGGTTGAGGAGGCTCTCGGTAAGAAGCGCCCCGACCTGCTGCTGCTGAACGATGAGGATCTGGCGTACGCCAAGATTCGCCTGGATGAGCGTTCCATCGAGACCGCTATCAAGCACCTGGGCGACATTGATTCGTCCGTGGCTCGCGGCGTGGTCTGGGGTTCGCTCTGGGATACTGTGCGTGACGCTCAGATGCCGGCGCGTAAGTACGTTGACCTGGTGCTGAACAACATCGGCCAGGAGACTAACTCCACCGCTCTGCGCACCCAGATTAACAACCTGTCCGCTACCCTGCACTCCTTCGTGGCTCCTGAGGCTCGCGAGGAGACCCGCCACCGTGCCGCTGACCGTCTCTGGGAGCTGGCATGCGTTGCAGAGCCCGATTCGGATGCTCAGCTGCAGCTGCTGCAGGCGTTCATCAACCAGACCCGCACCGAGGAGCAGTACGACAACGTGCAGCGTCTCTTCGAGGGTGAGCTGACCCTTGAGGGCCTGGATATTGACGCTGACCTGCGTTGGAACCTGGTGTGCCGCCTGGCTACCGGTGGCCGTTTCTCCGCCGAGCAGATTGCTGCGGAGCTGGAGAACGACAACACCGCGAACGGTCAGCAGTACGCCGCTCAGGCATACGCGTCGATTCCGACCGCGGAGGCTAAGGCTGAGTACTGGAACAAGATCATGGTGACCGGCGAACTGTCGAACATGATTCAGCGTTACGCTATTTCCGGTTTCAAGTCCGGCAAGCCCGAGCTGATTGCCCAGTACGATGAGCCGTACTTCGAGCAGATTGAGGGTATTTGGCGTTCGCGTTCGCACGAGATTTCCATGCAGATTATTGGTGGCATGTACCCGAGCGAGCCGACCGCTGAGCTGCTGGAGCGTACCGAGGCGTACCTGGCTTCTCTGCCTGAGGATGCTGCGGCTCTGTACCGTCAGATTGCGGAGGCACGCGACGGCGTGGCTCGTGCGCTGAAGGTTCAGGCGGCTGACATCTAACAATGCTTGTGAGCTGAGGCGGGTTCATTGCCTGCTCTCATAAGTTTTTATTCGTCCCCTTCTACCCCGATTCGGGGTGGGAGGGGACGTTTCTATATGGGGGGTATGCCGGTTCTATTTTGAGTTGCGCCCCAAGTCGCACACCGGTTTGCATACCGAGTCTAAAATATTGTCACTGCGGTGCATATTTTTTGTTATTTTCATTTGAATATCCCTCAAAAGCTCTCTACTTGGGGTTGCGCCTATCGTATACTGTTGTGCATGCCTTCTATCAAGTCTCCTATCGCGAAAGTTTCTCTGACCGGCACAATCCTTGCTGTGGTTGCCGCCGGTTCCTTTGGCGTGTACTCCGCAGGAGGCTTCACCGCACCCGGTAGCACCGCTGCTACCGCTGCTACGGGCGCCGAGCCTACCCAGTCGGCGCAGGAAAGCCCCAGCGAGTCCCCCTCCCCCGAGCCGACTCCGGAACCGACCACCCCGGCGCAGAAGATGGAACGCACCGCGCAGAACGCCTTCGGCAAGGAGGGTGCGCAGGCAACCGGTGAGATTCAGGCGCCGTTCCCCGCCTCCGCTGATGCCGCCGACATGCTGGTTCAGCAGTTCAAGGGTGGCGTGGTCATGTACACCCCCAAGTACGGTCCGGTTGCGGTGGAATCCGGCGTCTACGAGCACTGGTGGAAGCAGCGCGGGTACAGCGACTTTGCCGGTTGGGAGGGTCTGCCGGTGAGCTGGCGATCCAAGAAGGGCGTTCTGTACACCAAGTTTGAGAAGGCTGAACTCTACTGGGATAAGGCGAACGGTCTGCCGCGTAACACCAATGTTCTTGGCCCTAAGGACGCCCTAGTGATTGGTGACTCGCAGGTGACCGCAACCTCCTGGGTTGGTTTGGGTCTGAAGCAGGCAGGTTTCGTCCCGTACCTGTTCCGTTGCGGCGGCATCGGTTTTGTGACCGCCCGCGAGGGTGTGTGCCCTTCCTACTATCAGGGTGTGATGGGTGGCCGTTGGGCTCTGCCGAACGGTAACCCCGGCGTGATTTACCTGGACGCCTCCGGCAATGACATTTACATTCACGAGGATGAGACGAAGGCTCGCGAGCACGTGAACGCTCACCAGACTCAGGTCATTGAGCAGCTGCGACGTATGTACCCGTCGTCGAAGATTGTGTTCGGTGGTGTGGTGTCTATGGATGAGGCGTCTGCACCGGATAAGCAGGTGGCACATAAGCGTCACGTGGCAAACGAGGTGGCAAGGCAGGGTGCCCGCGAGACCGGCGTGCTGTTCATGGACACCTCGGGCTGGCAGAGCCTCTACCTGGCTGAGGGTGACATGGCTGATGGCGTGCATCTGAAGGAGAAGGCGCACCATAAGCTGGCGGGCCCCTTTGCGACTCGTCTGCGTGAACTGCTCGGCACCGCGTAAACTAACTGTGTAATCAGCCGAGTACATCAGCTTCGATCAACGCATATAGCATTAGAATGAGGCGCCGGGAGGATTGAATCCTTCCGGCGCCTCATTCGTTTGAGTGGGTTACCCACCGCAGCTCTCAAGTTGGTGTGCGGGTTTTATGCCGCGACGTTTGCCTGGCGTTCCTTCGCCTCGGCCTTCTGGTGTGCGAGCACGCCCTCCGCAAGGCGACGCTTCTGACGCTCACGAGCGGCTTCCTTCTCACGCTGCTCGGCAGCCCAGGCGACCGGGTCAATGTCGATCGACTCGTAGTGCCATTCGCCAATGTAGTCGCGAATCGGGGCGACCCAGGTGACGGGAATGCCGCGGCGCAGGTACACCTCGTGGTCGGTGTCTTCAAAAGCGTGGATAATGCGGTTGCCGTCAGCAATCAGGGACTCAATGACGGAGTCCTTCCATGCGGGGCTGTTGGAGCCGTCGTTGCCGGGCTTAGCGAACACGTGCTTGGGTTCCAGACCTGCGCGGGCGATGAACTGGTTCAATTCCTTCATGTAGGTGCCATCGCGGCCGGTAATTACTACGACCTCTGCGCCGGTGTCTGCCGCGATTTCGCGAACACGGTCGGCAATTTCAACATTGACCGTGGCGTTGCGGATGGCCTTGAAGAATCGGCGGTTGCTTGCGAAGAAACCGGTCAGGTACTTGTCCATCTGATCTCGGTTGCTGGCAAGGGTACCGTCAATGTCGACTGCAATCAGATCCATATAGGTCTCACTTTCGATCCGTACGGGAAGAATGCGCCTGGTGAGGGCGCGGCGGAAGAGTTCCCGTGCGGTGTGGCTGGTAATCGGTGTGTCAAAGACGCCCCGGTGAAAGGGCGTAGTCTCTCTAGAATACCCTATTTTCGTAAAGTAATGCCCTATCGAATGTCATTATTACAACTACCCCGTTGATGTCATACGGCATAGAAAAACCGCTGGTGGCGTAGGCAAAGAGCCCACACCACCAGCGTAAAAAGTCTAGAAATGTCTCGAGGAAAGTTAGAGCAGCGAACCGGAACCGCGGCGCACCAGCACCATACCGGCGGGCGCCACAATGCGCAGCCACTCCTCCGAACCTACGTGCGCCGCGAACAACGGCAGATCGCCCGTGAAGCCTTCCGGGATGAAACCAAACACGCGCAGGGCGAATGCCGCGCCGGTCGGTACTAGCACAGTATCGAACTCAGGTAGGTATTCCAGCACCATATCGGAGGACCAAATACGCGAGCGCACCGTGGACAGCACCGCGGCGCCGGGGTTCTCGGGCAGGGCGCGTTCTACCGCCTCCAGGCCCTCTGCGGTGGCGCGGTGGAACTCTTCAACCGGGACGGTACCGACCTCGTACCAGCCGCTGAGCGGGGCGGACTTACCCGCCCAGCTGGCGTTGACGGTCACCGGCGGCATGAACAGCACCAGCTGCGGGTTCTCTTCGTTAACCTGCTCTTCTGCCTGCTTCTGCAGACGCGCCAGACGGTCCAGCAGCGCCTGCGCCTGTACGGTCATGTCCAGGGTGGAGTCAGCCAGCAGGTGCAGGGCACGCAGACCCATGATGACCGGGGTTTCCGAGGAGGCGTCCTCCGGCTCCAGGGAGCAGGCGAATACCGCCACCACGCGGCCGCGCGCGGTCAGGCGGATAGCGGCGTCCGGGTTCACCGCCAGGGCGCGAGAAATGTAGGTGGCAAGATCCTTGACTACTGCGGCACCCTGGGCGCCGCCGGGCAGAATCAGGAAGGGTTCCTCCACGCCTTCGTGGGGGTTGTACCTGAGCTCGATAGGTGCGGGCGCGTTGTTCTGGTCGGGAGCGTTGTCCTGTGCGGTATCAGGGGTAGTTTCAGACGGCGTAGTCATTTCTGCTCCTTTTCGGCGTTAGCCTGCCCGGTGGCAAGTTGGTGGGTGATATATGCGATGGTGTGTGAAATAGATGTTCCGGATCGATAATCCGGGTCAATATTTCCTAGTCAATGTTCCGAATCAACCTGTCGTGGTTGTCTCAGAGTATGCTCTCCCACTCTACGCCAGAAACCGGCTCATTGAAAACGTGCGAGAATAAAACCATGACCAAGCCCACTGTGACTCAAAACCTCATGCGGATGCTGGACCTCTCCCCCGTGGAGGCGGCGCCCGCCTCCTTCGGTAGTGATGAAGTGTCCACCGGTGTGACGCTCACCCGCGAACAGCCGCGTACTTTCGGTGGTCAGGTTCTTGCCCAGTCGATTATTGCCGCCGACCGCACGGTGGAGGGCAAGGACATCCACTCGATTCACGCCTACTTTCTGCGCCCCGGCGATATTGAGCGTGAGCTGTTCTTCGCCACTCAGCGCCTGAACGATAGCCGCTCCTTCTCGACCCGCCGCGTGCAGGTGTTCCAGGATGAGGCGCCCATGTTCTCGGCGATTATGTCTTTCCAGTCTGATAGCCGCGGCCCGGAGCACACCGCAGTGACCATGCCGGAGGTTCCGGACCCCGAGTCACTGCCGATGGTCAGCGATTATCTGGGCCAGCTCCCCCACCCCATTGCACAGGCGGTCGCGTGGGAACGCCCCATTGATATGCGACACGTGGACGCGCCCCTGTACACTCAGCCGGATTCTTCCTCGACGGAGCCGCGTGCCTGTGTGTGGTTCAAGACCTTTGACCGCCTGGTGCATGCTGATGGTTCTGAGGCTTCGGAGGCGGAGCACCGCGCCGCTATCGCCTATGCTTCGGATTATCTGCCGCTGGAGCCGGCTCTGCGCCATCACGGCAAGTTCTGGCTGGAGCCGGGCCTCAAGAGCGCCTCGCTGGATCACGCGATGTGGTTCCACCGTTCGGCGCGTGCCGACGAGTGGCTGCTGTACGTGCTGGATTCCCCGAGCGCGCAGGGCGGCAGGATGCTCGCGCAGGGTTCGATTTTCAATCGTTCTGGCGAGCTGGTGGCGACCGTGGCGCAGGAAATGATGTTCCGCCTGCCCGAATATCGCTAAAGCTCGGGCGCCGTTAGGGCTCCGGTACAGCGACAGCTCGGAGCGTCAAAGCATACAGAAAGACCGTGTGAGGTGGTTGTCTCACACGGTCTCTCCTATGTTCTAGTGTACGGTCTAGAAGCCGTTAGGAAGCTCTTATCTAGCTTCGATGTCAATCGCACCGTCCGGGGAAATATGCACGGTGCTCTTGGTGCGGCGGGAAACGAAGAAGTCACCCACGAACACCAGACCGGTCACCAGAAGCCCCAGGGCTGCCATCCATACTGCCGCCACGCCGAAGATCATCGGGAACAGCAGCACGAGCAAACCCAGGATCAGGGTACCGATAGCAGAGAACTGCAGGTGGCGTCCGGCGGCGTAGCTCAGGTATTTCATGGCCTGGGCAGTCATCAGACGAATCAGTGCCCACGCAATCAGCCACACGCCCACAATAGTCGGAATGTACGTCGCCTGCGCACCAGCCGAAGCGCTCAGCAGAATCAGACCAGCCACCACGGTCAAGATGCCGTCAACCAGGTCCCAGCCGGTACGTGCCTGCTTTGGCGTGCCGAAGTAACGCACCACTTCAAACACGCCACCGAGCAGCACCGCAAAGGAGAACACATAACCCAGAACTACCAGCGGAGTAGCGGGATCGGCGAACATGTAGATTGCCGCTGCAATCAGCAACAGACCGGTGACCAAGGACATCCAGTTATATTTTGAAAGCATAATGCTCTTCTCTTCGTAATCACATGTGTCAGTTGCACTTACGTGCATACCCATTATAAACCGTGAATATGAAATCCGCCACGATATATCGGTCGCCACTGAGCGAACTATTTCTACCGACGAATAACCCACCACGTAGCGGAACAACACGTGAGATAGCAGGACTATACCCCTTCCCCAGCAGACACAGCGAAGCCCCGCCTCCTGCGTCATAACAGCATCAGGAGGCGGGGCTTACCACCAAACCCTATCGGGTCAGCTTGCGGTGCACCACGCGGTGCGGCTTAGCAGCCTCAGGGCCGAGGCGCTCAATCTTGTTCTTCTCGTAGGACTCGAAGTTACCCTCGAACCAGTACCACTGATCCGGGTTCTCATCGGTGCCCTCCCACGCCAGGATGTGGGTTGCCACGCGGTCCAGGAACCAACGGTCGTGAGAGACGACCACTGCACAGCCGGGGAATTCCAGCAGCGCATTTTCCAGGGATGCGAGGGTCTCAACGTCCAGGTCGTTAGTGGGCTCATCGAGCAGCAGCAGGTTACCGCCCTGCTTGAGGGTCAGCGCCAGGTTCAGACGGTTACGCTCACCACCGGAGAGCACACCCGCCTTCTTCTGCTGGTCCGGACCCTTGAAGCCGAACGCGGAAACGTACGCACGCGAAGGCATTTCAACGTTGCCGACCTGGATGTAGTCCAGACCGTCAGAGACGACCTCCCAGAGGCTCTTCTCCGGGTCGATGTTCGCGCGGTTCTGGTCAACGTACGAGATCTTCACGGTCTCGCCGACCTTCAGCTCGCCGCCGTCGAGGGGCTCCAGGCCAACGATGGTCTTGAACAGGGTGGACTTACCCACACCGTTAGGACCAATCACACCCACAATGCCGTTACGGGGCAGGGAGAAGGACAGGCCGTTAATCAGGGAGCGGCCGTCGAAGCCCTTCTGCAGGTTCTCAGCCTCAATAACGACGTTACCCAGGCGGGGTCCCGGAGGAATCTGAATCTCTTCGAAGTCAAGCTTGCGGGTCTTCTCAGCCTCCGCAGCCATCTCCTCGTAGCGTGCCAGACGAGCCTTCGACTTAGCCTGGCGGCCCTTAGCGTTGGAGCGGACCCAGTCCAGTTCCTCGCTCAGGCGCTTAGCGAGCTTAGCGTCCTTCTTGCCCTGAACTTCGAGGCGGGAGCGCTTCTTCTCCAGGTAGGTGGAGTAGTTACCCTCGTAGGGGTACAGGTTACCGCGGTCAACCTCAGCGATCCACTCGGCAACGTGGTCGAGGAAGTAACGGTCGTGGGTAATCGCGATGACGGCACCCTCGTAGGACTGCAGGTGCTGCTCCAGCCAGAGCACGGACTCTGCGTCCAGGTGGTTGGTGGGCTCGTCGAGCAGCAGCAGGTCGGGCTTCTGCAGCAGCAGCTTGCACAGTGCCACGCGGCGGCGCTCACCACCGGAGAGGTGGGTGACGGGCATGTCAGCGGGCGGGCAGCGCAGCGCCTCCATTGCCTGCTCCAGCTGGGAGTCGAGGTCCCATGCGTTAGCGGCGTCGATAGCTTCCTGCAGCTGACCCATTTCTTCCATGAGGGCGTCGAAGTCAGCGTCGGGCTCAGCCATGAGAGCGGAGATTTCGTTGAAGCGGTCCAGCTTGGACTTGATTTCGCCCACGCCTTCTTCAACGTTGCCCAGAACGGTCTTCTCTTCGTTCAGCGGCGGCTCCTGCATGAGGATACCCACGGTGTAGCCTGCGGTCAGGCGTGCTTCACCGTTGGAGGGCTGGTCGAGGCCAGCCATGATCTTCAGGATGGTCGACTTACCCGCACCGTTCGGGCCAACCATACCGATCTTGGCGCCGGGGAAGAACGACATCGTCACGTCGTTAAGGATGACCTTGTCGCCCACAGTCTTGCGGGCCTTGATCATCTGATAAATAAATTCAGCCATAGTTACCTATTTTAGCGTGGATTTGCCGGGCAGTACGAGAGTTTTTGGTTGCGTGCTAGGCGGGGTACCGTGCGGGGCACTAGACTCAAAGCTATGAGCACAAACCCCTCCCCCAAAGTTCTGCGGCCCGAGGACCTGGAGCAGACCCTGTACCGCATCGCGCTCGCCATGCCGCTGGCAACCTCTGACCAGCCGTTCGGGCCCGAGCACACGGTGTACCGGGTGGGCGGCAAGATCTTCGCCATGTACACGGAGGGCATCGGCTACCCCATTGTGAACCTGAAGACCGACCCGGAAGAGTCGGAGGTGCTGCGGCGCATCTACCCGAGCATTATTCCGGCATGGCACATGAATAAGCGGCACTGGATCTCTGTGGGAGCCGGCGAGGGCGTGACCGAGCGGGTGCTAGAAGAGCTGGTGGAGGATGCGTATCTGCGCGTCATGTACTCGCTACCCAAGGCGAAGCGACCCATCGAGTTCCGCGAGCGCCCAGTGCCCGAAAAGCATTAGGGCCTGAAGGAATCTTTTAAACAGCGGAGCGGGCGAGCACCGGTCCGGACCACCGGCTTGCTCACCCGCTTTGCAAAGCACATTCCTATCCGCGGCTGGGAGGGTCATCAACCACGATGAACGCTCGAACCACCAAGCTCCCATCCCATATATTGCGGGGTTCCGCACCATGCACCACTTGTGTGAATACGTGATAGTTGAGTCGGCGCCCTTGCCAGACCTTCCTATGCAGAGGAGGCGCTGACCTGGGTGCACTGAATATTTCCCTTGAGTGACTCAGCTACGTCATGCGATGTAGCTGAGAGGGGATCGCTGTCTTCGCCCGAACTACCGGCACGGACGAATGTGTGCTCTCGGGAATAATAATAGCCTTTTTGCATCACGGTGTCACTTTTAGGTTGAGGTATTCCACCGGTTCCCATTGAGCGTATTTCAGGTGTTTTATAGCGCCGAACCCACATATCCAATCACAGCGAAATACCTGCGGATTTTAAGCCCCGAAAAATCAAGGAGGGGCCGCCCTAAACCCTCCTTATATCGCCTCCACATGGGCTAATACCCACTTAAAGCAATATTCAGAAAAGTTAGTGCAGCCCCTCACTATTTGAGATAAAAATGAGGTAAACCCCTGCTCAGAGCGATTACCGGCGGGGTTTATCTATTAATTCCCCAGAGTGACCGGTTACTCGCCGCGACCCGTTACTCGCTGAACTCCACCTTCTCGAAGCTCATGGTGCCATCAGCGTGAGAGACAACAGTATTCGGGTCACGCTCACGACGAGCCGCCGCATACGCATCGTGGCTTGCCTCATCAACCCAGCGGGTCACCACAAAGTAGTCGCCGCCCTCATCCAGGGGGCGCCACAGCTCAAAACCCTCAAAGCCGGGGAAAGAGTCAGCGATGTGGCGAGCAGCGGCAAAGCGCTTCTCCAGCTCATCACGGTTGTCGCCAACGACAGCCAAACGGTGAACCTTAACAACGGACATGTGTCCTCCTTCTGTTGAGTACATGCTTTCAACGATGAAAGCGGGTTACAACCTCGCATCAGCTATAGATGAGCTATGTTCTTAGCGAGGTTAACCTCAGAATAACGGTTCGCGGGCACAAAAAATAGGGGTTAGCGCCAACTAACAGTTATATGACGCTAACCCCCATTCAGAGAATTATGAGGCACCCACAGGCACCCGTTCGAAGCTTAGGATTCCGGCTGGGTCTGCACGGTATTAGGCTGCACGGTATTAGACTGTGCAGTATCAGGCTGTGCCGCCTGAGCCGCGCTATCAGCCTGCGGTGCGGGGTTCTTCTTCGCCTTCTTCTGAGCCGCCTTCGCCGGGTTCGCAAAATGCACCCCACGCTCAGCCAAGAAGCGGCGATCCTTCTTATCCCACTGCTCCACCGGGTACGCCTCCAACAGGTCCGGGCGGCGCTCCAGGGTGCGCTCAATCTGACGGTCACGACGCCAACGCGCAATCGCACCGTGATTACCCGACAGCAGCACCTCCGGCACCTCACGGTCACGCCACACGGCGGGCTTCGTGTACACCGGGTACTCCAGCAGACCGCCCGTGTGCGACTCCTCCTCCAGGGAGGCGGGGTTACCCATCGCGCCCGGAATCAGGCGGGTGATAGCCTCAATCATCGCCATGACCGCGACCTCGCCACCGTAGAGCACGTAATCGCCCAGGGACACGGGCATCACGCGGAAGCTCTCCTGCGCCCAGTCCAGCACACGCTCGTCAATGCCCTCGTAGCGCGCCGGAGCGAAGACAATATGCTTCTCCTCCGCCAGCTCATACGCCATCGCCTGATCGAAAACGGCACCCGCCGGGGACGGGACAATCAGCAGCGGGCGGGTATCAGCGGCGGGTTCGACAGGCTCGGCACCCTCAGTAGAGTCTTCGGAAGCGTTCAGCGGGGAGGCGGCAAGCACCTCGTCCAGCGCCAGACCCCACGGCTCCGCCTTCATCACCATGCCAGCGCCACCACCGTACGGGGTGTCATCCACCGTGCGGTGACGGTCAAACGTGTAATCGCGCAGGTCGTGCAGGTGCAGGTCCACCAGGCCCTTCTCGCGCGCCTTACCCAGCAGGGACAGCTTCAGCGGCTCCAGGTACTCGGGGAAAATCGTGACCACATCGTAGCGCACGGACTACTCCCCCGCCTGCTCGGTCGCCTGCGCAGAATCCTGCTCAGCGTCCTCGACCAGGTCAATCAAACCCGCCGGAGGGGTCAGCAACACAAAGCCGGGCTCATCCTCGGTCGAGGGAACCACCTCGGGCACAATCTCCTCAACAAAAGGAATCATGATCTCTTCACCCGCACCGGAGGCAAGACGCGGCGAACGAGCCAGCTTAATCAGCAGCAAATCCTGAACCGGCATGGTCTGCAGACCGGTCACCTTACCCAGCGGCTTGCCCACAGCCGGGTTATCCACGGGGCTCTCACCCTCGGGAACGTCCGCCAGCAGGTACACGGGCAGGTTCACCAGCTCCTGCTCGTAGAAGCCCTCTTCATCGCCCTCGTCCTCGGGAACCTCGTAAACCAGGCGGCTACCGCGCAGCTCCTCAGCCTGGTTGCGGGTAGTCACCTCATCAAAACGGACCACCAGAATCTTCTTGTTCCAGCGGGCACCGGCAACCGTCAGCTCACCGGTAGGCGCCACAGAAGCGGCAGCAGAGCCGGGCTTGAAATTCTCGATACCGAGCACCTCACCGCGGGCAAAACGCTCCTGCGGGGCATCAGTAAAGAGCTGAACCGTCACCTCACCACGAATACCGTGAGGCTTACCGATACGAGCCACCACAACCTGCATAATTTTCCTCCGCTGGATACAAGCTAAAAACCTACGCCGTGCACGTGCACGGCTCCCACTATTCTACCGGGCACTTAGGACGGGCGCATTCTGCCGCCCGCGCTACAACCGGGACCGCTACCGGGACCGGGGTACGCGAAAGCCCCCGCCTTCCGGAAAAACTCCGGGAGCGGGGGCTTCAAGCGTTTACGAGCTAGCGTCGCTTTTTGTCGGTGTCGATAATGTCGATACGCATCGGCTCGCCATCAGAAATAGCGTCCATCACCAGACGGATGCTCTTGGCGGTACGACCAGACCTGCCGATAACTCGGCCCAGGTCATCCGGATGCACGCGAACCTCAAGGGTTTCACGGTGACGCTGAGTGCGCAGGCGCACCTTCACGTCCTCCGGACGATCGACAATCCCTCGAACCAGGTGTTCGAGTGCGTCAGCCAACATAATTACTCAGCTGCTTCCTCAGCCTCAGCCTCGGGTGCTGCTTCCTCAGCAGCCTCTTCAGCCTTCTCAGCCTTGGGGGTGATAGCCTCGGGCAGGATCACGGAACCCTTTTCGGGAACAACGAACTCAGCCTTAGCCTCGACGGGCAGAACCTTGGACTCTGCCTTCTCGCCCTTGAATGCAGCCCAGTCACCCGAGAGCTTCAGCAGAGCCAGAACCTGCTCGGTCGGCTGTGCGCCGACGGAGAGCCAGTACTGAGCACGCTCAGAGTTGATCTCGATACGCGAGGGGTGCTCGGTCGGGTGGTAAATACCGATCTCTTCGATGGTCTTACCGTCGCGCTTGACGCGCGAATCAGCGATCACGACGCGGTAACGAGGATCGCGGATCTTACCCATACGCTTGAGACGAATCTTAACAGCCACTTTAGTGGTTACTCCTGTTTCATAATTTGGTGCGAGGCACACGGTTCAGCACCCGTGGGGCGGGCCATTCACGGCGCCTCTATGGACACAACGGCGCGCGAAGAGAGGGGTCGCGCGTCGCCGGGTACTCAGCTAGGGTATCAGAGCCCAAGATTTTAAGCTAGCGACACGGAAAAATAATTGCCCAAGGCACCGAACATCACTTTATAAACAGCGTTCTGCGCCCCGTGATGAGCCCGGCCGCTAGTCGAGGTTGCTCATTTCCAGAGTCTCCCCCGTCTCCAGGGCGCGGTAGCACTCACGCAGACGCTCCACCATCGACGGACGCACATAGCCCTCCAGGTTCTCCGGAGCAACCCACTCATAGGTCACCAGCTCAGCATCCTGCAGGGTAATCTTCGTATCCGCCGCAATCACGCCGCCGTCATACATGTAGTAGGTCGAATCGCCCCACACGCCCAGCGACAAGCCGTGGAAAATCAGCAGCATGCGGCCCAGCTTCACATCCAGGCCCAGCTCCTCCACAATCTCACGCTCACAACCGGGCTTGGGCGCCTCGCCAGCCTCCACGGTGCCGCCGGGAAGAATCCAGCCGTCCTTATAGTTCGGCTTCACCAGCAGCATCTCGCCGCGCTCATTACGAATCAGCGCGCCCGCCGCCAAACGGCGCGTGGGGAGGGTCGCGATAAAAGCCTTCAGCTCTTCATCGCTCAGATAGGAATCCTTCATGGCTTCTTTCCTTTAGCGGTCGGTTTTCTTCGCAGCGCGCTGCCTGATGCTACGCACTATACCCAGGGCACGCTCACGCAGTCCAGAGGGTGCCTGCTCCGTGGACGGGGCGGCATCCTCCACCGTGCGGTAGTGGCCCTCACGCAAATCATCAATCAGAGTGCGCTTGGTCGAGGGTTGTTCCGAGGTAGCATCGCCAGGATGCACCAGCTCAGCATCCGCTACCGGGCGGGCATGCTTCTTCAGCTGAGTCTGTTCGAAAGAACGCAGAACCGTCGGAATCAGAGCCGACTCGACCGTAGCGTTCAGCGCAAAGAGCGCGGCAGCCACCGAGAACTTACGGCTCGCCTTACCCTGCGCGCGGCGGCGGCGCGCCACATTCGCCAGGGTCAGGGCAATAGCGCTCTGAGCCGTCACATCCGCGCCCAGGACAAGACCCACGCGGCGGGTCTTCGCACGAATCTGCTCCGGAGTCAGGCGCTTTTTCGAGGCAGGCTTCTTCGAGACAGACCACGCGGAGGGGGATGCCTGCGTTGCCTGAGACGGAACATCTTCAGCAGATGCGTTCTCAGACGGTGCATCATCAGATCCCGCGGCATCAGAAGGCGCGTCCTCAGCATGGTTCGCCTCGGACTGCGATGCGGAAGACTGGCTGGAGTACGGTGCGAGGGCAGCCCTCAAATGGGCAAGAACAGCTTCTTCTTCCTCCGGGGTGAACTTCCTGCCACCCGTAGGCTGCGCGTCGTCCCTATCGAAATCACGGTCCTGCTCGTAGGGACCCTCGAAGTCATCAAACGGCTCAGAGTCCAGGAAGTCTTCTTCCTCATCAAGAGCGTCTTTCGGGAAAGACATGTGCGTGTACTCGAAGGGAATATGGCCTTCGCTGATGGCGTCCATCCACTCGGCGAGGGTCACGCGGCGGCCGGTCGCCACCAGTCGGTAGCTACGCTCCATGGGCGAGGGGAAGTTACCCGGGTAGGGTTCAATCTCCTCGTCATCCTCGAAAGAATCATCCTCTACGGGGGTGCTCTCGGAGAAAGTAGCCTCGGCGACCGAGTCTTCCAGCGGGAAGGTAACGTCCAGGGCTTCAGAAGTCTGTGCCTCATCAGCCGAATCAGCTGCGTCGGCAGAGTTAGTCTCAGCAGAGTCAGCCGCAGGCTGCGCGAGCTCCTCATCCTCGTTGCCGAAGACGCGAGCCGTGCTAATCGAAGCCACATCAAAACCGGTGGTCGGAACCAGCGCCAGCTCGGTGGGAACGTCCAGTAGCTGTAGCACCGACTCCAGCGCCAGGATATTGCTCGTATCGCGCAGGTACGCGTTCAGGCGGCGTCCGGTAATGGAATCAGCCTCCACACCAAACATCGCCATGACATTAGCGATGCCCTGCTCGATTTCTTCCTCATCGGAACCGAAAATCTTCGAACCCGAAAGCTCCGGGGCGCTACCGGGAAGCTCCGACAGCAGATCCTCCAACACGCCGCCAAAACGTGCGACTTCCTCACGGCTGAGGGCACGGTTCAGGCGCTTAGGCACACGCTGCCAGGTGAACTCCTCCACGATGTTCTCGTAGGGTTCGCCGAACGCCTCCAGGTACCACTCCTCATCCGAGTAGGGGTCGCGGGCGGGCTCTTCATAGACCACCAGGTGCTGCTGGTTCGAGTTGCCCTCAGCAATCAGGGCGTTGCAGTTCAGCAGGCCCAGCAGCGCCATCAGGTCCACCGGGTCGGCAGAAATGAGAGTCCACTCCCCCGCCGGCGCGGCAACAACCTGCCGAGTACCGGCAGGAAGGTACGCCAAAAGAAGCCCGGTAATCATGTCAATGGGCAGGTCGACGAGCATGGCGGCGTCGCCGTCCACCAGGAACTCCAGCTCACCCTGCCCACCGGGCAGCTCCTCCCACACGGTCGCCTCGCCCTCCAGGGCGGCACCGGTGACCGGCAGCTGATCCACCAGCTGCGCCACGTAATCCTCAACGGGGGTACCCACGTGCAGGTGGCCGTCAGCGACCTCCAGCACGTTCATGTAGCCCTCATCATCCACAGCGCACAGCACGTAGAGCTGTACCTGATGCTCACCCATCTCGTAAGCAATCAGCTCCGGGGAGGCGGCAGTCGCCTCAATGAGGGCGGCAATCAGCTCCTCATCGGTGGTGGAACGAGCCATGATGCGGCGGCGCTGAATCTTCTCCTCCAGCTCCATGGTCTGCTCGATGCGCTCATTGCGCTGCTTCTCGGCGGTGCGCTCCGCATCCTGAGCGCGCAGGTATTCGGGGCTATCCGATTCGCCGGTTCCGGCGGGCGCGGGGGCACCGTCCCACATGCCGGTGAGCTTATCGACGGTCCACTCTTCGCTCTCCAGGGCGGCGGCAAGGCGGTCAACCTTCGTGCGGTCGTTCCAGGCGCGCTGCTTATCGGGGTCTTCTGCCTTCACCTCATCGTGCATGCTGCGGGCTTCACGAATGAGGTTCAGGATAGTTGCGGCAACATCGTCGACCGCGGGGTCGTCGCTCTCGCTGGAGTAGACGAGGTCGCCCGCCAGTTCGGCGGAGTGCTCCCCGTACTCGAGGGCGATACGCGCCCAGACGGGGGTGTACCCGGGAAGGATGCTCGAATCATTGTCGAAGCCGTCCGCAAAGTCATGTGCGATGCCGTCTTCAAGATCGCCCGCGAGGTCTTCCGAGAAGTCGCCTGCAGGCTCCTCTATAGACTCAGCGGCAGATGCACCGGCAGGGTCCTCTACAGCATCATCAGCGAAGGCGCGCTGAGACCACGGCGTGACCTGCTCATTCAGCTGATCACCCGCGTTCTCTCGATCCCAATTCTGCTCGTTCTGAGCCATTGATACCTTCCCTTCACACACCCATTCATATGCCCAAACCGGGCACCATACCGGTACGGGTGCGCCCCGTCACTACGTGCGCACCCGTACCACCCCTTACCGGGGCTCATATTTGCTCTTACTGCAGGAACTTCTCGAAGCCCTTCGGCAGGTTCATGCTGGACAGATCCATCTCCTGGTTCTGAGCCTGCTGACCGAATGCAGCACCGGCGCGAGCCTGCTGCGCCTTAGCTGCTGCCGCCTCCTGCGCCGCACGCTTCTGCGGGTTGCCGGAGCGAGCCTTCTTCTTCTTGTTGTTGTTCTTCGCGTTTTTACGAGCGCCACCGGCCGCAGCTGCCATACCGGGCATCTGCATACCACCGGGCATGCCGGGCATCTTGCCCGAAGCGAGCTTCTTCATCATCTTCTGAGCCTGAGCGAAACGCTCCATCAGCTGGTTCACCTCAGACACGGTCACACCCGCACCCTTAGCGATACGGGCACGGCGAGAACCGTTAATGATGCGCGGAGCCACACGCTCATGCGGGGTCATGGAGCGAACAATCGCCTCCACGCGGTCAATCTCGCGCTCGTCAAAAGCCTCAAGCTGCTGACGCATCTGAGCCGCACCGGGCATCATCATGAGCAGCTTCTTCATGGAACCAAGCTTACGGATCTGCTGCATCTGAGCCAGGAAGTCCTCAAAAGTGAAGTCTTCCTGATCGATGAACTTCTTCGCCATGCGGTCGGCTTCAGCCTTATCCCACTGAGCTTCAGCCTGCTCGATCAGAGTCAGGATGTCACCCATATCCAGGATGCGGCTTGCCATACGGTCCGGGTGGAACTGCTCAAAGTCAGTGACGTTCTCACCGGTGGACGCGAACATAATCGGCTTGCCGGTCACCGAAGCCACCGACAGAGCCGCACCACCGCGGGCGTCACCATCAAGCTTAGACAGGACCACACCGGTGAAGTCCACACCCTCGTTGAAGGCGTTAGCGGTGTTCACGGCGTCCTGACCGATCATCGCATCGATGACGAACAGAACTTCGTGCGGCTCAATAGCGTCACGAATGTTACGTGCCTGCTGCATGAGCTCAGCGTCAACACCCAGACGACCCGCGGTATCGACAATCACCACGTCGTGCAGCTTAGCGCGAGCCTCAGCCACACCGTCACGCGCCACCTGCACGGGATCGCCGGTGGGTACGTCAAACTCGCTGGTCACACCGGGGTGCGGCGCGTACACGGGCACGCCCGCACGCTCACCAACAACCTTCAGCTGGGTCACCGCGTTGGGGCGCTGCAGGTCGGATGCAATCAGCATCGGGGTGTGGCCCTGGCCCTTCAGCCAGTGAGCCAGCTTGCCCGCCAGGGTGGTCTTACCGGCACCCTGCAGACCCGCCAGCATGATGATGGTCGGGCCGCTCTTCGCCATGTTGATGCGGCGGGTCGAACCGCCGAGGATGCTCACCAGCTCCTCGTTCACGATCTTGACGATCTGCTGGGAGGGGTTCAGTGCCTCGGAAACTTCCGCACCGAGAGCGCGTTCCTTCACGTGGGCGGTAAATTCGCGGACCACGGGGACGGCGACGTCAGCGTCGAGCAGGGCGCGGCGGATTTCGCGGACGGTTGCATCAATGTCTGCCTCGGAGAGGCGGCCCTTGCCGCGCAGGTTCTTAAAAGTTGCCGTCAAGCGGTCGGAGAGAGAATTGAACACGAGCCGTGATCACTTTCTTAACGTTGAGGTGGCCCCCAGCCGCGAAGGCGAACGGGGATGGTTAGTCAGTCTTTAAGGATACAGGATGCGCGCTTTCTCCCCCGCCTCCACTGTGGATAAGTGGCGCCGGTTCACCCTGAGCTCAGGATTTACACTCAACGTCCCCTCCCGCACCCCTCAGCAAATGTGTGGCAGGTACCAGACTTACCCCCTCATAGAGGCGCGACAGAAACCCTCAGTAGATGTTCCGCGCCCCGCCTCAGCCTGCTCAACACGTCAGATAGATTAGATTTTCTAGACAGCCTGGGTTAGAATTCTAAAGGTGTTACGCACGAATGCGTGATACGCCCGAGTGGCGGAATTGGCAGACGCGCCTGACTCAAAATCAGGTTCTTCGGAGTGTGGGTTCGAGTCCCACCTCGGGCACCAACGCAAAAGCGGCGGGAAAGTTTGAAGCTTTCCCGCCGCTTTTCTGTATCCGCTCCTGTACCCCACCCGCACATCGGATGCGGCAACAATAAAGGCACAAGAAACCGCCGCCCGGCCGTGAATTCACGACCGGGCGGCGGTTCTATATACCGAGCGTACAGACTGAGGATTACCCTCAGCTACGCATCGAAAAAGATTGGTGAGCGGCTTAGCGCTTGACCTCGTTCTCCTCGTAAGGACGCAGAGCCTCGCGCTCGCCCTCAGCACCGTAGACGCGGTGTACCTGAACCATGTTGGTGGTACCTGCGCGGCCTGCGGGAGCACCGGCAGCAACGACGACCAGGTCGCCAGCTTCTGCCAGACCGTTCTTCAGCAGGTACTCGTCCACGAAGTGGAACAGACCTTCCTGATCGGTGATCATCTCAACCTGCTCAGCCTCAACGCCCCACAACATGGACAGGAAGGAGCGAACCTTCGAGCTGGTGGTGAACGCGACAATCGGGGTCTCGGGACGCAGACGTGCCAGACGACGTGCGGAGTCACCGGACTGGGTGAAAGTAACGATGAGCTTTGCATCCAGCTGGTCAGCGATGTTCACAGCTGCGCGGGTGATTGCGCCACCGCGGGTGCGGGGCTTGCGGTCCAGCTCGGGCACGCGGTACAGGCCGCCCTTTTCGGTATCCTGAACGATTGCAGCCATAGCCTGCAGGGTCAGGATCGGGTACTTACCGACCGAGGTCTCACCGGAGAGCATCACAGCGTCTGCGCCGTCGAGGATTGCGTTAGCGCAGTCAGAAACCTCTGCACGGGTGGGGACGGGGTTGTCGGTCATGGACTCGAGCACCTGGGTTGCCACGATGACAGGCTTTGCCCAGCGGCGTGCCATGTCGATTGCCTTCTTCTGGACGAGGGGAACCTCGGAGAAGGGCAGCTCAACACCGAGGTCACCACGAGCGACCATGATGCCGTCGAACTTGTCGATGATGTCCTGCAGGTTCTCAACTGCCTGGGGCTTCTCGATCTTGGCGATGACGGGTACGCGGATACCCTCTTCGTCCATGATCTTGTGGACGGGGTCAACGTCTGCGCCGGTACGGACGAAGGAGAGTGCAATGATGTCTGCACCCATCTTCAGTGCGAAGCGCAGATCGTTTGCGTCCTTCTCGGTCAGCGCGGGCAGGGAGACTGCTGCGCCGGGCAGGTTGATGCCCTTGTTGTTGGAGATCGGGCCACCGACGACCACGCGGGTGCGAACGCGGGTGGGAGTTACCTCAATAGCTTCGAGGCGAATCTTGCCGTCGTCGAGCAGGAGCTTGTCGCCGAGCTTTACGTCGCCGGGCAGACCCTTGTAGGTGGTGCCACAGATTTCTGCGGTACCTTCAACGTCTTCGGAGGTGATGGTGAAGTCTGCGCCGGGCTCAAGGTATTCCTTGCCGTTTGCGAAACGCTCGAGGCGAATCTTGGGGCCCTGCAGGTCGGCGAGGATAGCAACGTCCTTACCGAGCTTTGCAGACTGGTCACGGATGGTGTCGTAGCGTGCCTGGTGCTCGGCGTGGTCACCGTGGCTCATGTTCAGACGGGCGACGTTCAGGCCAGCCTTGATTGCCTCGGAGATCTTCTCGGGGGACTCGATTGCCGGACCGATGGTTGCAACGATTTTTGCGCGCCTCATGTACCTAACCTTTGTGTGTTGTTTCATGTGGCCCCTGAGGGCTCACACTGATTTTCCGGGGAAGACTAATGTCAAATTCCCAATTATTCCCACGTGTTCTAACAGGTAACCACATGCCGGATGCGTGGGACTCTTTCTCAATTATAGGGGTTTTGCGCCCTCTTGGGTATGCTTCTCCCAACTCTTTCCACCGAAGAAATTGTGTTTCACGTCGCATTTTGAACGCCACCCCTCTTCCATCGAACACGCCACAGAAAGTCGATTTTCACCCCCACCACCCCCGCCTCGCCCGGAAAGTAAATTAGGGTGCTTTTTACCCATATCTAGCCAGTACTGCGCAATATTTAGTCTCGTTCGAGAACATTCGAGCATATTTCAAAAACATAGAGACACTCAGAGTGGGCTATGAGAAGATAGATGGGGCATCCAAAAGCTGGGCGATTTCACATTTTCGCGCGCCTAGCCTATATTGGAACCCATAATTAGTATTTGAAATGCGAAATATATCTGGAAGGTTCACAGATGACTACTCGCGTGCTGATTATCTTCGGCTCCACCTACGGCTACACCGAACAGTACGCCACCTGGCTGGCAGAAGATCTGCGTGCACTCCCGCAGGCCCCCGAGGTTGAGACTGTCCCCGCCTCCAAGGTCACCCCCGAGCAGGCTGAGGCATTCGACGCTTTCGTCATTGCCGGCAGCGACTACGGTGGATTCCTCAACGGCGCACCGGCACTTCGCAAGAAGATTCTGCCGATTATTGCGCCCAAGAAGAACCGCACCGCATTCTTCACCGTCTCCTTCACCGGTGAATACTCCAAGAAGCTGCTGGACAAGGCCGTCGCCAAGAGCTACACCCCCGAACTGACCGAAGGTCGCCCCGTCTACCACCTGCGTGGCGGCATCGACTTCGACAAGATTTCGCTGGCTCACAAGACCGCCCTGAAGGGCCCGGTGCGCGCATGGCTCATGGCGAACCCGCACCCGAACGAGGGCATTCAGCAGATGCTCGAATGCTACAAGACTGGCAAGGCTGAGTACATCGATCGCGAGACCCTCAAGCCGCTGATTGAGGACATCGCAAAGTTCCTCTAAGCCTTTCGGGAAACACAAGCTTTCGCCTCTTCCCACCCGTCTCTTTCAGCCGGACACCAGAACCTGAAAGAGCGGGCGGGAAGAGCCGAGAAAAACGTGCCAACAGGCACCATATACGTGGTCGATGACTCTTCATCTCTCCTGCATCGACCATGAAACTCCGGGTGCCGGTGCGAGGCCGCGCCAAATACAGTACCCGGAACATGAGGGGTGGGTCTTTGTGTGTGCGGCCCACCCCTTTCCTTATGCCCAAAAGCCGACTCAAAAGTCGCAAGAGGCACCGCCCGGCGCATCAGCACCCGACTGCATCCCGGCAACGTAGCTCTAGATGCTGCAGCCTACCCTGGACAACGAACCGACGCAGCAACACCCCAATACAGCGGTCCACAGAGTGAAATTCGCAATGCCCCGGCGTGTCACCCACCTAAAATTTTTCGCAAAAAACTGAGCCAATAAATGCACCGACAAGCCACAAAGTAAAACAGACACCCCAAAGATTCCAGGTTACTGTGCACTCTGCGAAAGATATACCGCCAGAATGACACCCCAAATCATTGCGCACATCGGTGCAGGTACCGTACGCTGTTAGCTGTGTCAGCCGCTTGACATACCCGGCAACCGACACACATCACTTCAACTACCCCACATATTCACTCGTGCCAGAAGCCCCCGCACAGGGCCACATCGGCACATCCACCTCTCAAACACAGGCAAAATCTATGAAGAAACTCCAGACTGCCGCGCGCTCCGCAGCAGCCCGCTCCATCATGGCGTCCGCAGTCACCCTGGTCGCCGCATCCCTCACCTCCGTTCCCGCAGCCTTCGCCGCCCCCAGCGCGAGCGCAGCGGCAGAGGTCAACCTCGGCGCATCCTACGAAGAGCTCAGCTACGCTCCCGCCCCGGATGCATCTCTGGTCGAACGCTCAAACCCCGCCATGGGTGCGGGCGAGCGCGAACGCCTGGGCACCGCGAACGCACGCACCGGCGCCATCTCCCCCGCTTCTACCGCGACCCTGAGCGGTATTTCCGCGACCCAGAGCTCCGCGCAGGGTCTGGCGGCTGGTCGAGCTCCGGCAGCCGGTCAGGCACTGGCACCCGGTCAAGCGCTGGCACAGGGCCGCTCCGCATGGACCCCCTCCGGCGGCACCCTCGGTATGGACGTCTCCTCGCACCAGCAGAACGTGGACTGGGCGAGCGCCTACGCCGCAGGTTCCCGCTTCGCCTACGTGAAGGCGACCGAGGGCGGCTACTACACCAACCCCTACTTCGGTCAGCAGTACAACGGCTCCGCCGAGTCAGGCATGGTGCGCGGCGCCTACCACTTCGCGAACCCCCGCACCTCCTCGGGTGCCGATCAGGCACGCTACTTCGTGCAGAATGGTGGCGCGTGGACTGCCGACGGCAAGACCCTGCCCGGTCTGCTGGACATCGAGTTCAATCCCTACCCCGCCTACGGCAACACCTGCTTCAACATGACCCCGGCGCAGCTGACCGCCTGGACCCGCGACTTTGTGGACACCTACCGTTCACTGACCGGTCGCGCCCCGATGGTGTACACCGCAACCTCTTGGTGGTCGCAGTGCGTGGGTTCGCAACAGTTTGGTTCTCTGCCCCTGCACCTGGCGAGCTACTCGACCGTGGTCGGTGCAATTCCGGCGGGTTGGAGCGGCTACGACATTTGGCAGTTCACCGATTCGGGCCCGTTCGTGGGTGACTCGAACTTCTTCCCCGGCACCGTGAACGATCTGAAGGTTCTGGCGAAGAACCCGAAGGCTGTGCACCGCAACTGGTCGAACGGCCAGGACCGCACGGTTGAGGAGCGTGCGGCAAAAGATCGCGCCGCTCAGGATTCGAACGTGGTGACCACCGCGACCGGCTCCATTGATATTCGCACCGGCATCGGTAACTTCTGGAATAAGAACCGCTCCTTCTACGGCAACCCGATTGGCACCGAGTACTCTCTGGGTCACGGCGTGTACGCGCAGAAGTTCACCAACGGCAAGACCATCTACTGGACGAACTCTCACGGTTCGCACTGGCTGGTCACCAACGGCGGCCTGGATCATAAGTTCCGCTCGGACGTGGCACGATTCCGCGGCCTGACCACCGACGAGGAAACCCGCTCCGAGACCATCGCAGTCTCCTTCGCTAACGGTGAGGGCGCCTACTGGTCTGCCGCTACCGGCACCCACATCATCAATGAGCGCGGCTCCATCTACGCGACCTGGCGTGCAGCTGGCATGAGGGGCGTGCCCACCACCGACGAGCAGAACCTGGGCAACGGCCTCATCAAACAGGAGTTCACCGGCAGCACCACCTACGTGTGGTCCGCGCAGACCGGCACCCACCGCATGCACACCGGCGGCGCGTTCTACCACCGCTTCCTGCAGCACCGCGGCGCCTGGGGTGCACCGGTGACCGACGAGACTGTCACCTCTACGGGCGCTCAGATTCAGTTCGCCTCGGGTAAGGTACTGCTCTGGTCGGATGCGTACGGTGCGTACGAAACCAACGGTAACGGCGCGATTTTCAAGCATTGGGAGAAGAATAGCGCCCGCTACGGTGCGGCACGCGGCGACGAATCCTACGTGAACGGCGTGTACTACATGGACTTTGAGCGCGGCACGATCCGCTGGACCGCGCGGCGCGGTATCTACTAAGAGCGTGGAATCTACTCAACAGCACGGCAGCTAATAAACACTGCAACGCGCATATAAAAACGAGGGGCACCTGGCAGAGGTGCCCCTCGTTCTTTTGCTACAGGGCGCATCTTCTGAACAACATAGAATCAAGATGCGTTCTGCAGCGGGTGGGTTACCGAGTGAGTAGAGAACCCGGCTATGTTACCCGTGCCGGCAGGTAAATTTATGGCGTGGCGGGCGTGCCGCCTCGAAGTCATGCAATGTCCTAAAAGCCCCGGATTAGTGTGGCGGACATAGTCCCCATTGACTATGTCCGTGGGGCCCACACTAATCGTTGGTGAGACCTCAATCCGAAGGTGTCTAAAGGGGCGCCTGGCCGGAATTAAGGACTCAACGGTGAATAACGGCACGGTACGAAGATGCTGAAATTCACCCGGGTATGGCGTTCCGGGAGAAGGAATCGATATCTAGGAGGGCCGAAACCTTCACACGTCATATCCCGTTACATCTAGGGTAGGTGTAGGCGCACGCGAAACCTATCTCTTCGGCAAATATTACGCTTCAACCAGTAGTTGAATGTTTACAATACAAGTATGCATTTTGAGGTCTATAGATGTCAAACAAGATACTCTATTGAACTAATTTAGTGAGAATTTTGAGATATTCCCCGAATATTTCAAAAATAAATTCCTGCGTATATTACGTTTAGGTGCCTAGTACTCACAGAGGAATTCGGCTCCTCACGATAACGGCTCTCAAAAACCTACAGTCCACCCCGCCCTAAAAAGCCGCGTTAAAAACACTAAGGCGCACCCCGCGTCGTATGCACAGCAGAAAGAGTACCCATACTCCCCCGCCACACGGGATGCGCCCTAGGCGCTATAACCATCGAAACTACCGGCAAGACCCCAGTCGAGTGAGACCTTGAAGCCCTACCGGGCGCCTCGAACCATCCGCCAGCTTAGAGGCTAGCGAAGTCCAGAACCATACGGCCGGTAATCTTACCAGCAGTCATTTCCTCGAAGACAGCCGGTGCCTCGTCAACCTCACGCAGCTGAACCACCGGAACCACGAGGCCGTCAGCACCGAACTGGAACGCCTCCGCCAAATCCTGACGGGTGCCCACCAGGGAACCCACCACGCGGATACCGTCCAGAACGATCTTCACAATGGACAGCTCCATCATCTCCGAAGGCAGACCAACAGCCACCACGGAACCGCCCGCACGAACCGACTCGATAGCCTGGTTGAACGCAACCTTCGACACAGCGGTCACCACAGCAGCGTGAGCGCCACCGCCGGTCAGCTCGCGAATACGAGCCGGAACGTCCTCAACCTCACGGCCGTTGATGACGTGATCAGCACCGACCTTACGAGCCAGAGCCAGCTTGTCGTCGTTGATATCAACAGCGATAACCTTGGCACCGAAAACCTTCTTAGCGTACTGAACAGCCAGGTTGCCCAGACCGCCAGCGCCGTAAGCGACCAGCCACTGACCCGGGCGAACCAGCGACTCCTTGGTTGCCTTGTAGGTGGTCACACCAGCGCAGGTAATGGAGCTAGCCTGCGCCGGGTCAAGGCCCTCGGGAACCTTCACAGCATAATCAGCGGGCACCAGGGTGTACTCGCTCATGGCGCCGTCGACGGTGTAGCCGGCGTTCTTGACCGAACGGCACAGGGTCTCACGACCCGAGGTGCAGTACTCGCAGTGGCCGCAGCCCTCGAAGAACCAAGCCACCGACACGCGGTCGCCTTCCTTCAGGGACTCGACGCCCTCACCGACCTTGACGACACGACCAACGCCCTCGTGGCCCAGAATACGGCCCGGAAGCTCACCGAAATCACCGGCAGCCACGTGCAGGTCAGTGTGGCACACGCCCGAGTACTCAATCTTCACGAGCGCCTGGCCGTGACCAACCTCCGGAACGGGGACCTCACGGACAACAACCGAACCGTCAACCTTCTCAGGGACAACAACAGCCTTCATGGTTTCCTTGCACATGATCTAAACTCCTTTGTCATTGGTAGCCACACTCAAGCCGCAAGCTGCAAACCGCAAGCTGCAATCTACGCTTTGCAACCTAGCGGGGTGGGTGCGCATATTCTTTACATTTCCACAGTACAATGATGAGCTGCCAGTCTAAAGGTTTACCCCCGAATATGACAGAGGGGTTATTTAGGGGTCGGCACGCGAGCGAGGATGAGCTTTCGATAAGATCTATTTCAATCAATGCGCTAAACCGCTAAAAACCGCTAAAGGTTGATATGACTCTATGACGAACCGACACAGAAGATGAGAATGCCTCCCAAACCAGCGGCCTGGGGGCATTCATAAAAAAATTTAAATATTAAGTTTGAGGCGCATACCACCCTAAAGAAAGGGTTCAATCTGCACCTATACGATTCACGGTGGATTTCAGCCGCCGCCTAGAAGCAGAAAGCAACCTCAATATAGCCAGCGCCGCGCTCACCCGGACCATTCGGAGCGTTCAACGCCCAACCCAGATCCATGATGCGCACCGTAGAATCCATGAACGTACCGCCGCCAGCACCACCGCCAGCCAGCTGCACCGAACCCACCGCATAGCGGGCACGAGCCGAATCGTTATTCCACTTCTGCGACACCACACGAGCCGAAACGCTCAACGCAGCACCGGAGCCGCCGCCGCCATAACCGGCGCCACCGCCTCCAGAAACCACCGACTGGTAGCCATTAAACAGCTCGCCAGCGTTCGACGGTCGGTTATCGGTACCCTCCGGAGTCTGATCCCACTGGTACGAATAGCTCGCCACACCATCGGCGCCCTTCGCGCGGAAACCGCTCGCACCCGCCGCACCGGCAGTCGCAGTGCTCACCAGCTTCTGAGTGGAGGTGCTCGAAAAACCAATCACCGAACCATCGGTGGTCGGCGGGTTCAGCTTCTCACCGCCAGCACCGCCCACACCACCGGCGGCACCCGAACCCGGGTTCACCGTCAGAATCGGATTAGACTGCGCCTCATACGAGGTGAAACCAACAAAACCGGGCGAACCGTCGCCGTCACCCGAACCAGCGCCACCACCGGTGCTGAACTGGTGCTCGCCACCGGAGCTATCGAGCGAATAGTGCGCGGTCGGGCGCACAGCACCCGCATTCGCGGGGTTCGGCAGAACCGTCGCATACGACGCCAGCACACCGGCACCGCCGCCACCACCGGCAACAATCATCGGCACGCCATCCACCTCAATAGCGGACGAACCACCGCCGGACGCCGAATACAGCACAGCGCTCATGCCACCGCGACCGGTCACACCGCCAGAAATGCGGGTCAAATCATTAATCGCAGAAACAACATTCGCAGGAACCGGCGAAGGAGCCTTCGAGGAGCCGCCCACACCGTAGCCGTCGCCGCCCTCAGCGGGCTTCAGCTCACCATTACCGATACCGCCCGAACCGGCAGTCAGAGTAATAGTCTGGCCGCCGCGCACAGCCATAGAACCCTCCACCATGGCACCGGAACCGGCATCAGCCACAGTGTAGTTCGTGCCGCCGGCACCGCCCACAGCCACAAAACGCATACGCTTAGCGCCCGCAGGAACCGTCAGCACGGCAACCTTCTTCACGCCGTCACCGGCAGTGATCATCGTCGAATCCTCATAAGGGCCGGTGCACTCGCCTTCCTCATCAGAAGCCGCATACGCCGGAATCACCGACGACGACACAACAACCGGGGCAGCCCACGCCGCACCAGCCACAAGACGACGACGGGTCAGACCCGGGCGAGAAGAAGGAGAAACGGGGCGCGAAGAATCGTCGGCAGAAGAGCTCACGATAAAAATCCTGTACGTTGAGTGGGTGTTTCTAAACGCAGAAGCGACGGGCGCTCAAAGAGCCTCATACTCCTTACGCGGAGCCTCATGCCCCTTACGCGGGTGCCCGCCACACGCAATACCTCTATTATGCCTTCTCAACAGCCCAAATCCGTACAGGGTCCCGGCATATGCCACCATGAGAACATCCAGCGGCAAGAAGCAGGCAGCGGCATAAATAGCGGGCATAAAAAACCGCCGGACAGGGGCGCTCCCCATCCGGCGGTTTTCTATGAAATTCTTCTATGAAATTGAAGTTGAGCTAGGAGCTCTTAGTCGAAGACTCAGATTTGGAAGAATCAGAGTCTTCAGAAGATTCAGCCTTCTCGGATGCCTTCTCCTCAGCGTCCTCTGCGGTCTTACCCTCGACGGGCTTCGGAGCGAACTCCGCCGGAGCCGGCTCAATACCCGCAGCAGCCTTCGCCGCCGCACGACGACCAGCCACCACAAAACCAACAGCACCCAGCAGAACCAGCAACAGAGCAGTCCACACGTGAATACGAACGCCCCAGAGCATCTCCGAGGTATCAATACGCAAGAACATCTCAATGAAGAGGCGACCCACACCGTAGTAGAACACATACAGCCACAGGGTCTGACCCAGCTTCAGCACTCCCTTACGGCCCAGCCACAGCAGCAACGCCACACCCAGCAGGTTCCACAGCGACTCGTACAAGAACGTCGGATGGAACAGCGTACCCGCCGGATACTGGGTCGGGAAATTACCGCTCGACGCGCTAATCTCCAAGCCCCACGGCAGAGTCGTCGGCTTGCCGAACAGCTCCTGGTTGAACCAGTTACCCCAGCGGCCAAACGCCTGAGCCAGCAGAATACCCGGCGCTACCGCATCCGCAAAAGCCGGGAAATTCATCCCGTAGCGGCGGCAACCATACCAGGCGCCCAACGCACCAACCGACACGGCACCCATAATGCCGATGCCGCCCTCCCAAATCTTCAGGAAAGCCCACGGATCAGCAACATTCGGACCGAAATAGCTACCCGGGTCAGTAATCAGCACATGGTAGGCGCGGGCACCAATAATGCCCGCCGGAATAGCCCACATCGCCACGTCAAAAACGCGCTCAGGGGTACCACCCGCCGCCTTCCAACGGCGAGAACCCAGCCACAAGCACACCGCCATACCCGCCAGAATACACAGGGCATAGAAATGCACACGGAACGGGCCCAGCTGCAGGTACGAAACGCTCGGAGAGGGAATCGAAGCCAGCACGTTAGCTACCGGCGCGCTCGCCAGCGACAGCACATCAGACATTAGCCTTCACGCCCCGCCAGCTCACGGGTCAGCTTAGCCACCGCCTCAACACCGCCAGAAGCCAAAGCCTTCACCAGCGCGGTACCGACAATCACGCCGTCCGCATACGCGCCAATCTCCTCAACGTGGGCACGAGTCGAAACACCCAGGCCCACGCACGCACGAGGCGCACCGGCAGCCTTAATGTCCGCAACCAGGGTGCGAGCCGCCTCCGACACGGAGGTGCGGGCACCGGTCACGCCCATCACCGACACGGCGTACACGAAGCCACTCGATGCCTTCGCAATGGTCGCCAGACGCTCCGGCGACGAAGACAGCGCGGCAAGGAAAATACGATCCAGGCCGTACTCGTTCGACGCTTCAAACCATGCCGACGCCTCATCAGGCACCAGGTCCGGGGTAATCATGCCCGCGCCACCGGCAGCCGCCAAATCACGCGCAAAACGCTTCACACCGTACGCCAGAACCGGGTTCCAGTAAGTCATCACGACGACCACCGCGTCGGTAGCCTCAGTAATGCGGCGGACCGCCTCAAACAGCTGAGACAGCTTGAAACCGTTCTCCAGCGCCACGCCGGTCGCCTTCTGAATCACCGGGCCATCCATGACCGGATCAGAATAAGGCACGCCCAGCTCAATAATGTCCGCGCCGTTATTGCCCAAAGCAATCGCCGCGTCAATCGACTCATCCAGGGTCGGGAAGCCCACCGGCAGGTAGCCGATCAGCGCCGCGCGGCCCTGCTTCTCGCACTCAGCCAGACGAGCCGCCAGAGGCGACTGCGCATTCGGAGCGGGGAAAGAACCATCCAGCACCGTAAAAGGTGCCGCCTGAGAAATAGCGTCCTGGTAGCTCATTACTTAGCCTCACTTTCAGCCTGTGCGTTCTGTGCAGCGGATGCGGCAGCTTCCTTATTACCGGTCATCAGGGTCGAGGACGGAATCGCCTTACCCAGACCGAACCACTTCAGCGCGGTCTCCATGTCCTTATCGCCACGACCGGACAGGCAGACAATCATGGTCTTCTCGCGTGCCGCCTCCGGATCCTCAGCAGCCCAACGCTGGCACACGCGCAGCGCACCGGCAAGGGCGTGCGAGGACTCAATCGCCGGGATAATACCCTCGGTGCGGCAGAGCAGACGCAGAGCGTCCATCGCCTCGGTGTCAGTCACCGGCTCGTAGGTCACGCGACCAATATCGGACAGGTAGGAGTGCTCCGGACCCACACCCGGGTAATCCAGACCAGCAGAAATCGAATGGGACTCAATGGTCTGGCCATCCTCATCCTGCATCAGGTAGGTCATCGCACCGTGCAGCATGCCCGGGCGGCCCAGAGTAATGGTCGCCGCGTGACGGCCGGTATCCACGCCGTCGCCGCCAGCCTCAAAACCGTAAATCTCAACCGAAGCATCATCCAAGAACGCGTGGAACAGACCAATCGCGTTCGAACCGCCACCCACGCAGGCAGCAATACCATCGGGCAGGCGGCCAGTCTCAGCCAGAATCTGCTCGCGCGCCTCAGAACCAATAGCGTCATGGAAGAAACGCACCATCGCCGGGAACGGGTGCGCACCCGCAGCGGTACCCAGCAGGTAGTGGGTGTTCTCAACGTTCGAAACCCAGTCGCGCAGCGCCTCATTAATGGCGTCCTTGAGGGTGCGGGAACCGTTCTGAACCGCAATCACCTTCGCGCCCAGCAGCTGCATACGAGCCACGTTCAGCGACTGACGCTCAGTGTCTTCCTCACCCATGTAGACCACGCACTCCATACCGAAGAGCGCAGCCGCGGTCGCAGTCGCAACACCGTGCTGACCCGCGCCGGTCTCAGCAATCAGACGGGTCTTACCCATACGCTTAGCCAGCAGAGCCTGGCCAATCACGTTATTAATCTTGTGGCTACCGGTGTGGTTCAGGTCCTCACGCTTGAGGAACACACGCGCACCAGCATGCTCAGAGAACTTCGGAACCTCAGTCAGTAGCGACGGACGGTTCGAATACTCAGCAGAAAGCCGCTGGAACTCAGCAATGAACTCGGGATCGTTCTTCGCCTCGTTGAAGGTTGCCTCCAGCTCATCCATGGCGGCAATCAGCGACTCGGGCATCCACCGCCCGCCGTACTCACCAAAATAGGGGCCGGGGGCATTCTTCAACGACTCGCCGTTGAGGAAAGCATCTGCCAGGTTCTCGCTCATCACTATTCCTTCCCTGGATGGTTGCCGCCGGATGCGCGCCGCGGGTAGGGCGGGGCATCAGGCCTGATCACAGCGAAACACCACGCCAACCGTGAATAGGTGGGCGGTGTTCGCACATATCCCCCTATAGTACCCGGGCACGGGCAGTGAACAGTACCTTGAGGTGCACATGACCATTCCTAGGACATGTGACGTTCGCCGGGGTGGGCACGCGGCGGGCTACAGCAGCTCGCGCAACTCCTCCATCTGCTGAGAAAGCACCGTCGACACGCCACCGCGCATCGACACCCCGTACAAGGTCTCCGCAATCTGCATCGTGCGCTTCTGATGCGTCACCACAATCAGCTGCGAGCGCTCCCCCAACTCACCAATCACCTGCAGCAGGCGCGAGAGGTTGCGGTCATCCAACGCCGCCTCAACCTCATCAAGGGCATAGAACGGCGAAGGGCGAGACATATAAATCGCAATCAACAGCGCCAGCGAAGCGAGCGAACGCTCACCGCCGGACAGCAGCGACAGGCGCTTAACCTTCTTACCCGCCGGGCGTGCGTGAATCTCCACGCCCGAATTCAGCGGATCGGACGGGTCGTCCAGCTCAAGGTGGCCCTCGCCTCCCGGGAACAGGGTCTCAAAGATGCGGCGGTAGTGGGTGTTAATGTCCTCCATCGCGGCGGTGAACACCTCCGCAATGTGGCTGCTGACCTCGTCCATGACCGTGTTCAGGTCGCGGCGGGTCGCCTTCAAATCCTCAATCTGCTGATTCAGGTAGGCGTGGCGTTCCGAAAGCGCCTCGTACTCCTCCAACGCCAGCGGGTTAATGGCGCCCAGCGCATCCAGTTCGGCGCGGGTCGCCTTGAGGCGAGCGCGCACGCTCTCGGTGGAAGCTTCGGTAGTCTCTGATGCCGTTTCGGCAGCAGCATTTTCGGGAGCGTCGTTTTCGGAGGCAGCATTTTCGGAAGCCTCATCTGCGGGCACGTCAACCGGCAGCTGCTCGGAGTACTCTTCCTCCAGCTGCTCCAGGGTCAAACCGGTCACTAGGCGGGCACGCTCAGCCAGCGCCTGTACGCGCTCCTGCACGCGTGCCGCCTCCGTCTGGGTGCGCGCCAGCAGGGTCAGCGCCGCCGCGTGCGCCGCCTGTAGGTCCTGCACCTCATCGTTCGTGCCGGTCAGGCCCTCCTGGGCGTTCTTCAGGTCGGTGCTCAGCTCGTGCAGCTGCTGCTCGCGCTCGCTCACCTGCTCGGCAAGTACCTCACCCAGGCGATGGGCGCGGCGCTCAATTGTTGCAGCAGGAGCCTGCTCCCCCGTGCCCGCCAGGTAGGTGTCCTCGCGGGTGCGCGCCGATTCGTAGGCGACGCGCGCCTGCGCCACGGATTCCTCCGCGGCGGTGAGGCGCTCGTTCAGGCGGGCGCGCTCAGCCTGAATGTTCTGCGCGGAGGCTTCCAGGGACTCCGCCTGGGCGCGGGCGCGGGCGTGCTCGGCGCTCGCCACGCCCGCCGCCTTCGCCGCCTCGCGTTCTGCTTCGACCGCCGATTCTGCCGCGGTCTGAGCCTGCTGAACGGACTGCTCGGCTTCGTCCAGTTCCGCGCGGGTGCGGGTCACGACCTGGGAGGCGGCGCGGTATGCGGCGGCAAGTTCCAGGGGGCTGGCGCCCTCAGCCGGGTAGAGCAGGCTGTAGCGGGTGTGCTCGGTGCCTGCGGGGTCAAAAATACGCCAAATAGTGCGCTGAACTGCGAGGGTATTCTCTGCGAGCAGGTGCAGGGCTTGCTCTGCGGAGGCGGCATCCGGCGCGAACAGTACACCCACCAGACGCTCACCCAGCGCCGCGGTGACGCGTGCCAGGGCGTGCTCGTCGATGCCGGCGAGCGCGGCGGCATCCTCGCTGAGCGGTTCAATGATCTCGGTTGCCGGGCGGATACCCAGCTCACGCAGCTCGGCGGTGCAGGATTCGGGCAGGGTGGTTTCGGGCAGTTCTGTTGAAAGTTCCTTCGCGGCAGATTCGTTGCTTTCGTCCCCCTTATCACCGCGCAGGTGCGACACCTCGGCGCCCTCAACCGGCACGCTCAACGCCGCGGTCGCCAGCGAGGTCAGCGCAGCAGACGCCGCACGGGTGTACTCGGGGTCAATCTGCACGGCATCCAGCACGCGCAACAGGCTCGCGCCTTCGTTCGAAGAATCCATGACCTCGCCGGTCTCGGGGTCGAACACCGCCTCAGCAGATTCAGTGTCCAGTTCAGCGGGCGCTTCGCCCAGGCTCTGGCCCAGCGCCTCACGCAGGGTTGCGGCACGCTCAGCCGCCGCCGCGTAGGCGCGGGTCGCCTCCACCGCAGCGGCGCGGGCGGCATCCAGCTGAGCCTGCGCGCGGGCACGAGACTGCGCCGCCTCACCCGAGGCGCGCTCAGTCTGCGCCACCTCGGACGCCGCCTTCTCAACATTCTTCAGCGCCGCATCGTAGCGTTCCTCAAAGCTGGCGTAGCTTTCCACCGCGCGCTCTGCCTCTTCGCGGCGCTCCTCCAGCAGTTCCAGGGCGCGTTCGTATCCGGCGCGGGCGGCGGCGGTTGCCTCGGTCAGTTCCACGCGGTAGGTGCGCACGCGCTCGGCGGCGATGGACTGCACGGTGCGCACGCGCGCGGCGGACTCGCGCAGGGTCGACACGGCCTTCTGACAGGCGGTGACCTCGGCGTTCAGGCGGTTCTGCTCCTGCTGATGCTTCGCGGACGCTGTACGTGCCGCCTCCAGTTGTTCTTTCAGGGCTTCGGCGCGGCGGGTACCTTCCGCCTCGGAGGCGAGAGCCTGCGTCTGCTCAGCCTGCAGAATACCCAGCTGACGGGTCAAAAGCACCGCCTCCAGCTGGCGGATGCGCGCCTGCAGCTGGCGCGCGGTCGCGGCGGATTCTGCCTGCTCGCTCAGCGGCTGCAACTGCGAATCCAGCTCGGCAACCAGGTCGCTCAGGCGGGTAACGTTCGATGCCACAGACTCCAGCTTGCGGCTGGTCTTCTCCTGGCGGCGGCGGTACTTGACCACGCCCGCCGCCTGCTCGATCATGTCGCGGCGCTGCTGCGCGGTGGCGTGCAGGACCGCATCCAGCTGACCCTGGCCGACGAGCACGTGCATCTGCTGACCCAGACCCGCCTCCGAGAGCAGGTCCTGAATGTCGGCAAGGCGCGCCGGGGAGCCGTTAATCTCGTACTCGCTGCCGCCGGAGCGGAACATGGTGCGCGAAATCTGCACCCGATCAGCGGGAATGCTGAGGGTGCCATCAGAATTATCGAAAGTCAGGGTGACTTTGGCGCGGCCCAGGGGTGCACGCTGGGCGCCGTCGCCCGAACCAGCCTCACCGGAGCCCGCGAAGATAACGTCCTTCATGCTGCCGCCGCGCAGGCTCTTAGCGCCCTGCTCACCCATGACCCAGGCGAGCGCATCCAGCACGTTGGACTTGCCGGAGCCGTTGGGGCCGACCACCGCGTTAATGCCGGGGGTGAACTCAAAAGTGGTTGCGGAGGCGAAAGACTTGAACCCGCGCAGGGTCAGCGACATCAGGTGCACAAGGGGCCTTTCTGCAGAAGAACTGGTGTGTGCCGGGCACGTTCTGTGGTGCGTGGCGGCATCCCTCTAGTGTACGCGGTGCGGCGGGCGGGCGGCGTGAACGTGCACGGGGTGAAGGGGGTTCAAAGTTCCTCATTCTGCATCATCTTACGCGCGGGGTGAACGGGCGCGTTCATATTGGGTCTACGGATACGGGTTCGCCCGGTCGGTGCGGTAGATTGGAATGAGCATCACGAATTCTGCGGGGCCGCTGTGCGCATCCCCGCCGTCTTTGTATCCCACTGACTTCTATTTACAAGGGCCACACCATTGATGAATGCATCCGCCGATAAGGTCGGCACAAACTCTGACATTCGCCACGCTAACGCAGCTCTGCTGTCTATTACCCATGAGCTGCCTCCGGAGGTCGTCACGAGCGACTACTTCGATGAGCAGCTGGCCCAAACCTATAAGCGTCTGCGTATGCCGAAGGGCCTGCTGGAGCGTCTAGCCGGTATTAGCACTCGCCGCGGTTGGGCTGAGGGCCAGACCTTCGAGGACGGCGTTGTTGCCGCAGCCGAGAAGGCTATCGAACAGGCGGG
>NZ_KV795257.1:347226-434298 GCF_001808955.1 Rothia sp. HMSC078H08
ATTGACCGTTCCCAGATTGGCCTGCTGATTAACGCTTCGGTGACTCGCGATAACTTTGAGCCCGCCGTTTCGGTGGGTGTGCATGACCGCCTGGAGTTGCCGCGTCACGCCCTGAACTTCGATATTACGAACGCCTGCCTGGGCTTCGTGAACGCGATGACTGTCGCCTCCACCATGATTGATGCGGGCGCTATCGACTATGCCCTGATTGTCGCTGGCGAGGACCCCTCCCCGTGGCACCGTACCGCGGTGCGCATCCTGAACAACCCCGATTCGACCCGCGAGGATGTGCTGGCTCAGTTCGCGACCCTGACCCTCGGTTCGGGTGCGGCAGCGGCTGTGATTGGTCGCGCTGACCGCCACCCGGAGGGCCACCGCATCGTTGGTTCGGTGTCCCGCGCGGGCACTGAGCACCGTAACCTGTGCATCGGTGGCGAGGCGGATCAGGGCATGAACACTGACGCCGAGGGCCTGCTTAAGCACGGCCTGGAGCTGGTGGCGCAGGCCTGGGAGCAGGCGCATCAGGACGGCTGGGAGTGGAACGACATGACCTCCTACGTGACCCATCAGATTTCTAACGCCCACACGAACGCCATTATTGAGGCGGTCGGTATTAAGCGTGAGCGCATCCCCTTGACCTTCCCGAAGTGGGGCAATGTGGCTGCGGCGGCTCTGCCGATGACTCTCGCCGAGTGCGCACCGACTTACAAGAGTGGCGACCGTATTCTGTGCATGGGTGTGGGTTCTGGCCTGAACACTGCCCTACTTGAGATTCAGTGGTAACCCGTTAGCCGGCAGCCCTTAGCCGGCAACCTATAGCTTTTGTGCGGTAGACATTCACCGATTCGATCCGGAAGGATTCCCCCAGCATGCGCCATTTGAACTTCCCTAAGGCTCAGCCTCCCTACAATCCGGAGGAATGGGCGGGCGTGAACCCGCGCTACTCCCACCTTCTGGAGGTGCCCACCTCCGCCCCCATTGAGCAGCGGGCGCAGCAGGCTGGCGCGCGCCGCTGGCACTACCTGGATAACCTTCCGGTGCTGGTCGAGCAGGGTTTGGAGCCGATTGGCACGATCCTGTGCGTGCACGGTAACCCGACCTGGTCGTACCTGTGGCGTACCGTGCTGGATGCGGGCGTGAATGAGCGCGCCCCGTGGCGTGTGGTTGCGGTTGATCAGATTGATATGGGTTATTCGGAGCGCACCCACCTGGATTTGGAGGGTGAGCGCCGCACCCTGACCGACCGTATCGCTGACCTGGGTGATTTCACGAAGGCGCTCGGTCTGGATGAGACCGATAAGCCGCTCGTGACCCTCGCCCATGACTGGGGTGGGCTGGTGTCCTTTGGTTGGGCGCTGGAGCATCGCGAGATTCTTTCGGGCGTGATGCTGACGAACACCGCGGTCTACCATGACGGCATTGAGAATATCCCTGCCGCCCTGCGCCTGGCGTTGGGAGTGCACGAGTGGGGTACTCACGATTCGACCGCATTTATTGATGTGACCTTGGGTTTGGCTCAGAATGAGGGCCGCCTGCCCGCGCCGGGTTCTGCCGGTGCCGGGGCGCTTGATGGTGCCCTGCCGCAGCCGGTGGGTCAGCAGCCCAAGCGCCTGTACCCGAGCCCTCTGAACGAGGCGATTTACCGTACGTACCGTGCGCCGTACGCTCATTCGGCGTGGCGTGAGGGTGTGCGTAATTTTGTGGGCGATATTCCGACCGGCACCGATATTCCTTCCTATACGCCGATGCAGCGTATTGCCGAGCAGATCCGTGACCTGGACGTGCCCGCGTTCTTCCAGTGGGGCACGAAGGACCCGGTGTTCCAGCGCCGCTACTTGTTCGACCTGATGGAGCGCATGCCGCAGGCAAAGGTGCACCGCTACGAGAAGGCCTCGCATCTGGTCATTGAGGATTACGATATTGCCTCCCCCATGATTTCGTGGCTTGCGCAGACTTTCGGCACGCTGGAGGACGGCATGCTGGTTCCGGCGCGTAATGCGGAGGCGGAGCATCGTGCCGCCCGCGCACGCCGCCACGGTCTGACTACCGGCGAGGGCGCTGCCGCTGAGGGCACTGCCGCTGAGGGTGCTGTTCCCGCGGCGTTCCGCCCCATGCTCGCAGCCCTGACCGAACGCGCCAATGATGCCTCCACCGCCGTGGTGGACATGGACCCCAAGGGTGATGGCACCTCCGTTTCTGTGACCCTGACCTGGGCTGAGCTGAACCAGCAGGTCAACGCCGCCGCGACCCGCCTGCATGCTCTGGGTGTGCGTCCGGGCGACCGCGTGAACCTGATGGTGCCTCCGGGTGCCCGCCTGACCACCCTGATTTACGCCTGCATGAAGCTGGGCGCTGTCATTGTGGTGGCTGATACCGGTCTGGGTATTCCGGGTCTGACTCGCGCGTTGAAGGGCGCTAACCCGAGCTTCCTGGTGGGTATTCCCGCCGCGCTCAGTGCCGCCCGTACCCTGCTGTGGCCGGGTGTGCGTATTTCTGTGGAGCCGCTGGGTTCGGTGCAGGAGAAGCTGTTGGGCGTTGCCGGTTCGGTGTTTACCGCGCCCGCCGCTGACGGTACTCCGGGTGCGCCGGTGCCCACCCCGACCGTGGTGGAGTTCCCCTCCCCCGTGCCGGATGCTGATGCGGCGGTGCTGTACACCTCCGGTTCGACCGGCCCGGCTAAGGGTGTGGTGTACACGCAGCGTCAGCTGGCGGGTATGCGTGATGCCATTGCGAATACGTACGGTTTTGCGCCCGGTAGCGGTCTGGTGGCTGGCTTCGCGCCGTTTGCACTGTTGGGCCCGGCGCTGGGTGCTACCAGCGTGACCCCGACGATGGATGTGACCCGCCCGAAGACTCTGACGGCTTCGGCATTGGCGTCGGCTGCGGCGGCTATTGATGCGTCGGTCGTGTTTGCTTCCCCCGCCGCCCTGGTGAATGTGGTGGCGACCGCCGATGAGCTGAACGCTGAGCAGCGTGCGGCGTTGGCCAAGGTTCAGACCGTGCTGAGTGCTGGCGCGCCGATTCCTGTGCCACTGCTGGAGGCGCTCTCCGCCCTGGTGCCGAACGCCTCCCTGCACACCCCGTACGGCATGACCGAGGGTCTGCCGGTGACCGATGTGTCTTTCGAGATGATTCGTCAGGCGATTGCTGAGGGCACCCCGAATGCTGCCGGTGAGGTGCTTGACCCGTTCGCCCGTGACGGCGTGTGCGTTGGTTTTGCGGTGTACGGTGCGGCGGTGGCTATTGCGCCGCTGCTGCAGGACGGTTCGGTGGCGGATGAGCTGACCCATGAGCCGGGTGTGACCGGTGAGATTCTGGTCTCGGCACCGCATGTGAAGGACCGCTACGATACCCTGTGGGTGACTGAGGAGCAGTCCATTAGCACTCCGGGTTGGCATCACACCGGTGACGTCGGGCACCTGGATGCTTCGGGTCGCCTGTGGGTTGAGGGTCGCCTCGCGCACGTGCTGCTGACTTCGCAGGGTGTGCTGACCCCGGTTGCGGCTGAGCAGTCCGCCGAGTCCCTGCCGGAGGTGCGCCGCGCCGCCCTGGTGGCGGTGGGCCCTGCCGGTACTGCCGCTCCGGTGCTGGTCATTGAGGCGTCCGCAAATACTGCCGCTTTGGAGGCGCGCCAGTCGGCATCCTCGTTCAAGCGTGCCCTGCTCGATCGCGTGCCCGGCGCTCGCCGCTTCCCCATTGCGGAGGGTGTGGCACCCTTCGAGCTGTCGCAGCTGGTGCGTCAGAAGGTTGCCGAGGATACCGGCGTGGAGCTTGCCGCGGTGCTGGTGGTGCACGAGCATCCGACCGATATTCGCCATAATTCGAAGATTGACCGCCCCGCCCTGGGTGAGTGGGCGTCGAAGGTCCTTGCGGGGGCGTAAGCGCCTGCCGGATCCCTAAGTCTAAGGAGTATGATGTCCCCTCATTCTTCGCGTGAGTCCTCTTCCCATGAGCCCTCACCCCGCCTGTCGACTGCGCATGCGGTGACTTCCCCGACGGCTCGGTTCCGCAAGCCTGCGCAGCCGCTGGCGGCACGCTACACCGATCCCGCCCCGCGTTCGCTGCGCCCGGTTGAGGAGCCCGATTTTGCGCCGCGTATTGGCGAGCGCATCCTCTTTACCGGCGCGAGCGGCCTACTGGGTCGTGAGAGCGTGCTGGCGTTGTTGCGTGCCGGTTATGATGTGCGCGTTTTTCAGCGTGGTGATTCGGGTATTGCGGCGCTTCTGCCCGATCTGATTCGCCCGCGTTTTGAGCAGGTGCGCGGCGATATTACGAACGCGCAGGCTGTGGATCTGGCGATGACCGGCGTGAATGGCGTGGTGCATGCCGCGGCAAAGGTTTCGGTCAGCGGCGAGTGGGCTGACTATGAGCGCATCAACATTGAGGGCACCCGCACCATGTTGCAGGCGGCGCTGAACCACTCGGTGCGCACCTTCCTGTACATTTCTTCGCCCTCGGTGGCGCACGCGGGATCTTCCATCGTGGGTGACGGCGCCGGCGTGGCATCCCCGGAGCACGCGCGCGGCAACTACGCCCGTTCCAAGGCGGCCGCCGAGCTGCTGGTTCTGGAGGCGAACGGCACGCCCCTGCCCTCGGGCGGGGTCATGCACACCGGCGCGTTGCGCCCGCACCTGATGTGGGGTCCGGGCGATACCCAGCTGGTGGAGCGTATTCTGGAGCGTTCCGCCACCGGGCGCCTGCCGCTGCTCTCTGGCGGTACGGGCCTAATTGACACACTCTACATTGATAACGCCGCGGATGCGTTGGTGCGCGGCTATCAGCGCCTCGACGCTTTTGCAGGCAAGGCGCTGGTGGTCACGAACGGCCAGCCGCGCACTATCGCTGAACTACTGGGTGGTTTCTGTGAGGCGGTGGGCGTTCCCGCCCCGCGCTTCTCGGTTCCGGCGAAGGTTGCGGCCCTGGCGGGTAAGGTCATTGAGCGCGTCTGGGAGCGTCTGCCAAAGAACGTGACCGCCGGTGATGAGCCGCCGATGACGGAGTTCCTCGCCGAGCAGCTGTCGACCGCACACTGGTTTGATCAGCGCCGCACCCGTGAGTTGCTGCAGTGGGAACCCGCCGTGTCGATTGAAGAAGGCTACGAGCGTCTGGGCTTGTTCTACGGGGACAGGTACAAGCGATAGGTACAGCCGCCAGTTGCTTCTTATCGGGGTGGCTTTCGGGCTGGCTCCCCCGCCCCTGTTTTATACAACTGAGGTTTAAACGAATGACGGCGTAGCTACATCCCCCGTATGGGAGGAACGTGGCTACACCGTCATTCGCATATCTAGCGTGAGCTTGTGCCTGTCGTGAGCCTTTATCTAGCGAGAACGCGGCGCCCGCTGGCAGTGCGGGCAACGATAGGACGAACGGTTCTGGAACGGTTCGCGCACCATCAGGGTTGTGCGGCCCGCCTCCGCGCAACGGTGGCAGGGCTCCCCGGCACGGCCGTAGGCGTTCAGCGAGCGCTCAAAGTAGCCAGACTCCCCCAGCACGTTCACGTACAGGGCGTCGAAGCTTGTGCCGCCAGCCGCCAGGGACTCGCGCAGTACCTGCGTGACCGCCTCCAGCAGTTCGCGGGTTTGCGCGGCACTGAGGGTGCGTGCGGGCTTCGCGTAGTGCAGCCGCGCACGCCACAGCGCCTCGTCGGCGTAGATATTGCCCACGCCGGAGATCACCGACTGGTCCAGCAGCACCTTCTTAATGCCGCTGGAGGTGCGCAGGAACTTGCGGCGCACCGCTGCGGGGTCGAAGAATTCGTCCAGCGGGTCGCGGGCAATGTGCTTGACCGCTTCCGGTACTAGAAAACGCTCCGGTACTTCATCCAACGGTACTTCACCCGGCGCTACTTCATTCGTTGCAACCGTTGCGGGTACGTCCGGCACCAGCGGACTGAGGAACATGCCGCCGAAGATGCGCTGATCTACGAAGAGCAAGCGCTGCCCGGTGCTCGCCCGGTTGGCGCTCACCATGCTACCGGTAGCTCCCGCAGTGCTGGTAGCTCCCGCCGGTCCTAGCTCGAGCGCCACACGCAGGTGCCGCGGCTGCTCGTCAAAGGCCGCGCGAGCCTCCGCATCATTACCCGAGTCACTGCCCGGCTCATCGCGCACGAGCAGCTGACCGCTCATACCCAGATGCACCACGAGCGCCTCGTCGGCAAGCGCGCCATCCGCCTCGCTCAGGGTCAGCCACAGGTACTTGCCGCGGCGGTAGGCACCGCGCAGCGTCCTGCCGGTGAGTGCCGCCTCAAAGTGTGCGGGACCGGGCAGGTGCCTGCGTAGCGAACGGGCATCAACCACGCGCACCGCCCGCACGGGCCGACCCAACGAATGGTCGGCTAGACCTGCGCGAACGGTTTCCACCTCGGGCAGTTCGGGCATGGTTCCCTCCAATCAGCGGGGCTGCAGAATCAAGAGCCCACAGAGCTAACAGACCTGCAGGATGCTTGAATGAGCCTAAACCAGAACGCGGTACGCCTGCTCAGCAGCAAGGCGCTCCGCCTCCTTCTTGCTCGGACCCACACCGGTACCGGCCTGCTGGTTCGCCACAATAGCGACCGCAGTGTACACGCGCGCGTGATCGGGGCCCTCGCCGGTGACCTCGTAGCGCACGTCTCCCCAACCGCGGGCGGTGGCAAGGTTCAGCAGCTCGGTCTTCCAGTCGCGTCCAGAGTTCAGGACCTTCTCATCGTCGAGCAGCGGCGCAATCAGGCGCAACACCAGGTCACGAGCCGCCTCGCGACCGCACTCCAGGTAGGTCAGGCCGAAAATCGCCTCCATGGTGTCGGCAAGGATTGAGTCCTTATCGGCGCCGCCGGTGTGAATCTCGCCCTTACCGAGCAGGATGTACCTGCCCAGATCCAGGTCGCGTGCCACCTTCGCCAACGCCACCGTAGACACCACCACGTGGTGCAGCTTCACGAGCTCACCCTCGGGCAGGTCGGGGTAGCGTCGGTACACTTCTTCAGCGATCGCCAGGGAAAGCACCGAATCGCCCAGGAACTCCAGGCGCTCATTATGCTCCACTCCGGGGTTCTCGAAGGCGTAGGAGCGGTGGGTTAGGGATAGCAAAAACGTCTCGGCGTCGATATCGACTCCGAGACGTTTACGCAACTCCCTAGTATCAACACTAGGAAATTCAGTCATAAGGATTCACCGCTTCTTAGGCGTCTGCAACCTTACGGCCCTTGTACTCCAGGAACAGGGCGTTGCCTGCAGCGTCGGTTACAACCTTTGCCTGGTGGGGCAGGCTGTAGGTCACGCGACCGTTTTCAACGGTCTTAACCAGCTGGGGCACGGATGCCTTCCACTGGGAACGGCGTGCGCGGGTGTTAGCGCGGGACATCTTGCGCTTGGGAACAGCCACAGCTATCTCACAATCTCTAGTAACAACAATTTAGTTTTCGGTATCTGCACCGAGCAGGCCCTGTAGGGCCGACCAGCGCGGATCCAACACCTCGTGATGATGCCCGGGGTCATCCTCCAGGCGCGCACCGCAATCGGCGCACAGACCCTGGCAGGTATCCCTACAAACAGGCTGGAACGGCAGTTGAAGGATTACTGCGTCCCGCAGAGCCGGTTCAAGGTCGATGGAATCATCCTCAACGGCGTACTGCTCATCTACTTCGTCTTCGGGGCCGCCAGCCGGGGCCTTCTCAAAGACGAAAAGCTCTTGAATATTGGCCGACATCTCGTAATCAATCGGATCCAAGCAAAGGCTACACTCGCCGTGTACATCCACGACAACGGAGCCGGTTACTAGGATACCATCAACAACAGACTCCATACGAATATCGAGGTCAATATCCGAACCCTCTTCCACGCCGATGAGCGCGTTACCCAGGTCTGCCGGTGCGGGCAGAACCTCAGTGAGAGTTTCCATGGTGCCGGGGCGGTGAATCAGGTTAGTGACTGATACAACCAGCGGCGATGCGTCTGCACGTGAAATGGCGTTTCTCCTTACGAAATGTATAAACCAAAGTCCCATTCTAGGGGTCATTCGCACCGTTAATCAAGATTAAGCCCCTTTTAAATCTCTTTAAGTGGCGCTCACCTCTTAAATATCCCCTTAAGGAGGCGCCGCGCGGCACATAACCAGCCGGCCGGAGCATTCCAGAGGTAATTAAGCGTCCGGCCGGCGGCGCAGTTTGCTGCGCCGTGTGCGTGTCGGGCGTGTCGGACGGGTGCGCATCCGGGTTGGCCCGGGCTGATGAGGCGTTTATCTAGGCGTTTTTCAGGGCGCGGGCGACCGCCTCCGGCACGAAGGGAGTCACGTCACCACCCAGCGACGCCACCTCACGAATAATCGTGGACGACACCGCACCGTAGCGGTCCTCACCCGCTAGGAACACCGTCTCAACCTGCGCCAGGTGGCGGTTCATGCTCGCCATCGGAGCCTCATAGCTGTAGTCCGTCGCCGAACGCAGACCCTTCACCAGCACCTTCGCACCACGCTCCGCCGCGTACTCGGCAAGCAGCACGTCCGGCGGAATTGGCTCCACGCTCGCACTCTCAATGCCGAGCTCCTGCAGGGACTCACGCACCAGCTGCACGCGCTCCTCCAGGGTAAAGCGGTACTTCTTGGAGCTATTGTGCGCCACGCCCACGATCACCTTGTCAAAGAGCTGAGCGGCGCGGGCAATGATTTCCAGGTGGCCGTGGTGCACGGGGTCAAAAGATCCGGGGCAGAGGGCAATCATGGCGGTCCCTTCACGAATAAATATCAGAGGTTGGAATGAGTAGATGCGGGCGAATTTAGGATGCGGGTGAGCGCAGGCTGGGGGCAGAAAGGTCGGGCGGCGATTTTAGGCGGCTAGCTCTTCAGCGTCCTCGCCAGATTCGTTGCCGAACTCGTCGCCCGCCTGCTCCTCCACCTCGTCAGGCTCCACATAGTAGAGAGCCGTCTCGCCGTGCTGACGGGTCGAAAAACAGTACAGGCCCTCGCCCCACACCGGCTCCGCATCGCGCGAAGAACGCTCCACCACGACCACGGCACCCTCGGCAAGCTTGGGGGTGAGCGCCTCCAGCAGCTCACTGACCTGCTCATTCGGCATGGCGTAGGGCGGGTCAACAAACACCAGATCCCACGGCCCGGAGGCGGACTTCACGTAGGTCAGCGCCTGAGACTGCTGCACGCGCGCCGCAGAACCGGTAGCACCAGAAGAACCGGTGCCGGTGCGGCCCATCGCCTTCTCCACCGCGGCAACGTTCTTACGAATCACCGCAACAGCCTTCGGGTAGGTATCCAGCAGAGTCACGGAGGCGGCACCGCGTGAGAGCGCCTCGCAACCCAGCGCACCCGAGCCGCCGAAAGCGTCCAGCACGCGGGCGCCACGAATAATGTCGTAGCTCTCCAACTTGGAGAAGAGGGATTCCTTCACCCGGTCGGTGGTCGGGCGAGTATTATCCCCCGGAACCGAAGCAAGGCGAACGCCTCCGGCAGCACCGGAAATAATACGGCTCATAGGGTCTCTCCTCTGAAGTAGTTAACAGCTAGGTAGCTGCGGTTTTGGTAAGCGATGGGCGGGGCGGGCTGGTGAGCAAGGCGGGCAGAGCACTCACCCCTGCCGGGTACTTATCCCCTGCCGAGAAACGCCTCACGGTCAGCGTCCAGGGCACGGTCAATCGTACGCGCCAAAGACGGATGCTTAGCCAGCGTCGGGTCCTTCTCCACCACCGAGCGGGCATCCTCGCGAGCACGCTCAATAATGTCGGCATCGGCGAGCGCCCGCAAGAACCGCAGGGTGCTCTTCGAGCCCGATTGTGCAGCACCCAGAATATCACCCTCGCGGCGCTGCGCCAGGTCGATGCGGGAAAGCTCAAAGCCGTCCGTGGTGGAGGCGACCGCATCCAGGCGCTCGCGGGACACGCCGCCCTCCTCCTGGCGGGTCACCAGCAGGCAGGTGCCCGCGTAGCCGCCGCGACCCACACGACCGCGCAGCTGGTGCAGGCCCGAGATGCCGAAGCGGTCGGCGTCCATGATGATCATGAGCGTGGCGTTCGGGACGTTCACGCCCACCTCAATGACGGTGGTGCTGATGAGCAGGTCAATCTCACCGCGCTCGAAAGCGGTCATGACGGCGGTCTTCTCCGCCGGGTCCATGCGGCCGTGCAGGGTGCCGATACGCACGCCGACGAGGGCGTCCTCGGCGCTCAGGTAGGAGTACATTGAGGCGACCGAGGTCAGCTGAACCTTGCCGTCGCTACTGGCGCTACCGCCCTGACCGAAATAGCCCTGGGCAGAGTTGCCCGCGCCCCCACCGGTTCCTGCACCGTTCAGGTTGGATGCGCCAAAGAACGCGGCGCCCTCCTCCAAGCTGTCGCCCTCCTCCCCGATTTTGGGTACGACAACATACACCTGGTGACCCGCGTCGATTTCTTCGCGGGCGCGCCTCCACAGCCGGGACGCCCAGGCGGGCTTCTCGGCAAGGGGCACCACGTGGGTTGAGATTTTCTGTCGGCCCGCGGGCAGGGTGTCGAGCACGGACACGTCCAGGTCACCGAACACGGTCATGGCGACGGTACGCGGAATGGGCGTTGCGGTCATGACCAGGCGGTGCGGCAGGGCGCCGTCAGTGCCGCGCAGGCTGTCGCGCTGCTCCACGCCGAAACGGTGCTGCTCGTCCACGACGACCAGACCCAAATCGTGGAAGCTCACCTCGTCGGAAAGCAGGGCGTGGGTGCCAATCACAATCTGGGCGGTGCCGTCGGCGAGCTCCTGCAGTACCTTGCGCTTGGCGCGGGTACCCATGGAGGCGGTCAGCAGGCGCACACGCACACGGCAGGGTTCCTCCCCGCTCCCCGCGGGAGCTCCCTCGGCAGAACCGGCGGCAGAATCATCAGCGTCAGAGTCTTCGGGCGCCGCCATATCCCCCAGGATGTCCAGCACCGAACGCAAATGCTGCTCGGCAAGCACCTCGGTCGGGGCGAGCATCGCGGACTGGCCGCCCGCATCGGCAACCTGCAGCATGGCGCGCAGAGCCACCACGGTCTTACCGGAACCCACATCACCTTGCAGCAGGCGGTTCATGGGCGATTCACTCGACAGATCGGCGGCAATCTCAGCGCCCACCTTCTGCTGCCCCTCGGTCAGCTCGTAAGGCAGAACCTGAAGCAGTCGATCGGCGAGGCCGCCCTCCACGGCGGGGCGCGGCTGGGTCAGGTGCGCGGCACGCACCGAATGCAGGCGGGCGAGCGCGCTCTGCAGCACGAACGCCTCGCGGTAACGCATCTGCGCCTGCGCGGCACGCCAGGTGTCCTCCGAGTCGGGGGTGTGTAGGGCGCGGTACGTCCACTCCAGCGAGGGCACCTTGCGGGCGCGACGAATCGTGTAGGGTACCGGGTCTTCAAGTTCTTTGAGCGGCACCTTTTCGAGCAGCTGCGCCATGTAGCCGCTAATGCGGTCGGTGGGCAGCTTCACGGGGGCGCGGTAGACGGGCACGGGGGCGGTGGCGGCGTCGGTGACGTCCGCGCCGGAGGCGTCCTTCGAGAGCAGGGCGTAGTGTGGGTTGGTGAGGGTGTATTCGCCGCGGTAGATGTCGACCCTGCCCGAGAACATCATGGTTTCACCCTCGCGGATTTCCCGGGCGGCGGTCCAAGCGTTGAAGAAGGAAAGCTTCATCTGCGAGCCGATGAGCGCACCGGGGTTCGTCATACTGGGCGCGGGCACGCCAAAGAGGCCTCCCTGCGCGAAACTATCCTGCGCAAAACTGTCCTGCGCGAACGAATCTTGGCCGTAGCTATCTGCGTAGCCGCTGTAGGAGGCGGGTTGCGCTCCCCTGCCCTGTGCCGGGTTCTGGGCAGCTGGGTTCTGCGTGGAGTTAGCGAGCGCATTAATGCGCGGGTTGTGCATCCCGGTCGCCTGCCAGCTCTGCGCGGGCACGCCGGATACTCTGGATACGCTGGATGCGCCGGGGCGGTTAGCGCGCCCGGGCACCACGGATACAGGACCGCCAGCCCCAAAACCGGCAGCCCCAAAACCTGCGGGTGCGTCCTGCCCGGTGGCGTCGGAGAGCCGGTCGGTGATGGTCACTTCCGTGATTTTGCCGCGGCGCGCCGCCATGGTTCGAGTGCTCACGTGCACCACGCGGGCGATGATGGTGACGTCCTGGCCTTCAACGAGTTCGGCGAAGGAGCTGAGCTCGCCGCGCGGCAGGTATTTGCGCGGGAAGTATTCGAGCATCTCCCCGACGGTGTGCAGGTCCAGGTGCGTGGCGATTGCCTTGGCGCTGGGTGCGGGAAGGTACTTTTTGAGCGGCGCGTTTTCGATGCGGTCTTCGGAGGCGTAGCGCGCCAGGGCACGGCTCTTAGCCTCCGCGGCGGCTGATGCGGGCTTCTCAGCCGCAACCTTCGCAGCGGTTGTTTTCTTCGCAGGAGCAGTCTTCTTCGGCGCAGTTTTCGGCTTTGCAGGGGTTTTCGGCGCTGCGGTTTTCGATACCGAGGCTTTGGAAGCGGGAGCTTTCTCTGCGGGCGCAGTCTTCTTCGCTACAGCCTTTTTGGGCGCAGGCTTTTCAGCTTCCGCCTCGGGCGCGCTCTTCTTCGGCGCAGGCTTCTGCTCGCCCTTTTCGCTTGCCTTCGTTACCTTTTGCGGGCGCGCCGAAATATCCCGCGCGGCAGTTTCGCTCTCCTGCGGGATCGGTTCGTTCTGAGTTAGTTCCTTCTGAGCCAGCTTCTTCTGAGCCGGCTTCTTCCGGGCGGGTGCTTTCCGTGCAGGTTCCCCCGGCTGATGTACTTCCGGCTGTTTTAAATCCGGTTGCGTTGCCTGCCGTGCCGCCAACGCAATATCGACCAGCTCGTAGATAGCGTCGTCGGTCATGGTGTGCGCGGCGGGACCCAGCGAATGTTTGAGCGTCTTGAGTGCCTTACGGTAGGGGGCGCTGGCGCGCTGTGCCGCGCGTTCGCTCAGCTCGGCGCGGTTCACCTCGCCTCGGGCGTAGGCGGCAAGATCGCGCACGGTCAGCTCGGCGGTGGTGCGGAGCTGCTCATCGCTCAGTAGCGGCGCATCCTTTTTCCGCTGCCGAGCTCGGGTCGCGGAATCAGCACGGGTCGCAGAACCGGCACGGGCAGGCTCCACAACCGTTGAATCTACGGACTCAGAATCTACGGGCTCACTCTGCGCTGCCTCAGCTTTTGCAGGCTTAGTATTTGTCGGCTTAGTTTTGGCGGGAGCAGGCTCAGGAAGCCCCAAGTCCAGGGCTTCCTGCTGCGGATTTACGGAACGTCGGGCGGGGCTCATGCGCCGCCCTCCGCACCGCACGCGTGGTCGGCGTGACGACCATCCGCCAGGGAGGAAATACGCTCATCTGACCACTGACCGTAGCCCATGATCAGCTCGCGGGCGGGGTCGATGTCGGGAACGTGCACGTGCAACGCCCAGAGTCCAGCCGCCATGTCCAGGGGCGTAATGAGCAGGCTGTCACCTATGGCTTCAAGCTCCGGGCGCAACTGCGCCAGGGCGAGGGGCTCGCAGGTCAGCGTACCCATGAGCTCCCAGCCGCTCTGCCCCGCGTGTTCTGCGTGCCCGACAGGTTCAGCGCCCGCCTGTTCAGAACCCACTCGTGCCGCAGAACCGGCTACAGAAGTCACACCGGCAGAGGGCGCACGGAGCATGGACTCTACCTGCGCCTCGCTCAGAGTTGCGCCCTCCCAACGCGGGTTGGAGTACACCACGGCAAGGTAGAAGCCGAGCGCGCCGGCATCCACGAAACCAGCAAGCTCAGGCGAGGGAGGGAACTGCGCGGTACGTTCCAGGGCGGCACGCATCAGCGCACGTCGACGCTCTTTCAGCACCTCGTCAGCAACTTCTGCGTCCTGCGATGCATCATAGTGTGCGTCCAGGCGGGCGAGCTCCACCATAACCGACAGCATCGTGGAGGGCACCATCTGCTCCCCCACGCTGGCGCGAATACGCTCAGCCGCGAACGCCATCGCGCGCGCCTCAGCGTGGGCGTACTCCAGCTTCACTTCGCGGTGCTTCGGCAGGGAACCGCCAGCCAGCACACGTTCGTAGTCTGCTTCCAGAGCGCGCACGAGCGGCAGCTCATCGCCTGCGTCGCCGAGCTCCTGGGCGAGGTTTCCGGGCAGGAACCAGTAGCTACGCACCGCCTCCAGCGCCCAAGCGCAGAGCAGAGTACCGGAGTTGCCGCGCGCCACGCGGGATGCGCGCATAATCGCGTGCTCGTAGATTCCGCCCAGCTGAATCCACAGGTGGGCGAGGGTTTCTTCTTCGGAGGCGCCCGCCGCCTCGGGCACGCACGCGCCCTCCCCGCCGGGAATTTCGCCAGCGGGAAGAACCTCGCTGGGCAGAACCTTACGGGGCAGATCCTCACTGGGCAGAACCTGTTCCATGCCCCGCTCAAACTCTTCGGTCAGGGTCAGCAGGGTGTGGGCAATATTGGAGCCGGTGTCCTTATCGGGCACGGGGAACCCGTTGAGTTCGTTGAGCGCCTCGCGGTAGCGTTCGATGGTGGTGCGGGCGGCGGTGGACCACGCTACGCCGAAGCGGTAGGCGCGCACGCAGGCGCGGCGGTAAATCTCGCGTTCTTCGGTGCGCTGGTTCTGTTCTGCGTTCACGCTACCCTCCTCGTCAGTTTCGTCAGTTTCGCGCGGTTCTCGGCTGAGTTCTCAACTAGTTCACGGCTGAGTTTTTGGCTAGTTCCCGACTGATTTCCCGGTTAGTTCCCGACTGATTTCTCAGTGCCCGCGGCACGGGCAGAATCCAGCCTATTTCGTACTTCTATTCTAGGCAATTTCGGTTAAATGTACGGTATTGCCCGTCGTCTATCCCGCGGGATGAAAGCACGGAGGATGAAAGCACGGACTAAACATACAAAACCGCACGCACCTCGCGGCACTCGGCAACATTCGGCAACACTCAGCGGAGCTCCTACGCGGAAGCCCCGTAGTGTTCCCAGCCCATACCGTCCAGGGAGCGGCCGTCCATCACGACCGCCGCGCCGGTCACCGCATTGTGGCGGCGCTCGGCACCGTAGAGTTCAGCGCTCAGACCGCGCTCCGGGGCGTCCGCCACGCAGGTGCCCAGGGGCACGAACTCTTCGGGTACCTCACCGGGGAAGGTCGCCAGCAGGCCGTGGTCTTCTCCACCGACCAGCACAAAGGTGCGCGCCAGGGATACGGGGCTCTCTCCCGCCTCGTTGCGCTCACCAATCGCCAGCAGCAGGCGCGCCAACGGTAGCAGCGGCTCGGCGAAAGCATCCACGGCGGCGCGGTCGAGGCGCATCTGCACCCCGGAGGCGGCGGCAACTCGCCCGGCGTCCTTGACGAGTCCGTCGGAAAGATCCAGCATGGAGCTTGCCTTATGCTGGCGTGCCACCTCACCGGCGGGGATGGAGCTGACCGGGTGGTGCTGTGATTCGACGGCGCGCTCGCAGACCGCAATCATGTGCGCGGCATCTTCGGGGGTGAGGGTGCGGGCGAGCTCGATGAGCCCCTCGGGAAGAGCAACAGCCGATCCCTCGCCCTGCTTTTCAATCTGCTTCTGAGCCCACGCCTGTCCCACCGCATCCAGCGCCGCTTCGACTTCCTGGCCTGCGGCGATGGCACGCAACAGTGCCGTGGCGGGCAGGGAGAGCGGGTTGAGTAGCAGGCGCAGACCGGCATCGGACCAGGCGGTACGCCCCGCCAGGGCGATAGTGTCACCGGGGCGCGCGCCGGAGCGTAGCACGGCGCGGTCCGTGTAGCCGAGGGCGGTAACGGTCACCGACATTTCGGTGGAGTCGCCAATATCGCCGCCGCCAATCACGCATTCGGTGGCTCCGCAGGCGTTGATTCCGTCCACAATGCCGTGGGCGAAGCCGTCAATCCAGCCGTAAGGAGTGCTACCGGGCAGGCTCAAGGAGATGAAGAGGCTCGCCGGGCGCGCACCCATAGCGGCAACGTCGGCGAGGTTCTGGGTCGCGGCTTTGCGCCCCACATCGTAGCCGCTACTGCGGGCGGGTTCCAGATTGAACTCACCGTCTTCGCCCGCCCGTGCGATACCGCCGGGCCAGAGGTTCATAAAGTCCTGGTCCTCAACGAGAGTGTCGGTGGTGACCACGGTACGCTGACCGGGCGCGGGCTCGGCGAGAACGGCACAGTCGTCGCCGGGGCCCACCTCGAGGGGTTCGATGCGCCCCGCCTGGCGTGCTGCAGCGGCAACCTGCTCGTTGTGGGCGTTGATAATCGGCATGAAAGCGCGCAGAACGCGGGACTCCCCCAGCTTTGAGAGAGGTGTCTCTCGCATGGGGTTGTCCCGCGTTTCGCTAAAAGTCTGAGGATTCACATCCTCTATTATCGCGTATTCTTACGCGTTATGTTTGCCTTATGCTCCGCGGCTGAAGTAGCGGATTGCCAGAGCAATCAGCACCAGACCGATGAGTGAGAAGAGGATCAGCGGTGCAATGCCGGAAAGTCCGGAATCGTCCGCGTCCGCATTCTTCACGGCCTGCTCCTGGGCGGCGTTCGCGCCGTCAGCCTTTGCCACGCTCTTTGCGGAGCGGCTGGCGCTAGCCGAGGTGGAGGAGCTAGGCGACTTCGAAGCCGATACCGAGCTTGAGGAGCTCGAGGGGCTTGCCTCATGGGAGTGGTCCTCGTCGGTCTTATTACGCGAGAGGTATCCAGCAACCCAGTCTGCCGCACCGGGGATGGAGTCATTCGAGCCGTTATTGGCTGCGATTCGTCCGAGGGTGGTGCCGCCAGAACGCAACGGATCGTCATCGTCGCCATCAAGCCTGTCGCTCGGTGCCTTGCTCGGTGAAGAGCTCGAAGATCCCGAAGAGGAACTTGAGGAGTCAGAGGAGCTGCCCGGTCGCGGAAGCTCAATGGAGATGACGACATCTTCCCCAGAGATTTCCTTACGGGTGCCGGGGGTGGTCACCGGGTTGTTCGCCGGAGGAATCGGAGCAACAGGTTCGGTCTCAATCGGGGTAACCGACTTGGAGTCCGAGCTGTCCTTGTTATCCTCTACCGGAGCTACGGGAGCTACCGGAATCACGGGGATAACCGCATCCTTGGTCGGCTCGTTAGTCGGATCCTGAACCGGGGCCGGGACTACCGGAACCTGAGAAGGATCCTGGGTGGGTGCCTCAGTCGGTTCCTGAGTCGGCTCGGGAGTTACGTCCTTGGTCGGTTCAGGAGCGGGCACCGGATTCGGTTCCGGAGCGGGGTCCTGGGTCGGCTCCGGGGTCGGTTCGGGAGTAGGTTCCGGATTCGGTTCCGGAGTCGGATCCTGAGTAGGCTCCGGGGTCGGCTCGGGAGTTACGTCCTTCGTCGGCTCGGGAGTAGGTTCAGGGGTGGGCTCTACCGTAGGCTCAGGAGTTGCATCCTTGGTGGGTTCTGCGGTGGGCTCCACAGTAGGCGCTACGGTCGGCTCCGGAGTGGGAGCAACAGTAGGTTCTGCCGTCGGCTGGACCGTAGGCTCCGCAGTCGGAGCTACAGTCGGCTCAGCCGTCGGAGTTGCGGTAGGAGCAACACTCGGTTCGGCACTTGCGCTAGGAGCTACGGTCGGCGTAGCGGTAGGTTCAGCGGTCGCATCCTTAGAGGGCTCTACGCTAGGACTCGCCGTAGCACTCGGGGTTGCGGTAGCACTCGCAGAAGCGGTGGGCTCGGCAGTAGGCTGCGCGGTAGCGTTCGGACTGGGCGTAGCACTCGCGGAGGGCTCGGCGCTAGCGGTGGGCTGCGCGCTCGAAGAAGCGCTAGGCTGAGCGGTGGGCTCTGCCTGCGCGTTGTCAGTCTTATTGTCCCCCTGTTTATCTCCCTGAGCGGTGGGCCATGCGCTCACGGTTGCGAGCGTGGGTACTGCCGCCTGAGAGGAAGATGCCGCGGCCGCGGCGGGGTCTTGGGTTTGTTCTGCGGTGGCGGCAGGGTTGGGCGGAACCTGAGACGCCGCCTCTTGCACATCTTGAGCAAATGAGGCTACGTAAGGGCTTCCGGAAGCAACCAGTGCTGTCGCCAGACTCGCAGAGACCACCTTACGGTTTCGTTTTCCCAAAGGTTGTCCTTGACTTTCTGATACGTTGTGAGTGAATAGATACCCAATCGCTAGGGCAGATTGGATATACCTTCATCTATTCTACCGAATCGGCTTTTTCTTCATTACTCATTTTAGCGCTTTCATACCAATCTTTGAGCTTCAAGATGTGCAACGACCATCAACAACATCTTTTCATTACCTAGAAGCATCATTTCATGCACTTGTGAGCAGAATTACGTTTTGCCTTATCAATACCACTTTAAAACTTGCACTCCACCGTCCAAGCGACCCCGAGGCGAATGTAAGTGATTTTTCTCATGAGTGAAAAACGAGCGATTCTCATAAGCTTTTTGGGGCTCAATACGTACCAATTACCCTTCCCACAAAGGCATTAACTTGCCCACCGCGCAAAAAGCGCCCCGGCGCGAATCCCTCAAGAATCCGCACCGAGGCGCCTTACAACAGGGGCTACTCCCCGCCGTTACGTATTCAATTGCTAAGCGCAGTCAAAACGACGGTGCGCCCAAGAACTAACGCAGCCTCAAGAACTAGCGCAGACCCAGGGGTCGTTCCATCGCCAGGGTCAGCAGCTCGCTAATCAGGTCAGTGTAAGAGATGCCGGTGTTCTCCCACATGGTCTTGTACATCGAAATCGGAGTAAAGCCGGGCATGGTGTTCACCTCATTGATGACCAGGCGGCCATCCTCGGTGTAGAAGAAGTCCGCACGCGACAGACCCTCGCCATCCAACGCCAGGAACGCCTTCACAGCCAGCTCGCGCAGACGGTCCTGCACGTCCTGCGGCAGGTTCGCCGGGCACACGGTCACAGCGGAAGACTCAGAAACGTACTTCGCCTCAAAGTCGTAGAAGCCGTGGTCCTCGTCCACAACCTCAATCTCACCGGGGTAGGATGCGCGGGGCATCTCGCCGTGGTGGCCATCGAGCACAGCGCACTCAATTTCGCGGCCCACAATACCCGCCTCAATAATGATCTTCGGGTCGTGGCGGCGCGCCTCTTCAATCGCGGGCACGAGCTCCTCCACCGAATCCACCTTGGTAATACCGAAGGAAGAACCTGCACGAGTCGGCTTCACAAACATGGGGAAGCCCAGCTTCAGCACGCGCTCCAGAATCTGCTCGCGGTCCTCGTGCTCCCACTGGCGGTTGGTGATGACCTCGTAGGGGCCAACCTCCAGGCCAGCAGACTCGAAAGCAACCTTCATGAAGTGCTTATCCATACCCACAGCGGATGCGGTCACACCACAACCCACATAGCGCAGGTCAGCCATTTCCAGCAGGCCCTGCACGGTGCCGTCCTCACCGAAGGGGCCGTGCAGCAGCGGGAACACAACGTCCACCGGTGCGGTGCGGGTAACGTTACCCTCAGCATCCACCAGGGTCAGGCGGGAATCGCCGGCACCCATCGGCAGGAACACCTGCTGGGTACCCTCGGGGAACTCTGCGGTACCGCGAGTGCCAGCAGTCAGGTCGGCGAGCTCCTGCTCGTCAGTCAGATACCAGCGGCCGTCACGGGTAATGCCGATAGTGATGACCTCGTAGGCGGTGCGGTCAATGGCGCTCAGCACGCCAGCGGCGGTAATGAGCGAAATGGGGTGCTCGGAGGAGCGGCCACCGCACAGCAGGGCGACGGTCTTCTTCTCGGTCATATATTTCTCCTAGTCAATGTTCCCCTACCCTCAGGTCCGGAAGGTGGAACGGCAATGCGTCAATAATCCTAACGCACGAATACCGTCGCGGTCACTGATGCGTTTCTCACGCACCGGTTTTCCGCAACGGTATCCGTCCTCGGATGTCTACATTCAATCTTCTTCTAGTATGTCCTGGCACACAACCCGAATCAAGGGGTGCCAGCACACCAGAAAGCTTTAACCTTAGTGGCTCTCGTGCTTGAGGCGGCGACCCAGCAGCTGAGGCGCCAACTCCTCAATGCCAATACGGCCCGAAAGCACAGCCACCACAGCCTCAACAATGGGCATCTCCACGCCGTGACGGCGAGCCAGCTCAGCCACCACGGGCGCCGACTTAATCGACTCGGCAGTCTGGCTCATGTGCTCGTGCAGACGGTCAGGGGTAATGCCCTGGGCCAGCAGGCGGCCCGCCGTGTGGTTACGAGACAGCGGCGAAGAGCAGGTCGCAATCAAGTCGCCCATGCCAGCAAGACCGCTCATGGTCGCAGCCTCGCCGCCCAACGCCACCGCCAGGCGGGTAATCTCCGCCAGGCCGCGCGTCATAATGGACGCCTTCGAATTATCGCCGTAATTACGGCCCTCGCAAATACCCACGCAAAGCGCAATCACGTTCTTCACCAGGCCGCCAATTTCGGTACCCACCACATCCGTGTTGGTGTACGGGCGGAAGTACGCGCACGCAATCGCGTGAGCAACAGACTCAGCCACCGGCAGGGTACGAGCCGCAACCACGGAGGCGGTAGGCTCCTCCCCCATGATTTCCTTCGCCAGGTTCGGGCCCGAGAGCACGCACACGCGGTGCGGAATATGACCGATCGCGCGCACATCAGCACCGCGCAGAGCCATAGCCTCTTCCAGCTCCTCGGTAATGACCTGCGACATGCGCAGACCCGTACCGGTCTCCAGGCCCTTCGCCAAAGACACCAGCATGGCGTTCGGCTCAATATAGCGGGCGAAGCTCTGCAACTGCGAACGCAGAACCTGCGCAGGCAGGGCAAGAACCACGATATCGGCGCCGGTCAGCGCCGCGGGGGCATCCGCCGTGAAGTGCATGTTGTCCGGCAGCTTCATTCCCGGAAAATAGCGGGCGTTCTCGCGGGTGCGCTCGCACTCAGCCATCACCTGCTCATCACGACCAATGAGGGTCACACGAGTGTCATCTCCACGCTCACGGGCAGCATCCGCCGCGATCTTAGCGAAAGCGGTGCCCCAGCTACCGGCACCCAGCACCGCAATAGACTGTACGGTTGCCGGAGGGGTAAATTCAGGGCTTGCTGCGGGGGTGCGTCCAAAGAAAGTCACGAAAACACCAGCCTCTCTTCCTTGTGAGGTCCTTGGGTGAGCCACCGAAGGCGCCCGGTCGGGCACCTATCGGTGGCTCTCATATGATTCCCAGCGGGAATACTACTTTTCGTCCGGTTCGCCGAGTGCGCCACCGACCGGACCGGAGGGGGTGCCGGGGGCTTCACGACGCTTAGTGCGCGGATTCCAACGCCCCTCAGGAGCCTTCTCGCCGCGGATTTGCTCCAGCTCGGCGGTAATAGCATCCAGCATGGCGTCGGTGACCACGCCCAGTTCGGTGCGGGTGTGCTTAGCCTCGGGGCTGGTGTCCTCAACGAGGGAGGCAATATCCAGTGCCTTGCCAACCTTCACGCGGACGGTCTTGCGCGGGAACAGCGAAATCTTACGCTTCTCCTTGATGCGGCCGTCCTCGCCGGGCTCATCCACGTAGCCGAGAATCTGCTCATCCCCCCAGTGCGCCACCGGGAAGACGGGCGCGCCGGTCGCAAGAGCCAGACGAGCCGCACCGGTACGCGCCTGCATGGGCCACAGTTGCGGATCGTGGGTGGTGGTGCCCTCCGGGAAAATCACGACGGCACCGCCAGCCTCAACAATCTTGCGGGCGGTAATCAGGGACTTACGCGCATCCACCGAACCGCGAACCACTGGAATATGCGCGAGCTTGCGCATAATGTAGCCGAGCACGGGTGCACGGAAGAGCGAATCCTTCGCCAAGAAGCGCGGCAGGGCGCCCTCAACGAAAGCAGGGAAAGCCACGGTCACCGGGTCAAGCTCGGTGGTGTGGTTAGCCACGATAATGTACCCGCCGCTCTTGGGCAGGTTCTCACGGCCGGCAATCTCAACGCGTGCGATGAGCATGTACAGCCCGCGCGCAGCGTTACCGAGCACCTTGTACAGAGCATCGCCGGAGGCGGTGGGCTCAATCTCAGGCAGAGCCTGCTTTCCCTGCTGTCCGCTCACTAGTCCTGAACCTCAACTTCCTCGGGCTCAACAACGACGATTGCCGCATCGGGCTTGGGAGCCTTCGACGCCTTGCGTGCCAGCACCTCAAAGTTGGCACCCAGGCTCTTGAGCTTCTCCTCAAAGTTCTCGTAGCCGCGAGCAATCAGCTCAACACCACTCACGTGAGAGGTGCCCTTAGCGGCCAGAGCAGCAATGATGTGGGAGAAGCCGCCGCGCAGGTCCGGAACCTCAATGTCGGCACCGGTCAGCGGGGTGGGACCAGAAATAATAGCGGAGTGGCCGTAGCCCTTACCCTCGAAACGGCAGGGTGCGCCGCCCACGCAATCACGCATGACGACAATATCTGCGCCCATCTGCTTCAGGGCGTTGGTGAAGCCGAAACGCTCCTCGTACACGGTCTCGTGCACGATGGATGCGCCCTTAGCCTGGGTCAGCGCCACGACAAGGGGCTGCTGCCAGTCGGTCATGAAGCCGGGGTGCACGTTGGTCTCAAAGACGATGGGCTTCAGCTGAGCACCGGGGGTGTGCTGAGCCGGGTGGGTGAAGCGGATACCTTCGGCGGTCACCTCGTACAGGCCACCCATCTTGCGGAACTGGTTCAGGAACGCGGTCATATCCTTCTGATCTGCGCCGCGCACGAAAATGTCGCCGCCGGTAGCCAGAGCTGCAGAAGCCCAGGAAGCGGACTCGTTACGGTCGGGCAGGGACGTGTGATCGTAGCCGGTCAGCTCGTCCACGCCCTCAATGACGATGGTGCGGTCCTCGTTAATGAAGATGATGGCGCCCATCTTCTGCAGAACAGCAATCAGGTCAATAATTTCGGGCTCAATCGCTGCATTGCGCAGGATGGTCTTACCCTTAGCGCGCACACCGGTAAGCAGAACCTGCTCGGTAGCACCCACGGAGGGGTAGTTCAGCACAATCTCTGCGCCCTTCAGACCCTCTTCGGGAACAATCAGAGTGGTGCCGGTTTCATCATCCTTTTCAACGACTGCACCGAACTTGCGCAGAGCCGCCATATGGTAGTCGATGGGGCGGTCACCAATCTTGCAACCACCCAGGTTGGGGATGCGTGCGGTACCGAGGGTGTGTAGCAGCGGGCCCACCATCAGAATCGGGATGCGGGAGTTACCACCGAAGAGCTGAATCTCCTCTGCGTTCTTTGCAGCGGTGGTTGCATCCTGTGCGGGGTTGAGAGTCAGAACACCAGCGTCGCGGTCATAGTCGACCTTTGCACCGTGCAGCTCCACGAGGGTGGTAACGATTTCGACATCGCTCAGGTCAGGGACGTTACGCAGGGTCGAGGGGGTCGAACCATGCAGTGCTGCGACCATCGCCTTGGGCACCAGGTTCTTGGCGCCTCGAACGTGAACCTCACCAACGAGCGGAGTGCCACCTTCAATGCGAAGCTTGCTGATGTTCTCAGTCATTAAAAATCCTTTGTGGAGTCGGCTGGTTTAGGCCGAACTTTAACAGTGTGCCGATGCGCCGCGTTCTGTCGTGCCGCGCCCCTGCCGGTAGCAGGGCGAAACGGGCGCATATATTCATCATTATTCTAAGCCCTGCGTAAAGGTGCTCCAAACACTGAAGAACCTTTGGAACTCGTGACTGAGATTTTGCTCTGTTGTGTATGTGAAAAACCGCTCTGGCCCCCTCAGATTCAGAGCCAGAAAAACAAAAAGATACACAAACATTCACACTAATGCAAACATTTTCTGTTTCTTCGCCGAAATTTGACGTTAGTTTCGTCTTTTTAACGTCCGAATTTGAACTTGAGAGCAACCTCACCCCTACAATAACGTGCACACTCGTGCCCACTGAACGGCGCCTCCGCTCTCACGGAGGAGCCAATCAGCTCTACACTGCGGCATAGGCGCCGGCACCGACCTTGCACCCGCGCAGTACAGAGCCTCACGGGAGGGCGCGTGGCGTGCATTCACTGCATAAACCTTTGCGATGGTACCCAACCAAAACGGTTCGGCTTCCTGATTCACTTTAACTTCAAAAATTCACTTCAACATCACCGTAAATATTCGAAAGTCAACTAAAAACCAGGGCCCATCGCAACCAACCACAGGTCGCTTCGCGGCTGCATCCGCGAACTACCGGAGGACCCCAAATATGACACATCACAACACTGCATCACGCATTTCGCGCCGTCGCCTCGTACAGGGTGCGGCGTGGAGTGCTCCCGTTATCCTCGCCAGCGCAACCGTCCCTGCATGGGCGGCAAGCGGCGAGCCCACCTGCTCCCCCGCTCTGACCCTCAAGCCGACCGCAACCGGCTTCGACGACAAGGCTGGCGCATACACCGAATGGCTCGTCCCTGAAGGCGTTGGACGAGTACGCTTCGACCTCGTGGGAGGTGCCGGCGGTGCCGCATCTTCCTTCACTCCCCGATACCTGACCGACGTCACGAACGCGGCCCTGGCTGGCGGCGGTGCCGGTGCACAGCTCAGCGGTGTTCTTGCGGTCAAGTCCGGCGACATCCTGCGCGTCTGGGCGGGTAACGGCGGCGTCGGCTCCGCAGCCGGCGCACAGCCCGCACTCGGAGGCGAAGGCTACGCAGCAGGCGGCGACTCCACCGGCTCCAGCACCGCAACCGGCGCAGCGCAGGTAGTAGGCACCGATAGCGGCTACGTGTACGGCGCGTCCGGCGGCGGCTCCTCCGCGGTCGAGCTCGTCCGCGACGGCGCAGTCACCGTCGTAGCCGTTGCCGGTGCTGGCGGCGGCGGCGCGCAGCTGGGCACCCTCACCACCCACCAGAGCCTCTTCAACGCCCAGCCCAAGGATCAGCTGAACCCGGCACTGCGCGTGGCGCTGGACGGTCGCGATGCATCCACCACCGCAGGCGGCAGCGCGGGCGGCGACCTGGGCACCGACAACACCGGTCAGGGCGGCATGCTCATGGCAAGCCCCTACCAGGAGTTCAAGCCCCTCGACGAGGACGATAAGACCCTCGACATGCGTTTCATGGTCACCGGCGGTACCGCTGGTCGCTCCGGCGTAGCTGGCACCCTCGGTGAGGCACTGGCAGGCGTCCTCGACGAGAACAACGAGCTAAAGCTCATGCCCATGTCCGAATCCTGGTTCGACTCCTACGATTTCCCGCGCTACTACCGCTACGAGGGCGACTCCGTGAGTGATAAGGAAAAGGGAACCGGCGGTGCGGACGCTACCGGCTCTTACCGCGGTAAGGGCGGCTCGGGCGCGCTGCTCTCCCACACCTACGGCAAGCTCTCCCTCACTTCCGTAGCATCCGGTGGTGGCGCCGGCTACGGCGGCGGTGGCGCAGGCCTGAACATCTGGACCGTTGGCTCATACTACGAGGCCGTTTTCGGCCGTCAGGTGCAGTTCGAGGGCGAAGGCAACATCTACTCGCTCAGCGCTCTGAGCAGCGGCGGCGGCGCAGGCGGCAGCTACATTAACCACGAGGTGGTTTCTGACTTCGCTCTTGCCACCGCACAGAACGCGAACCCGACCGCGGGTGTGCGCTCCCCCGGTTCGGCGGCGCTGTACAGCTGCACCGAGAACGCAACCTTGAACACCCCCATCACTGAGGGTGCCTAAGCTCTAGGTCGTCAATAAATGTGCCTCCCCAGAAGCTGATGCTCCGGGGAGGCGCATTTTATATACGTGCCAAGGTTTTGGACGCAGAAAAGCTCAGGATGCAGAAAGCTCGAAGGCGGCAACTGTTTCAGTCGCCGCCTTCGAGCTTTATGTCTCTAGGGTTTAGAGCGCTCGGCTTAGAGAGTCCCTACTTAGAGTTCCTGAGTGCGGGGCATCCAGGAGGGGCGCTTCGCCTCGTACGCTTCAATAGCTTCGAGGTTCTGCAGGGTCAGACCGATATCGTCCAGGCCCTCCATGAGGCGCCAGCGCACGTAGTCGTCAATCTCGAAGGGAACAACCAGCGCGCCCACGGTTACGGTCTTGGACTCCAGGTCAACGGTGATTTCGGTGCCGGGCTCGTGCTCCAGCGCCTTCCAAATCAGCTCGATATCGTCCTGTGCAACCTGTGCGGTGACCAGGCCCTGCTTACCGGAGTTGCCGCGGAAAATATCGGCAAAACGAGCAGAGATAACGACCTTGAAACCGTAGTCGCGCAGCGCCCACACGGCGTGCTCACGCGAGGAACCGGTACCGAAGTCCGGGCCCGCAACCAGCACGCTACCGTGCTTGTAGGGCTCCTGGTTCAGGATGAACTCGGGGTCCTTACGCCAGTTAGCGAAGAGGGCATCATCAAAGCCAGTCTTGGTCACTCGCTTGAGGTAGACGGCGGGGATGATCTGGTCGGTGTCAACATTCGAAGAACGCAGCGGCACGCCAATGCCGGTGTGCTTAATAATGGGTTCCATAATGGCTCCTTAGCTATAGCGGCGTGCTAGGCCACGACGTCGGACGGGGCGGACAGGGTACCGCGCACAGCGGTTGCGGCGGCAACCACCGGGGAGACCAGGTGGGTGCGGCCGCCCTTGCCCTGGCGGCCCTCAAAGTTACGGTTCGAGGTGGAGGCGCAACGCTCACCGGGTGCCAGCTGGTCGGGGTTCATACCCAGGCACATGGAGCAGCCGGCGAAGCGCCAGTCTGCACCGAACTCCTTGAAGACCTTGTCCAGGCCTTCTGCTTCTGCCTGCGCGCGGACCTTCTGGGAGCCGGGCACGACCATCATGCGCACGTTCTCGGCGATGGTGCGGCCACGCACGATGTCTGCGGCGGCGCGCAGGTCCTCAATGCGGGAGTTGGTGCAGGAGCCCAGGAAGACGACGTCCACGGGAATTTCCTTCATGGGGGTGCCGGCCTTCAGGTCCATGTATTCGAGGGCGCGTTCTGCTGCGACCTTGTCGTTCTCGTCCTCGAAGTCCTCCGGGGAGGGAACGGCGTGGCTCAGCGGAATACCCTGACCGGGGTTGGTGCCCCAGGTGACGAAGGGTTCGAGCTCGTCAGCGTTAATGAAGATTTCCTTGTCGAAGACGGCACCTTCGTCGGTGGGCAGGGTCTTCCAGTACTCGACTGCCTTGTCCCACTCTTCACCCTTAGGTGCGTGCTGACGGCCCTTGATGTATTCGAAGGTGGTCTCGTCGGGGGCGACCATGCCGGCGCGTGCGCCCGCCTCAATGGACATGTTGCACATGGTCATACGACCCTCCATGGAGAGGGAGCGGATCGCGGAGCCGCGGTATTCGAGCACGTAGCCCTGACCGCCGCCGGTGCCGATCTGCGCGATGACGGCGAGGATGATGTCCTTCGCGGTCACGCCGGGCTTGAGGGTGCCTTCAACGTTGATTGCCATGGTCTTGAAGCGTGCCAGAGGCAGGGTCTGGGTTGCCATGACGTGCTCCACCTCGGAGGTGCCGATGCCGAACGCGAGAGCGCCGAACGCACCGTGGGTGGAAGTGTGGGAGTCGCCGCAGACGATGGTCATGCCGGGCATGGTCAGACCCAGCTGCGGGCCGACCACGTGTACGATGCCCTGTTCCTGGTCGCCGAGGGAGTGGATGCGCACGCCGAACTCTGCAGCGTTGCGGCGCAGGGTCTCGATCTGGGTGCGGCTGGTCAGGTCGGCAATGGTGCCGAAGATGTTGTCGGTGGGGGTGTTGTGGTCCTCGGTGGCGATGGTCAGGTCGAGGCGGCGCAGGGGGCGGTTCTCGATGCGCAGACCTTCGAATGCCTGGGGGGAGGTCACTTCGTGCAGTAGCTGCAGGTCGATGTAGAGCAGGTCGGGCTTGCCGTTTTCGCCGGGGACGACGACGTGTGCGTCCCAGACTTTTTCTGCCAGGGTGCGCGGACGGGTGCCCGCGGTGGTTGCGTTCTGTTCGCTAGTCATGCTTTCTCCTGCTTGATGCGTTCCTACGGTGGATGCGTTCGGTGTGGTGCGTGCCGCAAGTTTGCGGAGTTAAGGGGCGGATTATGTACCCGATGGGACCCTCAAATCGGTATTTCCCTGCGGCGTGTCGCATATTTTTTCACGGATTCTTAGCCTGTGAGACGGCCTAGAAACACCCCGAACTAGCGAGTGTTTTTATGTGGGTTTACTCTATGACTCCAGGGTAATTTTGCGGGGTTGCGCGCATTTTCCTGCGGCTTTTTCACACATTTTAACCCATAAACACACATAAACACTTATTATGAAAAACTCATAATTTATCCCGTAGGGGGTGATTCCATCTTCAGCTGTGCACCCGAAAGAGTCCACGAAGTCCGGGGTATCTTTCATATTCTGAGATAGAATATAAGAATGACTCCTTCCGCTTCACGTTTTAACGCACACGGAATGCGTCACCCCAACGCATCCACATACCACAACGCACCGATTGTCGACCCCGTCAAGCCGCCCGAACACATGGCCGCCGACGAGCAGATGGTAGAGGTAAACTCCCACGGCTCCTCCGGCGTTGGCGTGCTCGACAAGGCGACCCTCATTCTTGATTGCCTCGAGGCAGGACCCGTATCTCTGGGTGACCTCGTCAAGGCAACCGGTCTGGCGCGCCCCACCGCACACCGCCTCGCCGTGGCGTTGGCACACCACCGCCTCGTAGCCCGCGACGTGCAGGGACGCTTCATGCTCGGACCCCGCCTGACCGAACTCGCATCCGCAACCATTGCTGACGAGCTCATCACCGTGGCAGACCCGATCCTGCAGAAGCTCAGCCTCGAAGCTGACGAGTCCACCCAGCTGTACCGCCGCCAGGGTGACTGGCGCGTGTGCGCAGCCACCTCCCCCCGCCCCTCCGGCATGCACGAATCTATTCCGGTCGGCACCCAGCTGTCCATGCAGGCAGGCTCCGCCGCCCAGGTTCTGCTGGCTTGGGAAGATCAGAACCGCATTGTTGAAGGCCTGCGCGATGCACACTTCAGCGCAGCCATGCTCGCGGCTGTGCGCCGCATCGGCTGGGCGCAGTCCGTGGGCGAGCGCGAGCGCGGTACCGCCTCGGTGTCCGCTCCGGTGCGTGCTCCCGGTGGCAAGGTGATTGCGGCTGTGTCTATCTCGGGTCCGATTGATCGTATGACCCGCCAGCCGAACCGCAACTACCCCGAGCTGGTCGTCAAGGCTGCTCAGGCGATTACTGACGGTTTGCGTGAGCTTTCTGCTTCTCACTCGGCATCGGATGTTGAGGAAAGCTAAGGCTCTGTTCTAGATAGTTTTCACGAAAAGAATCCCTCCCCACTTCGTTTGAGAGGTGGGGAGGGATTCTTTTATGCACTCTTAGCCTGATGCAGCTTATCCTGATGCGGTTTTTCAGATGATACGCCGCTAAATGTCCAGCGCCTTGCGGTAGGAGTTGAGGCGCTTAGCTTCCAGCTGCACCGGGGCGACCACGCAGGACTGCACCGCCTTCTCAACGCCGGTCTGCAGGCGACCGCGCAGCTTGCGTGCGTAGTAGCGTGAGCCCATGGCGGTGAGCAACCTGCCCACACCCGCCGAGGCAATACCAAGCAGGATACCCAGCAACAGAAGCAGGGTCGGCAGGGGTACCGGGGAGCCTTCGGGGGTCGGGGCGGGCGGCAGTTGAATCTGCAGGTACGCCATGCCGGAGATGAGGGTCAGCCAGCCGACGCCTACCAGGGCGCTCAGTAGTGCAATCCATTGCAGCGCGTTGAAGATGACCCAGGGGGCGCGGGTGCGGCCGAGGCCGTAGTCGATGCGCATCATGTCACGTTCGAGCAGTTCGGGTAGCTCCGCCTCGCGAGAGAGTGCGGCTTCCTTCATGCTGCGCTTCCACGGGTCTTCGACGCGGTCCGCCATCTGCTTGCTGTATTGGCGCACGGCATTTGCCATGCCTGCCTTCTGCGCGGCGCTCAGCGGGGGTAGCGAGGATGCCACCAGCTCGGGTGCGTTCTCGCTATCGGAGCCGAGCATGCCCGAGGACTTCTCCGCCTTAGACGCGCTCTTCGTTTCGTCCTGCTGCCCCAGGTGCAGGCGGCGCAGGGGGTCAGCTTTCAGACGGCTCATCCAGCGGGTGAGGATCCAGCCGGTGTGCTGACCCGCGGCGCGGCGGTAGGAGGCGGTTGCCGCCTGCAAAACCTGCTCTGCCTGGCTGGAGGTGTAGCACGCCTTCGCGAGCTTCTGTTCCGCTTCGAGGGCGTAGGCTCCGGCGAGCACGGTCCCCTCTCCCCCGGCATAGGTGCGCAGCTGGGATGCGGTGGCGTGCAGCTGTGCGTCGGTTCGCTGCAGGGATAGGCTCTTGGCGGCGGCTACCTGGGCGAGCAGGTCGCGCAGCACGTCGACGCCCTCACCGGTTCGTGCAGAGACGGCGATGGGTGCGGAGAGCAGGTGCGCTTCGGTGCCCTCGGCCTGGAGCAGGCGGGTGAGGGAGGCGAGCACGGCGGGCACCTCGGCGGGTGCGAGTTTGTCCGCCTGGTTGAGCACGCAGAGCGCCTGCGCGCCGGAGGTGGCAAGCGGCACCATGAAGTCGCGGTGGATGACGGCGTCGGCGTACTTTTGGGGGTCGACAACCCAGACGAGTACGTCCACGTAGCGCATCATGCGGGCGGCGAGGTCGCGGTTGGTGGTGGTGACCGAGTCGAAGTCGGGCATGTCCAGCAGGATGAGGCCGCCGGTGCGGGTGCGCATTTCGCCGCGTCCGCCTACTGCGCGGCGGATGCGGTTGAAGAGTCCGGGCGCCGGTTCGGTGACGGTATTGGGTGCCGCTACTCCCCCGGTTGCCTTATTACCCTCGGTTGTCTCTCCTTCGGCGGCGAGCGCCTGAGTTTGCGGGTAGACGCGCTTGTCGATGCCGAGCCAGTCAAGTAGCTCTTCGCTGCCTTCGGCTTCCCAGATTGCCGCCTGCACGGTGGAGGTGGTCGGGCGTGTGGGAGCGGAGAGGGCAATGTTCTGCCCGGCGATGGCATTGAAGAGGGTGGATTTGCCGCTGCCGGTCGCGCCGAAGAAGCCGATGACGGTGTGCTCGGTGGAGAGCTCGCGGCGCTGGCTGAGGCGTTCGAGGGTTTCGGCGGCGTCGAGCAGCACGGTTTCGGGGACTCGTCCTTCGCCGTAGCTGATGGCATCCTTGAGGGATGCAACGGAGCGCGCGAAGGGCGAGGTCGCCACGGCGGGGGTGGCGCCTCGCTCGGCGTTGCGATCGGTGTTGCGCTCGGCGTTCTCGAGTTTTTTCTCGGGGGTAGTCATAGTGCGTTATTTCTTCGTCTGTGGTGCGGGGTGCCTGCCCGGAGTGGTTTAGCGGGCAACCGTGCCGTTAGTGTGGGCTGCGGCTTGGCGCTGTGTGGTTTGGCGCTGTGTGGTTTGACTCTGGGTGCTCATTTCTGCGGCGATCGCCTGTACCTGCTCAGCGGCGCGGTGAATGTCCTCGGCATCAGCCTGCGGGTCGGTTTCTTCGAGCACGGCGGTGAAGGGCTGGGCGTGCTCGGTGAGCAGATCAGCCATGCGTTCGAGCAGGTCGGTGCGGGCGCGGGTTGCCATGCGGCGCACCGCGTCTTCACCGAAGATGGACTCGAGCAGCTTGGTGCCGACCACGCCACTACCGCCCGCAATACCCGCTTCAATACCGGTAATGCCGCCGGTGAGGCTGAACGCGGCGACCATGAGCATCACGGCGGTAGCGTTCACGCCCAGGGAAAGGAAGCGAGCACGTTTGCGCTTGTCGGCGCCTTCTTCGCGAATCATTTCGAGCACTGAGCCCTGCCAGAGGCGAATCTGCTCGGCAACAGCGGCGGAGAAGATGTCTTCGGCGGACTGCACTTCACCCTTCACATCACCCTTTGCGCCTGCATTCTTTTCGGGCGTCGGCGCGTCCAGGCGCGCCAGCAGGGAGCGTCCGGCGCGGCTGGCACGCCAGCGGGTGCGGGTGTTTTCGGAGGCGCGGGCGGCGGCATCCAGCACGACGGCGTGGATACCGCTTTCAAGGGCGTCCTCTACCTTCTGGGCGGCGGCGGGCTGACCGCGCAGTGCAGAGCCGACGCGGTCGCGCAGGCGACCGATGGTGCTGTCGAGGGAGCGGAAGAAGTCGCCGGTTCCCACGAAATCGTGCCAGCGCGAGAGCACTTCGCCGCGTAGCAGGGAGCCGTCGGAGAGCGCCCCGTCGATGGTGGTCAGCGCGTCCTCGTATTCTTCGGCGACGATGGTGGCAAGCGACTGGTGCGCCGCCTGCTGGCGTGCCTGTTCGGCGGCGAGCACCTGCAGGTTTCCGGCGAGGGTTTCGACGGCACCGGCGAGGGTCTGCCGGGCGATGGCGGCGCGGGCGGGTGCGTCGGCGCCGAGTTCGCGGATCCACAGGGTCAGCGGGGCGAGGCTGACGGGGGCGAGCATGCCGCTTTCGTCGCGCGGCTGTTCGGTGACGGTGTGAATCAGTACGGCGTGGATTCCCGCCTCGTCGAGCATGCGTCGCAGGTCGTTTTCGATGGCTTCTTCGTCGCCTTCGGGCACGCGGTTGAGCACCACGGCGATGGCGATGGAGCGTGTGGCTGCTTCGTGGAGCAGTTCCCAGGGCACAGCGTCGGCGTAGCGGTTGGCGGTGGTGACGAAGAGCCACAGGTCTGCCGCGGAGAGCAATTCCTTGGCGAGGGTGCGGTTTTCCTCGGAGACGGAGTCGATATCGGGCGCATCAATGAGCGCGATGCCCTGCGGTAGCGCCGAGGTAGTAACAGGAATGAGGGCGCGCGCAATCTTCGGGTCAAGGCCCGGTAGTGCCTGCGATCCGGCGTTCATGCCGGAGGTGCGGGTGCGCGGCAGGGTGGGCAGGAAGCGTTCGGGTGACAGTGCCGCCTCGTCTTCTGCGCGGTGCAGGAGTACGGGGTGGCGGGTGGTGGGTCGAATCGCGCCGGACTGGGTGAGCGGTTCGCCGAGCAGGGTGTTCACAAGGGTGGATTTGCCGGCGCCGGTGGAGCCTCCGACCACGATGGTGAGGGGGTTGTCGACGCTGGCACTGCGCGGCAGGATGTAGTCGTCGAGTTGGCGTGCCATGGCGGCGAGCAGGGTGCGCGCGGTGGCGGTGCCGTGCTCGGCGGTGCCGTCGTGGGTGACGGTGTAGGGGGTGCCGGGGGTTTCGCCGGCTTCTACGTCGAGCGGGAGGGGGATTCGAGTGAGCAGTTCGCGAGCTGCTTTGAGCTGCGCATAGTCGGTGGTAGTCACAGCGCTATTGTCCCATAGGGTGCACCTGCTTCATGCCATGTTTGGGTGTTGGCGCGGTCGCGTTGTGGCTAGGTTGTGCGGATGGGAGTGCCCAGGCTGTGTGAGGGGCTGTTTTTGATAGGTGTTTGGACAACCTGAAGAGGTTGAGATACTACTTGCGCACAGGGTGCAACAACTCCAATTTATGATTTATTCATAAGAAGAGCAGGTAAGAAAATCCTTGATTTTCCGCAGGAAATCAGCACATTTCAATACGGTTATCCGGAACACATTGGTACGTTTTATAACCCGCATAAAACGGGCAAATATTAAGATTTGATAACTTTTTACGCTCAAGCGCAGATATGGTCATTTCGAACTTGAAAGTACGCTTAGAATCATTGAGCACGACAACCAGGCAGGTCATAACCCACACCGATTCCTTCAGGCGGCTTCTGACCTGCCCTTTCTATCGCATCCGTACTCACCGCGGTATGCCACCCCCATCGGGAACGCTCACCGACCCCTCATACAACTGCAATCAACTGCCGTTGAGGTTCACTGCATCCGAGCTACCCATTACTGCCTGCCCGTCTTTACTCTTGCGAAAGGTTGCGTATGTTCGGTTCGCTGTCACGTCGCCATCTTCTTGCTCTTTCTTCCGGAGCAGCATTGAGTGCACTCACAAGCGCCTGCAGTCCCAGCGCAGTTTCTCGCCCTCAACCACTCACTGATCCCTCTCCCACTGATGCCGCACCGGCGCCTCAGAGCACCCAGACTAAATCTGCGACCACCACGCGTAGCATCACCTACGCCGAGCCTCTACCCAAATCCGCTCTGGACGGCCGCGGCCCGGCAATCCTGCCGGATCAGTTCTTTGAGCGCGTCGGCAATTTCTCGAACGGCACTCTCAGCCACCGCGCCGTCAATGTCCCCCGACCCATCATGCCCCCGGAGGCTAAGGAACGTACCGTTGAGGGTCTGCACGCCTTCCTGCAGTACTGGGGTGCGGCGCAGAACTACATGCTCCTCACCGGTGATACCGACCCCTTCATGAGCCTGCCCGGCCAGGAGCACTTTAGCCACATGGCGCAGATGTACCGCGACATTTACCGCTACAACATTGGCTGGCTGGTCTCTAAGAGCAACCACCCCATGTGCATCAATCTAAGCTCCCCGCAGCCGGTACCCGCCACCGAGCAGGACGTCTACTGCTGGAAGGCGACCCTGAAGGTGGACGAGAACGCGTTCCTGTTCAACCATGAGACCCGTCAGCGTGAGCAGCTCACCGGTATCTACGGCAGCAATCAGAAGGCGGATGCTTACGTCTACTTTGGTGAAGAGGGGTGGCAGATGCTGGAGGATCCGAAGTCTTCCCCGAGTGCTACCGCCACCCCTGCGGCTACCACTGAACCGTCCGCGAACGCCCCGAGCGCGCACCCGACCCCGAATGAGAGCGCCTCTTCTAAGGCGGCTCGTTACATTCGAGGCTCAGCCTAAAACTTCTTTGCATCCGTGCCTCAAAGATCCCGTCATATTGGGTGATATGAGGCACGGATGAGGGCTTTTATTTGTGTGCCACGCGTGAAATCTATAGGCTAGGGCTAGATGAGGTCCGCCCATTTTCACCTCAATGCGCCTCTACCCGCCCCGCGGGTGACTGCTTCACGCCCTCTGATGGGGGCGTGATGTTAGGCTGAGGATTAGGGCGTGAGCTCTTCACCTATCACCGATACTTCCGCATCACAGCACATTCAAGGGGATCACTATGATTCACAGCCGCCGCCACTTTATTGCGCTCACGGGCACTGCCGCCCTGGGTGCGATGCTTGCCGCTTGCGGTTCCAAAAAGACTGCGGAGGCGACCGCCTCCCCCACTCCTTCCGCTTCGATTGCGGGTGCCTACGATAACCTGTCGGGCGAGCTGAAATGGACCAAGTACGTTGCCGGTACCGGTGCTGCTCCGATGAGTAGCACCGACCCGGAGACCGGTCAGGTCTACACGATTGAGCCGACCGCCGGCCCCGCGAGCGTTGATTCTAAGGCGAGCGCCGTGCCCATCCCGGTTGAGGATGAGACCATGTACGAGAAGAACGCCCGCAGCCTGCGCGCCACCTTCGCGTATTTTGCGGCGGCGGTGAACTACGCCCGCATGACCGGTGATCCCGGTCCGGCTCTGCAGGTGGTTCAGGCTCAGAACTCTACCAACCGTGCGGCGCTGGAGAAGCTGCGCGCCTTCTATGCGCCCGGCACGAACTGGCTGGTGGGCGGCGAGGGGACTTTCCGCCTGACCGATAAGCAGCCGACGACCCGCGGCACTAAGTATGCGTGGGCGTGCACCGTAACTCAGGCGCACGGTATGCAGGTTGAGAAGGCGACCAATACGACCAAGCCTCTGGAAGACACTGAGGCACAGGAGATTAAGGCTCTCTACGCTGAGTACGATGAGGAGGCGAAGCGCTGGTTGGTGATTGCGCCTCAGCAGTACGATCCCGCATTGACCCCGAAGCCGACGCAGACTCCGCGTGCGCATCCTTCCTCGACCTATACCCCGACGGTAACTGATGACAGCACCGTGGCAGCTAATGCTGGCGCACACACCGGCGCGAATACTTCGGGTAACGGCGCGGCTCAGGGCACTGCTCAGAATGGTGCCGCGCAGAACGGTGGTGCGCAGGCTCCTGCCGCCCAGAACGGTTCCCATCAGTACACTGGCTCCCAGAACGGTGGTGCCGGTCAGGGGTCTGCTGGTCAGGGTGGCGCGGCTCAGGCTCCTCAACCTGCCGCTACCCAGGCGCCTGCGGCTCCCGCGCAACCCGTGGCGACTCAGCCTGCAGCTGCGACGGCTCAGCCGAGCGCAGCGCCCGGTGCCCCTGATGCGGGCGGTGTAGCTGGCGGTGTAAATGCTCCCGGCGCTGAGGCACCCGGCGGTATTCCTGGTGAAGGCGCACAGTAGCCCCTCCCCCTATAGACGATGAACGCGTCCCTCTTTCACCCCATCCGGTGCGATACTCCCGCTGGTTCCACTGAGTTCACTGGCGGCGGTAAGTTCGCTGATGGGCGGCATATCACGCTCCTATGAGCGCTGGTACGCACGGGTGTGAAGGCGGGGGCGCGTTATACTTAGGACTGTCTCTAGAGGGATGTCCGCGTGTGATATCCACTCGTCGAGGCGTTCTCTCACTCGTCTCTCACCTGAGATTCTCATTCGAAAGGTATTCCGTGGCGCTTTTCCCCATGACCTCCGGGCTTCCCAGTTCCACTACCGGCGTCAGCCGCCGTTCTGCTCTGCGTTATGCGGGTGCAGGCGTTGCGGGCGTGTCTTTGAGCGCCCTGCTGGTTGCGTGCGGCGGTGGTTCTTCTTCTAGCGAGAACGCTGATGCGGATACCCCTCAGATTTCCCCTTCGGCTTCTGCGCGTACTGATTTTAGCGGCGAGGTCACCTTCGACAACTATGAGAAGAAGGGTAATTTCGTTCCGGCGACCGAGTCTGCGCCCGCTCAGAACGTGCCGTTCCCCAAGCGTCCGGCAAGCGCGTCGGAGAACTCGGTGCAGGGTCTGTACGATTCGATTGCTTTCGTGTATGCGGCGATCAATTACCTGGTGCTGACCGGTGATGCGGCTCCGCTGCGTGACTCGAAGGCTGATGAGAAATTCGTTGCGTCGTTCTCTTCGTTTATGGATGAGTCGAATGAGAGCTCGCAGAATCGTGATTGGTTTGTGTCGCCGAAGGTGACCATGTCTGCGTTCACTGCAGTTCCTGCGCTGGTGAAGAAGAGCGTGCAGTGGACCTTTGACCTGGTGATTGATTTGGGTCCGACCGTGGTGATTGACGGTGCTCCCGCGGAGATGTCTGAGAAGGTGCGCCGTACTGAGCGCGGTCTGGTGGTTACCGGTGTGCGCCACGATAATGACTGGACTCTGACGATTCAGGATGAGTACGAGGCTCAGGCTTCGGCTCAGCCGCAGAATGGTGGCGCTAATGGTGGTGCCGCTAACGGCGGTAATGCTGGCAATTCCGGCAACTCCGGTAATGGCGGCAATTCTAATGGTGACAACCTTTAAGCCCTCAGATGGATGAGGCATCATGCCCTAACTCGCACTCGGGTTAGGGCATGATCTGTTTTACTCTGGTAATAACGAGCTTTCCTGGATTCAAGGTTTTTCTCTTATGTCTTCTTTTTCTCAGTCTTTCTCTCGCCGTTCTCTGCTGCGTTTGGGCTTGGGTGCGTCCGCTGTTGCGGGTTCTGCGGCGCTGTTGAGCGCGTGCGGTTCGGGTGGATCTAGCCAGCAGTCGGGTTCTCAGGGTGGTAGCCTGAATGGTTTGAAGTCGAGCGCTAACCCGAATGGGTACAGCGATGATGGTAAGAACTATTCGGGTCTGGTGGAGTACACCCACTATGAGGGTGCGGTGAATTATGAGCAGGGTACGGTGGAGCATCCGCCGCGTAACGCTCCGAAGCCGAAGGTGAGTGATGCTCTGTCGGCGAATACGGTGACGGGTTTCCATGAGGCGATTGCTTATTTTGCAGCGGCTATGGATTACCTGGTGAAGACCGGTAACACGGATGCGTTCTCGACCGGTATTCAGCTGTCGTCGAAGACTCGCTCTGAGGTGGATGCCCTGTCGGCTTCTATTCTTGCGGGTGTGGAGAAGGGGTCCTGGTATGTGAATCCGTCGGCTTCCTATGCGCTTTCGAGTGCGCAGCCGTCCATTATGAGTGATGGCAACCTGCTGTTTAAGGGCAAGTACACCCTGGACTTCGGTACGGAGGCGGTGGCTGAGGGCAAGATCCAGCCGGTGGTTACCTCCGCGAGCGCTTCTGCTGAGCCTTCTGAGGATGCGCTGGTGTCTGATGCGCCGTCCCCCACTGCGACGGCGGCGGGTCCGGTGTCTCAGGTAACGGTTCAGGAGTGCGATTTCCGCGGCCGCTACCATGCTGATTCGAAGATGTGGGAGCTGAGCGTGGCGTACGGTGCCACTGTTCAGGGTAGCGCTGCTCAGGGTGGTGTTTCCTCTGCGAGCGCGGCAGCATCCGGTTCGGCTTCCGTGCCCTCTTCTGCCGCCGCTTCTGCTGAGGCGTCCGCCACTTCCGCGGCGTCATAGTTCGTCATAACGCTTTTATCTGCGAGGCGCTTCTCACGCTTCGTCCACTCAACTCTGTATCCCGTTGGGTTTGCGGCTAAACTGGTTGCAATCACCGACTGACTGAAAGGTATCACTATGTCCGAGAACCTGACCCGCCGCGCGGCGCTGGGTGTGCTGGGCGTCAGCTCTATGGCTTTGCTGGCGGCTTGTGGCTCTAAGGCTACTTCTGAGGCGTCTGCTTCCGCTTCTGGCTCTGAGAGCGCTTCTACTGCTGCTTCTGAGTCTGCTACCGCTTCGCCCTCTGCTTCTGCATCGGCGTCTGCTTCCCCTTCCGCTTCTGCGTCCGCTTCGGCTACTGCAACGAACTCTCCGCTGCCCAACGACAATAAGGATTACAGCGGCGTAGCGAAGCTGGAGAAGATGGAGGATCACGGCGAGTACCAGCCGGGTAATGCTGAGCACCCGCCGCAGAACGTGCCGTCCCCGATTGTTCCGGAGGCTATGCACCAGAATTCGGTGGCTGGCTTCGCGGCGGCTCTGGCGTACTTCGGTGCGGCGTTTGAGTACCTGCTGCGTACCGGCGATATGCACTACATGAACGAGGTCAGCACCGACCAGGAGACCCTGGCGGCGATGAAGAAGTACGCGGACTCCACCAAGGCAGGTATTGACGAGAAGAAGACCTGGTACGTGAACCCGACCGCTACCCTGACTATTGGCACCAAGCAGCCGGTTCTGGCGCAGGGTGCGTACAACTGGACCGTGACTCTGAACGTTGATCTGGGTGAGAAGCTGTTCAAGGACGGCAAGGAGCAGACCGTGGCGGCTGATAAGCGTCACGTGAAGATGTTTGGTGAGGCTGTTGGCCGCTACCTGAACAACAAGTGGGACCTTCACATGGACATCAACTAGTCCTCTGAGGCTGGTTTTCTCCCCCGCTTTTGCGTCTTTTCCATCTCAGGATGCGGTTTTCTACTGTTTTTTCCATTGATGGCAATAAAATTTGTGGCTCCAGCTTGCGGTGAACGGAGTTCATCACTACTCTTATATACAGAGGTTGTCTTTTGGGCTACATAATGTTTCTAGAGAGCGCCGCACATTCATCATCCTTTGTCGAGAAAGGGTTTGTGCGGCGCTTTTCTGTACCCTCTTTCTGAACCTCGTTCCTTGAGGTTTTTCTCTGGCATTATTACGAACTGTGACCGCAGGTTTAAACCTGCCGCCGGTGAGTAGTAGAGTTGCCACGTAACCGATTATTCATTGCGGAGACCCCGTCGCGGCTGGCCTCCCCCAAGCTCATGAAGGAGCACCCCATGGCAAAGATTCTCAACAGCATTGTTGAAGCAACCGGCCAGACCCCCCTGGTTAAGCTGAACCGACTGGACGAAGGTCTTCCCGGTAACGTAGCGGTCAAGCTTGAGTTCTACAACCCCGCTGGTTCGGTTAAGGACCGCATCGGTCGCGCCATCATTGACGCTGCTGAGAAGTCGGGTGCGCTGAAGCCCGGCGGCACCATTGTTGAGGGCACTTCCGGTAACACCGGTATTGCGCTGGCTATGGTGGGTGCTGCTCGCGGTTACCGCGTCATCCTGACCATGCCGGAGACCATGTCTGCTGAGCGTCGCGTGCTGCTGCGCGCTTACGGTGCTCAGATTGTGCTGACCCCCGGTACCGAGGGTATGCGCGGCGCTGTGGAGAAGGCTAAGGAAATCGTTGCGACCACCGAGAACGCTATCCTGGCGTCCCAGTTCTCCAACGAGGCGAACCCCACCATTCACTACAACACCACCGGCCCCGAGATTTGGGAAGCAACCGACGGTAAGGTCGACATTTTCGTGGCGGGTATTGGCACCGGCGGCACCATCTCCGGTACCGGTAAGTACCTGAAGGAGCAGAACCCGGACGTGAAGGTTGTTGCGGTTGAGCCGAAGGACTCCCCGCTGCTCTCCGAGGGTCGCGTTGGCCCCCACAAGATTCAGGGCCTGGGCGCTAACTTCGTTCCCGACACCCTGGACCGCGGCATCTACGATTCGGTGACTCCGGTCAGCGCTGAGGATGCTATGCGCACCTCCCGCCTGCTGGCTACCCAGGAAGGTATTCTGGGCGGTATTTCTTCCGGTGCGGCTGTGTGGGCTGCTCTGGAGGAGGCTAAGAAGTCTGAGAACAAGGACAAGCTGATTGTGGCTATCGTTCCCGACTTCGGTGAGCGTTACATCTCTACCGCTCTGTACGAGGATATCCGCGGCTAATAGGCCCCGGTCTTCGGCACCCCTCCCCGTGAGGCCGCCATCTAGAACAGTACGCAGTGTTCGACGCTCCGTCCCGGTTGCATGCCGGGGCGGAGCGTTTGCGTTTTCTCGCGATGCTCCCCCGCTGAGACCCGCCCGAGCCCGAATATTACGTTCCGCACGCAATTGTGACCGAGATGTTAAAGAGAGCACTCACTATGACGACGACAGAGTTCGGGAATAGGTGAATGAGCACCGTTGTTGGTACCTTTGGAAAGGTCGCATACACAGAGCGCGACCGATGAGGGAAAGGGAACCCATGAGTTTTATTGCGCGTCTGCGTGAAGATATTGAGAACGTCCGCCAGCACGATCCTGCTGCGCGCGGCGCTGTCGAGATTGCGCTGAACTATTCGGGTATGCACGCGATTTGGGTTCACCGTCTGACCCATAAGCTCTGGCAGAAGGATGAGACGAAGGCTCTGGCTCGTACTCTCTCGCAGTTTGCTCGTTTTCTGACCGGTGTGGAGATTCACCCCGGTGCGACCATTGGCCGCCGTTTCTTCATTGATCACGGCATGGGCATTGTGATTGGTGAGACCGCTGAGGTTGGTGACGACGTGATGCTGTACCACGGCGTGACCCTGGGCGGTCGTTCCCTGGAGAAGGTGAAGCGTCACCCCACTATTGGTGACCGTGTGACCATTGGCGCCGGCGCGAAGGTGCTGGGCCCGGTGGAGATTGGTGCCGATAGCGCTATTGGTGCGAACGCTGTGGTCGTCAACGATCACCCCGCCGATTCGATTATTACCGGTATTCCGGCGAAGCACCGCCCGCGTACCCCGGAGAAGAAGAAGCCGCTGGTGGACGCTGTGGAGTACATTGACCCCGCCATGTGGATTTAGCGCTTGGCAAGCGTTTTGAGGCGGTAGAGGCGCACCTGGAGGCTTCCTGCAAGCTCCAGTGGCGCCTCTCCCCTACGGTTCTTCCCCTAGGGGCGCTTCTCTCTAGTACCCTGCGCAACAACATATTGAAGACATAACGAAAGCCCGCCTTCGACCGGATTCTCATCCAGCCGAAGGCGGGCTTTGACGTATTTAGCTACGGGAGCTTAGTGAACGTGAATGTCCGCTGCGTTCACCTCGGAACGGTCACCGCTCCACATGGTGTGGAAGGCGCCCTCTTCGTCGATACGACCGTAGGTGTGCGCACCGAAGAAGTCACGCTGGCCCTGAATCAGGGATGCGGGCAGGCGGTCGCGGCGCAGACCGTCGTAGTAGGACAGTGCGGAAGCGAACACCGGCACGGGGATGCCCAGTGCGGTTGCCTTAGCCACCACGCGACGCCAGGAAGGAACGAGCTCCTCCATAAGGTTCTTGAAGGCGGGTGCCAGCAGCATGTTCGCGGGAGCCTCATCAGCGTAAGCAGCCATGATGTCGCCCAGCAGCTCGGCGCGGATGATGCAGCCTGCACGCCACAGCGATGCGATGGTGTCCAGCTTCAGGTCCCAACCGTATTCCTTGCCTGCGCGGGTGAGCAGGTCCATGCCCTGTGCGTAGGCCACGAGCTTGGACGCGAAGAGCGCGCGGCGCACATCCTCAACGAACTCGGGGTCGCCTGCACCGATACCGGTGGTTGCGATTAGGCCTGCGGGCAGTTCGCGCTGTGCCTGCTCGCGCTGCTCACGCTCGGAGGAGGAGAGGGCGCGTGCGAACACGGACTCTGCGATAGCGGAGACGGGAGAACCGAGGTCCAGGCCAGCCTTAGCGGTCCACAGGCCGGTACCCTTCTGGCCGGCGGCGTCAACGATTACGTCGACCAGGGGCTTGCCGGTCTTGGCGTCCACCTGTGCGAGCACCTCGGAGGTGATTTCGATCAGGTAGGAGTTCAGCTCGGTCTTGTTCCAGGCCTTGAAGATCTCTGCCTGCTCGGCGGGTTCGATGCCGGCCACGGAACGCAGCAGGTCGTAGGCCTCGCCAATCACCTGCATGTCGGCGTACTCGATGCCGTTGTGGACCATCTTCACGAAGTGGCCGGAGCCGTCGGTGGAGATCCATGCGCAGCAGGGTGCGCCGTCCTGGGGAGCCTTAGCGGCAATCTTCTCGAGCATGGGGCCGATGTGCTTGTAGGACTCGGCGGAGCCGCCGGGCATCATGGAGGGGCCCCAGAGGGCGCCTTCCTCACCACCGGACACGCCGACGCCCACGAAGTGCAGGCCCTTTTCAGCCAGGGCGTGCTCGCGACGGATGGTGTCGGGGAAGTGGGAGTTACCGCCGTCGATGATGATGTCACCCTCGTCGAGCATGGGGGTGAGCTGCTCGATAACAGCGTCGACGGGTGCGCCCGCCTTGACCATAATCAGGATGCGGCGGGGAGACTCGAGGGAGTCGACGAGTTCCTGCAGGGACTCGGTACGGATGAAGTCGCCGTCTGCGCCGTGCTCAGCCAGCAGTGCGTCGGTCTTCTCTACGGAACGGTTGTGCAGTGCCACGGTGTAGCCGTTACGTGCCAGGTTGCGGGCGAGGTTCGCGCCCATGACAGCAAGGCCGGTGACACCAATCTGTGCCTTCTTGTTTTCAGTCATGTATATAAGGATACGCGCTGAGGGCAGGCTATATATAGGTGGAGTGCACTTTTATGCTCTGAAGAGTCGCCCTTCTCACTCTTGGAGAGATATAGCGCGTGGAGAAAGTGCTTAGAACGGAAAAACCCCGGTACCGTGCGGTACCGGGGTAATCGGTGGGTCCTACCGGGATCGAACCGATGACATCCACGGTGTAAACGTGGCGCTCTACCAGCTGAGCTAAAGACCCGTAGTTCTCACTGTTTCGTTTCCATTCCAGTGACGAACACAAGAAACAACTATACGGGCTTTTGAGGTGCCACGCAAATCCAGAACACGTGTTCTATGTCTCAATATTTTTTTCATTTTCCCACCGCACCCAACATCAAGCCACACCAAGCCACAGCTACCCTCCCCCTCAGAAACAAGCCACACCCTCTCATTCCGCGCCATTCCGCCAACCCCGCCATTCCGCGCCATTTAGGTGCAAAAAGACCCTAACTAGTACTTTTGATGCGCATTTTTTCCACTCAGATAGTCACAATGCGAAACCCACATCACAAAAACCCCCATTTGAGACCAAGAGAGGCACCTTTAGGTCTAAGATAGTAGAGATAAGAAGCGAAGTGGGTCTTACAGACCTATAGCGCTTAAACACAAAGATTGTTCGACAACGCAACAACGCGCGGCGGGCGATCTCACAACCGCACAGAAGAGAGGTTGGATTAGTTTGGCTAACGTACCGAACGAGCACTCCCTGAGCACCCTTCTCGATGGCTTCAAGGACATCGACGTAGAAGAGACCCAGGAGTGGGCCGAGTCCCTCGAGGACCTTATCAAGACTCACGGCACCGAGCGTGCAGAGTACATCCTTCGCGCACTGCTCAAGGAGGCTGGCGCAAAGGGTGTTAAGGTCCCGACTCTGGTCAAGACCGACTACATCAACACCATCCCCGTCGACCAGCAGCCCGAGTACCCCGGTGATGAGGAACTCGAGCGCCAGTACCGCGCATGGATTCGTTGGAACGCAGCAATCATGGTTCAGCGTGCCCAGAAGAAGGGCATCGGCGTTGGCGGTCACATCTCCACCTTCGCAGGTGTGGCTGACCTCTACGAAATGGGCCAGAACCACTTCTTCCGCGGCCGTAACCACCCCGGTGGCGGTGACCAGGTCTTCTTCCAGGGTCACTCCTCCCCCGGTGTCTACTCCCGCGCATTCGTTGAGGGCGTCCTGACCGAAGAGCAGATGGACGGCTTCCGCCAGGAGAAGACCAAGGGCGCAAACGGTATTCCTTCGTACCCGCACCCCCGTTGCATGCCCGAGTTCTGGCAGTTCCCGACCGTTTCCATGGGTCTGGGCCCCCTGAACGCAATCCACCAGGCATCCTTCAACAAGTACCTGCACAACCACAAGATCAAGGACACCTCCGAGCAGCACGTCTGGGCATTCCTGGGCGACGGCGAAATGGACGAGCCCGAGTCGCGTGGTGCACTGCAGCTGGCTGCAAACGAGCACCTGGACAACCTGACCTTCGTCGTCAACTGCAACCTGCAGCGTCTGGACGGCCCCGTTCGCGGTAACGGCAAGATCGTTCAGGAGCTCGAGGCATTCTTCCGCGGCGCAGGCTGGCACGTCATCAAGGTCCTGTGGGGCTCCGACTACGACGAGCTGCTCAAGAAGGACAAGAGCGGCAAGCTCATCCAGCTGATGAACGAGACCCTCGACGGTGACTACCAGACCTTCCGTGGCGAAGACGGTGGCTACATCCGCGAGCACTTCTTCGGCAAGTACCCCGAAACCAAGGAACTGGTTGCAGACCTGACCGACGAGCAGATCTTCAACCTGCGCCTGGGTGGCCACGACGACAAGAAGCTCTACGCAGCCTACAAGGAAGCTATGGAGACCAAGGGCAAGCCCACCGTCATCCTGGCACAGTCCATTAAGGGTGCGGAGCTCGGCCCCTACTTCGAGGCACGTAACTCCACCCACCAGATCAAGAAGTTCACCATGGAAGCACTGAAGGGCTTCCGTGACCACCTGAACATCCCCATCTCCGACGAGGAGCTGGAGAAGGATCTGTACAACCCGCCGTACTACGTGCCCGAGGCAAGCCACCCGGCACTGCAGTACATGCACGCACGCCGTAAGGAACTCGGCGGTTACATCCCCGGCCGTGCAAACACCCAGCCTGAGATTATCCTGCCCGAGTCCAAGGTCTACGCACAGACCAAGAAGGGCTCCGGCAAGCAGACCGCTGCTACCACCATGGCGTTCGTCCGCCTGATGAAGGACCTCATGCGCGTGAAGGGCTTCGGTCACCGTATCGCTCCCATCACCCCCGATGAGGCACGTACCTTCGGTATGGACTCCTTCTTCCCCTCGGCTAAGCTGTACAACCCCAACGGTCAGAACTACGTGCCCGTTGACCACCAGCTCATGCTCACCTACACCGAGTCCCCCGAGGGCCAGATCGTTCACGTGGGTATTAACGAGGCAGGCGCAACCGCTGCGTTCATCGCACTGGGCTCCTCCTACGACACCCACGGCGAGCCGATGATCCCGATTTACATCTTCTACTCGATGTTCGGCTTCCAGCGCACTGGCGACGGCTTCTGGGCTGCTGCCGACCAGCTGTGCCGCGGCTTCGTCATCGGTGCAACCGCAGGTCGTACCACCCTGTCCGGTGAGGGTCTGCAGCACAACGATGGCCACTCCCCGATTCTGGCGTCCACCAACCCGGCGTTCAAGATCTACGACCCGGCTTACGGCTACGAGATCGCTCACATCGTGGAGCGCGGTATCGAGCAGATGTACGGTACCAAGGACGAAGACCACAACGTCATGTACTACCTGACCGTGTACAACGAGCCGATTCACCAGCCTGCTGAGCCGGCAAACGTTGACGTTGAGGGCATCATCAAGGGTATCCACAAGATTAGCGAGTCCCCGCTGACCTCCGGCCCCAAGGCACAGCTGCTGGCATCCGGCGTTGCTGTTCCGTGGGCTGAGAAGGCTCAGCAGCTGCTGGCTGAGGACTGGGGCGTCTCCGCAGACGTCTGGTCTGTCACCTCGTGGACCGAGCTGCGCCGCGACGGCATTGCCGCTGAGGAAGAGGCTCTGCTGAACCCGAACCAGCCCGCTCGCGTTCCTTACGTGACCCAGAAGCTGGCTGGCGCTGCTGGCCCGATCGTCGCGACCACCGACTTCGCTTCGGATGTTCCCGACCAGATCCGCCAGTTCGTTCCGAACGACTTCGCAACCCTGGGTGCTGACGGCTTCGGCTTCGCAGACACCCGCCCGGGTGCACGTCGCTTCTTCCACATCGATGCAGAGTCGGTTGTTGTCCGCACCCTGCAGATGCTGGCAAAGCGCGGCGAGGTTGCAGCAGACGTTCCCGCGAAGGCATTCGCTAAGTACGACCTGCTGAACGTGAACGCTAACTCCGAGCTGGAGCAGCACTAAGCATTTGACTGTAGAACCCCGGTTCTGCGTTAGAAGCTAAACGAATGCCCCCGGTTGATGATTCATCGACCGGGGGCATTCGTGTTTTAACTTTGTGCTGTAGCTGGACTGCATGTTTTAACTGATGTAGCCCGGAGGTAACGACTATTACCTCCGGGCTACATCAGTTATGGGGAAAACAGTTATAGGGAGTTAGCCTGCGAAGTGGCCGGTCACCTCCGCCAAACGCGCCGGATTCACCAGATCAGGGTGCGTACCCTCCAGCAGCACCGCACGGAACGACGACGCATGCGCCGACCAACCCGCCGCGTCCAAATACGGCTGATCCTCATGCGGCACACCCACCAGCAACACATCACCATCAAAGAACGCCTGCTCAGCACCACGCATCAACGCCGCCGAAGCACGCATACTACCCAAGCACACACCCAACTTCTCCTCCGGTAGGTAACCCATCGCCGAACCCGCCCGCTGCAGACGCTCCAACGTACCCGGCAGGTCAAGCTGCTCACCAGCCGCAGGCTCCGGCAAACCGCCCATACGCAACAGCGCACGGAAGCTCTCCTGCTCATCCGGCGCAGGCACGCCCTGCCACTGCTCCGAAGGATACGCATCCAACAGGATGACGCGCTCAACCTGCGCACCCGCAGCCTGCGCCAGAGCCGCAACCTGCACCGCGGCAGTACCGCCAACAGACCAGCCCATCAACGCAAAACGACGCGGCAACGAACGCTCCGCCAGGGTCTTCTCAATCAGCTTCAGGTAGCCCTCAGCCAGCTCCTGCAGGCTCGACGCAAACCCAGCCTGCGGATCAGAGAACGCCTCAGCCTGCACAGCATACACACCCTGCTGAGCCGGAAGATGCGAAAGGTACCCCGCATAGCACCAGCCCAAACCACCCGCAGGCGGCAGGATAAACAGCGGCGCGGGGGCCTCGGTAGTATCGGGGACAACGGGCTGCTCACGCTGAGTCACAACGTGTTCGCGCTGAGTCAAAACGTGCTCACGCAGCGGCAGAACCGGCGCGAACTCGGCACCCTCGCCACGCTCGCCCGCAATGGACGCCGCCAAAGCCTGCACGGTCGGATGCGCAAACAGCGCACCGATGCTCACGCTCAGACCCAGCTGCTCCTCAACCGCGGCAATCACCTCAAGAGCCGCCAGCGAATGACCGCCCGAGGCGAAGAAATCCTCGTCCACGCCAAAACGCTCACGACCCAGCACACCCGCAATAATCGAGCACAGCTGCTGCTCCAGCAGACCGTGCGGACCCTCGGCATCGGAAGTCTGAGGGGTCAGGTCCAGGGACGCCAACAGCTTGCGATCCGCCTTACCGGAGGGGCTCACCGGCAACGCAGGCAGGGTATGCCACAGGGTCGGCACCATGTAATCCGGCAGAACCTGCGCACAATGCTCACGCGCCGTCTCCACCAGCTGCGCGGCACGCTCGGCGGGCACATCGCCCACCTCCAGCACCGCCGCCAGGGCAGGCTCGCGCAAACCGCGGTACAGCAGAGCCACCGAAGCGCTCACACCCTCAACCGCGGCAAGAGCCATCTCAATATCGCCCAGCTCCAGGCGCTGACCGCGCACCTTAATCTGATAGTCCGTGCGGCCGCGGTAACCAATGACGGCACGGCCATCGGGAAGAATCTCCCAGCACGCCAAATCGCCCGTACGGTACAGGCGCTGACTCTCACCGTTCAGCAGTGCGAGCGCACCAGCAGGAGCCTGCTCCACGAAAGCCGCGGCGGTCGCCTGCGGGTTGTTCTTGTAGCCGCGCGCCAGCTGCACGCCCGACAGGTGCAGTTCGCCCGTCACACCCACCGGCACGGGGTGGCCGGTCGGGTCAAGAATCAGGGTGCCGGTGTTCCAGACGGGCTCGCCAATGGGCACGCTCTCGCGCTGCGGGTCGGCGGCGGTCTCCCAGAAGGTTACGTCCACCGCCGCCTCGGTCGGGCCGTACAGGTTCAGCGGGTACACGCCCAGAACCTCGCCCGCAGCCTGCACCTGGTCCTTCTGCAGCGCCTCACCCGAGCAGACCACGTAGCGCAGGGGCTGCTCTCGATCCTGACCGAAGCCAGCATCAGCCAGGATGCGGCGCGCCGCCGGCGAAGAGGTCAGCGCCGACAGCATGGTCGGCACAAAGTGCACCGCCGTGACGGACTGCTCGGCAAACACGCGCGCCAGGTAGGCGGGGTCGCGGTGACCCTCCGGGGCGGCAATGACCACGGCGGCACCCTCGGCGAGAGGCCAGTACAGCTCCCACACGTGCACGTCAAAGGAGATGGGGGTCTTGTGCAGAACGCGGTCGCCCTCCCCCACCGGAATCTGATGCTGCTGCCAGCGCAGGCGGTTATCAATCGCGCGGTGGCTGATGGCAACGCCCTTAGGCCTGCCCGTGGAGCCGGAGGTGAAGAGCACGTAAGCGTCCTCGTCCAGGCCGGTTTTCATGCCCGGAAGCTCCTCGGCGGCGGGTGCTGAGGAGTGTTCCCCGTTGGGTTCCTCGGCGCTCAGTAGGGGCAGAGTATGCTGCGGCAGGTTCGCGTGACGCTGCGGCTCCTGCGGGTTCAGCTCTTCCGCGCTCAGGGGCTGCAGACCGGGGCCGTGCAGCAGCAGGGAACATTCGGCGTCCTCCATCATCACGCCCACACGCTCGGCGGGCAGATCCGGAAGCACCGGCACGTAGGTGGCGCCAGCGTACAGCAGGGCGTACAGCGCCACGTACTGCTCGGCGCCGCGGTGCACACGCAGACCCACCGCATCGGAAGGGCGAACGCCCCAGTCCAGCAGCTGCGCGGCAAGCGCACGGGCGCGCTCGTCCAGCTCGGCGTAGGTGAGGGCGCGGTCAAAAGCGTAGGCGCGATCCGACTCTGGGGTGAGCACCTCACCGGGCACGGGGGCAGAATCCAGCACGGCGAGCGCCTGCGGATGCGCTGCCACCGCGTCACGGAAACGATCCAGCAGGGTCTTGTACTCCATCGGGTGCTCGGTAAGCGCCGGGGCGGTCAGCTCGCGCAGGGTCGCAAGCTCCGCCTCGGTCGCCAAGCCGAGGTTGTTCAGGGAAGCGTCCTCGCGCTGCGCCTCCGCCGCGTAGGCGGGCAGCCACTCGCTCAGGCGGGCGGCGTGACGTTCCAGCTCCTCAGCGGTGTAGAGCGCCGGGTTCATGTCAATCTCGCAGGAGATGCTGTTGCCGCGGCCGGGCATGCCGCGCAGGGTGAAGGTCGCGTCGGCAACGGGACCGGCAGAGATATTGTGAATGCGCGCGGTCGGTACCGCGGTTCCGGACTCGTCCTTGGAGGGTGCCGCCAGCGGCAGCACCGCGTCAAAGGGCACCACGTTAATCTGCGCACCAAACAGCCTTGACTGGGCGTTACGTGCGGTACGTTCCAGGTCTTCCTGACGAGCCAGCGGGTGCTCAGCGTTGCGGGCGTACTGTTCCTTCACCGAGTGCAGGGACTCTGCGATGGAACCGGTCGCCGCGACCTGCACCGGCAGCACGTTCACCGCGGTACAGCCGGTCTGCGCGCTCGCCGCACCCAGGGCGCGGGTCGCCTCCGGCAGGGTGCGGGCGAACATGCGGTTCATCTGCGGCACACCGAACGAAGCCTGCGGGTAGCCGCCCACACGCGCCAGGTACGAGCCGACGGCGGCGGTCGCCAACACGGGCCAGGAGACGGCGTGCTGCTTTGCCGCATCCAGCAGAGCCTGCTGGGTGGGCACGTCAATGCTGAACGCCAGGCGCACAGACCGCGCCGACGGGGAGGCCGTACGACCCGCCAGCGAGGTGTCTTCCTGCTCCAGGGCGCCGCTCGCCTCCCAGAAGGCGACGTCTTCGTCACGGGCGCCGGAGGCGGCATCGTCGGCATCGAGCAGCTGATGCAGGCTCATGCGGCGGGTTGCCGGAACCGGCTGACCGGCGAACAGGGCACGGTATATCGCCGCCACGCGGGATAGGCCGTTGAACGCGGCGAACCCGTCGGCAACCACGTGGGAGAAGGAATGGTACACCCAGAGGAACCCGCCGTAACGCACCACTGCGCTACGCACGGTCACGCCCTCATCGGTGGCGAGGGGCTGGGCGAGCAGGCGCTGCGCCCAGGCGCTCACCGGCGCGGGCAAATCAGAGTCAGGCAGGGCCGATTCGGGCAGGTCAGAGGCGTTCTCCTCCCCCGCCTCGGCGGTGCCGCTCAGCTCCCCTTCATCTACGAGCAGGTCAATGCCCGAAAGGAACGCCTCCTCGGTCAGAATCTGCTGGGAGGCGGCACCATCGGCAATGCGGGTGCGCACGCGGAAGCCCTCGTTCTCGCGGTAGAGCTGCTCAAAAGCCTCACGCAGCAGAGCGAGGTCGGTGTCTGCGGGGCATTGCAGAACCTCCGCGGTGTTGTAGCAGGGGTTCGTCGGGTCAATCGCGGCGGCAAAATAGATGCCGCGCGCGTTAGTGGTCAGCGGCAGCCAGGGGCTGTCAGCGCTGTGCTGTGCGGAGGGGTTCGCGGCGGTGCGAAGGTCGGAAGCAGTCCCGAAGCTAGCGGGTGCGGTAGTATCAGCTACGCCCATGGTGGCCTCTCAAAGGTCTGGATTAGGGATCTGGATTAGGGATGAGGTGTGTGTGAAGGGTCGGGCTACTCCCCCGCCGTTTCGCGCTGGCAGAAGTGCACTAACAGAAGTGCGCTGACAAGTGCAAACGCAGCTACACAACACGGCGTAAAACCGGCGCACAGAAAAACGAGGCGAGTAGCAAACACCCCGGGCACCCGTCTGCATTCGCGGCAGGCGGGCACTCGGGGTGCGGTAACGCTTAGCCCAGGCGGGAGGCGATGAACTCCACGGTCGGGTTCTCCACCAGCTCGGTAAACTCAATCACGGCGCCCTCGGCGGCAAGGTCGTCGAGCAGGGCGAATGCGCCCATAGAATCCATGCCCAGGGAGAACAGGTCGGTGGTCGGCTCGTCAAAAGCGGTCTGCAGGGAGTCGGGCTCGACGATGTACTTCTCCATGATGGGGCGCAGGGTCTCAAATGCGGACATTTTTCTCCTCAATAGGGGTAGGAATAAGGGCGTACGGTTTAGCTGAAAATGATCAGCTCAAAGGGTTTAGCCGAAAATTTCGGCAAGCTTGGCGCGCAGCTCGCGGCGAGAAATCTTACCCACGTTCGTGGTGGGCAGCTCCTGCAGAACCTGCACGCGCTCCGGGATCTTGAAGTCGGCGAGCTTCTTCGAGGTGAAGAACTCGTGCATCGTACGGCGCGGGTTCTCGCCCAGGTCGGCGCCTTCCTGCGGCACAATGACCAGGCCCACGCGCTCGCCCACGGTCTCATCCGGGATACCCAGAACCACGGCGTCAAAAACGTCGGGGTGGGTCAGCGCCAGCTCTTCGATTTCGTCCACGGCAATCTTCTCGCCGTTGCGGTTAATCTGGTCCTTCGCGCGGCCGGTCACCTCAAGGTACTTGCCTGCGACCAGTCGCACAATGTCGCCGGTGCGGTAGAAGCCGTCCTCGGTGAATCCGTAACGGTTTGCGTTCTCCTCCAGGTAGTAGCCGCGAATCGTGTAGGGGCCGCGGGTGAGCAGGTGGCCGCTCTCGCCGCGCTTAACCGGCTGGTCCTGATCATCAACAATCAGGATTTCATCGTCGGGGCTAATCGGGTAACCCTGAGTCCTCAGGCGCAGCTCAATCGGGTCGGTCGAGCGGGTGTAGTTCACCAGACCCTCAGCCATGCCGAACACCTGCTGAACGGTGCAGCCGAGCACCGACTCAATCTTGCCCGCAACCGCCGGGGCCAGCTTCGAACCGCCCACCTGCAGGGTCTGCAGAGACGGCAGGGACACGCCGCGCTTCTCCGCGGAGGCGACCCACGCCTGAGCCAGCGGCGGCACCAGCGCGGAGGTGGTCACACCCTCCATCTCAATGAGGTGGAACGCAGTCTGCGGGGACGGATCCGCCGCAAACACCAGCTTGCCGGAGGCGCACATGACGCCCAGAATACCGGGCGAGCTCATCGTGAAGTTGTGCGCGGCGGGCAACACCACGAGCATGGTCGTGTTGTTGTTCAGCTTGCAGATATCGACCGAGCCGCGCACCGAGTACAGGTAGGCGGCGTGGGTTCGAGGAATCAGCTTCGAAATGCCGGTCGTACCGCCGGAGAGCTGCAGGAACGCCACCTGCTCGCTCGCACGCAGGTTCTCGGTGTTCTGAATGACGCCGGGCACGAACTCTTCAGCGAGTTCCTCTTCGGTCAGCGGGGTCAGCGGCTCCGCAACATCAATAGCGACCGGCGGCTCCAGGGAGTTCTTGCGCAGCTCGGCGGCAACGTCCTCGTGCAGGGCGGTGAAATCTGCGCCCGGGGTCAGCGAAGAGAACACGTGCGCCGCAGCGTCGGTGCGGGTCGCAAAGTGCACGAGCTCGGTGGTACGGTGCTGCGGCAGGCAGAACACCGGCAGCGCCGCCGCCCAGAAAATACCCAGCAGATACACCAGGTACTCGGCGGTGTTGCCCAGCTGCAGCAGCACACGGTCACCGGGCTGCACGCCAGCCTGAACGAGGCGCGCCGCAGCGGCACGACCTGCCGCCTCCAGCTCACCGTAGGAGAGGCGAACCTGCTGGGGCTTGCCGTCTTCATCGAGCTGCGCGTGCGAAAGCGCCACCAGCGCCGGGAAGTGCGGCTTTGCGCGGCATGCATCTAGCAGGAACTCGGGGATGGTCTGGTCAATCCAGTAGCCGGCTTCGCGGTACTTCGCGGCAAAAGACTCGGGGATGAGCGGCGTGGGGGCCAGGGGGCTACGTTCTACGGTCATCTTCTCTCGATTTCTGTGTCGTTTGCGGTTTCTATAGCGCTCACGTTGTGTTCGCAGCGTGATGCCATCTCATCAATGAGGGCGGGTGCGCAGCCTACGCCGGGTACCCTTCGGTACCCCTCGCGGCGCGGTAGTGTTGCACTTCTCTTAGGCTGTACTTCTCTAGGATACGGGCGCGGCGGTGTTTACCCTAACGGGAACCCCGCACGCCCACCATGCGGGGCGTGCTCTACCGTGCGGGAGCCCTAAGCAGCCTCTCGCAGGTCCTCTGCAAAGCCCAGCTCAGTGCGTTCAGCCTCCCGGCTGGCAGCAATAATACGCTCCAGGGTCGGCACAATCGCACCGCGCCAGCACGCATAATCGTGACCGCCGTTGAAGGTCGTGCAACGCGCTCTCTCCAGGCCCAGCTTTTCCAGGCGCTCCTTCAGCTCACGGTGAGGAGGCACCAGAACCCACTCCTGCTCCCCCACCTCAATCTCAAGGTACAGGTGGCGCAGACGGTCAATCTCGCCCGCCGCCTCCAGCTCGTCCAGGCGGTCCATGACCTGCGGTTGCCACAGCGACGAAGACTGCGCAATCGCGCCACCAAACGCCTCCGGACGGCTCAGCACCGCCAGCAGGGAGGACAGGCCACCCAGCGACTGACCGTTAATCACAATGTTCTGCGGGTCGGTCTTAATGCCGTGCACCGCTTCCAGGTGCGGGAACGCAATCTCCACCAGGTAGTCGGCAATCGGATTGTCGCCGTTCAGTTCCTTCCAACGGTTCTCGCGGCCGCCGGAGTGCAGGAAGAACACGTGCATCGCCGGAATACGGCCCGCCTCATGGGCGCGGTTGAGGGTCTGCTCCATACCCTGGCTGAACCACATCTCACCGTCGAACTGGATGAACAGCGGCGCATCCGGGGCGGGGTCACCCACGCGGCCGAGCACATACTGGTGACCGTCAGAGGTCTGCATCCACTCGGGGGCGGGCAGCGCGTCAATCTCTTCCTGAGTCAGGATGAACTCCTGCACCGGCGCATGCTCAAGCTGCACCACCCCCATGCAACGACCGATACGGTTGCACGCGGTCTCGGGGTTCAGCGGGTCACCCTCGCCGGAGTCCAGGGCGGCGCGCAGGCGCACCTGATCGTCATCACCCAGCCAGGCGGGGCGCTCGCCGGGCAGCGCCGGCAAGAAGTTGTAGGAGGCACGCCAGGTGGTTTCCATCTGCATGCTCAGCTGCCACCAGCCAGTGCCCTCGATGCGGGCCATAAGGGAACGGTCAAGGTTCTTCTCATCGGTCAGGCGGTTGATGAACATGAGCACCTGCTCCGCCTGCTCGTTGTGGTACAGGAAGGTGACGATGCGCTCGTTCTCACTGATGCTGCCGTCTTCGCGGTGCACCGGTTCGATAATGGGGGTGCCTTCGGAGACGACCTCAACGATGCGGGCATTCAGCTCTTCGGGGCTGACCGCATTGGCGATAATGGCGCTGACGAGGGGGCTGTCCACGCGCGGTGCCGGTACGGGGCGCGGGATCTTGGGAGGGGCCGGGCGCACGGTCGGCGCAACGGTACGCGGCTGCACGGAAGCAGCTTGTTCAGAAGCGTTCTGCGTGGGAACGATCGCGGTGGGTTCGTGCTCGCCCAACGGTTCCTCCTTGGTCTGTGGAAACACTCAATCGGTGAGAATCGGTGAGGAGGCGCATTATTGTTAGTTAGCCTCTACTACCTCACTCTATGGTATCCCTTACCCAAACTCCAGCCAAAGGGAAAAACGAAAGAACCAAAAGATGACATTCATGACAGCGAACACACGCTGCTAAAACCCAAGCACGAAGCCGCCGCAGCCCCGCCCAGACCGGCACAGCCCCGCCCAGACCGGCTCAGAGCAACCCAGCCCAGCCCCGCCCAGACCAGCTCATCCCAGCCCGGCTCAGAAGTTAAAAGAGATGAGGCACCGAGACCGTGCATCAAACCTCTCAAGTCGCAACTTTCAAAGTCTCATGCGGCAGTCTCGGTGCCTCATCTACGGGTTCCCAAAATGGAACCTACCCAGTGCTCGGATCCGTTCATGCGTCAAAGACGGGCGAGCACCGGGTAGGCGCCCTACGCGCAGGGGATCCTGGGTCCCTCAGATCCTAACGTTCGCTGCTCGGCGCAATGCCAAACTTTTCCACCCGTACTGAGACGGTTGGTGCAAACTCCCACGCGGCTTAGGGGCGAAAACTATTCGCTTTCGCGGGCCGCCGAAATAGCGTCAGCGGCAATATGAATTGTTTGGTTCTCCTTCGGAATAACCAAAGGGGTACCAGTGCACGGATCAGGAATAATGACCGATTGCAGGTCAAAAACTTCCTGAATAAGTTCCGGTGTAATTATCGCACGCGGATCACCCTGAGCGATAATCCGGCCCTGCTTCATTAACACAACATGAGTAGCATACCTGAAAGCAAGGTTCAGGTCATGCAACACCACGGCTACCGTTCGCCCTTCGGAATGCAATTTCTTCGTCAGGTTCAGCACCTCAATCTGGTGCGTGATGTCCAGGTAGGTGGTCGGCTCATCGAGCAGAATCAGCGGGGTCTGCTGCGCCAGGGTCATGGCAATCCACACACGCTGACGCTGACCACCCGAAAGCGCCTCAATGGGACGCTCAGCAAGCTCCAGCACGTTCGCCGCCTGCATCGCCTCCACACAGGCGCGCTCGTCCTCATCAGACCAGGAACGCAGCAGCGACTGGTGCGGGTAGCGGCCGCGCGCCACCACATCCGCCACGGTCACGCCGCTAGGCGCCTCCGGGGTCTGCGGCAGCATCGCCAGGATCTTGGCGATAGCGCGGGACTTCATCTGCGGCAGCGGGGTGCCGTCCAGGCGAACCTCGCCCTTCTTGAGCGGGTTCACGCGGGCAAGAGCCTTCAGGGTGGTCGACTTACCGCAGGCGTTCGGGCCCAGGATAACGGTCAGCTCCCCCTCCGGCACCTGAAAATCTACCCCGTTGAGCACCGTATGCTCACCGTAGGCAACCACCATGTTCTCGCCTTCAAGGCGGGTCGTCACACTAGTGTTCACTAGCTCTTCTTCCTTTCGAGGTAAATCAGGTAAATCAGGTACAGGCCGCCAATCGCGCCGGTCACTACGCCCACCTGAATGATGCGTCCGGGAACAGCGAATCGGCCAATCAGGTCAGAGCCGAGCACCATGAGCGCACCCATGAGTGCCGCGGAGGTGAAACCCACCCCGCCGCTGCGAGACAGGGTCTTCGCGATGTGCGGTGCCGCCAAGGCGACAAAGGCAATCGGGCCAGTCGTCGCGGTCGCCAGCGACACCAGAAGCACACCGATGAACAGCGCCGCCACACGGTACGCGTTCACGCTCACACCCAAACCGGATGCCACCTGGTCGCCAAAACGAATCGCGCCCAGCGGGCGGACCAGCATCAGCAGCAGCGGAGTCACCACGAGTAGCAGGCCCAGCAGCGCGTAGGTGCGCTCCCAGGTGATGTCATTGAGCGAACCTGCAAGCCAGGACGCCGCGGTCTGCGCCTGAGTCAGCGAGGCACGCACCACCAGCAACGCGTTGAACGCCGCCAGGGTCGAGCCCACACCAATACCGACCAGCACCAGGCGGAAGCCGTGCAGACCCGTACGGCGAGTCAACAACCACACCAGCACCGAGGTCGCCAAGCCACCAACAACGGCACCCAGAGCAACCTCAACGGGGCCGGAATTGAACACAATAATCTGCAGAAGCGCACCGGTCGCGGCACCATTCGTGAAGCCGATAATATCCGGCGAACCCAGAGCATTACCCGAAATCACCTGGAAAATCGCACCCGACAGACCAAGCGCCGCGCCCACCAGAAGCGCCGCCACAATACGCGCCGCACGCTGCTGAGCGAAAGCCACCGTAATCTGCTTGCCCTCACCCAGCAACGCCGGGATCACCTTATCCGAGGCGATATTGTAGTCACCCTGCAACATGCCCCAAAACGCCAGCGCCGCAATCAGCACCACCAACGCCACATTCAGAATCAGTACGCGCCACGGCACCTGAGCGCTCACAGGACCGCGCACAGTCAGCACCGGGCGGCCACCCAAATCGCGGCCACGACGACGCGCCGAACGATTAGCGGAGGTGGTGGCAGTCGCCATCGAAAGAGCGGAAGAATTCGACATTAGAGAGCCTCCACCTTACGACGAGTCATCAAGAACAAGAACACCGGGGCACCGGCAAGAGTCGCCACAATACCCACCTGAGTCTCCTGCGGAGCCACCAGCACACGCGCCAACACGTCAGCACACAGCAGCCACACCGGACCCAACAACGCCGAACCATAATTCACCCAGCGCACATCATTACCGAGTAGGGCACGCACCACAAACGGCACCGCCAAACCCACAAAACCAATCGGACCCACCGCAGCAGTCGCCGCACCGGCAAGCACCGTCACCGCCAGAAGAGTCAGATTCTGGGTCGTACGCACACTCACGCCGAGGCTGGTCGCAGCTTCCTCGCCCATACTCAAAGCATTAATCGCAGGAGCCACAAAGAACGCCACCAGCATACCCAGCACAATCACCGGACCCACCGTCGACGCGATATCCATACCGCGGCCCTCCAGCGAACCGGCAACCCACACACGGAACTCGTTATACGCATCCTGATCAGCCAAAATCAGGCCCTGCGCAATCGCCGACAGCGCCGCAGAAATCGCCACACCCGCCAGAGCGAGCTTCACAATCGACCCGTCACGGCCACGACCCAGCGTGTACACCAGCACCGCAGCCAACGCGCCACCAATCGTCGCAGCAACCATGTACTGCCAAATACCCATCACGCCAAAAACCACCACGGAGCCAATCACAGCCACCGCAGCACCGGCATTCACACCCATCAGGCCGGGCTCAGCCAACGGGTTACGGGTCAGCGACTGCATCAGCGAACCGGCAACAGCCAACGCCGCACCCGCCGCAAGACCCACCAGGGTACGCGGAATACGCTGCTCCATCACAATCGTCTGCGCCTGCTCAGAAGCAGTGCCATTAAAAACAGCCAGAACCTCATCCGGCGGAAGATTATTCGATCCGAACAGCAAAGAAGCAGCCACAGCACCCGCCAAAAGCACCGCAAACAAGAACAGAAAAGCCAGGCGCTTACCCAACTTCTGCCCCTGAATCACAGACCCCTGACGGGACGTACTCTCCTGCTGAACACCTCGGGACAATGAGCTCGTGCGGGCCACTATGCTCCTTATGCTCGATACAAGAAAACGGGGAGGCGCACCCGGCACCCCGCCGCAAGAGGGGGCACCCGGCACACCGGTAGATAATGAGAGAAACGCCGGAGCGGGTAGGGTACTCCCCCACCCGCATCCGACGTTATGTCTTAGCGCTTGCGGGCCAGCAGCAGCGCAGCGGCACCCACAATGCTTACGCCCAGAACCACCACGCCAATCCACGGGAACGCAGCACCGTAAGTCACGGTCTGAACGGTGGATGCGGTGTTAGCCGCGCCCGAAGCCGAAGCGCTCGGGTTTGACGCAGTACCGCGCGCAGCAGCCGAAGAGGACGCGCTCGCCGAAGCGGTCGCCTTCTTCTGGGCATTTGCAGAAGCCGAAGCAGCAGGCGCAGCGGAAGAGCCAGAGGTACCGGAGGTACCGGAAGAGTCAGCTGCCGCGTTCAGACGGTCGTACTCCTCCTTGGTGATGGTGTTGCCGTCAGCGTCGGTGTACACGGTCTCAGCCTCAGCCGCGCCGCCTGCAGAACCATTCGAGGAACCGTTCGAGCCGCCATTGGACGAGGACTCGTTGGAATCGTTAGAGCCCTGAGCCTCGTCTGCAGAGTCTGAGTTGTTAGAGTTCGAGCCGCCGTTCGAGGAACCACCGTTGCTCTTCGAGCTGGAAGAGCCGCGGTTCGAGGAAGAACCCGAAGAGTTCGAGGAGGAATTATCCGAACCGCCCTCACCCACCACGGTGAACTCGGGGCTGCGGTTGCTGTACGCCTCGGTACCCAGGTACTTGCCGTCCTTGTCACGCTTCTCACCAGTTGCAAGGAAACGCAGGGTGTGGGTGCCAGCGCCAACATCCGGCAGAATGAAGGAACCGGAGACGTTACCGTTACCATCGGTCTTCTGCTGGTGCACCACGCAAGCGCCCTGAGCCGCGTCGGAGGGGCACAGGTTACCGTCGTCCACCTTCACGGACACCACAGTATTCGCGGGGAAGCCGCTCACGCTAAAGGAAATCACGCCGTGCTCGCTCACAGAAGAGGAAACGGTCGAAGAGGTGCCGGGGGTCGATGCCTTTGCACCGCCCGGAGGCAGAGCGGATGCAGTGCCAACACCCAAGCCCAGCGCCAGGGTTGCGGCAGCGCAGGCGGTCAGCGCCTTAGAGGTCAGGGATGCCTTCGGGGCTCCCGAAAAAGGTGCACGCATGGTGGTCCTTTCAAAATTACCGGGGTCGACACTGAACGCTACCGGGTTCGTGCCAGTGCAGTTCAGTAGGTCGGTGCAGTTCAGTAGGTTGCGACCCGAGTGGTTAGTGGGGCATCCGGCCCACGCCCCTGTTCAAGGGTGCGGGGCCAAGAGTGGGGGGCGTGAGCCGGTGCCGATATGAATGTGTGGTCAGAGCTTACTTCTTGAGAGAGCTTACTTCTTGGAGGTGCGCAGCAGCAGAGCCGCAGCCAAAACCACCAGGCCAGCCGCCGAAAGCAGCAGGTTATTGGCGTTGTTGACCAGCCACTTGGTCAGACCGGTCAGCTCAGTACCCTCAATGACCGGGCCCTGCGCCTTCGTACCTGCGGCGGATTTCTGCGAGTTCTGCGTGTTCTGCGAGTTCTGCGAACCGGCGGCAGCCTTCACTGCCTTCTTTGCGTTAGCTTCGGTCTTCTGCAGGTTGGATGCCAAGGTCTTCTGCGCGCTCTGAACCTTCGCCTTAGCCTGCACGCGGTTCACGACCGGAGCGGTGCTCTGCGAGAGCGCGGCGAGGGATGCGTCCACGTCGGTGGCGCGGGTGCTGATGCGGCCGCCCGCGTTACGCATGGGAACCGGCGCTGTAGAGGTGCTGGTTGCGGGGTTCTCGTTCAGCTCTTCGACCTGCTGGTCGGTGGCGTCCTGCTCATCGCGGGAAACTTCCTGACGAGGGGTAACGGCACGTTCCACGGTCATGTCAGCAAAACCGAGCACCGCATTTTCAGCGCCCTGGTTGCCGTTGTGCACGACCACACGGTAGGTGGCGGCGGGCATGCTCACGCTGGTTTCGTAGCTGAAGCTGCGGTTGCCATCCAGACGCTTCCAGCCGGAGCCGTAGAGGGTCTGCGGGGAGTTGCCGAGGTAGGTCGCGGCGTACACCCAAGTGCCCGGTTCAGCATTCGGCACGGTCACGGTCACGGTGGAACCGTCACGGCTCACCTGCACGCCATTACCCGCGGTCAGTTCGGAGGCGTTGACCGGCTCGGGTGCGTCAATGGGGGCGTACTCCGGAGCCTTGTCGCTGAGCTTAATCTTCTGTCGAATAGACACACCACGGTCGTAGTTTTTACCCTGCTCATCTGCTCCGCCCAGGGAACCGGAGAGGATCTGCACGTTGTGCTCGGAATTTTCGGTAGCCCAGCCTGCCTTAGCCAAATCTTCAGCGCTCAAGCCGGTGTTTTCGGTGGTGGGCAGGGGAACCTCAACCTCGAAGGTGCCGTCTTCATTGGCGATTGCCATGAAGTTTGCGGGCGAGTTGCCGCCCTTCTTGGTCAGGGGGTTAATGGCCTGGTGCGCATTATCGGGGACGGCATCCAGGAATTTGACCGCAAATATGGCGCCGCGACCGGGAGCATTACTTACGAAGCCTTCACCGCGCACCACAATCTTGCCTTCGCGCCACTTTTCGGTGGAGATGGTGACATTCGCCTTCACCGGGTTCGCGGGCTTGGGGTCAGCAGGCTTGGGGTCAGCGGTGGGCTCTGCGGTAGGTGCCGGGGTGGGTTCTGCGGTAGCAGAGGGCTCCGCAGTAGGCTCGGCAGTCACAGAAGGCTCAGCGGTAGGCTCGGCAGTTGCAGAAGGCTCTGCAGTTACGCTGGGCTCAGCGGTAGGCTCGGCAGTCGCAGAAGGCTCAGCGGTGGGCTCAGCGGTCGGTGCCGGGCTCGGAGCCGGGTCGCTCAGCGTAATATTCTGCGACACAGATGCACGACGGTCGTAGGTGTTACCGTCCGCATCCGTACCGCCCAGGGAACCGGAAAGCACCTGAATACGGTGGCTGGTACCCTCCACGGTCCAGCCCTTGTTCTTCAGCTGCTCAGCGGTCAGACCGGTGTTTTCGGGGGTCGGCAGGGACACCTCAACCTCAAAAGTGCCGTCCTCCTTGGCGGTTGCCATGAAGTTCGCGGGCGAGTTGCCGCCCTTCTTGGTGATCGGGTTAATCGCCTGGTGCGCTTCATCCGGCAGGGCGTCGAGGAACTTCACGGCGAACACTGCGCCGCGACCGGGTGCGGTGCTGGTAAAGCCGGTGCCGCGCAGCACGAGCTTACCTTCACGCCACTTCTCGGTGGAGATGGTCACGGCAGCCTTAGCTTCCTGCTGGGTGGCGGCGGGGGTATCCGCGAATGCGAGAGTGGTGCCGGTCAGCGCTGCTCCGGGGGTGATGAGCGCGCCGGCGAGAGCCACGACGGCACCGTAGCGGGCTGCGGTGCGCACGGGTCGAGTTTCGGTCATTGTGGTCCTTGAGGATGGTGTGGTGGGTCGTGCATCCCCTTCCCGCCGCGGTTTTTAGGTCGCGGCGAGAAGGGTGGCGGAAGCTTCAGCGGGTGATTGCTTCACAGGGTATTTAGAGTGGGGCGTTTAGAGCGGAAGCGCCTTCTTGACGTCTTCGATAATGCCCTCGAGCAGCAGCGGGCCGCCGGTGGAGGTCCACTTGGAGCCGTCCACGAGAATCACGTGGTCGTCCTTGACTGCCTTCAGGTTGGTGAAGCCGGAGGTTTCCTTCGCCTTATTCAGTGCTTCTTCGGCGCCCTGCAGACCTGCGGTACCCTGTGCGTTCGGGTTCTTCTGGCTTGCGCCGCCGAGGGTGCCGAGGAACATGTAGTCCGCGTCGATGGTTGCCAGGTTCTCCAGAGAGACCGGTTCGGAGTGGCCCTGGCCGTTGCGGTCCTGCGCCTCGGGGCGCTTGAGGCCCAGGTCGTTGAGTACCTGGCCGGCAGGCAGTTCCTTGAGGATCAGGGCGGGGCCGTTGCCTGCCCAGCGGACGATGGAGAAGGTCTTGTCGCCGTACTTGGGGGCGAGCTGATCCTTCAACGTTGCGGCGTTTGACTCGTATGCCTTGATGACTTCTTCGCCCTTGTCGACCATGTTCATAGCGTTGGCGACGTTGCGGAAGTTGATGCGCCAGTCGCCGCCCGCGTAGCCGCAGTAGACGACGGGAGCGATCTTCTTGAGGGTTTCGAAGGCCTCGGAGCGCTTGTCCACGCCGGTGGAGTCGACCAGAATCAGGTCGGGATCAAGGTTGCCGATCTGCTCGTAGTTGACCTGGGCGACGGTGCCGATAATCTGCACGCCCTTGGCGCGGTCGGCAAGGTAGTTGGGCACGCCGGACTGGCCGCGACCGGAGACGGAACCGACGGGGGTCACGCCGAGGGCGAGCAGGCCGTCGAGGGTGGGTTCAGAGAGGACGATAACCTTCTGCGGGTTGGCGGGAACTTCTACATTCTCGTCGTCAATGTCCTTGATGGTGCGGGTACCGCTGTTGCCACCGGAGGTGGAACCGCCGGAAGTGGTGGTCGTGGTGGTCTCGCTGCTGCATGCCGCGAGGGCGAGAGCAGCCGAGGAGGCGAGCGCCAGGCCGAAGAATGCGCGGCGGTTAACGCCCGATGCGCCGTGGTTTTCGGCGTCGGTCAGCTCGGTTCGGTTGAAAGACATAGTTCCCCCTAGATATGACTAAACTATACCTAACCTTACAGATATCTGAGTGTTACATCAAGGCGGGTTCAGCTTGGATTCTCCGACCGCAGGAATGCCCGGTTTTGCCGCGGAATTGCGCGGGGTAACGTATTTCACGCTTTGTCATAGTCTTGCTGACACTACGTCACTTAAATGGGGGTCTATCCCCTGCTATTACCTTGCTATAAATCTGCGGTGGTTGAGAACGCCTGGCACGCAAAACGCCCCGCCGCGAAGAGCCGCGACGGGGCGCAGACTTCACAACGGGGCGTTGAGGTTTTATAGACGCGGGGGTGTCATCGATGCGGGGCACCGTTACAAGCAAGCACCGTTACCGGCAAGCACCGCTAGTGGCCGCAACCGCAACCGGCGCCGGAACGCTTGACCGATGCGGCCGCCGCACGCAGGGAGGCGATGGCCGCCTCCGGGCCGCCGAGCGCCTCGTCCACACCGTAGACCGAGCTACCGGCAACGAAGCAGGTTGCGCCCGCCTCCGCGGCACGCAGGATGGTCTCTTCGGTGATGCCGCCGTCCACCTGCACGGTCACCGGCAGGTTCGCGCCCTCAATCGCCTTGGCGGCGCGGGCGATCTTCGGCAGGATCACGTCCAGGAACGCCTGGCCGCCGAAGCCGGGTTCCACGGTCATGATCAGCAGCATGTCCAGTTCGCTGAGCATGTCCAGGTAGGGTTCCACGGCGGTCGCCGGACGCAGCGCCATACCCGCCTTCGCCCCTTCAGCACGCAGGGTGCGCGCCAGCTTGATGGGGGCGATAGCCGCCTCCGCGTGGAAGGTCACCGACTCGCAGCCCATGCTGGCGTATTCGGGTGCCCAACGGTCGGCGTCCTCAATCATCAGGTGCACGTCGAACGGCACCGGGGAGATTTCGCGCAGACGCTTGACCACCGGCGGGCCCCAGGTGAGGTTGGGGACGAAGTGGTTGTCCATCACGTCAATATGCGCGGCGTCTGCGGTGGAAATGCGCTCCAGCTCGCGCTGCAGGTTCGCGAAATCCGCCGAAAGAATCGACGGGTTAATAGCAATACCCATGGGGTTCCTTTCAAATCCGTGCCGTATGGCGGATGATGCTAGGCGGTGAAGCGGCTAGTTCTTACGCAGCAGGGCGAGGAACATTGCGTCGGTTCCGTGCACGTGCGGCCACAGCTGTGCGGTGGTCGGGTTCTGAGAAGCCTTCACGGCCGGGGCACCCTTCTTGACCTTGATTTCGGGGGTGTGGCCGGGGTCCTTATCCCCCGCCAGCACGCTCACGGGTTCGCCGTTCTCGCCTTCGGTGTGCAGGGCGACTTCACGCAGTGCGGCGGCGGAGTCGAGCAGGCTGACCGCGCCGCTTTCGAGCACCTCAGCCACAATATTCTGGGTTTCTGCCGCGTGCGGGGAACAGGTCACGTAGGCGATGACGCCGCCGGGGCGGGTCGCCTCAATGGCTGCGTCCAGGAGCTGACGCTGCAGGGGCAACAGCTCGGCAATATCACGCGGGGACTTGCGCCAACGCGCCTCGGGGCGGCGGCGCAGGGCACCCAGACCGGAGCAGGGCACATCCACCATGACGCGGTCGAAAAGCTGACCGGGCTCAATGGATCCGGGCAGGTTGGAGACGTTCTTGCGCAGGGTCTCGCGGATTTGGCGGCCGTCGCCGGTGAGCACCGTGTAGCTGTCCTCGGGCAGGGGGCGCATGGAGGATTCCACGAGCTGGGCGCGGTGCGGTGCCGCCTCGTTGGCGACCAGGGATGCGCCGCGCTGAATACCGAGCGCGCCGAGGAGTACCGCCTTACCGCCGGGGCCCGCGCACAGGTCGAGCCAGGCGGTGTCGGTGCCGTCCAGGGGTGCTGCGGCGAGCGCGCGTGCTACCAGCTGGGAGCCGGCATCCTGGGCACGGACGGTGCCTTCACGTACGGATTCGAGGCGCGCCAAGTCACCGGAGGTGTACAGCGCCGAGCCCTCAACCAGCTCGCCGTCGACTGCTCCCTGTTCGCGTGCCTCGTCGAGGCTGCCCAGGCCGGGCAGTGCCACCAGGTTCACCACGGGGGCGAGGTTGTCCGCTTCGAGCAGCTGCTCAATTTCGGAGGCGGGGCGGCCGTGCGCGACGAGTGCCTGACGCATGGAACGCACAATCCAGGCGGGGTGCGAGGCGAGTAGCGCCATGCGCTCGGTGTCGTCCTTCGCGTCCTCGATGATGAGTTCATACCACTCTTCGGGGGTGCGCTCGGAGACGCGGCGAAGCACCGCGTTGATAAAGCTTGCCGGGCCCGCACCAATCTTTTCGCGTGCCAGGGACACGCTCTGGTTCAGTGCCGCATGGGCGGGAACGCGCATGTTCAGCAGCTGGTGCACGCCCATGCGCAGCACAATCAGGGTGGTGGTACCGACCTTCTCGAGGGGGCGGTCCACGCAGCGGCTGAGGATTGCGTCGTAGGTGCCCTGGTGGCGCAGCGTGCCGTAGGTCAGCTCGGTCGCGAAGCCTGCGTCACGGTGGTCGAGGCGGTGGCTACGAATCGCCTTGGGCAACACGAGGTTCGCGTAGGCGTCAGATTCCGCCACGGAGCGCAGTACGTCGAAGACGGTGGCGCGTGCGGTGTCTGCGGTACGCGAGCGTGCGGAGGGTGCCGCCGCGGAGAATTCGCGGGCGGACATGGAGCGGCGGTTGCGTTCGTGGCCGCTCTTATTGCGCTGGGAGGTGCCGCCGCCACCGCGTTTGGTGTCGTCGTGTTCGGTCTTGGCGCGGCGTGCGGCGCGTTCGACGCTGGTCAGGCCATCGAAGCGGCGGCCGGTGCGGGACTCTGCGCGAGAATCATTGCGGTTCTCGCCGCGGTTTTCGAAGCGCTTCTTGTCGCCGCGGGAGTTGTCATCCCACTTCTGCGGGCGGCCCTGCGAGCTTTGATTCTGCGAGCGCTGGTTCTGAGCGCGCTGGGAATTCTGGGACTGCTGGCGGTTCTGCTCGCTCACGCCAGCACCTGAGCCGTTGCCAGCGCCGGAGCGGCGGCGACGCTTACGCTTCGCACCGCCTTCACCCTGGCCACTGCCCTGATTGAACTTACCCTGACCGCTACCCTGGCTGAACTTGCCGTTGCCGGGCTTGCCATTGCCAGCGTGACCGGGCTTGCCGTGTCCTCCCTTGTAGGGGCGCTTTTCGTTGCTCATGCGAGTACCACCAGGCCTTCCGCCATGTCCTTGCCAGCGCCGCGAGCCCACGCGGGCGCATCCATCATTTTCTTACCGGCAGGCTGAACCTGCAGCAGCATCAGGGGTTCGGTACCGGTGCCGACCAGTACCTTCTTCGCGTGCAGACGCACCGCACCGGGTGCGAGGGGGCCGCCGTTCGCCTCGGTCAGGGACTGCACCAGGCGCTCGTCGGCTACCGCCAGGCCACCGATCTTGAAGCGGTTTTCGCCCAGTTCGCACCATGCGCCGGGTTCGGGGGTCACGCCGCGGAAGCGTGCCAGGATCTGCTCGGCGGGTTCGGTCCAGGTGAGGCGGCCGTCAGCAATGCTCATCTTGGAGGCGTAGCTGACCGATTCGTCCTCGACCTGTACGGTGCCGCTCTCGCCCGCTTCGAGGCGTTCGAAGGTGCGTTCAAGCAGTGCGCCGCCGCTGGTTGCGAGGCGCATCAGCACGGTGCCTGCGGTGTCGTCGGCGGCTACGGGGGTGGATTCCTGTTCGAAGGTGGGGCCGGTGTCCAGGCCTTCTTCGAGCAGGAAGGTGGTGGAGAAAATTTCCTGCTCACCGGCGATGAGGGCGCGCTGCACGGGGGCGGCGCCGCGCCATGCGGGCAGCTTGGAGAAGTGCAGGTTGACCCAGCCGTAGCGCAGGGATTCGAGCGCGGGCAGCGGCAGCAGGGCACCGTAGGCGACCACGGCGGCTGCGTCAGCGTTCAGTTCGGCGATGGCTGCGGCGGCTTCGTCGTTCCAGCGATTTGCCTTCACGACGGGCAGGCCGAGCTCTTCGGCACGCTGCGCGACCGGGGAGGGGGTGAGCACGCGCTTGCGGCCCACGGGGGCGTCTTCGCGGGTGAGCACGCCGACCACGCGAACCTTATCGGAGTTCGCCAGGTAGTCGAGCGGGGGCACGGCAACGTCGGGGGTGCCTGCGTAAATGATGTTGAGCATGTGAGCCTACTTTCCGAAGCTACCGAAGGAGGAACCAGCAGAACCGGCACCGAATGCGCCACCGCCGCCAAAGGCACCGCCCACGCGGGTTGCACGCTCGGTCACGGTCTTCGCGGCAACAGTGTTGTAGTCTGCGGCGCGCAGGGCACGCATCACGCGCTGGCGGTCTTCACCCACGAGGCGGTCGATGAACAGCTTGCCGTGCAGGTGGTCGGTTTCGTGCTGCAGCATGCGCGCGAACAGGCCCTCACCCTCCAGCACGAGGGGTTCGCCGTGGCGGTCCACGCCGGTCACGCGCGCCCAGTTCTTGCGCGGGGTCGCGGACTTCTGGCCGGGCACGGACAGGCAGCCTTCGCCGCCTTCCTGGTCTTCTTCGCCAACCTCAAGCACGGGGTTGATGATGTAGCCTTCGCGGTCGTCAATGCCGCCAAAGGTGAAGATCTGCTTGGAGATGCCAACCTGCGGGCCGGCAAGGCCCACGCCGCCCACGTCGTACATGGTTTCTAGCATGTCGTCGATGAGTCGTGCCAGGTCGTCGTCGAAGACGGTGATTGGGTCGCAGACGCTGCGCAGCACCGGGTCGCCTACGGTGCGGATGCTCAGGATGGTCATGGTTCTCCTTTGCCGGCGCCGGGCCGGGAATGTGCTTACGGATTTCAATATGGCGGCAGAACTGCGCTGACGGTTTTTCCCAGCAGGCGCATTCTTCACAGCGGGCGCGCGGGCGCCGTTCTGCCTATTTGTTCTATTGTCGCCGATTCGGTAGCGCGAATCTAGAACGAATCGAGGCGCTGGGGGTGGAGGCGGCAGGGTGAGGGCTGAGCCTCACCTCCCTGGGCTCACCTCCTCGGGGGTTTGATCCTCTCCCCTACGCTCGCTACTCCCCTATACCGCCCAGTCTTCTAGTCGGCGGGGGTGCTGGCCTATGCCGCAGGTGGCGGCACTACGGGCATGAGCGCGGGGTCTTCAAATTCTTGAACCTGGCGGTCGAATTCCCAGACGCGGCGCAGGGCGCAGAACTTGTACCAGTTGCGTTCGAGCACGGCGGGGTTTGCTTGCTGCGGCAGCACCTGCGTTTCGCCGAGTGCCACGCCCATGAGGACGGGCGCGTCGCCGTATTTCCAGGGTTCCCAGGTGCCTTCGTCGGGGTCAACGATGGATTCTTCAGCTTTGAGTCCGGCGACGAGCTGCATGACGACTTTCTCGTCGAGTGCTTTGACGCGGCCGCGTTTGTCGGTGCCTTTGGTTTTGTAGTCGATAATGCAGGTTCGGCCCGCGATTTCTGCGACGAGGTCGAGCGTGCCCGCGTAGCCGACGGTGTCGTTCCAGATGGTGACTTCGGCGGCGAGGGGGCGGGGCTTGAAGGCTTCCCACCATTCGTCGAAGCGGTCGGCGTAGGCCTGTTCGCCGTTGAGGATGAGCTGTTCGCGGCTTTCGTCGAGGTTGTGTTCGCGGCCCATGGCGCGCAGGGCGACGGCTTCGGCGTAGTTGTGGACGCGGTCGCCTCGGGCGGCGGCTGCGTCGCGGTATCGTTCGGAGGCGCTGGCTGCGTCGCGGATGATGGCGAATTTGAGGCCGTGGGATCCGGTGGCGCGGTAGGCGCGCTGGTCTTCGAGGGCGGCTTTGGCTGCCATGTACCCGTGCCAGCCGCTGAGGTCGCTGGCGTGCTGTCCGATGACGGTGGTGATGGAGGGGACGAGGAGTTCTCCTCCGCGGACGCGCGCGTACATGCGTCCGTAGTCGGTGGCTGCGGCGAGTTCGGGTGTTGTCACGGGGTACCTCATTCTCGGGTGGTTGTGTCCGCGGCTGGGTTTGTACTGCTTGTGGGCACAAATACCGGTGGGCATAATAAAACCCCCGTTCCTTGAAACGGGGGTTCTTTGGTGCGTGATACTGGGTTCGAACCAGTGACCTCTTCGGTGTGAACGAAGCGCGCTACCACTGCGCCAATCACGCTTACGGATAAGACTATACCGAGGCTTGGCGTGAAGGTCAAATTTTGCGCTCCCCTTTTTTCTTTCCCGCCGAGAAGCCACTTGTGTTTCGAAAAGCCACAAAAATGGTGGCTTCTCGAAACACTTGTGGCTTTTCGAGGAGATTCTTCTTCTCTGCTCATACGCTGCTTCCTCCGATTGAGGTGGCTGCAGGTTCAGTAATGACTTATGGACTCTGGTCATGAGGTACGGACTTTGGGGCTGGGTTAGCGTCTTGAGGGATAGCTTTTAACCATGGCTGAAGTCGCTAAGTCATTACCGAATCTAGACTCAGAGGTGCTGGGTAAACAAAAAGCCTGGTTTCCGAAGAAACCAGGCTTTTTTCCTAGTGTGACCCCAACCGGTTTGTAACGGTGACGGAGGGGCATGATGCCGAGCGCGCGAGGAAATCCATCATGCCCCGGAGTGCCGCGACGTAAGGAGCGGCGCCGTGAGAGGCTCACGGCGGCACCATAGAATCTGGGCTCAGTTTTGCCCAATAAACAAATAAACCCTCAGCCAGAAGACTGAGGGTTTATTTCCTAGTGTGACCCCAACCGGATTTGAACCGGTGTTGCCGCCGTGAGAGGGCGGAGTACTAGGCCGCTATACGATGGGGCCGCAACCTCCGTTAGGAGGTTAGCTGGGATACCAGGACTCGAACCTAGAACAAAGGAACCAGAAACCTTCGTGTTGCCAATTACACCATATCCCATTACTCTATTGAGTTACCGTTCCGTTTTTCGCCTTTCGGCTTTTCACCGGAACGAGTAATAACTATACGGGTCTTTCTGGAGGCGTGCAAGCCGAAATCTGGAGAGACGCCTCACATTCACGGTTTTATGCCCGCTACTTCCGCGTGTTTCCGGGGTTTTTGGGGTTAAAAAGTTTTTTAAATTTCTTCAAAAAGAGGGTTTTAGGGCCGATTTTCACCCTTCACAGCAGCTCCGAGGGGACTTGGAGAGTAGTTTTATCCCCTCCCCCGCACGCTTTGAGCCCCAAATTTTTTTGAAGATTTTTCCTGTACTACCTCCGGGCAGTCAGATAACCAGATAACCAAAGCATCATGGCGACCAACCCGCCCAAGCAACCACCTCGGGAAAGATCACAGGACCCGCTGCCCACGCCTCCAAAAACTAAAAACCCAGAGACAGCAAAACCCAGAGACAACGAAAAAGCCCCGAGGCGAACCTCGGGGCTTGAGTGGAGCGGTTGACGAGACTTGAACTCGCGACATCCACCTTGGCAAGGTGGTGCTCTACCAACTGAGCTACAACCGCATATTTTCGCTTTGAACTTTTCAGTTCGTCGTAACAACAGGTACTACTATACGAGCCTTTACCGGGGTGCGCAAACCAAATTCTTGCCACACTCCCCAAAATGGAGCCAGATTCACCTCCGCAAAAGATACCGACTAGTAGTTTTACAGGAAATACCCATCACAAAAAATATTCTCAAATTTATGAAAAATCCCCTTATCCACCGGGTTTCCTTCAGACCTTTCGGTCGTCAGATTCCCGCTGGATAAGGGGATTCTCTAGAGCTTAGTCGCTGCTACCGCCGGAGTCACCTCCACCGGAGTCGCCGCCGCCAGAGTAGTCGGAGCTGCTGTAGCTGCTGTAGTCCGAACTGCTGTAGCTGCTGGAGCTTCCGGCGTCGAAGTCGCCCGCGTCCGGGTCGGGGCCCGGGTCCACGAAGTCGTCTTCGTCGTCCTCTTCACGCGAAGAGTCCGAAGAATCCGAAGTGTCTACGCCGTCAGACGAACTGCTGACGTCGCCGCCGCGGGCGTGCCGTGCCTGAGCTTCTTGAGCGTTCAGGGCGGCGCGTGCCTCGAAGTAGGCAGTCACGTATCCGAAGGCTGCCGCAACGACAACAGCGACCACCATCAAGACGGACTTGTCCATGTTGGCGATGTACAGAATCAGCCAGATAATGCAGGCGTTGGTGAGCGCCATGAGGGTGCCCTTGAACAGCGCCTTGCCGATGATGGATTGGTTATTCGGCTGGCTCATGGTTAGCTCAGTTCAGCGGCAAGCTTGCGCAGGCGTGCGAGGGAGGATTCCTTGCCCAGGATTTCCATGGATTCGAACAGGGGCGGGGAGATGCGCTCACCGGACACTGCGATACGCACGGGGCCGAATGCGAGGCGCGGCTTGATTTCCAGGCCGTCGACGATTGCGGCGCGCAGGGCTGCCTCGATGTTGGCTGCGGTGAAGTCCTCGAGGGGCTCGAGTGCCTCGATTGCGGCGGCGAGGACCTGCGGTGCGGATTCCTTGAGCTGCTTGCGTGCGTCGTCTGCGGTGCTGATTTCTTCGTCAGCCTTGAAGAGGAATGCGAGCAGGCCGGGTGCTTCGCCGAGCAGCTGCATACGCTCCTGGACGAGGGGTGCAGCTTCGGTGAGGACCTGCTCTTCGCGCTCGGTGAGGGTTTCGCCGAGTACGCCTGCAGCCTGCAGGTACGGGATGAGGCGGTCGCGGAAGTCCTTGGGGTCGAGCGCACGGATGTGGTCGCCGTTGATGGACTCTGCCTTCTTCACGTCGAAGCGTGCGGGGTTGGCGACAACGTCGTGTACGTCGAAGTGCTCGACGAGCTCGTCGATGCTGAAGACGTCCTGGTCTGCGGAGAGAGACCAGCCCAGCAGGGACAGGTAGTTCAGCAGGCCTTCCTTGATGAAGCCGGAGTCGCGCAGCAGGAAGAGGTTCGATTCGGGGTCGCGCTTGGAGAGCTTCTTGTTGCCCTGGCCCATGACGTAGGGCAGGTGACCAAATTCGGGGATGAAGCTGGTCACGCCGGTGTCGATGAGCGCGCGGTAGAGCGCAATCTGGCGCGGGGTGGAGGAGAGCAGGTCCTCACCGCGCAGCACGTGGGTGACGCCCATGAGTGCGTCGTCGACGGGGTTCACGAAGGGGTACAGCGGGTCGCCGTTGGAGCGGACGACCACGTAGTCGGGCACGGTACCGGCCTTGAAGGTGATTTCACCGCGAACGAGGTCGTTGAAGGTGATGTCCTCGTCGGGCATACGCAGACGCCACACGGGCTTACGGCCCTCGGCGCGGTAGGCTTCCTTCTGCTCTTCGGTGAGGTTGCGGTCGTAGTTGTCGTAGCCGAGCTGCGGGTCCTGACCGGCTGCCTTGCGGCGTTCCTTCACCTCGTCGGGGGTGGAGAAGTCTTCGTACACGTAGCCGCCTTCAACGAGCTTTTCGAAGATCTCGTTGTAGATGCCTGCGGTCTTACGCTCGGACTGGCGGTAGGGCTCGTGGGGACCACCGACGCCAACGCCTTCGTCCCAGTTGATGCCGAGCCAGTGCAGGGATTCGAGCACCTGGTTGAACGACTCTTCGGAGTCGCGTGCCGCGTCGGTGTCTTCGATGCGGAAGATCAGCTTGCCGCCGGTGTGGCGTGCGTACGCCCAGTTGAAGAGGGCGGTGCGGACCATGCCCACGTGCGGGGTGCCGGTGGGCGAGGGGCAGAAGCGGACGCGGGTGTCTGCGGGGCTGTTGAGTACGGGACCGTGGTATTCGGTCATGATGTCTCCTTGACGGTGTGTTTCAGGATGTACGTTACGTTTTTGGGTGCGGGCTGTTTAGTCGCGCACGCGGGTGACGAGGGAGCCGATGCCTTCGACTTCGACCTCTACTTCGTTGCCGTCGCGCAGTACGCTGATGCCGGCGGGGGTGCCGGTGAGCAGTACGTCGCCGGGCAGCAGGGTGAAGATTTCGGAGGCTGCGGCAACCTGTTCGGCTACGGAGTAGTGCATTTCGGAGGTGTTGCCTTCCTGCACGACGTCGCCGTCGACCCAGGTGGTGATGTTCAGCGAGTCGGTGTCCAGGTCGGTTTCGATCCAGGGGCCGAGCGGGGTGGAGCCGTCGAAGCCCTTGGCGCGGGTCCACTGGCGGTCTTCGAGCAGGTCGCGGGCGGTGAGGTCGTTGGCTACGGTGTAGCCGAAGATGACTTCGTGCACGCGCTCAAGAGGCACGGACTTGGCGATACGACCGATAACGACGGCGAGTTCACCTTCTGCGCTGACGGCTTCGGAGTACTCGGGCAGGGTCACGGGGTCGCCGGGGCCAATCACGGTGGTGTTGGGCTTGAGGAAGAACTGCGGGGAGGCGGGCGCCTCGGTTCCTGCCCAGTTTGCGATCGCTCCAATCACCTTGGAGCGGGGGATGATCGGGGCGAGCAGGCGCACCTGGTCGATGGGGTAGGTGGTGCCGGTCGGTTCGATGCCCGAATAGAAGGGGTCACCGGCGAGTACGCGCAGGGTTTCTTCGCCTGCGTCACCTTCTACCAGCCCGAAGTGGAGCTCATTATTTACGGTAAATCGTGCAATACGCATACTTTCTAGGGTACCAGCCTTCGAGGGCGGGGGCGGCGGGCGGAATTGGCAAGGCAGATTTTAGCCCGGCGGGGTTCAACACTATTAGGTTCGGCGGGGTGCACCTCCCCTCCCCCTGTCCTCGTGTTATCAACGCCGCGCGCAATATCCGCCGGGCACGCCATTTACCCAGCACCTCATTTTCCGGGCACAGTGAATCCCCGCGGGTTACTCACCGCGCGACGTGCGGGGTCGGGCGGAGCATCCTGCGGGGATTTCGCTGGTTACGTTAGATTCACGTTTTAGATGAGGCGGGTCATCCAGCCGTGGCGGTCTTCTACTACGCCGGTCTGAATGCCGACGAGCTCTTCGCGCAGGCTCTTGGAGATTTCACCGAAGTGCTCGGTGGGTGCCGGGATTTCGAAGTCTTCTGCCTTGAGCTTGCCGATGGGTGCGACCACTGCTGCGGTGCCGCAGGCGAAGATTTCGGTGATGTCGCCGTTTGCTACGCCTTCACGCCATTCGGTGAGGGTAATTGCGCGCTCTTCGACGGTCATGCCGCGGTCCTTGGCGAGCTGAATCAGGGAGGAACGGGTCACGCCCTCCAGGATGGTGCCGGTCAGCTCGGGGGTGACGATCTTGTTTTCCTTGCCGAAGATGAAGAACACGTTCATGCCGCCGAGCTCTTCGATGGCGTCGCCGCGGTGCGGGTCCTTGAAGATGACCTGCTTGCAGCCGTGCTTTTCGCCTTCGATCTGGGCGATCATGGATGCCGCGTAGTTGCCGCCGCACTTTGCCGCGCCGGTGCCGCCTTCGCCTGCGCGGGCGTAGGTGGTGGAGAGCCAGATGTCTACGGGTTCGGGGGTGCCGAAGTAGTTACCTGCGGGCGAGCCGATGACGTGGTACTGCACGTGCTTTGCGGGGCGCACGCCGAGGTACGCTTCGGTTGCGATCATGAAGGGGCGGAAGTAGAAGGCTTCACCGTCGCCGGTGGGTACCCATGCTTCGTCTGCCTTAACGAGTTCGCGCAGGGATTCAACGAACAGTTCTGCGGGCAGTTCGGGCAGGGAGAGGCGGTGTGCGGAGTTCGCGAAGCGTTCTGCGTTCTTTTCGGGGCGGAAGGTCCACACGGAGCCGTCGGCGTGGCGGTAGCCCTTGACGCCTTCGAAGATTTCCTGGCCGTAGTGGAAGACAGCGGAGGCGGGGTCGAGGGTCAGCGGGCCGTAGGGGTGAACTCGTGCGTCGTACCAGGTGCCGCCGGTCTTGTAGTCGCCTTCCCAGTCGATGGTGACCATGTGGTCGCTGAAGTAGTCGCCGAAGCCGGGGTTTGCGAGGATTTCGGCGCGGCGTTCGGCGGTGGCGGGTGACTGGTTTGCTTCGTGGCTGAATTCGGTTGCCATCGTTCTGCGTTCCTCTTCGTCTAGTTGCCTCTGTGGGCGTTCTTTGAGTGGCGGTTCTCGCGGCGGGGCGAGGGACCGGTGTGTGCCGCCGGGCGCGTTGTCGTGCGGGGCAGATGGTGCATCTAGCGGTCTGTGCTAGTTGGATGCATCAAAGCTAGTGGTGGATGGTGTCCACCGCCGAGGTGCCGGGCGGGTGTGCCTGACCTGTTTAGAGTACCGGAAAGATGCGTTTGCCGCATGCGCACCTTTTCTCCCATTCAGGATGTGAACAGGTGAAGCCCGGAAGGTGTGTTCCTTCCGGGCTTCACTAGCGTAGTTCACGTTTTAGCCGAGCCAGTTTTAGCCGGGCAAGTATTAACCGAGGCGTGCGAGCACGTCCGCGCCAACCTGATCGGTTCCGCGCACGGTGGCGCCGTTTTCGCGCATATCTGCTTCGACGGCGTCCTCAATGCGGGCTGCGGCTGCATCGTGGCCGAGGTGGCGCAGCAGCATGGCACCAGCGAGGATTGCGGCGGTGGGGTTTGCCTTGTTCTGGCGGGCGATGTCCGGTGCGGAGCCGTGAACGGGCTCGAACATGGAGGGGAACTCGCCGACGGCGTTGATGTTGCCGCTTGCCGCGTAGCCGATACCGCCGGTCACTGCACCTGCGAGGTCGGTGATGATGTCGCCGAAGAGGTTGTCGGTGACGATCACGTCGAAGCGGGCGGGGTCGGTGACCATGAAGATGGTGGTCGCGTCAATGTGCAGGTAGTCGGTCTCAACCTCGGGGAATTCAGCCGCGATTTCGGTGAAGTAGCGATTGTAGAGGCGACCTGCGTGGGTGAGCACGTTGGTCTTGTGCACGAGGGTGACCTTCTTGCGGCGGGTGGACGCCAGCTCGAAGGCGTAGCGTACCAGGCGCTCCACGCCGTGCGCGGTGTTGAGGGAGACTTCGGTGGCGATTTCGTGCGGGGTGCCCTGGCGAATCACGCCGCCGTTGCCGATGTAGGGGCCTTCGGTGCCTTCACGCACGACGACGAAGTCGATGTTGCCGGGGTTGGCAAGCGGGGAAACTGCGCCGGGGTACAGGCGGGAGGGGCGCAGGTTGATGTAGTGGTCGAAGGCGAAGCGCAGCTTCAGGAGCATTTCGCGTTCGATGAGGCCGGAGGGAATCTTGCCGCTGCGCGGGTCTGCACCGATGGCGCCGAAGAGGATCGCGTCGTGCTGCTTGAGGGCGTCCATGGTGGAGTCGGGCAGGGTTTCACCGGTTTCCAGCCAGTGCTCGGCGCCGAGCTTGTAGTGGGTGGGGGTTACGGTGATGTTTTCGAGCTCGCAGGCGCGGGTGAGGATGCGCTGGGCTTCGGTAATGATTTCGGGGCCGATGCCGTCGCCGGGGATGACGGCGAGGTCGATGCTACGTGCTTCAGTCATGCCTCTACCGTAATACGCGCAGCGGGTGGGCGGTAGAGTGTGCGGACGGGTTCTCAGACTCTGGGCTAGACGGGCTCTGGGCTACCCCCCCCCAGTCTCTGCCCGGCAGCGCCTTGACCCAGACCCGCCTCCTGAAGTCTGGGGTTCTGGATTCTGTGGTGTTCAGCCTCTACCGGTTAAAACAATATTCCCCGGCTGAATTATCAGCCGGGGAATATCGTTACGAGTTCTCACTCAGAGTGAGAGCCCTAAAGGTCTATGCAATTACGCGGTGCGCTTGCAGAGGGTGACCTTGACGTAGCCGTTGCCACGTTCGCTACGAGCGGTCGGAGCGTTACCTGCGGAGGTAATGGTACCGCCGGAAACACCGGGAGCAACGTAGGAACCACCTGCGCCGCCGCCGCCGCCGAGCTGGCCGAAGGAGACGTTCTGGCGGATACCGTTGGGGTTGTTGTTCCACTTCTGGGTCAGAACGATTGCGGAGGAGGAGCTGGAAGCACCGGAGCCACCGCCACCGTAGCCTGCGCCACCACCTGCGGAGATGACGGACTCGTAGCCGTTGAAGTTGAAGCCGATGGAGGAGTACTCGAGAGCGTAACCGGTACCGTTGTGGGTACCCTCTTCCTTCTTGGTGCGATCGTTGTTGTCGATCAGGTAGGAGTAGGATGCTACACCGTCACCACCGGCACCGGTGAAGCCGGAGCCACCATTGTTACCGGACTTGGAGGACTGGTAAATCTCCTGGTTGTTGGCGGAGGAGAAGCCCAGAACACCGTTCGGGGACTTGCCGGTGTGCAGAGCGGTCTTAGCACCACCGTTACCACCGATACCGTTTGCGCCACCTTCACCGGCCTCAACGGTTTCGCGGATAGAGTTGTCAGCGTCGTAGATACCGAAGCCTTCAAGACCTGCAGAACCCGATGCACCGTCAGCGGAACCACCGGTGGAACCGAAGATGATGTTGCCGTTGCGCTTTGCGCCGGAGGGCCACTGCCAAGAAGCGGTCACTGCGCCAGCTTCCATGTACTGGGGGTTGTTGTTAGCGCCACCGTTGTTGATGAAGCCAGCGCCACCACCGCCACCTGCGACTGCAACGGGGGTACCGTTGATGACCAGAGCGGAGGAGCCACCACCGGATGCGGAGTAGGTAATACGCTTCAGGGGGGAGTTAGCGGGCCAAATAGTGTTGACCTGCTGCATGATGCTGGAGGGGATGGGGTTGGGCAGGTTGGAGGAACCACCGTTACCGTAGCCCTCACCACCCTCAGCTGCAGTCAGGGGGCCGTTACCGATACCACCGGCTGCGCCGATGAGCTGAACGGTCTGGCCTTCCTTGACCTCGATGATACCGGTGATCTTTGCACCGGAGCCTGCTGCCATATCGTCGTAGTTGGTACCACCAGCACCACCGACGACCTCGAACTTGATCTTGTCGACCAGTGCGGGAACAACGAAGGATGCGGTGCCCTTAGCACCGGATGCGGTGCCGTTTGCGGAGTAAGCTACGGTCTCTTCCCACTCACAAACAGTGGAGGAAGCGAAAGCGGGAACTGCAGCAGATGCTGCGACAACCGGAGCAGCCCATGCTGCGCCAGCGACAACCTTGCGGCGAGAAATGTTAGTAGACATGTATGTCCTTCGAGAGTGATGTCATTTTGAGGAATAAAAGTTATCACCCGCCGTCGTGCGCGGCGAAGAACGTCACCTGATGAGATTCGAGTGAGTGAAGTAGGCTTGCGCCTAACCTCTGGTGATAACGACATAATGCTGTAACCGGCCCCCTGCATAGGGACTTTCGCGTTTCAGAGCGCTTGGTGTTCACTCTGCGAGGTCTTGCCTCCTGGACGCAGAATTTCGGTACAGCCAAAACTATACCCATCAAAGACCTGTACCGCAATGGTTCCAAAAATGGTTTGATGAGGGGGTTTCCCTTAAACTCTCCGCCTTGGTTGAAGGTTTTTCAACCAAAATAGGTTACTTAAGGGAGTTACAGGTCTCTTAAACCCGAATTCGAACTCCATACAACCCCAAACCCTCAAGCTTTAGTTGAATAAATAATCTACAAAAAAGTAATCAAGGTCACTAAAAATAGATGTTTTTAGCGTGTCACACACACGCAAGCACACACCCACACACACAAACCCACAGAATATTCCTGCATGTGAGAGCACAAAAGAGGCCCCCAACCCCTCACAAACACCCAGATACACTGGAAACATGCCCCTCAAGCACACCGAACCCCAGCAGAACCCACAGCACAGCACAGAGACAGCCGAATCAGGCCACGCCGTAACGCATACCCGCGGCAGCTCAGAAAACAGCGATCTGCCCGCCGACGCAATCAGCGCCTCCAGCCGCGTGCAAAACTACCTCAGAGACAAACGCGGCTGGATGAACGTCATCGTCGTCGCGCACATGCAGTTCTTCTGTTGCGTACTCTCCGTTGCCTTCATCAACGGCTACGGCTGGATCCCGCTCATCTCCGCGCTCTGCAGCACCACCGCGCTCTACTTCCGCTACCGCTTCCCCTACGGCAGCATCTACGTGGTCATCGCGGCGCTCTGTCTCACCCTCGTGACCCCCTTCCCCGACTCACTCGTCATCACCTGCTACCCGCCGGTCAGCCTCGCCGCCTACCACACCGGCAGGCACTGGACCCGCCGCGCCCGCTTCCGCGCCCTCATTCTCGGTTGGGTCGGCGCACTCGCCGTCACCGTGCAGGCCTCGCTCTCGTTCCTCTACCACTGGGACGACATGCCCGCCCGCATCTTCATCTCCCTGATGCTCGGCGTGCTCTGCGGATCCATCTTCACCGTCTTCTGGTTCCTCGGCGACTCCCGCCGCATGCGCGAACTGCGCAGCGAAGAGTTCAAAGAACGCGCCCGCCGCCTCGAATACGAGCAGGAACAGGAACGCCGCCTCGCCGCGCAGGACGAACGCACCCGCATCGCCCGCGAAATGCACGATATTGTGGCGCACTCGCTCTCCAGCATTATTTCCCAGGCGGACGGGGCACGCTACGCCGCCGCGAGCGCCCGCACCGCACACGCCCAGCAAACTGAACAGGCAGAGCAGTCCGGTCAGGCTCAGCAGCAGAGCGAACCGGATATTGCCGAGCAGACCCTCGAGCTCATCGCAGACACGGCGCGCGACTCCCTCACCCAGATGCGTTCCCTCCTCGGGCTACTTCGCACGGACGAGGCAACCGCCTACGCACCCGTGCCCACCCTTAGCGATGTGCCCGCCCTCGTGGAGCAGAGCCGCCGCGCCGGGCTACCCGTCACCTTCACCGGAATCACCGGCACCGGAATCACCAGCACTATGGCGCGCACCCTACCGCAGGGTGCCGAGCTGGCGGCGTACCGCACCGTGCAGGAGGCGCTCACCAACGCGCTCAAGCACTCCCCCGGCGCCGCAACCACCGTCACTATTCACTGGGGCGAGGACGGTCTGCAGTTGTGGGTTCAGAACGGCCCGGTTTCCTCTGCCGCGGCTCAGCACATTGCCCGCCCTGTACCCGGTAGCGGCAACGGTCTGCGCGGCATGAGCGAGCGCATCGCCCTCTACCACGGCACCCTCACCTACGGTCTGCAGCCTGACGGCGGCTGGCTCGTTGAGGCGGCGCTGCCCTACCGCGACCTCTAATACCCGTGCCCTCTACTACCTCGTGATTTAGGATTGAAACTATGTACTCTTCTGCACCACAGACTCCCCAGCCGATCCGCGTGATGCTCGTTGACGACCAGCGCCTAGTGCGCGGCGGCTTGAGCATGCTCGTCAACTCCCAGCCAGACCTACAGGTCGTCATGGAAGCTGATGACGGCCTGGCGGCGATTGACGTTTTTGACCGCATGGTGTCTGAGGGGCAGGCGCCGCAGGTCATCCTCATGGATGTGCGCATGCCGCACTGCGACGGCCTGGAGGCGGCGCGCCGTATTCTGGAGCGTGACGGCGAGCGTGAAGTTTCCGAGGATGAGCGGGTGCGCATTATTATGCTCACGACCTTCGATATTGATGAGTACGTGTATTCGGCAGTGCGTGCGGGTGCGAGCGGTTTCTTGTTGAAGGACACCCCGCCGGAGCAGCTGCTGGAGGCGATTCGTACGGTGCACCGCGGCGATGCGGTGATTGCGCCGTCTGCGACTCGCCGTCTGTTGGAGCAGATGATTCCGGTGCTGGACTCCCCCGCTCCTGTTGTTCCTGTTGTTCCTGCCGCCGAGTCTGTTCCTGCTATTCCCCCGGCTGCTGGTTCTGAGCTTCCTAAGGCGACGTTTATTCCGGCTGAGCATGCAAGCTTTGAGCCTGTGCAGGATTATCCGCATCGTGAGTTAATTGAGCAGTTGTCGCCGCGTGAGTTTGAGGTGCTGGGTTTGATTGCGCGTGGCTTGTCGAATGCGGAGATTACGCGGGAGCTGGTGCTTTCGGAGGCGACGGTGAAGACGCATGTGTCGCATGTGTTGGCGAAGTTGGGTGCGCGTGATCGTGTGCAGGCGGTCATTATGGCGTATGAGGCGGGTATCGCCCACTAGCGTTCCCTTATATAAGGGCACAGCAGAATAGAGGACTCAGTGAAGCCCCGGCGGGCGCCTCCTGATCGAGGCACCCTCCGGGGCTCTTTAGTTAAGTAGTTTCTTGTATCTCGTCGATGATTTGTTCAAAGTCGCTCATCAGCTCAGGCAACTTCTTATAGCGGCATCTCCACCATGTCCGGTTCTGCCTCCGCATAGATGCGGGGGCGCAACCGGGTGACCATATCAACGCTACGGCCGGTCAGCTGTTCAATGCGGTGCTGAGCATCCACCATCTGCATGAACTCGTCAAAAGGGGCTACACCCGGCATCTGCACCAAAAAATCCAGGTCGCTGGTTTCGGTCAGCTTACCGCGGGCGGCGCTGCCGAAGAGTCGGGCACGGCGCACACCAGCGTCACGGAGGATCTGAAGAACCTCCGCTTCATGGGGTAGCGTGTACCCGCGACGCAGATTGGGGTGGCTAGTGCTCATACACCCATCATACGCGCAAAGCCATGCTACAGGTCAGCTCCAAGAATCTGAGAGTACAAGCAGGGCAGACTAGAGGACACAGTGAAGCCCCGGCGGGCGCCTCCTAATCGGGGGCACCCTCCGGGGCTTTCTCACGCCGAGTATCCGGGTTCGCCGGGTACTGTGACTATGCCAGGTACAGCGGGTTAGCCGCGCATGCCCTCAACCGGGGACATGCGAGCCGAACGAGCCGCAGGCAGAGCCGAAGCGAGCATCGCGGCGAGCACACCCACCATGAGGATGACTACGTACCAGACGTACGGCAGGTCAAGCACCAGCGGGGCGGAAGCACTCATGGAAGACATAATAATCTGCGCCGAGAGGCTACCAATCACCGCACCGGAAACCATACCGAGCACCACAGCGGCGAGCGTAATCAGAATCGCCTCAATGGAGATCATGCGGCGCAGCTGCTTGCGGGACAGACCCAGCGAACGGAGCATCGCGTTCTCGCGGCGGCGTTCGTTGACCGACAGGGTCATCGTGTTCGCCACACCAATGATGGAGATGACCACTGCGAGCATGAGCATCACCAGGGTGAAGGTCAGCATAACGGTCAGCAGCTGGTCGTAGGTCTGACGTTCCTGCAAGCCACCGGTGAAGGAGCTGTCAGGGCTGGCTCGGTTCAGGTCAGCCTGCAGGGTCGCGTTCTCGCTACTGGTCAGCGGGGAGGCGGCGCGCACCAGAACGACGGTGTCGTTACCGGTTGCCTGGCTGGTGACAGTCAGGTGAGCTGCCTTTGTCTGAGCTTCCTTGTCACCGCTGGCGATTGCTTCTTCCAGGCGCTTCTGAGCTTCCTCAGCGGCAGGGTTGGCAACCTTCTGCGGGTTCTTGGCGTCCTGCAGCTTGGCGGCGGTGGCAGGGTTGACAATCAGCAGGTGCTGCTTGGTTGCGGACTTGACGGGCTTGAGTTCCACTTCGCCGAGCGGGCCGTGTGCCTTCAGACGGCTGGACTCATTCAATCCAGCGGACTTCCAGAGGCCCTGCGGTACGAGCACGGTGTCGTCAGCAAGGTTCGAGTTTTCGCCCGGCAAGATTGCCTTCAAATCGGAGGAGCTCAGCGCCACCAGGTCGGAATTCTGGTTGGCGGTCTGGCCTTCGTACTCGACGGTGTAGTCAACCACACCGGCTGCGTAACCGACGGCGGATGCCTGAACGTTCTTAATACCCTTGACCTTGGAGGCGATTTCCTCCGCCTTGGTCACGGTGGAGGCAGCCTCGGACTGGTCGTACGAGCTGTACTTTGCCTGCGCAGAAATCGGGTACTGCTGATCCAAGGCTTTGGTCAGCGAGGCGCTCAGCACCGAGTAACCGGTCAGCACAGTCGATACGACCAGGGTACCCACCAGCACGGCACGACCGGTGGAGACGGTGCGCTTGGGCGAACGCAGCGCGTTGGCGAGCGCCAGCTTGCCGGTCTGGGTGCGGGTGACCGTGCCGAGGGCACGTACCAGCGGCGGCAGTACCAGCGGGGTGAGGAGGAAGACCGCAATACCGAGCAGCAGCGCGGCCCCCATCATGAGAAGGATGGCCTTATTGCCGGCGCCCTCACCGGAACCCTGGTTCTGAGCCAGCATAACCAGGCCGATACCTGCGGCACCGAAGACCAGACCCAGGATCGGGCCGACCTTGCCGGGCTTGCGCACCTCAAGGTTGGTGTGCTCGCTCATCGCGCTGATGGGCGAGATGCGCAGGGCGCTTCGTGCCGGGGAGAGCGACGCCAGAACCGTAACGATGGTGCAGATCAGGGTACTGATAATCACCGGGGTGATCGTGTAGGAGATCATGATGGTCGAGACCATGCTTCCCACCAGCATGCCGACCGGGAAGGTCAGCAGTGCACCGATGAGGGAGAACACCACGCCCACGGTAATGGATTCGATGAGTAGCATCCGTACGAGGGAGCCGCCGCGGGCACCGAGGGTGCGCAGCAGAGCCAGTTCACGGATGCGCTGGCCGACCAGCACCGCGAAGGTGTTGGAGATGACGAACGAGGAGACCAGCAGAGCCAGTGCCGCGAAGGCGCCCAGAACCACGCTAATGGAGGTGAAGACCGTGGAGATGGTCTTCTGGTAGTCCTCCAGCAACTTCTGACCGGTCATGACTCGCGGGTCGTTCTTGGTGTCGCCGCTGCTGAGGGTATCCTGCAGGCTCTTGAGTTTGGCGTCGGTTACGCCGTCCTTGAACTTGAGGTAGATGAGGTTCGCGCCAGCCATGCTTCGGTAGCCTGCCGCGGAGCTCTTGTTTTCTGCCTCAGATGCCTTCAGGGTGGCTTCGCCGAGGCTGGTGCCGCCAATGAAGACAGCCTGGTTGGTGGTGGAGCCTTCAAAACCGGGGTCGAACAGACCGACGACGGTGTATTCGGCGGTCTTATTGGTACCGGGAGCGCTGACGGATTCCACAACGTCGGTGCTGGTGACCTTGCCGTTCAGCGAGAGGTTGTGCTTCTTCGCGAAGTAGGTAGAGACCATGATTTCGTGGTCGCTACTGGGGATTTTGCCCTGCACCTTGTACGGGAAGAGACTCGAGTCGGCGGGCAGCTGGTCGTACTGCACGGGGGTTTTCTGGTCGCCGGTACCGATCGAACCCGTGACGGCGTACTGCACCCAGTAGCCGGAGAGCAGGTCGCTCTGCTCCACTTTCTGAATCTGGTCACGCGTCAGGTAGATAGAGGTGCTGTCTTGACCGTCGCTGGTTGTAGCGGCGGAGGCGACGACCGCCTCGGCGCGGGAGAGCACGTCACCAACGGAGGAATTGACGGTCGCCTGCAACGAGTTGGTGAGCATCATAATGGCGGCGATGAAGAAGGATGAGATCGCGATGCCTATGCCCGTGAGGATGTATTTTCCTTTGGAGGCGCGCAGATTGGAGCGCGCCACCGTGTTCAGTGTGGTTGCCACGGCTTATCGACCTTCCAGCTGTGCCATTGCGCCGAGCACGGCGTCGTAGGTGGGTTCGATCATTTCGCCGGCGACCATGCCGTCCTTGATGAAGACCACGCGGTCTGCGTAGGAGGCGGCGTTTGCGTCGTGGGTGACCATGAGGATGGTCTGTGCGTGATCGGTTGCGGCGGCACGCAGCAGGCGCAGCACCTCGGCGCCGGAGTTGGAGTCGAGGTTACCGGTCGGTTCGTCGGCGAAGACCACTTCGGGGCGTGCGAGCAGTGCACGCACGATGGCGACGCGCTGCTGCTGACCGCCGGAGAGCTGTTCGGGGCGGTGGTCGAGGCGGGTTTCCAGGCCGAGGGTCTTAACCAGGTAGTCGCGCCACTGCGGGTCCGGCTTCTTACCGGCGAGGCCCAGGGGCAGGTCAATGTTCTGGCCCGCGGTGAGGGTGGGCACCAGGTTGAACGCCTGGAAGATGAAGCCGATGTGTTCGCGGCGGAATTCGGTGAGGGCGTTGTCCTTCAGACCGAAGAGCTCGGTACCGCCAATACGGATGGAGGTTGCCGGGTTCGGGTCGGGGGTGTCCAGGGTTGCGATGGTCTGCATCAGCGTGGACTTACCCGAGCCGGAGGGGCCCATAATCGCGGTGAACTTGCCCTGCTCAAAGTCGACGGAGACGTTGTTGAGGGCGTGGACGGTGGCTTCACCCATGCCGTAGGTTTTGGAAAGGTTTCGTGCGGAGACGGCGGGCTGTGCCGTCTGTGCGTGAGGAGTTGTCGTAGTCATGGTTCAATTATTTCACGCAATGTGGCGCTGACTACGGTGTTTTTATCATCCTCCAGGTTGATTTTGGCGGGTGTTCATCGGGTCTTGGCCTGCGGATGCAGAGGCTATCGCTAATCCTCCGGGCGGAGAAGCGCATGAGGCGGGCTGGGCGGAGTACCGACCTCATCCTTAAGTATGAGTGGCGGCTCGACCAAGACTACTGCCCCCACGCGCAAACTACCTCCTACGTACATGCGAAAAGCCCCCGGCTCCTCCCCCCCATCTGGGGTCAGGAAGCCGAGGGCTTTCTCACGCTATTCGCTACGCCAGAAGCGGCTGTTATGCCTTGGGCGCTTCGTAGCGGGGGAACACCGGTGCGGGTGCGGGCAGTTCGGTGCCGGGCACGAGTGCGGTGCCGAGGGCTGCGAACTGGCGTGCGTCGCCTTCGGGTACGCCGAGCAGGGTCAGCAGCTTGGCGGTCGAGTCGGGCATGACGGGCTGCAGCAGCAGGGCAACCTGGCGCACGACCTCGAGGGTCACGTACAGTACGGTGTTCATGCGGTCGAGTTCGCCGTTCTTGCGCAGGGTCCAGGGCTCCTGCTCTGCGAAGTAGGCGTTGGTGTCTGCGAGGACGGTCCAGATGCGGTCGAGTGCACGGTGGAATGCCTGCTCGTCGAAGTCTGCACGGACGGGCTCGTAGAGGGCTGCCGCCTCGTCGAGGATCTGGCGGTCAGCTTCGGTGAATTCGCCGTGGGTGGGGACGGCACCGCCGCAGTTCTTGGCGACCATGGACAGGGAACGCTGGGCAAGGTTGCCGAGGTTGTTTGCCAGGTCGGAGTTGATGCGGTTGATGATGGACTCTTCGGAGTAGGAGCCGTCCTGGCCGAAGGACACTTCACGCATGAGGAAGAAGCGGACGGCGTCCAGGCCGAATGCGTCGACGAGGTTTGCGGGGTCGACGACGTTACCGACGGACTTGGACATCTTTTCGCCGTTGACGAGCAGGAAGCCGTGGCCGAAGACTCGCTTGGGCAGTTCGATTCCGGCGGACCACAGGAATGCGGGCCAGTAGATGGAGTGGAATCGGGTGATGTCCTTACCGATGAGGTGCAGGTCGGCGGGCCAGTACTTGGTGAACAGTTCGTTGTCGGTGTCGGGGTAGCCGAGGCCGGTGATGTAGTTGGTGAGGGCGTCGACCCACACGTACATGACGTGCTTGTCGTTGCCGGGTACGGGTACGCCCCAGTCGAAGGTGGTGCGGGAGATGGACAGGTCGTTGAGGCCGCCCTTGACGAAGGAAATCAGTTCGTTGCGGCGGGATTCGGGGTAGACGAAGCCTTCGTTGGCGTAGAGTTCGAGGAGCTTGTCGCCGTACTTGGAGAGGCGGAAGAAGTAGGATTCTTCTTCGGTCCATTCGACTTCGGTGCCGGTGGCGATGGCGTAGCGCTGGCCGTCGCGTACTTCGGTTTCGTCTTCTGCGTAGTAGGCTTCGTCGCGGACGGAGTACCAGCCGGCGTACTTGTCGAGGTAGATGTCGCCGTTTTCTTCCATGCGCTTCCAGATGGCCTGGGATGCGACGTAGTGGTCGGGGTCGGTGGTGCGGATGAAGCGGTCGTAGCTGATGTTCAGCGCGTCGTTCATTGCTTTGAAACGTGCGGAGTTCTCGTCGGCGAGTTCCTTGGCGGTCTTACCGAGCTTTTCGGCGGTGGTCTGCATCTTCTGGCCGTGCTCGTCGGTGCCGGTCATGAAGCGCACGTCGAAGCCGTCGAGGCGCTTGAAGCGGGCTAGCACGTCGGCTGCGATGGTTTCGTAGGCGTGGCCGATGTGCGGGTTGCCATTGGGGTAGGAGATGGCGGTGGTGATGTAGAACGGAGTTGCAGTCATAACTTTCAGTTTACCGCAGTATTAGGCGAGGCTCTCACCGGGGTTACACTCTGATACGCGGTGGCTCATTGTTTGCGGGGTGGAGGCTGCCACGCAACAGGCTAAACCGCGACAGCCTCCCCGCCCCAGTTCTCTAGGCACGGGGCGCACACCCAAACCACGAACCACCCGCGGCGGGATTAGCTCGAGGTTCGGCACCCTCCTCGCTCCTACAGGGGCACCCGCCCTCGCTTC
>NZ_KV795257.1:434398-439772 GCF_001808955.1 Rothia sp. HMSC078H08
ACGGGTGCCCCTGCGTAGGCGCGGAGGAAACATGTAGCGCACCCCGTAGTCTTGGGAGACGCGAGGTACCCACCCACCCAATCCCTGCAGGAGCAAAGAGGATAATATGCACCTCAAGCCAGAAAAACCATAAAATTCGGGGAACGCAAAAATCCCGCCGATTCCGAAGAATCAGCGGGATTTTCTGTGAAGTGCGCCCCCTGGGACTCGAACCCAGAACCCATTGATTAAGAGTCAATTGCTCTGCCAATTGAGCTAGAGGCGCTTATTTGTTTTTCAAGGTTTCCCTTGCAACAAGTAAATACTATACGGCATTTTGTGAGTGCCCGCAACTCGATTAAGCATGAAATGCATCACATATTTGTTGAGTGTTGTTGTTCAGCTTGAAACAGCAAGAATCCGGCGCCCACCTCCTCCCCTGTGCGGGATGAGAGGTGGAACGCCGGATTCTTAGAAAGCTATTGCTGAGCTACCACTTAGCGAGCGACCGAACCTTCGGTGTAGTCGTCGTCTGCAGTGTTCCAGGAGAACAGCTCGCGCAGCTTGCGGCCGGTTGCCTCGATGGGGTGTGCCTCGCCCTTTGCGCGCAGTGCCTTGAACTCGGGTGCGCCTGCAGCCTGGTCTTCCATGAAGCGCTTTGCGAAGTTGCCGTTCTGGATGTCTGCCAGGACAGCCTTCATGTTTTCCTTGACCTCGGGGGAGATCACGCGGGGGCCGGAGACGTAGTCGCCGTACTCTGCGGTGTCGGAGATGGACCAACGCTGCTTAGCGATGCCGCCCTCGATCATCAGGTCAACGATGAGCTTGAGCTCGTGCAGGACCTCGAAGTATGCGATTTCGGGCTGGTAGCCAGCTTCGGTCAGAACCTCGAAGCCGTACTGGACGAGCTGGGAGGTGGAGCCGCAGAGGACTGCCTGCTCGCCGAACAGGTCGGATTCGGTCTCTTCGGTGAAGGTGGTCTTGATGACGCCTGCACGGGTTGCACCCAGTGCCTTTGCGTAGGACAGTGCCAGTGCGAGTGCTTCGCCGGATGCGTCCTTCTCGACTGCAACCAGGGCGGGAACGCCACGGCCTGCTTCGTATTCGCGGCGGACGGTGTGGCCGGGGCCCTTGGGGGCGACCATTGCCACGTCGACACCCTCGGGTGCGGTGATGTAGCCGAAGCGGATGTTGAAGCCGTGTGCGAAGAACAGTGCGTTGCCGGGCTTGAGGTTCGGCTCGATGCTCTCTGCGTAGACCTTTGCCTGGACCTGGTCCGGGGTCAGGATCATGATGACGTCTGCTTCTGCTGCTGCTTCTGCGACGGTTGCAACGCGCAGGCCTTCTGCCTCAGCCTTAGCACGGGACTTGGAGCCCTCGGACAGACCGACGATGACCTTCACGCCGGAGTCACGCAGGTTCAGTGCGTGTGCGTGGCCCTGGGAGCCGTAACCGATAACTGCTACGGTGCGGCCCTGGATCAGGGAGAGGTCTGCGTCGTCGTTGTAGAAAATGGTTGCTGCCATTTCTTCTCCTCAGTAAGTTTGATATGCGGCCCAGGCTGGGCTCAACATTGACTATTCTACTTGATAGATGTTTAGTTGCGGGCTGTCGAGAGTACTTCTCAGCATCTGAAGTATCCGGAAGGTCTGTGAGCCCATAGGGTCGGGTATCGCATCGCTGCCGGTTTTCCCGGTTGTGGCGGTGCGATACCCGTTGCTATCCCCAGCTGGTGCGGGGTTGGTGTGGCACCCTGGCAGGTGTTAGATGCGCTCGCGCTAGATACGCTCGCTCATAGCGCGGGGGCCACGTGCCAGGCCGATGGTGCCGGCGCGAACGATTTCGCGAACACCGTAAGGCTCCAGAACATCCAGCAGTGCGTTGAGCTTCTCCTCAGAACCGGTTGCCTCGATGACAACAGACTCGGGGGAAACGTCAATCACGGATGCGCGGAACAGGTCAGCTGCCTGAACGATCTGCAGGCGAGCAACTGCGTCGGCCTTGACCTTAATCAGGATGTGACCACGCTGGGTGGAGGAGTCTGCGGGAAGCTCGACGACCTTCAGCACGTGAACAAGCTTGTTCAGCTGCTTAGTAATCTGCTCGATGGTGTGAGCGTCACCTTCGGTTACGACGGTGATGCGGGAAACACCGGGGTTTTCGGTGGGGCCCACGGCCAGGGAGAGGATGTTGAACAGTCGGCGGGAGAACAGGCCGGAGACGCGGGTGAGAACGCCCGGCTTATCTTCTACCAGAACGGACAGAGTGTGCTGAGACATTAGTTCTCTCCCTCACGATCGAACTCGGGCGAAGTGTTCTTCGCAATCCAAATCTTGTCATTAGATACGCCTGCCGGGACCATGGGCCAGACCAGTGCGTGGGGGCTGACGGTGAAGTCAATGACGACGGGGCGGTCGTTGATTTCGAGGGCAGCCTTAATGGTGGCGTCCACGTCTTCGTCGCGTTCGCAGCGGAAGGTTGCGCAGCCGTATGCGTCGCCGAGCTTGACGAAGTCGGGGATGCGTACGGTGCCGTGGCCGTCCTTCAGGTCGGTGTTGGAGTAGCGCTCGTTGTAGAACAGAGTCTGCCACTGGCGCACCATGCCGAGGGAGGAGTTGTTGATGATGGCAACCTTGACGGGGATGTTGTTCTGTGCGCAGGTGACCAGTTCCTGGTTGGTCATCTGGAAGCAGCCGTCACCGTCGATGATCCACACGGTGGATTCGGGGTGTGCAACCTTTGCACCCATGCCGGCGGGTACGCCGTAGCCCATGGTGCCGAGGCCTGCGGAGCTGATGAAGTGGCGGGGGCTTTCCTGCTGGATGTAGTGTGCACCCCACATCTGGTGCTGGCCAACGCCGGTGACATAGTATGCGTCGGGGCCGGTGAGGGCGCTGATGCGCTCGAGAACGTACTCGGGCGAGCCGAGGCCGTCGTTGGGCTTCTCGTAGCCGAGCGGGTAGTCCTTGCGGATTGCGTTGAGCTCGTTCCACCATTCGGTGAGGTTCGGCAGCTGCTGTGCGAACTCGGTGGAGAGCAGGTCGGTCAGCTCGGGCAGGACGTACTTGAGGTCGCCGACGATCGGCACGTCTGCGAAGCGGATCTTCGAGATTTCTGCCGGGTCAACGTCAATGTGGATGACCTTAGCTTCGGGTGCGAAGGAGTCGAGCTTACCGGTGACGCGGTCGTCGAAGCGTGCGCCGAGGGTGATGAGCAGGTCAGACTTCTGCATTGCGGCGACGGCGGGGACGGTGCCGTGCATACCGGGCATGCCGAGGTTCTGCGGGTCGGAGTCCGGGAACGCGCCGATTGCGTTGAGGGTGGTGACGACGGGTGCGCCGATGAGCTTAGCCAGCTTGTGGAACTCTTCGGAAGCACCTGCGCGGACCAGGCCACCGCCGACGTAGAAGACGGGGCGCTTGGACTCGGTGATGAACTTGGCAGCTTCGTGAATCTGCTTGGAGTGGCCACGGGTGACGGGGGTGTAACCGCGCAGCTCCAGATCCTCAGGAATGCCGCGGTATTCCATCATGCCGACCTGTGCGTCCTTGGTGACGTCCACGAGCACGGGGCCGGGGCGGCCGGTGGATGCGATGTGGAATGCTGCTGCGAGCGCGCGGGGGATGTCCTGCGGGTCGGTAATCATGAAGGAGTGCTTGGAGATGGGCATCGCCATGCCGACGATGTCAGCTTCCTGGAATGCGTCAGAGCCGAGCAGCGCGGTGGACACCTGGCCGGTGATTGCGACGAGGGGGACGGAGTCCATGTTTGCGTCTGCGATTGCGGTCAGCAGGTTGGTTGCGCCGGGGCCGGAGGTTGCGATGCACACGCCGGTCTTACCGCTGGACACTGCGTAGCCCTGGGCTGCGTGGCCTGCGCCCTGCTCGTGGCGGACCAGGATGTGGCGGACCTTCTTGGAGTCGTACAGGGGGTCATAGGTCGGCAGAATAGCTCCACCAGGCAGGCCGAATACGTCAGTCACACCCAGGTCTTCGAGGGTGCGGACGATTGCCTGAGAACCGGTCATGCGTTCTGCGGGAGCGTTTGCCGCGTCATCAGAAGTGGAAAATCCCATGGTCATGGAAATGCCTCGTGTCTTAATGGTTCTTCGTTGTACTCAATGTTCTGCGTGGGTGTTGTGTGTTCCGCACGCATCCTATGCCCGGGGGTACCAAGCTATAAAAAATGCCCCTCGCTGTTGGTGGTAGCGGTAGGGGCGCTCAGTCGCAGTGAATAGACCCTGCCACTCGCCCTAGGCGACGTCGACAAGGTTTAGAATTCGCTGGAACATTGCTGTCTTCACCCTTCTATGGTGAAGCCCGGGGCGGGGGTGAGTCAAATCTCTATGGGGTGTCGTGGTGGTTTTTGCACGGAAACCCCCAAGTCAACCTTCTTCTTTCATGATGTGGACACTTTGCGCGTGTGCGTGGATTTTAGCGCAGGTTTTTGAACAGGTGAGAAAAACTCGCATTTTTGGATGTCATGGCGCGTAATATGCGCGAATACTCGTGACCTTCGTTAGTTGCCCCGGTAAACTGATGCTATGACCGAACCGATCATCCCGGTCGCTGATGAGCTGACCGAAGCAAGTAAGTACGCAGAGGTTATCGACCCCCGTAACTCTGTTGAGAGTGACGTGTTTTTGACGGGTGAGGAACTCATTCGGGTTCTGCACCCGGTTTTTGACGAGCAGATTATTAATTACGGTGCATACAATTTGGTGTATGCGACGGGCCGTGCGGTTTACCGTAATCCTGATTTGGCGTTGCATCAGTCTCCTGATCAGGGGCATTTTATTGTTGGGTATCAGGATGCGCCTGATGAGGTGATTATTGCTCCGGTGAATTTGCCGGCGTTGACGCCTGCGGGTACGGCTACGACGATTGATAATACGAATGCGTTGCATGCGTATCGTGTGGGTGATGATGCGGTGACGATTGAGTCGGTGAATGGCAGCTCGTTTTATTTGTCGTTTGAGGATAATGCTGAGGTGGCGACTCGTTTTGGTGTTGGCCTGCTGGAGCAGGGTAAGGACGTGGAGGATTTCCGTGAGTTTGTGACGCGGATTTGGCCGGTCCTGTAACGGAGACTTTTCGTGCTGGATGCCCGCTGCAACTCTTAGGGTTGCGGCGGGCTTTCGCATGCCCACACCCCGCTACGTTGACCGCTTGAGGGGCGGTGCACGTCCTCGCTCCTACAGGGGCACCCGCCCTCGCTTCGCTTCGGGCACCCTGATGTCGCTACGGAGGCCACCGAAACCTCCATGCACCCGCCAGATTGCGTATAGGCGTGCCCACCGGGAAGCTACGTTTTCCGGAAGCGCCCTCAGGGTGTCACACGGACGCTCTCCGCAGCGAAGCAAGGAGGGGCGGAGCGTCCGGGTGACGGGTGCCCC
>NZ_KV795257.1:439872-456886 GCF_001808955.1 Rothia sp. HMSC078H08
CGCTTCGCTTCGGGCACCCTGATGTCGCTACGGACGGCACCGACGCCTCTGCGCACACCAGACTAGCTATCTCGCAAAAGCCTGAAAGGCGACAGCCCTCCCCCGCCCCACACACAAAACACCAAACCACCAAGCAACACACTAAAAGGCGACAGCCCTCCCCCCGCCCCAGTTCGCTAGGCACGGGGCGCACACACTGAACCACCGCGCAACCCAACGAACCGGCGGGATTCCACGAACCCCTGAACCACAGGACGTAAAGAGGAGCGGGGCGGCACATCGGTAGCGCGCCGCGTTTTCCGGATGCGCCCTCAGGGTGTCATACGGACGCTCTCCGCAGCGAAGCAAGGAGGAGCGGAGCGTCCGGGTGACGGGTGCCCCTGCGTAGGCGCGGAGGAAACATGCGGCGCGCGTCATCTGAAACAAAGCCGGACACAAGCTCCTCAAACCCAAAAACTGTATTTATTCGGGGAACGCAAAAATCCCGCCGATTCCGAAGAATCAGCGGGATTTTCTGTGAAGTGCGCCCCCTGGGACTCGAACCCAGAACCCATTGATTAAGAGTCAATTGCTCTGCCAATTGAGCTAGAGGCGCTTGTTTTGTTTTTCAAGGTTTCCCTTGCAACAGAAAAATACTATACGCGAGTTTTTGTGGTGTGCGCAAGTTGATTTGGAGTGAGCCTGGACACATTGTTTGGGTGGGGTGTGTGGGACACTAGACTGTGTGTATTGCATGGGGCGCGTCCGCCCTTGGTACTGTGTGGGGTGCATCCGCCGCTCTCCTGCTGTTCTCTATTGATGTTTTGAGGAGTTATTGATGAGCGTTCGTCTTGAGCCGGGCACCCCGGCACCTGCTTTTACCCTTGCTGATGCGTCGGGTAAGGAGTACAGCCTGAGTGATTATGCGGGTAGCAAGGTGATTTTGTATTTTTATCCGAAGGCGTCGACTCCGGGTTGCACGAAGGAGGCGTGCGATTTCCGCGATAATTTGGCGTCGTTGAAGTCGTTGGGTTACGTGGTGTTGGGTGTTTCTCCGGATTCGCCGGCGGCTATTGCTCGTTTTGTGGAGAAGGAATCGTTGACGTTCCCGCTGCTGTCTGATGCTGACCATGCGGTGGCTGAGGCGTATGGTGCGTGGGGTGAGAAGAAGAATTACGGCAAGGTGTATGAGGGTCTGATTCGTTCGACGTTTGTGATTGATGAGCAGGGTGTTATTTCTGTGGCTCAGTACAATGTGCGTGCGACGGGTCATGTGGCGAAGCTGCGTCGTGATTTGGGTATTGACCCGAAGTAGGGTCACGTTTTCTGGGGTTTGCGTATCGCTGTTCTACTGCTTCTTGAGGGGCTGGTGTTCGGCGTGTTTGCGGGCTTTTTGCCCTATGGGGGCTTCTTTTAAGGCTTGGAGAACCTTGGTTCCTGGTGTACACTAATTTTTTGTTGCCTCAGACGCATGCATCTTCGGATGTGGGGTGACACTGCGCGCGAGTGGTGAAATTGGCAGACACGCAGGATTTAGGTTCCTGTGCCTTATGGCGTGGGGGTTCAAGTCCCCCCTCGCGCACACACATTTACATTGGGCCCGCCGTCACGGTTTTCGTGGCGGCGGGTTTTCTTGTATGTGCCTTACCGGGGTGGGTGTGTCTCGCCCGGTTGGGTGTTGAACCGTTATCCTGAGAGATAAGCATCCGCGACGGAAGAGAGGACCCTCCCGTGCAGCATCAGCCTTATGCATCGTCAGCTGTTGGCAATTCTGATGCGCTGCTTCGAGCCACTGTCGGCTCGAGTGGCTTGAGTCGACGCGCCGTTTTGCGTTTTGGCGCACTTTTTAGTGCTGGTTTGGCGCTTTCTGCGTGTTCTGGTCAGTCTTCTGCTGGTTCGTCTGCTGGGTCTTCGGCGAGTGCGTCGTCTGCTGATGCGCGTCGTGTGTTCCGTTTTGCGCAGGGTGCGGCGCCGTTGGGTTTGGATCCGGCGTTGTTTCCTGTGGCGAGTACGTATCAGGTGACGGCGCAGGTTTTGCAGACGTTGTTGGTGGCGAATCATTACACGGGTGATCCTGAGGTTCAGGATTCTTTGTGTAGTGCGTGGACGGTTTCTGATGACCGTTTGGTGCATACGTTTGTGTTGCGTGAGGCGCATTTTAGTAACGGTTCTGCGTTGACTGCGGATGCTGTGGTGCAGAATTTCCAGAGGTGGCAGGCGTTGGCTACGGGTGAGGGTACTGCAGCTCATGCGGTGCCTGCTCAGCCTTTGTTTGCGTGGGGTTTTGGTGTGCCGAAGCCGGGTTCTATTGATCCTTCGGCGGTGGAGCCTGCGCCTGTTCAGGCGTCTCCGTCGGGTGCGACGACTCCGTCAGCAAGTGCTTCCCCGTCTGCTTCTGCGAGTGCTTCTGAGACCGCCTCCCCGAGCACTTCCCCGTCGGCTTCTGCTTCTTCTGATGCCGCTACCCCGAGCGCCTCTGCGAGCGCTTCTGATGCTGCACATCCGGGCGATAAGAAGACCAGCAAGAAGGCGGATGCTCAGTCGTCTGCGGTGCAGTCGTTCTTGCCGCTGGTTTCGTCGGTGGTGGCGAAGGGTAACTCTGTGGTGGTGACGCTGTCGCGTCCTTCTCTGGCGTTCCCGCGTATTTTGACGCAGCAGGCGTTTGGCATTATTGATCCTTCGCTTTTTGGTGCGGATCAGAAGCTGACGGGTAACCCGGTGGGTACGGGTGCGTTCCATGTGGAGTCGTTCGAGGCTGGCACGGTTCGCTTGCTGAAGAATACCCATTTTGATGGTCAGGCACCTGAGCTGGATGAGATTCAGATTTCGACCCTCACTTCGTCGGATAAGCGTTATTTTGCGCTGATGCAGGGTCATATTGATGCGTGTGATCAGGTGAATTCGTCTGATCTGGGTCAGTTGGCGCGTGATGGTTATCAGACGCCGGGCCGTGACCCGTTCTCGCTGGTGTATTTGGGCTTGAATACGGCGCATCCGGTATTGAAGAATATTTCGGTGCGTCGCGCTATTTCGCATGCTGTGGATCGCGGTGCACTACGTCAGTATTATCCGCAGGGCACCTCGGATGCGCAGACGCTGATTTCGCCGTCGTTCCGTATTAAGGCTGATGATGCGAAGGATTACACGGACCGCAATCAGGATATGGCGCGCTCGCTGCTGGCGACGGCTGGGTACGACAATCAGGTGATTGAGTGCTACTACCCTGCTGACGTTTCTCTGCCGTGGATGGATACTCCTCAGAAGGTGTATTCGGAGATGGTGGCTTCGCTGATTGAGGTGGGTTTGAATATTAAGCCGGTGCCTCTGCCGTGGGCTGAGTATCTGCCGAAGAGCCGCGAGGTTTCTTCTGAACGCGGTATTACGCTGGCCGGTTTCTACGGCATGTACCGTGACCCGTACGCATTCTTTGGCCCGGTGTTGGCGCCGCTGATTGCTGAGCATCAGGTGCGTTCGTTGATTGCGAATGCGCCGTCGGATATGACGACTGGTTTGACGAAGAAGAGTTCTGATGTGCCGTCGTCGGGTGGTGCGAATTCGAATGTGCGGATTTCTGCGACTCCGAGCCCGCAGCCGAGTTATTCGCCGGACCCGTTGACGCCTGAGGAGGAGGCTTCGGCTTCTGCTTCGCCGAGCCCGTCGGCGTCGCCTTCGCCGCAGCCTACTGCTGTGGCGGTTGCGCCGTCGCCTCGTTTTACGGAGATTTTGGAGGCGATTCGTACCGCGGATTCTGCCGATTCGGTGGATTCGCAGCGCGAGTTGTATGCGAAGGTTGTGTCTCAGCTGGGTCAGTTCATGCCGGCGGTTCCGTTGCTGAATGTGACGTCGAAGGTGGCGGTGAGCCGTGAGGTTCAGGGCTATCAGACGGAGCAGAATGCGATTGAGCTGTTCGGTAAGCTGCGCAAGTCGTAGCCTGCGTTTTTAGCTTTTGCGGAAAGGGGTGCATCCCGGTTGGGGTGTGCCCCTTTTGCTACTTTTGGTGGCTTTCGGGGAGCCGGTGGGCGGGTGCTTCTGAGGGTGCTTTTGGGTTGTTGCCAGTGGGTGTAGCAAATGCGCGCGATTACGGGTCTTTTCGACCCTAAGAGATTTATTGATATGAACTGCAACACTCTCTCTCGTTTTGTGGATTCTGGCTATGCCAACCCCGCTAAAAGGAGTAGGCTAGATGATGTACCCCACATTCACTGTGCCCAGGCCGGGCACCCGCACCCCTAAGGGAGAATTCAGTGGTAGCACGTACTGAACGAACCGACGTCGTCCTGGTGGGCGGCGGCATCATGAGCGCCACCCTCGGCGTGTTCCTCAAGGAACTCGAGCCGACCTGGAACATCATCCTGCTTGAGCGCCTCGACAAGGCCGCCCAGGAGTCCACCAACCCCTGGAACAACGCCGGTACCGGCCACTCGGCACTGTGCGAGCTCAACTACGCCCCCGCCGGCCCCGACGGCACCGTCTCCACCGCCAAGGCGTTGAACATCAACGAGCAGTTCCAGATTTCCCGCCAGTTCTGGGCATCCCTGGTTGAAGAAAAGATTCTGGACAACACCGACTTCATCAACCCGGTTCCGCACATGTCCCTGGTCTTCGGCGAGGATCACTCCAAGTACCTGGCCGCACGTTTCGACGCCTTCCGCAAGGAGAAGCTCTTCGAGCGCATGGAATTCTCCACCAAGCGCGAGAAGATTGCCGAGTGGGCACCGCTGACCGTGAACGGCCGCAAGGGCAACGAACCCATCGCCGCCACCTGGGCTCCCGAAGGTACCGATGTTGACTTCGGCGCCCTCACCCAGCAGATGATTGACTACCTGCAGCCCAGGGGCGTTGAGGTTCGCTACGGCTACCAGGTCACCAACCTGAACCGCGAGTCCAACGGCTCCTGGACCGTTGACGCGATTAACCGCATCAACAAGGAAGAGCCGCTGACCATTAACGCTAAGTTCGTGTTCCTCGGCGCCGGTGGCGGTGCCCTGCACCTGCTGCAGAAGTCCGGCATCAAGGAAGGTAAGGGCTACGGCGGCTTCCCCGTCTCGGGCCTGTTCCTGCGCAACACCCACGAGGCTACCGCACAGAAGCACAACGCAAAGGTCTACGGCCAGGCATCCGTGGGTGCTCCCCCGATGTCCGTGCCTCACCTGGATACCCGCTACGTGGACGGCAAGCGTGCCCTCATGTTCGGCCCCTACGCAGGTTTCAAGACCAACTTCCTGAAGCAGGGCTCCCTGCTGGATCTGCCGCTGTCCCTGCGCCCGCACAACATCTACCCGATGACCCGCGCAGGCATCGACAACCTGTCCCTGGTTAAGTACCTGCTCTCCGAGCTGGTCAAGGACAAGAACGCACGCCTCGAGTCGCTGTACCAGTACTATCCCGAGGCTGTTGGCGGCGAGTGGGAGCTCATCGAGGCTGGCCAGCGCGTTCAGATTATGAAGAAGGACGCGAAGAAGGGCGGCATCCTGCAGTTCGGTACCGAGGTTGTCTCCGCAGCGGACGGCTCCATCGCGGCTTTGCTGGGTGCATCCCCCGGTGCTTCCACCGCGGCTCCGATTATGCTGAACCTGCTGGCTAAGTGCTTCCCCTCCAAGATTGCCGGTTGGGAGCCTCGCCTGAAGGAGCTCATCCCCGGTTACGGTGTGAAGCTCAACGATAACCACGACCTGGCTGATGAGCTGATGGCTCACACCGCTAAGGTTCTGGGTATTCACAACTAGTTTTCAGTTAGGCTCAGCAGGTAGCTTTATACCCTAGCTGACAAGCCTTTTTTGAGGCTTTTCGGGGCGGTTACCCTCTCTAACTGACCGACAGGTCAGCTATCTGCACTCGCAGAAAAATGCGGGAGGGTTAGAAAACCCTATAATGTCACCGCAGGGGCGGGAAGGACAGCTCATTGTTCTCCTCGCCCCTTCTGTGCGCCCACACACTGAAGCTCATAGGCGCACCACTGTGTACACCCCATCATTCAAGGAGCCCCATTGGCTGCACACACCGGCTCTTCCACGGACACCTCCTCAACCCAGGTACCCGCCGGAGCTCGACGCGGACTCTTCTCCCGCAAGCAGAAGCCCGCTGACCCCAAGTACGTCAGCGTCAAGCTGCGCGACTTCCCCAAGGGCAGCATCCTCTACATTCTGCGCCGTGCCATCTACAAATTCGGCGCAAACGGCGGCACCGACATGGCGGCAGCACTCACCTACTTCACCGTGCTGTCCATCTTCCCCGCCCTGCTGGCAATCGTCTCCCTACTGGGCGTATTCGGTCACGGTGAGGAAAGCGCCGCGGTCATCCTCGCCTTCCTCAAGGACAACGCGCCCGCCCAGATGTACGCCATTCTGGAAGACCCCATCAAGCAGATTACAGGCGACCATGGCGCAGGCCTGGTGCTGTTGACCGGTATCCTCAGTGCACTCTGGTCCGCCTCTGGGTACACCGGATCCTTCGGCCGAGCTCTCAACACGGTCTACAACGTGCGTGAAGGCCGCCCCGGCTGGATTCTCAAGCCGCTGAACGTCTTCGTCACCACCGTGATTATCATCCTCGTGGTACTCATGATGCTCATGATGCTGCTGGGTGTAACCGTCCTGGACATGGTCGGTCGGTATGTACCCGAAACCGTGGATATGGAGCTCATCAAGCTCATCTGGCTGAACGGCCGCTGGGTGCTGATTCTGTTCATGGCAATCGCCCTGATCACTCTACTCTACGCCGCCACCCCGAACGTGCGCCGTTACAAGGCATGGAGGCTCTCCCCCGGTGCGGCACTCGCCCTCTTCGGCATGGGTCTGGGCGCATTCGGCTTCACCCTCTACGCCAACAACTTCAGCAAGTACAACGCCACCTACGGCCTGATCGGTGGTGTGATTGTGATGCTGCTGTTCATCTGGATCATGAACAATATGCTTCTCTTCGGCGGGCATCTGGACGCCGAAATCATGCTCATGCGCCAGATTATCGCTGGCGATGACGACCACGGCCACCTGAAGGTGCAGCCGCGCAGCACCTCCGCATCGCGTGCACTGAAGGCACGCCAGGAACGCCTCATGTCTGCAGGACGCGAACTGCAGCAGCAGGCGGCAGGCCAGGGCATGCTCCCCAAGCCGAAGGGCCCCTCCATTGCGGCTCGCGTGCAGAAGGCTGTGGACACCAACACCACCATGATTCGCACGTTCATTGCCGACGGTAAGGAACGCATCGAAAACGGTAAGGAGCAGCTGCAGCAGAAGCAGGCGGAGGCCGACACCAAGGCGGAAGCTACCGAATCTGAGGCGAAGGTTGACTCTCAGCAGGAGGCGCTCTTCGACCTGAGCACCGATAGTTCGAACGGTGCGGCGAAGAAGAACTAAACGGCAGCTCAGCTGAGCGCGTACCGCTTCAACCTGATTAAGGGCGCGAGACAGAAAAGGGCGCAGGACAAAAAGGGCGCAGGACAGAAACCCTGCGCTGGTCACTAAGATAGACATATGACCAGTGCAGAATTCTCTCCCGCGCCCTTTGCCGTACCCAGTGCCGCTACGCCCAATGATGCCGCGCCCAGCGTTACCCTCCCCGACCTCGAGTACACCCTCTACCAGCCGCAGCAGCTCAAAAGCCGCATCCCCGCCCTCATGATTCACGGCTTCGCCACCCGCGGCGAACAGCTCTACGGTGGCACCAGCTGGATTCGCCAATACCTGCGCGCCGGATACCCCGTGCTAATCGTTACCCTGCCCTACCACTCAGACGAATACCTCAAAGACCCCGAATCCATGCACGCCATCGACTGCAAGCTCCCCAACAACACGGGCGTGCGCAGCCGCACAATTCCGTTCGATTCGGTGCCACCTGTCGATGCGGCAGGTCAGCCGCTGACCCCTATGCACCTGTTCACCAATCTGCTCGCCCAACTGCTGCGCACCGTCGCCACCGAGAACGACCTCGGCGTTGAACTGGAACCGCGCGCGCACGTTATCGGCTTCTCCTTCGGCGCCCGCGTCGGCTGGGAGCTCGCCCTCACCCACCCGGAGGCGGTCGCCTCCCTCACCCTCGGTGGCCTGCCCCTACACGACCACCTCATCACCCTGCGCGCCATGCTCGAAGCGCACGAGGGCACCAGCGTCACGGCGAGCGCAGAAACCCCCGCGGCAGACTCCACCGACGAGGCGATTGCGTCCTTCACCTCGATTATTGACAACTCCCCCGTTCAGCCCGACGCGCTACTGAAGTTCGTGCGGATTCCCTTCGGTCCGTTCTTCGACGTGCCCGCCCTGCGTGCCGGCTCCCCGGACCTGCCCGCTGGTCACCCGGGTGCGCATCCGCACGCGCCCATTGCGGTTGTGCTCGGTGACGCGGATACCATCGCCGCCGACGGCGCGGAACTCTACGACATGGTTCGTGACGACAATCCGCTCAACCGTTTCATCTCCCTGCCCGGCCGCGACCATGTGAACGCCCTGACCTCGGGCGCGTTCCGACGCGGTGCGCTCGCCTTCGCCGCTGAGGTGGAGGCGGCGACGTCATAAAACGTCACATTCCCCTGGGGGCTTCACGCTCAGCCCCGGGGTGCATCAGGTATGCCTTAGCTCTTATAATGGGAACGTATCAAAAAACCTTTATCTGCGGTTGAACCTCAACCACAATCCCCAAGCAAAGGAACAGCATGCACAAGGTTAAGGCTGTCGTAGCCCTCTCCCAGGACGCACCCGTCACCGTCACCACCATCAACGTACCCGACCCCGGCAAGGGCGAAGCCCTCGTCAAGGTCCTCACCTGCGGTGTCTGCCAGACCGATCACCACTACGTCACCGGCGGCGTCGGCCAGGACTTCCCCTACCTGCTCGGCCACGAGTCCGCAGGTATCGTCGAGGCTGTCGGTGATGACGTCACCGACATCGCCCCCGGCGACCTGGTCATCCTCAACTGGCGTGCAGTCTGCGGCGAATGCCGCGCATGCCGCAAGGGCCAGCCGCAGTACTGCTTCGCAACCCACAACGCAACCCAGAAGATGACCCTCGAGGACGGCACCGAACTCACTCCCGCACTGGGTATCGGCTCCTTCGCGGAGAAGACCCTCGTCGCAGCCGGCCAGTGCACCAAGATCACCGCTGACATCAGCCCCGAACAGTACGCAGCAATCGGCCTGCTCGGTTGCGGCGTTACCGCAGGTCTGGGCGCTGTGCTGAACACCGGTGAGCTCAAGCGCGGCGAGTCCGTCGCAGTTATCGGCTGCGGCGGCGTCGGCACCGCAGCAATCGCAGGCGCACAGCTCGGTGGCGCAACCACCATCATCGCCGTCGACATCGACGAAGAGAAGCTGGCACGCGCACGCGAGCACGGCGCAACCCACACCGTGAACTCCTCCAAGGTCGACCCCGTTGAGGCTATCAAGGAACTCACCGGCGGCTTCGGTGCAGACCTCGTCATTGACGCTGTCGGCGTCGCCCCCACCTTCAAGCAGGCATTCGAGGCACGCGACCTGGCAGGCCGCGTCGTCCTCGTCGGCGTGCCCGCACCCGGCGCCACCTGGGACATCCCGCTGGATGAGGTCTTCGGCCGCGGCGGCTCCATCAAGAGCGCATGGTACGGCGACACCCTGCCCTCCCGCGACTTCCCCGAGTTCGTGGACCAGTACCTGCTCGGCCGCCTCGACCTGGACAGCTTCGTCTCCGAGCGCATCCGCCTCGAAGACGTCAACGAAGCATTCGAAACCATGAAGACCGGCCGCGTGCTGCGCTCGGTCGTGGAACTCTAGGACCGTAGCGTGGAACGTATTGAACGAGTCGTCACCTCCGGCACCTTCTCGCTGGACGGCGGCTGCTGGGATGTTGACAACAACGTCTGGATTATCGGCAATGACTCCTCCGTGATCATCATTGACCCCGCCCACGACGTCGACAAGATCTCCCGCACCGTCGCAGGCCGCACCGTGGAGAAGATTCTGCTGACCCACGCCCACGACGACCACATCCGCAGCGCAAAGGAGGCGGCAGAACGCTTCGGCGCACCCGTCTACCTGAACCCCGCAGATCGTGTGCTCTGGGAAATGGTGTACCCCTCCTGGGACTTCGACCACGAACTGGCTGACGGCGATGTAGTGCGCATCGGCGATACCGAGCTGAAGGTCCTCGCCACCCCCGGCCACTCCCCCGGCTCCGTGTGCTTCTACGCACCCACCCTCAGCTGGGAGAACAGCGAAGGCGTCGTCTTCTCCGGCGACACCCTCTTCAACGGCGGCCCCGGCGCAACCGGACGCTCCTACAGCGACTTCGACACCATCATCGAGTCGATCTCGACCCGCCTGCTGACCCTGCCCGAGTCCACCGCGGTCCTCACCGGCCACGGCGACAGCACCGGCATTGGTCTGGAGGCGCCCGAGCTTCCGGCATGGATCAAGCGCGGTCACTAAACCGGCAGCCTCGCTGAGGCGTAAAAACCGGTACACAAAAAGGCGGATGCCCCACCACCTGCAGAAGGTGGCGGGGCATCCGCCTTTAGTATGCGCTCACAACGCTCAAGCTCAGATGCGTTCGGTCGAGCCGCGCACCGAATTAGCAGTGCACTGAATTAGCCACACGCCGAACTAGCTACGTGCCGTCTCAGACAGAGGAGTCAGCTGCTCCTCATGCTCAGAACGCCACAGGTAGCCGTACAAATGACCCAACGCAAAATACAGCGTCGCAATAATCACCGGCACCATAAACGCATTACGGTAATACGGAGCGTCACCCATATAGCCGCCCCACATACTACCCATCGCAAGACCAATACCCAGCATCGAGCGGGTAAAGAAGCTCGCCTGCGCATCAGGAATATGCTTGAGCGAACGGTTCAGCCACAGCTCATGACCGCCAAACGCCACACCCAGCACCGCACCACACAGCACCAACGCATAGAAAATCGTGGACGTATCATCACTCGCCGGCAAATACAGGGCACCCATAATCAGCAGAACGCCGCTCACCAACCAACCATGCCACGGGTTCACCGAACGGGCACCCAAAACCACGGGGAAAGACACAAGCACCATCGCGCCGGTACCGGTCGCAACCATCGCCATGAACAGGTTCATCGAACCGTGAATCAGCGAGAAGCCCAGCAGACCCGAACCGACCGCGCCCATACACGCACCCAGCAGCACCAGACCAAGAATCAACACCACCGTCTGCTTATTCGGACGGACCAGATTCTTCGGCGGAGACATGCGAATACGCGAAATATCCGGCAGCCACATCGGCGCGGCCAGAACCACAATGAACAGTAGCGCATCCAGAATCATCGTGATCCAGAAGCCCGCATACTCATGATTCGGGGTGAGGTACGCATCGCCCAGCCGCACCAGCAGAGCAGCCAGCGGGTACATCGACAGGTTCGCCGTCGTCCCCCAAGAAACAGCTGTCGACAAGCGAACATCACTGTACTTATAGTTGCGGCGGTACAGCGACTCCAACGCAAACGGCGTCCACGGCGGAGTCGTAAAACCCATCGCCACGCAAGAGAGCGCATGGTATGTCGTACTCACGTTATTCGGGTCAACCGTCAAACGCCAACCAATGACCAGCATATTCAGCACCGCAGCAATATTCAGCACCGACGTAATCGCCAGCAACGCCCTCAAACCCAGGGCACGCACCAGCATCGGGCCGAGCATAATCTGCACCGAATACGCGCCAGCAAACGCCGCCACCGCATAGCCGCCATCATGCACACTACCCAGGTGGCTCGCCAACAGAATATACAGCGCAAACGCCGAAGAAGCCGCCGGAATATGGAACAGAATCGTCAACACATTACGGGCAAAGCCCTCATCACGGAGCACACCGCGCAGATGGTAACGCTGCTCCTTACCGTTACGCAGGAACAACGCCCAATGCTGACGCAAAATATCCGGCACCGAGGCGTTCGTATTAACCTCATCCGCAGTAGGAACCGGTCGCGGCGGCAACTCCTGCAACACGTGGTCGTTACTGCGCACCACATCCGTCAAGGACGTACCCGGAACCGTTGGAATACCCGTGCCCGAAGCACACGACTTATCCGGCGAATCGGAGGCGGGTGCCACCTTCATGGTGCGCGGAGGAACCTCCGGTGCGGATGCGTTAGCGCGCGCATCAGCCGAAGGTTCCACACGATACGTTGAATTCGGTGCCCTGTCCTGAGGTGTCGAGGTCATCATCTCTTTCACGAATAAGCCGCCGGACATGCCATAACAGCAGCCCGGAAGCGAATTTATGCCTACTAGGAGTTTACCCTCACCGACGAGCCGTTCTGACCCTTTTCCACCACAATCTGCGCTGGAATACGGTTCTTCATCTCCTCCACATGCGAAATCAGGCCAATAGTGCGGCCACTATCACGCAGAGATTCAATCGTGCCCATCACCATATCCAGGGTTTCGGCGTCCAACGTGCCGAAGCCCTCATCAATGAACAGGGTGTCCAGCTCGATGCCGCCGTTATTCGCCTGAACAACCTCCGCCAGACCTAACGCCAACGACAGCGACGCCAAGAACGACTCGCCGCCGGACAGCGACGACGCCTCACGCGGCTCGCCCGTCCAGGTGTCAGTAATCTCCAGGTTCAGGCCACCGCCGGAACGGCTACCCTTCGCACGGTGATCGCTGAACACCATGCCGTAGCGACCCTCACTCATACGGTCCAGGTGCAGTGACGCCGAGTGCAGAATCCGCTCGAACTCGGCACCCAGCACATAGCTGACCAGGTCAACCTGATGCTCATAACCGCCCAGCGTATCACCGCGGGCAGCCGCCGCCAAGTTAGCTAATATCTGCGCACGGTCATAACGCTGCGCCGTCTGCGCACGGAATGCCGCATACTCGCCACGCAGCGCCTGCAAAGAACGCAACACGCTCTCCCGCTCACCCTCACGAAGAGTCAACCGGTGCGCCGCCGCACGCAGCTGCTCAACCCGCTCACGCACACCCTGCAGATCATCCGGCGCCTGCTCACCAGCGGCGGCACGAGCCGCCACCGCAACAATCGCCTCACGGCCAAAGCCCTCAAGGAGGCGGGCATGCTCCAGCTCGTACGCGGCAACAGCCTGTTCCAGGGCGTCGACGCGCTCAGGGGTGCGGACCGCCGCCTGCACCAGCTCGGCGCTCTCAAACGCAGACTCGCCCAACAGGCGCTGCGCCTGCGCCGCCGCCAGAGCATGACGCTCACGCGCCTGCCCCAACAGCAACACCGCACGAGCAAGACGCTGATGCGCCGCACGGTAGCCCTCCACAGCCTCAACACGCTGCGCAAAACCCACCGCCGCACGAGCAGGCGCCAAATCAGCCGCGGTAGCCTCACAGCGCGCCGCAGCGTCACGGTGACGCGTCTGAGCTTCCACCGCCGCGCCCTCGATGGTGCGTAGCGCCTCCTGAGCCTTCTGCAGCTCAACCCGCACCCGCTCAACCTTCGCCAGCACGCCGTCACGCGCCGTCACGCGTGACTGAGCCTGCGCGAGGCGGGTCTGCGCCTGCTGCAGCTGCGCGGCAGTCTGCTCAACATCGCACTCGCCCTGAGCCGCCAGGGTCTCGTACTGGGTGCGGGCGGCGGCAAGCGCCTCGGAGGCTTCCTGATGTGCCTTGGTCGCCCGATCCTTAGCCAGTTCGTGGGTACGCGCCTGCTTGTGTGCCTTGTCTTCACGCTCCTTGGCGGCGTCCAGGTCGGCACGCTCAACCAGCTGCTCGCCCTCGGCAATCCGCGCCGGAGCGGGGTGCTCCACTGAACCGCAGACCGCGCAGGGTTCGCCGTCCTTGAGCTCACGCGCCAGCAGAGACGAGGCCTGGGCGAGGCGCAGCACCTGCAGGTTCTTGAACTCCTCCGTGGCGGCGAGCGCCTGCTGAGCCGAAGCCTGCCACTTTTCCTGCGCCTTCTGCTCGGCGGTGGCGGTGCGCTTGCTCTGCTTCTGGGCCGCAGCAACCGCGGCGGAGGCGGCATCCAGCTTCTGCTGCATCTGCTGGGCTGCATCGTGCTTCTGCTGCGCCTCGGTGACCAGGTGCGCGGCGAGGGTACGCTCCTCGTCGGCGGTGCTGTAGCCGGCGAGTTCTTCGGCGAGCTGCTCGGCTTGGGCGGTGAGGTCGTTCAGCGTCTTTTCGGCACGCGACTTGTCCTGTTCGAGGGAGTTAGCCTGCTTCAGCAGGGCGGCTGCGGCGGCTTCCTCGTCGGCGAGCTGCGCGTCCTTCTTCTGCAGGGCGCGCAGGGTGTCAAGGAGCGCCTCGAGCTGGATTTCCTGCTCGGCGGGCTCGAGGGAAGGGAGTGCGGCGAAGGTGGTCTCCTCAGGGAAGGTGGTCTCCGGCGAAATGTTCTCATCGCGCAGTGCCGCAAGCAGAGCGTTGCCGTTCTCCTCCAGCGCGGATGCACAGGCCGCCTGCTCCTGCTGGCGGGCGGCGAGCGCCTGCGATTCGGCATGGACCTGCGCGTACTGTGCGTGCAGGGGCGCGGCGGCACGCGCCTGCGCCAGCTCTTCACGCTGCGCCTTGTGTTCGTCGGCGCGTTCGGTCAGGCGGGTGCGGCGCTCGCAGAGCTGCTCGTATTCGCGCCAGTCGGCCTGTAGCTGGGCGCGTTCGGCGAGTAGGCGGGTGTTCCGGTCGGCTTCGTCGGTGAGGCGCTGCTGCTCCTGCTTTTCGCGTGCGGAGGTTTCGCGGGCGCGTTCTACTCCGCCGGCGACCCATGCGTCGAGGGTTTCGGCGGTGACACTCTCAGCGGTGAGCTGTTCGGAAGTCTCCGCCTCCACAGGGTCTTCGGTAGCGGAGCCCTCCCCTGCAGCATCTTCAGCGTCCGGATCCGCAACATCCAGTAGCGCCTGCAGGGCGAGCATTTCTGCGCGGGCACGTTCGAGGTAGCCGCGCTGGGTATTTTCGTCCTGGGCGACGTCCTGCTGAGCCTTTTTCGATTCTTCAAGGAGCGCGTCGAAGAGCTGCTCGTAGTGTTCGACGGGGAACATCTTTTTGAGCAGTTCTTTGCGTTCTTTGGGCTTGGACTTGAGGAATTGCGCGAACTGGCCCTGCGGCAGGAGCACGACCTTGAGGAATTGTTCTTTGGTCAGGTGGGTGCGTTCGGCGATGGTGCGGTTGACTTCGGCGACGCTGCTGGAGATGGGCGTCCATGCCTTTTCGTCGGAGGGGTCGGCGCCGGGTGCGAGTTCGGCGAGGGTTGCTTTGGCGCTTTCTTCGCGCATCTGGCCTTTGCGGGCGCCGCGGGTGATGGGTTTGTTGTAGGCGGGGGGGCGGTCGATGCGCAGGCGCTTGCCGTGGAGGGTGACGTCGAGTAGCACGCGCGGTTTGGTGCCGCTGTGTGCCGCGTAGGTGGAGTGCAGTTTGGCGGATTCGCGGTCGCTGCTGGTTTCGCCGTAGAGGGCGTAGCAGATGGCGTCGAGGATGGTGGTTTTACCGGCGCCGGTGGGGCCGTTGAGTAGGAATACGCCGGCGTTGTTGAGGGTGTCGAAGTTGATTTCTTGGCGCTTGGGGTATGCCATGAAGGCTTCGAATTCGAGGTTGTGCAGGATCATGCGTTGTCCTTGTGGCTTTTGATGTGGTCGCTGAGGGTGGTGATGACGTCGCGTTCTTCGCTGGTGAGGGGGCGGTTGCGTACGTATTGGTGGAATTGGTCGAAGGTTTCGACGGGGTCGGCATCGCGAGTGAGGGGCGCGGCGACGGGTTTTTCGGTGGCGGGTTGGGTGCTGCGGTAGCTGAAGTGGGAGATGGTTTCGTAGCGGCTGCGCAGGCGGTCGACGGCGCCGACGGGTAGGGTTTCGTCGGTGAGTTCGATGCGGCAGTAGTAGCCCTGCTCGTAGGGGCTGTTTTCGGGGCTGTTGAGCAGCTGGTCCATGGTGCCGCGCAGGGTTTTCATGTGTACGCGGGTTGCCCATTCGTGGCTGCTGATGGTGGGTTCTTCGCCGGGGTTGAGTTCGATGAGGTAGGCGCCATTGCGGTTGTGTTCTTCGCTGAATGAGAAGCCGAGGGGTGAGCCGCTGTAGCGGATGGTGTGGGTGACGGGGTAGCGCTTGTGGATGTGGCCGAGGGCTACGTAGTCGAAGCCGTCGAAGAGGGAGGCGGGTACCCAGTCGATGCCGCCGACGCTGATGTCGCGTTCAGAGTCGCTGCGGGGGGTGGTGTCTGCGCTGCCGGCAATGTCACTGCCGGTGGTGTCGCTGACGGTTGCGTGGCTCATGACGATGATGCGGTCGGCACCTTCGCCGCGGGCGCGTCGTTCTGCGGCGTCGGCGCGGATGGCGTCGGTGACGGCGCCGAGGACTGCCTGGTGGGTGGGGTCGACGCCGAGGGCGGTGGCGTGGAGGCGCGGCGCGAGGTAGGGGATGGCGTAGACGTGTACGCGCTGGGTGCCGTCGGTGAGTTCGACGGGGCGGGTGGTGTCTTCGATGGTGGTGCGTAGGTGCACGCCGGAGGCTTCGAAGAAGGCAGCGCCGTAGCTGAGGCGGCGGAAGGAGTCGTGGTTGCCGGAGCTGAGGATGACGTGCACGCCGGCGCGCATGAGGCGGGTGAGTGCTTGGTCGAGCAGGGTGGTGCTTTCGGCGGTGGGGATGGTGCTGTCGTAGACGTCGCCGCTGATGAGGAGGGTATCGATGCCTTCGGCGTGCACGTAGTTGAGCAGTTCGTCGATGAACTGCTGGTGTTCGCGGGTGAGGGGGCTGCGGTGGAAGGTGCGGCCGAGGTGCCAGTCGGAGGTGTGCAGAATCTTCATGGTTTCAGTATGGCATTGCGTCTTGTTTTGCGCCTCACAGTTCGTCATTCGCGGTTCGGAACCTTCCGTAGCGCAGGCACTCGCGCGGAGCGGGGCTCCAGCCTCTGTGTCTCCCCATCCGCGGAGTAGGCACCTCACAGCGGCGAAAGTGCTCATGCGGAGCGGGGGCTCCGTCCTCGAAGCGCCCCCAGGCGCTGAAGAGGGGGCACTCCCCCGCGAGCGTGAGTGCAAAGCCGTCTTTGTCTAAGCCCCTTCCATTCCCGGCAAGGACGAGTAGCCAACTCACCGCGGCGTAGGTGCTCATGCAGAGCGGGGGCTCCGTCCTCGAAGCGCCCCCAGGC
>NZ_KV795257.1:456986-467731 GCF_001808955.1 Rothia sp. HMSC078H08
CCAGGCGCTGAAGAGGGGGCACTCCCCCGCGAGCATGAGCACGAAGCCACTTGCCCCCGAGTATGAGCACGAAGCTGCCCGGCACATCCCCCGCGCATCCTAACCACCCGTGGGATAATCGCCCTATGAGTTTTTCTTCTGTTGAGTTCACGCGTGCACCTGAGGTTTCGGCTGAGTTTGCGGGCAGGGTGCGCGGCTTGTTGCGTGCGTCTGCGCTGGGTGATGCGCTGGGTTATCCGTTGGAGTTGTTGTCGGCTGAGCAGATTGCGAAGTGCGCCCCTAAGCCGTGGGAGTCGGCGTTTGGTGAGCTACTGGTCAGTGATGATACGCAGCTGACCTGCTACACCTTAGATGGCCTGACGGAGGTTTTGGAGTGGAATAATGAGGGCGCGGCGGCGGATGAGTTGGCGTGTCTGTGGTTGGCGTATTTACGGTGGTTCCGCGGTATTGGTGAGGTTCTGCCGGAGTCTGCGCCGTTTTCGTTGGATCGTGAGATTGATGGGTCGCCCGAGTTGACGGCTCGTCGTGGTCCGGGTGCGGCGACGTTGCGGGCGTTGGGTTCGGGTGAGATGCAGTTGGTGTCGAAGTCGGTGAATCCTGATGCTTTGGGTAGTGGTGCGTTGGTGCGTTCGGCGGCGTTGGGTGTTTTGCCGGTGGCGCAGGAGCGTACGGTGGTTTTGTTGGCGGTGCGTGCGGCGGCGTTGACGCATGGGCATCCGGAGGCGTTGGCTTCGGCGGCGGCGTATGCGTTGTTGGTTCGTGATTTGTTGGCGTCCTCGTCTGGCTCGTTTGGTGTGTTGTTGGAGGCGGCGCGTCGTGTGGTGTCGTGGTGTGGTTCGGTGGCGGCGGATGATTCGATTCCGGGTGATGCTTCGCGTACCGCGGCGGCGCTGAGTCGTGCCGTCGAGCTGCTCGAGCAGGGCGTGGCGCCGGTGCCGGAGGCTGTGGCGGAGCATTTTGGTACGGGTTGGACGGCACCGGAGCTGTTGGGTGTGGCGTTCTGGTGCGCGGCGGATGCTGTGAAGATCTTGCCTGCTGATACCGACGATGCGACGGTACGTGGCGCTTTGTTTGAGGGGTTGTGCCGTGCGGTGTCGGTGGATTCGGATTCGGATTCGGTGGGTGCGATGACGGCGGCGTTGTGGGCGGCGGCTGGTTTCCCGGTGGGCGGCGGTGAAGCTGATGCGTGGTCGCAGGCGCTGGGTCGTGTGTGCGGCTTGGATCAGGTGGAGGCGGTGGCGGACCGCTATCTGCGTCAGCTGGGTCTGTAGCGGCGCGGTATAGCTGGCGGCGCAGCGGACATGCGTAGCGGGGGCACTCCCCCGCGAGCATCGTCCGCAAGCCGGCTTACGAAACCTACCCGAGCGAATATCCTTCGCGACCTAATGTAGACATAGAAAAGGCTCTCCGGTATCTCGGAGAGCCTTTTCTGTATGTGTTAGAACTAGCGAAACTGAACCTAGACGGCATAGCGGGCATGCGTAATGGCGGAGGCCCCATCCTCAAAGCGCCTAGCCCATTCACTTATTGGGGCGCCGCAGAGGGGGCACTCCCCCCGCGAGCATCGTCCGCAAGCCGGCTGTGCAAAACTTACGCGAGCATCGACCGCGTGCCGCATATACAAACTGTTTATATACGCAGAAAAGGCTCTCCGGTATCTCGGAGAGCCTTTTCTGTATGTGCTAGAACTAGCAAAACTAAGCCTTTACGGAGTAGCCGGTCACGCGGAGCGGGGGCTCCGTCCTCAAGGCGCTCATCGCCGCAGAGGGGGCACTCCCCCGCGAGCGGGAACCGGCTACGTCCGCTCAATCTAGGTGATGTTTCCTAGTCCAGGTAGTCGCGCAGTACCTGCGAACGCGACGGGTGACGGAGCTTAGACATGGTCTTGGACTCGATCTGGCGGATTCGTTCGCGGGTCACGCCGTAGACTTTGCCGATTTCGTCGAGGGTCTTGGGCTGGCCGTCGGTCATGCCGAAGCGCATTGCGACCACGCCGGCTTCACGCTCGGAGAGGGTGTCGAGTACGGAGTGGAGCTGTTCCTGCAGAAGGGTGAAGGACACTGCGTCTGCGGGGACGACTGCTTCGGAGTCTTCGATGAGGTCGCCGAATTCGGAGTCGCCGTCTTCACCGAGGGGGGTGTGCAGGGAGATGGGTTCGCGGCCGTACTTCTGGACTTCGATGACCTTTTCGGGGGTCATGTCGAGTTCCTTGCCGAGTTCTTCGGGGGTGGGTTCGCGGCCGAGGTCCTGGAGCATCTGGCGCTGCACGCGGGCGAGCTTGTTGATGACTTCTACCATGTGCACGGGGATGCGGATGGTGCGGGCCTGGTCTGCCATTGCGCGGGTGATGGCCTGGCGGATCCACCAAGTTGCGTAGGTGGAGAACTTGAAGCCCTTGGAGTAGTCGAACTTTTCGACGGCGCGGATGAGGCCGAGGTTGCCTTCCTGGATGAGGTCGAGGAAGAGCATGCCGCGGCCGGTGTAGCGCTTGGCAAGGGAGACGACGAGTCGCAGGTTGGCTTCGAGCAGGTGGTTTTTGGCTCGCTTGCCGTCGTGGACGACCCAACGCAGGGCTTTCTTGAGGTCTTTGTCCATGTCGGGGTTTTCAGCGAGCTTGTGTTCGGCGTAGAGGCCTGCTTCGATGCGCTTGGCGAGGTCGACTTCCTGCTGTGCGTTGAGCAGGGAGACTTTGCCGATTTGCTTGAGGTAGTCCTTGACGGGGTCGGCGGTTGCGCCGGGGGTGACGACGCGCTGTGCGGGTGCGTCGTCGTCGTCGTTTGCGGTGAGGACGAAGCCGGAGCCCTTGGCTGCTACTGCTTCTGCGGCCTTCTTTTCTTCTATTTTGGCTGCGGTTTCTTCGTCTTCTTCGTCGGTTTCGTCTTCGCCGTCGGTGGTTTCGAGTTCTTCGTCGAGTCCGAGGTCGAATTCGTCGTCGCTCTTTTTGCGGCGGCCACCGGTCTTGCGCTTGGTTGCGGTTTTGGTGGTGGTGGTGGTTTTGCGGGTGCGCTTGGGCTTGTCTGCCTCGGTTTCGGCAGTAGTTTCGGCAGTGGTTTCAGCACCGGTTTCGGCGGTTGCGCCGGTGGTGTCTTCGGTTGCCGCTGCGGCTTTGGTGGTTGCCTTCTTGGTGCGGGTGGTCTTGGTGGTGGTTTTTGCGACGGTTTCTTCGGTTGCGTCGCCGGTCACGGTCTTCTTGCTGGTTGCAGGTGCCACTAGAACCCTTTCTGGCTTGTGGTGGGGTGTTTTGTTTGCAAAACACCTAAGACCCTGTCAAGTCTGTGCTGGCGTCCTCGGTCGGGGTGTTTGCTGCGTTTATCCGGTTTAACGCTGTGGGGGCGGGTTTTATTCCGCGTGCGTTGGGTGGTTTGCAGGGTTCCGTTGCTCGTTGTGTGGAGCGGTTTGAGGGCGCGTTATAGCGCATTGACTGTACGGGGTCAATATATAAGTATTGCAGATTTTTGGTTGCTTTCAACTTGACGCGCTGTTTGGGTGGCTTGTGGACCTGGTTTTGGGTGGGTGCGGTTGTGGGCGGGAGGAGTCGGTGGGAGGGGCGTGCCCGGTGGCGCGCCCCTCCCTCGTTTTGTACCTCGCTTTTAGGTGCCGGTTTTAGGTGCCGGGCTTTTAAGGTTTTCGGGGTTTGAGGGTGCTGATGGGTTCGCGGTGTGTTCCGGGTTCGCCGCAGATGGTGTATTTGATCCAGGCGGGTAGGTTGCCTGCGTTGAGGTGTACATCGAGGATGTTGAGGTCCTTTCCGAATGTGTGGCGGTGGGCTTCTTGGCGGAGCATGCGGGCGTAGGTGCTGTAGCCCTTGTACCAGTTGGCCCAGGCTTGGGTGTTGCGTAGTTCGGCGTATTCTCCGTCGGTGCTGTGGGGTGTGAGCAGGCTGGTGAGTAGTTCGAGTGCGTTGAGGCGTGCCCAGTGGGGGCTGTCTAGTTTTCCTTTGAGGGCGTTGAGGTAGTGGGTGTAGACGGCGTGGTGTTTGGTGAGGTATTCGCTGTTGGTGCAGCTTTCGTCGATTCGTTGTTTGAGGTTTTCGAGTTTGTTGTGGGCGTTGTGGTCTTTGGGGTGTTCCTCGAGGCGTGGGAGCAGGTCGCGGCTGATGGTGTTGAGTTCGGCGGCGCTGGCGAGGTCGGCGGGGGTGAGGTTTTCGAGTGCCCAGCCGTTGAGGTTGGTGTGCTGGTTGCTGCGGTTCTGTTGAATGCTGCGGCTCTGCTGAATGGTGCGGTGGGTGCGGCGGATCCAGTCTTGCCATTGCACGCATTTTTCGGGCACGGCGCGTACGTGTGCCTGTTCGGTACCGGGTGTGGCGCTGAGTGCGTGGGTGAAGCTGGCGGGGATGTAGGTTTTGCGGGTGATGCGGGTGCCGTAGCGGGGTGGTTCGAGCGGCGCGCGGTCGGGGCTGGGGTATTCGCCGCCGAAGGCGTGGTAGGTGTATTGGGCGGAGTAGTGCAGGTAGGCGAGCGCTTTTTGGGCGTGGTTGAGCCCGTAGCCGGCGAGGTAGGTGAGCATTTCGGCGGTGATGGGGTTGAGGGTTGCGGGTGCGATGGAGGCGCGTAGGTGCCCGGCGATTTCGGCGGGGATGAGTTCGCGGAGTGCGTCGCCGATGGTGGGCGCGTCACCGGTGATGGGGTTGCCCGCGTTATCGACCGGGTGGGTGGTGAGCAGGTGCGCGGCGGCGTTGATGGCGGCGTCCCAGTAGCAGAGGTCGATTTGGGCTTGGCGGTAGATGGTGCGGACGCCCTGGCGGGCTTCGTCGTGGCGGGTGGTGTGGGTGTGGTCCCAGAGTTCTACGGCGTTTTCCCAGTCGTGGCGGGTTTCGGGGTTGGCTGTGGGGTCGGTGTCCCAGGGGCTGTGGGCGTAGTTGTGTTGGGCGGTGTCGGCGATGGTGTCGCCGTGGCGGGTGAGCCAGGTGTAGTAGCTGCTGTGGCGGATTTCTTCGATGGGTGCGAGGAGGGTGAGCGCTTGCTGTTCGGGGTTGAGCGCCCAGATGCTGGCGCCGCCTGCGTAGATGACGTCTTCGCAGCGTAGTTCGCTGACGATGCGCGGGTCGTGGAGCAGGTGGAGCCATGCGTTGATGGGGATTTGGGTGTCGACGTCCTGTTGGATTTCTTCGATGGCGGCCAGTTGCGCGGTGTCGGGGTTGAGTTGGCGTTGGCGTACGGTGTTGTCGCCGTCGATGATGATGGCGTAGAAGCGGGTGAGGGTTTCGCCGTTGTGACGGGTGGGGAGTTTGGTGAAGGTTTCGTGCAGGAAGTCGGCACGTTCGCTGTGGGTGCAGGGTTCGTCGGGTAGGTTGACGCGCAGGCTGGGGCCGAGGGTGTCATCGGTTGCGGTGAGGATGATGAGTGAGTGGTCGGGCCAGTAGCCGTGCTGGTGGAGGGCGCAGCTGAGCACGTCGTATTCGTTGCGGATGGGCGGGGGCGTGTCGTAGCCGCTGTGGAAGTGTTCGTTGTGGAAGTGGTCGCTGTTGGGGGTATTGCCGTTGGAGGTATTGTTTGCGTTCATGCCTTCACGGTGGCATGGTTTGCGCGGGGTACGGGGTTAAACAAATAAATCTGTGGATACTTCGGTTCATGTGTCCGTTGGTTCCACAGATTTATTCGTATTGTTCGTTTGTGCGCCGAGGTTTGTCCACAGCGGCGCGGGGTGCCGCGTCATAATTTGTCACGCACTATCTGGCACGCACTATCTGGCACGCACTATCTGGCGGGCGGTATCCGACGGACGGTATCCCCTATTGCGCGCACCTATTGTTCGCCCACATCTATTGTTCGTCGAGGAACCGCTCGAAGAGCGCACCAATCTCGTCGCGGCTGGGCACGTTGTGCGCGTCGCGTCGCGAGAGGGGAATCGCAATATCGGAGGTGCGGAAGTTCTCGTCGTAGTTCTCTTCCATGGCCGTGATCATGCGACCGATTTCGGGGTTCTGCTTGACCTGATCGTTGATCTGGCTGTGCACGTGGCGTGCGGCTTCGCGCAGGTTCTCGGTGGGTAGGGAGAGGTGCGCCGCCATGCCCACGTGTTCGAGGGCGGTGAGGGTGCCCTGCGGCAGGTCCGCCTCCGAAATGTACTGGGGAATGTTCACGCCGAAGCCGACGGTGTCGATTCCGTTTTCGGTGAAGAGCACTTCCAACAGGTTGGTGACGGTCGCGTGCACGTCCGCGCTGGGCTTCCACGGGGAGATGCCGTGAATCAGGTCCTTGCGGGAACCGTGCGCGGTAATCGGGAAGGGGCGGGTGTGCGGCACCGGCATGGGGAATGCGGAGACCAGCACGACCAGGGATGGCTTGACCCGCTGGGCGATGGTCAGCACCGCCTTTTCGAAGCGCTGCCACTGCAGATCCGGTTCGGCACCGGTGAGCAGCAGGAACGGCTTGTCGAGGCTATCTTCTACGGCGTAGAGCTTCAGCTGCGGGTATTGCGGCGTTTCGAAATGGTCTTTTTCGTAGCGAATGTAGGGGCGGCGGGCACGGTAGTTGTGCAGCTGGTCGCTGTCGAACTCGACGATTTCAATGTTTTTGAGTTCGCTGAGTAGCACCTGTCCGAGCTGGCCGGCGGTGGAGCCTGCGTCTTGCGGGCTGGAGAGGGCGATGACGAGGGTTAGCCCGTGCATCCTGGGGTCGTCCAATATTTTGGTGTTGGCTAAGTAGAGATCTTCGGGGTTGAGCATCGTGCCTCCTCACTTCTGTCTGGTTCGCGCCGCGCACAAACGTATCTCAGCAGTTCTGTGCTCGGGGCGAAGGGGCGTCTTCTGTTATCTGACGTTTTCCTTAGTCTTTCATTTTATGCCACTACTGCCCTGTCTCGACAGTGTGCGGGCTTTTCTCGCAGTAGGTGAACTTGCTTGGTGTCTCGTCGACGTTCTTAAGGCGCTGCAGCTCGGCTTCTTGTGCATTTTTCTGTTCTGCCAGCTGTTCGGGGTGAGAGCTGAACCTCACGCCCTCCTACATATCCGTGTAGAGTAGAAGCAGTAGTCCGCGTGGCTTTGCGCGGCGGTATTCATCCTCACTCTTCGAGGGCCTACAGTTGAGTTTTTCGGGCGCGAGGATGTGCCCCGACTATTTTGAGAAGACATACGCAAAGGAGTAACGATGTCTCTGTCTCTGTCTATTCACAGCACCGACCTTGAAGCGCTCGAAGCTGACGTTCTGGTTCTGGGCGTTCTGAAGGGTTCGGACGGCCCGTACCTGGCGCCGAGCTCCCTGTCTGAGGACTCTGTTGAGGGTATTAACGAGTTGCTGGAGGCGCTGGGCGCTTCGGGCGCACCCGATCAGCTGCTGCGTCTGCCCGGTCTTGAGGACACCGGTGCCGGCATTGTGGCGCTGGCGGGTCTGGGCTCTGATACCGCTGAGGGTCAGGAGCGCCTGGATGCTCTGCGTTACGCCGCCGGTTCTGCGGCTCGTCAGCTGGTTGGTTCCGCTGAGGAGGTTGCTTTCGATTTCGGCGTTTCTTCGGTAGAGGAAATTGAGGCTATTGCTCACGGCGCTGTGCTGGGCAACTTCATTGAAGAGGGTCTGCGTTTCAAGACCAAGGATTCGATCAAGGAAGAAATCGAGTCCATTCTGATTGTTTCTTCGATTGATCAGGAAGAGGCTGAAGAGGCTCTGGTGCACGGCCTGGTTCTGGGCGAGACCGCTAAGGACGCTCGCCGCCTGGTGAACCTGCCCCCGTCGCACCTGTACCCGGAGACTTTCGCTGAGTTCGCTGCTGAGGTCGCTGAGGATTACTCGAACATTGAGATTGAACTGTTCCACCACGACCGCCTGGCAGAGGAGGGCTTCGGCGGCATTTCCGGTGTTGGTCAGGGTTCGCCCCGCAAGCCGGTTCTTGCCGTTGTGAAGTACACCCCGGAGAACCCGAAGGCTCACGTTGCTCTGGTTGGTAAGGGTATCACCTTCGATACCGGTGGTAACTCGCTGAAGCCTGCCGCTTCGATGATGACCATGAAGTGCGATATGGCTGGTGCGGCATCGGTTCTGAGCGCTGTGGTTGCTTCTGCTGAGCTGGATGTTCCGGTTGCTGTCACCGGTTACCTGTGCCTGGCTGAGAACATGCCCGGCGGTCACGCACTGCGCCCGGAGGACATTATCACCATGCGTGATGGCCGTACCGTTGAGGTGCTGAACACTGACGCTGAGGGTCGCCTGGTCATGGCTGATGGTATCGCTCTGGCTTCTGAGTCGAACCCGGACGTCATCTTGGATATCGCTACCCTGACCGGTGCCGCTATGGCTGCTCTGGGTCTGCGCACTGCGGCTCTGCTCGGTGACGAGGAGATTCGTGACCGCGTGATTGCAGCCGGCGCTGCTGCGGGTGAGTCTTACTGGCCGATGCCGCTGGAGTCCTACCTGCGCAAGAGCCTGGAGTCCCCCGTTGCTGACATCAAGAACATTGGTTCCCGCTACGGTGGCGCGCTGACTGCGGGCCTGTTCCTGAAGGAGTTCGTGGGCGAGGGCATCCCCTGGGCTCACCTGGATATTGCGGGCCCCGCGTTCAATGAGGAGTCCCCGTACGGCTTCACTCCGAAGGAAGGCACCGGCTTCGGTACCGCTACCCTGGTGAACTTCATCGAGTCGTACGCTAAGTAGTCTGCTTGGCTGGGCGCGCGTCCTAACTGGAGCATCCTAACTGGTGCCCCTTATCTGGTGTGCGGCCGCATAGCATAGAGCATAGAGCTGATCTGAGGAGGGCTTTCCGGTACTTCTACCGGGGAGCCCTCCTCTGCGTCTTTTCGAGGGTGCGTTCTGTACGACCGCTGCGGTGGTCCTGTCACCGCACTGTTCTATGACGCGCCCCTTTTCTTGCGTAGTGAAAAATTTGGGGTGTTTGGGCGATTAATCGGCTAAAACCGCCCTGAGTGAACTTAAACGACCTTCAACGGGGGTATTGTTGTATTAAGTGTTTTTCTGCGTACGTGGAGGGCGCGCGACTTTTCGAGCTCGCGGGCCTTTCGCGCATGCTGAGGAACCTACCAATAAATTGGTAAAAAGAACTCATTGCAGGGGTTTCAACCCCAACAACTATGCAAGGGAGCAATATCGTGGCTCAAGAATTCGACATCCTCATCCTCGGCGGCGGTTCCGCTGGCTACTCTGCAGCTATTCGCGCACGCCAGCTGGGCTTCACCGTCGGCCTGGTCGAGAAGGAAAAGGTCGGCGGCACCTGCCTGCACACCGGCTGTATCCCCACCAAGGCGTACCTGCACGCTGCTGAGCTGGCTGAAGATGCACGCGAGGCGTCCAAGGTTGGCGTTAACGCTGTACTGCAGTCCATCGAGATGGGCAAGGTTCGCGATTACAAGGACGGCATCGTCTCCGGTAAGTTCAAGGGTCTTGCAGGCCTGCTGAAGATGAAGGGCGTAGAGGTTATCCCCGGCGAGGGTAAGCTGACCGCTCAGGACACCATCACCGTCGGTGGTGTTGAGTACAAGGGTAAGAACATTATCCTGGCATCCGGTTCGGTCTCCAAGACCTTCGGTCTGCCCATTGAGGGTCGCGTGCTGACCTCCACTGAGGCACTGGAGATGGACTACCTGCCCAAGAGCGCTATCGTGCTCGGTGGCGGCGTGATTGGTTGCGAGTTCGCATCCATGTGGAACGCTATGGGCGTTGACGTCACCATCATCGAGGGCCTGCCGAACCTGGTTCCCAACGAGGACCCGGCAATCATCAAGGTTCTGGAGCGTGCGTTCAAGAAGCGCGGCATCAAGTTCAACACCGGCACCCTCTTCGAGAAGGTTGAGCAGGACGCTAACGGTGCTAAGGTCACCCTGGCTGACGGCAAGGTCTTCGAGGCAGAGATCGTTCTGGTCGCTGTTGGTCGTGGCCCGAACACCGCAAACATGGGCTACGAGGAGCAGGGCATCCCCATGGATCGCGGCTTCGTCCTGGCTAACGAGCGCCTGCACACCGGCGTTGGCAACATCTACGCTATTGGTGACATCGTCCCCGGCGTTCAGCTGGCTCACCGCGGTTACCAGCAGGGTATCTTCGTTGCTGAGGAAATCGCTGGCCTGAACCCCACCATCGTTGAAGACATCAACATCCCCAAGGTCACCTTCTGTGACCCGGAGATTGCTTCTGTTGGTTACTCCGAGCCCAAGGCTAAGGAGAAGTTCGGCGCTGAGAACGTTGAGACCGCTGAGTACAACCTGGCTGGTAACGGTAAGTCCTCTATCCTCGGTGCTACCGGTATCGTGAAGGTTGTCCGCCAGAAGGACGGCCCCATCGTTGGTGTTCACGCTATTGGTAAGCGCATGGGTGAGCAGATTGGTGAGGCTCAGATGTGGGTTGCTTGGGAAGCATTCCCCGAGGACGTCGCTAAGTTCGTCCACGCACACCCGACTCAGAACGAGTCTCTGGGTGAGGCTGCAATGGTCCTGAACGGCACCCCGCTGCACAGCGCATAATCACAGCGCATAAATTTTGCTGACTGGCGTTAGCGCGTCAGCTTAGTATTGACGACCGTTGGTCGTTAGCGGTTGCCGGGCGTATCCGCTGAACAACGCCCCTATCCGGATGCGCGTCGACGTGCTACAACGCATACGGCGCGCATCCGGGTCGCCGCTCACATTTTTCTAGTTCAAGCATTCACAAGGAGAACGGGAAAGATTATGTCCCACACCGTAGTACTGCCCGCACTGGGCGAGTCCGTGACCGAGGGTACCGTTACCCGCTGGCTCGTTGAGGTCGGCGACACCATTGAGGTTGACGCACCCCTGGTTGAGGTTTCCACCGACAAGGTTGACA
>NZ_KV795257.1:467831-495902 GCF_001808955.1 Rothia sp. HMSC078H08
AGGTTGACACCGAGGTTCCCTCCCCCGTAGCAGGCGTTGTTGAGCAGATTCTCGTCCCCGAGGACGAGGACGTCGAGGTCGGCGCTGCTCTGGCTATCATTGGCGACGGTTCCGGCGCTGCTGCTCCGGCTGCTCCCGCAGCTGCTGAGGCTCCCGCAGCTCCCGCTCCGGTTGCTGAGGCTCCGGCTGCTCCCGCAGCACCCGCCGCTGCTCCGGCTGCTCCCGCAGCTGCTGCTGCAGGCATCGAGGTCGTACTGCCCGCACTGGGCGAGTCCGTCACCGAGGGCACCGTTACCCGCTGGCTGAAGGAAGTTGGCGAGCAGGTTGAGGTTGACGAGCCCCTGGTTGAGGTTTCCACCGACAAGGTTGACACCGAGGTTCCCTCCCCCGTAGCAGGTACCCTGCTCGAGATCCGCATCCCCGAGGATGAGGACGCAGAGGTTGGCCAGGTTCTGGCTATCATCGGCGACGCTGCTGCTGCAGCTGCTCCCGCTGCTCCGGCTCCGGTTGCTGAGGCTCCCGCAGCTCCCGCTCCGGTTGCTGAGGCTCCTGTTGCTCCGGCTGCACCCGCAGCTCCCGCTGCACCTGCCGCTCCGGCAGCTGCTGAGGGCGAAGCATACGTGACCCCGCTGGTCCGTAAGCTCGCTAAGGACAACGGCATCGACCTGTCCACCGTCAAGGGCTCCGGTGTTGGTGGCCGCATCCGCAAGCAGGATGTTCAGGCTGCTATCGCTGCTAAGGGTTCCGCTGCTCCCGCCGCTGCTGCTCCCGCTGCAGCTGCTGCTCCGGCTGCTGGTTCCGCAAAGGCACCGCACACCTTCGAGGTTTCCCCCAAGCGTGGCACCGTCGAGAAGACCGCACGTATCCGCCAGGTTATTGCAAAGCGTATGCGTGAGTCCCTGGACATCTCCACCCAGCTGACCCAGGTCACCGAGGTTGACGTGACCCGCATCGTTCAGCTGCGTGCAAAGGCTAAGGACGGCTTCGCTGCTCGTGAGGGCGCTAAGCTGACCTTCCTGCCCTTCTTCGTCCAGGCATCCGCTGAGGCTCTGCAGCAGCACCCCGCTCTGAACGCTTCCATGACCGAAGACTACAAGCAGATCACTTACCACGGCTCCGAGAACATCGCTATTGCTGTGGACACCCCCAAGGGTCTGCTGGTTCCGGTCATCAAGAACGCTTCTGACCTGGGCATTGCTGGCCTGGCAAAGGCTATTGGCGACCTGGGTGGCCGTGCACGTACCGGCGACATCTCCCCCGAGGAGCTGTCGGGTTCGACCTTCACCATCACCAACATTGGTTCCTTCGGTGCACTGTTCGACACCCCGATCATCAACCAGCCGAACGTTGCAATCCTCGGCACCGGTTCCATCGTGAAGCGCCCCATGGTTGTTAAGGATGTTGACGGTAACGACGTTATCGCTATCCGCTCCATGTGCTACCTGTCCCTCACCTACGATCACCGCGTGGTCGACGGTGCGGACGCTGGTCGCTTCCTGCACACCCTCAAGACCCGCCTGGAGGAGGCAAACTTCGAGTCTGAGCTGGGCCTCTAAGACCTGCATAGATTCAAGGAAGTTTCCTTGTGGCGGTGCCCTGATGGGTAACCGAGCGTAGCTCTCCGGGTTTTCCCGGACGGTGAGCAAAAAGGCGGCGGTTCCATCCACTTCGGTGGGTGGGGCCGCCGCCTTTTGTTGTGTCCGCGTTTCTACAGCGTCAGCTATACAGCGTCAGCTTCAGCTATGCAGGGACGGGCTCAGCGCGGGCTATCTCCCAGCCTTTCTCCCCGCGATGCAGGTCGAAGATGACTTTCTGGCGGGTGACGCCGTTTTCTTCGCTGAGTTTACGGGCTTCCTGCTCGGTTTTATCGGCGCGGTAGCCGGGCGCGGAGACTACCGCCATAACGCGGATGTTCTCGCTGTCGCGGCTGAGTTCTTCTGCAGTGTCAACGGTGAGCTCTGCGCCGCCTCGGGCACGGCGTTCTTGGTTTCGCTGGTCGATCAGGGCTCGTAGAATCTGATCGCCCTGAGCGCTTTTATCCTGTGCGGCTGTATCCTGCGCGCTCTGATCCTGTGTTTCCGTGCCGCCGGGCTCATGCTCCCCCGCTGCGTTCACAGATTGAGCGGATACGGGCTGCGCCGTTGCCGGGGCGTTCTGCCCGTAGAGGGTGAACCCGAGAGGCAGCGCAATAGCCCCCAGTGCGAGCGCGGCGAGTCCCAGGCGTGCAGCCAGTCCCAGGCGCGCGGAGGGGCGGGCGAAAGCACCGCGTAGCACCGTCAGGCGGGATGTGCCCGTCGCATCTGCGTTCTTTAGAGCGGGCGGCGCAGTCTTTGCGAAGCTTGCCGTGGGGCTCACAGTGGGGCTCAACGGCTTAGAACCTGCGGTAGCTGCGCGCCCCGATTTCTTCACGCCCGGCTTCTTCACGCGAGGCAGATGCTCTGCCAGGTAGCGTTGAGCCTTCTGCGCCTTTGAGAGCTTCTGTACCGGCGCGGGCTCCACAGCTGCGGGAATGAGGGCGCGGGCTCGTTCTGAACAGCTCAGGTAGACGTTCAGCGGGCGAGGCGGCACCTCCTCCGCCAGGGCGACCACGGAGCTGAGCCCTGCGAGCGCCGCCTCCTGGGCAGGTGCGTCCAGCAGGTATTCGAGGGCTCTGCCGAGGCGCTCAATCCACTCGCTACTGGGCGCCCCATTGGTTGCAATACCGCCCGCTCCCATGCGCTGTGAATCCATGCGCAGTGAGAGGGGTACGCGGGCGGTGGAGGGTTCCGGCGCGTGCCCGCAGGCGGCTTGCCAGAGCAGGGCTGCTGCGGAGCGTGCGTAGTTGCCCCGAGCGGCGGTGAGCTGTTCCGTATCTTGAGGGGCCGCTTCACGGTAGACAGCGTCAGGTAGCAGGAGTTTGGGCACTCCGGCGGCGCTCAGAGCGATGTATTCGGCGCTTAGTTCGGCGCGCCCCTCCCCCACCTTTTTGAGGCTGCCGAGCGCCCGGTGCAGGGTTCGCGCCAGGGTCATGAGCTCGGCGGGTGTCAGGGTGCGAGCGCGCAGGAGCTTGTCAAGGGTGCCCGCATCGAGGGGCTCGTACCAGAGGCACAGCTGATTGGCGCTATCGGTGCTCTCACCAGTAACGGCGTGGAGCTTGGCGAGTCCGGGCGCGTTACGTAGGGCGGCGGCTACCTGCGGGGTCTGGGCGTGCCGCTGAGCGGATACATCCGTGTTTTCCTCGAATCCGTACCCGTTGGCTGCCGCGCGCAGAGTGGGTGCGGCAGGAGCCAGCTGGGCGGAAGGAGCTGGCGGGATGGGCTGAGAAATGGTGCGCAGGGTGTAGCGTCCGGGGTGCGCGGAGGTTACGGAACGTGTAGCGGGCGCACTCTCGGTGGTTTCGCCCCGGTACTCGACAATCTGCAGAGTGGGTAGAGCCGGGTTGGCGATGCTTTCCAGAACGTGTGCTTCTTTGCTTCTCATACCATTATGTTATCAAATTGCATCAAATAATATCTTTAAGCACACTAAAATAGTTCAAGTACTCCAAAGAATAATTCAGGCATTTATCTGCTCATTCACCCCCTCCCCTTGAGCACACCCTCACGTAACATTCCGACGTGTTCGCTCATCACGTGATTCAGGGCGCCCTAATTTTCTTCCCTCCATTAGCAGTACTAAGGTAGAAAGTATGTCTGTGACGATTGAACGCGTGGGCTTCGCCCCGAACTATGTGAACTATGTTGAGTGCCTGGACGAGCAGTACCGCATCCACGATGAGGTGGCTAACCGCACCCGCCAGAATACGATTCTTCTACTTGAGCACGAGGCAGTGATTACCGCCGGTAAACGTACCGAAGATCACGAGTACCCCGCAGACAAGTCCACCCCCGTCGTCAAGATTGACCGCGGCGGCAAGCTGACCTGGCACGGCCCCGGCCAGCTGACCGGTTACCCGATTCTGCGTCTGCCCGAGCCCATTGATGTGGTGGCGTATGTGCGCATCATCGAGGAAATCATCATTAACGTCCTGGCTGGTCTGGGCATTAAGGGTGAGCGCGTTGAGGGTCGTAGCGGCGTGTGGATTCTGGGCGACGGCGTCACCCAGGACAAGAAGATCGCGGCACTGGGCATGCGCGTTTCGCGTAACACCACCATGCACGGCTTCGCGATTAACTGCTGCAATGACACTGCACCTTTCCAGCAGTTCATTCCCTGCGGTATTAGCGATGCGGGTGTTACCACCATTTCGGAGCAGCTGGGCCGCACCGTCACCCCCGCCGATATTTTGGAGCCGCTGGAGGCGGAGCTTCTGAAGTACCAGGACCGCCTGGCGGAGTCTTTCGAGCCCATTGCGGCGCAGGACTAAACGCAGGGTTAGACGCAGTCAAGAAGCATCGAGCAGGCCGTACACGTAACGCGTCCGGCTTTGTTCGTCATATACGAAATTCAGTTTCACCTACGCCTGAGCGGGCGTAAAATAGAAGATGGCCCACCTGCACAGAGGGCACATCTAGACCAAGGAGAAGACTTTTGAGCACCGCACCTGAAGGACGCAAGCTACTGCGTGTGGAGGCCCGCAACGCTGAGGTTCCCATTGAGAAGAAGCCTCACTGGATTAAGACCAAGGCTATTGTTGGCCCCGAATACAACGAGATGCGTGAGCTGGCTCGCGGTCAGGGTCTGCACACCGTGTGTGAAGAGGCTGGCTGCCCCAATATTTACGAGTGTTGGGAAGACCGTGAGGCAACCTACCTGATTGGTGGCTCCGAGTGCACCCGCCGTTGCGACTTCTGCAATATTGCGACCGGCAAGCCCGTCGCTGTTGATTACGCTGAGCCGTTCAAGGTTGCTAAGAACGTGAAGGTCATGGGTCTGCGTTACGCAACCGTGACCGGTGTTGCTCGTGACGACCTGGAAGACGGTGGTGCGTGGCTGTACGCAGAGACTACCCGTCAGATTCACAAGATGTGCCCGAACACCGGCGTTGAGATGCTCGTCCCCGACTTCAAGGGTGTTCCCGAGCATGTTCAGAAGGTGATTGACGCTAAGCCTGAGGTGTTCGCTCACAACTTGGAGACCGTCCCCCGTATCTTCCGTCAGATTCGCCCGGCGTTCCGTTACGAGCGTTCCCTGGATGTTATTACCCAGGCTAAGGAAGGCGGCATGGTCACCAAGTCCAACCTGATTCTGGGTATGGGCGAGACTGATGACGAGATTTACGAGGCGCTGTGCGATCTGCACGATGCTGGCTGTGACATCATTACCCTCACCCAGTACCTGCGCCCCGGCCCGCTCTTCCACCCGATTGAGCGTTGGGTGAAGCCGCAGCAGTTCGTGGATTTTGCGAACATGGCTGAGGAGATTGGTTTCGCTGGCGTTATGGCGGGCCCGATGGTTCGTTCTTCGTACCGTGCAGGTCGCCTGTGGGCTCGTGCAATGCGTAAGAACGGCTACCCGATCCCTGAGAACCTTGCCCACATTGAGGGTGAGGGTGCAGCCCTGCAGGAAGCCTCCTCCCTGGTGGCTGCGGGCTACTAAGCCTTTTCAGAATCTTTCTGAGAGCGTTGAGGCTCCTCGAACCCGGTGTTCGTCCGGTGTTCGGGGAGCCTCCCCTTATGCCCCGTCCCTTGTGCGGGTAGGGTAAACTAGAAAAATTGCAGGCATACACTGCATCGTTACGTCACTATGGTTCCGTGAGCGTTTGAGGCGCTTCTCGGGGCCGCGGAAGAACCAGCCGAGGAAGAATCGTGGCAGATAAGCGCGAAGAGAAGAAAAAGAAGAAGGAACGCACTCCGGGCACTTTCGCCCAGATGAAGCAGGTCTACCAGATGACCAAGAAGTCCGACCCGAATATCGGTTGGATTCTGAGTCTGTCGGCTCTGGGTACCCTTTTGGTTTTCCTCCTCATCGGTATTGCCCTGGGTAACTGGATTACTTTCCTGATTCTGGGTCTGGGCGTTGCCGCTATTGTGGCGATGCTTCTGCTGGGTCGCCGCGCGCAGACTGCGGCTTTTGCTCAGATTGAGAACCAGCCCGGTCGTAGTGGTGCAGCGATGAACTCGGTGCGCCGCGGTTGGATTGTTGAGGAGCAGCCCGTTGCTGCGAATCGCAACCAGGATCTGGTGTTCCGTGCGCTGGGCCGTCCCGGTATTGTGCTGGTGACCGAGGGCCCTCACAGCCGCGTGAACTCGCTGGTGAACACTGAGAAGAAGCACCTGGCTCGTGTGGCTCCCGGTGTGCCGGTTCACGTGATTGAGACCGGTCACGATGAGGGTCAGATTGAGCTCAAGGACGTTGTGAAGACTATGAACAAGCTTCCGAAGGCTCTGACTCAGCAGGAGATGCAGGTTGTTTCTGGTCGCCTGAGCACTCTGAACACTATGCGTAACCCGATGAATGGTCTGCCGAAGGGTGTTGACCCGATGCGTGCACGCCCCGACCGTCGTGCGATGCGCGGCCGCTAAGCGAGACGCTGATATAAGGTTTTGAAGGCTCCGGCTCTTCCCGTGTGGGGAGGACCGGGGCCTTTTGTTACGCCCGATTATTGCGCTGCTGAGGGCATTGATATTGGCTTTGCTACTGGCTCTACTGAGGGCGTTAGCATCTCTACTGTGTGTCGTGAGACAACCAAGATGTAACTCCTTTCCAGGATTTGTAACATTACCGAAACACGATAGTCACGCACGCGCAAAAAATAACCACTATGCTTGATATGTCACAGGGTTTTGCCCGCGGCCAAAAACTAAACCAAAGACTGAATGTGATGAGGGAAGATACCCTCCTGCACCGTCAGTCGAACAAGGAGCAGTCCTCATGTTTACCAGCCCCCAGGAAGTTCTCGACTTTATCAAGAACGAAGAAGTAGTCTTCGTTGATATCCGATTCACCGACATGCCCGGCGTGCAGCAGCACTTCAACCTGCCCGCTAAGGCGATTGATGACGATTTCTTCGTCAACGGCCAGCTTTTTGATGGCTCCTCCATTCGCGGCTTCCAGGGCATTGCAGAGTCCGACATGCAGCTGATTCCCGACGTTCAGTCCGCGTACGTTGACCCCTTCCGCATTGAGAAGACCCTGGTCATCATCTGCTCCATCGTGAACCCCCGCACCGGCGAGCCCTACCACCGTGACCCCCGCGGCGTCGCTGAGCGTGCCGAGGCGTACCTGCAGTCCACCGGCATTGCAGACACCGCGTTCTTCGCATCCGAGGCTGAATTCTTCGTCTTCGAGGATGTCCGCTACCAGGTCGAGCCGAACTCCGTGTTCTACAAGATCGACTCCGATGAGGCTCCCTGGAACACCGGCCGCAAGGAAGAGGGCGGCAACCTGGGCAACAAGACCCCCGTCAAGGGCGGCTACTTCCCCGTCTCCCCCGTCGACAAGCAGGCTGACCTGCGTGACGCAATGTGCGTAGCAATGGACGAGGTTGGTCTTGAGGTTGAGCGTAGCCACCACGAGGTGGGCGCAGCCGGCCAGGCAGAAATCAACTACAAGTTCGACACCCTCACCAAGGCTGCTGACGACCTGCTGAAGTTCAAGTACGTCATCAAGGGCACCGCAGACGCATGGGGCAAGTCCGTAACCTTCATGCCTAAGCCCGTGTTCGGTGACAACGGCTCCGGCATGCACTGCCACCAGTCGCTGTGGCAGGACGGCGAGCCCCTCTTCTACGATGAGCGCGGCTACGCTAACCTCTCTGACACCGCCCGCTGGTACATTGGCGGTCTGATTGAGCACTCCTCCGCTGTTCTGGCGTTCACCAACCCGACCGTGAACTCGTACAAGCGTCTGGTTCCCGGCTACGAGGCTCCCATCAACATGGTGTACTCGCAGGGTAACCGTTCCGCTGGTATCCGCATCCCGATTACCGGCACCAACCCGAAGGCCAAGCGTCTGGAGTTCCGCGCACCGGACCCCTCCGCTAACCCCTACTTCGCGTTCGCTGCTCAGCTGATGGCTGGTCTGGACGGTATCCGTAACCGCATTGAGCCGCCGGCACCGATCGATAAGGACCTGTACGAGCTGCCCGCTGAAGAGGCTAAGGACATCAAGAAGGCTCCGGCTAACCTGGAGGAGGCTCTGGCTGCTCTGGAGGCTGACCACGACTTCCTACTCGAGGGCGGCGTCTTCACCGAGGACCTGATTCAGGCGTGGATTGACTACAAGCGTAAGAACGAGCTGGAGCCGCTCTCGCTGGTTCCGCACCCGCTTGAGTACCAGCTGTACTACGGCGTCTAATTCACTGGCGTTTCATCTTTCCTTCTGAGCTTTGCCCAGCACCCGCACTGAGATAAGTTGCGGGGTGGGTTCTGGGGTAAGTTCTAGGTAGCAGGCAACGGCCTATACGTTCCTTTGGGAGCGTATAGGCCGTTGTTGTGTTTTCTGAGGGGTTTCTACTGGTTTTCTACGGGGCACAGGCTCGCCACACTCTTTTGGTGACGGTTCGTGTCTAATATTTTTCTGCTTCGATGAGCCTCGTGTGTCTTAGTTGCGCTTAGAGCGGCTCTAAGGGCTAAGCTGTTGGTGCTGGCGTTCCCTCCCTTTTTGTCGTGCAACCGGAGGGAACGCCAGTCTATTTTTATGCCCTCGCGTTGCTTGCGGTATATCAGCCGCGCTAAGTCAGCCGCACTTGGGTAATTCACGCCAGGGTGATCCGTTCAAGGGTCACATCATAAGATGTCGTACCCGCTAGTCCCGGGGTTCTTCCTGCACGGGCGTACAATGAAAGTGCGTGCGCCCGGCCTGCGTCACCTACGAATTCCTAGAGAAACGACACCGAATGCCGTGTTCTCCCTACCGCCCCTCCCACTCTCAGCATTAGCTAGGGCGGCTATCGCCGATGACCGACCGACCCGTCTGACGCCGCATCCACTGTAACGAGGAGAAATCTCATGGCATATCAGCCGACCATCCTAAACGGTGAAACTGTTTTCCGTAACGAAGTTTTTCAGACCGGCCTCATGTCCCAGCTGCTGGACGGCATCTACGATGGCGAGATGACCATCGGTGAGCTCCTGAGCCACGGCAACTTCGGTGTGGGTACCTTCAACGGCCTCGACGGCGAAATGGTCGTCCTCGACGGCGTCTGCTACCAGGTACGCCACGACGGTTCCGTGTCCCTGCCCGACCTGCGCCAGCAGACCCCCTACGCCGTGGTCACCAACTTCGTGCCCATGATTAAGCGCGAACTACCGCAGAACCTGCTGCGTAAGTCTGCCTCGCAGATTCTGGATGACTTCACCGTCTCCAAGAACTACATGTACGCCATCAAGATTTACGGCGAGTTCGAATGGGTCCGCACCCGCACCGTTATCAAGCAGGAGAAGCCCTACCCGAAGATGGTTGCGGCCACCGAGAACGAGGACATTGTCCAGTTCGATAACGTGACCGGCACGATTGTTGGCTTCCGCACCCCGATTTACGAGCAGGGCATCTCGGTGCCCGGCTGCCACGCCCACTTTATCGATGATGAGCGCGTTCAGGGCGGCCACGTGGTCGACTTCAAGTTGCGTTCGGCAAAGGTCGAGATTTGCCCCGGTACCGGCCTGCAGCTGCCCCTGCCGCTGACCCCCGAGTTCTCCTCCGCTAACCTCTCCCCCGAGGACCTGGCTGAGCAGATCTCCAAGGCCGAAAAGCACTAAGCTTCTTTCCCGCTCCCGGGATATAGCAACGGGCTATATTAACGAAGGAGCCGCCCTCTACAGTTCTGTAGAGGGCGGCTCCTTCGTGTTTATACGCGCTGTCGTGTTTATACGCGCTGTAAAGGGCGCTTACGCCTCCGGCACGAACTCGCCGTGGCCGCGCTCGCGCAGGGCAACACGCACCTTCTCAGCGGCCGCATCCAGCTCTTCGGCAGTTGCATCTTTCTTCGCGTTAGCGGGATCGTAGTCAGCCATGCCGTCAGCCGGGAACAGGTGGATGTGGGTGTGCGGCACGTCGAAGCCTGCAATCACCAGAGCCACACGGTCCTTATCAAACGCCTGATCCAGGGCACCAGAAATCTTGTGCGCCACAGCGAACAGGTGCGCTGCCAGCTCAGCCGGCAGGTCGGGCCAACGGTCGACCTCAGCGCGGGGAACGAGCAGCAGGTGACCTTCCGACAGAGGCATGATGTCCATGAACGCCACGCATTGATCGTCCTTCCAGACGAAACGACCCGGGATTTCGCCATCAATAATCTTGGTAAAAATTGTGCTCACAATACTCTCCTTCATGCGCCGTCATCGGCGCGTTTGAAGCTCAACGGTCAGGCTTACGCCTCAACCTCAATACTCTCACCGGGGTTCAGGTGCTTCAGCTCAGTGCCGTACTTCGCACCGAAGTTCGTCACCAGGCCTTCAATAATGCCGGTGCCATTCTGATTAATCATGCCGTTGTGAATCGGAACCACACGCTGCGCGCCGGTCGCAATCACAAAATCGATGACTTCCTGAACCTTCGACCAGGGGGCGTGAATCGGCACCAGGACGGTATTTGCACGCACGCGGTGAGGAACCACCAGCGAGTCACCCGGGTGGTACACGGCACCGTTAATCAGGTAACCAACGTTAGCGATGGTCTGAATCAGCGGGTGAATCAGGGCGTGCTGACCGCCGTAGGTCTTCACCTCAAAACCGGGGATGCTGAACTCAGAATCAGAGGAAACAACGGTAACCTCGGCAGCAGGCACAGCCTCCTTGATGACCTGGGCTACAGCCTCGGGAGCCCAAATCTTCAACGGGTTCTGCGACTCGGCGCGCTGAGCAATCAGCGGCAGCACCGACGGGCCATCAAAATGGTCCGGATGCGCGTGAGTCACGAACAGGTAATCGGCGCCTTCCAGCGCGGTGGCGTGTTCGCCTTCTGCGGCAAAGTTACCGGGGTCAAGAACGAGGGTGCGCCCCTCATTTTCAAGGCGGATACATGAGTGGGTGTACTTCGTCATTTTCATAGTTTTAGTCTACCGCGAACCTCCACACCCGCCCCGAGGCGGCTTCAACTTTTGAGATAAAGCGCAAATCAACCACCTTTTGAACGCCTCTAGTGTAAAGTCGTAAGACAAGATCGACCACACAATGGGGCGGAAATCCGCTCCGAAAGGTTCAGCAATGGACACTCATATTCCCGTACGGAGAATTACGAAGCCCGCCGAAGCCCGAAATACCCGCCAGCGCCGCATCATCAAAGCGACCATGGAAGAGCTCGGCGATTTCATCTCAGCACAGGATCTGCACCTGACCCTCGCGAACCGCAAGGAACAGGTCTCTCTCGCAACCACCTACCGTGTACTGCAATCGCTGGCTAACGCCGGTGAGCTCGACTCGGTCAAGGGCGTTGAGGGTGAGACCCTGTACCGCCACTGCCAGGTAAAGGACCATCACCACCACCTGCTCTGCCGCCGATGCGGCACCGCCATTGAGCTGGAAGCACCCGCCCTTGAGGACTGGGCACTGGCTATGGGTAAGCAGCACGGCTTCTCGGAGCTGGAGCACGTGGTTGAAGTGACCGGTTACTGCCCGGACTGCACTTTAGCACGTCGCGAGGAAGAAGCGCAGGGCGGCACTGCACGCTAACGTTGCAGGCCAAGCCGCAACCTCTAAGCCCCTCATCTGAGGAGCTATCCCCCATCGAGGGAAAACCTTCTCAACGAAGGAAACGGCGCCTTCAAGATCTTTGACGCCGCTACACCACGACACACAGGGCATCTGAACAAGGCAACGCCACACAGACTAAGCCCACGCCGCGCCGGGACATCCCCCTTTTCACCGCGGCACCTATGCACGACAACAAAAGAGCCCCACCTCATTCCCGAGGTGGGGCTCTTTCTATAGATCTTATGCCTTCTCAGCCAGCTGGCGGCCCGAGGCGCTATGGCGACGCTTCACGCCACCAATCACACGGCACACCACATAAATCAGGAAGGAAATACTGGTCACGTAGGGGCTAATCGGCAGCGAACCGGCAAGAGCCAGCAGAATACCGCCCACAATGGACGCCTCCGCGAACAGCACCGACAGGATCAGGGTGCGTACCGGAGAGGCAGTCACCTGCATCGCCGCAGCCGCCGGAGTAATCAGCAGCGCCAGCACCAGCAGCGAACCGACCACCTGCACCGACAGCGCCACAGCAATACCCAGAATCACCATGAACACCAGGGACAAAAAGCGCATCGGCACGCCCTTAGCGCGCGCAACCTCCGGGTCCAGGGAAGCAAAGCTCAGCGGACGCCACACCATCACCAGCAGGGAAATAATAACCACCGCACCAATAATCATGGTGTGCAGCTGGTCGGCATCCACGGACACGATCTGACCGGTCAGCAGACCAAACTTATTCGCGCTACGGCCCTGGTACAGGGAGAGGAAGAGAATACCCAAGCCCAGGCCGAACGGCATGAGCGCACCAATGACCGAGTTCGAATTGCTCGCTTTAGAACCCAGAAAGGCAATCAGCAGAGCCGAGGCAATCGAACCGACCATGGAGCCGGTCACCACGTCATAGCCGAGCAACAGGGCAAGGGCGGCACCCGCAAAAGACATTTCAGAAATGCCGTGCACCGCAAAGGCATGGTCGCGCATCATCACGAAAATGCCGACGAAACCGCCAATAAGGCCTAGCACAGCGCCAGCAAAAATGGAGTTCTGCAGCATCTGCAACAGCTCACCATAGCGGTCAAAAACGAAGATGCGGGAGAGCAAATCGTTCTGCGCGGCGGCAACCGGTGCCAGAGCGGGGAGGGAAGCAAGAATGGTCATCGAGTGGTTCCTCCCGGAAGGTGTAGAGTGCGCTGCGGTTCAGAGAGACCAGACTTCAGGTGGGAGCCGTGAATATTCTGGTCGGTGCCCTCAAGATGGCAGTGGTCGCTGGCGTGAGTCTCACCCACCACCACGTAACGACCATTAGACTTAAGCACGCTCACCGGGGTTCCGTACAGGGAGGTGAGAGTCTCGCTGGTCATGACCTTTTCCACCGAACCGACCGTGAAACGGCCATTCGCCAGGTAAAGAACGCGATCCACATGCTCAATGATGGGGTTGATTTCGTGGGTCACGAACACCACCGCCACGCCGCGTTCACGGTTGAACCGGTGAATCAGCTCAGCCACCGCGTACTGGTGGTTGAGGTCCAGGGAGAGTAGCGCCTCGTCAGCCAGCAGAATCTTCGGGTCGTTCGCGAGCGCCTGGGCGATACGCAGGCGCTGCTGCTCACCGCCGGAGAGCAGACCCACCGGCACGTTCGCGTACTCGGTCGCGCCGACGGCTTCGAGGAGCTCATCAACCTTGGCGCGGTATTTGCGGCTGTGCAGGCGGATGCCCCAGCGGTGCCCGTCCACACCAAGCCCCACGAGGTCGCGGGCACGCATCGGGGTGGAGGTGGGGATGGACTTCTGCTGCGGTACGTAGCCGACGCCGGCGTTGCCCAGGCGTGCGGGTTTGCCGAGCACAGAGATGTCGCCGGCGTTGAGTCCGGTCAGGCCGAGAACGACTTTGAGGAAGGTGGACTTGCCGGAGCCATTGGGTCCGAGCACGGCGAAGTATTCGCCTGCGCCGATGTCGAGGGTTAGATCTTTCCAGAGGGTGCGGGTCCCGAAAGCGAGGCTACCCCCGCGAATGGAAATCGCGGGGGCGGCACCGTTATTGTTGTCAGTCACTTAGGAGAGCGCCTTTTCGAGGTTGCTGACGTTGGTCTTCATCCATGCCAGGTAGTTGGTGTTTTCCGGCAGGGTTTCGGTGAAGGATACGTAGTTCACCGAGGCGTCCTTAGCTGCCTGCAGCACCTCGTTGGTCTGGGAGGTGGAGGTCTGCTCGTTGTAGGCGAGCAGCTGGACCTTCTTCTCGGTGACCATGTCCTTGGTTTCCTTCAGGACGAGGGCGGGGACGTCGTTGCCGGCTTCTGCCGCCTCAGCGAATTCGCTGGGGGTTGCGTTCTCTGCGCCGGTGGAGGAAATCAGGTAGTCCGGCACGGGCTCGGTGGACAGGTACTTCTTGCCTTCACCGGCGATTGCCTTAGCTGCTGCGTCCAGTGCGTCCAGTTCCTTGGAGAAGGTGGATGCGTTGGTGCGGAACGCCTCAGCGTGTGCGGAGTCGAGGCCTGCGAGCTCTTCAGCGATCTTCTGGGCGACCTTCTTCATGGTTTCGAAGTCGTACCAGAGGTGCTCATTGAACTCGTGTGCGTGGGCGTGGTCGCCGCCGTCTTCGTGGTGTTCGCCGCCGCGGTGGTCCTCGACCAGGTGGGTGTATTCGGCGTCGGTGAGCTTGCCGCTGACCTTGACCGCGTTCACGATCTTCTGGGAGGCGTTGTCCTTGCCTGCGAGGTCTTCGAGGAACAGGTCGTAGCCTGCGCCGTTGATGACGATCAGGGATGCGTCCTTTGCCTTGAGACGGTCGGCGCTGGTGGCTTCGTAAGAGTGGGGGTCGGTGCTGGTGGAGGCAATGAGCGCGGTGACCTCAATGTAGTCGCCGCCAACCTGCTTGGCGATGTCTGCGTAGACGTCGGTGGAGGCGACGACCTTCACCTTGCCCTTGTTAGAGCCAGCCGAGGAGGACGAACCGGAGGAGGTCTTGTTCTCGGTTGCGCAGCCTGCCAGCAGCAGGGAGGACGCAGCGAGTGAGCCCATTGCGGTGAGGAAGTGCTTGCGGGTGATCTTCGGGTGCGACATGAGGGCTCTCTTTCGGTTCGTTCTAGTCTGTAGGTTCCTTAACTACATCATGCGCACACCCGTATAAACAACTCTTTATTGGTGTCATTTGGGTGCTGTTAGGCAACCCTTTTCCCTGTCAGTAGCTTATGCAACAGGGATAGTTAGCTCAGCCTACTGCGCTCCCCCACCGCTACTTTATACTGCCGCTTCATCCCTCCGTCTGAGAGTGCCCCTTGGGGGCATCCATAAGACGTTTTTAACCGCAAAACAGCCCGCCCCTCGCCCTCTTTGACGAGGGCACCGGGCGGGCTGTGTGTTCAAGATTTCCCTGTTTTATTCGAGGTATCTCACGATACGGCTACTGGGCTTATTACTGGGCTTCACGCGACTGCTGTCGGCGTACACGCTCACGCACCGCGTCCTGGGTGGTGTCGTTGATTTCGCCGACGAGCTCCTCCAGCACGTCTTCGAGGAAGACCACACCGAGAGTTACGCCGTGCTCATCCATAACCTGCGCGATATGGGTTCGGCTGCGCTGCATGGAGGCGAGCGCATCGTCAATATCGGTGGTCGGGGTGAGCGTGTCCAGGGAACGCAGCTTGTACCAGGGGAAGGGCTCCTCGAACCGCTCGGGGGCAATGGCGAGGGCGTCCTTCACGTGCAGGTAGCCCATGTAGGTTCCGTCACTGTCGGTAATGACGAATCGGGAGTAGCCGCTACGTGCCACGGCGCGTTCCAGCTCGGCGGGGGTGCTGCCGAAGGGCAGGGTGACGAGCTTATCGCCGGGCACCATGATTTCGTAGACGTCCTTCTCGGTGAATTCGAGGGCGCTTTCAATCACGCCGGCGTCGTCTTCCACAGTGCCTTCCGCGGTTGAGGTTGCCACGATGGTCTGCAGCTCGCCCAGGGTGAAGGTGGAGGCGACTTCGTCCTTCGCGTCGACCTTCATGAGCGCCAGCAGCTTGTTGGACAGGTTGTTCAGCAGGGCGACCACGGGGGCGAAAATCTTGGAGAAGGTCACCAGGGTCGGCACAATCCAGAGAGCCACACCGCGGGCGGCGAGGGTCACGGCGGCGTTCTTGGGAACCATCTCGCCGAAGATCACGTGCAGGTAGGTGACCATAATCAGGGTGATACCGAAGGCGATTACGTCCACGATTGCGTGGGGCAGGCCGACCAGGTGCAGGGGCACCTCCAGCATGTGGTGCAGTGCCGGTTCTGAGACGTTCAGAATCAGCAGCGAGCAGATGGTGATGCCCAGCTGGCAGGTGGCGAGCATGAGCGAGACGTTTTCTAGCGCGTAGATGACGGTCTGCGCTCGCTTATTGCCTTCTTCGGCGAGCGGTTCGATTTGTGCTCGTCGGGTGGACATGATGGCGAATTCACCGGCGACGAAGAAGGCGTTTCCGGCGAGCAGGATGACGAGCAGTGCGATGGCTACCCAGTCGTTCATGCGTTGCCTCCCTTCTCGGTCTGTTCCTGTGCGCTAGGTGCGGGGGTGAATCGGATGCGGTCCACGCGGCGGCCTTCGAGGGTGTCGACGCGCAGAGTGCCGCCGGGTACGGGGACGCTGTCGCCTACTTCGGGGATGCGGCCGAGCCGTTCCATCATGAAGCCGCCGACGGTTTCGTATTCGGGGCTTTCCTCAACCTCGAGCCCGGGGATGAGCGCGTTGATTTCGTCGGGGCGGCGCAGGCCGGAGAACACCCAGTCGCCGTTGCCGTAGCGTAGGGGGCGTTCGGTGCGGCCGCGGTCGTGTTCGTCGGAGACTTCGCCGACGATTTCTTCGACGAGGTCTTCGAGGGTTGCGATGCCCGCGGTTCCGCCGTATTCGTCGAGGACCACGGCGAGCTGCAGGGCACCCTGGCGTAGCTGGGTGAGCAGCGCGTCCAGGTGCAGGGTTTCGGGGACCTGCAGCACGTCTTCTGCAAGGGCGCCGGCTTCGAGGGTTTCACGTACCTCCGGGGGCACACCGACCGCTTTCTTCACGTGTACGACGCCCACGATGTTGTCGTGGTCGCCCTTGTAGAGGGGGAATCGGGAGTGGCCGGTGGAGCGTGCCAGCTTGATGACTTCGGCAACGGGGGCGGTGTCTTCGAGCATGGCGACCTGGCCGCGCGGGGTCATTACTTCGGAGGCGGTCAGCTCGGAGAAGCGCAGGGTGCGGTCCACGAAGCGTGCCGCGTCGGAGTCGAGGGTGCCTTCTTCTGCGGAGCGGCGCACCATGGAGGAGAGCTCTTCGGGGGTGCGGGCGGCGGAGAGTTCTTCTTTGGCTTCCATGCCGAAGCGTCCGAGAATCCAGTTGGCGGATCCGTTCATGATGCGCACGAGCGGGGACATGACGCGGGTGAATGCCAGCTGCGCGGGGGCGACTCGACGCGCCACATCGTAGGGTTCGGCGATAGCGAGGCCCTTGGGCAGCAGTTCGCCGACGACCATGGAGAGCAGGGTTGCGATGAGCATCGCCAGCACCAGGGTGAGTACGTCGGTCACGCTGGTGGGCAGACCCAGGCTGCTGATGGCGCCGGTGGTGAGCGCCTTGATGGCGGCGTCGAGGGTGTAACCGGTCAGCAGCGTGGTGATGGTGATGCCGATCTGGCAGCTGGAGAGCTGAGTAGAGAGCGTCTTGAGGCAGCGCAGGACGGCGTCGGCTGCTTTATCGCCGGAGTCCTTTGCCTGCTGCACGGTCGCGGTTTCGAGTGCTACGAGGGAGAACTCTACGGCGACGAAGAAGCCGGTACCCAGGATGAGGAGCAGGCCGATGAGCAGAAGGATTAGATCCACTCAGCCACCGCCTCCATCGACTGGTGTGCGGCGACTCGGTTCTGGTGAAGCACCACCGCGCGGGAGATGTCCAGATGCTGGGCACTCGAAAGCGGGGTGTTTTCACGGGTGGCTGCACGGAACATCACGGTACGGAGCGCCGAGTATTCGGGCAGTATTCTGCGCTGGCTAGTAGTCAGAGTCTTACTCAAAGGGTCATCCATACCCCATATTTTAGCGAAGGTTTCGTCTCTTCCCGGTGCTGTAGAGTGCCTGCTCACACGTGCAAGACAGTACTTGTTGCGCACGCGGCTCATTGCTAATCCCTAAGAGTGAAAAATTGCATTGCGGATATAGCGCGATGAGCTGGAAAGTTCACCGTGCTTCTCTTTACACTTATACATAGGAGCATGAGTGTGCCGCCATGCAAGCGGATGAACCCCGACGTTCACGGCACGCTAGGCAGGTTTGTACGGTGCACACCCCGCACATACGGCCACCATCTTAGGCGATGCGCACATGCTCAGCGTGATGATTCGCCCCTCGAAGACGCGGGTCGTCTATGCCGGGGAGAGTCCCGGACGCGACGGATAAATTCACACTAATTGGAAGAGGCGTTTAACGTGCCAAATCTGCCAGAACATCTGGTGCCTGAGGAATTTGCCGGTAACGAATGGTTCGTTGAAGAACAGTACGAGCGTTACCAGAAGGACAAGAGCCTCGTGGACCCTTCATGGTGGCCCATTTTTGAGACCATCGATAAGGCGCTGGGAGGCGCCGGTACCGCTAGTGCAGCTCCTGCTGCGGCACCCGCCGCACCGGCTGCACCTGCCGCACCTGTAGCAACTCCCGCCCCCGCGGCACCGAAGCCTGCGGCTGCGCCTGCTAACCCCACCCCTCCCGCTGCTACCAAGAAGGCTGAAACTGTGGAACCTGCTGAAGACAAGATTGTCCCCCTCCGCGGCCCTGCTAAGGCAGTCGTCACGACCATGGAAGAGTCGCTGACTGTCCCCACCGCAACCACCGTTCGTGCGGTCCCCGCAAAGCTGCTCATTGAGAACCGCGCAGCCATCAACAAGTACCTGGCAAGCACCCGCGGCGGCAAGGTTTCCTTCACCCACATCATTGGTTACGCTGTGATTCGCGCAGTGGCAGCGATGCCCTCGATGAACGTGACCTACGGTGTGGACGAGAAGGGCAAGCCCGTTGCAATCCACAACGCACACGTAAACTTTGGTCTGGCTATTGACCTGCCCCGCCCCGACGGCTCCCGCAACCTGGTCGTTCCGAACCTTAAGGGTGCTGAGCAGCTGAGCTTCCGTGAGTTCTGGGATGCGTACAACGACATCGTTAAGCGTGGCCGTAACGGCGCGCTGACCATTGAGGACTTCCGCGGCACCACTGTTTCGCTGACCAACCCCGGTGGTATCGGTACCGTCCACTCGGTGCCCCGCCTCTCCAAGGGCCAGGCAGCGATCATCGGTGTGGGTGCTCTGGAGTACCCGGCTGAGTTCCGCGGCCTGTCCGAGAAGCTCATCACCCAGCAGGGCCTGTCCAAGATCATCACCCTGACCAGCACCTACGACCACCGCGTCATTCAGGGCGCAGGTTCCGGTGAGTTCCTGAAGCTGGTTGAGCACTACCTGCTTGGCGGCGACGACTTCTACGACGCTATCTTCCGCGATTTGAAGGTTCCCTTCGAGCCGGTCCGTTGGGCACGCGACAACCACGTCGATGACGCTCACGAGATTTCCAAGGTTGCACGTATTCAGCAGCTGATTCACGCGTACCGCGTGCACGGTCACCTGACCGCAGCAACCAACCCCGTTGGCTACAAGATGCGTTCGCACCCGGACCTGAAGCTGGAGAACTACGGCCTGACCCTGTGGGATCTGGACCGCGTCTACCCGACCGGTGGCTTCGGCGGCGCTGAGCGTCTGCCGCTGCGCACCATCCTGGAGCGCCTGCACGAGGCATACTCCGGCTCCCTGTCCGTTGAGTACATGTACTCTGAGGACCCCGAGGTTCGCGCATGGTTCCAGGAGCGCCTGGAGCGCGGCGTTGCTAAGCCCACCCGCGAGGAGCAGCTGCGCGTTCTCTCCAAGCTGGTTGAGGCTGAGGCATTCGAGAACTTCCTGCAGACCAAGTACCTGGGTCAGAAGCGCTTCTCCCTGGAGGGTGGCGAGTCCCTGATTCCGTTGCTGGATGCTGTTCTGGATAAGGCCGCTAACAACGACCTGAAGGGCGTTGCCATTGGTATGGCACACCGCGGTCGCCTGAACGTGCTGACCAACATTGCTGGTAAGTCCTACGCCCAGATTTTCCGTGAGTTCTCCGGCACCGCAGCACCCTACGAGGGCGGTTCCGGTGACGTGAAGTACCACCTCGGTACCGAGGGTGTCTTCACCTCCGATTCCGGTAAGCAGACCCAGGTGTACGTGGCTGCTAACCCCTCGCACCTTGAGGCTGCAAACACCGTGCTCGAGGGTATCGTCCGCGCTAAGCAGGACGTCTACCGTGAGCAGGGCGTTGAGGGCCACCCGGTCCTGCCGATCCTGATTCACGGTGACGCAGCGTTCGCTGGCCAGGGTATCGTCATGGAGACCCTGCAGATGGCTGACCTGAAGGCGTACACCACCGGCGGCACCGTGCACGTTGTGGTGAACAACCAGATTGGCTTCACCACCCTGCCGAACGACGGCCGCACCGCAACCCACGCCTCCGACATTGCGCGTATGACCAAGGCTCCGGTCTTCCACGTCAACGCTGATGACCCGGATGCAGTGGTTCGCGCCGCACGCCTGGCATTCGAGTACCGCGAGCGCTTCGGCCGCGACGTTGTCATTGACCTGATTTGCTACCGCCGCCGCGGTCACAACGAGGCTGACGATCCGTCGATGACCCAGCCGAAGATGTACCAGGATATTGACGTCCTGCCCTCGACCCGCACCCTGTACGCACAGGACCTGGTCGGTCGCGGCGATGTCTCTCAGGAAGAGGCAGACGAAGTTCTGGACTCCTACCACTCGAAGCTGGACGCTATCTTCGTCGAGACTCAGTCTTCGGCACCGGCTCCTGCTGGCGCGCACGTTTCCGGTCTGGAACTGCCCGCTGCTCAGCAGAACACCGAGGTCGTTCACGGCGGTAAGACTGCGATCTCCCGTGAGACTCTGCAGCACATCGCTGACGCGTTCGGTAAGGCTCCCGAAGGCTTCACCGTCCACAAGAAGCTGAAGAAGCTCATGGAGCAGCGCGTTGAGATGGGCCGCACCGGCAACGTGAACTGGGGTATGGGTGAACTGCTCGCCTTCGGTTCGCTGCTGATGGAGGGCACCGACGTTCGTATGAGCGGTCAGGATGTTCAGCGCGGTACCTTCGTTCAGCGTCACGCTGTTCTGCACGACCACATCACTGATGAAGAGTGGTCGCCGCTGGAGCACCTCTCTGAGGACCAGGGCAAGTTCCGTATCTACAACTCCTTCCTCTCTGAGTACGGCGTTCTCGGCTTCGAGTACGGCTACTCGGTGGAGCGCCCCGACTCGCTCGTGGTGTGGGAGGCTCAGTTCGGTGACTTCGCAAACGGCGCTCAGACCATCATTGACGAGTTCGTGTCTTCCTCCGAGCAGAAGTGGGGCCAGCGCTCCTCGCTGGTTATGCTGCTTCCTCACGGCTACGAGGGTCAGGGTCCTGACCACTCCTCGGCTCGTGTTGAGCGTTACCTGCAGCTGTGCGCTGAGAACAACATGACTGTTGCCTGCCCCTCGACTCCGGCTTCGCACTTCCACCTGCTGCGTCGCCACTCTCAGCACCGTCCGTACAAGCCGCTCGTGGTGATCAGCCCCAAGCAGCTGTTGCGTCTGAAGGCTGCTGCGTCCTCCATCGAGGACTTCACCGAGGGTTCGTTCCAGCCGGTGATTGGTGACCGTTCGGGTATTAACCCGGCTCAGGTTGAGCGTGTGGTCTTCGTATCCGGTCGTCTCTACTACGATCTGGAAGCTGAGCGCGAGCGCCGCGGCGACACCAAGACCGCTATTGTCTCGGTGGAGCAGCTGTACCCGCTGCCCGAGCAGGAGATCAAGGAGCAGCTGGCTCTGTACTCGAACGCTACCGACGTTGTGTGGGCTCAGGACGAGCCTGCTAACCAGGGTCAGTGGCCGTTCATGGCTCTCAACCTGCAGCCGCTGATCGACCGCCGTATGCGTCTTGCTTCCCGCTCCGCAGCTGCTTCCCCGGCTGCCGGTACCGGTAAGCTGCACGCAGCTGAGGCTGAGGCTCTGCTCAAGCAGGTCTTCGAAGGCTAAGGTCTTCTACAGCTGATCGGCTGATGATTTAGCTCTTCAAAACCCGTCTTCCCGTCAGATGTTTCTGGCGGGGAGACGGTTTTTTGGTCTCGGATACTTACCGGATAGGGTATTAAGTTCGAAAAGAGGCCGGTAAGCGCTTATCCTAGATATAAAGACTATTACTCACGTGCCTTGCCGCCTCTCACGGCGGGCGCATACTGCAGAAGAAAGAATTCCGTGGAGCAACGCAATATTCGAATTGTGGCAGTCGGCGATGACCTGCTCGCCGGTGTTGGCGATCCCCGTACCCTCGGCTGGTTTGGTCGTGTTATGGCGCGCACCCCGCAGACCACTGCATCCATTGCGGCATATAACCTTGCCGCCCCCAATGAAGGTAGCGAGCAGTTGAATGCACGCTGGTTCGAGGAGGCGCGCCGCCGCTTCGTTCCCGGTGCTGATAACCGCCTCATTATTGCTCCGTCGACCTTTGACATTGATTTGGGTCTGACCAGCGCTCGTTCGCGTTTGAACCTGGCGAACATTGTGGACATGGCGTCGCAGAACAACATTAAGGTCCTGGTTGTTGGTCCGCCGCCGACCCTGGACGCTGAGCGTAACCGCCGTATCGCTGACCTGTCGGCGGCGTACGCGGATGTGGTGACCCGCCGTAACCATGTGTACGTGGATACGTTCAACCCGCTGTTGCATCACGAGCAGTGGCGCAACGACCTTGCCGCTAATGACGGCCGTCCGGGTCAGTCCGGTTACGGTCTGATGGCGTGGCTGGTTCTGCACCGCGGCTGGTACAACTGGCTGAACATTCCTGAGCACGGCTAAGAGCCCGCTCCCCCCGCTGGGGTTGTGAGCTGATGCGAAGAAAGTTCGTGTTTTTTAGCTCATATCCCGGTTCCAAGATGCAATCATGCCGTTTCTATGAAAAAATAGACGGCGTTGCCCTTATAGCGTGGAGCACCGGTTTTCGGTGACCGCCTCTGCTAGGGCAGGTAATAGGGGGCACGCACCGCGAAGGTGGGGCGTGCATCCATGAACACTATAAGGAGGCTCTGATGAGCAAGCGCGGTCGTAAGCGCAAGGACCGTCGTAAGGGCGGCGCAAACCACGGTAAGCGCCCCAACGCATAAGGTATCTTGCATACACTTTAAAACCCCGGCGTTTCGGATATTATTCGGACCCGGGGTTTTGCTTTACCCGCAGATGTTTGTGCACATTCTGCGGAATAAAGAGAAGAATTCTACGTTATGGAAGTGAACGCTTGGCGCGTTCCTGTAGAGGAGAAACATGGCTGAAACCAACACCGCGGCGGATACCCGCAAGCTACGCGAACGCTTTACCGCGGACGCTATGCAGTATGTGGATCAGCTCTACGCTGCCGCCCTGCGGATGAGCCGCAACTCTGCCGATGCTGAAGACTTGGTGCAGGAAACCTACATGAAGGCTTTTGCTTCGTACCACCAGTTCACCGAGGGTACGAACCTGAAGGCGTGGCTGTACCGCATCCTGACGAATACGTACATCAATTTGTACCGTAAGCGTCAGCGTGAGCCGCAGCAGTCTCAGGGTGAGACGGTGGAGGATTGGCAGCTGGCTCAGGCCGGTGAGCATGATGCGGTGGGTCTGCGTTCTGCTGAAGCGGAGGCGCTGAGTGCCCTGCCGAATACGGAGGTTCGTGAGGCTCTGAACGAGCTCTCTGAGGATTTCCGCATGGTGGTGTACTACTCCGATGTGGAGGGTTTCGCGTACAAGGATATTGCGGAGATTCTGGATATCCCCATGGGCACGGTAATGTCTCGTCTGCATCGTGGCCGCCGGATTCTGCGCGAGAAGCTGCTCGATTATGCGCGTGAGAACGGTCTGCGCCCTTCGACTATCGCAAAGGTAGAAGCGAAGGCTGAGGCGAAAGCTGCACCGAAGGCAGGTGCTAAGGCGCAGCCGGCTAAGGCTGCCAAGCCAAGGGCGTAAAGTCCCCACCGGCGAGCTCTCGTTCTGAGGCGCCTGCGGATTCTTAGCTCCGCTCTTCTACACGTGAGTTAGCCCCCCCCATGAGGTTGAGGCTAAACTCCCCTAACGCTTTATACCTTCCGTGTGAAAGGAACCCCGATGTCAACCACAGACAAGAATTCTTCTGTCCCCGAAGCCTCCGCGGCTTCTGAGCCGCTAGAGGATTGCGGCGGCCAGCCCTGCTCGTCGTCCCTCAAGCGCCTCTATGAATTCCTCGATAGGGAGCTGAGCCCCGAGCAGCTGCGCACAGTTCAGGCGCATCTGGATGCCTGCCCCGAGTGCGCGGATGTGAAGGACTTTGAGCTGATGATTCGTGAGAAGATGCGTTCTTCGTGCGCTCAGCAGGCGCCCGAGCAGCTGAAGGCTCGTCTGCTGCAGGATGTGCAGAAGTTCTGCGCCGAGGCTAACCTCTAAGCTGCCCCAAGCTGTTGCCCCGCTGGGGGTACAGACATCTGATGATGAGTGAAGGCGGTGCACCAATAACGGTGCACCGCCTTTACGCGTATTGATTGGTTCGTGTTGCTTGGTTCGCGCTGCCTATCTCATCGCTGGAGCCCTCAGCGGCTCGCAAACCCTCAACCGGTAGAATAGGGGTAGACATCAACCGGCGCAGCGTCTCTGAGTCTGCGCCCTCCCCATGATTTGAACCAGAAGAGGATATATGAGCGACGCAGCAGTGCAGCTTTCCCCCGGTGATTGGCCCGCTCCCCTGGCACCCGCCTCCAGCGAAGCCGCTGGCAAGAACGCGCTGGTGCATATTCCGGGTTCTAAGTCGCTCACGAACCGTTATCTGCTGCTTGCTGCTCTGGCTGATTCCCCCTCGTATTTGCGTGCGCCGCTGCATTCGCGCGATTCGGCGCTGATGATTGAGGCGTTGCGCCAGCTGGGTGCGGGTATTGAGCTGGTTCCGACCGATTCGCCGTTCGGTCCGGATGTTAAGGTTACTCCCCTAAGCTTTGTGGAAGCGCATTCCGCACAGGCTCAGTCCGATTCCGCTCAGTCGCGCACCGTGTCGATTGAGTGCGGTCTTGCCGGTACCGTGATGCGTTTTGTGCCCGCCCTGGCGGCGCTGCTGCCGGGTGAGTTCGCTTTTGACGGTGACCCGCACGCCCGTCAACGTCCGATGGGTCCGGTTCTGGAGGGTCTGCGTCAGCTGGGTGTGCAGGTGGATTGTGAGCAGGGCGAGAACGCTCTGCCCTTCGTGCTGCGCTCCCCCGGCCTGGCGAGCGCAGAGGGTGTTTCTGAGGCGCCCGTGGTTCGTATTGATGCTTCGACGTCGTCCCAGTTCGTTTCGGCGCTGTTGCTGATGGCGCCTCGCCTGCCGCAGGGCATGGTGCTGGTGCACGAGGGCTCTTCGGTGCCGTCCATCCCGCACATTCAGATGACCGTGGAGGCGCTACGCCAGATGGGTATTCGGGTGCAGGAGCACTACCCGAACCAAGGCAACGAAGCAGAGGGCGGCGAGTACCGTTGGACGGTTCACCCCGGTTCTTTCCCCGGCTTTGAGATGACCATTGAGCCGGACCTTTCGAATGCCGGTCCGTTCCTTGCCGCCGCCGTGGTTACCGGCGAGTCGGTGACTATTCCTCACTGGCCGGCACCCGCGGCTGATTCTTCGGCGGGTACGACCCAGGTGGGCGATATGTGGCGTGAGCTTCTGCCCGCGCTGGGTGCGCAGGTTCGCTACGCTGAGGGCCGTCTGACTGTGACCGGTCCGGCGCAGCTTCCCGAGGGTGACTTCTCCTTTGACCTTTCTGCCGGTGGCGAGCTGGCGCCGACCATGGCGGCTGCCTGCGCCTTCGTGAAGGGCCGCGTTGAGCTGACCGGCATTGCGCATCTGCGCGGTCATGAGACGGACCGCCTCGCAGCGCTCGCCGCTGAGATTAACCGTCTGGGCGGCACCGCCCACGACACCGCCGATTCGCTGGTGATTGAGGCGCCCATCCCCGCTGCCGCTGAGGCTGCGCCGGTTCTGGCGCGCACCTACGACGATCACCGCATGGCAACCTTCGCGGCGATTATTGGTTTGCGCCGCCCCAATGTGGTGGTGCAGAACGTAGCCACCGTGGCTAAGACCCTGCCCGAATTTACCGCAATGTGGGAGGACATGCTGGCGCAATGGCAGGTCGGCGCTTCCACCTCTGACGTTACCGCCGACCAGGAGGTCTTCTAAATGGGTTCTTCCCGCATGAACGTGCGCGATTTCTCCGAATGGGATGAGTCGGATGTGCGCGTGCGCCCAAACAAGAAGGGCTCCCGCCCCCGCACGAAGGACCGCCCGACCTTCAAAGAAGCGATTCGTGGCAGGGTCATTACGGTGGACCGCGGCCGCTGGTCGGTCGTCGTTGATGAGGGTACCGAGAAGGAGCGTACCCTCATTGCGGCGCGCGCTAAGGAACTGCGCCGCACCGCGATTGTGACCGGCGACTTTGTGGACCTGGTGGGTGATACCTCCGGTGCGAAGGATACCCTGGCGCGCATTGTGCGGCTGGGCGAGCGCACCTCGATTCTGCGCCGTAGCGCCGATGACACCGACCCGTCGGAGCGCGTGGTCGTGGCGAATGCTCAGCAGCTGGTGATTGTGGTTGCTGCGGCGAACCCGGAGCCGCGCACCGGCTTCATTGACCGTGCCGTGGTGGCGGCGTTTGACGCCGGGATTGAGCCGATCCTGTGCATTACGAAGACCGATGTGCGGTACCCGCAGAACCTGCTGGATTACTATGCGGCGAGCGGTTTGAAGATTGTGCTGTCTTCGTCTTCGGATGGTTTGGCGCCGAGCCAGGAGGGCGCTGCCGGTTTGGAGTCGGCACCGGTTCAGGAGCTTCTGCAGGAGCTGCTGGGTCAGGTGTCGGTGCTTCTGGGCCATTCGGGTGTGGGTAAGTCGACCCTGGTGAATGCGCTGACCGGCTCTGAGCGTGCGACCGGTCATGTGAACGCGGTGACGGGTCGTGGCCGCCATACTTCCTCGTCGGCGTTGGCGTTGCGTCCGGTGAATGCGAATGGCGATCCGATGGAGCCGGGCACCTGGATTATTGACACTCCGGGTATTCGTTCTTTCGGTCTGGCACATGTGCCGCCGGAGACCGTGGTGGAGGCGTTCGTGGACTTGGCACCCGGTGCGGCGGATTGCCCGAAGGCGTGTACTCACGCGGCACAGGCTCCCGAGTGCGGTCTGGAGGCGTACGTTGCTGCCGGTCACGCCGGTGAGAGCGGCCCGGCCCGCCTGGAGTCCTTGCGTAAGCTGCTGCTGTTGACTCCTGAAGAGGGCGATTCGGAGAAGGAACTGGGCGCTCTCGTCTAGGTTCTCTCCACTGCATTACACACAGCACTACACGCACATTTTTGCTGACTACATCACCGAATACTGAAGAAGAGCATTACTATGAGCCGTCCCCAGCAGTACACCGACGATTTGCGTCTTGCGCATATTCTTGCCGATAGCGTCGATCGTGTGAGCGCCATGCGTTTTCGTGACCGCCCGGTCTTCTCCCCCGCTTCCGAGGTGGTAGAGCCCGCCGAGGCGGCACCCGCCGCGGCACCGTTGGCGCCGTGGCAGCAGGCTACTCAGCAGCCCGTAGAACCGCAGGCGCAGGTGCAGGAGCCTGCCGATTACGCCTCGAGTGTGGCTCAGGAAGTTGAAGAGCTTCTGCGCGCGCAGCTGTCGCGTGTGCGTACTCGTGACGGTATTGCCGGTGCCCATGCCGGCTATAACGGTCAGGCGGCGCGCCAGTGGGTGATTGCACCGATTGCTGAGCAGGATAATTTTCGCCGCGGCGTGCCGGTGTGGGCGACTCTGATTGCTTTGCTGGATCAGGGTGAGCCGGTGGTGGGTGTGGTGTCTGCACCCGCGCTGGGTCGCCGCTGGTGGGCTGCTCGCGGCTCGGGCGCGTACACGGGTAAGTCTTTGGCGCAGGCGACTCGTCTTGAGGTGTCTTCGCTGACTCAGCTGGATCAGCTGTCTGCCGCGTACACCGATCTCTCCTCCTGGAAGGCGGCCTCTGAAGGCGCTGTGGACCGCTCTGGCGAGCTTGTACAGCTTCTGTGCTCAGTGGGTCGTTCCCGTGCGTACGGTTCGTTCTGGGCGGCGTGTATGCTCGCTGAGGGTGCTGTGGACACCGTCGTGGACGCATCCCTGTCGTTCTACGAGGTGGCGGCGCTACTGCCGCTGATTCGCGAGGCTGGCGGCGTCGCCTCCACCCTGGAGGGCGATTTGCCCGAGCACGCGGGCATTTCAGTCGCCGGTGTGCACCCGGTGTCCCTGGTGGCAAGTAATACGGCGGCGGTCCAGCAGCAGGTGCTGGAGGCGCTCGCACCCCGTTCCTAGATTCTCTCCGCCCCTAGCCCCTCCCCCGGTGACGGTGACAATATAGCGAGGCGGCGGCTTTCCGGTAAGTGGAAAGCCGCCGC
>NZ_KV795257.1:496002-550951 GCF_001808955.1 Rothia sp. HMSC078H08
CGGCGGCTTTCCGGTAAGTGGAAAGCCGCCGCCTCGCTGTGTATCGCTATGAGAGCAAGCGTTGCCAGTTTTAGGACAGCATCGTGAGGGTGCCGAGCAGACCCAGCAGGCTCAGACCCGAGATGATGTACGCCAGGATGTTGAAGGTCGTCATCTTCGAGGTGTACTTGGTGGTGTGACCGGCGTTCACCTTCGCCGAGTAGATGGCAAGCCAGATGGAAACGCCGACCGGAATCAGGCCCACGAGCAGCAGAGCAATCACCATGATGTTGGGGCTCAGACCGGAGCTATACGCAGAGGAGCTGTAACCGCGGGAGTTGAGCGTTGCTTCAGAGTGGAGTGCCGCGACCTGAACCCACGCGTAGAGGGTCAGTGCCAGGGCGCCCAGGGAGGCGCCAAACGCGCCGATGGAGTAGAAGTAGCCGGGGCCGCGGAAGTCGCCGGTGGTCTCGCCGTAGGGGCGGCGGTATTCAGCAGGTACCCGGTAGATGTCCGGGATGCGCTGGTAGCTGTCGTCGCGGTCGCGCACGTTAGCGGGTGCCACGCCCAGGGCGGGGCCACCGGGTGCGGCGCCGAGGGGAGCGCCGGGTGCTACGCCTGCAGGTACCGGCTGCGGGGAGTTTGCGTTGCTCTGCTCCGGGAAGGAGGGGGCGGGAATCTGGTTTTCCATGGTGTGTCCTTGAGTGGTCGTCATAGTAGCTACCGCATCGTAGCGGTGGTGCGCCTATAAGCGACTTTTGGGTTGCTCTCGTACGTTGCCGATGAGGTTGAATGAACAGCCGACACCGAACAACGATATCTACCCTTCGATACTACGGCATAGGGTGCGTTTTCGTCTTCTCTGATGACGTTCTCATTACAATGCGGTCACCTGAGCACCCTCCAAGCACGCAGGCACGCCCCGAGTGACACCGAAATTGGGCATAAAAATACCCGGCAGGTGACACCGTGGGGCGTCCTGCCGGGTGGTAGAAACCTAGCGCGGTTCCTCCTCTTAGAAACTTCTAAGCGATGTTTTACTTGCTAGGTCCCTTAGGGAACTTTGAATCACTCTCAAGCGTCCTTCTGGCTGCAAAAGTGACCAAAAGACCTCCTAAAATTGCACTTAGAATTGATACTGGATTAAAGAACTCCCCGTCTCTGGCAAATGAGATAATCACCCAGAACACCGGAACAATAGTGAGAAAAAATCCTAGTGTAAATATATTCTTCGTACGCATTGGACCTCTCCCAGATTAAAGAGTGCAGGACACTGCTGCAACAGCTAGCGCAAAGGCAATTAGTGCCGGACCTCCAATGGCTTTTCCAAAACCACCAACGAATGCTGGCCCTAAAGCTCTTGCAATCGTGGAAGCAGCTAACCCCCGATTCCAAGCAGAAATTGCGGTTGTGATTGCATTCCCACGTCACATAGTGATGTATCTTACATCACTACTCAGCAGTCTATCAGAGAGTCTCGCCAGATGTAACACGTAAATTTACATTACATGAAAAATATGCTTCTTCTGTCATGCACGCTCTCAGTGTCGGGTCCGCTGCCGCATCTAATCGCGCGGTCGAGGCCCATGATGGTGGCCACCACGCCGTCGATCTTCTCGGTGGATTTTTCTTTGTAGGGTTTGATGGTCCCGGCAGGGTCGGTGCGGATGAAGATGTTGTCCGTCTAAACCTTTCGACGCCAGCCCATACTTTTTGACGTTAGCCCAAACTTTTTGACGCCCAACCCACGAGCACGCCGGTACACCCCAGAATGAACCAGCAATACAGACTGACAATTGGGCATAAAAATACCCGGCAGGTGACGCCGTGGGGCGTCCTGCCGGGTGGTAGAAACCTACCGCGGTTCTTCCTCTGGATTGGAACCGATAATCACCGCCGCACCCCATACGGGATAGCGGACGGTTGGGAGATCGTGGAGATGCGGGGAATCGAACCCCGGTCCGATGTGGCGTCAACGGGGCTTCTCCGTGCGCAGTTTATGCGAACGCTACTTTTCGGCTCCGGTACTTGCATAAACACATATACCGACGAACCTAGTTACGTAAAAGTCCCACTAACCCCCGCAACAAGGGCTAGCAGCAGTGGCCTTTTAAGTCGATGCCGGTAACTGAGCCAAAGGCATGCTCAGGCCGACAGACGGCAACTCGCGCTTAGGCAGCGAGTGCGAAGTCAGTGCGCTTAGATTCTGCACTTAATTTTTTGCAGAGGGCGTTAACGAGATAACCCTGCATCCTCGGCACGCTTCACCCATCTCAACTCACATCGTCGAAACCGATCATCCCCCTATGCTTTTATCAAAAAGCCCACCGTCTTCTGAAAGTTTTCCTCGACATACCTTGATGCCGCGGTGCCATTCAAACACGGTAGAGATTCAGTATAACTAAGATGTTTAACGGCGTGCAAGTCACCCACCCCGCACGCGCAGCGCTCTCACTGACAGAGAACGCTACCAGAGAAGAGTGCTAGCGCGCCTCCGCCACCGAAACATCCGCCGCCGCTAGCACCAAAAAAACACGGCGAGCGCAGAAAATCACGGGCACAGAAAACGGGGTGAGGCACCCCAGAAAATCTGGGATCCTCACCCCGTTCGCGTACCGCGCTGGGTAGCCAAAATTAGGCGGCTAAGACTTAGCGGTGAGCCGGAACAGTCATGCGGTTGTTCGGGTTATCACCAATCTGGCACACCACGTTACCGTGGCCGTCATCGGTACCAACTTCAAGGCACTTCTCAGCAGTCTGAGCAACAGAAATGTACACGAAGAGCATGCACAGCGAGAACAGGACAGCCACCGCGCCGGTTACGATACCGGTAATCGCGAAGCCCTTACCCGCACCAGCTTCCTTGACCTTCTTCAGGGACAGGGCGCCCAGAATAATCGCAGCGATACCCAGCAGCGCACCAAATACGAAGAAACCGGTCACGACGCCCACAATACCCAGAATCATCGCAGCCAGCGCCATGCCGGGAGCCTTCTTCACAATGGGAGCCGCATACGGGTAACCTGCGGGCTGACCGTAACCATAAGCGTCCTGCTGAGGCTGCTGCTGGTAAGAGTTCTGCTGGTAATTGTAGTCAGCAGGCTGAGCCTGGTACGAGGCTTCCTGGCCGTAACCGTACTGGTTCTGCTGAGCGGGCTGAGCCTGGTAGGATGCGTCCTGACCGTAGCCGTACTGCTGCTGACCGTAGGTGTTCTGTGCCGAAGCACCCTGGGCAGCGTTCTGGCCGTAAGCATTCTGCGAAGAGGGCTGCGCACCAAACTGGCCGTACTGGCTCTGCTGAGCCGAAGACTGCTGGCCCGAGTTCTGCTGCGCCTGGCCGTAGCTGTTCTGAGCGGATGCGCTCTGACCGTAGTCCTGGCCGTAAGTGTTCTGAGCCGAAGGAGCCTGGCCATAATCCTGACCGTACGAGCCCTGGGCGGAAGAATTAGGCTGCTGAGCAGCGTAGGGGTTCTGCGCGTTCCCCTGGTTGTTTCCGTAGTTATTCTCAGACATCCGTCGTTCTTTCCTTCACAGTTGCAGCGAACAATTTATACTCGCCCAACGCACCATTGCGCGCTGAGTTCGGTTCCATTATATAAATAAGCTGTCATTTGGGTCATCTGTGAAGTTCAAGATTTCAGATTCAGCGCCCAGAATCCACCAATCGGGCAGAATCAGCGCCGAGAAAGAACAAGGGACCGAATAGTTCAACACTATTCGGTCCCTTCACATCTCTATATGCTCAACGCGGCTTAGCGGCGGACAGCTTCATATTCCTTAGGGCTCATCGTCATGGTTTCACCATGAACGGTGCACACATAGTTACCGCTCGAATCCTGCACCGCATTCTCAGCGCACTCGCTGAGCATGCCAATGCCAATCAAGCCCAGAACCAGCACAACAACAGCAACAATCATGCCCAGCGCACCGGTGACAATACCACCAATCGCCATGCCCTTACCGGAGGCAGTGCCGTTCTTTACCTTCACCAGGGCAACAATACCCAGAATCACGCCGACCAGACCCAGCGCGCCACCGAAAATCAGCCAGCCAGAGAGCAGACCAATAATACCCAGAATCAGCGAAGCAATCGCCAGAGCCGAGCTCGGAGTCGGCTGGTAGCCGGGGTAGCCGCCCTGCATGTTGTATGCGGGTGCCTGCTGCGGTGCGGGGATGAACTCGCCCGGGTTCTGCTGGTAGTTCGGGTTCTCAGACATGTGTCTCCTCAAAAACGTATGGTGCTCGCGGTACACCGCGAATTTTCAACCATTATACGCGAGGAACCGCGCCCCGCCCCTACAGGCAGTCACCGAACCAGCGGTGCATCCCGCCGTTGCCTCAGCCCTAGCCGAGGTTGCGGTAACGCATCGCGCGGCGCGCCTCCAGGTCATCCTGACGCTCACGCAAAGCCTGACGCTTATCATACTCACGCTTACCGGTCGCCAAAGCAATCTCAACCTTCGCACGACCATTCGAGAAGTACAGCTTCAACGGAACCACCGTGTAACCGGTCTCCTTCAGCTTCTGCGCCAGCTTATTAATCTCAGAACGATGCAGCAGCAGCTTACGGCGACGACGAGCTGCATGGTTCGTCCACGTACCGTAACCATACTCCGCAATATGAATACCCTCGAGCCACAACTCGTTATCGGTCACCTGGCAGAAACCATCCACAATGGACGCCCCACCATCACGCAGAGACTTCACCTCAGTACCCAGCAGAACAATACCCGCCTCATAGGTATCCACAATGTTGTAGTTGTGGCGAGCCTTCTTATTCTGGGCAATAATCGCGTTATTCGGGTCCTTCTTCGCGTCTTTCTTCTTTTTCTGAGCCATCACTCAATCCTTATACGTCTTAGCTCTCTTCAGCCGCGCGCCCCGAAGCACGCCAGCGAATACCAGCATCAATAAAGGCGTTCAAACCGCCATCCAAAACATTAGAGGTATTACCCTCCTCATAGCCGGTACGCAGATCCTTCACCATCTGGTACGGATGCAGAACATAGGAGCGCATCTGATCACCCCAGCTTGCCTTAATATCACCGGCAAGCTCCTTCTTCTTCGCATCCTCCTGCTCCTTACGCAACAGCAACAGGCGAGACTGCAGCACACGCAAAGCCGCCGCACGGTTCTGCAACTGCGACTTCTCATTCTGCATCGACACCACAATACCGGTCGGCAAGTGAGTCATACGCACCGCCGAATCCGTCGTATTCACCGACTGACCACCCGGGCCCGACGAGCGGAACACATCCACCTTAATCTCAGACTCGGGAATCTCAATAGCATCCGTCTGCTCAATCAGAGGGATCACCTCAACCGCCGCGAACGAGGTCTGGCGGCGGCCCTGATTATCGAACGGCGAAATACGCACCAGACGGTGAGTACCCGCCTCCACCGACAGGCGGCCAAAAGCGTACGGCGCGTTCACCTCAAAGGTCACCGACTTCAGGCCCGCCTCCTCAGCGTAGGAGGTGTCCAGCACCTTCGTCGGGTAGCCGTTCTTCTCCGCCCAACGCAGATACATGCGCAGCAGCATCTCCGCGAAATCAGCAGCATCCACGCCACCGGCGCCCGAACGGATCGTCACCACAGCCTCACGCTGATCGTACTCACCCGAGAGCAGCACCAGCACCTCAAGCTCTTCCAGCTTGGTGCGGATCTCACCGCACTCACGCTCAGCATCAGCGAGCAGCTCGGCGGCAGTCTCCTCATCCTCAGCTTCGGCAAGCTCCACCATCACCTCAACATCATCAATGCGAGAAGACAGCGAACGCAGACGATTCAGCTCCGACTGCTTATACGACAGTGCACTCGTCACCTTCTGCGCGTTCTCCACGTCATCCCACAAATCGGGTGCGGCAGCCTGCGCAGACAGGTCCTCAATAGCGCGCTCAATCCCCTCAATATCGCTCACAGCAGCAATAGAGTCGAAGATCGCGCGAAGCTCTTTAATCTCAGCAGAAAAGTCGAAGGATGCCATAGCTTTTAACACTATCGCGAAACTGCCAGAAAGTCCCGCCGTTACAGCCCGCAACAGCCCACAGCGCAGAAGGACAGAGTGGTTAGAGGGCAGAAGCCGCGCAACGAAGACATAAAAAGGCATAAAACGAGGGCGCATCCGCTAGCCGTTACACTACCTTGCGGATGCGCCCTCGCAGTCTATGGGGCTCACAACACACCAATAAGCGAGTGCGCCGTTACGCCCGTGCGCCGTTACGCCCGTGCGCCGTTGATGGACGCACTAATCGGTGGACGGGCCCTGGCTCGTCTTCAAACGCGACGAACCATGAGCGGTCACCTCAATACCATCAGGCACCAGAATCGACAGCAGCGGCGGACGAATACGAGCCGACAGGTACACGTGCACGCTCTGATCAGAATCCACGGACACATTCTCCAGACGCAACGCCTGAAAATCCTGCCCCGGCTGAACCTCAGCCAAGTACGCACTCGCATACTCCCACGCCGCCGAACCACTCGCCTCATCCGGAGTGCGCATCGTGCGGGTAATCGAGTTCGCCTGAGCGTCCGCCATATCCTGCAGATGCTGAGTCTGCAGATACGCACCCGTAATCGCCACTGTCACCGAACCGATGAGCAGAAGCAACGCCAACATGCCCACAATCAGCGGGGCAATACTGCCCTCTTCCGGGTCTGAGGCAAACGGGTCTGAGGCGAGCGCCCGGCTCTGCGCACGGGCACGAGCCTGTAGACGGGTACGACGGCATGCGTTAGCGTAGCGCTCCCGCACCGAGGAAAGCAGGCGAGCCGGCGATAACAGGCGAGCGGGCGAACCATTAGGAATCAGCATGACCAGACCCCCAACTCGTCGCGTGAGAACTCACCGGAATCACGCCGCCACCCATAAACGAAGGTAGCAACGGCAGACGTGCCTGAACCGTCACCGTGGCGTACGCCTTCGTACCTGAGACGCACTCCCCCGACGGACAGCTCAATGACACGCTCACATCGGAGGGCTCAACCCCGTAATCCGCGGCAGCATGCACCGCCAGACGCTGAGCCAAATCAGGACCGACAGACGAATCCTGCGGCTGCTCCTGCACATACAGCACCACCTGGGCGCTCGCCGCATGAGCCGCCATCACCGAAGACTGCAAGCTAAAAATCGTCAGAATGCCGTAGAGCACCGGGATGAGCAGAGTAATACCCAAACCCAGGAACTCCACAATGGCGCTACCCTCTTCGGGGCTGTGCCGGTTAGAAAGAGGCCGGTCAGACCGGCTCTTCAGGCGTTCCTTCACCCGCTGCCGAAGCGAAAAGCCACTAATCACCGGAACGATGCTCCGCATAAATCGCATGCCCCTTCACCTCAATAGAATCCGGAAAACCCCACGGGCCCAGCACCGGCAAAGGCGACTTTACCGTCACCTCCAAGGTGCGCACACCCGTAGAATCACTACTCTGACGGTACGAAATGTTCTCAGCATAGGAAGAGGGAAGAGACCCCTCAATCATCTGACGGGTACGCTCCATGCCCTCCTGCGGAGTGCGGTCACGCATCGTACCGTAACGTGCCCCAGCCGCCGCAGCATCCACCAACATGGTTCGTGCATACAGGGCGAAAGAAACCTGCAGAATCGCCATGGTCAGCAACACCAGCAGCGCACCGACCATGACGAATTCCGTGCTGGCGTCACCGCGCTCGCTCTCCTCCGCAGAATATTCCGCGGAGGATAGCTCAGCGGCAGTCAGCTCAGAAGCGATGCGGCGCTTACGCATTACTGGTGAACCAGAGCAATTGCGTCGTTGAACATCTTGGTCAGAGCAGGCTGAGCAATCGCCAAGATAGCGGCAACCAGCACGGCGCTCATCATGGTGATCATGACCCAGCCGGGCACGTCGCCGCGCTCGGGGTCATCCTGCTTGTTCTTCAGGCGCAGAGCCAGCACGGATGCGATAGCCAGGGCAATCAGCACGGTGAGGGTGGTGCGGAAACGACGGAACATGATTTTCTCCTTCTATCAAAGGGTGTAGTGTGTGGTTGGTGCGGCACACCGGGCAATCAGCCCCGCCCACCGCGGTGCAGCCGGTACGGTGTGTACCCGCCGCAAAATCTAAAAGTTCAAACGTATGAGCGACAGGCCCGGGAAGACCGCAAAAATTACGGTCAGCGGCAGGATGAAAAACACCACCGGGGCGAGCATCGCAATCTCCTTCTTACCGGCTGTTTCCATCAGCTCACGCTTAGCGTTATCGCGCACATCCTGAGCCTGCGCACGCAACACATCAGCCAGAGGGGTACCGCGCTCAATCGCAACAGCAATACCCTCAACGAAGCGGCTCAACGCCGGAACGCGAGTACGCTCCGCAAACTCCTGCAGTGCGCTCAGCAACGAAACACCGGTGCGGGTCTGCGCCAAAATCTCAGAAAACTCACGAGCCAACTCGCCGCGAGAAGTCAAACAGATACGCTCCAAAGCCGCCAGCGCCGACTCGCCCGCCGTTACCGACAGAGCCATCATCTCCGCCAGCGCCGGGAACTCAGCAACCAGTTGCTTCTCACGCTTAGTCACCGCCTCACCCAGCCACCAGTCACGCGCCAGAAAGCCGCTCAAACCACTCACCAGCACCAGCACAAGAGCCACCAGGATAGAGAAACGCTCCTGCACCACACCGATAACGGTCAGGGCACTCATGACGGTCACACCGGCAAGAGCCCACAGCAGCTGCTCAGCACGAAACGCGCTCACACTCTGCGAAGAGCCAGCACGACGCAGACGCTCCTGCACCGAACTATCACTCAACGACGAGCCGCTCAGCGACGAAGACAACGAACGCAGAAGCGGCGCGCAGAACGCCGAAATCGCCTCCAACAGGCTCGGCTCGCGGCGCTCCTGCTCCTTCAAAAGCGACTCACGTAGAGTCTCACCGCGCAGCTGCGACGCCACACGATCAGAGAACGAAATACTGCGAGTATTCAGCACCGATGAGAGAATCAGACCCACGCCGGTCGCCAGCAGCAGACCAAAAATCAGAGGCAGATTCATCCGAAAACCCTCCGTTCACGCGGCAACTCACCAATACGCAGCATCAGACGATACGCCGCCAAAGAAATAGCGGCACCGGCAATCATCAGCATCGCACCGGCAAACGAGTTATACACCATGCGCGCGGCAGGCTGAGTCGCCATCAGGCACAACACAAACCAGGGCGCCACGCAGGAAAGGCGAGCCGCATTCACAGTCCACGACTGACGCGCCAGAAGCTCCGAACGGGTACGCGCATTCTCACGCAGAAAATCACTCAGCGTACCCAGCAGCTTACCCAGGTCCGAACCACCCACCTCGCGGGCAATTTTCAACGCCTCAATAATGGTGTCCGCCACCGGGTCAGAGAGATACTCCTTCAAACGGTTCAGCGACGGCACGAACTCACCCGACGCACGGTAATCACGCGAGAAATGGGCAAAGGCATCACGCAGCTCTTCCGGGCCGCGGTACGAGAGCTGAATCAGCGCCTCCGGCAGGGACAGACCCGCGCGAATCGCAGAACGCAGGTGGTCCACAGCATCCGGCCACAGCTGCCAAATACGGGCATCCGCCGCGCGGGCACGATGATTCACGACCACGCGAGGCGCCACAAAACCACCAATCAGGCCCAGCAGACCCAACGGCAGAAGCTGAGTGACCATCAGCAACAACACCGAGGCAGTCACACCGCTGGCAACGCTCACCCACATGAACGTGCGAGGCGTCAACGAATGCATGCCCGCCTTACGAAGAGCAATCACCAGCGCCGGATCATTACTCGGCTTCGGCGGCTTGCCACTATCAGGAAAGCAGGAAAGGTAAATCAGGCAGACGCCCAACCCCAAAATCAGGCTCAGAAACAGAGGCATCACTGACCCGCCTTCGCCGCAGCCAGCACCTGCTCGGGGCGGTGACCGGCACGAACCCAACGGTCCGGGTTCGGCAACTCCAACGCCACGCACACCATCCGGCCGTCACGGCGCACAAACAGCGGGGACATTTCAATTACGCCGTCCTCAACGCGGCCACCCAGCATGCTAATCTCTTCGACCTGACGCTGACCGCGCGAATCACGACCGCAATGCACCACAATGTCAAAGCAGGACGCCACGGTCGGCACCACGAACGCCGAGGAAATATTCTCGCCCGCCAACAGCGGCAGGGTACAAATCTTAGTCACCGCATCACGCGCCGAATTCGCGTGAATCGTGCACATGCCCGGCAGGCCCGCGTTGAGCGCAATGAGCATATCCAGGGATTCCGCCTCACGAACCTCACCAATGAGGATGCGGTCCGGGCGCATACGCAGAGCCTCCTTGACCAGGCGGCGCAGCTCAATCGCACCGGTACCCTCAAGGTTCGGCTGGCGGCACTGCAAACCCACCACATCGCGCAGCGGAACCGCGAGCTCAAAAATTTCTTCGCAAGTAATCACGCGCTCACGCGGAGGAATGGACGCGGACAGGCAGTTCAGCATCGTGGTCTTACCCGCCTGGGTCGCACCCGAGACGAGGATGTTCATGCCGCTCTCCACCGCCGCGTGCAGCAGGGACGCAGCGCCGGCGCTCAGCGAGTTCATGCGCACCAGGTCGGGCAAGCGGCGGGCACGCACCACGAACTTACGGATGTTAATGCTCGTGTGCTTGCGGGTAATATCCGGAATCACCGCGTGCAAGCGGGAGCCGTCCGGCAGGGATGCATCAACGAACGGGGAGGAAAGGTCCACTCGACGACCGGAAGGCTTGAGCATACGCTCCAGCAGACTATTGATTGCCTCAGTGCTCAGGTGCAGACCGGTCAATTCGCTTTCGCCATTGCGGGCGATAAAGATTTCGTCGGGAGAGTTGATCCAGATTTCTTCAACGCTCTCATCATCGAGGAACGGCTGAATCACGCCGAAGCCGCAGATTTCATCGTGCAGGCGCTGAATCACGGATTCACGGTCACCCAAATCCGGCAGGGAAATGCGGGTGCGTCGCTGCTCATAATCGTTCAGGTGCTCGTCAATGAGCCCGCGCACCGCGTGCTGGTCCTCGTGCGGGTCCAGGCTGCGGTGACGCATTGCCTCACGGATATTCTCCTCGAGCAGAGTTAGATGCTCCGCCCGGGTATCCAGTACGGTGTTCTCCATTGAAATGATCCGATGCTGTGTGGTGTGGTTGTGTGGAATACGGTGAAGCATTGATACATCAATGCCACCATCACCCTACCCTCAGCGCATCAAATTTATCAAAATGTAATAAAACGCCCCTTAATATTTACGAGTATAGTATTTGAGTATTTTTGATGCATGGAATTGCACATATTGTTACCCAACGTGCACCAACATTCAAAACGCCTAGTCAGCTGTGACTTGCAGAACAGCTGCACGCGCACCCCTCGAACCCCTTACCGCCCACCGCAGCCATGTTGCACTTGGTGCACACGTAACATTTCGTCTTAAAACACTCGCAGCCGCCATCTTGCAGCATCGCACCCCATCCCGAAGCAACAACTTTCGGGCACAGTAAAGGGGCGTGCACTCCCCCATCGGGAATACACGCCCCATCACAAGCAATCACCTAGCGGCTAGTCGCCACCACGAATCACCTTCACAGCTTCCTTAATCGGACCGTCAAAACGCAGGTTACCGTGCTCCAGCACCACGCCGCGGTCACAAATCTTAGAAACCAAATCCAGGTCATGGCTCACCACGGCAAGAGTCTTACCGGCAGAGCACAGCTCCTGAATCTTCGCAATACACTTCTTCTGGAACGGCTCATCGCCCACCGCAAGAATCTCATCCACCAGGAAGATATCCGGGTTCGTATGAACCGCAACCGAGAACGCCAGACGCAGGTACATACCCGAAGAGTAGAACTTCACCTCGGTATCGATAAAGTCGTGAATCTCAGCGAAATCCACAATCGAATCGAAGGAAGCCTCAATCTCCTCCTTGGACATACCCAAGATCGCGCCGTTGAGGTACACGTTATCGCGGCCAGTCAGATCCGGGTGGAAACCAGCGCCCACCTCAATCAGACCCGCAATATTGCCGCGAGTGAGAACCTCACCCTCATCGGCGCGCATCACGCCAGAAATCATCTTCAGCAGCGTGGACTTACCCGAGCCGTTCAGACCCAGAAGAGCCACACGCTCACCCTGACGAATGTCCAGGCTCACGCCGTTGAGCGCATTGAACTTCTCCGAAAGATCACCCTTGCGGCCCTTAATCAGCCACACAAAAGCTTCCTTCATCGAACGGGTGTGGCGCAGAACGAAGCGCTTCACCAAATTCTCCACGTGAATCACCACGGGAGCGTCCGGGCTCACCGGCGGGAACTCAAGCTTCTTAATATCCACAGAATCAGAGCTCCTGGGCGAAGTTGCCCTCAAACTTACGGAAGAGCAAATCACCAATCAAAACGGTCAGCAGAGAAATACCAAGGGCAATCGGAGTCCAGAAGCTGAAAAGATGCGGAACCACCTGCGAAGCAGGAAGCGCCAAATCCTCAGGACGGAGCGTCGGATGCCAGAAGCCATAGTGGAACAGCTCCACCGCAACGGTCAGCGGATTAAGCATGAACACGTTGAACACCCACGGATAGAGAGTGTCACGCACCATGGTCCAGGAGTACAGCACCGGCGAGAACCAGGTAGCCACCATCAGCAGCATGTCCACAATGTTCTCCGAATCGCGGAAGAACACGTTCGCCACACCGAAAATCAAACCCAGACCATAGGACAGCATCATCACAATCAGCATGCCCGCCAGAATCGACCCAAACGCCAGGAAGGTCGGGGACCAACCCACCAAGAAGCAGGCCAGCAGCATCACAGCAATCTGAGGCACAAAATGCACCAGAGCCACCCACACCGTCGACAGCGAGAACAGCTCACGCGGCAGGTAAATCTTACGAATCAGCGCGCTGTTAACCACCATGGCGCGAGCACCATTACCAAAACCCTCCGAGAAGAAGTTAATGGCAATCATGCCCGAGAACAGGTACACCGCATAGTTGTGCATACCGCGTTCCAAGCCAAGGAACATACCCATGGCAATGTAGAACACCAGGAACTGCACACCCGGCTTAATGTACGACCACAAAATGCCCAGCACCGAGCCGCGGTAGCGGACCTGGATTTCCTTATCGACCAGCAGTCGAAGCAGGTAGCGGTTCTTCACCGCATCCAGGATGCCGCGCCCACGGCCGGGCGCCTTCAGGGGAACAGACTTCAGATCGTTCATCGGGTCAGCTCAGAATCCGTATGCTCAGCGAAGGTCTTAGCCCACGCATCGTAGGAGGCAACCTCAGCAGCCTTCGAACGGTACTGCTCACGCAGCTTATCCCAACCGGTCACCAGCTGAACGTGCAGCTTAGCGGCCTGAGCCAGCTTCGACTTGAGCTGCTCGGGATCGCGGCGGTACCAGAACAGACCGGTACCCTCAGCGTTAGTCGCCAGAGCCGAATCGAACTTCGACAGGGTCCACCAGTTGGTCTCACCGTAGTTCAGCTGAATCTGCGGGTGAGCCTTCGCCTCTTCACTCACCGGCTTGAGCAGCTGACGAGCAACAGTCTTCGCGGTCCAGGAAGCAAGCTTCTTGTAACCGGGGGACGCAAAGGCGCGGCGGCCACGGAACGGAGGCTTCTTCGTCTGGATAGCCGGGAAATCATCCACATTCGGCTTCACCTGAGACTCCGGGTACTCCTTAGCCATCGCACGAATCACCGGCAGACGCTGCGAGAGCGAGGGGTGCAGGTGATCGGGGCCGGAGAGCAGATCCTCCAGCGCCATCAGGCGGCCAGCCTCAGTGTAGTACTGCATGGACAGGGTGTGCTTGACGTCCAAGAACAGGGACTCCAGCAGCACGCGGCCACCCTTATCGAAGGGCGAGTGCAGCAGCGCCGTAATGAGGCGGTTGCGCTCGTGGTAGTACGCCTGCCAGCCGACGGAGTCATCCTTATCAGTCCAAGACACGTGCCACACGCCCGCACCGGGGAAGGACACAGTAGCGAAGCCCGCAGCCTTAGCGCGCAGACCGTATTCAGCGTCATCCCACTTCAAGAACAGGGGCAGAGACAGACCGATTTCCTTAATGACGGTGGTCGGGATGAGGCACATCCACCAGCCGTTGTAGTCCACATCCACGCGGCGGTGCAGCCACGGGGTGTTACGCAGGTTGTGGTGGCCCAGGTTGTGGCCCATCGCCATGTCTTCGTGCGGCTTAGCGTAGAAGTTACGCCACGGGTCAACAACCTCACCGAATGCGTGCAGGACCGAACGGTCAAACATGTCGAACATGTGCGCACCCACGATGGTGGGTTCCTTGCAGTAGTTCGCAAAGGTCACCATACGCAGGATCGACTCGGGCTCAACGATGACGTCGTCATCGAGCAGCAACACGTAATCGGAGCCGTTGTTGACAGCCTCGAACATGCCGCGCGAGAAGCCACCGGAACCACCCAGGTTGCCCTGGTTGATGATGCGGAACTTACCGGAGAGGGGCTTGACGACCTCTTCGAAGTCCTCGTGGTCCTGCACCTTCTGGGTGCCCTGATCCACAATCAGGAACTCGTGCACAGCATCGAAAATCTCGGGGCTCTCACCCAGAGCACGAATGTTGTTGATGCAGTACTCCACCTTGTTCATGGTGGTAATCTGCACGGTCGCCTGACCAGCCTTCACGTCTGCGCGGGGCTCAATGTCGCCCAGCCAGTTCGCTTCAATCAGCTCAAGGTCGCCGGTGCCAGCCAGGTCGAACCAGTACCAGCCGCCGTCACCGAACGGTGCCAGGGGCAGGGTGAAGGTGTTGGTCTCTTCGCCGGAGAGCAGCTTCGCATCCACGCGCTGAATCACGCCACGGCCGTTGGACTTGTACACAATGACCATGCCCTCGCCGCGAGTCTGAACGCTCAGAACGACCTTCTGCAGGTCAGTCCAGCGGCGCCAGTACGAGGCGGGGAACGCATTGAAGTACGTGCCGAAAGACAGGCTCTGGCCCGCATTCACGGTGATGGAGCGACGGCTGTTCAGGCTGTTCGCGGCATCACGGTTCGCGCTGGCGCTCGACACAGACTGACCGGAGGTGTTCATCGCCTCCGCAATGGAGGTGGAAGCGTCACCGTCAATACGGGTGGGCAGCTGAACGCCGGTTGCGACACTCGCGTCCACGTACAGGGGCACGACGTCAGTCTCAACCGCGCTCGGGAAAATAACCCGCTGCAGGTTCTTCAAAGTCTTATCAGCCATGGTTATGCGTCAACACCACCGGACTCGATCTTCGCACCGTTAGCGAAGTGCGGGCGGATCTTGTTATCGAACATGGACAGTGCAGCGCCGATAGCCATGTGCATATCCAGGTACTTGTAGGTACCCAGGCGGCCACCGAACAGCACGTTGTTCTCGCCCTTAGCCAGGTCGCGGTACGCCAGCAGCTTCTCACGGTCCACGGAGGTGTTGACCGGGTAGTACGGCTCGTCGCCCTTGTTCGCGAAGCGAGAGTACTCGCGCATGATGACGGTTGCGTCCTTGGTGTAGTCACGCTCGGGGTGGAAGTGACGGAACTCGTGGATGCGGGTGAAGGGAACATCAGCATCGGGGTAGTTCATCACGGAGCAGCCCTGGAAGTCCTCAATCGGCAGGACTTCTTCTTCCAGGTCGATGGTACGCCAGGACAGGTCGCCCTCAGCGTAGTCGAAGTAGCGGTCAACCGGGCCGGTGTAGACCACGGGAATCTGACCCAGGACGTTCTCGCGAGAGTACTGGTGACCGGGCTCGAAGAAGTCAGTGTTCAGGTGCACCTCAATGTTCGGGTGCGCCGCCATACGCTCCAGCCATGCTGCGTAGCCGTCAACGGGCAGACCCTCGTACTTGTCGTTGAAGTAGCGGTTGTCATAGTTGTAGCGAACCGGCAGACGGGAAATGATGGATGCGGGCAGCTCTTCCGGCGGGGTCTGCCACTGCTTAGCGGTGTAGTGCTTGATGAACGCCTCGTACAGGGGGCGACCAATCAGGGAGATACCCTTGTCATTCAGGTTCTGCGGGTCGGTACCAGCCAGCTCGCCAGCCTGCTCAGCGATGAGCGCCTTTGCCTCTGCGGGAGAGTAAGCTGCGTTGAAGAACTGGTTGATGGTACCCAGGTTAATCGGCATGGGGTAGACGATGCCGTTGTGGCGGGTGTACACGCGGTGTACGTAGTTGGTGAACTCGGTAAAACGGTTCACGTACTCCCAGACACGCTCGTTGGAGGTGTGGAACAGGTGCGCACCGTAGCGGTGCACCTCAATACCGGTCTGCTTCTCCTTCTCGCTGTATGCGTTACCACCGATGTGGGAACGGCGGTCCAGCAGGGCAACCTTCAGGCCCAGCTCAGTGGCAGCCTGTTCTGCGATGGTCAGACCAAAGAGGCCCGAACCGACTACTACGAGGTCAGCGGTCAATGTTTTCTCCTGTATTATCACGGCGCACCGCCGCTTCTGCGAGGGCGGTATTCACCTACCAGATTGGACACATCCGAGGGTTCTCAGTCGCGCCGCAATCCGCACGGGTGGGTACAAAAAGCCCCTCCCGTGATGGATATAGTCATAATCTAAGATACCTGTTTATCAAGCACTACGCATACTTATGACGTGCTTTTAGGGGCTTTTGGACTATTGTTCGCACACTCTTTCTCTGTGTGAATATTCTTCGCGAACCCCGAGGTCAAGCGGGTCTGAGACAGTTCTTTCTTCTGTGTATTTTTACGGCCCGCTCACGGTGAAGGAATTTTATTTACGGGTAAATATTCACCCCGCTCTATTTACTGCGATAATTAGCCGTCGCATAGAGCCGCAGATACAAGGGACAGGTCGAAGCGGGCATTTTAAGTGCTCTCACGCGCTACAAGAAAGCACCCCTGCCGGCATATTTGGGGATGCGCGCCGGTGCACGCGAGAGGTGATTGGGGCGGTTTATCCACAGCTTTTTGAAAAATGGGGCGAAAAATTCAAAAAATACGAACGTCTTAGTTTATATACAGGTAATTCATTGAGCTTTAATGCTTTTTAATGTTTTCTGAGGGTATGACTCTCTTCTTTCTCGACCACCACAACACCACCAACGCGCTCCCCTACCCCCGCGTACTCCGACTCGACGGCGAGGCGGCACCCAACGGAATACAGCTGCACCCCGGTAGCACAGGTAGCACAAACCAGCAGGCTCTAGAGCAGGCACTCAACCACGCTCTGCAACGCTCTACACCCGGCGCGCACGCTCAGGCGCGGGATACAACGTTCCAGCTACGCCCCGCGCACGATAAGGACCCCCTCAACACCTCGGATGCGCTAAATATCCACATTCCGAACGAATCTCAGCCCCTAAATTCTCAGCCCCAAGATTCTCAATCGCTGAACGCGCCCGCCGTCAGCCTCCTGCACATTCTGCGCGGACCCGAAGCGGGCGCAACCTTCCCCATCAGCCGCGGCCGCACCAGCCTCGGCAGGGCGGCACTACCTGCCCGTGGAGGAGAACAGCCGCACCACATTCACCTGCAGGACCCCTTCCTCAAGCCGGTGCACGGCAGCTTCTACGCCGATAGCTCCGGCATCCGCTGGATCGAGAAACGCCCCGCCGCAAGCGAGGGCAGCGAGAAGGCACATGGCAGTATGAAGGCGCAGGGCGCCGAGCCGCGCATCCTGCGCTGGGACGAGCCTTTCCGCCTCGGCTCCTCACTCTGCATGCTCACCTCACCCAGCGCCGACCGCGAACACACCACTAAGAAGGCGAGCGCCACCGCTCCCCCCGGTTCTTCCCCTGGCGAACCCGCGCAGACGCTTGCTCCCCTGGGCGACGCCGGCAACCCCTTTGAGCCGGTGGTGGTGAACCCTCCCGCGCCGCGTAAGCTCAAGCAGATTCTGTTGAGCGTGTGCCTTCCGATTGTGGTGGGCCTGATTATTGCGCTGGTGACCGGCATGTGGTTCCTTCTGCTGATGTCTGCGGCGTCTTCGTTGCTGATGCTTCTGCATTTCTTTGGCGGTCGGGCGGAGAACCGTGCCGCATCGCAGCAAACTCATCAGGCGGCTGAGCAGGAAAAGGAACGTGCCCTCACCCTGCCGACTGCGGGCGACCTGGCGATTTCGGGTCCCTCTGCCCTGCATGACTACCCGGCTATCGTGCTCGGGTGCGGTCCCCGCCAGCCCTACCTGCGCGGCCGCAACCTCCCGCTGGGCGCTCTGGAGAAGCAGGATGCACCCCACTATCTACCGCTGCCCACCCCGGTTCTCGGTCACTACCTTAAGTTGGAGGAGGCGCATCTGCGCGCCTACCTGGTGCAGCTGGTGGCGGGCTATCCGGGTTCGGTGCACGTTCTGCTGGCCGAAGCTCACAATAGTGCGCAGAAACGTATGAACGCCCTGCTACAAACTCTGGCTGTGGTGCCGGGCGTGAGTGTGCATTGTCTGCCGGGTACGCAGCAGGAGAAGTATCTGCAGGCTCTGCAGAGCAGCTTGCAGTCGGAGCTTTCTTCCTCGGTTCCGCCGCTGATTCTCATGCCGCAGCATGCGAGCGCGGTTTACGCTCCCCTGCTGACCGCACTAACCTCCGGTGCTATCGCTGAGGGTTCGCAATCCCGCGCGCTCTCCTCCCCGCGTGAGCAGAAGATGAACGCCCCTGCGCTCTGCGTGCTGGGCAGTGCTGAGGGTGATAATTCCGCACATGCACCCGGTGCGCTTTTTGGTGCCGCCTGGGTTGAGTGCGCGAGTGAGGGTAGCCACCGTCAAAGCATCCGTTACCGCGCGCAGGGCTATGCGATGCCTCCGGTGCAGCCCACCGAGGGTGTCTACCAGGTGCATCCTCTGGCGTGTGAGGGTCTGTGCCAGCACGCCGATGGGCTCAGCCTCGAGGCGTTCTGTGCCGCTCTTGAGAACCTGTACCGCGCCGGGTGCGAGCAGGAGCAGGGCGCGCTCAGTGAGGGGCAGGTGCACCAGTCGGCGCATCTGTTCTCATCTCTTCAGCAGCAGAGCGCACAGCAGAAGAACCGTGCCGATGACGTGGCGGTGGAGTCCGTTCTGCAGCGCTGGTCCGCTCAGCGTTACGCCTCCGATATTCGCTGCTACCTGGGTGTTTCTTCGGGCGGTTCGCTGAATATTGGTTTATCTGAGCACGGTCCGCACTGGTTGCTCGGTGGCACGACCGGTGCTGGCAAATCGCAGCTGCTGCGTTCGCTGGTACTCAGCGCTGCGCTACGTTACCCGCCCGAGCGTCTGGGCCTGATTCTGGTGGATTTCAAGGGCTCTGCTGGTTTGGGTCCTCTGGCTCAGCTGCCGCATGCACTCAGCGTGTTGAGTAATTTTGATGTGTCGGCGGTGGAGCGTGCGCTCGAATTTTTGCGCGCCGATATTCACCGCCGTGAGGTGGATCTGCAGGCGCTCGGTGTGAACTCCTACCGCGACTACTTGGCGTCCTGCCAGGCTGCGGGCACGATTCCGCGCTACCCCGAGCTGCTGATTGTGGTGGATGAGTTCCGCATGCTCATCGATTCCATGCCGGATGCTATGGCTGAGCTGATGCGCATTGCCACGATTGGTCGCTCGCTGGGTCTGCATCTGGTGTTGGCGACTCAGCGTCCGCAGGGTGCTATTTCGCAGGATATTCGCGCCAATATTGCCGCGAGCATTTGCCTGCGCGTGGCGAGCGCTCAGGATTCCTATAACCTGCTGGAGCATGAGTCTGCGGCGTATATTTCGGCGGCGCATCCGGGTGCCGGGTATGTGCGCCTGCCGGATGGTCGTTCCCTGCCGTTCCGCGCCCCGCTGGTGGATGCGGTCCCCTCGAGCAGCGATGCCCGTCCGGTGCAGGTGTTGGGTCTTGAGGAGGGCGGCTGGCGTGAGCTGTCTGCCGCTTCTGCCGTTCAGAAGGGCGGCGGTAATGAGGATGAGCTGCTGATTCGTTCGGCGCAGCAGATTCGTGCGCTCTATGAACGCGAGTACGCGCCGAGGAGTCTTCAGAAGAATGCAGCGGTTCAGGATGAGTACTGCCCGATTCCACCGGAGCTTCCCGAGAACACCCCGCTGCCCGTGGTGGAGGCGCCGGTTAGCAAACCGGTAGCGTACGGCACTGACCCGGCGGCTACCCCGCAGGAGCCTGCAGACTCTGGCGTTGCCTCCGAAGGGTATCTATTGGGTGAGCTGGAGATTGCCCGCTACGGTGTGCGCCGCCCGATCAGCTGGTCGGGTCAGCAGGCGCTGGCATTGCTGGCGCAGAGCGCCGAACGAGCCCCGATGCTTTACGGGCTTTTAGCTCAGGCATTCGCCGCCCGCACGCCGGTTGTTCTGCTGACCTCTGACGGTGCGCTCTACCGCGACCTGGAACCCTACGCCGGTGCCTTTGAGTCGCTCGTGGGTGCACAGGAGCTTTCGCATCTGCGGTTCTGCTTGGAGGAGCTGCGCACCCCGAACCTGTGGGGTACCGAGGCTTCCACCCGCCCGCTCATTGTCGTGGACGGTCTGGACAGTTGGCTGGAGGCACTGGTTCGCCAACCCGATACGGAGAACCTGCTCTACGATCTGCTCTCGCAGGGGTGCCGTCGCGGCTATTCGGTGGTGTTCACCTCCGCGTTGAACCCGCGCGGTCGTTTCGCCGCTGCGGCGCATTCCACTCTGTTGAGCCGCCGCTTCCTGGACGCTGACCTGATGCGTTCAACGAGCAAGGACTACCCGACCCCGGCACAGAGCCACTACTGCGTGGAGGGTGCCATTAACGAGGAGTTGATTGGGGATCAGCCGCTGAGCGCGTCGATTCTTTCGCCCTGCGTTGCGGGTTTCCAGGAGCTGGTTCAGGTTCTGCAGGGTAACGCCACGAGCGCTTCTAACGGGTCAGGCACTCACCCCGGCACTCTTCTGCGGCAGTTCCCCGAGTACTATCGCATGCCCTCGACCGAGTACGTGACCGCCGCCCACGCCGCGTGCAATCCGCAGGGCGCTAAGCTCTTGGTCGCGTTTGATCGCCGGCAGATGCCGGTGTGGTTGAGCGCCCCGGCTGGCGCGGTAGTTCCGGTGCAGGGTTCCCGGTCGGCGGGTAAAAGCACCCTGCTGGAGAGTATTGCTCAGCTCAACCCGCAGCTCGAAACCCTCATCCTTGAGGGTTCTGGCGGCACCTCGGGTGATGGCGGAGCGTCGGGTGAACCACCGAGCGTGGAGCGTACCCGTGCACTCCTGGACTCAGTGACAAACCCCGCGCGCACGCTCGTGCTCATTGACGACCTGCAGTACCTGCAACCCGCCGTTCAGCAGCTACTTCTGGAGCGTCGCGGTGAGTTCCGCGCGATGCTGGTCGCCTACACGCCGTGGCCGAGGCGCGCCTCCTCACCGCTGCTGGCTGCGCTCATGGGATGCTCGCGTGCGCTTCTGCTCGCACCCGCATCCTTGGCGGATGCTGACATGTGCACGGTGACCGCGCTGCCGCTGGATCGATTCACGCAGGGCGAGCAGCCCGCCGGTCGTCTTGTGGTGGTGGATGGTGCTTCCGTGTGTGCGGCGCAGGTTCCCCTGGCACTGACCACGGCTGCACAGGCTGTAACAGCTACGCAGAAGGTGCCGGTAGCGGTCTAAAGCTGAGCACTCTAGCGCCGAGCTATCTAGGGTTTAGCGGCGTTAGGGGTTTACGCTCTAGGGGTTTAGCGGCGTCGGCGGCTGTACTTCTCCGCTTCTTCGCCCGACTCCTCAGTGACCGCCTCAATATAGCGGCGGCTACTGGGCATGAGCACGAAGATGAAGGCAGCCGCCGCGCCAATAACACCCGCAATCGTGATGAGCTGGCCGATATTCAGGCCGTAAGCACTCACGTTCATAATGAGGGTGCTTGCGGTGACCCACAGGGTGCAGAGAGTAATCAGGATCATGGGCAGGCGCGAACCGAAGCGGCCGCGGTAGAAACGCAGGCCAAAGTAGGTCATGCCCGCGGCAATGAGCACCTGGAGCACACCGCCCACAATCGCCTGGGCGGTAGACATACCGCTGACAATAAAGGGGTAGAGGATGCCGCGAATCAGAATGTATGCCGCGAAGGTTTCGGTCAGGGCGAATGCGTAGATGACGTTGAACGGGCGTGACGTCACGGTGGGCTCCTCATGGGTAGTGGCGGGGCAGACCGGGGTGTATTCGGTCCGGCATGCTGGTATGTTTCCGATGCGCTAGTGCGTTAGCGGGTGGGCGCTCCCCTGTCTCGGGTTCACCGCCTCGTCATCGGTGCGGTATTTCAGGGGTAGGTACCGCTTTATATTATGCCTGAGGCGCCGCTCACCCGGCCGCCCGCATCTCATCTATGAGACGCGGCGCAGAATATGCGTGTCAGCATGCGATTCCCCACCCCCTCAATTAGACAAAGGTTTGCCTAAGTGATAGATGCCTCAGCGTAATACTGAAGTTTTTAGAGAAAAGTACTTGTCACATCCGCTCCAACATGCGAAAGTTGATAAGTCAATTTTCACCCTAACGCTGGGTGAGCATCCCGTCAGCGGATGTATTTGACACGCGCACAGGAAAATAGATGTGTCTTGCCACCGCGTGAGACCGTAAATCATGAAGGAGGTCCACCGTGGATTGGCGTAGTCGTGCAGCTTGTTTGGACAAGGATCCGGAGCTGTTCTTCCCCGTAGGAAACACCGGACCTGCCCTGTTGCAAATTGAAGAGGCTAAGACTGTCTGCCGCTCTTGCGAGGTTGTAGACGTCTGCCTGAAGTGGGCCATCGAGACCGGCCAGGACTCCGGCGTATGGGGTGGCACCAGTGAAGACGAGCGTCGTGCGATGAAGCGTCGCGCAGCTCGTGCCCGCCGTGCATCCTAACTTCCGGAGTATTCAATAGGGCATCAAAAGCGTGGTGCAGTGATATAAAGTCACTGCACCACGCTTTTGTCATATACAGAACCTATCTAGACAGCAAACTGCCACCACCCCGTACTCGGGGCGGCGGCAGTTCTATATGTCATACGAGAAGGGGCTTAGACGAGCACCGCGGTGATGACCACGCGGGTACCGGTCGGTTCGTTAGCCTCCCAGCGGATTGAGCCGTTCAGCTCGCTTGCCACCAGGGTACGCACAATCTGCATACCCAGGCCTTCCTTACCGGTCACCGGGCGGTAGGCGTTCGGGCCGGACTCTTCAATCTTCTTATCGCCCATGCCCTTACCGTCATCAGTAATCACGACGGTGAGGATGTTCTCACCCTCATCGTTGATGCCGCGAATACCCTCAAGGGTCACGGTGCCGGTCTCGCCGTCCAGGCCGTGCTCCACAGCGTTCGCGACAACCTCGTTGATAACCAGTGCCAGAGGGGTAGCGAACTGGCTCGGCAAAGACCCAAAGGAGCCAATCAGCTTGGTAGACACGTGCTGACCGGGGGAAGCAAGCTCAGCGGCAAGGTGGAACTGACGCTCAATCAGCTCATCAAAGTCGACGTTCTGAGTCAGGCCCTGCGAAAGCGCCTCGTGCACGGTAGCAATCGTTGCCACGCGGCGCATCGCCTGCTCCAGGCCCTGACGTGCCTCATCAGTGGTCATACGGCGTGACTGCAGGCGCAGTAGAGCGGACACGGTCTGCAGGTTGTTCTTCACGCGGTGGTGGATTTCGCGGATAGTCGCGTCCTTGGTCATAAGTTCCAGTTCGCGGCGGCGCAACTCGGTCACGTCGCGGCAAAGAATCACGGCGCCCTCACGCTCGATGCGGGCGCGCCTCTGCACCAGCAGCGGGATGGATCGCATGGTCACGCGAGCACGGGCAATAACCAATTCGGTGCGCAGGTCGCTACGACCGGCAAGGACCAGCTGCAGGGTTTCGTCTGCCTGTTCACCGGCAGGAAGCATCGCACGGGTGACATCGGCAAGGTTTTGCTTTTCGAGGTAGCCGGTCATGCCCATGCGGTTGTACATGGAGTTCGCGTTCGGGGAAGCGACGACCACACGGCCGGAGGGGTCAAGCACAATAATGCCGTCGATCACGCGGGGGTTGCCCTGGGTGTTATTTCCCTGGGCGAGGGGGTCGGGCCACAGGCCGGAGTGCACCATGGAGAGCATGGTGTCGGCAGTATATTCGTAGACCTCGTCGCTGATGGAGGGGTAGCCACTGGGTGTGGCAATCTTGTGGCTGGTCAGCAACGCAATGGTGCGGTTGTTGCGCACGATAGGCACGAAGGTTACGTGTATGCGCGGGCGGGCACCAACACCCTCACCGCTTCCTTCGTCGGTGTAGGTGCTGATGTTCTGGTCAATCCAGACGCGGTATGCTTCGTCGCGGATTCCGTCTTCCATGTCGTGATCGATGATGTCGTGGTGGAAGAGGGTTCGGACATTGGAGGGGCGCACGTGCGCGAAGGCACGGAAAGTACTGGTTTCGCTGGGACCGGATACGGCGTCCGGGGAGCTGCCGTCGGCAACAACGTAGTCGGTGGGGAACCATAGAACCAGGTCACTCTGGGCGATGTCAGAGATGACCTGCCATTCGCCCATGATGAGGTGAACGCGTTCAGTGTCGCCGGGACCGAAGTCGCAGGCGCTCATAATTCCTTCTGCAAAAGACATATGTTTGTGTGCTTCCCTAAGTTCGGGTGTGTTCAACCATTTTACGGTTTGTTCGCCGCAAATCCCATTCAAACGACAATACGTGGAATAGTTTACAGAGCATTTCTTGGAGTGCGCTTTTAATCGCAAATATGACGCCCTGAGATGAGATGAACCCCTCAGTTGTACAGTGAGGCATTCGCACCACTCCCCTACCCTAAATATGCGTAAGACGCAGAAAACCCGGCTTGTCGGAGCCTCTGAACGGGGCACTCCGACAAGCCGGGTCTTTGAGCAGCGCTAGTTTTATCTGACGAGCTTATTTGACGGATTTATCTGACGGGCTTACGCACCGGGGCGTACTGCGTACATGCCCTCAAGCATCGCCTCCAGGGACTGCACGACCGCGTGGCGGGGCGACACCTCCAGCAGCGCTTCACCGTTACGGCGCAAACGGTCCATGACCTTACGCTCGTACGGAATCACGCCGGTGAGCGGAACCGACAGGTAACGCGCCCAGTTATCACGCATCTTCGCCTCCGGGTTGAACCCGGCGGCTTCGCGGCGGCTGCGGTTGAGCCAGTACTGCACATCCGTTTCTGGAGCGAAAAGATCCGGTCGCGACTGCACCTCGCGGGCGAGGTTAATCAGGCGCGGCAGGCCGATGACGTCCGCTTCGCCCAGCGCAATCACGCGGTCGGCGCAGGCGAGCGCGGTGAGGGTCGCGGCGTTACGGCGCGGTGCAGGGCCGTCAAAGGTCAGTTCCTCGTCCACCTCGATGGGGGCGGCAACATCGCAGATGACCAGGTCGTAGCGGTGCTTGAGCCATTCGAGTACCTCGGCGAAGGCGCGGGCGCGCACCTCGGGCCAACGCGAGGAGGAAGTGATGCCGCTCAAGAAGTCGAAGGTGCCGTTTTTGAGGGGCACGCGCTCCATAATGGCGCCGGCTTTTTTCTCGTCGAGCTGGGCGCGGTCGGCGTCCGAGCAGAGAATTGCCAGGCCGGAGCCGGTATCCTCGAGCGCCATGAGCGCATCCAGGCTGGGCGCGTAGGTATCTGCGTCAATGAGGCAGACCCGCTGGCCCTGCTGCGCCGCGAGGGCGGCGAGGTTGAAGGCAATGGTGCTTCGACCGGGTGCACCGTGGGTGCCCCAGACGGTCACAATTGTGCCGAGGCGGTGGCCGGGCTGGTAGCGGGAGGGCGCGGCGGGATCCTGGTTGATGTCCGGGTGCTGAGGCAGGGTGCCGTCGTTGTTCTCGTTCTGCACGTGCAGGGCGTAGTCACTGCCGGGTGCGAAGGAGTCGACGATGGCGGCGGCCTGGCTGAGCACGGATTCTTCGTTGCTGGGCGCAACGGAGGAGGCTTCTGCCGGGTCGTGTACGCCGGGTGCACCGGGTGCGTTTCCGGCGGGCACCGCGGGGTCGATTCCGTAGCTTCCGTAGTCGGCTCCGTAGGGCGCGGCGGTGTTTGAGCCAGCGCCCGCGGCGGGGTCGTAGCCGTAGCCGCCCGCCCCATGGCCAGCAGCGCCGTAATCCTGACCGTAGCCGCTGTGTCCGCTGTCGTAGCCGTAGCCTGCATCGTAGCCGTAACCGGCGTCCTGACCGTAGGCAGCCTCGGGGCGGTGGATAACAGGCTGAACGGGCGGCTGAGCCGGGATCTGCGCGGGAATGCCGTAGCCTACCGCGGGGCGGGCGAGTGCCGCATCCACCGCCTGTTCGAGCGAACCCAGGATTTCTTCGAGGGCTGCTTCGGGGCGGATGCGGTGCGCCTGCGTAGGCAGCGGCAGGTTGTCCGGGGCGATAACCGCCAGGAGCACTTCGGAGGCGGCGAGCGCGTCCACGGTGGAGGCGCTCATTTCGGCGGGCACGTGGGCGCAGAGCAGTACGCGGGCGATGCCTGTATGTGCCATGCCCACGGCTTCGCTGAAGTCCTGCACGGTGCGCGCCACGGAGACGCGGCCGCGCTGAGATTCGATGCGGTTCAGGAGCGAGCCGTCATCGCCGTAGAGGATGACAGGGATGTTCACTGGCCCTCCCCGTAGGTGCCGGGGATGAGGCTGATCTTGGAGTCGCTATTGCTTTCCTTGACCAGGGCGGCGAGGGCTTCTTCCTTGACCCACAGCTGCACGGTTGCCTTGCCGTTGGCGCCGAGCACGCCTTCGTCGACCGTTACGGCAACGATTTCGGCGTTGGTGACGATGGCGCGGGCGCCGTTTTCAGTGCGGTTATCGCTCTTGGTGTCGGGGTTGCGCGGGCCGGAGGTCCACACGTCCACGCGCTCGCCCGCCTTCAGCGCGGAGGCTGCCGCACGGTCAATGCTGACGGTGGCGAGACGGCGGCCCGGGGAGGTTTCGGTGCCTACGGATTCCTTGCTGATGAGGTTACCGGCGGGGATGCGCTGAATCGCGATTTTGCCGTTCATCTGGGCGGCGTCGGCGCGGGTAAAGTACTTATCGTTGGCGGAGTCGATGTTCGCTTCGACTCGGGCTAGTTTGTCTTCGGTGATCTTCTCGCCGAGGCGAATCTCGCTTTTGGCGGTGTAGTACTCGGTTTTGCTGTTGTTGGCTTGCACGTAGAGCTGCACGCCAGTGATGGAGACGAGCACGAGAAGTACACCGAGGATGAATCGCCAGTCCTTGACGGTGGGCCTTTTGAGGCGCCTGGCGTGGGGCTCGGTGAGGGTGGAACGCTTCGTCGCGTTCTGTCGTATGCGCATGATGTGGTTGTGCCTTTCGGTGCGGAAGCCGGCGGTGATTCCGGGTGTTGTTCAACTGACCGATGAGCGAGTGGTGTGTTTTCGATAGTGCTTTGACTGGATTCTGGCACTAACTCTAACAGCATATTTCATTTAGTACTCGCTCTCAACAAGAGTCGCGTTTATGAAATATTTTTGAGTCTTGCCCCTTTTGAATGGGTAATTAGATAACTTTTCAGCTCATATAAGGCTTTTTGTGCGCAAATTTCATGGTGATGACATATACTGAAAGTACTCAATAGATGTTCCGTATGGACTCTATGTATAAGGCCGCTAACGGTGGCTAAGGGGCCCAGGATTTCACTCACGGAAAGGAATAATTCGATGACTGCACCTCGTTTCCTCACTCTGAGCGACGTTGCCGAGGAGCTGCAGGTTTCGCTTTCGCAGGTGCGTGCTCTGGTGCGTAGCGGCGAACTTCCCGCCATTCAGATTGGTGGACGTAACCAGTGGCGCATTGAACGCTCTCGTTTTGAAGAGTACATTACTGAGCGCCACGAGCAGACTCTGGAGGCGATTGCTTCCGGCAAGCTCACTGCAAAGGCTAAGGCTGAGTAGCATTCGACATGCACCTCGCGGGCGCAACGCTCGAGTGGTTTTAGAAAGGTCCGCTCCTCTCATTGAGATTTCAATGGAGAGGGGCGGACCTTTTTGTGTTTATTGTTGCTTTTATAAGGGAATTTATACTTGTCGAGGCGTTTTTATGGGCGTTCCCACAAATTGAACTGCCCACTATTTACCCCGTGCTTTTAGCGTGAGATACGGGCGATAACTGCGCTAATACGAGCCAGCGGAATGGTGCGCACGCCAGCGCCGCGAGGTGCACGGGAGTAGCCGGAGGCGCCCTGACCATAACCAGCCTGCCCGTAACCTCCCTGCGCACCGTAGGCTGCACGCGCGTACTGGTCGCGTTCGTGGATGCGCGGGTACTGTCCACCGTTGAGCAGGCGCAATTCGAGGAAGTCGGCGCCAACTCGCTCAATCACGCCATCGTAACTGACGGTGCCGCCTTCGAGGGAGAGGCGGACGGGCTCGCGTGCCATGGCGAGGGAGCGCAGGGCGAGCTGGATTTTCATGCGGTAGCGTTCGGGGCGAACATCAGCGCGTCCGGGAGCTATGCCGCCTTCCCACCAAAGCATTCCGCGCAAGGGGATGATGATGTTCTCGCCGCGCGCTTCGATGCTGACCCATTCTTCGCCGACCATTTCGAGCTTACCTTCGTAGGTTTGCATGTCGGTGGCGCAGATACGGATGGGGCCGCCAACTTGTGCGAGGAGGCGGTCGTCGAGGGTGATGGTTGAATAGTGGACGCGGGCGACTTGGCGGGCGTCTTGTTCCATATCCCAGGCGCGTTCGGAGGCGAGGCGCGCCTCAATGTCTCGTAGGAACTTTTCCATGCTCATGCTATGACCCTACCTGAGGATGGATGCGGATACGAACCGGGGTGTTTTTCTGGTCGGGCAATGATTCTTGAGCCTAATTTTTGAAGCAAATTCCACCAAATTACATGTTTTTTATACATTTTGATGCGTTTTGCTTCATTTTTAACACGACTTCCTGTATAAATGAAGCAACATCAAAACACATCAAACACACCATTTGGAGGTCATTGTGGACCATCTTTCCACGCCGGGTTCAACCCCCGCAGCCTTCGCTTCGCATCCCCTTGCGTCCGTTACTCCTCTGGCATCTGGCGCTGACGCAGGTCATGAAACCAGCACCAAGGCTAACTACCAGGACGCTCTGCTCTTCATCGCCCCTCCCCTGCTTTCCGCGGCGGTCCTGGGCGCGTTGAGCGTGAACCTGCACCGCATCCCCTCGGCGCACCCTCTTGCTGACGCTTCGTTGCTCTGCGCTGGCGCGGCGGCAATCCTCATTACCGCCTGGTGGTTCATCAGTTTTATCTACGCGCTCTTCTACGCTCGTTCCCTGCGAGTTTCGAGCCGCAACGCTGACCGCGCTGTGCTGCAGGTTCCGGCGATTTTCCGTCCGCGTTTTATGCGCCGCATCGTTCTGACGCTCGGCGGCACGGCGCTCGGAGTGGGGGCGGTTCTGGCTCCCGCGCAAGCTACGGTGGCTACGCCCAGCAACGCGGGGCTGAACGGCGCGGAGGGCATACCGCAGACAACCATTTCAGCAGTTATGGCAGCAGATTCATCGATTACCGCGGCGGCAGACGCCAGCTCAGATGCGGTTCTCTCCGATACCGCCCCGAATCAGTCCGCTACTCCCCTGACCCTTTCTGCTGAGGTTCCCAATATTCCCCTGGCTCCCGAGCCTTCGGAGGCGGCAGGCTACTTGCAGGACCGTAGCCCTTTCTTTTCTCCTCCCCGCACCGAGGCGGGCACCTACTCTTACACGGTTCAGGCGGGCGATACGCTCTGGTCGATTGCCGCCGACCAGCTGGGCGAAGGCACCGACGCCTCCACCATTTACGACTACACCCTCGACATTTACGAGGCGAACAAGGACGCTCTGGGTCAGAACGCTGAGCTGCTCTACGAGGGGCAGGTTCTACAGATCCCCGAACAGCCCGTTCACTAACCTCACCCGCGTCTTCCACCCCATTCCACCTCATCCCAACAGTCTTTCGTTCGCTCAACTCACCTCACATACCCCTACACCGAAAGCCTCTGCACCGAAAGGAGCCGTCATGAGCTTCTCCAACCTTCTCCCCCGTTCCCCGTGGACCCCGCCGCATCAGCCTGCCTCCCGCGACAACCAGTCTGCCAGCCCGTACTCGAAGCGTCAGGCGGCACGCGCCTCCCAGCCGGTGGCTGCCGAGCAGGTGGCTCCGCTCCCCGAGCAGGGGCAGGGCACGATGACTCTGGTGCAGAGGCGCAACAGTCCCTCGGTTTATTCGCTGCTTCCTCTGCCGCGTTATGAGCAGCATTCGGCTCAGCGCCCGAAGGTAGTGAAGAGGGGCCGCCCGCTGCGTCCGGCGGATGCGCTAGCTCGCCAGTTGGAGGGTCGTTGCGCGGGTGTGGCGATTGCTTACCTGGAGATCATGTCGGCTCGTCGTTCGCGTCAGCAGCTGGCGCAGTGGGTGTCAGCGGATTGTTTCCACCGTCTGTTGCCATTCTTCCCGAAGAACCCGCGTCAGGTGCGCAAGGAGATGCTGTTGACCCTTCCGCCGGTTCTGTTGCGGGTGCGAGCGCAGAAGGTACACGAGGAGCTCTACGAGGTGGTGGCGCTACTGCGTTGTGCGGATAAGGTGCGCGTGGTGACCATGCAGATGCGCCTGATTCACGGCATGTGGCTGATTACCGCAATTGAGCAGCCGCAGAGCCGCTTGGACGAAGACTAAGGCTTCCCCGGCTTCCCCTACAAAACACACAGACAAACAGAGAGGGTGCGAATCCAGTGTTGGATTCGCACCCTCTCTGCTAGGTCTATAGCATTTCAGCTTTTACGCTGAGGCTACTTGTCCTTCGAGCGTTCCACGTGAACCTGCTCGTGGCCGTCCTCATCCGGGGCGGAGTACTGCAGGAACTTCGGGCGCGAAGGCTCAGCCAGGCGCACGGCAGAAGCCTGAGTGCGCTGCTTGGACAGGTCAAGGTTGAACAGGTAGGTCACGGTCTCTTCACGGATCGCGCCGAGCATCGACTGGTACATGTCGTAGCCTTCACGCTGGTACTCGACCAGCGGGTCACGCTGAGCCATCGCACGCAGACCGATACCTTCCTTGAGGTATTCCATCTCGTACAGGTGCTCGGGCCAGCGCTCGCCGATGACGGACAGCATGACACGGCGTTCGATTTCGCGCATGCTCTCTTCGCCGACGCTCTTTTCACGCTCATCGTAGATGAGGTGTGCGTCCGCCAGGACTTCCTTCACGATCTGGTCGCGAGTAATCTTGGTGCGGTCTCCAGCGTCTTCAGCGAGGTCGTCCACGGTGATGGAGATGGGGTACACCTGCTTGAGGGCGCTCCAGAGCTCGTCGAAGTCCCAGTCCTCGGCGTGGCCTTCAGCGACGCGCGCGTCGATGATGGTGGTCAGCACCTCGTCCACGAAGCCAGAAATCTGTTCCTTCAGGTCGTCACCGTGCAGGATGCGGCCGCGGTCCTTGTAGATCGCTTCGCGCTGGCGGTTGAGCACGTCGTCATACTTGAGCACGTTCTTACGCTGTTCAGCGTTACGGCCTTCAACGTTTGACTGGGCGGTAGCGATAGCGCGGCTGACGATCTTGGAGTCCAGTGCGGAGTCCTCGGGGGCTGCCGCCATGAGGCGGGTTGCCATGCCGGTGTTGAACAGGCGCATCAGTTCGTCGGTCAGCGACAGGTAGAAGCGGGACTCACCCGGGTCACCCTGACGGCCGGAACGACCGCGCAGCTGGTTGTCGATACGGCGGGACTCGTGACGCTCAGTGCCGAGCACGTACAGGCCACCGAGCTTGGTGACTTCATCGTGCTCTTCTTTAGCGGCGTCTTCGCAGGCCTTCAGGACCTCGGGCCAACGTGCCTCGTACGCCTCGGAGTTGGTGTTCGGGTCCAGGCCGAGCTCACGCATCTTCTCGACGGCCTCAAATTCGGGGTTACCGCCGAGCATAATGTCGGTACCGCGACCAGCCATGTTGGTTGCCACGGTGACGGCGCCCTTACGGCCCGCCTGCGCAACAATAGCAGCCTCACGCTCGTTGTTCTTTGCGTTCAGCACCTCGTGGCGGACGCCTGCCTTCGCCAGCTGGCGGGAAAGGTACTCGGAGTTCTCCACGCTTGCGGTACCCACCAGAATCGGCTGGCCCTTTTCGTGGCGTTCCTTAATGTCCTTGACGACCGCCTTGAACTTGGCGATTTCGTCGCGGTACACCTTATCGGGGTTGTCGATGCGCTGCACACCCTTGTTGGTGGGGATGGGCACCACGCCGAGCTCGTAGGTGTTCATGAACTCTGCCGCTTCGGTTTCTGCGGTACCGGTCATACCGGACAGCTTGTCGTACATGCGGAAGTAGTTCTGCAGAGTCACGGTCGCCATGGTCTGGTTCTCAGGCTTGATTTCGACGCCTTCCTTCGCCTCAATCGCCTGGTGGATGCCGTCGTTGTAGCGGCGGCCCGGCAGAATACGACCGGTGTGCTCGTCAACAATCAGGACCTCGCCGTCAATGACCACGTAGTCCTTGTTGTTGGTGAACAGCTCCTTCGCCTTGATGGAGTTGTTCAGGAAGCCAATGAGCGGGGTGTTCTTGGATTCGTAGAGGTTCTTCACACCCAGGTGGTCTTCCACCTTGTCAATGCCGGATTCGAGGATACCGACGGTGCGCTTCTTCTCGTCTACTTCGTAGTCTTCACCGCGCTTGAGCAGGGTCGCGGCAATGCGCGCGAACTCTGCGTACCAGCGGTTCGCCTCACCGGCTGCGGGGCCGGAAATAATCAGAGGGGTACGCGCCTCATCGATCAGGATGGAGTCCACCTCATCGATAATGGCGAAGTTGTGGCCGCGCTGAACCTGCTCCTCCACGGTCCACGCCATGTTGTCACGCAGGTAGTCGAAGCCGAACTCGTTGTTCGTACCGTAAGTGATGTCTGCGGCGTACTGCTTACGACGCTCGTCAGGCTCCATGGATGACAGAATCACGCCGCACTCCATGCCGAGGAAGCGGAACACGCGACCCATGAGGTTCGCCTGGTACTCAGCCAGGTAGTCGTTCACGGTCACAATGTGCACGCCCTTGCCGCTCAGCGCGTTCAGGTACGCGGGCAGGGTCGCAACGAGGGTCTTACCCTCACCGGTCTTCATTTCGGCAATGTTGCCCAGGTGCAGCGCTGCACCACCCATGAGCTGCACGTCGTAGTGGCGCTTGCCCAGGGTACGCTTGGATGCTTCACGGACCACCGCAAAGGCCTCCGGCAGCATAATGTCGAGGGATTCGCCGTCCTTGACGCGCTCGCGGAACTTGTCGGTCTCTGCTCGCAGTTCCTCATCGGTCATCGATGAGAAGCTGTCCTCGAGCGAGTTCACCGCCTTTGTGTACGCTTCGAGCTGTCGCAGAACCCTCTTATCGCCGGTTCGGAGGATTTTCTCCAAGAAAGATGCCACTGAGCTTCTACTCCTTGCTTGTTTCGGTACCCTCACCAAGGGCGCGCGAAAGTGCGCGCGGTGAGGCCTTCCTACATATTGTATGGCAGAGCCGCCTAATTCGCCCGTCCGAGCTCTTTTTTACGCTGTGCGCCCACGAGGTGACATTTGGTGACACTCGAATCTTTCACCCTCCGGTTGAGGCAGAGCCGACCCGTCCGCCTAAAGGAACGGCTGTGTGGAGGGCAAAGAAAAACCCGGGGGCCTGGAGAAACACGGTGTGTGTTCCCAGACCGCCCGGGTCTTGAGCCTGCTCGCTGAGTACGACCCCTAAAGAGCCTTACGCCTCAGCAGCCAGCAGGTACGTTAGTTTTACTCGTTGTCCAGAGTAATGATGCCGTAGCTCCAGCCCTTACGGCGGTATGCCGCAGCCGGTGCGCCGGTCTCGCTGTCAATGTACAGGTAGAAGTCGTGGCCGACCAGTTCCATACGGTCAACAGCTTCTGCGGGAGTCAGACGCTCGCCCTTGAAGCTCTTGTGGCGAATCTCGATGGGAGATGCGGCTTCGTCGGCGAGGGTGACCTCGCTGTTATCGAATGCTGCTTCTTCAACCGGAACATCCGGCAGCAGAATCTCGGTAATTGCTTCGGTAACCACGGGAATCGATCCGGTAGCGTCCGCCACGGAGACGGGGTGCTTGCCACCGCGCTTGTGCAGCTTGCGGCGGTCACGTGCACGGCGCAGACGCTCCAGGAGCTTGCCGTAGGTTTCATCGAAGACCGCGAACTTGTCGTGACCCTGGGCTTCGGAACGGAGGACAGGACCAGTACCAACAACGGTAATCTCAACGCGGATGGACTCGCCACCCAGGTGACCGTCCTTGCTGAACTTGACGTCGATGTCCTTCACGTTATCGCCGAGCTGAGCGAACTTCTGAACCTTCTCGCTCACGTACTCTTCCAGGCGTTCGGTGACCTTGATATTGCGGCCGTAGATGTTGACTTCCACGATCATTCCCTCCAGGTTGGGGGCTTATACCGCGTCCGGCTGGACCCGGTACGGGGGTTCGACTCCAATGCCGTTCCCTTGTCTATATTCTAGTACGAAACATGTTTCATATCACTAGATATGACAAATATTTAGCCTAAATAATAGCTATTCGTCCGTCTGCGAACTTTATTCGCCAAAAATCGTGTATCTCTTGCAACTAACTACAAGAAACGCTATGTCTGAGCCTTTTTCGGTACCGCCGCCACAGCACACACGCCCAGCACCCGCGAACCGGATTCCTGTAGCACACGCACCATCTCAGAGGCGGTCGCACCGGTGGTCACCACATCATCACAAATAACGCTCACCCGACCCGTGCACAGGGCAGGCTCCATGACGCGCAAGGCACCGTGCATCCGCTCGGCACGCCCCACAGCGCCCAGGCTCTTCTGCTCATTCTTTGTCTCAGAGGCGCTAAGGAGAAAAGCACCCACACGAGAAGATAGGGAGGCGCCGCTCCCCCGCCGACCGCGAGGAACGTACCCGATAACGTCCACAGCGCGCACCCGCACCGAGGCAGGCAGACGCTTATTAAGCTGACGCGCCGCCTCCTGCACCAAAAGATTCGCCGGCGCATAGCCGCGGCGGCGCACGCTCTGGGCAGAGGACGGCGCCGGAATCAGCAGAACCTCAACCGGTGCGGCGGAGGTGCCCACAGAAGAGATAGAAGACCCCGGTACGCTCTGAAGCTCAACCCGATGCGCCCGAAGAAGCTCGTACACGCTACGCGCCAAACCCTCTCCCAACAGGGGCAGCAGGTCGGTACGGCCCGCATTCTTCAACGCCAACAGGGCACGCGGCATGATCCCCTCATAACGGGATGCCGCACGCACCTCGGGAGCAGCCGCGCCATCAAGAGGTTGCAGAGCATATACTCGCTCCACCTTAGCCAACGCCGAACGCAACTGCGGCAAGCAAGCCTCACACAGTGGCGAGCCTGCCCCATAGGCGACCGGCACCGCACAGCACGGGCAAGTACGCGGCATCAATACCTCGCCCAAAGCCCCGCTGGCGCTCTTGAGAGCGCCCGCAAGCCCGGTCAGAGACTTGCTCCAGGACCCATTCACGGGCTCGTTCAAACCACGCTGTACTGAACTCACCAAAAACAACCTTTCCGCGCGCGCCGCTCCCCGCTACAGGGGCTAACCGGCGTAACTAATCTCGTGCAGGGTCGTGTCCAGGCGGATCCAGCCGCGCTCCTCCATCAGGTAGCACGAACCGTCAGAACGGTGAGCAATAATATTCGACGTATTATCCGCCGTCGAAATGGTCATCACACCATCCAGACGGTCCAGCTTCGTCTCTTCACCGCTGAGGGAAATCACCTCAGACTCACCATTCTTCACGTTCACCACCACGACGCTCTGGTCGCCAGCCCAACGGGCATTACGCGGAGTCACAGAAGAGCTCAGACGCACCATCTCCGTCAGACGCAGAGGCTTACCGGCATCATCACGCACAATACCGGAAATAATCACAGCCGACGCACCCTCAGTAGAGGCCACAATCGCCATGCGGGCACCATCGTGCGAAACGTTCACGCTCGTAAAGCTCAAATTACGCTGCCAGGATAGACCAATATCAACACCGCGCTCACGCTCGGTTGCATCCTCAGAATCCGGTTTGAAGGCACGAACAATACCCTCACCATCGGCTGCCCACACCCAGCCATACGCATCAAAACTGGGAGCAGTCAGAGCGGTACTCTGCCACACGCGGCGGGCAGTACCCTGATACACCGTGTACAGGCTCGCGGCATCGTTCGCCAAGCAGGCGTAAACATCCGCCGAATAGCCCATCGCCGGGGAACTCAACTGGGTCACACCACGCAGAAGCAATTGTTCACCCGCATTGCTCATATAGTCATCACGCGCCACCATCTGGCCGTTCGAATTAATAGCAACCGTGCGGGCAGGAACACCCGGGTTCAGCTTCACCGCAGAAAAGCCGCTCGGCGCGTTCTCAGGAATCAGAGTGCCGTTATAGAAAACCTCAGTCTTGCCCAGACCCGAGAAGTTCTCCAAGCCGTGCATAATCTGCTCACGCACACGCGCCAAACGGTTATCGTCCAGGTGCTCACCCGAGAGGCGAACCAGCACATCCTGGTTATCGCTCATAGTTGCCGTCTCAAGGCTCATCGACTCGTTCAACGCCGAGAACGCGACGTCCTTCAGGTAGGACGCCGGGCCAGCCATCAGCGTACGCACCAGCAACTCAAAATAGCGATCCGTATGCGGGAACCAACGAATATCCGGCACAGCATAACGGAACGCACGATCGTAGAAGTACAGGCGGCACGGGCTAAACACGCGCTCAAACTCGGCACCATCCAGCCACAGACCATCCGGGCAGGAGCTAATACGCCACTGGTTATCTTCCATAACCATGGTGAAATCCTGAGTCTCAGTCTGAGCCTCCGGGAATGTGCTCGTAATACCTTGACTATTCACAGTCGCCGTCTGCTGGAAACGCACATGATACGTACCCTCGGCAGCTCCACTATCGTCACTGCGAGGCTGCACCGTATTACGGTACACGCGAGTCGTACCCATAGGATTCCAACGGCGCGCAAAAGAAGAGCTCAAATACTGGCGCGCCACAGCATAATTCTCAATGCTGTCCACACCAGCACGCACGAAGCCCTCAATAATCGCCTCGGGGGTAGCACCCGCCAGCGGTCCCGGCGCACGCGCCGGAGAAGTGTTAACGCTCTTCACGTCCAGACCGCTGCTGTGCTGAGTCACTCGATCGTTCGAGGGAAGACCCGCGCAAGAGCTCACGAGCGTCGCCAAAGACACCGCACCCCAAGACAGCGCGGCGCGTCGAGAAACAATAGCCCTATGAGCCATGGAGGTCTTAACCTTCCTCTACGAACAAAGACAAACAATCACCAACTACCGTTGCAGGCCACCGCAACACGGTGAAAAGATAACCACGGCGAAATAGCAACACCGTGAAAACATATCTGCATTGATTGTACTGGGTGAACAGTGCAAATACGCAAGGATAAGCGTAAATACAGCCGAGCAACACCAACGCACCGATATATGACAGAAGCCTAAAGCCTCTCCCCGTTTGAACCCCTTAGAGCTCGCCCTCAAGGTTCGCACGAGGAGCAATATTGGGCAGCGTATCCTTCGCGGTCGCCGAACGATGCGCACTCACCTCAGGCTCACCCGTCACCAAAACCGGCGACTCGCCCAAAGGCGCACCGTGAATCAGCGGCAGGTTCATCGTGAAGCAGGCACCGCGGCCCTTCTCGCCCCACGCCTCAATCGTGCCGCCGTGCAGACGCACATCCTCAGCAGCAATCGACAGACCCAGACCCGTACCGCCCAGGGTGCGCTTACGGGAAGTATCAGCACGCCAGAAACGGTTGAACACCTGAACAGCCTCATCCTCAGACAGACCGATACCGTGGTCACGCACCGCAACACCCAGGTTCGTGGCATTCGCACCCACGTACACGTCAATCGGGCGGGACTCGCCGTGCTCAATCGCGTTGTACAGCAGGTTACGGAGCACACGCTCAATACGCACGCGGTCCATATCAACCATGATGCTCTCATGGCTCGTATGCACGTTCAGCTTAGTATTCGTGCGCTCCAGGTGCGGCAGAGCCTCCTGCAAAATATTCGACAGCACACGCATGAAGTCTTCAGTGTCGATGGTCAGCATTGCGCTACCTGCATCGAAACGAGAAATCTCCAGCAGGTCAGAAAGCATCGACTGGAAACGATCCACCTGATCGTGCAGAAGCTCCACGGTGCGGCTCTGCGTGCGCTCCATCTCGTCACGCGTATCGTACAGAAGTTCCGTACCCAAACGCACCGTCGACAGCGGAGTACGCAACTCATGCGACACGTCAGACACAAAGCGCTGCTGCAGAGTCGACAGGCGCTCCAGCTGAACAATTTTCTCCTGCAGCGAGTCAGCCATCAGGTTGAAGGAATAGCCCAGACGCGCCGCCTGATGCTCACCGTGTACAGACACGCGCTGATCCAGATCGCCAGCAGCCAGCTTCTCCGCCGTAATAGCGGTCTGCGTAATCGGGCGGACCACAAAACGAGTCACAATCCACACCACAGAAAGCACCACAGTAAGCAGTGCGCAGAAACCGCCAAAAAGAACAAAGTTAATATGCGCAATCGTGGCGGAAGAATCCGTCATATCGTACACAAGGAACAAACCGTAATTAGGGTTCTGTGCAATAGAAATATGTGTACCAACAATAAGCACCGGATAGGTACGCTCACGATTATTTTCGACAGTAGTCACCGTAGACGTCTGCCAGAAAATACCATCTTTATCGCGAACAGTTTGTTTGAAATCATTCGGAATACTCGAAGAATTCAAAGAATTATTACTGCTCTGCTCAGGAATAAAACCCTGCTTACCTTGACCTTCCAAAGGCACAAGAATCCAATTGCGCTTACCCGAGCTACCCGCATCCAGCACGGTCAGGGTACGGCTCACATTACGGCGAATTTCGCTGTCACTACGGGCCTCAGAGGAGTCCAGCACGCTCTGAACGTTGCGGAAACCACTCTCCGATTCCGCCAGCGCCTGAGACTTCTGATTCTCAAAAAGACTCGACGCAATCTGGCTTGACAAGGACCAACCCACCATCAAGAAGCTCAGGAACATCATGATGCCCGCGGTTCCCAGAGCACGGAACTGCAGAGATTCCTTCCACAGACGCTGAGCGCGCTGCATCAGGCTCCTACTACTCTGCTTTTTCGCTTTACGCGGCTTGGAAGTGCGGGTACGCGAAGAGGCGGAGGCTACCGCCTCCGCCGTCAAAGCGCCGTGCTCATGGCTCGACTTCGCAACAGACAATCAGGTTATCCCTTCGCCTATGAATAGGTTCCGATTAGCTACCGGAAGATCCCACCAGCTCGGTCGGAATCTTATAGCCAACGCCACGAACCGTCTGAATAAAACGATCCGCACCCAGCTCATCAAACTTAGCGCGCAAACGCTGGACGTGCACGTTTACCAGCGAATCGCTCACATCAGTGTAACCCCAGACCATATCCAGCAGTTCCTGACGGCTCAACGCCTGACCCGGGTGGCGCACCAGCGCAGCCAGCAGGTCAAACTCCAGAGGAGTCATCGGAACCTCAGTGCTGTGGTACTTGACGGTACGACCGTCCATATCCATGACAATATCGCCAATGGACACCACCAGCTGGCGGCTCTCGCGCGGACGCAAACGAGTACGAATACGCGCCAACAATTCAGCGTGCTTAAAAGGCTTCGCAATGTAATCATCAGCACCAGCCTCAAGACCCTTAACAACATCTTCAGTGTCGCTTTTAGCGGTCAACATAATAATCGGCACATTAGAAGAGCGGCGAATTTGCTGGCACACTTCAATACCGTTCATGCCAGGAAGCATCAAATCCAAAAGCACCAAATCGGGAGTGGAACGCATAAAAGTTTCAAAAGCGCGTGCACCATTTTCACAGAAAACAGCGTTAAAGCCCTCTTGCGCGAGCACGAGGCCAATCATTTCCGCCAGAGCATCATCGTCATCAACCACCAAAATGGTGTGTGCGTCGCTTGCGCTCACAGTACCTCCCTAAAGAATTGTCGTAAATACTTACATAAAAAAGCTGATTCTCTAATCATACCGCGCACTCAGCCAATGCACGGGCACACTCTGTCACCCGAGCCAGCGAAGCCGTGGCATCCAGCATACTTACCGCGGCTGAAGTCATCCCAGCAGGCACGGAACCGCTCTGAATACGCTCATCAGGCATCAAACCCACCGCGCTCAACTGGGTCGGCTCAAGACCAACCTCGCGCCACAGGCTGTACAGGCGGCGCACCTGATCAGGAACCCGCGCAGAGGTCACCACCGGCAGCCACAGCTGAGCCTGAGCCTCCAAAAGTTGCGCCACAGGTTCCCAGGAACGAGGGTCGCTCAGCGGCGGAACCTGCAGCGTGCCCGGCCCCTTGAGGCGGGCACGATCAGGATGCAACAGCAAAGCGCAAGGAGCGCCGCCCTCAACACGCATCGCCTTCACAAGAGCCAACGCGTCAAGGGTGGGGCGGGACTGGCTCAGCAGCTTCAGCTCCTGCACAGGCTTGAGCGCGGTGCCATCCACATCCAGGATGAGCTGCAGATTCAGCTCGGCGAAACGCTCCGAGATACGGCGGTACACCTGCTGATAGTAGTGAGGTTGCAAAGCCGGCAGGGAGCGGAAACCACTCACCGTAGGGATGGCCCCCTCCATCAGACGCTGAAATTCGGATTCATCCAGCTGCACGGCAATCAGCGCCCGCGGAGCTTGCAGAGCCTCGCGCAGAGAACCCATCCAGCGTTCCAGGCCTTCCAGGAACGACTCCAGCAGGTCACGGCTCGCCCCTGCATCACTAATGGCACGCTCGCCGCCGGGCAAATAGATACTGGCGGCAAGAGTCAGCGGACCGGCCAGCTGAATCTTATACGCCGGGGCGGTATCCTGCCCTGAACCGAAACGTTTCTTCTGCGAGCCCACGCGGTCAGCGAGAAGATTGATATCGGAGAGCAGACGGTCCTGCGCCAGGGCAGACTCGCGCGCTCCCCTGCCGCCGCTATGCACCATGCGCCACCCAAACGAGGCACCGTCAAAGGCAAGTCCCTCGCACACCGCCAGGGTGCGTGCCAGCGGGGTACTCCGCCAGCCCAGCGCAGGCAGATGCGGCAGGAACGGCAAGTGCGGGGAACCCAGCTCGCCCTCCACACGGGACATCGCCTCAGCCAGGTCATCGCCGGGAAAATCGCCCAGACCGCTAGCACGTACCAGCGGACGCTCCGTAGCGAGCGCGGCGAGGTCCTGTTCGGTCAGTTCGTCCCCTTCGGGGGCACGGTACTCACCGGGCAGTAGCAGGCGCTCCGGCACCGGCTCGGTGCGGGCATTCTGGCGGGAGGAAGATTGAGGGGGCATAAACGAGTGAGGTTAAGACAGGTTAGGGAAAAGTGCGGGCGGGTCGATGCTCTGCCGCTGGACGCTCAGCACGATGGATGCTCAGCAGGGATGAGAGCGGGGCTTTTCGGAGAGGCTGAGATCTCGAAGAGGGTGAAATCTTAGAAAGTCTTAGCTTTCAGACTTTTCAGTCTCTTCGTCCTGGTCAGCGTGCTCGTTCGCGATGCGCACGTGGTGGCGAATCACCTCAGAGATGATGAAGTTCAGGAACTTCTCCGCGAATTCCGGGTCCAGGCTGGATTCCTTCGCCATGGCACGCAGGCGAGCAATCTGCGCCTCTTCACGACCGGGGTCGCCAGCGGGCAGGTTGTGCTTAGCCTTCAGGACGCCCACGCGCTTGGTTGCCTGAAAACGCTCCGCGAGGATGTGCACCAACGCTGCATCGAAGTTGTCGATGGAGCGGCGCATGGCGAAGAGCTCCTCGTAAACCTCCGGCGCGACTTCATCGCCCATGGAGGTGGCGTGGGGGTCAAATTCGCAGGAAGTGTGTTCGGCAGTCATCGGTCTCTCCTCAGTCCGGTTGTGGTCTTCTGTGCGTTGCGCTCGAGCAGGCTGTTGCGGCAACAGCTGCGAATAGCGGGGTACGCGGCTATTCTGTGCGGCTAGTCGGCGCTGGTGGAGGCGCCAGCAGACAGGGTTTCCTGAATGTCTTCGCGGTCCAGCGAGTAGGCGCGGGCGATCGTGGACTGACCCAGTACGCGGGTGCCCTGGTAGAGCACCATGGTCTGTCCCGGTGCCACGCCGGAGAGCGGATCCAGGAGGCGCACTACGGTTTCCAGACGCAGTGCGCCTTCTTCTTCAGCTTCGGGGTCGGGTGCCCAGGTCATGTACGCCTTGGCGCGGACCGGGTCGGCGTGCGCGCGCACCTGTGCGGTCACCTCGAACTCTTCGCTGCGGGCGCCCAGCTGTGCGGGCTGTTCCAGGAAGCGTGCCGCCTGTTCTACGGGTACGCCCGCCCAGGTGGCGCGGATACCGCGGATTTCGTGCACGGCAAGCAGCTCGCGGGAGCCGACGATAACTTCGTTTTCCTTGGGGCGCACCTCCAGCACGAAGCGGGGCTTGCCGTCGGCGGCGGGGCGGCCCAGTGCCAGGCCCTTGCGCTGGCCTACGGTGTATGCCTGCGCGCCGGGGTGCTCGCCGAGCACCTCGCCGTGGGTGTCTTTGATGAGGCCGGGGCGCATTGTGATGTGGTCGCCCAGCCAGGCGCGGGTATCGCCTTCGGGAATGAAGCAGATGTCGTAGGAGTCGGGCTTCTTCGCCACGGAGAAGCCGCGCTCTGCCGCCTCCGCACGTACCTGCGCCTTGGAGGGGGTGTCCGCCAGGGGGAACCAGGCGTGCTTGAGCTGTTCGTGGGTGAGCACACCGAGCACGTAGGACTGGTCCTTGGCCCAGTCGGCGGCGCGGTGCAGTTCGCGGTTGCCGTCTTCGGTGGTGATGACGCGGGCGTAGTGGCCGGTCACCACGGCGTCGAAGCCGAGTGCGAGGGCGCGTTCGAGGAGCGCGGCGAACTTGATCTTTTCGTTGCAGCGCATGCAGGGGTTGGGGGTTCGTCCGGCTTCGTATTCGGAGATGAAGTCGTCGACGACGTCTTCCTTGAAGCGTTCGGAGAAGTCCCAGACGAAGAAGGGGATGCCCAGCTGGGAGCAGACGCGGCGGGCGTCCATGGAGTCTTCGAGGGTGCAGCAGCCGCGGGAGCCGGTGCGCAGGGTGCCGGGCATGCGGGATAGTGCGAGGTGAACGCCGACTACTTCGTGTCCTGCTTCTACGGCGCGGGCTGCGGCGACTGCGGAGTCAACGCCGCCACTCATAGCTGCAAGAATTTTCACTGCCTATCCTTCTGTTGTGTTGAGCCTTTAGAAAGGTACGCCTTATTTGTGTGGGCGGACTTTTCGTTACTGTAGCTACCCATTGTACGCAGGGGCTCGGCGGGATATTGGGCAGTGCACCCTCAGCCCGCCCTCAGCGAACGCTGATATTGCAAGCTGAGGGCGGTTCGGTACCTTTTTTCTGTCTTTTAGTACCAGCGGGAGGCGTCCGGCAGCTGCGAGGACAGCCCCGCCTTTGCTGCCTGTTCGTAGGCAGCGGGTAGTGCCGCGATGAGGCGCGCAATATCGGCTCCGGTGGTCGAGTGACCGAGGGTGAAGCGCTGGGCGCTGCGGGCGGTGTCTTCGTCCATTCCCATTGCCATGAGCACGTGGGAGGGGCGGGTCACCCCGGCGTTGCAGGCGGAGCCGGTGGAGCTGCTGATGCCCTGCATGTCCAGCAGGAAGAGCAGGGTGTCACCTTCTGCGTTTTCGAAGGTGAAGTGGGCGTTGCCGGGCAGTCGCTTCTGGCCGGGGTATTCTTCGGTGAGCGGGTTTTCGCCGCTCAGGTGCGCCTGAGGGATGAGCGCGCTAATTGCCGCAACGAGTTCGTTGCGTAGCGCGGCGATGCGGGCGGATTCTTTGTCGAGGTGCTGTACCGAGTGCACGGCGGCCTCTGCGAAACCTGCGATGGCGGGTGCGTCGATGGTGCCGGAGCGTACGGAGCGTTCCTGGCCGCCTCCGTGGAGGACGGGGGTCATCTGCACGGCACGGGTTGCAACCAGCGCGCCGATGCCCATGGGACCACCGATTTTGTGGCCGGAGATTGCGAGGGTCGCTACCCCGCTGGCGTGGAAGTCAATGGGGATTGCGCCGAATGCCTGCACCGCGTCCGAGTGCACGGGAATACCGTATTCGGCGGCGATAGCGGCGATCTCGGGGATGGGCTGTACGGTACCGACCTCATTGTTCGCCCACATGACGGTCACGAGCGCGACGTCTTCGGGGTTCTTTTCGATGAGTTCGCGGACGGTTTGCGGGTTGACGCTACCGTGCTCGTCTACGGGGATCCATTCGAGCTGCGCGCCTTCTGCCTTTTCGAGCCATTCGCAGGTTTCTTCCACGGCGTGGTGTTCAATGGAGGAGACGAGAATTCGGGTGCGCTGCGGGTTTTCTTCGCGGCGTTTCCAGTAGATGCCCTTGACGGCGAGGTTGTCTGCTTCGGTGCCGCCGGAGGTGAAAATAATTTCGGCGGGGTCGGCTCCGACGGCGCGGGCGATGCGTTCGCGGGCGTACTCGACGGTGGCGCGGGCATCACGTCCGGTAGCGTGCAGGGAGGAGGGGTTGCCGCCGTTGCGCATCTGTTCGACCATGGCGTCGATGGCTGCGGGCAGTACGTCGGTGGTGGCGGCGTGGTCAAGGTAGACGCGGCCGTTCTGACGGTTGGTTTCTGCGCTCATGGTTCCTCCTGCTGGGTTGTTCGGCGGTTTTTCGCCTCGCTTATTTTATCGCGCTCTATCCGCGCTCTTCTAGGTGTGTTCACCTGCGGCTGGGTCGGCGAGCGCTACTGCCCCGGGACGCTCAATGCTGGTCGGGGGCTGTTCCGGGCTGGTCGGGGGCTGCGCGGTACACTTAGGAACGTGTTCAAGATTCTTTTCTATACCCCTGAGATTCCGGGCAATACCGGCAATGCTATCCGTTTGGCGGCGATTACTGGCGCTGAGCTGCACCTGGTGAAGCCGCTGGGCTTTAACTTTGATGATGCGCATCTGCGCCGTGCGGGTCTGGACTACCACGACCTGGCGGTGGTGACGGTGCACGAGACCCTCGAGGATGCGTGGGAGGCTCTGGCTCCGGAGCGTGTTTTTGCGTTCACGACGACTGCTTCGACGTCGTATGCGGATATTGAGTACCGTCCCGGTGACGTGTTCATGTTTGGTCCGGAGTCGGTGGGGCTGCCTGCTGAGGTTCAGCAGGACCCGCACGTGACTAAGCGGGTGAAGATTCCGATGAAGCCGGGTCGCCGTTCGCTGAACCTGGCTAATTCTGCGTCCATTGCGATTTTTGAGGCGTGGCGTCAGAACGGTTTTGAGGGAGGCGCTATCTAGCATGGCTGCAGCACACCATAATCTGCCGGGGCCTCTGGTTCAGCAGATTCTGGAGACGCGCCCTCCCCTGGCTGAGCAGATTCGCCAGGATCCGCAGAATAGGGAGTTCACGGAGCAGGGTTGGGAGCCGGTCTATTCGGCGTCCCCAAAGGCGCGTATTGTGGTGATTGGTCAGGCGCCTGGGCGTGCCGCGCAGGAGAGCCGTATCCCGTGGAATGACCCGAGCGGCGTGAAGTTGCGCGAGTGGATGGGCGTGACGGATGAGCAGTTCTATGACCCCGACCTGATTTCGCTGTTGCCGATGGATTTCTATTACCCGGGTAAGGGCGCGCACGGCGATAACCCGCCGCGTAAGGATTTCGCCCCGAAGTGGCATCCGCAGCTTCTGGAGCTCATGCCGAACGTTCAGCTAATTCTGCTGGTGGGGGCTTACTCTCAGAAGCACTACCTGGATGGTGTGCACGCCCCTAAGGCGCAGAAGAACCTGACGGAGACGGTTCGTGCGTGGGAGTCTTATCTTCCTAAGTTTCTGCCGCTGGTGCATCCTTCGCCGCTGAATTTTAGGTGGCAGGCGAAGAACCCGTGGTTCGAGCAGGAGGTTGTCCCGGCTTTGCAGAAGCGCGTGGGCGAGGTTCTCGAGGGCGTCTAATTCTCCCCTAATCTGCAACGCCAATACAGTTTGCTGTACTAACAAAAGAAAGCTCCCACCCCATACGCGGGGTGGGAGCTTTCTTTGTGTACGCTATGTTGCGTTCTTGCTGAACGTTATAGGCAACTGAGCGGGTGTCTCTCAGCCGTATCTCTCAACGTTCGTTGGCGCAACGCGTTTTGCTTCTGGCTGTTTACTTCTGGCTGTCGGCGTCGCCCAGGGTCACGGTGATGTCATGGGTGGAGGAGCCGCGCTTAATCTTCAGCTTCAGATCAGAGCCTGCTGCCGCGGCACGCACGGTACCGTTAAGCTCGTCGCTCTTGGTCACGGCGTGACCGTCGGCTTCAATCACGACGTCGCCGGATCGCAGGCCTGCCTTCGCGGCGGGGCTGTTAGATTCTACCGAGGCAATTTCAACGCCACCGGGGATGAGCTTGGACGAGCCCGAACCGGTGTCCGCGGGGCTGTTCTTTACGCTCGCGCCCAGGTAGCCGTGGGTTGCCTTACCCTTGGCAATGATCTCGGAGGAGATGCGCTTGGCGTAGTTGGAGGTAATGGAGAACGCCATACCGTCGGCGGTGCCGCCGTCCTGGCTTGCCTGACCCTGCGCGTTAATGCCGACCAGTTCGCCCTTGAGGTTCACCAGCGGGCCACCGGAGTTACCGTGGTTGATGGGCACATCAACCTGAATCATGGGGATGTAGTTCTGACCCTTCGCGTCAGCGGGCTGCACGCGGTTGACGTTCGAGACTACGCCGGCGGTCACCGATTCGCTACGACGATACGGCGCGCCGAGGGCAACCACGGCTTCGCCGGAGACCAGCTTGGAGGAGTCGCCCCAGGTGATGGGCTGCAGGTCCAGGCCGGAGGGGTTAATCTTCAGGACTGCCAGGTCAGCGGCAGAGTCCAGGCCTACCACGGATGCGGTGCGTACGGTACCGTCGCTCAGGCGAACCTCAATGGTGGATGCTTCTCTGGAAGATTCGAGGGTGACCACGTGGTGGTTGGTGAGGATGTGGCCGTCCTTGTCGAGGACGACACCACTACCGCCGCCGGAGGTGGAGCCACTTGAGGCCATGATGGTCACGGTAGAGGGCAGGACCTTCTTCGCGGTTTCTGCTACGCCTGCCACGGTGGAAGAGTTGCTGATATTGGAGCTGACGGAACCACGGGAGGAGGTGCTGGTGGAGCTGTTATTCGATGCTGCGATGCCGCCTCCGACACCCGCGCCAACGCCACCGCCAACGAGGGCTGCAAGCAGAGCCGCGGTGAGCACAACACCTGCGCCGTAACGCTTGTTGTTATCGGTGTTCTGGCGTGCAGACTGCGCCGAAGCGACCTGAGCAGCGGCTGCCTGGGGGTAGGTGTAGCCGGGAGAAGCATATGCTTGCGGGTATGCGTTCTGACCCTGCTGCTGGTTTGCGGGCTGGTAGCTTGCCTGTCCGTTCACGTTCTGCAGGGGACGGGTTGCATCCGTGACGCCGTCATTGCCGCCGTAAGACCATCCGTTATTTTGAGTCATGAGTTCTCCTAGAGTCGTGCGTATGCGTCACCCTGGGCGCACGCTATCTTTCTACTGTAGATGGTGTTTCATTGCGTTCTATATCTTTTTGCTGTTGGTTATCGGGGAGTTCCCTGGGAATTTTCCTCGCACCCTTTCATCGGCAGCTGATTCGCTGGTCTGAGATACCCGGCGATTTGCCCGGCAGCTAGTTTATTTTGGGGCTTTGTTCACTATTTTTCGTCACTCTCAGGTTTCTCTTTTAAAGAGCCCAGTTTTTCTTCACGGTTTACACAGCATGACGCTTCTTGGTACACAGCTTGAACACAGGGTTGCTCCGTAATGTTGAAGGCACATAGAGCCGAGAACAAAGGCAAAGGACAAAGGTAAAGGAGAAACCCATGATGATCGGCACCCTGATTTTCTGTGCGATCTTGGCAAGCTCCATCGGTATTGGTGCGGGTATTGTGGCGTGTTGCTCGGGAATGGTGTACCGCCGTCATCGTGCGGAAAAGGCCTCCGAGCTGGCTCAGCAGATGGCTACCCACGCACTGACTGCCGGTAGGTAGCGTATAAAGTTTGATAGTTTTCCGGGGCGGGAGATGAGAGCCCTGCACCGGGAGGGGCGAGAATCCCCAGTATGTCCCGAAGGGTCGGTGTGAGGACCGGCCCGGGTGTGATAATGAGTTGAGTGATGATTGATGCGGCGTGAGCCCCTACATGGGGCGCACGCCGCATCGTCTTTTAACTGTGAGGCGGATGCGGATGCGAGCACGGGAAGCACTGGCGGAGAGCACCCGGTACCCCGGCTACTTCCCTTTTAGTATGCGGTAAGGCAACGGCGTTGCGAGCACCCGGGATTTAGCTGGGTTATGGTGAAGTCATGAGGATTATTTCTGCTGTTTTCGCTCTTGTTGGCGCGCTGCCGATCATGCCTGCGGCGGTGGCGTCTTCCCTAGACGGCGCAACACGCCTGTATGCGTTGCTTATATTTGTTCTAATCTGCGCGGCTGTAGCGTTTTTCGCGTCGTTGAGCCCTTCGCGCCGTCGTGCGCGTGAGATTAGGCGGCAGGTACTGCAACAGCAGCAGAACCAGGCGATGAATCAGCAGGTACCACCTCAGCAGGGGCCTTCACAGCAAGTACCCCCTCAGCAGGTACAGGGCGCGGTGAGCTACCCGATGCATTACCAACCGAAACCGGCACAGCCCGGTGGTAGCGTTCAGCAGCCGGCACAGCCCCCGATCCCCCAGCAGGATCAGGCTGTCGAAGCTCAACAGGCTCAGGCACAGCAGACTCAGTCGCCTCAGCCTCCTCAGCAGCCGGTGGCGGCGCCATCCCCGTTGGAGCCGATGCAGGCCGGTGGTGTCTCCGGTTCTTCGGCACAGAACCACTCGGCACAGAACCACTCGGCGCAAAACCATTCAGCAGAAAGCCAGGAACAGCAGAGCATGCCCCAGAACACCCCGGCGCAGCCTGAAGAGCGCCCGCAGCAGGAGACCGCCCAGCAGGCTCCCAAGAGTAACCCGGCGCCCTCTGACCATTTCTCTTTGAGCACCAACTTCAAGCTCATTCCCCCTCTAGAGAATGCGCAGCGTAGCCGCTACCCCATGGTGCTTTCTGTCAGTACATCAGAGGATGAGGTCTTTGCGCTGCCGTCGATTAGCGGTGTGCCGCAGCATCTGCTGGTCGGCACGCAGGAGAATCATGTTCCGCTGAATCAGCGTCCGCGCCGGCAGCAGATCGATATTCTTGAGAACTATCTCATGCGTGCGGTCATGAACCTGCAGACGCTCGAGCGTGCGCAGGTTTCTCCGTTGCACTGTTTCAAGGAGACTGCCCAGGCTGACCGCGCGGTGCTTGCCGCCGAGCTGGAAGAAACCATCCGGGTATCTCAGCTGAAGCTGAGCGGGGCGCTGGAGTTCTATACGTCCCTGCCTCGTCTGGCGGATACCCCGGGTTCTTTCGCGTTTGCTCGCGATCATGCGCTCTCCCTGAGCGCCACCGTCATTAGCCTGACCGAGGAGTGCTTTGAGCGTACCTTCCGTTGGCGTCTGCTGGAGGATACCCTCCCAGATTCTTTGAGCGACCGCCTGTATGCGGTGCGTTATCTGCGTGAGAGCGCACAGAAGCTGGCGGCTTTTGTGGAACTGAGCGAATTTGACCGCGCTATGCAGCTTGCCGAGACATGGAAGAAGACTGCTCGTAAGGATTCGAAGATCGATGAGGCCAAGGTCTGGAATGAGATGACCGAAGTCGCCTTTAACGTTCTGCCCGAGTTGCGAGAGCGGGCGTTGAAGGGCGTTCAGTCTACGTTGGAGTTTAGCGAGCTTTTCTACCGTTCCGGCGATGATGGTACGCACCGTATGCTCCGTCCGGAACAGCTAAGCGAGTTTGAGCTCAAGGGCGTGCAGTCCACGCTGGAAGAGCGCCTGGAGAAGGTGCGTCTTGAGCTTCAGGATGCGGAGTTCTGCGCCGCTGTCTTGTGCCTGCAGGCGCGCTCTGTCATTGAGCTTCTCCAGGAGCTTCTGCAGGTTGAGCAGGACGGCGTTCTAGCGGAGGTTGTGACCGATTTGCGGGCGCTTGCTCATTACTCGCCCGACCTTGCCGAGAAGCCTATCCAGACGTTGATGTTCAGCCGCGAACAGTACGCCCCGGATGGGGAGGATCTTCCGACCATTGGCGAGCGCATCCGTTCCCTCTCGAGTGTTCCCGAGGTTCTGGCGTTCGTTCACTACGAGGGACCGGAGCTTCTGGTGGGTAGCTTGAATCAGAACGAGGCGTCTTCCGAGGAGGCGCTCTCCGAGGGCCTGCTCTCGGAGGCGATGGCATTCTCTTCCATACCGTTGTCTGTGTTGCGCACCCATTCGAGACTTCTGAAGCAGGTGCTTCGTCTGCAGAATCTGCGTTTGAAGCTGGCGTGGGTGAGTAGCTGTAGCGGCTACATGCCTTTGAGCCTGGTTGAACGGTATTACGTCGGCTCCTCTGCCGGGGATGAGGATTTGAAGGAGCTGACCGAAAATATTGAGGCGCTCGCTGAGCTTCTGGATGCCCATTCTAATTCCCAGGTGTATAAGGGCCGTGGTGTGCCGACTACGCCCTTTTTGTGGTCACAGATGCGAAAGCAGGCAGATCGCAGTTCTAGGTTGCTGAATACTGTGCAGTTCTTAGGCTGGATGTTCGCCTCATCTTCGCGGGTTCAGGTAGTGAACGGCATAGCACAGAGCATCCACGATGTTAATGCCGCGGAGGTAGTGGAGCACCTGATGAGCAATCTAAAGATTGCGCGTCGGCGCTAACTGTCTGAATAGCCGGTGAGCCGGGGTCTGGCGTGAGGCTAGACGCCGGCTCACCTGTATACCGGCTTTCCTGTATACCGGCTTTCCTGTATAAAGCCTGGGAAGACGGTAAACGGTCGGCAAACAGCGGCGCAATATTCTCGTATCTGTGCTGTTGGGCCCCTGTGCCACCGCTACACTAATAATGTGACCAGCACTAAGGTGTGCGATGAACACGCACGCCGTGAAGTGCAGGTCCGTTCATACTTCACGACAACGGAGGAAAGACCATGACCGAGCACGCCTTTGCGCGTCAGATTCGTCCCGCACGCCCTCGCCTGCGCACTATCTTGGGTGCCACAGTGCTGGCGGCAGGTCTTTCTTGTGCCCCGGTGGTTCTGCCGGCTGGTTCTGCATTTTTGAGCACCTCGGCGCAGGCTGCTGACCCGATGCAGATTACGGGCACCACTGTGTACGATTCCACGAACTCTTTGGGTGATACCGCTACCCTGAAGTCTAAGATTTCTGCTCTGTCGAAGAAGCACAACGTGGATTTGCATGTGGTGGTCATCGATAAGTTTGAGAACCCGTCTACTTCTTCGAGCTGGACGAAGGCGCTTGCTACGAAGAACAATTGGGGTTCTGCCGATGTGGTGCTGGTGATTGCTACCGAGTCTCGCCAGGCGTATTTCTTGGCTGGTAGCACGAAGACCCTGTCGAGTGATCAGCAGACCAAGGTGTACCAGAACTACATTAAACCGAAGCTGCAGAATAGTGACTATTCGGGTGCGGCACTGGCCGCGGTTGAGGGTATCGAGGCTCAGAAGGGCGGTAGCTCTTCGGGTGTTGTAACCGGCGTGCTCGGTGTGGGTGCTGCGGCGACCGTGGGTGCTGGCGGTTACGCGATGTACCGCCGCCGCAAGAAGAAGAACGCTCAGCAGCAGCCTCAGCGTTCCTACGGTGCGCCTCGTAACTACTCCCCCATTCCGGAGGTTCCGCTGGAGGAGCTGCGCACTCGCGCCGGTAGCGCCCTGCTGCAGGCTGATACGACGATGAGCCACGCGAAGCAGGAACTGGATTTTGCGCGCGCACAGTACAGCGATCAGCAGGTTGCTGAGTTCGCCCAGGAGATTGCGCGTGCTGAGGATCTGATGCGTAAGTCCTTCCAGCGTCAGCAGCTCCTGACCGATAGCATCCCCGATACCGAGGCTGAGCAGCGTGCCTGGTTGACTGAGATTATTGATAACTCTCAGGAAGTCACCCGCATTGCTCAGGAGCAGGACGCTAAGCTGGCTCAGTTGCGCAACCTGGAGCAGGAGGCACCGCAGGCTATTGAGGCTCTGGCTCAGCGTCTGCCGCAGCTGCGTGCCTCGGTGGAGGAGATTGCCGCCCAGTACCGCGCATTGAAGGAACGTTACCTACCCAGCGCCCTGGAGCCCATTTCGAAGACTCCCACCCTGTTGGACTCGAACATGGTGCTGTGCGCTGCGGAGGTTGAGAAGGCTCAGGCGACCGTTGCGACCGCTCGTTCGGAGGCAGTTGCTCACCTGCGCACCGCTGAGGAAGCCGCCTCGCAGATTCAGACTCTGGGTGCGGCAGTCAATACCCGCGCGCAGGAGCTGGAGCAGGCTCAGCTGGGTCTGAGCACCGACCTGCTGAGCATTCAGCGTGACGTGGCGGAGGCGAAGAGCCTGGCTGCATCTCAGCGTCGCGATGATTTGGGTGCGGTCGCTGCCGGTATGGAGGCGGTGCTCAACCAGGTCAATCAGAGCGCTTCGGCTCGCCCGAATGACCCGCTGACTCTGGCGAACCAGCTGCGTCAGCTTTCCGCCGAGCTGGATAAGGCAATGACGAATATGCGTGCTACCCGCGAGCGTTCTCGTGCGGCTTCGCAGAACCTGGATCGTACGATGCGTTCTGCGTACGCTGCGGTGAACGGTGCGCGTAGCTACATCAATAACCGCCGTGCTGCGGTGGGTCCGATGACCCTGACCGCTGTTTCTGAGGCGGAGCGTCACCTGGGTCAGGCTCAGCGTCTGGCTTCTTCGGATCCGCTGAACGCTATGAAGGAAGCCAACATGGCGATTCAGAAGGCGACCGACGCGCAGAACCGAGCTCAGAGCGAGGTCGGCAACTACTACAACAACCAGAACGACCGCGGCGGCGGTAGCTTCGGCGGTGACCTGGCGAAGGGCCTGCTGCTGGGCGCTCTGATGACCGCGATGAACTCCGGCACCAGTAGCTGGGGTAGCAGCGGCGGCCACAGCAGTGGTGGTAGTAGCGGCGGCAGCTGGGGCGGCGGCTTCAGCGGCGGTGGCGGCGATTGGGGTAGCGGCGGTGGTGACGGCGGTAGCTTCTAACCGCCTCCGATGCTACCGATTCTGTCGGTCGGTTTCTGTAGGTTTTTCTACAGTCTGACCGGCGGGGTGGATAGCTTACCTCACCGCTTTCTTCCCCAGTCGGAAAACACCTGAGGTAATTTACCAAAAGTTTAGGTTGCAGAAATCAGGCGTGCATCATTTTCACAGCATGCACCCAGAAATCTGCCACATAATTAGTTATACGGGCACGGCTCACGAGGAGCGTAGTGCTCCCCCGCAGCCCGTGAACAGAAAGTAGGAGATTATGGCTAAGCAGACCATCTTCGGCCGTATTGCACAGCTCGCTAAGGCAAACATCAACGCTCTGATTGATGCAGCTGAGGACCCGGAGAAGATGCTGGACCAGATGGTTCGTGACTACACCAACAACATCCGCGAGGCGGAGGCTGCAGTAGCACAGACCATCGGCAACCTGCGTCTGCTCGAGAAGGACCACGCTGAGGACGTCAAGACCGCTCAGGAGTGGGGCACCAAGGCTCTGGCAGCTTCTAACAAGGCTGATGAGTTCCGCGCAGCTGGCGACGTTGCCAACGCTGACAAGTTCGATAACCTCGCGAAGATTGCTCTGAACAAGCAGCTGCTGGCTGAGAAGGCTGCGCAGGCTGTTGAGCCTCAGCTGGCTTCTCAGACTCAGGTTGTCAACCAGCTCAAGGACGGCCTGGAGAAGATGCGCTCCAAGCTTGAAGAGGTCAAGTACAAGCGCGATGAGCTGACCGCACGTCAGAAGACTGCAGCAGCTCAGACCCAGGTGAACGACGCTCTGAAGGCGTTCGACGTTCTGGACCCGACCAGCGAGATGAGCCGCTTCGAAGAGAAGGTTCGCCGCGAAGAGGCACGCGTCATCGGTCAGCAGGAGCTGGCAGCTTCCTCCCTGGACGCACAGTTCAACACCCTGGACCAGATGGAGCGCGACACCGAGCTGGACGCTCGCCTGGCTGCTCTGAAGGCAAAGAACGCTCCAGCAGCTCCGGCTCCCCTGGCTGTGGAATCCCCCACCCAGACCCTCTAAGCCTAGGATCTTCTAAGCTTGGTCTAGCGTATAGCTTCTTGAGCTAAACCTATAGAAAGAACCGCCCCGTTCCTGAATTTCAGGAGCGGGGCGGTTCTTTATGCGTTAGGGGCCGTGCGCCTTAGTTAGCGTAGATGTACAGGTAGCCTGCCATAGCGTCACGGGTGATGGCTGCCGAGGAGGTGGAGCCGGTACCGATGCCGTTGGAGGCAGCCCACGCCAGAGCCTGGGACGCGTAGCCGCCCTGAGCCTGTGCCGGGGAGCCAGCTGCACGGTACATGAACTCAGCCATGGTGGACTCGGTGACGGCTTCCAGGGGGCGGAAGTCGCTACCGCTGATGCCCTGCTGGCTCAGCCAGAAAATCTCCTTGTACGCGGGGTGGTTGACCGGAACGTCGCTGAACGGCGAAACAGCCGGTGCGTTCACTGCGGGGCGGCCAGCCACGCGGTACAGGTAGGTTGCCAGCTGCGCACGGTTGACCGATGCGTTCGGGCGGAAGGTACCGTCCGCGAAGCCGAGCATGATGCGGTGATCAGAGTTCCAGCTGATCTCGTTGTAGTTCGGGTTCGAGTCGGACAGGTCGCTGTAGCCCAGCGCGGGGGTCTTACCGGCGAAGTCCAGGGAGGACGCCAGGATGTGCGGCAGGTCGTAATCGTGGTGGCTGAAGCCGTCAATCAGCTTCACGCGGGCATCGGAGAAGCCTGCGCCCAGGTATGCGTTGTATCCAGACTCGACTGCGCCTCGTGCGCTCCAGGTGACGGGGTTGGTGTTACCGGAGGTGTCCTTCGCACCAACCCACCAGTACATCGGGGATGCCTTGGTGGTTGCGTCAGCGTCCACGGAGCCATCCGAGTCGCCGCCTGCGACCATGATGGAGCCGCCGCCGTTACGCCAGGAGGTGTTGTGGTCGGTCAGCTCGTAGGTGATGAACTCAGCGCCACCGGA
>NZ_KV795257.1:551051-556622 GCF_001808955.1 Rothia sp. HMSC078H08
TCAGCGCCACCGGAGTAGCCCATGGTCCACACCTGGGAAGCGTCCAGGTTGTTCTGGCTAACAAAGGACTTCGCGAAGGAGCGGAAGAACTCGCCATTAGCGTCCATGTCTTCCCACCAGGTGATGCCGTCGCCAGATGCGTTGGTGTCCGGGGAGATGACCGGCACGAAGACCATGTTGCGGGCGTTAGCGATTTTGCCCATTGCCGCGAGCATACCCTCGTCGGGGGTGTAGACCTTGGACTCGTCACGCTGCCAGTAGTCTCCGTCGAAGTAGAAGACCACGCCAACGGGCTTGGAGTAGTCCAGGTTGTTCGCGTACACGTGGTACTGGGAGGTGGTACCCGCCGGGGAGGTGTAGCTCTGGTAAGTTGCGGAGCTCATGGTGCGGGCACGCTGAGTGTTCTGCTGCTTCTGCTCAGATTTCTGTTCGGTCTTCTGCTCAGCCTTGGGAGCGGCGGTTGCCTTGCCCTTGGTCAGCGAGTTGCTCAGAATCTGCGAGAAGTTGTAGTCGAAGTGGCCCGAGCCGTTCAGAACGGTCGCGGAAGCGTTGGTGTAGCCGGCGTTGCGGTAGGCGTTGTAGCCGCCTTCAACGGCGCCTCGTGCGCTCCAGGTCTGCGGGTAGGTCTCGCCGGAGCCGTCGTTCGAGTTTGCGTACCAGAACATGGGCTGGGACTTCAGCGCAGCCGAGGGGGTACCCTCGTCCAGGCCACCACCAGCGACCATGATGGATCCGCCGCCGTTACGCCAGGTCTGGGGCTTGGTGTTCAGCTCGTAGGTGATGAACTCAGCGCCACCGGAGTAGCCCATGGTCCACACCTTGGAGGAGTCCACACCGTTAGCCGCGATGAAGGAGGAAGCGAAGGAGCGGAAGAACTCGCCGTTACGCTCCATGTCTTCCCACCAGGTCACGCCAGCGTCGTAACGGTTGGCGTCCGGGGAGATGACGGGCACGAACAGCATGTTCTGTGCCGCTGCGGATGCAGCCATCTGAGCCAGCTCACCGGAGGGGTCGTAGACCTTGGACTGGTCGTTGCGCCAGTAGTCGCCGTCGAAGTAGAAGACCACGCCAACGGGCTTGGAGAAGTCCACGCCCTCAGCGTAGACGTGGTACTGCGAGGTGGTACCAGCCGGGGAGGTGTAGGACAGGAAAGTCTGGTTGGTGCGGGTTGCTGCCACACCGGATGCCGCCTGAGTAGCCTGTGCGGTCTGCGCGGGCTGCGCGGCAGGGGTTGCAGCGCTCTGGGTAGCTGCGGGAGCCTGGGTAGCTGCGGGAGCCTGGGTAGCTGCGGGGGTCTGTGCAACCTGTGCCAGGGTGGGCTGAGCGGAAGGCTGAGCCGCCTGTGCGGACTGGAAGGTAGCCGAGGGGGTTGTCTGCTGAGTTGCCTGGGCAGTGTAGGTCTTCTGGATGGGCTGAACCGCGGTCGTTGCGGGAGCCTGCTGAGTCTGCTTTGCCTGTTCTGCCTGCTGGCGGATCTGCACAGCAACCTGCGAGAGGGTGGGCTGCACGGTGGAGGTGAACAGGGACTTCGGAGCCTGGGTAGCTGCGCCGGGGATGTCCTGAACGACGGGTGCGAATGCGGAAGCGGGTGCTACCAGGGTGCTACCGAGCACGGAGGGTACGGCGATGGCTGCGAGAGAGCCAGCCTTAACGGTGCGGGGGCGAAGTGCCATGGGTTGTCCTCGTTGTTGGTGTTTCGTGGGGCGCGGACGCCCGAGAGTGGTTGAGTGATAGGTGGTCTATAGGTGAGAAGCCTATAGGCGGTCGGCCTGCGAATGTGATGCCGCATGGAGCAAGTCCAGTAACCGTCCCGTGTGTGTTGCGGGGGTTTCCTCGTGTGATGGAGGGGTGCAGTATTCATTTCGGAGAGCTACGCGGCGGACCGCGGTGACCACGTACTCAAAGCTACCAGGTCAAAAAGCCTTTTCCAGCGGTTTTTTGGGGCTATTTTTGGGTATCGAACAAGATTCAATCTTAACAAGAGCTTTTTCTAAGCTTCTAGTTTAACTTGAATCACCCTCAAGTAGAGGTTGAATGGGCTATTTTTCCTTGATTTTCCGGGGTTTTTGAGCGTTTTTTGAAAGAGTTTCAAAAAACTCTACAATTAACTTGAATGTTTCGTATGTGATTACAATCACTTTCAGAGTGAATTGTTGCACTCGAAGCCCAATTTTTGCCAAAAACCGCGGAATTCCGGGGCAAAACGGGTGATTTCCAAGCCCGGAATATAGGCACCTTTCGCATATTCCACTTTGAGAATGCACTTTGAGGCAAAAACAGCCCCCTCGCCACTCCCCCACCCAGGCATCCTATCGGACCCCTCATCACGCTCTTGAGACCCGCCCCAGAGCCCCCTTCAGGACCCCTTTCAGATCCCCTTTCAAGGAGCTCAAAAGCAGCGTCTCAAGAAGGCGTAACCACCCTCCAGCAACCGCTCGGAAGTGACTCCACCACCCCCATGGGCACACCCGCTTGAAGCCCCGATAGACGGACTGAGGAATACCTCGAAAGACGCATCGGGAGACGTTCCGAAACCAGTCCAGGGTACTTTCACGACGGTTCTATGAAATTCCGTGAGGAGGTTTCAAGAGGGGTTTCGAGAGGCCGAAAGATCCACCTCAAGCACCCCGGAAGGGACAGCAGGCTGCCCCCCCATCAGTCTCCCCGAAGCACCGCCCCGACAAGGTTCAGAAGACCCCCTCCGCAGATTACAGAAGGCAGGAGATACGGAGAGGCAGGAGATATAAAGAAAGCCGCCCAGCAGGCGGCAGAAAGGTAGCACAAGAAGAAGAAAAGTAGGCGGCAAATGAAGACAGGTCGCCGACAGGAAAGGTGCAGGAAGGTGGCGAAAGAAGGCAGACCGGCGGTCGGAAGGTGACGGGAGGACAGCAGAAGGAGACAGGTCGGCGGGAGTACGGGTTTTAGGGAATAAAAAAACTCCCGATAGCTAAGCTATCGGGAGTTATCCGTTGCGGGGACAGGATTTGAACCTGCGACCTGAACATTCTGAAAGTTGCCCCTACTAATCTTGCATCGTTGTATCATAGCAGTGCGGGTAACTTTCTGTTACCTGAATATGTTCAGATTCTGAGAGCTTGGAGAAGTCGTGGTCACCGTTGACCTTGACACCCGTGTTGAAGAGGTTGAGGAAGCTGTTTGTCCTCACATCACCTCGAAGTTCCTGTGCGCCCCTGGGTGCCCGACGGGTGGCATTGCATGCTTCACTGCCCAGTGTGCTAACGGCTGCGGCATCTCTGTTGGCTGCAAGTGGTTAGTAGCTTTGTCGCAGCAGTCGGCCCTGGAGGGAAGGCATCCTAGGCCTTACCTCCAGGGCCGTTTTCTTTGAAAGGTAGGCCATGCCAGCTATATCGGTAACTGATTTGTCGGTTGGGTACAAGAATTCCCCAGTAGTGAGCGGCATTAACTTGCAGCTAAATACTGGCAGGATAATCTGCCTCCTTGGACCAAATGGGGCAGGTAAAACCACCTTAATGAAAACGCTCCTTGGTCGGATAAAACCAGTAAGTGGCCACATTAGATACGATCAGACAGACATTAGCGAAATGTCAGCTGCAATCGACCATCCAAGCTACTTTCCGTATCTGAGCGGTAAACAAAATGTACAGGTCGTCGCGGCATTCTGGGGTCTGGATGTTGATCCTGAGTCGGCCTTGGATAGTGTGGGCATCGTCCGCGCTGCCCACGGGCGGAAAGCCAAGGACTACTCGACCGGCATGAAGGAACGGCTGGAGCTTTGTCTTGCTTTATTATCTAGACCAAGATTTTTGTTCCTTGATGAGCCACAGAATGGTTTGGATCCAGATGGCATGATCTCCTTGTCTGCGACGCTTCGTCGTTATCGGGACGAAGGGAACTGCGTTGTAATATCAACGCACCTCCTCCATGAGATTCAAGGCGTCCCGGATGAGTGTGTCGTAGTTCGTAACGGCAAAGCTTTGCATATCCCCGACCTCAACGGCGTGAATCTCGCGGACCTATATCACCGGGGGTAGGACCATGCGAATTACTTCAGCTATCCGTGCTTTGCTTACTTACTATTGGAACATCTGGTATTTTCTCGCGGCTATCTTGGGCTCAATGGCGTCACTATTCCTCGGTGCATGGATTTCAAGTGAGGCAAGCGGAACTCCAATAACAGGGGGATACAGCTTCTTCTTTACTGGAACGCAGCCACTAATTTCCCTCGCATTACTCTTTATACTTGATGCTAGGGTTTCCAAGGTCCACTACGGGGGTTTGCCTCAGCAGGTATACATTGCCTGGTTGCCTAGCGTCCTACGCACCATCTGTCGAACACTTTCAATAGTTCTTGTAAACCTACTTAGTGTGCTGCTATTCGATCTAACAATGGTTTTGTCTGGTTCGAAAATGCACTCTGGGCTAGCAACCCTGCTTTGCTTTCTTACCTTCCAAAGTATACTAATTGCTCTGATCTACTCGACATTAGAAAGTCTCTCAAAACCTCCGACTGCCGCGGTAATTTCAGGTGTTCTTCTGTACTTCTGGATAGTGCTACCCGGTAACCTAGCTGACAATGCTACCCCATACATATCAAACGCCCTCCACTCCGTAGGGCTGAATCTCAATGGTACCGCAATCTCGTTCGTAGATATCCAGGAGCAATCAAATTTCGGTTTCTCTGCGCTTATCCCGGTACCAATCCTAATTATTACCTATGTTCTTGTGGCTAGGTTTCGAAGTAAAGGAGCAGTAAGAAAATGAAGTCTTTGTGTTCTATCGAGCGAATTGCAATCATTCGTTGGGTCACGATCGCTTATCTCGGTGCACTAGTTCTTCCGCTGCTGTTTCTCCGTTATGGAAATACCATTGCCGTAGCGCAATCCGCGTTACTCATCATGCTCCCAATTGCCACGGCAGGTCTAGCTTTGTCGCATGCTAAGGTCCCTGCCTCGTACGTCTCGTTTAGTATTCACGATAAAGTTCTGCTCCGGTTCATTGCTAAATCGCTGCTTCTCGCACAAGTAGTTAACCTTTGTTTGAGTCTGCTTTATGTCTCTATCATTGGCGAGCTTGTTAATGAGCGACTGTCGAGTCATACTGCTTTAGTACTTGTTTTCTCTTCGGTTGTGCTAACTCTGGCCTGTTTTGCGCTTCGGCTTTGGACTACTTCATTAGTTTCATGGATTGTTATCATCTTTTTTGTGGTGGCAGGTCTTCCGATTAGCACAGGTGATTTTGCGAACTCACCGATCTTGTTTGCTGTCGTTCCCACGACTTGGATTTTAAAAGGCGCCACCTTTGGCTCCTATATATTTTCTACCGGGTTTCTGTTGGCTGCGATAAGTTCGGGGTTTTTACTAACGTCGGTGAAACGTGCATAGCTATACTTCACTTGGAAAAGCGTATGTGAGGATAGCTGCACTTCCAACGGATAGGTTTCCAAGTGACGGCAAAGCGAAGTCAGCGTTTGCTAAACTGTTCTATCGAATCCCAGTTTGAGATCGGTCCTTGCAAGTTCCACACCTTCGTTTTATTCCGCTATCACGAAGGCTATTTCCGGCTCTTCCGAGTTGAGTGTGGGTGACCAGG